>CAVYHK010000024.1:0-35421 GCA_963768145.1 uncultured Bacteroidota bacterium | reverse complement strand
TGCTAGTTTTGATATGTGACCAATAATAGTCCCGAAGAGGGGTGATGTCTCTGCAACTTGACGGAACGACTATTGCGAGATGGAGAACCTTCATCGAACGCGAAGGGCATACTTGCGAATTTTCCGGCTCATCTCTTCGTGTTGATGGAAAGTCCGTGACAGATTATGCCGTGGAGCGAAACTACTATTTCATGATGGGAGATAATCGTGAGAACAGCCTTGACAGCAGGTTCTGGGGATTCGTTCCCGAACAAAGCATCATAGGCAAAGCATTAATAGCCTACTGGTCATGGGACCCCAACATCCCGTTCTACGATCTGTTCTCGAAGATGTCATCGATAAAATGGAATCGAATCGGAATTCTGGTAAGGTAGACATGGAGGCGGCAGCTTCCGACCATGGTCGAAGGTTCATTGGTCTCTATATTCACATCCCTTTTTGCGAAAAAAAGTGTTTTTACTGCGACTTCTACTCAATAGAAAATCAATCTCGACGAAACGAGTTCGTTAGTTCTCTCATCAGGGAGATCGAATTATCTTCTACGAATCGTATGGAATACTTCAATGCTGATACAATATTCTTTGGCGGTGGGACTCCTTCCCTTCTCTCGCCTGCCGAAATTCATTCGATCCTCGAAGCACTAAAGCACCATTTCACCATTTCTTCCGATGCAGAAGTCACGATTGAGTGCAATCCTGGCACAGTCAGCGTGGAATCGCTTTCTGGTTACCGGCAGTGTGGTGTCAACCGCCTCAGTTTCGGCGTGCAATCCTTCTTCGATGATGAGTTAAGATTTCTTTCCCGAATTCACAACTCACAACAAGCTACCGAAGCCATGGTGCTTGCACACAAATGTGGATTTGAGAACACAAACCTCGATCTCATGTATGGCCTGCCGGGACAACCCCCCGAAAGAGTTCTCACCAATCTTGCAAGAGCCGTCGAACTGAAGCCTGACCACATCTCTGCATATAATCTAATCGTTGAACCCGGAACTCCGCTTTTCGCTTCAGTCGCAGCAGGCGAAGTCAAACCGCTCGAAGAACTTGCCGAAGCAAAGATGTTCGAGCTTACTATGTCTTTCCTGGAGAAAAATGGTTACGAGCATTATGAAATATCAAACTACTCGAGACCAGGTTTTCAATGCAGGCATAATCTGAAGTACTGGAACTGTGAAGAATATCTAAGTTTTGGACCAAGCGCACACTCGTATTTCAACGGCACCAGATGGTGGAACGTTGCGAGTCTAAGCAACTATTTGTCCGAGTTGTCTGCAGATCGGCTCCCAATCTCCGCAAAAGAAGAATTGACGAAAACCCAGCTTGCCGATGAATTCGTGATGCTTCAGCTGCGGCAGGGAAAAATCGATCTCAAAATTTTACACGACAGATTTAATATCAAATTGGCCCCGGAACTCATGGCAAATTTGGAGAAAGAAGATTACGCAAGAGTGTCACGAAGCAAGATCTTCTTGACTAAGAAAGGATTCGCAGTGTGCGACAAGATTGTCGAGCAAATACTCGCCGGTCAATCCGACGAAAACGTCCTAGTTATGCAGCCGCCAGCTTAGGAAAAGGCGGTTGATTCTACATCGGGCTATCGACTGCTTTCAACCTGATTCTGAAAGTTGAACCCTTCCCGATTTTGCTCTCTTTCAAGAAAATCTCACCATCATGATAAGATTCCACGATTCTCTTTGCCAGACTTAGCCCAAGCCCCCACCCTCTTTTCTTAGTCGAATAACCCGGTCTGAATACGTCACGTCTGAATTTCATGTCGATGCCTTTCCCGGTATCGCTCACATCAATCACGACGAAACCATTGTCTCTTGAAAGGTTCAAATTTATCATCCCATCCCTGCCTTCGATCGCATCCAATGAATTCTTGATCAAATTCTCCAACACCCACTCAAAGAGTTCCGGGTTAAATTTCGCGTGAAGTGACTTATCGCCGGTGAAGGTCAGCGAGACTTTTTTCCCCGTTTGCGGAATTCTCTTCCTGAAATATGCAAACACATTTTCAACCGCCTCGGCAATTGAAATACTCCTTAACTCCGGTAACGACCCGATCTTAGAAAACCTCATCGTAACCTTGTTGAGCCTGCTTAAATCCTGCTCAATGTCTGAGACAATCTCTGCGCGCCGATCTTCATCCATGTCCGTTTTCATCAGTTCGATCCAACCCATCAGACTTGACAACGGTGTGCCAAGCTGGTGCGCGGTTTCCCTTGCCATGCCAACCCAGATATTAGATTGCTCGCTCCGCTTGATATAGCTGAACGCAACGTAACCAAGCAAAATGAAGAGCCCGGCGATCGTGAATTCAACATACGGTACGTAGCGGAGCTGCGTAACGAGGTTCGACTCTCCATAATGGACCTTGCTGAAGACAATCTTACCGAGTGTGACCTTTATTGGTGAGTACTCGTCATCCATCTTCTTTATCAGACGCATGAGATATTCGCGCTGTGCGTTCACGGGAAGCGTGGTATCAAAAGGGATATTCCTGATATTGCGTTCGAAAGGCGTGAATGGCACATCGCTGCTATCCGTAAGAATCATCGGGAAATCTATCGAGCTGAGAACATCATCGAATATGAAGCTGTAGTCTTGAGATGGCGATTGATCGCTGGCGAGATAATGGAGTGACTGCGCATAAAGGTGAGCAATTCTCGCCTCGCGTTCTATTAACTGCCTTACTATTGACTGTGTGTAGATTAGCGTCCCCGCAGCAATAAGAACGGCAATCAGGACAAGCCCGGTTTTCAGCGTTATGGATGACGGATTTGATGATCGCATCTTTGAGATAATAATCTCAACGAATCGCAGAAGCAAGACAATGGCGCTTGGCAGGCAATTTTGTTGCACGGAGAAAGTTAAGAATACTCAGGAGCCGCTTCTGTTCCTTGATTAGGCAGGCTGAGAATGCTAAATTCAGTAGCATTTAATACATTTTTGACATGGAAACGCCCGAATTAACTCATAGAGAAAAGGAAGTTTTGCGAGAAGTCATTCACGACTTCATACTCACAGCTAATCCCGTGGCATCGAAATTCATTGCTCAAAAAATGCACGAAAACTTAAGCCCGGCAACGATAAGGCACGTCATGGCACAGCTTGAAGAGCTGGGCTACCTGGGTCATCCACACACTTCGGCGGGGAGGGTTCCGACCGACAAAGGATACAGGATATATATCGACTCTTTGATCTCGTTTGATATACTTGATGAGGAGGACCGCGCACAAATTTCAGATGGACTCAGTTCGTCCCTCGACTCAGGCGAACTCTTGAGCGAGGCATCCAAGCTTCTGGGCAAGGTTTCAAAACAACTCAGCCTTGTCTCTGCTCCCTACCTTGGGGAATCAACCCTGACCAAATTGGAACTTATTTCATTAAATCCCGCTCGAATTCTGGTCGTGATTTCTCTCGAGAGCGGATTGATAAGAACGATTGTCCTAGAGGTTGAAACTGAGGTGACCGATCAACGGCTCAGAAAAATAAACTCTATCCTTAACGAACGACTTGCGGGACTTAAGCTTTCAGAAATACGAGAAACAATTCTCGACCGCGTCAGCGATTTTGCAAGTGAGGACATCATAACCCAAATCGCAAATAAGGGCGATCGGATTTTCTCAACTGCTTCAGATACCGACAAAGTTCATATCGGAATGCCGCAAGGGATCCTCTCCCATCCTGAGTTTGATTTGCCGGAGAACTTGAAGGGAATATTAGAAATTCTCGGCGATGAGAATGTTATACTCCACATTCTCGAGAAAACGGACAGGTCGGACTCCATCACGGTGAAGGTCGGATCGGAGAATGAGGACGCAAAGCTGAAAGACTACAGCCTGATAACAGCGCGGTATGAAGTCGGTGCGGTGAAAGGCACGGTTGGTGTTGTGGGACCGCGAAGAATGCAGTATTCCCGCCTTATACCACTTGTAGATTTTGTTGCAAAAGTCATTTCAAACAAGATGAATTCTTAGCCTGCAGTATGTCCGATATCAAGAATAACAAAGACCGTCTCTCCGAATCGCTCGGTTCGGGAGAAGAAAGTGAAAATCCTGAAAATATGGAAAACGAGATGGACAAATTTAAAGAAACCCAAAATACAATTGAAGCAGAAAAGGAGATTCAAGGCGACTTAGAACAGCTCCAGAAGCAATTAGGGATGGCTGAGGCAATGGTCGACTCGTACAAGGACCAACTGCTGCGGCTCGCCGCTGAATTTGAGAATTTCAAAAAAAGGGTCGAGGTCGATAAATCCGAGTTTGTCAAATTCTCGAATGAAAGAATGATTAGAGACCTTATTCCGATCCTTGACGATTTTGAGCGCGCCTTAGCGAACGGCGAGAAGATTTCGGAAACCGAATCTTTCCGAAAAGGTATAGAGCTCATTTACCAAAAGCTTTATAAACTCCTCGAAGACAAAGGACTTAAGCCCATTGACTCCGTCGGCAAAGAATTCAACGTGATGTACCATGATGTCCTGATGCAGGTGCCTCGCGGAGACGTCAAGCCCGACACTATTGTTGAAGAGATCGAACGCGGCTACACGCTGCATGGAAGAGTTATTAAACATGCAAAAGTGATCGTTGCATCACCCGCTAGAGACCAGACTGACTCACCGGAAGAAGACCAGATTCGCTAAAAGGACCTCATGGCCAAGAGAGATTACTACGAGATTTTAGGTGTGCAAAGAAACACTTCTGTCGACGAAATAAAGAAAGCTTATCGTAAGCTTGCGATGCAATACCACCCCGACAGAAACCCCGGCAATAAAGAATCGGAAGAAAAATTCAAAGAAGCAACTGAGGCGTACGAAGTCTTGAGCGATCAGGACAAGCGCTCCAGATATGATCGATTCGGACATGAAGGCGTCAGACAAGGAACAGATTTCCATGACTGGACCAACTCGAACACGGGCGACATCTTCAGCGTCTTCAACGACATTTTCGCGGGCGGATTCGGCGGCTCAATCTTCGACGACTTTTTCGGTGGGGGAACCCGAAGCCGCTCCCAAACAGGCTCGTACTCCGGAGGGGAACATGGCAGCGATCTGAAAGTCTCTGTTAAGCTCACCATTGAAGAGGTCGCCTCCGGAGTCGAAAAGAAAATCAAACTGAGAAGATTGGAAAAGTGTCACACCTGCAATGGTACCGGTGCAAAGGGAGGAACTGGAACGACGACCTGCCCCACATGCAAGGGAAGCGGCGAATTGCGAAGAGCTTCGCGTACCATGTTTGGCCAGTTTGTGAACATCGTTCAATGTTCGACTTGCGGAGGAACCGGCAAAGTAATTAAAGATCCCTGCAACACCTGCGGCGGAGCCGGCCGAGTCAACGGCGAATCAACAATCAAGGTCAAGATTCCCGCCGGAGTGAGCGAAGGCAACTACCTGACACTTCATGGAGAAGGAAATGCCGGCAAGCGCAGCGGAGGCAACGGGGATTTAATTGTAATGATTGAGGAGACACCGCACCAGCACTTCAAGCGTGATGGAGACGACATTATTTTCGAGCTTGATCTAAGCTTTCCCGAAGCCGCACTTGGCGATGAAATCGAAGTGCCAACACTAACAGGCAGGGCGAAACTGAAGATCGAACCTGGAATCCAGTCGGGAAAAATTCTGCGTATGCGAGAAAAAGGTCTTCCCCGCTTGAACGGATACGGCCGCGGGGACCAACTGGTTACCATCAACATTTTCACTCCGACCAATTTAAGCCAAAAAGACAAAGAACTGCTGAAACAACTCGCTCACTCTGCTAACGTGATCCCGCCATCCCGTAACGGATCAAATTGAAACGATCTCAGAATAGTATATAGATTACACAGGCGACACAGATTTTCCAGGGTTGATGCCCTTGAATCGAAATGCCAGCCATGTGAATAGCCAAATTCCGCGTTACCGATATGTTGTTTCAATCTAAAAAGTTGAATTTTGATTATTCATTCCCAATATTGAAAAGTATCGAAGGAATGAACCAATAAGATGCTCTCAAGAATAACGAGAAAAATCCAGACCACGCTGGGCTTGACTAAGAGCGAGGCCGGCGTGATTCTCTTCTTGTCCTTCGGATTGATAGTAGGTGGAACCGCGAAGCTTCTCAAGCTGGACAGAGCAACGGAACACTACGATTTCGGCAGGTCCGATTCGCTTTTTGAGGCTGCATCTTCTAAAATCGATTCTATCATCGGAGTCGAGGAAGACACCCTGAAGGTAACGAGCAAATTGCAATCGAGCGCGAAACCGGCTGTCACATTTCCTCTTGACCTGAACAAAGCTACATTGACCGAATTTACAGCGCTGCCCGGCGTGGGAAAAACCACAGCACAGAGGATTATTGATTTTCGTAGTTCCAATGCAAAGTTCACTTCCGTCGAAAGATCTTCTCCACGTCAAAGGCATAGGACCTAAGAAGTTTGAAAAGATAAAACCATTCGTGAAAGTTGATTAGGTGGAAGAATACAAGATTGTTCTAGGAATCGAAATCGGAGAAAACGTCCTCCGGGCAGCCGAAATCGAACACAGAGAAAATGTCTTCTTTCTTTCACGAGTCGCGGAGCAGCATCTTGCTTCGTTGGAGGTCGATGAGCTGGCTCAGAAGCTCTCTTTCTTGATTAACGAGGAAGGGATCTTGAGTCGCACGGTTTCAATTGCGGTGGACACGACTTTTGCTATGAGAGATACAATCGAGGTTGATTCCGATCTGGACCATGCGGAGATCATCGACTTCTTGAAAGCCGAAATAGAGTTTCACAACGATTTTGACGGCCAACAGTATGTTCCAGCTTACGAGATTCTCAGCACTTCCTCTGAAGACCGCAGAGAAGTCATGTACGCTGCTTTGCAAAACGGACTGCTAAGCAACCTGAAAGATGCCTGTACGCGATGCGGTCTCGAGCTTCAATTCATCGATCTGGATCATTCCTGCAGCGAGCTCGTGATAAACAAGTTGCAACCAATCTCTAAGAACCATATTCTTGTCACTGTGAAGACCCGCCAGATAGAAGGAACCTTTACCAAAAATGGTCACAAATTAGCGTACAAATATCTTCCCTATTCGAAAGAGCCTTTCTATCCGGTGACTAAGGTGGCACAAGCTCTGGAATCGATTTCAAAAGAATACGTTGGAAAGATCTACGTCACGGGCCAAACAGCGGACACATTCCTCATAGACATGTTACATAAAAATGTCGATGACAGATATGAGCTTCTAAATCCAACACTCAATCTTACGCTTTCTCCTCTTGCCTCGAAGAACCATCAGTTGGAGGAGGCACCACACAACTTTTCGGCGGTGATCGGCGCTGCACTCAAATAAGAGATGAGAATTACCGGTGGCGACCTAAGAAGCCGCAGGCTGCTCTCGATCAGATCAGAGAAACTGAGGCCTGCAACAGACAGACTCCGAGAGAGCATGTTCGATGTCCTTCGCAACCTCGTTGATTTTGACGGAGCGAGAGCACTGGACTTGTATGCGGGCACTGGGAGCGTAGGGTTCGAAACAATAAGTCGAGGCGCAGCGCAGGTGGTGTTTGTAGAGGCGAACCGAAAAGTCGCGGCTGTTCTGCGCGAAAATTCCAAGGCCCTCGCAGTCGAAAATAAATGCGAGATTTGCGTCATGAAAGTTGAGAGATACCTGAACAACTGTCTCGAAAGAACCCTTTCAGAACAAGAACAATTTGAGCTTGTTTACATAGACCCACCGTATGCATTCAACAAGATGACACACAAAATCGTCAGTCAGATCATGGATGGGGGAATACTGAAGAGATCAGGAATAGTCTGCGTAGAACATTCAAGAGAATATGTGCCACCACCTTCAAATCTGTTCCGTCAAACCATATTCGGCTCAACAGTCCTCTCTTTCTTAAAGCAGGAGACAAAATGAAAATCGCAATTTACCCAGGAACCTTTGACCCGGTAACCAACGGGCACGTGGACGTCGCGGCGCGCGCGGCGAGACTCTTCGACAAAGTTATCATTTGTGTGGCAGCAAACTCCACGAAAGCTCCGATTTTTACTGGAGCTGAACGAGTCCGGCTTGTCAAGGATGCCGTCAAACAAATCAAGAACATCGAAGTCGAAGAATTTGACGGACTTTTGGTTGATTACGCCAAGGCAAAAAATGCAGGTGCTATCGTACGCGGACTTCGGGCGGTCTCGGATTTCGAGTATGAGTTTCAAATGGCGTTGACAAACAGGAAACTCCGCTCAGAAATCGATACGATTTTTCTTATGCCAGACGAAAAATATACCTACTTAAACAGCTCCATCGTCAGAGAAATTGCAAAATTTGGAGGAGATGTCAGCGAGTTCGTCCCACCCCATGTTCAAAAGGAATTGTTGAAGAAAATAGAGATGCACGATGTTTCACGAGGAGGAAACCGAGGTAATGATATTGCTTTCAAGAAAAGTTGATCGGATCGAAGAATCTCAGACCATTGCAATGACTTCCCTCGCGAAGAGACTTAGGTCGGAGGGGAAAGACGTGATCAGCCTAAGCGCGGGCGAGCCGGATTTCCCGACCCCCGAGAATATCAAGCTTGCAGCGATAAACGCAATACAGAACAATTTCACAAAGTATACCCAGAATGAAGGGACACCGGAACTGCGTGAAGCGGTGGCAGAGAAATTTCGATCAGATAATGGACTTAATGTGACAGCATCAAACATTCTTGTCTCCAGCGGTGGGAAACATTCGATCTATAATGCGCTCCAGGTTGTTTGCGATCCGGGAGACGAGGTGATTGTTCCCTCGCCATACTGGGTGAGTTTTCCCGAGATGGTGAAATTGGCCGACGCTACACCTGTCATTCTACAAACAAAACAAGAATCAGGATTCACCTTCACGGCGGAAGACATCAAGCCGCTATTGTCGAAGCGGACGAAAGCGATAATCATAAATTCGCCTTCGAACCCGACGGGCAGCCTCCTTGATGAAACCAGTTTGCGCGGGATTGGAGAACTTGCAGTGCATCATGGTTTCTTCGTCATCTCAGACGAAATCTACGAGAAAATCATTTACGACGGACACAAGCACTTCTCCATTGGCTCAATACCGGAAGTCCAGGACCGCGTCATCACGGTAAGCGGCGTTTCAAAAGCATATTCGATGACCGGCTGGCGAATAGGCTTCATGGCTGCGAATGAAGAGGTCATTAGGGGGGCAGCCAAAATTCAGAGTCAGATGACTTCAAACGCTTCATCCATATCCCAGGCGGCAGCACTCGAAGCCATTCGCGGAACCCAAAATGAAATTGAGAAGATGCGCCTTGCTTTCCAGAAGCGACGTGACCTGATGTTGCAAAAATTCTCAAAGATCAATGGCCTCAAGACCACAAAGCCTGCCGGCGCATTTTACTTGTTCCCCTCGATAAAGAAATTTCTCGGGAAACGACACAACAATAAGGTCTTGAAGAGTTCGGTGGATGTCGCCCACTACCTTCTTGCGGAGGCACAAGTAGCGGTTGTGCCAGGCAGCGCTTTCGGGTCGGACGATCACATCAGGATATCGTATGCTTATTCCGAGCAAGAGTTGATCGATGCAGCGGAAAGAATATCATCGGCACTGAGCAGACTCAAATGAACCATCCAATTGTAAGACTCAAACCAAAAGAAGACTTCCGGCTTCTTACAGGCCATCTTTGGGTTTTCAGCAACGAAATATCGAAGATTGAGGGCAATCCTTCAGCGGGAGATGTTGTCGAAGTGAGAAACGGAAGAAACTCCTCAATCGGTTTCGGGTTTTACAACCCCAGCACATTGATCGCTGTCAGGATGATCTCCAGAGAATTCATCGAGCCTGATAAAGAATTCTTCGTCGCCAGACTTCAAGCTGCTCTCGGCTTGCGCAAAAAACTCTTCCACTCGCCTTTCTACAGATTGGCGCATGGAGAAAGTGACTTCCTTCCGGGGTTGGTCATCGACAGGTTTGATGATCTCTTCAGCGTCCAAATATTTTCGATCGGGATGGAAACGAGAAAGAGATTCATTTACGGTGCACTCATAGAGCTATTTTCACCTGCAGCGATCTATGAAAGGAGCGATAGCCCTACGAGGGAACTTGAAGGTCTCCCACAATCAAAATCAATTATTCTTGGCCAGGAGCAGACAGTCGATTATGATGAAGAAGGAGTTGTTTTCAGAATAAATCCGTTGCGTGGTCAAAAAACGGGATTCTATTTCGACCAAAGGTTAAACAGGATCTTTTCCCGGAACTTTGCACCCGATTCCAAAGTTCTCGACCTTTTCTCCAACGAAGGTGGGTTTGCACTTGGCATGGCATATGCCGGAGCAGGTGAGGTGATCGCTGTGGACTCTTCAGAACTGGCAATAACTAATCTGTTGACTAACTCACGGCTCAACAAGATAGAGAATACAAAGACTGTGGTCGGTGATGTCCAGGAATATTTGAAGCAGGCAATCTCAGCCCGGGTAGACTTCGATGTCGTGATCTGCGATCCGCCAAGCTTCGCGAGAACCAGAAGAAGTGTGTCGACGGCGAAAGCCGGTTACAAGCAGCTTCATAAAAGCATTTTTGGGGTCATGAGGCGAGGAGGAATTCTCCTCACAGCATCTTGCTCACATCATATTTTCAGCGATACGTTCGAGGAAATCGTGTTGGATGCAGCCTTGAAATCGGGGAGAAGTCTTCAGCTTTTCCACCGTGCCGGAGCTTCTCCAGATCATCCGATTCTGCCATCGATGCCAGAAACTGAATATCTGAAGTTTAATGCGTACAGAGTCTTGTGAAAAAGACTATTCAATGGAACCAAACAGATGGAATTTGAATTAAATCTATGTGAACTTTGATGCGTCTAATGTTAGGATGAAAGGAACCTTCGAAACGATTATATTGGCGGTGAAGTGACGAAAATGTTCAAGTGGATTATCGGACTTGCCATCCTTTCATCAGGTGTTGTTGCCGCTCAGATGAACACATCGGCAAATCCTGATTCCGAATATGCTTTCATGCCAATAAAGGATGTTGCTCCTGACACGGCGGAAAAAACAAACGCTCTTGGTATCGACATTATGCTGGGGAATAACGGTTTTGGGATGGGATTCTTCTACAAACAGTCCATAACAGGCTCGCTTTCATGGACCTTCACCCTGAGTGGATCTGAAGCAAAAGCACCCAACGAGGTGGAGATTGAGGGCTATGATATATATGGCAATCTGTACAAATATGTTCCGGGGAAAATAAATCAACTATTTGTTTTCCCTGCCCTGTTTGGTTTGCAGTACAGGCTTTTCAAAGATGATCTGACGGGATCATTCCGCCCGTATGTTTGCGGCGCGATAGGTCCGAATGTGATTTTTGCTGCGCCTTACGACCAACCTGTAGGGTGGAGCCTCTCCCATGGGAGAGGTTATTTTGGAGGTGGCGGGTATATCGGATTGGGTGCGTATTTTGGACTCACACCAGGAAGTCTGATGGGAATCAGCTTTCGCTACTACGTCCTTCCCATGTCGCATGGGATAGAAAGTCTCCAGGACGAACCGATGGCAAACTTCAATTCGTTCTTCCTTACGTTCAATATCGGGACACAATATTAGGTCCTCGAAAGTACTCTCTTCAAGGCAGCTCCGGTGTAGGATTCGCTGATTTTTGCTATCTCTTCTGGAGTCCCAACTGCAACAACTTTTCCTCCCCCTTCCCCGGCCTCAGGCCCCAAGTCAATTACATAGTCCGCGCATTTGATGACATCCAGGTTGTGCTCAACGACGACGACGCTATTGCCGTGATTGCGAAGGTCAAACAAGACATCGAGCAGCTTGGCAATCTCTTCAAAGTGCAAGCCCGTCGTCGGTTCATCGAGAATGAACAAGGCTTCGCTCTCCC
Organism: uncultured Bacteroidota bacterium; assembly: GCA_963768145.1. Taxonomy (GTDB): domain Bacteria; phylum Bacteroidota; class Ignavibacteria; order Kryptoniales; family JAKASW01; genus JAKASW01. The sequence continues at coordinate 23,570 of CAVYHK010000024.1, read as the reverse complement.
CGCTTCCGGAAAGATAGCTTGAGATTTTCAAGCGCTGAGCTTCCCCGCCCGACAAGGTCGATAGCCGCTGGCCGAGCTTTAGGTAGCTCAATCCGACTCGATCAAGAAGGTCGAGGCGCTTGACGACATCTTTATTATCCTTGAAGAACTCTTTCGCCTCGGCAACAGTCAGACCAAGGATATCGGCAATATTTTTTCCTCTGTACCTTATTTCTAACGCCTCTGAGCTATATCTCTTCCCTCCACACACTTCACACTCAAGAGATACATCCGCGAGAAACTGCATCTCAACAACTTGCACCCCTTCACCGTTGCAAGCTTCACATCTGCCACCCCAATCGACGTTGAAGGAGAAATAGCTCGCAGTAAACCCTCTTTCTTTTGCCAGAGGCGTGCGGGCAAAAATTTCACGAATTGGATCGAAAGCTCCACTATATGTCGCCACATTAGACCGTGATATTCTGCCAATAGGACTTTGATCCACGAGCTCCACAAATTGCGGGAAATAATCGAACATGATCTCCTTCGCATTGGCCGAAGAGATCTTCACTTTTTCCGGAGAATCTGCATTGAAGTCAGTTGAATCTCTCTCTTTGATCGCGTTGTGGAGGATGTCATAAACAAGCGTGCTCTTTCCAGATCCACTGACGCCGGTGATGCATACGATTGAATACAGTGGAATATCAATATCAAGATTGACAAGATTATGAAGCGTCGCTCCACGTATATGAATAAACTTGTCTGTCGGCCTTCTTCTTTTTGGCAGAGCAATTGCTTTTTCGCCGCGCAGGTACTTCCCAGTTATCGAAGTTTTGGATCTAAGTAGGCCGGCGTAGGATCCTTCATACATTATTTCTCCGCCAAGAGAACCGGAGCCTGGTCCAAGATCGATGATATGGTCTGCGTTCTCCATCATCTCAGCATCATGCTCCACCACAATGACTGTGTTTTGATAAGCTTTAAGGTTTTTCAAAATGGAAACCAGCCGATTCATGTCGCGTGAATGCAAGCCGATGCTTGGTTCATCAAGGATATAAGTCGCTGCAACGATAGTAGAAGCAAGGCTTGTCGAGAGATTGACTCGCTGTGCCTCGCCGCCTGACAAAGTGGACGATAACCGATCAAGTGTCAAATACCCCAGGCCGATTTCATATAAATAGCCAATTCTCCTCCGAATCTCATCAAGCACCTGCTCCGCAATGATCGCCTGTTCCCCTTCGAGTCTTGCCAATTCAAAGAATTTCAGCGCCCTTTCCACTGTCATTGCAACGACGTCGGGCAAATTCTTCCCATCGACTTGGACGGCAATTGCTTCCGGCCGAAGCCGACCGCCTCTACATGATGGACAAACCACGTAGCCACGATATTTGTCAAGAAAATATCTGACCGAAAATGAACGCGATTTCTTCTCAAGGTGTTTGACAAAATTGTGCAACCCGATAAACTCTTTATCGCCACTGACCAGGAAGTTGAACTCCTTCTCAGACAATCGATTGATAGGTACGTTTAGTCGGATTTTCCCTTTGTTCCCTGCTTTCAAGAGTGAACGACGATAAAGATCGAACGCAGGCGCCGATATTAAACTGATTCCCCCTTCAAGAATGCTCCCGAATGGATTCGCGATCGCTTTCTTCCAGTCGTAGCCAATTACGGTGCCAAATCCCTGGCATTCCGGGCAGGCACCGTAAGGGTTGTTAAATGAAAACAACCGCGGCTCAGGTTCAAGATAGGCTCTTCTGCACCTTGAACATTCGAACCTGCTTGAGAAATGGTACGTTTTGTTTTCGTCAACATCATGAACATGAATGTCCCCGGCACCGTTCAGAAAACCCTGCTCACATGCTTCGATGATCCTCTCTTCGCTCCCATCTGCGACGACCCTGTCTGCAAGAACGAGAAATCCACCGAGGGGTTCAAACGAATTTTCGTTTGCGTCCACTATCTCGCTTGGTTTCTCAAGCTGTGCAAAACGATAGAAGCCGCGCTTCCTGAGCTCGGCGATTCCTCGCGTGTGATCATCACCACTAATATCAAAGTAAATATAGAGTCTCTTATTTCTCAGAGATTCGTTTATGAAGTCCAGAATCAGTTGTGGTGTGTATTTAACGACAGGAATATTGCAGGCGGGACAAATCACCGTGCCTGCTCTGCCGTAAAGAAGACGTAGATAATCATAGATCTCGGTCATCGTGGCAACAGTGGAGCGAGGATTTCTGCTTAGACGTCTCTGTTCGAGAGCAACCGTGGGAGAAAGCCCTCGTATGCTGTCCACGTCCGGCCGTTCCATGCGCTCAAGAAACTGTCTCACGTAAGCTGAAAGACTCTCGATATACCGCCTTTGCCCCTCCGCATAGATTGTGTCGAAAGCCAGACTTGATTTCCCGCTTCCCGATGGCCCTGTAACTACAGTAATCCTACCCTTCGGAATTCGCACTACCAGGTTTTTCAAATTGTGCGTACGAACTCCTTCAAGGACAATTTGATTGTCTGAGAATTCTTTTTTTGATTCTTCGACTCTCTGTGCCATGCTGTATTTGTTACTAATCATTGCTCTCTTGTGAAATGAATTAAAGCAGAACGCCGAAAATCTCGGGTCCACAAATGTTCTTATCACAACAATTTAATAAAGAGAGGTCAATCTTTCGTGTAAATCTGTGATCCGAATTGAGGCACGAGACTTCCTGCCGCCTTGAAAGCCGAGAGATGGAAATTTATATTTATGTGTGAAATTGAGATCGCCCGTTCTATCGTTGCGAACAAGAAGTACCGCGGTAGTAGTCCTTATCCTGTTTGCTGCGGGAATTCTGATTACTTACCTCAATTCTGTTTCCGCTCAGAGGATGGAATTCCGCGACTCCACGAAAGACGCCGAGCTGATGGCCGCCGAATTCAGATCATCAACAACCTCGTCCAAGAACGTCGATATTCAGACTCTTGTGACAGAAGCGGATTTAGCGCTCAGACTGAACCAGGATGCCCGGTTTATTGGTTTTTTTCGGAAAGCCGGGCCAGATTCAGCTTCGATGGTGGCATTCGCCGGTGAAGACTTGTCCGACAGCGAAATCACTTCTGCCAAAGCAAGACTGAAAAGTGACGCCCCTGCCTCATCTGCGGTCTCGGGATATTCACTTTACTATTGTTCAAAACTCTTCCAGAACGACGGCAAGGTTTGGGGATGCGCTCTTATCAAAATATCTTTGGAACAAGTGCGCCAGGTTGTGCTGCGGAATTGGGCAATTGGAGTTGGAATTACTTCGACCATATGCATTTTTGCTTCGGTACTTCTTCTGTTTGCGATGCGGTTGACTTTTTTACGGCCTTTTGATGACCTCGCGAAAGCGATGAAGAGCGCAGCAGCAGGCAAGATGGATACGCGGCTGCACATAACTTCCGGAACCGAATTCAAAACACTCACTTTGATTTTCAACCAAATGATGTCTGAGCTCCAGAAGGCTCACGAGATCATAAGATCTGAAGTTAAACAAAGCGAAGATTTTAACAAACGGCTGCAAAATGAGATACTCGATCGCGATAGAAGCCTTGCGCGAGAAGAGCAGCGAGATCATTTCCTTACAGGAGAAGATTCGCACATTTGAATCACAAGCAGCGCTTGGAAAAGTGGCATCTAAGCTCGCGCACGAACTGGGCAGCCCGTTGAACGCAATATACACTTCTGTTCAATTACTGCTGGAAAATGAGATTCCCAACGACGAAAAGAAGAAGTTGACGGTGATCGAGCGGCAGGTTGAATCGATGATCGGAACAATTAATAGCCTTCTTCAGACACGGAAGGTCGCAATGCCCACAAAGCAGGACGTCGTTCTGAGTAATCTGCTCGAAGAGATGAAGTTGGTCATGGAGCCTCGACTTAAAGGGAAGCCGATTGGGTTGAATATTAAGTTGGAGGAACCGAATTGCGTCATCAACGCAGATCACGTGCAGATACAACAGGTCCTGATGAACCTTTTGAACAATTCGATTGAATCAATCGAGGCAAGAAAGGATCAAAGTTCACCCGGCAGAATAAGAATCAGAGTCTATGAAGATACCGAGTTCAAAAAGCGGAATACGGGACACCCGAGCATCCGTTTTGATGTTTCCGACAATGGCGGGGGCGTTCCTCGGGAAATCGTGCCGCAACTTTTCAACGACTTTATCAATAGCAAGAAACCAAACGGGAATGGAATTGGCCTCGTCATATGCAAAGAAATAATTGATAGACATGGCGGAAGAATATTCCTCTCTCAAAACTCAGAGAAAGGTTCTACCTTTTCAGTGTTATTGCCGGCCGTTAAACTGACGAGCGCTTCATCAGGAATGCAACCTCAGGTTTGATATGAAAGACAAGATTGCCGTAATAGACGATCATGCGGACTCGCTGGAGATCCTCCGCGAAGCCCTTTCACCCACCTACGAAGTGGAAACTTTTTCGGATCCGACGGACGCCATAAGCAGAATAAAGAACGGATCGTTTTCTGCCGTGGTTACGGATGTCAAAATGCCAAAGATAAACGGTATCGAGCTGATGAAGAATATCATTGAGATATCTCCCAATTTGCCGGTAATTCTGGTAACCGCGTTCGGCACGCTTGACGCCGCCGCAAACACTATTAAGTCAGGCGCCTTCGATTACCTGAGCAAACCTCTCAACCTTAACGAGATCAGGCTTGTCGTCTCAAATGCAGTGTCTCACTTTAAGATCGCAAAAAAATCACCGAAAATGGGATCCGGGACTGCGACAGATGTCAACGTTCCAAGCGTCGTCGGGAAAAGCGAAAAAATGCTTCGGGTGTTTAAAATGATCGGCCGCGCGGCGCCCACCAACTCGAGCATCTTGATTGAAGGCGAAAGCGGCACAGGCAAGGAAGTCGTCGCTCGGTCAGTGCACCTGAATAGTCCGCGTGCAGATAAGCCATTCATCCCGATCAGTGTTGCCGCAATTCCGGACCAGCTTCTCGAAGCTGAGCTCTTTGGACACGAGAAGGGAGCGTTCACCGGGGCACTCTTCGCAAGAGACGGATTATTCAGCGAAGCAGAAGGTGGTACACTTTTTCTCGATGAGGTCGGCGAAATACCTCTTCAACTCCAGCCGAAACTCCTGAGAGTGCTGCAAGAACATGAGGTCAGAAGAATTGGCAGTACGGTTTCAAAGATTGTCGACGTACGGATAATCGCCGCTACGAATCGCAATCTTGAGCAGCTTGTGAGAGAAAAACTCTTTCGCGAAGACCTGTTTTATCGGCTCAGCGTGATCAGGATCGAACTCCCGCCTCTAAGGGAACGACAAGAAGACATCCCAGCGCTCGTAGAACATTTCATAAACAAATATAGCCGGCAGCACAACAAGAAAATCTCCAGCATATCCAAAGAGTTCCTATCGGCTCTCCTGAAATTTGACTGGCCCGGGAATGTCAGAGAACTCGAAAATTTCATCGACCGGGCGATAGCTCTTGCCGCAGGGCCGGTTTTGTCCGCTTCAGACGTCGAGTTCCCTGCGCCGAGGGTGAGAGAAAGCACGTCATGGTCGGACCATGTTCCGGCAAATCTCAGTCTCGAAGAAATAGAAACAGAGCACATCAAACGGGTCCTGAGAGCCTGTAACGATAACTATGTCGAAGCGGCAAAAATCCTGAAGATCAATAAAAGCACCTTGTATAGAAAACTGGGCAAGCCGCAGAAATAGGGAGATGAAAAGCCTGGGAGACGTGAAGCTGACGGACATTTTGAATTTCTGCTTTGCTCTTATCGTCCTAACCGCTTATTCTTCGCTGACCGCCCAAACTAAAGAGACCAAGTCCCAGCTAATGCTCAAGCAAGAGTTAAATTTCATTTTAAAAAGATCAAACACTCCGAGAACCATAAAAGCCATTGATGTTTACTCACGGAAAAGCAGAAAAGTCTTAATCGATTATAATTCCGGTTTCCTCTTCAATCCTGCAAGCAATCTAAAAATCGTCACAACGTCTTTCGCACTTCAAAATCTTGGAATTAATTACACGTTCAGGACAAGATTTATCAATTCAGGGGTCCGCCATGCCGACACAATCGACGGCGATCTAGTCGTCGTTGCACGGGGGGATCCACTCATCACTCACAACGACCTCGATTCTGTTGCCGGGGTTATCTCCAGCAGCGGAATACGGACGATCAACGGGGATCTTGTTATCGACGTTTCAAGATTCGATTCGCTCGAATGGGGTTCAGGCTGGATGTGGGACGATGAACCGAACCAATACCAGATGTTTGTAAGCCCTGCCTGCCTCGACCACAACACTATCGAAGTAAGCGTGTCCCTGGATTCTAATCATACACTCACTGCAACAACGTTGCCTGTCACGAAATTTGTCCGGATTCTTTCAACCGCTGTTCCTGACACCGTTGACAGCCTGACCGTCACAAGAGTCATGGTGGACGACACAAACACTATCTGGATCAGCGGAAAGTATTTGCCTTATCTTCATCATGGAGATTATTACTTTTCTGTCCGAAATCCCGCCAGGTATTTTGGAACCGTGTTCAAAGAGATGCTTGAAAAGCGTGGCATCAAAGTGCACGGCGATGTTTTCACCCAATCAGCTTCCTTCAGCCAGTGGCAAAAGAAGCCCCCACCCGGGACGGGAAACAATGCAGATACGCTGTTTACACTCGATCACCAAATTGATACGGTTGTCACCTATATCAATAAGGTGTCGGACAATCTAGGAGCCGAGTGCCTCTTGCGAGTAGTCCCGAGTGAAGTTCACAATGAATTAGGAAGCGCAGCTAACGGGATAAAGCTGGAAGAGGAATTCTTGAATCAGTGCGGCGTTGATTCGACTGAATACCAGGTTGCAGATGGTTCAGGACTATCCCGGTACGATCTGATCACCCCAAAGGCGATAGTGAAAGTGCTCAATCGTGATTTGGATCAGCCTTTCGGAAAGCTCTTCTTTCATTCCCTGCCTGTAGGCGGAAGAGATGGTACACTCGAGAAACGGATGAGCCCGGAATTCCTAATTGGCAATGTCATCGCGAAGACCGGCACGATCAACGGCGCGAGTACCCTTTCTGGCTTTGCTGTGCTGACTGGAGACACTCTCGTTTTCTCGATGATGATGCAGAATTATCTTACGAGTGTCGATTCAATACATGCCGTGCAGGACAGCATTTGCAGCGTGATTGCTTTGTACAGTGACAAGCCATGGACTTTCAAGAAGAACCTGAGAAAAAATGACGTGGGAACATATTGGGAACTGCATCGCAGGAGAGAATTGCGCCGCCAGGAAATGAATAAGATCAAGAAGAGACGCTCTCGTTTCAATCTACATGAAAACGCTTTGATGAAGCATTGAGGTCGTGCACCATTTCTCAGATCAAACGAGATCCCCTTTGAAAATGCTGGCGTAGCGTAGCCTGGATAGAGCACTTGACTGTGGATCATCCGGGTTCGTTCCACGGAACACAAAGCATCAGAGAGTGGGGACGGCTGTCTTCATGATATGGTTCTTGCTCTGTCGTGATAACCCTGACAAAATGATCCGAAGAAACAATTCCACAATAATCACCCTCTCTTGGCAAGTGGCATGGTTTATCCCGTTGATTTTGATGACGTACAATTCCAACCTCACCCTTCCCTCTATTGAGGGAAGAGAGTAAGGGAGAGGTTCTTGAGCTTTTGTCAGGAATTATCTAGGCCATCTTCATTTGTATTCCATGGCTTTATTCGGGTATGCCGGAGGCGGCGGCACCTGAACAGGATGGTCTTTGATTTCCTGTTTCAGATAATTTATTGCTGCGTCAAGTTGGTTATCCTGGCCGGCGAATGTCTGGTGGGGGGTATCATCAACAATGATATCCGGATCGACACCGTGACCTTCGATGAGCCATTTCCCTTCCGGACCGTAAACGCCGTATTCTGCGGCCGAGGCAATTCCGTTATCCCGAAGCCAATTGTCAAACGACAACCAAATCTCGCCACCCCATGTTCTCATTCCAATTACCTTGCCGAGTCCGAGGCGCTTGAAACCTTCTGTGAATGCTTCTCCGTCCGATGCTGTATTTTGATCGCATATAACGACAAGATGACCCCGAAAAGCATATTGCATATTCCAGGTGGGCACATCCACACGGCCCTTCCAATACATCCAGGCTTTGCGAAGAAGTTTCTCAAGTATCCAACTATCGATGTTGCCGCCGTTATTATGACGCATGTCGATTACTAAACCTTGCCGATCAAATACAGGATAAAATTCTTTCGTCCATTCAGTGTAGTTTCCACCGCCCATGGCGCGAAGGTGAACGTATCCGATCTGGTTGTCGCTTTCCTTTTCGACGATAAGCCTTCTCGTGAACTCCCATTCGTCGTACCGGAGGTTGGATGCGGCTTGCTGCGATATTGGAACAACAACGGCATCAAACCCTTTTCCGGTCAAACCGGACTTCAGGTGGAGAAGCACTTGTCGACCGACCTGGTTCTCAAGCACTACGTTGGGTGAACCAACCGAATCAGTCGAAACTCCGTTGATCGAGAGAATTATGTCTCCTTCATTGATATTGGATCCCATTTTCGCAAGCGGAGAAACATCCTCCAGATAATCGGGATCGGATTTGTAGATGTGTTCGATCTTATAGCCGCCATTCTTATCATCACGAAGGAGCTCCGCGCCGAGCGAGCCTATTGAAACCTGCAATTCCTGTTTCCTCACATCGCCGCCCACGACGAAAATGTGTAGCGATGAGAGTTCACCGACAACCTGACCAATGAGGTCGTTCAGCTCATCTCTATCCTTCACTCTGTCAACTAACGGCAAGAATCTCTCTAGAGTTCTTTCATAATCAACACCCTGCATGCCTGGGTCATAGAAAAAGTCGCGCTCAAGCCGCCACGCCTCGATAAACATTTGCCGCCATTCTTCCCGCGGTTCAAATGAAAACATCCACTTGCTAAGGTCAACAGCGTTTTTCGAGAAGTCGGTCACTGGAGATGTGGATGCGTCAATAACGTTGATGCCATCCCCCCTCCGCACCATTATCTTCTTCCCGTCCGCCGAAAGCTCATAACCTTTAATGTCTTCCACGACTGATTTTACAGAGACATCTTTGTTTGTGATTTCAATAGCGTCGAGTTTCGTTTTCCGTTCTGCCGCCAGAGGAGTCTCAGTTACAAAAAGTATCTTGTCGTTCATACCTAGATTCGAATAGTCTCCTGCTGCAACGGGAACTTCGTACAGCCTCGCCTGGATTCCCTCAGTATCAATTTTCACTTCCGCACTTTTTGATTTGTCTTTGGATTCTGAATCCTTTCCTTTACCGCCGTCAGATTTCCCTTTTTGTTGAGCCGTAGTGTCAGAAGAGAGATGCAGCTCATCAGGAGGAGCAAACGGAAATCTCAGGTCCTTCACGAGCGCGATCGAATAGATCTTTGTCGTATTCGCAAAGAACGGCTCCGGTTCCCGAGGCCCCCACGGGCTCCAAACGGAAGGTTGAAAACTTCTGTCCGACAGGAAATACATCCATTTCCCATCGGGACTCCATGCCGGGCTGTAGCTATCCGTTCGATCATCGGTCAATGCAGTCGCCTTTTCATTAGCGACATTGTAAATAATAATCTGACCGTATGTGTTGGCGGCAGGTGAAACGTATGCCAACCACTTGTTGTCCGGCGACCAGCTCAGGTCCCCGAAACTCCCATACTCCGAAGTCGCTACGACTTTCGTCTTTTTTGAGTCCGAGTCATAAAGAAGAAGCCGGTTATCTTTATCGGTGTAAGCAATCATTTTCCCATCAGCGGAAGGAATGCCATCCATCCTGAAACCCTTCCCGTCGTTTGTGAGCTGATCGCCCCTCCCGACTCCGTTTGCCGGATATTTCCAAAACTCAACTTCACCCGTTTGTTCAGACTGCAGGATAATGGATTTACCATCGTGCGCAAATCTTGCATTTCTATATCTTACTCCAGATTCCCGTGTCACTTCCACCAACCGTCCATCGCTGGCTGGCGCAACAAAGACCTGCCCGCGCGCGGTGAGGACAACTCTATCTCCATCCGGAGAAATATGAACTGAAGTGAGATAATCCATCGGTTTCTTGACCCACTGTGTCACTTCTTGATCGAAATCGGAAGAAAGAGAAATCTGAACGATGTTATCTGTCTTCGATGTGATATTGTACGTGTAGATGTCTGCCCCGCATTGATACACGATTTTGCCCCCGTCAAGCGACAACGACGCGGCATCGAATCCTTTGTGGAGTGTTTCTATTTGCAGCTGTTTTCCGGTTTCGTCCATCGACCAGATGTTCATTGTACCGTCACGGTCGCTTAGGAAATATACACGTCCGTTCCATAACATAGGATTCTTACTGGTCCCGGCATAATCGCTAGTCAGCGGAGTTGCCTCCTGATCACCTTTGACAAACCGCCAAATATTCTGTGCGGTCCCGCCTTGATATCTCTTCGTATGACTCCCCTGGAACGGTAGCCGTGTGAAGAAAAGAGTGTCACCAGTCGCATCAAATACTCCATCGCTTGCTTGTGACAATGGGACTAAATCCTCCTTCCCTGTCTTCGGGTCGATAATCATCAACTGGACATCCGGCAGGGTAGAATAATGGGTCGTACTGTAAATTATTTTTCCGTCTGCTGTCCACCCGACCACTGCGGCACCTTGGCCTTCGTACGTCAGCCGTCTGGGAATACCGCCATCTGAGGGCATTACGTAGACTTCCGTGGGGCCCTCGTATTGCGCTGAGAATGCGATCTCAGATCCGTCAGGAGAAATCGCCGCATGCGATTCCGTCCCCTGGCTCGTGGTAATTCTTGTCGCCGTACCCCCATTGGTACTTACCACCCAAAGATCACCTTCAGCCGTGAAAACTATTTTATCTCCGTGAATAGCTGGAAATCTATAGTAGCCCTGCCTCAAGCTCGCGAACGACGCAACCGAAACAAGAATTAATGAAAGGACAAAAACCAAGCGCCTCATCTCTACCTCCTCAGTTTAATTAGGAAGAAATTGTTGATTCCTGGAATGATGTTCCAACATGATTTAGAAATTATGCAATGAAAGGTGGAGAAACAAATGAATCAAGTAACGGGGAAGCAACTACAACAACCAAAATCCATCAGCTATAAATTACTACCTTCGACCTGACCTAATTCCCTATTTTTCTACTAACTAATTAAAGAAGGCTCAGCGGAAGAATTTTGAGCGTTTTTCGCCATTCGACAGGATGGTCTATGGACGGGAACACCTTTAAAGAGAACTCCGGTCATTCGTACCAGGAAAGGATTCTATGAGTGCCTGTGGAGGGATATGAAGGCGGGCCGACGTTTGAAAACCTTGGATCAAAATTGTACTTCGCAGCGTAACCATACACCCCCGTTGCATCTGAAGTAACTCCAAGCTGCGCATTTGAAATGGAACCATAGACGGACACGGAACCTAGATTCTGGTATGAGGGTCTGGTTCGATAGTAGCATTGGAAGGCACCATTTTGGGCGAAAACCGCCGCTTCAATCAGAGGATTGACCGGAGGATTGGACGGGGTGATGCCCAGGTAGGCGTTGTCGCTCTCAACCCAAACATTGTTTTGTGCCACGATGCCTATCATATCCGTGCTGTTGAGATTTGTCATTGGATCGGAATTGCACAAAACGCTGCCGTCAATGTACACACTACCGAGGCCATAGGTAGAACTCCCGCCAGCAGCAATGGTTATTTGGCCCTTCTCAGTCCCGTGAACGTGAATATTTCCATTGTTCACGAAGATAACTCCATTCGGAGCGAATGAAGACAAGGTCGCTGTAGTATCAGTCATGTTGGCACTTGTATGAAATGTCAAAGTCGCATTTGCGTTAATTGTAATGTAGACATCGAATGGAAAAGGGCTGCTCGGGTTGTTAAACACCTTTCCGCCGGCAGCAGCAGTTGTCTGGATATTCGAAATGCTCGAGCTCGGCATCGGAATACTCACACCCGTCTTGAAAGATCCATAAATAACGGGCGTACCGCCGCCCGACATAGCATTCACACTCGTAACGCTTCCGTAGAAAACCGGACTTCCCACGACATTGAATGTTCCCTCACTGTGGAAGTTTCCCCAAACTGTGTCGCCGGTGGCCCAATAGACATTGCTCATCGTCCCTGTATAAACCCCGAATGTTGAAAAGGAATTAGGCCCGAACTGCACTCTCACTGTGTCGGTCACGCTTCCGCTTAAGCCGTAGGGTGGATACGTGCCGGTAGCGGTCAACTGCAATTGATACGTCCCAACTGAATCCACCTCAACATAATAGTTGCCTCCAGATAAGGAACCGCTGAAATGAAAGCTTTTGTTGCTTGGCTGGTTAAGAAACACCTGGTTTCCACCGAGATTCGCTGCCGAAATCGCAATCGAGTGTGCAGTGCTCTCATTGTAATACTCCAGGAAATTATCGACGGAACTCGTGGCTACTCGGCTCCAATACTTGCTTGCCACTCCAAATAGGAAAGTGAATCCAAGAATAACAATCAAAACACCTCTTCCAGCCATGTCTATCTCCTATCGCTTCAAATTTCTGGAAACCATTCTTGTTTGCCGCCATACCACAAAATTACTGCTGTAGCCAGAGTCAAATGCGGCAACCGGTTCCAAACGAATGGCTAACATAATTATCTGGGCTTGATTTGGCGACCCGATTGGCGTCGAGAGTTGCTGCCCGAAGGTCTCATAATATTTTATGTTGAACTGAGTAACTCCGAGGTTTGAGCCCGTAGGCGCGGCGCTGTTGACCTGTCGGTACAACATTCTCACTCTCGGATTTATGGATCCTGGAATACTCGCCGTACCCAGCCAATATTTGACGGTGTCAACGTTTCCTGAATTTGAATAATCAGATAGAAACCAGATCGTGCTTGTGTCCCCCTTCTGGATTAGGATGTTGGCTTGCGAGCTTGTCAGTTTCGCCGGGTTCTTGCAATATCCGATTTTCCGAAAATCGTACTGGAGGTTTTCAATCAGCGACGCTGTATTCTGCTGTACCGTCAAGCCTGCCTGAGAATCAAAAGTCGTTTGAATCGATTTCTGATCCAACTGCAGAGCGGCGAGCAGCAAAAGCCCGCTGATCAGCATTGAGCCGGCAAGATCAATGAGTGTCGTGGTTCCCATGGCGTGCTTCTAGAAAGGCCAATAGCTGAATATTGAGTTCATCTTGACGGTGTCGGACCCTGAGGAGTTCCAGACCCAGACATCGAGTCTCTTGTTCCAGGTTGGCGTGGTGGAGTTCGCCATAAGATTACTTGTACTAACGTAATACACCCTGGTGTAAACATAGTATATCCCCGTCCCCAGAGTATCGATCTCAAGGCGACCCTTGTTATTCAACCCGTTGAAATCATCAAAGTCATCAAGATCCGCTGAGTCACCGTTTTCTTGTCCCAGGGCATTGACCGGTGTAAGCTGACTTGTGCTCGTGACGGAGCTGGTATCGGTGATCTCATCAAAAGCCAAGCCTTGCGCTTCTTCCATTATGGACGTGGCAAGCGAGACTTCCTCAAGTCCGATGTTTGAGTGGAGAAGGATCGTCCCTGTGTCACCTATGTTCCTGTTGACCGTGAGAATCACCCCTCCAAGCAATACTATCGCTCCGATCGTAAGTAATGTTTGACCTGTACCCATGAGCCTCAGCTATACAGTATCATTAAGAAGTTTGCCAACCATAATTATAGAAGGTCGAGCAAATATTTACAAGGTTCATCTTCGGAGCGGTTATTCTCTCGTGTTGAATTTGGAAAAAGCTCGACCACCGGCCACGCCCATGGCATAATGGATCCCAAAGAGATTTTGTACAACCCCGTCACAGGTGTCATCTCTCCTTCACAATCACCCAATTCGGATAAGATAACTTCCCCCCGACATGGCCTCCCCTTCCCTGGCCTTTTGCACCCAAAGAGGGCCACATTTGATAGGGTGCGTCATTTCGATCTTATGACACACCCAAGAATTTACAATAGGTTACCGGTGATGCCAGTCGTTCAAGAGGATTTCTTGCCACCACTGCTCGGAGCTACAAGACGGTGGCTGAATACCTCCTGATAGCCTGAACTGGGATTCAGCACGTAAATTGAGAATGTGCCCGTTGAGGCAAAAGTCTTGTAGTTCTTGCCATCGCATTTTTGTATCCTGACCATGCAAGCCCAGGAACTTATGCCGACGGGAATAACCCAATCGTAAGAGCCTGATGAGATCGCGCAGGAGCCAATGCCGTTCCAGGTGTATCCACCGTCCGTCGAGTATTGTAACAAGACAGTCTTGGGGGATTCACCGTTTACGCTCCATGTTATCTCCTGGTCAACTCCTGCAGTCAGATACGAATAGTTCGCAGGCGACGTAATTTGTCCGTAAGCCATTTGCTGGTGGGAATCACCTAGTAGCAGGATAACAAAGATTGACGTGAACGCCAACAATTTTCTATTCATGCGTCCTCCTTGTAAAATGGTTTTCTCCGGACGCTCCATCTCTCCAGTTAAGCTCTCCAATGCGCCACGTCGTGTCACGCGCTCCAACCGTACTGCCACTCTCGCGTGGCCTAACACCTTCGTAAGCACAAGTCTATTTTTTTGCTAAACAAATAATAATTTATCTGCTCGATTAAAGCAAGTGATCTTAATCACTTTTTTGAAATTCTTCTGAGCGGCTTCCCCAGACATGCGGAATGAAACGGCAACTCATTGGAATGCACCCAAACCTCCGGATTCTATGCGGTGCCTTCGTCATGGAAGTCACATTCCTCAACACATTTTACGGCTCAAAGCGACACGATTTTTTACTACAGAAAAGAGCATCATAAGAAGCGATGGACGGTTTACATCTGTCTCCAAAGCTGCTTCATCTTTTACCAGTCATCTCTCTTTTCGACGCCGCACAACTGATTTCCGGCCATGAATCACGAATCGGTCCTTTGTCGCGGCAAACAACCGTAGACAACCGCCCCCGGATGGCAACTTGTCCCTTCTGATTCTTCCAAGGTACCACTGTCTTTTCCTGAAGGGGCAAGCTGTCATGGCACATTCCTATTGCGTCGACCAGAATTTATTCCATCGCTCGCTTTCATCCCGCAGGTCTATGCTTCTCACTATCAATGGGAAATAATCGCTGAATGCCTTCCCCGATTCTTCATACTTTTCAAGGATCTTGTAAATCGTCGGGCAGAGTATAAAGCCAAATTTGTATTCTGTCTGGAGTGACGAATCGACGGCGGAGCTGTCCAGATCGTATAGCTTCTTCTCCAGTCTTATATCCATGGCCTCTGCGAAACATTCTGCAACCAGCGTGTTCCAGTTTCCATGCCTCATGTCGATCCTAGATTTGACAGAGTCGAAGAGTCCATGGATCCTGCCCACTTCCATTGAGTCATTCCGTACCAGCGGCATAGCCACGTAACGAAGGAGATAGTAATAGAATACCGACTTGTCGGGCGTATTTTCCTGTGGTCCGACGATAATGTAAATATCACCGTTTACCCTGGCCGTGAGCGATGCATAGTACGGCAGCATCGGCATGAGCTGGAAAATGATGTGCCTGCTGCCGTTGGAGAAGTAATTGCTGTCGAGGTGGCAATATGAATCGACATCTTCCATAGCCATTTCCGCAAATGGCTTGTACTTATCATTCTCAGCCTGTATCAGCGGACGATACTTAACCCAGAGATCTGCGATGTCCGCCTTCTTGTAAAACTCGGCGAGGAGTTCCTGGAGACCTGAATCCGACTGGACGCTTTGCGCAATTTCACCGGTGGCCTTCGGATTGTAATTCAAAAGAAAATCAGGCGGCCCCGAAGTCAAAAGCGCGGCTTCATATGTCTCCATTATCCTTCCATGGCCTTCGTCGAAATTTCTTAGCTTCTGCTGGAATGTCGAGTCAATCCGCCCGGCAAGGTCGGCACGGAGTTCACTTCTCATAGGATTCATTCCTGCCCGGCGCCACTCACCGCGCCTCATATGAGCAGTTGTAGCGTTGGGTGTTCAGTGTCCGGATCTGGGTATCTATGCCATCGACCAAATCCTCGTTGATGCTCTTGTCTTTCTCGTAGAAATTGAAGCGGTCGATCAGCCTCTCGATACTTTGCTTTTCATCTCGTTTGATTTCAATTAATCCTTGGATCTTGTCCTTCTCTCCGGCCCTCACGTTGGCTTCTCGCTCAAGGGTCTCTAAGTTCCTATCGAGATCATCCAATTCGGATTCGAGATCGTATTTCTTTGCGATGAGTCCACCGTCAAAACCAAGCAGGTCAAACATGAATGGCTTCCAGTCCTTGTCAGCGCCTCTGCTGAACTTGTCCAAGCGGAAGATATCCCGGAAATCATTCTGAGTACGAAGGAAGTATGTCACTGATTTCCTATAAGACCATTTCGGAACAATATCGAAATGTAACTGGCCGTTGAGATACTCCTGCGCCTTGTCTAGAGACAGATCTTCCTCATCCCAAACGAGGTTAGTATCGAAGCCGTTGAGAGCCGTTTTGCTTCGCTTGAAAGAGATCTTGGATGGTGCATCCACAGCTCTTCTAATGACGAGATAGCTGCCATTGTTCAACTGAAGCTCAGCGAAGAATACCTGTCCCTCAAAGCCTCCCTTTGTGAGGAAGAACTTCTTTTTATTTTCAATATGCTTGAGCATTAGGAAGTCGATCAGATGGATAAGCAGCGTCTTTCCGAGATTGTGGGTGTCCTTCATCTTGTCTGATCGATCCATAATATCGGCCTGAATCACGTTGAATCCATCAACAAATATCTATATTATGGAACCGGTCCTCGTCGCTGCAATATATACGTCGAATCTTCATCAGGGTATCCTCAGCGCATCGATTTCCGGTATGTATTCGATTTTGCCGACTAGGTACAGGAAGGACAGGGAATAATGGTAGACCTCTTTCACGCTTTCCGACGTTCGATGTGTCAGAATTGCGAGAAGGTCATCATGAGTGAGAATATTATCCTGTTGAAGGATCTCAATCGTCAGCCCAGCAATGTTCAGCACAGACAGAGAAGGATCGGCATGCTTGCTCGGCTTAAGCATTCTGCGCCTCCTTGGTACCAATGTCGCAATGAAAGTACATATAGTGCAGGAACACCCTTATCAGTCTGCGGTTGTTGTTCAATGCATTATTCCCAGTATCGAGCACAACCTTATATAGGTGGTTAAGGATCTCTTCAAATGCTCGATACTCAGTACGATTGATAGTGATCTCCTCCTGTATGTCGGAGACAGTGTTCTGGTACATGATCAGAAATTTCAAGTTCTTGGGGTCCTGCAAGAAGGCACCTATCCGTGCAAAATCATCCACGGATTTCTTGAACACGTCGTTGAAATACTCCTCGCTCAGTTTGTTTAGCTTGTTCTTCTCAGTTATCGGGATGCCACAAATCTCATCCTCAATCGCCGCAATGTCCCTCTTAGCAATCGTTGCTCCAGCGAATGCCACCACGAGATTCCGAAGATCTTCCTCATAGAATTGGAGAGGCATAAGCAATCGGTTGAGATTTGCCTTCGTAGCAATCTGAGGGTTCGTTTCGAGCCAAAGATCAATGCGTTCGATGCCGAAAACCATGTTCGGGACAGCGACGCTTTCTTTAATAAGATCTTCGATCTTGGGGTCCTGAAGTCCTGTCAGCTTACGGTTTGAGAAGATGAGGTAGTAGTCGATCTTGCCTTTCTTCTTTAATGCATCGATTTTGGGCAGTTCGACCTTCAGTATCCGATGGAAGTCAGCATCAGAACAGCTGGCCGTTGGATTAGTGGTGTGCTTGGCCTGGATGATGAACTTTCCTGACCAAGGGACCGCTCTGCTCGGGATTTCATTTGCCGTGCCAGTGAACTTTGCATCTCGTCCGCCATCCTTCGCCTTTGTGAAGACTATTGTGCCGAATCCAAGGATGTGCTCACAGATGATGGTAACAAGATCCGCAAAGCTTTCGTCATCAAGATTGTAGAGTGGGTATTTCAAGTCAATCAGTTTCCTTTGTATCAGGCCAATCAGTACAAGTAATCAGAGTGTGTGCATGACTCAATAATACTAGATGATGGAATGGATGTCTTCATTTTTCCAAAATGGAACATGAGCCTCCACCGGTAGCGAGTCCCAGGCCAGCTCGCCGTACAGTGGAAGGACTTTTTCGGCAATTCTTTCAGTTCGAGGGTGTAGTCGCTGGTGGCGTGGGAGGGTCAGGAACCTTGAGTGGTTTGCCTCCTGGATCGACCTGGTTACATTCTGGTTTCAGTGTGTCGTAGAGGTATTTCTCAACACCCGACCGTTCTTGTTCAGTCGTTATTTCGATCCACATAAAACCACATTTGTATTTGACGTTTTCCTTGATACATGTGTTTGGTTCCTCTGTTTTCAGGTGGTCGAGTAATCGACTTTCGATGTTGTCAGCTTTGCCGACATAGAAACACACCCATCGACCACTTTTGTAGTTCACCCATAGCAAGTACACACCTGCACCCGTAGGCGCATACTTTCGAACTTCTGCCTCATTATACGGTGTATGAAAAGCTGACCATGTTCCTATGCTCATTTCCCATTCCCCTTTCTTTGCCTAACGGCAAAATCAGCCGCGAGTGTAACGAGTCGGCTGCATTTCCTTGTTGGACACTATGATTCATGCCCGACTTACTAAGAGAGAAAGATAATCATTGGGATTTGCACCAATACCCTCCCACAATCGCTTGCAAAATGGACATACTGACTCGCCTTCATACCCATTCTGGGAGAATTTCTCTGTGTGGGCATTGTCTAGACATCCAGTACAAACATGGAAATAGTTATCATAGTAGTCGTGTAACCCTAAGTCGATGTAGCCACAAACTATATCACTTCCGCATTGTTGGCAGGGTGGACCTACAGCTGGCCGAAGCACGGGGCCGTGTCCGTTAGGGCGTTTCAAGATGCTGATGATCTCATCGTTCACCATACTATGATTGATTTTAATATCTTCGCTATAACAAGCACAGCGTTTTATCCATTCCTGGAGTTTCTCGGCGTCAACTAGCTGAAGTCTCCACTTGTGGAATCTTTCCGCAAGATCGCGAGCCGGGCGGGTAATATCGGAAGTTGTAACGAGAATACCACCTGTGGACCGAAATTCCTGATCAACCCTGTACATCAAGCTCCTCACTACCTCTATACCAACAGATTTAGACCAACGCTTGCATTCCACCAGGAATTCTAATTTTTGACCTGTAGGTGCTTGGCAATGTGCAATGATGTCTGGTCCAGGAGCGTTATGTCGATTAACAAGTTGAACAGTGTTACCATCTACCTTTAGTAATTCCGCCACGAGTTCTTCAAATAGACGAGGATTAATACGGGATAGTTCGTCACGATTCTCGATTAGAGTTTTGACCTGACTGGGAGTGATTGACTGAAGCACTTGGCGATGCTGAATGTGTGATTGTCTTTCAAAAAACGCAGAGATATACTCAAGCAGGAATTTTGGTTTCAGTAGCCTACTGTCAACCTCGTGTATCATGAGTCAACTTGTTTCAATACTATGTCAACATAGACATAAAATACCTGATAGTGATTTATTTCAGCTGAGATAACCCAAACTCCGTGCCTGAAGGGTGGATTCGTGGAGTTGTATTGGGCCCTCCTTCAAGAGCGGCAGGTTGTTGTCAATCCATTTCACGGCTGTGCTGCACAGGATAAAACTGTATTTTATCAGGAAGAGCGAAGCGTTGTCAAAGAAAAGGGGTTTGTGGTCCATGTCACACGGGATTACTTTCCCTCGAAAAACGCGCTTGATTTGTCCCGGAAAATTCTGCATATATTAGTATTGTAATACAATAATACATATTGCATTGGAGGTTTCTGCCATGATGGATTCTCCCCTTCTGCTCAGGACGTTTCTGTTGAGGACTGCCCGATATTTCCCCAAAAAAGAGGTCGTCTCGGTATTTCCCGAGGGCGTGCACCGGTACACCTATAGGGACTACTACAAGAGGGTGTGCCAGCTCGCCCATGCCCTGAAGTCGCTGGGTATCAAGAGGGGGGACAAGGTCGCGAGCATGGCCTTGAACGACCACCGGCACCTGGAGCTCTACTTTGGCGTGCCGTGCACCGGGGCTGTGTTGCACACCGTGAACTTCAGGCTTCCGCATGAACCACCTCGTCTACATCATCAACCATGCGGAAGACCAGGTCATCTTCGTGGATGAAGACCTGCTCATGTTCGTGGAGATGGTGAAAGACCAGCTCAAGAACGTCAGGCACATCGTGGTGCTCTCGCACACGGGCAAGAAGCCGGCCTCTTCCATAGAGAACCTCATCATGTACGATGAGCTCATCGCCCAATTCCCCGAGGAGTATGACTTCCCGGCCGACCTCTCCGAGTGGGACCCGGCCATGATCTGCTACACCTCTGCAACCACGGGCGACCCCAAGGGGGTGGTGTATTCCCACCGGGCAATCATCCTCCATACCTATGCCGTGGCGATCACCTTCGGTGCGAGCGAGGCGGACTGCATCCTGCACATCGTGCCCATGTTCCATGCCAATGCCTGGTGTGCGCCCTTTGCCGCGGTGGGCGCCGGCTGCAAGCAGGTCCTTCCCGGCAGGGAGGTGATCAACATGGAGAAGCTCTGCAGGACAATAGCACAGGAGAAGGTCACCTTCACCGCGGGCGTGCCCACCATCTGGATGCTCCTGTTCGACTACCTGGAAAAGGGCGGGTGGCACGACTTTTCATCGCTCAGGACCATTGCCAGCGGCGGCTCCGCCATCCCCAGGCAGCTCATGATAGACTTAAACGAGAAGTACAACTTCCCCATCAAGCAGGCCTACGGCTCCACCGAGACCACGCCCTTGGCCACAGCGGCCATACCCAAGAGCTACATGCAGGACTGGCCTGCAGAGAAGCTCTACGACATCAAGACGAGCGCGGGGCTCATAGCGATCGGCCTGGAAATGAAAGTCGTGGGCGACTCCGGAGCCGAAGTGAAGATGGACGGCAAGGAGTGGGGCGAGATCTGCCTGAGGGGACCGTGGATCGCGAACGAATACTACAAGGACCCGGAGCGCTCAAAGGAGACATTTTACGACGGGTGGTATCACACCGGCGATATCGGTACTATCGACGAGGAGGGCTATGTCCGGCTCGTGGATCGCAAGAAGGACCTGGTCAAGAGCGCTGGCGAATGGATCTCCTCGGTGGACCTGGAGAACCTGATCATGGCCCATCCCAAGGTGTTGGAGGCCGCCATCATCGGCGTGCCGCACCCCAAATGGCAGGAGCGACCTCTGGCCTGTATCGCAGTGACACCTGGGCAGAAGGTTACCGCGGATGAGCTGAAGGATTTCCTCAAGGACAAGGTCAAGGCCGCCCTTTGGATACCCGACGAGATCATCTTCTTAAAGGAGATCCCCAAAACCAGCGTGGGCAAGTTCAACAAGCGCGAGCTTCAGGCAGCTCTATGCAGACGGCAAGCTGAAGTCATTGCAGTTTGAAATGATGTGTAAGGGATATGAAAGGAGGATGCCATGTCTTTGCTGGACAAGTACTATACCGAGGAACATCAGATCTTCCGGGAATCGGTGAGGAGGTTTTTCGAAAAAGAGGTTACCCCGAACGCGGATAAATGGGAGAAGGATGGGATCGTCCCGAAGGAGGCCTGGAAGAAATTCGCAGCACAGGGATTCCTCTGTCCATGGCTGCCGGAGGAATACGGCGGCTCCGGGGTCGACTTCCTCTATTCCTTTATCCTGACCGAGGAGCTTGCACGGACCCGCTGCGGGGGCTTTTTCTTCCCGCTCCATTCGGACATCGTCGTACCCTACATCTTCACCTACGGGACGGATGAACAGAAGAAAAAATGGCTGCCGGGCTGCGTCACGGGCGATATCATCACGGCCATCGCCATGACCGAACCGGGCACCGGCTCCGATCTGGCGGCCATCCGCACCACGGCGATCAAGGATGGTGATTCATACATCATCAACGGCCAGAAGACCTTCATAAGTAACGGCATCAACTGCGACCTGGTCGTCGTGGCAGCCCGGACCAACGTGAATGCCGCCAGCCCCTACGAGGGCATGTCGCTCATCGTGGTGGAAGACGGCACGCCGGGTTTCGAAAAGGGCAGGAAGCTCGAAAAGATCGGGCTGCATTCCCAGGACACCCTGGAAATGGCCTTTGTGGACTGCCGCGTCCCTGCCTCAAACCTGCTGGGACACGAGGGCCACGGGTTCTACTGCCTCATGGACAAGCTCCAGCAGGAGCGCCTCGTGTGTGCCATGGGCTCCCAGGTGGGGGCGGAAGAGGCGCTGCGGCTCACCATCGAGTTTACCAAGACCCGGGAGGCCTTCGGCAGGCCCATCAGCCGCTTCCAGTACATCTCCTTCGAGCTCGCCAAGATGGCGACCGAAGTGGAGGTCGGCAGGGCATTTGTAGAGAGCCTCCTCATTGATCATCTGGAAGGCAGGAAGGATGTCAAGAAGGCATCCATGGCCAAGTACTGGGTCTGCGAGATGCTCAACCGCGTGGTCTCCCAGTGCGTCCAGTTCCACGGCGGCTACGGGTACATGGAAGAATACCCCATTGCCCGCATGTTCCGGGACGCACGGGTCCAGACCATCTATGCCGGAACATCCGAGATCATGCTGCTCATCATATCAAGGCAGCTCGGTCTCTAACAAAGGAAGAAGTTCCACGAGTCGTAATGGGAATCTCCTCATAACCCTTCAAACAAGACCCGCCATGACGGGCAAGACTGTCACGGCGGCCCCTTAAACAGGAGGGTAATAAATTTAGGAGACCGATAAAGCCTTTTTTAACGATCGTTTCAGATAATCGATATGTTCCACGGTAGCTACTTGTGCAGCATCGACATCCCGCTTTTCAATGGCCCGGAAGAGACAGTGGAGCTGCCTGACAATGGTGCGCGAGCTTCCCTCTATGGTTGAGAGCTTTTTCCTGCTGTAGGGCAATGCGCCTATGAGAAGGGAGTTCATGGACTTGCGGATATGCATGAAAATGGAATTCTTCGTTGATTCCATCAGGGCATTAAAGAATTCGATGTAGAGTTTGCCCCCTTCTTTCACATCGTGGAGCACGGCGTCCTCCCCGACCTCAAGTACCCGCGCGAAAATCCTTTTGAGCCTTGCGAGGTCTTTCGCCGTGGCATTCAGGCATGCCAGGCGCGCCGCCTCGGAGTCGAGGATCCTGCGCACGCATAAAAGCTCCCAGATCTTCTCCTGGTCCACCAGCAGGAGGTCTTCGATGGAGGTCTTCGCCGTATCGGCAGGTGATCTGACGAACTTGCCTTTCCGGTGCCGGGACTCGACATACCCCTTTGCCTCCAGCAGCTTCATGGCCTCCCGCAGCGAGATCCTGCTGATACGGAAGCGTTCGGTCATCTCGTGCTCGGAAGGGAGCCTGTCGCCGGGCTTGAGCTTGCCCCGGCTGATGAGGTCGATGATCTGATCGGCCACCAGTGTAGGTATTACCGGCGACTTCCGGATGGGTGAGATGAATTTTCCTTTTGCCGCCATCGCCTTTCCAGATCTGTAATATATATGAACATACTATTTACAAGAGATAACAATAAAAATCATT
>CAVYHK010000023.1:0-319202 GCA_963768145.1 uncultured Bacteroidota bacterium | reverse complement strand
GGCAGGCAGGTATCTACCGGAAGATGTACCAATCGGAGATTAAACGGAAAGAAGTCCAGGAAGAATTCAAAACCACCCTATACAGCATCGGCGATGCGGTCATAACAACAGACACCGACGGACTGATTAAACAAATGAACCCTCCCGCCGAGCGACTCACAGGCTGGACGGAAGACGATGCCCTCGGGAAATCACTGGAGAAGGTCTTTCGCATCGTCGATGAAACCACTCGCTCCAACGTTGAATCTCCTGTGCACCGAGTCCTAAGAGAAGGCGCGGTAGTCGGGCTGGGAAATCACACATTGCTCATCTCTAGAGACGGGGCCGAACATCCCATCGCTGACAGCGGCGCGCCGATACGGGATGAGCCCGGGAATGTGACTGGTGTTGTACTCATCTTTCGGGATCAGACTCAAGAGAGAGAGGCGGAACGAAGAGTAAAAGAAAGCGAGGCAAGACTAATAAGAGCCGAACTCGCGTCCAAGTTCGGCAACTGGGAACTGCATCTCGATTCCCAGAAAATGACTGGGTCTCCAGGAGCCCAGGCAGTCTATGGACTTAGAGAAGAAAGATTCGATTATTCTGCGTTGAAAGGGATTCCCCTTCCCGAGTATCGCGAGAAAATGGACAACGCGCTCAGGAATCTATTAGAAAGAGACGAACCCTACGACATTGAATTCAAGATCAGAGCCGCCGACACTGGCGAGTTAAAGGACATCCATTCTATCGCGAGGTTCGACAAAGAGAAGCGAGTGGTGGCTGGTGTAATTCATGACATTACAGACCGAAAACGCGTGGAGAATGCTCTCCGCGAATCGCAGCAGATGCTGAAAAGCGTTCTGGACACTATACCAGCGCGGGTTTTCTGGAAGGACAGAAATGGCATTTTCCTCGGCTGTAATTTACCGTTCGCAAAGGATTCGGGCTCTAACTCACCTGATGAACTTGTTGGGAAAGACGATTTTCGGATGGGCTGGCATGAGCAGGCTGAACTCTACCGTGCCGATGACAAGCAAGTAATCGAGAGCGGGATTCCAAAAATAGGATACGAGGAACCGCAATCCTTCGACAAAGGCGTTAGATGGCTAAGGACGAGCAAGGTACCCTTAAAGGGTGCCGAAGGAGAGATCATCGGCGTGCTTGGGACTTACGAAGACGTTACGGAGGCAAAACAGGCCACCTTGCTACTAGCGCATGAACGATACCTTTTGAACGCCCTTCTGGAGAATACGGTCGATGCGATATACTTCAAGGACACCGAAGGACAATTTACACGGGCGAGTGCGACCATGGCGGCAAAACGTGGTCTGACCAGCACCGACCAGCTTATTGGTAAAACCGACTTTGACTTCTTCGTGAAGGAAAAAGCGCAGGAAATTTATGAACAAGAACAGGAGATAATTAGAACACGGAAGCCGGTTGTGGATGTGGAAATTCAAGAATTATGGACCGACCGCCCTCCTACCTGGGCTTCCGTAACGAAGGTGCCGTTGCGCGACCAAGCGGGCAAAATCATCGGCACCTTCGGCATATCACGCGACATCACCGAGCGCAAACGTGTCGAGGAAGCTCTCCGGAAAAATGAAAAACAATATCGCCTCCTTGCCGAGTCTTCTCCGGAAATGATCTATCTTGTCGGGACAGATGGAAAATTGTCATATGTGAACGGGCGTGCGGCATCGGAGCTTCACTCGACTCCTCAGGAACTTGTCGGGAAGCACCTCACAGAGATATTTCCGGCGAGCGTTGCAGCCCGGAATATGCAGGGTCTTCAAAGAGTAATCACCACGAAAAGTGCATCTCAAACAGAGTTGGTTCAGGAATTCCCCTCTGGCGAAAAATGGATTGATGCACGACTGTCCCCGGTGCTCGATGATGACGGCCAGGTAGTCGCCGTGCTGGGATTGTCAAACGACATAACCGAGCGGAAACGGACAGAAGAGGCGTTGAGGGAAAATGAAAATCGTATGCGTACGATCGTTGAAGGGACGCCGCACTTGTTTTTCTATACTCAAGACACTCAAGGAAGAATCACATATACTTCTCCTTCGATCGAAACAATCACGGGTCGCTCCGTACATGAATGGCTTTCGCAATCTCATTGGTTCACGACCAAGAACAAGATTAATGAATATGCCAGAGAGCTGACACAAGCGCATTTGCGCGGAGAAATCACAAAAGGTCCAATATTGGTAGAGGTGGAACACGCCGATCAACGGCCGATTCTTTTAGAAGTGTATGAAAATCCGATCTTCACAGATGGAAGGGTAACTGGTCTTCAGGGTGTGGCGCACGATATCACTGAACGAAAGCGGACGGAAGAGGCGCTCCATGAGAGCGAAGAAAAGTACCGTAGGTTCTTCGAAGATGATTTGTCAGGCGACTATATATCGACACCCCAAGGCAGAATATTGGATTGCAACCAGGCTTTCGCGTTTATGATGGGATTCAGCTCCGTTGAGGCAGTCCTGAATTCCAACGCCGAAACCTTCTATGCACATTCATCTGACCGTCAAGGGTTTTTGGACCGCTTGCGCCGTGAGAAAAAACTGTTCAACTGCGAGGAAACCCTTGTGAGACAGGATGGCAAGTCTATCACGGTGCTCGAAGAATGTGATCGGCAGATTTGACAGCCGGGGGCAACTGGTCAGCTTGCAAGGGTACGTATTCGACATAACTGAGCGCAAGCGGGCCGAGGACGCCCTTCGTGAAAGCGAGGCAAAGTTCCGTGGACTCGTCGAAGGTTCGGCGTCAGGCATCTTGATCCACGATGTCGAACACTTCATTTATGTCAATGCTTCCGCCCTGGCTATGACGGGGTACTCCGCCGAGGAGGTTTACCACTTGGCTCCCAGGGAGATATCATTCATCCTGACTTTCGAGAACTTGTATTGAAACGGGCCGAAGATCGTATAAAAGGCAGGAGAGTCCCGGACCATTATGAGTACCAGATACTAAAAAAATCTGGAGAAGCGATATGGGTAGATTTCAGTTGCTTCGGCTATAGAATATGAGGGAAAGCCCGCATTGATCGCTTCCGCATATTGACATATCTGATAGAAAGAAACTCCAGGAACAGTTCTACAGGCACAAAAGATGGAAGGCATCGGCAAACTCGCAGGAGGTGTTGCGCACGACTACAACAACATGCTTGGAGTAATCATTGGATACAGTGATTTGATAATGAAGAAAGTGGAAAAGTCCGAGCCGCTCTATCGTTACTCCGAGCTCATTGCCTCCGCAGCGAAGCGCGCAGCTGATATTACGCGGCAACTCCTTGCGTTCGCCCGCCGAGAGATCGTTTCCCCGCGTGCACTAGAACCTAACAAGTCGATCGAGTCGCTCCAGAAAATGCTCCAGAGATTGATTGGGGAAAACATAAAGCTAATGTTCCTTCCTGAAAAGAATGTTTGGAACATAAAAATAGATCCGACCCAGCTTGACCAAATACTAGTTAACCTGGCAACCAATGCGAGAGACGCCATAGACGACATCGGTACAATAACCATTGAAACATCGAATGTCTCTCATAGATGAAGCCTTACACTCAGAACCGGATTGACTTTTCTCCGGGTGAATATGTGTCATAAGCTTTACGGATACGGGAAAAGGCATGAGCAAAGAAACGACAGAGAAAATTTTCGAGCCTTTCTTTACGACGAAATCCAAGGGCCAGGGAACGGGACTTGGACTCTCAACCGTATACGGGATTGTAAAACAAAACGGCGGAAGCATAAATGTCTATAGTGAACTGAACATCGGAACGACTTTCAAAATTTACTTGCCGCGTTATCAAGGTGATGTTGAGAAGCCTGAAGGAGTTCAAGTGGAAAACTCGATAAGCGGAAGCGAGACAGTTCTGGTAGTTGAGGACCAGGCTGACCTGCTCGAGCTTGCCAAGAATAGCCTGGAGGAATATGGCTATAAAGTACTAACTGCTTTAAGTCCAGGAGAGGGCATCCTGCTCTGCGAGGCCTACGAGAGTGAAAATAGATTTGCTCCTGACGGACGTTATCATGCCGGCGATGAATGGGAAAGAGCTCCGAGATAAGATACTGACGATAAAGCCTGACATTAAAACTGTCTTTATGTCGGGCTACACTGCCGATGTCATCGCACGTCCGGGGAGTATTGGATGAGGAGGTCGATTTCATCCAAAAGCCGTTCACCCCCTACGCGCTTGCGAAGAAAGTCCATGAAGTGCTGAAATCATGAGGGAAAGGTGGAGTCCCCACGAGAAACCTGTCTTGGTCCCGATGAGATCCCGTCGGGACAAGCACCCTGATTGTGCGGCGCCTTCATACTCCAAAGATTTTTGGCGTGTCCCAGCGCAGCATGCAATTGGTTTTGTGGGATGGTTCAAGATTCACCTTACGAATGCCGCCGCCACACCGCCGTCCACGTTTAGCACATTACCGGTCGACTTGTTCAGCAAGCCGCTGACGAAAGCGTAGCACGCGTTGGCAATATCTTCCGGATTGATGATTTCATTCAGAAGTGTCCGCTTTGCATAGAATGCAGGGAGTTCTTCCACTTTCACGCCATAGGCTTTGGCACGCCCTTCAGCCCATGCGCCGCTCCAGGATCTTGCTATCTGTGATGACTGCGTCAGGGTTCACAACATTCACTCTTATCCTGTCTTTCCCAAGCTCTGCCGCGTTCAAACGACTCAAGTGAAGCTGCGCAGCCTTCGCAGATCCGTATGCTGCGTTATTCGGTCCGCTGACAAGGGCGTTCTTGCTCACAATGTTCAGAATGTCCCCGCCGAAGTTTTGCTTGCGCATTACTTCCGCACCTTTTTGTGTCACTAGAAACTGTCCCTTCGCCATGACCTCGTACTGAATATCCCAGTCTCTCTCTGTATGCTCCTCCAGAGGTTTTGAAATTGACAAGCCGGCACAATTCACAATGATGTCAACTCCACCGAAAGCCAGCGAAGCTGCGTCGAAGAGTTTGTGCACGTCTCGTGAGCTTGTAACATCAAGCGAGCCACCGATGAAAACGTCTTTCCCGTATTTCTTTAAGAACTCGGCCTTCGCACCTTCGAGTCTCTCCTGATCGTTGTCGCAGATAACAACGCAAGCGCCTTCGTCCGCAAATTTCCTCGCAATTGCTTTGCCAATCCCGCCAGCGCTCCCTGTTATCAAAGCGACTCTTCCGCCCAGCATCTTTGGTTTGGGTCTCCGTGCTAGTTTTGCTTCCTCCAAAAGCCAATATTCAATATCAAAAGCCTCCTGCTCAGGTAAGGCGACATACGCCGATATTGCTTCCGCGCCTCTCATCACGTTGATAGCGTTGACATAGAATTCTGCGGCTACTCTCGCGGTCTGCTTGTCCTTGGCAAATGTGAACATTCCAACACGGGGGCACAGTATCACCACCGGATTAGGATCACGCATGGCAGGACTATCAGGATGCTTGCATGCCTCGTAATATCTGGCATACATCTTTCTATAGGCTTCGAACTGCGGAGCAATCTTCTTTTTCACTTCTTCGACGTCGTTTATGGCTTCATCAGCATCGAGTTCAAGGACTAAAGGCCTGATCTTCGTACGCAGAAAATGATCTGGGCAGCTTGTTCCCATCTTTGCCAGTCTGGCTGAGTCCTTCGAGTCGACAAACTCGAGCACTGCATTTTCGTCGGTGAAATGTCCGACCATCTTCGTATGGGACGAGCAGTAGCCTCGCAGAATCGGTGCCAACCATGCTGCCTTCCTGGCACGTTCCTCTTGGGGAAGTGGCTCAAGTTTCGTTCCTCCGAACGCCGCATGCTGTTTACCCAGTTTGCCTGCTATGTACCCGGCACAGCGCTCTATGACCTCGAGAGTATTAACGTAGCATGAGTATGAAGTATCTCCCCACGTGAATAGGCCGTGAGATGCCAGTATTATTCCACGAATGCCGGGATGCTCGTCCACGCACTTCCTCAGCTTCAAGGCCAAATCAAAACCAGGACGTTCCCATCCTACCCAGCCGATGGTGCCCTGGAACAAATCTTGAGTAATCTTTTCGCCCTCCCTCGATGCAGCGATCGCTATGACAGCATCAGGGTGCATGTGGTCAACGTGCTTGAATGGAAGAAACCCGTGGAGCGGTGTATCAATTGACGGTGCCTTCGAGTTAAGATCAAATATGCAGTGATTGAAGAGTACCACCATTTCATCTTCGTGCTCAACGCCTCGATAGATGCTTTCCAGATTTCTAAGACGCTCGATGTACAGCGCCGCCAGTCCGCTCTTCGTCATGGTGCCGAGATCCCCGCCGGATCCTTTCACCCACATTACTTCCACCGCCCTGCCTGTCAGTGGATCCTTGCCGGCTGCTTTGCAGGACGTGTTTCCCCCGCCGTAGTTAGTAATTCTTAAATCGGCACCCAACAGGTTCGAGCGATATACCAAAAGTGCGACTTCGTCGCCTTTCAGTCCTGTTGCTTTCGACTCATCCCATAAATAACTCACATTCTTGAAATCCAGATTATTCACGGTCATGGACCCTTTCACATTTAGAGATCAAAAGGAATTCGTTTGTACGCCTCATCCCATTTCTCAGTGCGTTGAGGAAAATACTCTTTCAACTGGAAGGATCTGGCGACGACTTTTCTTCCCTCATCAATTGAGCTGATTTTTCCGCCTGCTATTGCCTGCACCAGGATATTTCCGATTGCCGCTGCTTCGACTGGTCCAGCGATCACTGGGACTCCCGCAGCGTCAGCAGTCAACTGGCTCAACAATTCGTTTTGAGCTCCGCCGCCGACGATGTGAAGTGTCTTCACAGCTTTGCCTGTGATCACGTTTATCCTTTCTATCGCAGCTCTATACTTGAAGGCCAAACTCTCGAATATGCAACGGATGAATTCCTCTTTCGACTCGGGACAAGGCTGCGCCGTTTTCTTGCAGAATTCAACGATAGCCCCCTTCATATCAGGGGGATTTAGGAATGAGCTGTCACCTGGATCCACAATGCATTTGAATTCTCCTGCGCCCTCTGCCATCTTCATCAGTGCGTCGTAGCTATAGTGTTCACCATTCTTCTCCCATATTCTTCTTACCTCCTGCAGCAGCCACATTCCCATTATGTTTTGCAGAAAATTTATTTTGCCCCCGACCCCGCCTTCGTTCGTGAAATTGCTGTTCATAGAAGATTCATTGATGATCGGCCGCTCGGTTTCTATTCCAACTAGTGACCATGTCCCTGAACTCAGATAAGCCCAATCCACTTCCGCAGCAGGGACAGCCGCGATGGCGCTTGCAGTATCGTGGCTTCCGACGGCAACAACTTTGACCTGACTTTTTATGCCTGCCTCGTCCAGTATCTCCGGCAACATCGGACCAATTACTTCTCCGGGTTGAACTATTGGTGCCATGATATCTATTGGCAGGTCGAGCTTCGAAAAGATTGCCTCGTCCCAATCTTTCTCCACTGCATTCAACATCTGAGATGTGGAAGCAATCGTGTATTCTGAAAATTCCTCTCCTGTAAGGAAGAAATTCATCAGGTCCGGCATGAACAGAAGCTTGTTGAATTCTCCGAGACTTGCACCGCACTCCTTTTTCACGCTGTATAATTGATAGAGGGAATTGATTTGCATGAGCTGAATGCCCGTTCTTGCGTAGATCTCCTTCTCTGGAATTTTTTCGAACACTTTTTGCATAATGCCGTTGGTGCGCGAGTCTCGGTAGCTGTAAGGCAAATCGAGTGTACCACCTTGTTTCTTGACAAATCCGAAATCGACTCCCCATGTGTCAATACCGATGGATTCGATGTTTCCTTTTTCCGCGGCGAGTTTAAGTGATTTCTTCACTTCCCTGAAGAGGGCATAAATATCCCAGCGCAGGTGTCCGGAGACGACTACGGGAATATTTGGAAACCTATGCACTTCCTCTACAACTAATTTCCCCGAGCCCAATGTTCCTATGAAAGCTCGCCCGCTTTCGGCACCGAGATCAATAGCGAGGAATCTGGAATTAGGCAAGACTTATCACCCGATGAGGTGGAAACTCCGATTCTCGAGTCCCAGACAGGTTGCAACCATCGTGCCCCAATCCATAAAAGGGACGTCATCCGTTTCGAGATTCATTTCTTGACCATTGGATCTTATTTTTGATGCGGCGAATTCGGCTAAACTTCTTAGGAGAACCTGGGCCTTGTGGCATTGAGCCGCAGGAATATTCAAGTCCTCCCATAAACTGGTCCAAAATTCTTGCAGGCTCTGAAGTCAGCGCCTTCTAAGTCTTCAGTGCCAAATGCACTCCACGCGCTCGGTCGGTAAATTCTCTCTCGCGAGACATTGTGCATGCTCACGGGAATTCGAAGAATCGAGGCAAGGGTGATGAGCATGTCACCGATATGTCCATAGCTTATCGCTCCATGGTTCGCGCCCCAATTTGCCATCACGGAGTAAACATCCGTAAATGCTCCCTCGCCTGTGAGAGTCGGCGCAAACCATGTCGTGGGCCACGTGGGATCGGTACGTTGATTAAGCAGCCGGTGTACATTATTAGGAAGTTGTACAGTATATCCTTCTGCGATTTGCAGAACCGGGCCGAGGCCTTTTATCAGGTTCAGGCGTGACATCGTAATCGGCATTCCGCCTTCCGTCAAGAATTGCGAGGAAAACCCACCGCCCCTGAAGTATTCTCTGACTGCCGGACACCATTTCGTTGCTGCCAGGCATTCGAAAGCTTCCTCGGAAGTGATTTGCCAAAATGGTTTCATCGCAGGTTTCCCGTCCAACCTCTGCCTTCCGGTTGCGTCGAGAGCTGATGAACCGGAGTTTATCAAGTGGATGATTCCGTCCGATGCCCTGCCTTTCAGAGTGCGCCCGGTAACTCTCTTGACAGCCGCCGGACTCCAGTACGTTCTCACATCGGAAAACATCTGTGCCGTATTCGAAACCAAATGGCCGAACAACATGGCAGCGCCATTCAAGCTGTCATTTTCGGTGGCTATTAAAAATGGCTCGCGTATTCCATTCCAATCGAATGAAGTGTTGAGAATCGATTCGAGGAAATCTCCGTTTGGGAAATGGTCGGTCCATTGCCGCTGTCCTTGAAATCCGGCAAGTATCGCGTTGTGGCCCATTGCCTCCTCACCGAAACCGAGTTCCGAAAGCTTCTCATTACCAATCATCAGATCTCTTGCGATCATCGCCATCTTTACCACAGTTTCCCACTCATAATCCTTTCTCTGTCTCGACGCGATGTTATTTCCGTTGTTTCTTTCCTCACCTTCCCTACAATATTTCCTCGTCCATTCCAACGCTTTCTTGTATTCTTCAATGTCGAGAATTTCTTCTTCAATTCTTCTGATAATCTCGGACATGTCGATGGATTCATTTCTCATCCCGAGATAATCAGCAAAAAAATCATGGTTGACTATGGAGCCGGCAATTCCCATCGAAACCGATCCAATGGAGAGATACGATTTGCCTCGCATCTCAGCGGCAGCAAGTCCAGATTTTGCAAAACGAAGGAGCTTCTCTTTTACATCGTCAGGCACCCGCATATCGGACGCATCCTGCACGTCTTTGCCGTAAATCCCAAACGCGGGCAATCCTTTCTGTGAATAGCCTGCGAGAGCTGCCGCAAGATACACGGCACCCGGCCTCTCGGTTCCATTGAATCCCCAGACCGCTTTCGGAATTAAAGGATCAGAATCCATTACCTCAGTTCCGTAGCACCAGCACGGGGTTACAGTCAGAGAGACCCCCACTCCCTCACGCGTAAACTTCTCTGAAGCTTCAGCCGCCTCTGCGACTCCTCCGATGCACCTGTCGGCGACTACGCACTCGACGGGCAGCCCATTCGAATGCCGCAGATTTTCCGTCAAGAATTCCGCTGCGTTCTTTGCAATCTGCATCGTCTGAGTTTCGAGAGATTCGCGAACGCCCTTCCTTCTTCCGTCTATCACGGGACGAATTCCGACCTTTGGAGTTGTCCCTCGGAGACGCTTCAAGGGGGCATTCATTTGCATAAACGGTTTGTTCATTGAATGTCCTTTTTGTTCTTTTATCGTTAACCGATTTCTCGTTTACTCCAAACTCAAATCTCTTCTCGCTCCGAATTTGTCACGCAATGGAATCAGCTTTTCGACTTGATTCGTATCAAGGGTGTTTACCTTACCGAGCAGGTGCGCAATGAATTGGATCATCGCAGCATGTTCCAGCGTCTCCATTTTATCGTAAGCGTCCATGACGCTGTTGCCGACGGTAAGAGCCCCATGGTTCGCTAGAAGAAACGCGTCGTGGTTTTTCAACTTCTTGTGAATCTGATCATAAAGTTCGCTGTGGCCCGGTGTCCCATATTCAACGATCGGGACTATTCCAAGTCTGATGATGACCTCCGGCAGGATCATCTTGTCAAGCGGGATTCCCGCGACCGCAAAACCGGTTGCATAGGGAGGATGGGCATGACATACGCTGTTCACGTCCGGCCTATCTCTGTAAATCTTGACATGAAAGTCGCACTCCGACGACGGTTTCCTCGTTCCGCTTAGCGGCCGCCCGTTCACATCGACCAAAATGAGGTCCTTAGGTTTCATGAAGCCCTTTCCCATTCGAGTCGGCGTAATCAAAATCCTTTTCTTGTCAACACGCGCGCTTATGTTTCCGTCATTCGCAGCGATATAGCCGCGCTCATACATCATCCTACCGACCTTGATTATTTCAGCTTTAAGCTGATTAAGTTTCTGATCCATAAGACTCCTTTTTGTCAGGGTGCTATTTTCCTCCATGGCCAGTATTTCGCACTGTAGACCGAACCCAAAATCAATAACAATGCTCCCCACCAAATATCGGAGTGGAGTCCGGCAAGTGCGACCTGATGCTCGGGAGGAACAAACAAGTAATAAATCCCCGAGGCGATAATGAGAATTCCGTACACAAATAGAAGCGCTCCGATAAAAAACCAGATCTCAATCCTCTTGATTTCTTTTCCCGATGCCGCGGAATCTCGCGATATGCTCGACATGATCTACCTCCTACCAGAAAATAATATTGACGGCAATCAACACGCACAATACGACCGCTGCCCAAAATTTCGGATGTTTGTACCACGGGCATGGACCCTCGCTGGGAATGCCCGTCATACCATAGACCAGGTCTTTCAGCTCCAGGTCCGATTTCGGTTTTGTAAAGATACTCACCAGCACCGTCACACCCATGCAGACAAGCAAAGACCATAGTGCACTGAACATGTTTACCGCCATGTCCTTTGCTAAAGGTGACAGAGCGATGCGTTGGACGTGTGCCGGATTGAGCTGAGCCGGATCGAAATAGCCCGGGAACACATGCACATAAATAAACTCACCGATCGAAGTCAGGATCCCCGAAAGGAATCCCCAGAACCCGGCGGCGGATGTAGCGCGCTTCCACAACATGCCGAGTATAACGACACCGAACAAGGGAATTATGAAGAACATCACAAGGACCTGCAGATAGACCAGGATGTTGCTGAAAAACTTTGCCGTATACGCAGTGAGTATCGCAATAAACACGCCAACGATCGAAGACCAACGCCCCATGCTTACGTAGTGCGCATCGCTCGCATTCTTGTTGATGAGCGGGCGATAGACATCGTATGTCCACACAGTTGAAAATGCGCTCACGTTACCCGCCATGCCGGACATGAATCCTGCAATCATTGCAGTGATCCCAAGACCAAGAAGTCCCGGCCCAAGATATTGTGCCATCATTAGCGGCAAGACCTCATTATAGCTATGGCCGCCTGTTACCTGCGCGACGCTTTCCGGAACCAGCACTATTCCCGATTTCTTTGTCAGCACTGCCAAACCCAGCAGACCGGGAACTGTCACAATAAGAGGTACCATCATCTTCAGGGCCGCTCCGATGATCGTTCCATTCTGCGCTGCCTTCAGACTCTTCGCAGCCATCACCCGCTGCACTTGAAGGAAGTCGGTGCACCAATAGCCGAACGAGACCGCGAGTCCTAAGCCGAAAACCATACCCGTCCAGTGCATCCCCATTGGATTGCTCGCAGGAGACCCAAGATTCGCCCATAGACTCGTGAAGTTTTCACCGAGATGCTGTGCATTTATTGTCTCCATCATTTTATGCCATCCGCCAGCCTCGATCAGTCCAAGTATTGGTATCAGCAGCGTGCCGAGCCAGATGAGAAAGAATTGCATTACTTCATTAAAAACGGCCGAGAGCAGCCCGCCCAATGCGACGTAGACCGCAACCGTGATTGACGAGACCCAGATGCAAACATCGAAATTCCATCCCAGCAACATCTGCATGATCTTCGCCATTGCAAACATATTCACGCCGCAGACTAGGACAGTCATAAACGTGAACGAAATCCCCGCAAGAGAACGGCTTGCTTCGCCATAACGAAGTTTGAGGTACCCTGGCACAGAATGCGTTCTGGATACATAATAGAAGGGCATCATCACAACTGCCAGGAACAGAATCGCAGGTATAGCACCGATCAAATAGGCGTGCGCTCCCAGCATCCCATACTGGTACGACATCGCCGACCATCCCATTGTTTCAAGCGAGCTAAGGTTTGCGGAAATGAAACTGAGACCGGCGATCCAGGCGGTCATCTTTCGGCCTGCCATGAAGAACTCCTCGCCAGTGCTCGTGTATTTCTTCAAATAAAACCCTATCAGGAGCACAACTACGAAATATAGAATGATGATGGCCCAATCTACCGGCGCCATCGAAAGAAGCCGGGAAGTGTTCCCCCCAGGAGTCCCTGCAAATGTCATTTCACTTGAAAATATCAGGATTAGAACGGTGGGTACGAGCCGGCTCAGTAGTCGCATTCTTTACTCTTTCCCGTCATGCGACATTCTATTTTGATTCGCTGGGGAAGTCAAGGGAGTGTCAGTCATTCGTAGAAATGGGAGAAACAATTCTGTCGGACTTTCATCTTCGTTGTTCTGGGAAAGACAGTACACTGGATTTATTGCGACTCAATAAGCAAGCATCTGATCAAGAAATTAATCTACCAAATGAGATTTATCAAGTGTTTACATTAACAGTGCACGAGTTCGAACGGATGCATTGCCGACTGATTTCACAAAGCATTTTGCAAAGACCTGCCCTACTACGTTCAAACGCCGGGCAAACGTCGCCGGATGTTACAAATGTAGAGCGATGATAGGACTACGAGAAGGAAATTGTATTTTCCTCGGCGGAAGCCTATATTTTTCCATTGCAAATGCGCGTTTTCCTTTTTGTCCCATGTTATATTGATCAGTTTTTCCCAAGTGTTGCGGAGAGCACACTTAAGGTTCTAGAACACCTGGGGTGCGAAGTTATCTTTCCGGAGAATCAGACTTGCTGCGGCCAACCTGCCTTTAATTCAGGCTATTTCGACGAAGCCCGATTGATGGCAATGCATGAGGTAAACGCATTCTTAAGGTCCGACACTTCTCTTGGCGGGAGGACCATTCGCTTCGATATCGAACGCGATTACATCGTCGCCCCATCTGGCTCCTGCGTGGCGATGGTACGCAACTTTTACCCGGGCTTGCTCACTGATGATTCAAGGTCGGCGGATCAAATCCACGATTTCACCTCACGAACATTGGAGCTCACGGAATTTGTTACCAACATTGTGGGAATCGACAAATTCAATGGTAAATTGAATGCTGTGGTATCATACCACGACTCATGTCACAGCCTGCGAGAACTTGGAATCAACGAGGAACCTCGAAAGATCCTAAAGAGAATAGACGGACTACGAATAGTCGAGCTTCCCTACAAAGAAACCTGCTGCGGTTTCGGCGGAACATTCGCGGTAAAGTTCCCCGAGATTTCATGTGCCATGGCAGATGAGAAGTTGAAGCATTTCGAATCTACCAAATCAGATATTTTAGTATCGGGTGACACGAGCTGTTTGATGCATTTGCAGGGTCGTGCTCGCCGGGCCGGAATGAAAAAACGCTTTGCCCATATAGCCGAAATCATGGCGGAAAGCATCGGATGATGGCATCTGAGTCGAGTCACTTCAAGAAATTATATAAAAAGGAATTCGGCAACGATCAGTTGCGCTTCAATCTCAAGAAGGCTTCCCTTCAGGCCATCGACAAACGCGAGGAATCGTTTGAGGGAATCGATTTCACATTCCTGAGAGACAAGGCAAGAATGATTAAGCAAGAATCCATCTCCCACCTGAATGAGTATCTATCGAAGTTTGATGACAGGGCGCAGAAAAACGGATGCAAAGTGTTCTACGCCCAATCTCCGGAAGAGGCGAAAGATTATGTGCTTGAAATCGCCAGGAAGCATGACACAAAGACCATCGTCAAGTCCAAATCGATGGTGACGGAGGAAATCGAGCTTGTTCCTTTCCTTGCGAAGCACAACATCGATGCCGTTGAGACTGATCTCGGGGAGTACATTGTTCAACTTGCCAACGAGAAGCCTTCTCACATAACCACCCCTGCCATTCATAAATCGCGCAAAGAAATTGCGGAACTGTTCCACGATAAAATCGGCAGCGAATTAAACAGCGACCCAAAATACCTTACAGGAGAAGCACGAAAAGTTCTGCGTGAAAAATTTCTTAGTGCTGAGGTCGGGATTTCAGGTGCGAACTTCCTAATTGCGGAGACCGGCGATGTCGTCATCGTTGAGAACGAAGGCAACGCCCGCCTTTCAACTTCGACAGTCAAGGCACATATCGTGGTTACAGGGATAGAGAAAGTAATCCCAAAATTTTCCGACTTGAGAGTTTTCATGAGATTGCTTGGCCGCAGCGGTACCGGACAAAAACTGACCAGCTACGTTTCGATCATTCGCGGTCCAAGAGCGCCCGATGAAAAGGACGGGCCGGAGGAGGTTTACATCGTTCTTCTTGACAACGGCAGGAGCAGCCTGCTCGGAACCGAATATCAGGATGTGCTTCATTGCATTAGGTGTGGTGCATGTCTGAACGTATGCCCCGTGTATCGTAACATCGGCGGTCATGCCTATGGGTCGGTCTATCCGGGTCCTATTGGTTCGCTCGTTACTCCTCTGTTCTATGGGAAGGAAAATGCCAGGGACTTGCCTTTCGCTTCCACGCTTTGCGGGAATTGTACGGAAGTCTGTCCGGTCGGAATTGAGATACATCACCATCTTCTTTCACTTCGTCACGAAATGATTTCAATCGATAAATCTGCTGCGGAAAGTTTTATCTTCAGAAACTTCAGGAAGACGATGCTGAGGCCCAAGCGCTACAATTTCATGGCAAAGGTCGTTCGCCTGGTCTTCCCGAAGGGACCCAACCGGATGAGGACAAAGTTGCTGAATAGAATTATGAAAAGCTGGACACTCTACCGGGAGTTCCCGCAGCCTCCTGCTGCGTCGTTCAGAGAAACATACAAGAAAAAGAAATTGAGTTGATGGGAGATAGTCGCGAGAAGATTTTCGCTGCGATAAGGCGCGGTCTCAGAGGGCCTGAAAAGGTCAACAATGAAGCGCAGGAACAATTCCCCACAAAAAGGACTTCGGCCGCCAACTTCGAGGGTTTATTCGACCAATTTGGTTCAGAATTGAAAAAACTCGAAGGAGCGGCAGCAGTTTTCGACAATGAGGAAAGCGCGTCGAAGTTCATTGCGGACCACGCTGGGGAGAACGTCTTTGTGGACGGAGGAGTGCTGTCGCGGTACAAAAATCTTTTGCGCGGGTTCAAAAAGCCGGTTCGGTCTTCTTCCGAATTCGATTCTGGATATGACAGACGTGAGGCAGCTGTATTTGACTCGGCAGTGGTGCCGTGCGTCGCGTGCATTTCTGAGACAGGCACAGTTGTAATCGCCAACGATATGAGACTTCCGGCTGCACTGGCAACAAGATTATTCATCATTGCCGAACCAAAGTCACTTCTTCCCTCCCTCGATGAACTATTCACCGATGAATACAGGGATTTCTCCGCATGGATTCCTTCGGGAAAAGGAAGTAATCTATTCCTGATCACGGGGCCGAGTCGGACTGCCGACATCGAAAAAGAGCTTGTAACCGGCGTACACGGTCCGAAAGAAGTTTATGTAATCTTCATCAAACAATGAGTCGCCCATGAAACAAGTAATTCAAAACATGAAGTCCGGTGAGCTAAAAGTCGATAGCGTTCCGCCGCCTGCATTGAAGGCAGGTGGAATACTGGTCAAGAATCATTATTCGCTCATAAGCGCAGGTACTGAGAAAAGTTCTGTCGATCTCGGAAAGATGAATCTGATTCAGAAAGCCCGCTCACGACCTGAAGACGTAAAAAAGGTTTTGCAGGAAATCAAACAAACTGGTTTTCTAGCAACTTATAAGAAGGTTATGTCGAAGTTGGATGCAGGAAAGCCATTGGGTTACAGCTGCGCCGGTGTCGTGATTGCAATGGACCCTGTTGCGTCGATGTTCAGAGTTGGCGACCGTGTCGCTTGCGGCGGGGGCGGTTATGCAAGCCATTCTGATATAGTTTTCGTTCCGAAGAATCTCGCCGTGAAAGTGCCGGCTGGAGTTGGACTCGATGAAGCCGCTTACACGACGCTTGGCGCGATTGCGATGCAAGGAGTCAGGCAGGCAAATCCCACACTCGGAGAAAATGTTGTGGTCATAGGACTCGGACTTGTGGGCCTTCTCGCAGTGCAGATTCTCAAGGCAAACGGCTGCCGCGTGTTTGGAATCGACATGAATCCTGAGAATGTCCGGCTTGCAAAAAAAGTTGGTGCGGACGATGCGTGTGAAAGAAACGCCGATGTCATAACACTTGTGCATTCATTCACTGAAGGTTATGGTGCCGACGCGGTCGTTATTGCAGCAGCGACGAGATCAAGCGATCCCGTTTCTCTTGCCGGTGAGATAGCCAGAGACCGATCGAGAATTGTAATGATAGGTGCGACCGGAATGAACTTTCCGCGAGGGCCATATTACGCGAAAGAATTGGAGTTCAAACTCTCACGCTCTTACGGCCCGGGAAGATACGATTCAAATTACGAGGAACGTGGCGTGGATTATCCGATTGGTTTTGTGCGATGGACTGAAAATAGAAACATGAAAGAATTCGTCAACCTGCTGAGAGACAAGAAGGTGGATGTCAAGTCGCTCACGACTCATCGTTTCCCGATTGACTCCGCCGCAAAGGCGTACAAACTTATCTCAGGCGAATCAAAGGAGAAGTATATCGGAATTATTCTTGAATATGAAGAGGAAACCGGCGAATCCAAAGGTCAAAAATTGAAGGTCAAGATTGAGAAGTCGTCAGAGGCGTTCAAGAACTCTCCCTTGACGGTCGGATTTATCGGAGCTGGGAGCTTTGCGCAAGCGAATCTTCTTCCGTCTCTCAAGACGATTCCAAACATAATCTTCGACACAGTATGCACTGCATCGGGAATAACGGCAAAGACAGCAAAGCAGCAGTTTGGTTTCGCTTCCGCCGGCACGAACCCCGAAGAAATATTTTCAAACGAGGGAATCGGAACCGTATTTATTGCGACCCGTCATAACTTGCACGCCGCTTTCGTAATCGAGGGCATTAAGTCGGGTAAGAACATTTTTGTCGAGAAGCCGCTCGCTCTAACTGAAGACGAGCTGATTTCAATCGGGCAATTCTATCGAGGTTTCGATGAGAAGAATAGCCCCCTCCTGATGGTGGGATTCAACAGAAGGTTTGCACCGCTTACGCTCGAAGCGAAGAGTTTCTTCGAAGATGTACGGGAGCCGTTCATCGTAAATTACCGCGTAAATGCCGGATACATTCCCAAGAGTCATTGGACGCAAGATCCCGTCGAGGGCGGTGGTAGAATTATCGGCGAAGTGTGCCACTTTGTGGATCTTATTCAATTCCTGACCGGTTCGACGGTGGAAAAGGTTTACGCAGAGTCTATTTCGTCACAGAATTCTGCAACGATGAACAACGACAATGTCAACATCACTCTTCGGCTGAAGAACGGATCATTAGGAATTATCACTTACCTTGCAAATGGCGATTCGGCGCTCCCGAAAGAACGAATCGAAGTGACTGCCGGAAAACGGGCGGCGGTGATCGACAATTTTCAGCACGTGTACTTCTACCATGACGGAAAGGAAAAGAGAACCGGCACGGGCAAGATAGACAAAGGAATCGGAAATGAAGTGGAAGCTTTCATGAGGTCCGCTGCGTCGGACAGGTATCCGCTCATTACATTTGACGAGCTCGTGAACACTACGTTGACCACCTTCAAAATAAATGACTCGCTTTCCATAGGGGGACCTGTCATTTTATGATGGATGACAATAACACAATTGGGGGACAAAGACCCACGACCAGGCGTCAAATCGAATTAGCTTCAATAGTCATCCTCGTCCTCGTGCAAGCTGCGTCAGCGCAGGACTTCTCAGCTACAGCGGGCCTCGGCCTGGAGTACTATAACGCTCCTTCGCTTTCTAAATATCTTGCCGGGACAACCGGCGGCGTGACACCCGGGACATACGTGACTTCTGTTCAACTGGAAACGGGAGTGGAGTATTTTATCACGGACAATTGGACGATAGGAATCGAGTACGCCTACCTCACAAATCAAAACACCGGCAACAACTACCAAATCAGCTACGCATATTCGCTCCCGTCCGTCACTATAAGGAAAGTCCTTGCCGGTGATAACTATTATCTGAGATACGGCGGAGGGATCGGTTATCATTTCTCCTCTTTAAGCCAGGGTCTTCAACTTTATGGAAACACGACAGATTATTCGTCAAAGGGTCTCGGCCTGAAATTCGAGGCGGCAATTGACTCGAAGTTGGGCGAGGATTTTTATGCAAGGTTAGACATCGATGGACGTGCCGAGTTCACGGGCAATTTCAAAGACAAGGACGGAAAGCCATTGCCAAATCCTAACGATCAGAGTATAGTCAATAGCAATCTTTCCGGAGTCGGAGTTACATTCGGTTTGGTTTACTATTTTTAATTCAAGACGAATTTTCAGGAAGCATTGTGAATCATAATATAGCGAGCATAATACTTGGAGTAATCGAAGGCGTAACGGAGTTTTTGCCGATCTCCAGTACGGGACATTTGCTCATTGCTGAAAAGCTGGGCTTAGGTCATCGGTCGGATTTATTCAATGTCGTCATCCAAGCGGGAGCAATTCTTGCGGTGACGATAATCTATTGGAAGCGGTTACGGTCGCTTGCGACGGGATTTGCAAAACCTGAAAACCGTGACTATGCGATGAAACTCATCGGCGCATTCGTGATTACGGGCATCCTCGGCCTCGTCGTCTCCAAAATGGGTTTCAAATTACCCGAGGCGATTACGCCGGTTGCCTGGGCGCTATTAATCGGCGGCGTGTGGATCCTGGTCGCAGAATGGCTTGCCGCAAAAAAGATAGATACGGTCACCATAACATGGAAAGTCGCAATCGCTGTTGGATTGGGACAAATAGTTGCAGCAATTTTCCCGGGTGCTTCACGGTCAGGAGTAACGATCTTTGCAGCGATGCTCCTTGGTACGAGCAATCGAGCTGCAGCGACGGAATTCACGTTTCTTGTCGGGATTCCGACGATGTATGCAGCAAGTGGGAAATTGCTGTGGGACGCCTACAAGCACGGTGGCGGAGGAAACTGGGGCGACATTGGGATCGCATTTGTTGTTTCCACGGTTACAGCCTTCCTCGTCGTAAAGTGGCTGTTGCGGTACATTCAAACTCATCGTTTCACGATTTTCGCCGTTTATAGAATCGCCCTTGGACTCCTGCTCCTTCTTTTCTTCAACGGATGACCATGGTGGAAATGTTCACTGACGAGAACAAGGCAAAACAAAAAAAGTGGTTATGCTATCTAAAAAAAGACAAGACCTTTTGAGGTAAACATGAAATCAGTTTTTCTATCCATCGTAATTTCATTTCTTCTTCTCGGGTGCGGGAAAGGAAAAAATGTGATATTAGAAACAAACTTCGGCACAATCGAAATAAAACTGTATGATGACGATGCGCCGGTACACAGCGACAATTTTCGCAAACTTGTCGTGCAGCATTTTTATGACAGCCTTCAGTTTCACCGCATCGTTCCCGGTTTTGTGATTCAGGGTGGTGACCCTAACACGAAAAAGCAAAATAAATTGAATTATGGCCAGGGCGGACCTGGATACACGCTCTCCGCCGAGATCGGAAGGCCACATTTGAAAGGGTCAGTTGGGATGGCGCGCGAATCCGACGAGGTCAATCCGCAACGGCAGTCTAACGGAAGCCAGTTCTACATTTGTCTCCAAAACGTGCCCTACCTGGATGGGCAGTACACGGTTTTCGGAGAGGTCGTAAATGGGATGGATGTCGTAAACAAGATCTCCACCCTCTCCCGTGACAAACGGGATGTGCCGCTCCAGCCTGTTTATATTCTGAAAGCCTACCTCAAACCAGATTCCCCCAAAGCAGTCCCTTCGGGAAAAACATCCAAAAAACCTTAGTCCCATCAAAGACGAAGGTCCAATTGACAAAAGAACAGGATCGGCGGGGGGCATCATATCTATCGCTTCGGGAAACTGGAGCTCGTCCATGAGTGACTTCAAGAAATTTGTTGCTGCGATAACAAAGAAAAAGTTCGAGAAGGTCTATCTGATTC
This sequence comes from uncultured Bacteroidota bacterium, assembly GCA_963768145.1. Lineage (GTDB taxonomy): Bacteria > Bacteroidota > Ignavibacteria > Kryptoniales > JAKASW01 > JAKASW01. The sequence goes on along the minus strand of CAVYHK010000023.1, from coordinate 298,669 downwards.
ACGGCAGTGAGGACTACTTCATTTCGAAGGGGGTCGATTTGCTCGTCGAAAATGTGGTCGTGCCAGCCGAGAGGTCATTCAATCTCGACATCTTCGAAGGCACTGAAGCAACCTCCGAAACAGTTCTTTCATCGATGCTCAGCTTCCCCCTCGTCGGAGCACACCGCCTCACTGTTGTCAGAAGGTTCGACAAGATGGATAGGAAATACCGGCTTGACGTTGCCGATCATATTTCCGATTTGCCGGACACAAATATTCTCTGCCTGGTAGCAGGTGAAATCAAATTATCAGAAGAACCCTACAAGAAAATTTCCGCCACTGCCGAGACCTTGACTTTCAACAGATTGACAGGTGACGACCTTGTCGAATTTCTCGCAGAGGCAGCGGGCAACCTGGGCAAGGAGATGAGCAGCGGCGCCATCGATTTGCTTATCGATTTCACGGGAGATTCCGTCGGCGATTTGATGGCCGAACTTGAGAAGCTCAACCTATACGTAGGGGACCGGAAGAAAATTGACATAGACGACATCACATCGGTAGTGGGAAAGTCGAGAACGTTCAACATATTCGAGCTGCAGCGCGCTATCGGACAGCGAAATTCAAAACGAGCACAGGAAATTGCAGTAAAGATGCTTGAGAGCGGTGAGAAACCTGTCTACATAAACTACATGCTGAGCCGATACTTCCTGAACCTTCTTCAGGTTAAGCATCTCGTTGCAAAGGGCACGAACTCGAAAGATATTGTGACGAGTGTTTTTGGGAGATGGAATTCCCACATAAATGACTACACCTCTGCCGCAAAAATATTTTCGATCAAAGAAATCAAGGATGCCCTTGCAACGCTTCTCGATGTCGATCTAAAGCTGAAGACCGGCGGCTACAAAGACAATGATGCCATGGTCGTGGTGATCTCGGAAATCTTCGGGCAAACCGTTCCGCGATAGGGACACCGTGGTATTCAAAATAGATCTGTGGATGAGCTTGACAATTCATCAAACGTGGGTTAGATTTTGGGAAAAGGCCCGACCGAAAGCCGCAAAAACGAAACGGAGTGCCGTCTTTGATACGGATATGGTACAAAAAACGCAGTACGTGATTGTAGTAGTTATATGCAATTGCCCGTTCTCGTTAAGTACAAACGCGAACTGGATAGAGAATGATCGACACATACATCAATAAAGTGGCATCCAGTACCAAACGTGGCGATGCCCGTGAGGAATCATACTATCCTGCCCTTGCGGAACTTCTCGCAAACTTCTCTGAGACGAAGAGACACAAGAAAGTCCACGTCACGGTATTGCCGAAGAAGACCGAGGCAGGCAATCCAGATTTCCGAGTTTGGGATGGCAAACACTCTCAGGTTGGCTATGTTGAGGCAAAACCACCGAACGCCAATCTCGATGATATTGAAACCACCGAGCAACTCAAACGGTACATTTCCACTTTTCCGAATCTCATCCTTACAAACTTCTATGAGTTTCGGCTTTACCGCAACGGTCAGCGTGTTGACGATGTTCTTCTTGCTCGGCCCTACATCCCCGCGAAGCTTAAGGCAATTCCACCGGCTGAGCACACAACCGAATTCTTTGCTCTACTTGAAAAGTTCTTTCAATTCTCCCTTCCGACGAAATTTACTGCAGAGAGTCTGGCACACGAGCTCGCCACACGGACTCGGTTCCTCAGAGATCAGGTTATCAAAGAGGAGATTCGTGAAGCAAGGACTGAAGGAGCCAAGAAGATTCTCGGATTCTACGAGGCATTCCAGAAACATCTCATCGCGAACCTGAAGCCAGACAAGTTTGCCGACCTTTATGCTCAAACGATTACTTACGGTCTATTCGCCGCACGAACAAGGGCAAACGGTGTATTCAATCGCAAGCTTGCTTACGATCTTATCCCTAAGACCATCGGAATCTTGCGTGAGATTTTCAGCTTCATTTCTCTCAGCCCGCCCGAGCAACTTGAGGCAAGCGTTGACGATATAGCGGAAGTTCTCGCCGTCGCAGACGTGAAGAAAATACTTCGCCAATTCTTCGAGGAAGGCAAAGGAAGCGATCCGATCTTCCATTTCTACGAGACTTTCCTTGCCAAGTATAACCCCGAGGAACGTGAACGCCGTGGCGTTTACTACACGCCTGAACCAGTCGTCTCTTACATCGTCCGCTCACTTGACATTATTCTCAGGGAATCTTTCGCACGTCAAGATGGCCTTGCTTCACATTCTGTAACGGTTCTTGATCCAGCGGCCGGCACGCTCACCTTCCTCGCCGAAGCCACTAAGCTTGCAGTTGAGAACTTCGTTTCCAAGTATGGAGAAGGCTCAAAGGCGAAGTTCATTGAAGATCACATCCTGCAACACTTCTTCGCGTTCGAGCTAATGATGGCCCCCTATGCCGCCGGACATCTCAAGATGGGCTACCTTCTCGACGAACTCGGGCACAAGCTCTCTGGAGATGAGCGCTTCCAGTTTTATCTCACCAACACGCTCGAAATGGAGGAGCTTGCACAGACCTCTCTTCCTGGTATGGCTTCGCTCTCCGAAGAGTCCCACTTAGCTGGCAAAATTAAGAAAGAAAAACCTATTCTTGTCATCCTTGGAAATCCGCCTTACTCTGGAATTTCCGCAAACGCAAGCGAACGTCAAGTCGAACTCAGAAAAGGTCAGAACTACACCAAGGGTTACACGATCCGGACTAAACAAGAAAACGGCAGAACCTTCTACCAACTCTTGCCTAGGCAATCCAGGGCAAGCAAGGCGATGACGGTGCGGCTCAAGACGTGGATCGGAGAGCTCATTGAGTACTACAAGGTTGTCGACGGAGAGTGGTTCGGCGAGCGAAAGCACTGGATGCAAGACGACTATGTAAAGTTCATTCGTTTCGCTCAGTGGAAAATTGACCAGATCGGTGAAGGCACAATTGGCTTCATCACCAACCACGCTTATCTTGACAACCCTACCTTTAGAGGTATGCGTCAGTCGTTGATGAACTCCTTTGACGAAATCTATATTCTTGACCTGCACGGCAATTCACTGAAAAAAGAAAAAGCCCCAGACGGCTCAGACGACAAGAACGTTTTTGACATCCAGCAAGGTGTCGCCATAGCTCTACTTGTCAAGCACAAGTCCCGCACAGTCAAATGTAGAGTCTACCACGGTGACCTCTGGGGGCCAAGAGATAACAAATATCAATTCTTGCTCTCTCACGATTTTAAGACAGTCGAGCACAAGGAGCTAAGCCCTTCATCTCCTTTCTATTTCTTCGTTCCTAAACAAGAGAAGCACAAGGCTCGTTATGAGTCCTATCCTCGGATCACGCAGATTTTCCCCGTCAATTCAGTTGGCGTTGTAACTGCGAGGGATTCATTTGCCATCGATTTCCAGTCTGGAGCCACTCAAACAGAGGATTCGTCAGTTCCGTGACCTCAAGCTCGATGACGACTTTGTTGCTGCCGAATTCGACCTAAAGGACACTTCCACTTTCAAACTGAGTTCTTTCCGCAAACGGGCCGCTAAAGATGAAGACTGGAACAAGAAATTCATCGATATCCTATATCGCCCCTTTGACTGTCGAAAGATCTACTACTCAAAGGATGTCGTCGAACGTCCACTGTTCGACGTGATGCGACATATGCTGCAACCAAACCTCGCTTTGATCGCTCCTCGGCAGTTCAAGGAGGAATCGGGTGCTATGGTTACACAGTTGATCGCTGGGCACAAGACCGTGAGCGCTTTCGACATAAACTACATCTTCCCTCTGTTCCTCTATCCAGACACGGACAAACGAGACCTTTTTTCTGAGCACGATACGGGTGAGCGTTTAGCAAACATTACGCCCAAGCTCATCGAAACGCTCGAAGCTTCATACAGAACGAGGCTACAACCCGAAAACATTTTCAATTTTGTCTACGCTGTTCTGTACTCTAATCCCTATCGAAAGAAGTATGCAGAGTTGTTAAAAACCGAATTTCCACGTGTGCCCTTCACCAATAATTTCAAACTTTTCCAGAAGATCGCACAGAAAGGTGCCCAGCTTGTCGATGCCCATTTGCTCAGATTAGCCGTTAAGCCCATTGCAAAATGTGAAGGTTCAGGCGAACTGCGAATTGCCAGGCTCTCGTACGATCCCAAGAAGGAACGAGTCTACATCAATCCCGACAAGTATTTTTCCGGCGTTCCGTCCGACGTTTGGGATTACCACATCGGCGGTTATCAAGTTTGCGAAAAGTGGCTTAAAGACCGCAAGGGCAGGACTCTTTCATCCGAAGAAATCGCCTCGTACGCGAAAGTTGTGACAGCACTCGCCGAGACAATTACCATTCAAAACTCACTGGACGATTTGTTTAAAGAAGTAGAGTCGAACTTATTGGAAGTATCGCTGTGAGCAAGAACAGACACGAACGGGCAACTGCATATAACATCGCGCCGACTTTTTTATCTTTCGATCCACGACTTTACTCCCATCGAAAATCGCGGGGCCGAAATCAGCCAGCCATTGTCGTATGTCGCTGCATCTTGAAATCCCGCCTTGTCCGCTGCGCCCGGAGAGATTATGCCCTTTTCAACTTTCCAGGTACTGTCCGTTTTAAGTGTGTCGTTTCCGATCTCTGCGTAAACGTTGCAGCCTGCTGAACCATTTTGGTCATAATTTGCCGCTTGCACAAGAAAAACGTTTTGTCCTCGACGGAGGAAACTTGAAATGTCAAATACCCGCACCCTCTCCTTCTCGACGTTCCACGTTAAAGTGCTTCTAGCCTGCACCTCCCCCACGAAACTTCCGTTAATAAAGACCTTGCAATATGAATCGCCGATTAGTTGAAGCGTGTCGGCTGCTGGGACTTCCAGAAGATCGATCGTCTTCATGAATGTTGCCGAATCGACTTTGAGCAGACCGTTCGTGTACGGCTTGCTCCCCGGGTAATACATAAACTTGGACATCAGGACTTCATCGAATGCCGAATCCCCGGAGATGACTTCGTCTGTTCCAGCAATCGATTCCTTCGACTGGTCATCGAATCTCGACTCGATTAGTTGGAGCATCGGGAAGCGATTCGTTCGCAAATATAGTCTTGTGTAATCATTCTTTAGCTTTGAAAGAGATGCAAGAAGTGAATCGGTGATGGGCATTATTCTCGCTCTCTTCTCTTCGACAGTCATGGAACTATTTGCGGCTAAACTTCTGATTTCATTGACGTCCACGGTCTTGTGTGCCCAATATCTATCCATGTTCGCGACAAGTTCATATAAATCAAGTATGTCTCCGTTCGCCCCGACGACTGCTCTCGCCTTATTAATAAGCGACAGCACTTCTGGCATTGAAGATTCGATGCTTGCTGCGCGAGCCGGAACATCCCACTCCTGTTTTTCGATAAACGGAGCATGCCAGAAATCGTACCAGCTTATCTGATTGCTCGTCGAGCTCAAGAGCTCATAAATTATTCTCGGCAAGTCTGAACCGGTCTTATAATATTGTTTGAAAAACACATTCTCGAAATCTGCGGCAGATGGGGTTTCCGGATTCCACGCGCACTCGGCGTTCCATGCATAGCCGGGATAATTCAGCTCGCGCAACTCAGCAGCGCCGTCATCGTTCCACGTTGAGACAATGACTCCCGCGGCTCCTGCTTTGTAACCTTCTTTGGTGAAATACTGAATGTTGGCGTAGCTGTCATAGAAGTTTGGAAAGGGGCCGGTGAAATTCCAAACCGCAGGCGAAACAATGAACTTGAACCCCGCGTCTTTGAATTTGTGAATGCTCGGGTAATCGAAGGCTGGGCCGTATTCCCAGTCCACTATGGTAATATCTTTGGGAATTTCAGAGAGAATGCCCGGATTCTTCAGGATAATATCGCCGTACATCATCACTTCTTTGCCCAACGATTTCAACAGGTCATGAATCCTTTTATAGTATTGCGCATGCGCCAGATCGACTCCGAGAGAATCGACAAGATGTTTGCTGGCTCCCAGTCCAACGTCGAAACTTTCGTCAGCAGCCATGTTGAAATACCTGCTTGAGAACGCCGGCGCAATCTCCGATAATAAAGCTTTCAAGAACAAATATGTCGAATCACTGGAGATGTTTACGCACGCCGCTCCAGGGAACTCCGCATATTTTTCGAATTCCGGTTTCTGTAGAACGTCTTCCATGTGTCCAAGAGTTTCAAAAATCGGGATTATCTCAACATGGTACAGCTTTGCATAGTCGTCAAGCTCTGCCACTTCCTCGGCGGTAAGCGGGGCCCGACCCTTGCTGAACTCCGGAAAAGATTTGAACTCAAAAAGATTTTCTATGTAAGGCATATACACGTTCATTTTGTTCATCGCAAGGAAGCGGATGATCTTTTTGAAGTTTTCGGTGGTCGAGATTTGACCGCGGCTGATGTCATCGCTGATCCCGCGCATCTTCATGGATGGAAAATCAGCAATTGTCAATTCTGGGAAGCTGTATCCGACCTTCTCCTTGGCTACAAGCTGAAGAAATGTCGTTACGCCGTAGAAGATGCCTGTCTTGGTATTTGCAAGAATATGAATGTGATTGTCGCTTGATGCCAGGATGTATCCTTCGTCGGAAGTGAGCAAGCTATCTTTGATTGTGGTTGGGATATGGGTGTCCAACCTGAGTTTGTTTGGATCGATGATCCGTGCGACGACGGCAAGTCCATGAGCCGGTTTAGGTTCTGATGTAAAGTCTTCCCCGAAATAGTTCTTGAGCTCAATCAATGAAGCTGAATCACCGGTCGTTTCATCAAAATCGGCAGATATCTTTCTGAATTTGATGCTGCCTCTATTTTCACCGAAAAATTTCGGCGTCGGCAAGACATGAACTTCAGCGTTGAGAATTGAAGGTAATAACGAAATGATCAGTATCAGCGCGAGCAAAATTCTTTTCATTTTCATAATTCCACGAGTTGGTTCGTGAAGCAAACAAGCAGTGATGCCATCTGGGCTTTCTTTGCGGAACTCCCATACCAATCTCCTCTTTGCGCCGGTTCTGGTCGGAACTTCCGTAGCCGCGGTGCTAATGAGCATTTCTGGAGGTATCTGTCAAATGCTTGAGACTTATTTCTGGAATCGCTCCTCCCTGAAATCGAAGGCAACGGTCTAAATCACCAATTGCCAATAAGTGATTCGGGAATCGGGTTCATGCCGGCTTTTGCTCGTAAGTGTAGAATCCCTTCCCGCTCTTCCTGCCTAAGTATCCCGCCGCCACCATTTTTTTCAGAAGCGGGCATGGCCTGTATTTCGAATCTCCTGTACCATGAAATATAACGTTCATGATGTCGAGGCACACATCCAACCCGATGAGATCCGCAAGTGCTAATGGGCCCATAGGATGATTCATGCCAAGCTTCATTACTGTGTCGACGGCTTCAGCAGTCGCAACATTTTCCATTACACAATACACTGCCTCATTTATCATTGGCATGAGAATGCGATTCGATACGAAACCTGGATAGTCCTGGACTTCCACCGGAACCTTTTCAAGCTTGTATGCGAGATTTCGAACGACCTCAAAAGTCTCATTTGAAGTTGCAAGCCCTTTCACAATTTCGATAAGCTTCATCACCGGGACAGGATTGAAGAAGTGCATCCCGATCACTTTGTCCGGTCTTGACGTTGCCGACGCAAGCTCGGTGATTGATATTGATGACGTATTGCTCGCAAGAATTGCCTCACGTCTGCAAATATCACTAAGAGTATGAAATAGGTCCTTCTTCACTTTAATATTTTCTGTTGCAGCTTCAATTACGAACTCAACGTCACGCAGTCCGATTTCAAGAGATGTTGATGGGGTTATTCTGCTAAGAGCTTCGTCCTTTTGATTCTCGGAAATCACACCCTTCGCAACCTGCCTATCCATATTGTTTCGTATGTAATTCATTCCCCTTTCTACGGCATCTCTGCGGACGTCGACCAAGCTGACATTGAACTTACACAAAGCCAGGACGTGGGCAATCCCGTTGCCCATAGTACCCGCCCCAATTACTCCTACCTTTGAGACTTCCATTTCTTACCTTTCCACTATGATTCCCGCCGCTTCTCCTCCTCCGATGCAAATCGCGGCAAGACCCTTGTGAGAGTTCTTTCTTTGCATCGCATAGATAAGTGTCGTCAAGATGCGTGTACCACTTGCGCCGATCGGGTGGCCAAGGGCAACCGCACCGCCATTGATATTGACTTTTTCAATATCAAGGTCGAGCGTCTGCTTTGCCACGATTGATACCACGGCAAAGGCTTCATTGATCTCGAAAAGATCTATTCCTTCTTTTTCTAATCCTGATTTCCTCAACAGCTTCTGGATCAGATAAATTGGAGCGGTTGTGAACCACTCAGGAGCATGAGCGAATGACGCTTGTGACAGGATTTTTGCAATCGGCCGGATATTATTTTCTTGCGCGAATTCCTCAGCCATCAAGACCACCGCCGCTGCACCATCGTTAAGTTTGCTTGCGTTGGCTGCCGTTACGGTGCCTTCCGGTTGAAATGCCGGTTTCAATTGTGCCATCTTCTCGAATTTTGCCTTGCGAGGTTCTTCATCTTCTTCAACCGCAATAATCGAGCCGTCTTTTGCCTTCACTTGAACAGAGACAATTTCGTCTTTGAAATAACCTTTGTCCATCGCCTCCAGCGCACGCCGATAGCTCATGGCGGCATATTCGTCCTGAGCTTCGCGAGTAATGTTGTACTTCCGCGCGCAGAGCTCAGCAGCATCGCCCATGTGAAAATCGCTGTAAACATCCCAGAGTCCGTCTTTGACCATCGAATCGACGATCTTCCCGTCGCCCATTCTGTACCCCGTTCTTGCTTTTTCCAACAAATAGGGCGTGTTGGACATGCTTTCCATTCCACCGGCAACAACTACATCTGCCTCGCCAGCCATTATAGTAATGGCGCCGAGCATCACCGACTTCAGGCCGGAACCGCAGACTTTATTTATCGTGGTACAAGGCGTGGAATTTGGGATGCCTGAAAGAATAGCCGCCTGCCGGGCGGGAGCTTGGCCAACACCGGCAGTGAGGACGCAACCCATGAAAACCTCTTCTACCTGTTGTGGAGAAATACCCGCTCGCTTGACAGCCTCTCTTATTGCTACTGAACCCAACTGTGGCGCTGTTAACCCGCTTAGAATCCCCTGAAAAGATCCGATCGGAGTACGACAGGCGCTGGCTATGACGACCTGTCTCATAAGGACCTCCTTCTTAGCTGTTCATTGCCTTTAAGAATTCCTTGTTGTTTTTCGTCCCGCGCATCTTATCAAGCAAAAACTCCATCGCGTCGACCGGCGCGTAGTCGCTAAGGATTTTTCTCAAAACCCAAATCCTGTTCAGTTCCTCCGGCGATAGGAGAAGCTCTTCATGTCTGGTTCCGCTCTTGTTGACATCGACAGCCGGGAATATTCTCTTGTCTGCAAGCTCGCGTGTCAGGACAATCTCCATGTTGCCCGTCCCTTTGAATTCTTCGAAGATCACTTCATCCATTCTGCTTCCCGTCTCGATCAAGGCAGTGGCAATAATCGTCAAGCTGCCGCCTTCTTCGATATTTCTCGCCGCACCGAAGAAACGTTTTGGCTTGATAAGCGCATTCGAATCAATACCACCCGAGAGAATCTTGCCGCTGTGAGGTACCGTGGCGTTGTAAGCTCTGGCTAATCTGGTAATGCTATCTAACAAAATAACGACATCATTCTTTGCTTCAACAAGCCGCTTTGCTTTTTCAAGAACCATTTCTGCAACTTGTGTATGACGCTGTGGCTCTTCGTCAAATGTGGAGCTAACGACTTCAGCGTTGACCGAGCGCTCCATGTCGGTGACTTCCTCGGGACGTTCGTCGATAAGCAGAACTATGAGGCGTACATCGGGATGATTTCGTGTTATGCTATTTGCGATCTTTTGCAGAAAAATTGTCTTACCTGCTTTCGGGGGAGAGACAATCATGCCGCGCTGTCCCGCACCGATAGGCGCAAGCAGGTCGATAATTCTCATCGAGTACTCACCTGGAACACTCTCGAGATGCAATTTCTTGTTCGGATAAAGCGGCGTCAGATTGTCGAACATGACACGTTCTCGTGTAAACTCCGGATCACGGAAGTTCACTCGTTCGACACGAAGGAGCGCAAAGAACTTCTCGCCTTCTTTCGGAGGCCTAATCTGTCCGCTGACCGTATCGCCGGTCATCAAGCCGAACTTTTTTATTTGTGAAGGCGAAACATAAATATCGTCGGGCGAGGATAGATAATTGTACTTCGGCGACCGCAAGAATCCATATCCGTCATTGTGAACATCTAAGACACCGGCACTGACGGAGATTCCCGGCGATTCCAATAGAGCCGGTGCACCTTCGCTTGCAATCGGCGGCTGTTTCACCGCTGGGGTGCTCTGTTTCTCCATGATCTTAAAGATCACTTCTTCTTTTCTCAATCCACTAAAGCCCGGAATCTCCAGTTCTCTTGCAAGCCTGTGCAATTCAGATACCTTCATTCCCTGCAACTCTGCGAGATCTACACTCATCGAAAACTACCTCCTAAAGATTTTGTTACTGTTAAAAGTTGTCCGAAGGACCCCTTGTGGAAAAATTTTCCCATACAGACTATCACCACACTTCTTGTTGTGATCTATTTGGCCTTATAAAATTCGGTTGGATTTCAAAAAGAACGGGACGATTAAACTGATCTATGATCCATAATTGAAACTCAAAACTGAAAATCCAAGATGGCATTTTCCATGAATGGTAGAGTCTCGCCCGCCAAGTAATGCGAACCCGTCACCAACAAAAAACTATCATTATTGATTTTACTTAAGGCGGCTCTTAACGCTTCCGAGGAATTATCGAAAATCTGCGATTGTAATCTAATATCTTCGGACAACTTGTTCAACTCCGCAACATTCAACGACCGCGGGGTCCGAAGCTCTGTTAAGATAACCTTCTCAAACCTTTGTCGCAATATGTTCAGCATAGATTTGGCATCTTTGTCTCTCATCGCTGCAAACAGCAGGATTCCTCTCTTGTCACCAACAGGACCAAGGCTGTCCATGAGCGCGCGTGTGCCGTCAGGATTGTGTGCAACATCCAGGATCACAAGAGGATCAGTACTTAGGATTTCCAGTCGCCCTCTAAGACCTGTATTATCCGATATGAGCTCGAATCCCTTGTAAACATCTTCTTTTTCAATACTCGTTTTATGCTGTGTCAGGACATGCAACGCAGTCAGTGCCGTCAAGGCGTTTTCCACTTGATGTCTTCCGCCCAGCCCGACTCTCAATCCGGGATAATTATCGTCAAAGGCTTTTGCGTCAAAAGTGGAGCCGTGGATGTCCATGTTCAGATTACCATGTTCAGTCACTTCATCTACGAAAAATAACTCGGAATCATTTTGTTCTGCTATCAAATGAAAAACTTCTTTTACCGAATCCGATCCCGCATTCACAACTACCGGCTTGTTCGGTTTTATTATGCCCCCTTTTTCCTTGGAGATTTCCTCGAGCGTATCACCAAGTATTTCCGTGTGGTCAAGGCCGATACTCGTTATGATGGAGATCAGAGGATCGACGATATTTGTCGAGTCCAACCGCCCGCCCAATCCGGCTTCCACAACCGCATAATCAACTTTGTTGTCTGCAAAGTATTTGAACATCACGGCTGTAGTTGCTTCAAAAAAAGTTGCTCGCAATGCCAGTATTTCAGTTTCAAAGAAACCCACAAGATCGGCAATATCTGATTCCGATATTCGTTTGCCATCGATCCTGATGCGTTCGGTAAAGTCAACGATGTGCGGCGACGTGTATAGCCCCACTCTATATCCCGCCGACGTCAACACGCTCGCAATAGCAGCGCTGGTACTTCCTTTACCATTTGTCCCTGCGACATGTACCACCTTGAGATTCTCATGTGGATTGCCCGCATACCCCATCAGTCTCCCGATGTTCTGCAGATCCAACTTCATTCCGAATTTCTCAAGCTGGAAAAGGAAATCTTCTGCTGCTTGTATGGTCAAAATCGCTCCGTGTTATCTTAACACCTGATGGTTGGACATAGTTCAATGAAATCTCAACTCTTGCTCTTCCCTTTACCAAATACAAAGAGAAGAGAATGGGCTTGCCCTAACCGAGTCAAACCCGACCCGTCAGCATCATTGCCGGAGACTGCACATTTCTTAATAGCGATCTGCGAACGCCAGTGGAGCTAACCGGTCCTTAGATGCGGCGCATCGTTTGCGCTAGCTTTCAAGCCGCCGGTTAATTCCTTGACGCGCGGTATGTTCATTCTTGCGAGATAGGAGTCGATCTCGTCGAGGAATTCATCAATGACATTTGGCTTCGTAAACAAAACAGTCCCAACTTCAACTGCGGTTGCGCCTGCAAGGAGATATTCGATAACATCCTGCCAAACAAAAATACCCCCACTGGCGATTATTGGAATCTTTACTGAATTATAAACTTGGAACACTTTTGCCATCGTAAGCGGCTTTATCGCGGGACCGGAATACCCGCCAGTGATAGTGTGGATCTTGGGCTTTCTCGTGTAAATATCTATTGCCATTCCCACGTACGTGTTCGCCACGGTGACAGCATCGGCGCCCTCACTCTCGGCTGCTCTGGCGAAATCGCTGATCTGGGTCACGTTTGGTGTAAGCTTAACAATCAGGGTCCGCGGAAAAACGTCTCGGACGCGTTTCACAATTAAGCTCAAGATCTTCTCGTCAGTTCCGAATTCAATTCCCCCTTCCTTGACGTTCGGGCATGAGAGATTCAATTCGATGCCCTTGACGTCGTCAAGAGTTGAAAGCTGCCGTGCCAGAGAAACGTAATCTTCCACTCTCTTGGCGGCAATGTTTGCGATTATAACCGCACCTGATTTTTGCAGCTTCGGCATCTTTTCTACGATGAACTTTTCTAAGCCAATGTTGGCAAGGCCAATGGAGTTTATCATGCCACACGGAACTTCCGTGATCCGGGGCGGCTCGTTTCCGATTTTTGGCCTGAGTGTCAGCGACTTCGTTATGATCGCCCCGACAGTAGATACGTCAAAGTATTCCCCAAGTTCATCGCCGTATCCACAGGTGCCGGACGCAGTCATCAACGGATTTTTCAGCTCCAAATCTCCTATCTTCACTCTGAGATCGGCATTCAAATGATGTGTCATTCCAACTCGATTTCCGCCGCGTCAAAAACCGGTCCGTCCTTGCAGGCAAGGGCGTAATCGGGGGCACCTTTTACTTTCACCGGACAGCCCTGGCAAAATCCCATGCCGCAGGCCATTGGAGTTTCAACCGAAACAAAAACGGGCAAATTAAGATCAACTTTTTGCTGAAGTGCCAGAAGCATTGCAGTAGGTCCACATCCAAAAATTTTATCCGGCTTTCCCCTTTTGAGAAATTCGTTAAGCAAGCCCATCACTGTACCATGGTAGCCTTTTGAGCCGTCGTCGGTTGCATGGTTTATCTTAACATTTTTGAAAGGTACCAACAGGCACTTCGTTCTTGCCCCGTAGAAAATCTCTAAGGTCGCGCCGGATCGCTTGGCCGATTTGTAAAGTACAGGAATCAGTGCAGCTCCCGATCCTCCGAGCACGACCCAGACTTTTTCCCCTCTGGCAAATCCCGGGAATCCGTTGCCAAGTGGGCCGTTAATAATCACGACGCCTCCTTTCCGAAGACTGGAGAGTCTTGCAGTTCCCTTGCCAACCGCGGTGTATAAAAGAGACAGATTCTTGCCCTGAATATCGCTTACCGAATAAGCTCGGGCAAGAAGAGGATCAAGACTATTAGGAAATGAGACCATCACGAATTGGCCCGGCTTCACCACAGAAGCAATCTGTGGAGAATGAAATCTTGTGATAAATGTCTTCTCGGCTACTTCCTGATTGTGAACAACCGTCGCAGTTTCGATAATGCGGGACTCTGCCAAACCTATCTCTTGGGCTCCTTAGTTTTATCGAGTTCTTTCCGACGGACATCTAGAGAATCCAACGCGGGACTCTGGTGTCCTTGTTCGAGTGAATCTAATCTTTGAGTGCCCGAAGAAGGCGAAACTTTCACTTTTGTTGAATCGGTCAAACCGGAATTCTTATTTTGTTGAGAAGGAGTGCTGAGCGCCTTTAGAGTATCACGGACGACCGGCTTGTGTGCATTGGCGATCGAATCCGCAACCCGCTTTCGAGCTTCGGCGCTATCTCGTTTTGCTTGTTCAAAAGTGGAAAGTGTGAAGCCTAAATTAGCACTATAGTCACTTGTCGGATATTGCATCGAAAGTTTTTTGTAATAAGTGTAAGCCGAGTCGGGCAAGTTCAATTTGTTCTCGTAAATCCATCCGATTGCGTATAGAACCTGCGGTGACAGAGTCGATTTTCCATTCCTCAGTGAACCTTTCAGGACGACCATGGCGGAGTCATGTTGATCCATATTTTCAAAGGCCATCGCCCTGTCGTAAGCTACTTGCGCGGAATCTATGATGACTTTTGGAGGGATTTTGAGAAGCGAGCTTGCCGAAATTGAAAAGCTCGATTCAGGGTGTTCGTTTATCAATTTGGTCAAATTGTCTCTCCCGCCGGCGGTATCTCCGGATGAATAATAATATTCTCCTAACGTGTACAGAGCTGATGGATAGACCCTCGACATCGGAAATTTAGAGACAATCGTCAGATAGTGGGTTATCGCTGAATCGGGAATTTGAAGCTTGAACATGAAGAAGCCCCCGAGTGCATGCTGCACTTCCGCAACATGTTCGTACAAAGTATCAATTTCCTCTTGCGAATGCTTGATCGTGGAGTCGTTTCTGGAGGCAGCAAGCAATGCTCTTTGATATAAGCTATCCGCAAGGTTCAGCTTATAGAAATCTACGAAATATTCTTGCAGCGCGGCAGACATCAAGCGTGCCCTGTCTGTGATTGTCGGAACCGCCACATGTGACGCAGTCTTCTGGTAATACTTCAGAGCATTTTGATAATCACCTATTTTGCGGAGATAAATATTTGCTAATCGGAATGCGCTCCGTGTTGCCGCTTCGCTTGTCGCGTAGGCAGTATCGATTCTCTGAAACTCAGCAAACGCGGAAGACACAGACCCCGAATCGTACAAGACCTCCCCTTTCTGGTAATCGATAAGGGGAAAATATTGAAAATACTTGTCGTCATTTCGGAGATAACTGAGATCCTCCAGTGAGCTATAGAACTGTTTGCCGTGCCTTTCAGTGCGTGCCAGGAAATATCTTGAATAGAACCGGAGCCTTATGTCACGCGCACTGTTCCATGCCGACTCGTACTCGCGGCTTGCTTCATTGAACTTGCCAGAGTTCTCAAACAAAACTCCAGCCTTGCAGGCATAGATGGATGCATCGTCATTCTTTGAATAAACGGCGGCAGAGTCGAGATACTCGGCGGCGGAGGCCGAATCATCTTGTGTGAGAAAGTAGGCCGAGATATTGGCAGCGGCTTGCGCCGCTATCTCCAAATTCTCTTCCTTCTCTGCCTGCCCCATCGCTTTCAGCAAGTCGCTATAGCCGTCATTGTAATTCCGATTTCTGATCTCTATATGTCCGTAATAGGTCAGAGCTTCACAGAATCTCTTGCTATTTGGAAATCTCGATTGCGCCTCGATGAATTTTCTACCCGACCGTATGTTGTCTCCCTCATAATAGTAGCTTATTCCGATCATGAAGAGACAGTCCTCGGTATTGCCGGAATTTGGATGGAACTGCAGAACCTTCGACGCTTTTTCGATTGCGAGGTCGAAATTCTGATGTGCAGTCGAACTGATGGTAAACGGAGTGGTCGTCTGCCCAGTCAGCAGACTTATATCATGTTCTTTGAGAGAGGTCTTGACATCCTTCATCGCGGCTTCAAAAGCCTGTTCCCCGTTATAATAAGTGTTGAAGTAGGCAGTGAAGTTCCCCCATCCATCTTCTATTTCATTCCATACAAAACACCCGGTAAACACCACCGAAGTGATAACTGGGATAAAGACAAGGAATCTTGGTTTCGTTTGCACTGAACTTATATTGTAAATTAGCTTCGGGGTAATCTTAAAATCAAGTCTCAAAGAAACGAAGTCACAATCCAGTTGCATCCGATGCCTTTCCTTTGACCGCGACGAGCCGCATATCACCCTCTGCCTGCCGACGGCCGCATCCTGCGTTATTCTGAATTGCGAATATATCCGGATTAAATTAACTTGCTTTGGCGAATCACAAATACTAAGTGAATCATGTATTCGTTACTTGAAGGTCTGGAAGAAAATGATGTCAGGGAGTTCTTCGGCGCAGCCCGTGAAGAAGACATAAAGCGCGGGCAGACTGTCATTAAAGAAGGCGAATCTGTACGGGCTTTGTTCATCCTGAAGTCCGGCAGCGTCAGGGTCGAAAAACTTATCGATGGAAAAGAGGAAGGCTTGTGCCTATTGTTTTCAGGCGATTTTTTCGGGGAAAGCTCGGTTGCCGAGGGAACCCACGCCGTTAGGGCAAGTGCCTCTGTCACCGCCGCAGAAGACTCCATTGTCTTCTCAATTGAGAAGGGGACTATGAAGTCACTGATGCGGAAATTCCCCGCAATAACATGGAACATGAACAATGTGCTGTCACACAGGATTTCCCTTTCTAACGATACACTGAAGAAGCAGATTGAGTTTCACCATCAAAGTTCGCAAAAAGAGATTACTCGGTTGAATGCGCTCATCGAGGCAACCCAGACCGTAAACTCATCGTTGGACCTCGGCAAGGTTTTGCAGTTAATACTCGATGAAGCGATGCGGATAACGGACGCCGAACGCGGGACGATCTATCTCGTGGACGAGGATACCAAAGAGATATGGTCAAGAATATTGGTCGGGGGAGAAATAAACGAAATCCGACAGCCGATAGGAAAAGGCATTTCCGGATATGTCGCCGAAACGGGTGAGTCTGTAAGCATCAAAGATGCATACAACGATCCGAGATTCAATCCGGAATTTGATAAGCGGACAGGCTTTACGACACGAAATATTCTCTGCGTGCCTATGCGCAACAAGGAGGAAAAAACGATTGGGGTCTTTCAGCTCATCAACAAACGTGTCGGAGAATTTGACGCAGACGACGAAATTTTCCTAAAAGCCTTTTCGGTCCATGCATCCATTGCAATAGAGAATTCAAGGCTTGCATCGGAGATGGTAAAAACCGAGCGTCTCTCCGCAGTCGGCAGAATGGCTGGCTCTATCATACACGATATAAAAAATCCCATGTCCGCTATCAGACTTTATGCACAGGTCTTGAAGAAAAGGGCGAGCGACGAAGAGTCATCCAATCTCGTGGACGAAATCACCAGTCAAATAGATAGACTTGTGAAGATGGCACAAGAAGTTCTCGATTTCTCACGAGGTGTCTCTCAAATGAATGCTCAACGAACCAAATTCAACGAGTTTCTTGGCGGAGTGTTGTGGTTCTTGAAAAATGATTTCGAGTATAAGAAGATTACGTTGATAAACGAGAGCTCATACGATGGGGAGATCGAAATTGATTCCGACAAGATGGCACGGGTCTTTTTGAATATCGCTGGAAATGCTGCCGACGCAATGCCGGACGGGGGAAAATTCTCGGTCCGATCTCACGTGGACGATGGCCACCTTCTGGTCGAATTCGAAGACACTGGCAGCGGCATGCCGGAGGAAATCAGGAAAACAATCTTTGAACCGTTTGTCACTTATGGAAAGAAACATGGAACGGGTCTCGGCATGGCGATCGTCAAGAAAATCATCGACGACCATCATGGGGACATAAATATCGAGAGCCAAATTGGCAAAGGGACGAAGATGGTAATCACTCTGCCGCTTGCTCAGCCGAAGTGAGAGCGATAATAGAAATCGGGGAGAGATTCTTAGAGGCAATCGACGGTGACATAACCGCCTACGACGGGGATGCCATTGTAAACGCGGCCAATAATCATTTCTGGATGGGAGGAGGAGTCGCTGGGGCAATCAAACGAAAAGGCGGAGCCATCATCGAAGAGGATGCAATGCGTCAGGGACCCAAGCCGGTGGGACAATCTGTCATTACCGGTGCTGGAGGCCTGAGAACAAAGTTCGTGGTTCACGCCGCAGTTATGGGACAGGATCTACAAACTGATTCGGCAAAAATTCGCTCCGCCACAAGATCAGCACTTGAGCTTGCTGATTCGGTGGGGATAACTACGATGGCGTTCCCTGCTCTTGGAACCGGTGTCGGTGGATTCCCAATCTCCGAAGCAGCAAAGATAATGGTTGGAGAGAGTTCATCCTTCCTAAAATCTTCAAAACACTTGAAGACAGTCACATTCATCTTGTTCGACAGCAGCGCTTACGAAACCTTCGCAAACGAAATCCGGACGCTGACGAAGTGAGTCACTGCGCTGACTATGTCAGCCACTACAAAGCTGACGCGGAATTATTCGATTATTTCAACAATCCCGACGAAAGTAATCGGGCCTACGAAATCCTCTTCAGAAAATTTGTCCGCAAGCTGGCTGGGAAACCGAAGAAACTGCTCGACGTAGGTAGCGGAAGCGGATGGACACGAAAAGTACCCCACGATCAGATATTCTTTGTAGACCTCTCTGAAAAGAACCTCCTCACCTTGAAACCGAATTCCTCCGGCGCGATCCTGGCAGATGCCTGTTGCCTGCCATTCAAAACAGAGAGCGTGAATTTGTTGATAGCCTCAGAGATCATGGAGCACCTCAACACACCGGAATCTGCCGCAAAGGAATTTTTGAGAGTTTTGGAAAAAGGGGGAAAGGCAATTGTGTCGACTCCATATAAAGAAAATATACGATACGCCCTCTGCATCCATTGCAATCGAATCACACCAATGAACGCTCATCTCCATAGCTTTGACAAAAACACGCTGCTTTCGTTATTTCCAGGAGTTGAGAAGAAATGCCATCTTTTCGGGAACAAGCTCTTGTTCTTCCTCCGTGCCCCCAAGCTGTTCCACAGACTTCCACTGTTCCTTTGGAGACTATTCGATATTCCTTTGATAAGATTCTCGGATAAGGCTCAGCACATGATTGTTGTGCTCGAAAAGTAGCTCACTCCTGCAAGAGTTTGGAGTACAATCGCGTCATTTCTTCAGCATCGGCTTTTGCCTTCGGATAATAAACAGCCCCGAATTTCTCCACCATCGGCCTTAACGTATTATATGGATCACCGCTGCAGAAGACCGTCGGAGATGAGGAGTTCGGTCCCGCTTTTCTCATGAGCTGGAGAAGTGCGATCCCCGGCAGGTGACCCGGCTGAAGATCGTCTTTAAACTCGTTGTCAAGGATGATCAAATCATAAACTGTCTGGCTGAGACATTTTCTTGTTTCAACGCTGTCTGCAGTCTCGTCGATTCTCAGCTCCGACTGGAGAGCCTTGGCAACTTCGTCCAAAATCAGTCTCTGAACGTTACGCTGCGAATCGTCGTCATCTGCGATCAAAACCGAATATTTAGCCATGTCATTTCAATATTGTCGATATTATTCCGCCGGCAACCACGTCATCATTTTCATATAGAACGACGCTTTGACCAGGTGTAACTGCCCTCCGAGGATTAAAGAACTCAACCGTAATTTCGTCATTCGCCGTTTGTTTTGCAAGACATTCGGCTCCACTATCTTTGTATCTGATTTTTGCCGTGTAAGTCTTCTCTTTGTTCAGAGTGGGATCTTTCACAAAGTTAATATGGTTAGCAAGCAATCCTTTAGCAAACAATTTCTCTCCGACATCGACTTCAATCGTGTTGGTCTCTGCATCTATGCTCTTGACGTACAAAGCTTCGTTATGACTTATGCCTAGTCCCTTCCTCTGACCTATCGTATAGAAAGGGTATCCCTGATGCTTACCAACCGATTTGCCATCGAACAGGATTTCACCATGCGCGACCCTTGTCTCCAATCCCGGTACCAGATCCTTGAGGAATCGCATGTAATTGTTGTCAGCGATGAAACAGATCTCGTAGCTTTCGGGCTTGTTTGAATTTGCCAACCCATGGCTTGAAGCAAGCTCGCGAACTTGCACTTTAGTGATCTCACCGAGTGGAAACATTGTCTTGCTTAAATTGGCTTGACTAATTCCATAAAGGGCGTAAGATTGATCCTTGGAGCTATCTTTTCCCTTTGAGATAACAAATCTTCCTGTGTCTTTGTCCAAGCGCGTCTTCGCATAATGGCCAGTGCAGATGTAATCGGCACCGAGTCCTTCGGCCTTCTCGAGAAGATATGCCCATTTGATCTTTTGATTGCAAACAACGCAGGGATTCGGAGTCCTGCCCAACAGATATTCCTCGACGAAGCCGTCGATGACTTCCTTCTTGAACCGCTCACTGAAATCAAAAACATAATGAGGAAAATTGTATTTGCTGGCCACGCTTCGCGCCATGTTTATACCGTCTATCGAGCAACAGCTTGAATCACGGCTATCATTTCCTCCGACCTTTTCGTAGTCATAGGTTTTGATCGTCACTCCAATGACATCGTATCCCTGTTCCACCATGAGAACTGCTGCGAGTGACGAGTCCACACCACCACTCATAGCAACAACAACTCGCGGTCTGCTGATAATATTGTCCATCTTTATAATTTAGATATATTTTCCGGGTTATGAAATTCCAAACATTCACGCGTTCTCTTACTACCAGCCAATTCTTTCTGGCGAGGAAGGAGGCAGAAGCAATCCGTGAGGAATCCAGGGCACGGTAGGAGGTGAATCTTGCCTCTCGGTAGTGGTGGACTTGTGTGGAACCTTCACCTCCACGCAAGTGACTCCAAACCGCAAAACATATTGAGCACCCTTGAATTTTGTTTGAAAAGCGTGACTCAAATGCTGGACAGTAAAGGGCGAAGACAGATTACATTTGGACGTTTATCAGTTACAAAACTGTAATCCGCTTCCCAATCAAAAGAGAATATGCCCTTTCTGCGGAGTTCTCAATGGCTTATCTGGCATGTGGCTTGCACCTCATTGCGACGAGAGAGTTGGAATATAGATCCGAATCATGGCGCCGTTAGGGACATCGTGTCATGCCAGTGTGCTTGGAACATTTAGGGCGAAAAGACGCGAGAGAAAAATTGTTTTGAGATGCCCAGCAGCGGTGATCGATCCTAAACCCCAACTTCATGAGGCACGAATTTCAAATGCTCAAATTTAAGACAATGGATCCTTCACTGTTTCACCTTTTTTCCGAATCATGGATCAGATTTAGAAGTGAGGTATATCGATGAATATATCCAAGAAGGTTGGATTGATAGTTTCACTGAGTTTGTTAATCACGTTGGCCGTCGCAACTGTGAGTTTGCTCGAGCAGGAAAGCACATCGATAATGAATTCCACAGACCAAGAAATTCGGATGGTCGGTCAACTCATGGTCAACTCATTGACTTTTGCTATGTCTCAAGGTGCCACGGATATTAAGCCATACATTGAATCCATAAAAGGACTGAGAAACCTTTCGGAACTGAGGGTAATGCCTACCGATAAGATCAAAAGCGGCAGCAATGGTGATCTAGATCGTGAGGAGTCGGCCTCGGCAGACTCGAAGAAGGCTCAAGCCTTTAAAGAGACTTACAGGGGTGAACCGGTATACCGAATAATTGAGCCGATCCAATCCGACGAAACTTGTAAGACCTGTCACAACACGAACAATGGTGACGTCCTGGCTGTTGTCAGCCTGAGGTACTCTTTGGCAGGGGTGCAATCGGACCTGGCCGCGCAACGATTGACGGCTGTGCTTGCTGGACTACTTGCAGTCGTGCTCGCATTTCTTATTTCGATGTATTTCGTTAAGAGAAAGCTCACAGATGACCTGGATACCTCTATCGATAACGTACTTAGACTCGCTGATGGCGATACCCGCGAGATTGCTTCGATAAACAGGCAGGACGAAATAGGGAAACTTAATGTATCTATGCAGAAACTCAGGGAATCTTTGACTGACAGGGTTGAACTCGGGACGCAATTTGCCCAAGGCAATCTCGAGAAAGAAATCGTTTTGTTGTCCGAAAAAGATTTGCTTGGTAAAGCGTTTCAGAAAATAAAGGAAAGCCTGAGGAACCTCGTTTCAGACGCAACCGAGCTTTCAAAAGCTGCCGTCGGAGGCAGACTGGAAGTAAGGGCCACCACGAACAAACATGAGGGGGAGTTTCAGCTGGTGATAACCAACTTCAACAACACGCTCGATGCGATCGTTAATCCGATCAATGAATCAAGTGAGGTACTGGGCCGAATGGCTTCGGGAGATTTGACCGCACGGATGAAGGGTGAGTATCAAGGCGACTATGCTCTGGTAAAAAAGAGTATAAATACTCTGGGCGATTCGTTTTGCGAGGCTGTTTCTGATGTCTCAAAAGCAGTTCAGGCTACCGCGGATGCCGCAAGGGAAATATTGTCAAGCACAGAGCAGATGGCAGCCGGGGCGCAAGAGCAAAGTGCCCAATCGACTGAAGTAGCCGGCGGTGTCGAAGAGATGGCAAAGACGATACTTGAGACGACAAGGAACTCGTCAACTGCGGCCGAATATGCAAAGGCAGCAGGGGCGACCGCAAAAGATGGCGGGACAGTCGTAACTGAGACGATACAGGGAATGGACAGAATTTATGAGAGAGTTAGGCAATCGGCGGAGACTGTTCAGGCTTTGGGCAAGAGCAGTGATGAAATCGGCGAGATTATCCATGTGATCGACGGCATAGCAGACCAGACGAATTTGCTGGCATTAAATGCAGCGATAGAAGCCGCGAGAGCGGGAGAACAAGGGCGCGGTTTTGCAGTGGTTGCCGATGAGGTAAGGAAACTGGCGGAGAGAACGACAACGGCAACCAAAGAGATAGCAGCTATGATCAAGCAGATTCAAGAGGGCACTTCTATAGCCGTCAACTCGATGGATGAAGGCAAAAAAGAAGTTGAGAGGGGCAAGCAACTTACAGACAAGGCAGGAGAATCTCTTCAAAAGATAATAAATGCTGCAGAGCGTGTTGTCGACGTGGTGACGCAGGTTGCCGCCGCAAGTGAGGAGCAATCAGGCGCAGCCGAGCAAATCAGTAAGAACATCGAGACAATAAGCAATGTGACTCACGAAAACGCAAACGGGATCCAGCAGATTGCCCACGCCTCTGAAGATTTGAATAAACTGACATTGAATCTTCAGGGATTGATCTCAAAATTCAAGATCGAAGAACAGGAGGGGTCATCGGTGGACGAAAACAATTCCGAAGGGCTAAAAGGGAATTATGTGGTTCGTTCAAACGGAAAGATAGTGAGATCGAACTCGGATAGAGGAGAGCCGAAAGGCCTTATGAGATAACGTGGAACAGCAGCAACAATACTTGAGTGACAGTTTCTTCGTCGGGATACGCTTTTGGCCGGTGGGGGTGTTTGGTACCAAAGGAAATGAAATGGATTATGCGGGTAAAGTCGCATTGTTGAGGCTGTAACGCGGTCAAGCTCAACCGTCAGGTTGCGGCTCTGGAAACCAGATGTAAGCATCGAGGAATCCGTCGGGAGAATCCACGGAGGTTAATTACCTGTCTGAGATACCGCTGAAAGCTTCTGATCTTTCAGGATTCTCTGTTTAAGGCACTTCCACCCTGCTCTGATCTCCGATCATTAACCGTTGGACCCTCGGTTTTCCGTCCGCACTCACGATTTCCACAGAGTTCCCAAGAACACTTCCTTCTATACGCATACCGGCATCTGTGATCTTACATTCTTTCAAAACGATGCTGTATTCTACTTCGCTGTTCTTTATCAGAGAGCTCGCGCCTATTGATGTGAATGGACCAACATAACTGTTCTCGATGATCGCGCCTTCTCCAATAATCACAGGACCACGAATCTTGCTGTTCAAGATTTTGCAGCCCTTTTGCAAGATGACCCTGCCAGCGACATCGCTGTGCGCATCCACTTCGACGCCAGCCTCAACAAATGGCTCGCTATTCTCGAGGATAAGGCGGTTAGCTTCAAGAAGATCAATCGGTTTTCCGGTGTCTTTCCACCATCCTGTAATCTCGGCGAATCCTATACGATATCCATGATCGATAAGATATTGGTGCGCATCAGAAATCTCTAGCTCACCCCGTGCGCTAGGTTTGATATTATTTACAGCTTCGAAAATATGATGGTCGTATATGTATATTCCTGCAACCGCATAGTTACTCTTAGGATGCTCCGGCTTTTCTTCAACTCTCACGATTAATCCGTTTTTTATTTCCGGCACCCCAAATCTCTCCGGATCTTTTACCTTAGCAAGTGTCAGAAAGCAGTTAACGCTGTCTTTCTCGAATGCGTCTACATAGCGCTTCACTCCGCCGACAACCATGTTGTCACCGAGATAGAAGATAAAATTGTCGCCGCCGATGAATGCTTGAGAAATCTTGACGACATGAGCGAGTCCGAGCGGAGCATCCTGTGGAATGTAAGTTATCTTTGCTCCCCATCTTGAACCGTCGCCAATTGCACGAGGTACCTCGTTACTGTCAGCATTGGTGACAATGCCAATCTCGGTTATCCCAGCCGAAACTGCCGCCTCAATTGCATAGTACAATATCGGCTTATTTGCGATCGGGATGAGATGTTTGTTCTGAGTGTGAGTGATGGGTCTGAGTCGTGTTCCCCTACCCCCACTTGCAATCAATGCTTTGAATTTCACTTTTCTTCCTCCGAAGGAATCCTTATCTACCGGGACAAAATCTTTCTTATTTTATTCAAGCGTGCCTTCTTCTCTTGCCGAACGCAGGAAAGCATCTCGACTCCGAGAAGCGACCATGATTTGTAAAACTGTGAAAGTCTCTCGTTACTTTCAAGTGCCTTTATATGATCGCGAATTACTCCAATGTCGCCGCGTGCGAGTGGACCGGTCAATGATTCCATCCCGCTATTATTGTGAAGATTCGCAACTGTCGATGACAACAGACCTGCCATCAACGCCTTCGCATCGACCGGACGGATAAATTCAGAGATAAGTTTCTCCGCGCTTCGAATCGCTACGACGGTGGAATTCGACGCAATTACACTTGCGATATGTAGAAGGATTCTCTGTCGCTCGCTATGAAGGATGACCAACTTTGAAGCCAATTGTTCTGTGATCTTTCTAGCGAGAGATAATGCTCCCTTGTCGCCAAAAAAATCATAATAAATCCCACGCGCTGCCTGCGGTTGATATTCATTTGCAAACGCCGCGATTGGGTGCAACGCCCCAACCGCTGCACCGCGTTTCTTGAGCGGCAAAAGAGACTCAACACTTTCGACTCCGCTGGTGTGGATTACGACCTTCGCTCTCCAATCGATCTGCTTGATGGTTGAAAGCTCAGCCGCCACGTTCTGGATTTCGTCGTCCTGTACAGCTATCAGAAGAACCTCAAAATCATCAGGCATCAAGGATGCATGCGCCACGACCGTGGCACTGCCAAATAAGGATCCAAGCTTTTTTGATTGTGCCCGACTTTCGCCCTTTCGAACCATGCATTTGCAGATCCAGCCTTCTTCTTCAAGTGACATTGCCAGGCTCGTCCCCACCCGTCCGGGACCGATCAAAGAAAAAGACCGCGCCACCCTTGTCATGAAATAATTGCCGATAGATACCCGACAACCGCCGATTTATCGCCCGACGTGTCTCCCGAATTACAGTGGTGAAGGATGGAGACCCTGGTTAGGGCCAGATCTTTTGCCGCGTACATACATGAGACAATTGGTCCTCCCCCGCATGCCTCACATCTGCGACTCTCCAGGTCATCCATCATTCTTCCCGGGTCCAATTCACTTATGTCGCTGACGCACACTCTATCAATTGCATTTGCGGTGTCGTAATCATAGTAATGAGAAAGGTCTGAGCTCGCTACCATCAGCAAGTCAGTGTCCTTTGCGATATCCCTCAAAACTCTTCCCAGTCCCTTGCAATATTCCCGTTTCTGATCCCCCATTACTATGGGAACAAGTTCAAAATCTCCGAGCGTCGCCTGAAGAAAAGGCAATTGAACTTCGATGGCATGTTCTGCCCTGTGCCCAACCTGAGATTCGACGGCAAGCTCGCCGGCGGCTTGAAGGAACCTGTCTCTGACTTCACAACTGATTTTTATTTCTCCCAGCGGAGTGGAAAAAGCCTTGCCTGAAAAAACCGACAAGCCATCGAAATACTCGCGATGACTCGGTGAAATTACTACAACGGTCTTGAATTGATTCCTGGCCAAGAGCGAATAGGCATGTGCAGCGGTATATCCACTATAAACATAACCTGCGTGTGGAGAAATGATTACTGAAATTTTCTCGGGAGTATCCCCTTTAATGTCTTTCCGCGCCTCTTTGAGGAACTCCGCTACCGTTTCTGCGAGCTCATCCTTTCCCAACGGATAAAACAAGCCCGCAACAGCAGGAGGACGTATGTACTCACTTTCCTTTTGCAATGTTTTCCTCTCGGCGAATCCCCAATTCCTTTTCACTGAACACATCCGCCGAAAAGACGTACAATTGTGCTTCAGGAAGTTTATAAGACTCTTTGTCCAATCCTGCTTTCATGCAAGTGTATTCCAGAAACTGCTTGCGGTCCCAATTATTTTCAGTCGCAACCTGGGGCAGCAGCAGGCCCCTATAAAAGCCCTTCTCTATCAAGAGTCCATGATGCCCGACCATGACTTCCTCAACGTTGCTGATCCTTTTTAGGGGCGATAGGACAGAGATCTCCAGTTCCAAGTTCTCCAGTTCATCTTGCCGAACAGACTCAAATCTCGGATCACACATTGCAGATTTTTCTGCCATTTCAGCGACGACTTGATATAATGGATATGCTGCCTCAATCAAACCAATGCAGCCTCTCAGCTCGCCCCCTTCTTTGATGGTGACAAAAGCACCAGCCTTCATTGAAAGACCGGGGCTCGCAGGCTGAGCAGGGACGTAGGCCTCTCCGGCAATCGCCGCCTTTACAGATTCACGCGCCATCCGAAGGAGAGAGCATTTCTCCTCGATCGTTAGAAGGGTCTCCTTTTGAGAATGTTCAGATGTCATTTCCACACACCGGGAATTACCGTCCCGCATTTTCTGCACAAACCGCCCGTCAAGTTATTGCTTAAGACCCTGAAGCCGCTTCTCTCAACGAGTAACTCGCCGCACTCGTGACAATAAGTATTCTCAAGACCGTCAACCATGCCTGGAATATTTCCGGCATAAACGAAATATAATCCGGCTTCCTTTCCAATGCTGGCTGCACTGATCAGCATTTTCGGGGTTGTGTCGTCTCGGTCGGTCATCCTATAATCCCGGTGAAATGCCGTAATGTGCCATGGAATCTCGGGAGAAACCGACGCAATAAACTTTGCGATGCTCTTTAACTCATCTGTACCATCATTGAACCCCGGAACGAGCAGCGTCACGACCTCAACCCAGAACCCTTTTTCCTTTAAAAGGTGAATTGCGTTCAGGACGACATCTAATCTTCCGCCAAGTTGTCTGTATTTCCTGTCATCAAATCCTTTCAAATCTACCTTATACAAATCCACGTAAGGTCGTATGTATTCGACAACTTCAGGAGTAGCGTTACCGTTGGAGACATATGCCCCATGAATCCCATAAGGCTTTGCAAGCCTGAGAATCTCGGCTGCCCATTCGCTCGTGATGAGCGGCTCGTTGTAAGTGGAAACCAGGACAGGAGACTTATAAACCAGAGCAAGCTCGACAATCTTTTCCGGCTCGACTATTTCAAGCTGGGCAATTGCGGACGGGTCGCGGATCGTCTGACTCGTTATCCAGTTCTGGCAGTAAGCGCAGTGGTAATCACATCCAAGCATTCCGAAGCTGAGCGCATTTCCACCGGGAAAGGCGTGGAAAAAAGGTTTCTTCTCAATAGGATCAAGCTGAATTCCTGCGGCATATCCACGCGGAACCATCAACTTCCCGTCTTTATTAAATCGGACTTTGCATACTCCTTCACGACCCGGTTTTATCTTGCAGCGGTGGCCGCACGCGTAACAAAGGACCCAATCATCGTCAAGCTTTTTATAGAGCTCCCCTTCAACCGCGTGGTCCTGTAAAACGTTCTTAAGAGTTAAAGTCTCAGCCATTCCTTCCTCTCATCGAGTGGAGTTGTCAACCAACTCACAGAAGTTTACACTTTTAAACGGAGAAAGTCAACCATTGACAGTGAACAGGTAAATGGTACTCGTTCATTTTCAATTTCCTCCGTCACCCCGAACTCGTTTCGGGATCTGGGAATAGATGGTGAAACAACCCCGAACAAAAACACTTCGGGACAGGGTTCAGCATCACGAAATACTTCAAACTGAGCCGCTACTCAGTAAATCTGTCAGGGCGTCCCAGCCAGTGCGTGCGAACATACAAAAAAAAGTCCGCCTCGACAAACATCAAGACGGACTTATAGTCTAAATTGCAGCGTTCAGACCTTCGGACCAGCTTTCACGACTTCCGGTGGACATCCATCTTCGTATTTCTTGAAGTTCTCTACGAAGCGCGAAGCAAGTTCCTTATACTTTTTCATGTAGTCGGCTTTGCTTGGCCATGCCTCCGAGGGATCGAGTATGTTCGCAGGGACCCCCTCGCATGTTGTCGGAACTTCATAACCAAAAACAGGGTCCTTGACGAATTTCGATTTAAGCAGTGCACCGTCTAAAGCCGCGTTAAGCAGCGCACGAGTATACCCTATGCTGATCCTCTTGCCTACTCCATAGGCACCACCAATCCAACCGGTGTTGACAAGCCAGCAGTTCACATTATACTTAAGAATCTTCCGCTTCAAAATATCTGCATAGAAATATGGATGATGCACCATGAAAGGCGCACCGAAACATGTGCTGAACGTCAACTCAGGTTCTTTGCCGAGCCCGACTTCCGTTCCGGCGATCTTCGAAGTGTATCCGGAAATAAACTGGTAAATCGCCTGGTCGGGACTCAATTTCGAAATCGGCGGCATCACACCTGAAGCATCGCATGTGAGAAAAATGATATTCTTGGGGTGTCCACCCTTTTTCTCAATCACTGCGTTCTCGATATATTCAAGGGGGTAGCACGCACGCGTATTCTCGGTTATGGATTCATCATCAAGATCGATCATTCTTGTCACCGGATCGAATACGACGTTCTCCAGGACTGTCCCGAACATTTTCGTGGTTGCAAAGATTTGGGGTTCGGCAGACGCGGAAAGGCGAATGACCTTCGCATAGCATCCACCTTCAAAGTTGAAGACCCCTTCGTCACTCCAGCCGTGCTCGTCATCTCCGATCAACCTTCGCTTCGGATCTGCGGATAAGGTGGTCTTGCCTGTGCCGGACAGCCCGAAAAAGATTGCAGAGCTTCCGTCTTTGCCGATGTTTGCAGAGCTGTGCATCGACATCACTCCTTGCAGCGGCATGAGATAATTCATTATCGTGAATACGGATTTCTTAATCTCGCCGGCGTACGCCGTGTTGCCGACAATACAAACCTTGCGGGCAAAATTCAGAACGATGAAAGTCTCAGATCCAGACCCATCTATCTGCGGAACTCCTTTGAACGATGGAACCGCTATTATTGTGAAATCAGGGATGTGCCTCCTGTATTCTTCGTTAGTCTTCGGGAGTATAAACATGTTTCTCGCGAAAAGGCTGTGCCACGCCTTTTCTGCAATAATTCGTATGGGCATTTGGTATTCTGAGTCCGCTCCTACGAAACAATCCTGGACGAAGACGTCTCTTCCTTGCAGGAAACCCAACAAGCGGTCATAGAGAGCATCAAATTTCTCCGGGCTGAACGGCTTGTTATATTGTCCCCACCAAATCTTATCTTCGGTCGATGGTTCTTTTGTAATGTACTTATCGCTCGCAGCACGAGCAGTGTGCTTCCCGGTATTCGCGACCACAGCACCTAGATGAGTCACCTTAGCTTCACTTCTGAATGCGATCTCCTCGTAGAGGGCCTCAGAAGGCAGATTCCAATACGACATCCTCAGATTTGAGATTCCATGATTATCAAGACCGTAGTCACTCTTGAGGGCTTTTGCTTCGCTTTCTGTTGGTGTTTTTATATTCAGAAGATTGTTCATAACCAATCCCTCACAAGTTTTCGTTCTCCAATATAGATTTCTGTGGCAGACGTCGGATCGAGCGCCCACCTTATTCGGTTCACTCCCTCGGTGATATCTTTTATCGAGCCTGCATAACTCAGTCTCAGGTGTCCTTCCATGCCGAATTCTTTTCCAGGCACGGTCACCACCAATGCCTTTTTCAACAGAAGCTCGCATAGGGCCACCGAGTTATTCATGTATGCGCTGAAGTCCGGGAGACAATAGTAGGTTCCATCGGGTTTTGTTGTCTTTATTCCGTTGATTGCATTCAACTCCTGTACCATGACGTTCCGATTGTTTTCCAACGTCAGCCGCAGACTTTCTACGGCGCTCTGCAATCCGGTCAAAGCGCCCTCTGCTGCCGCTTGAAGCAGAACGGCTGTGCATGAAGTGATCTGGCTTTGAACGTTTGTCATTATCTCCACTAACTTCCGATTTGCAATCGTCCAGCCAATCCGAAAACCTGTCATACCATAAAGCTTGGACACGCCGTTGACCACGATGACGCGGGTTGATTCGGTGTCCCTCGTGGTATGCTTATAAGCAGACGGCGCTTTCTTGCCGTCAAACACCAGCTTGTGATAAATATCGTCCATGATGATGTAGATATCCTTCTTCTCACAGTATTCGACAAGCTCACCGATAAATTCGTCAGAGTACATTACCCCGGATGGATTGTTGGGGCTGTTGACAATTATGGCTCTCGTGGAAGAGCTAACCGCTTTCAGAATATCTTCCATTCTTGGATAGAAACCGCCATCCTCGGGGGTGACTATCACTGGAATCCCGTATACCATCTTAACCATTTCGGGATAGCTTACCCAGTATGGCGCAAGGATGATCACTTCATCCTGTGGATTTATCAGAGAATACAGCAGGTTATACACTGATTGTTTAGCACCCGATGAGACAATCACGTTTTCCGGCGCAACAATTTTATCATAATTCTCTTCAGTATATCTGATGATTGCTTTCTTAAGAGATGGAATTCCATCTGTTGGCGTATATTTAATATCTCCAGTATTAAGCTTTGCTGCCGCACTCAGTATAGCTGAGATCGGAGCCTTGTTTTTAGGTTCACCTGCTCCGAGGTGAATCACCGCTTCGCCTTTCTCTTTCAACAATCGAGCTTCTTCGTTCAACTTCAGGGTTGGCGACTCAGCAATCGACTTCGCAAGTTGACTTACGTTCATTGTTTGCACAATCTCCTTTTCGATTTTCCTTATCGAAACATTTGAGTTAGATTTAGACTTCTATTTTAAAGGCTTCTAAAATTGTCCGAAGGACTCCTTCGGAGAATTCCCCCACTTGAAAGAAAAACTGCTCGCAATACCTGCGTTAAGGCTCTTTCTCGTCAAAGGTTTTCGGCTTGAAACATAGTTGAATCTATATTAAATGAAACTTTTCACTGCTTCAGGTTGATGACAACGCTTCATCACAAACCTCTGTCCCAATCTTCTTGACAGCGTTCTCCCTCATACGAAGGAGTGTCGCACTGTCCATATTATCCTATAAGAAAACGATGGTTATGTAAACGGATGAGGTTTTGAACAGATAAGTTTTTCAAGAATAGCTCATCAGCGTCTTCCCGGTCCGAGTCTGCTTACAATTCAGTATAAAGACTTTGGTGATTTCCTGCAAGTTGTTTTTGCGAATTCTGAAGAGGCACATTTTTTGACACCTCGAAGCAGTTGTTTTTTTGGAAGTTTAAGCGTAAAATATATGCCACATCGTTAATCAAAAATATTGGACATGAAATGAATTTCAGGTACTTGAATCGCTACATTGCGCTTGGATTATTTCTTGTAACCCTCACAATGTACCGTTTGACATCCCAATCATCAGTAGCGTTTTGGGATTGCGGGGAATACGCAGCGACGGCGCCAGCATGGGAAGTCCCCCATCCGCCGGGCGCACCACTGTTCATCCTCCTGGGCAGAGTCGCTATGATGACTCCTTATGTAAGTGACCACGCGCTCCGAATCAACCTTATTTCAGCTTTCGCTAGCGCACTCACTATCATGTTCCTTTATCTCATCAGCGTCAAGGTTATCTCCAGATGGAAAGGGTTCCCGAACGATTTGCGTTCTTCCATTGTCGTCTTCGGATCCGCTGTAATCGGAGCACTGACTTTTTCAGTTACCGACACATTCTGGTTTAACGCCGTGGAGTCTTCCCTCTTCGCATCGAGTATGTTCTTTGTCTCATGTGTCGTCTGGCTCGGCATGACATGGTACGACAGGGCGGAAGAGCCGGGAAGCCAGAAATATCTTCTTCTCGCGGCTTACATGATGGGATTGTCTATCGGCATCCATCAATTGAGCATTCTCGGATTTTTCGCAATCGCAGTCCTTATATACTTCAGATATTATGAGTTCGATTGGAAGACCTTCATCAGGTTTGGAATAATAACCGTATTGGCATTCTTCATTATTTATCCCGCTATCGTAAAGTGGCTTGCATCCATCTTGAACGGCGATGTGATTTTCGGACCCTTCGACATACATCACAATATACTCGTTCAACTTATTCCTCTGGCGATCATCATTGCTGCCATCTACGGAGTCTATAAAGCGGAGCACGCAAGACGCTGGATACTAAGCACTTCCCTCATGGCCGGACTCCTTATAGTCCTCGGATACTCCACATACACAATCGTCTTGATCCGTGCAAATGCTCATCCTGCAATAAACGAGAACAACCCGAGCAATTTAGAACGGCTGGTAACATACCTGAACCGTGAACAGTACGGAGAGCAAAAGATGTGGCCTCGGATGTGGAGTTCGGAGCCACAGTACTCACAGAACTATAAGAATTATGCTTCGGATCTGGATTATTTCTGGTCTTACCAGTTGAACCAAATGTACTTGCGTTATTTGGGATTCAACTTCATCGGCAGAGCTGGAGACATCCAGGATGGACCCGTGGCATTCATTCAGTCTTCAAGTTCATTGAAGAGCTGGTTCGATGGAAGGTCAGGCTACCCAACGAGGTACTTTGCCATTCCACTTATCCTCGCTGCCCTGGGTATATGGTACCATTTCAAGAAAGACTGGAAGTTTGGTCTTGTATTCCTGACACTGTTTACGACGCTGGGCCTTGCACTTGTAGTCTTCTTCAACATGCAGGATCCGCAGCCGAGGGAGAGAGATTATTTCTTCGTGGGCTCTTTCTTTGTACTTGCTTTGTGGTTGGGAGTCGGAGCATCGGCCATTATTGACCTGGTCGCCGATTCACTGAAATCAAAACAACAACTCTGGGAGCAGAGGGGCACAGCCATCTCATCCCTGGCAGTGGTTGTCCTATTTGCCATCTCACCACTCGAAATGTTCTCCCAAAACCTCACCTCACACAATAGACATGGAAACTTCGCTCCGTTCGACTATTCGTACAATATCCTACAGTCATGCAAGCCTGATGCGATCCTCTTCACAAACGGTGACAACGACACCTTCCCGCTCTGGTACTTGCAGGAAGGAATGGGAATTCGGACGGACGTCAGAATTGTTAACTTAAGCCTTGTGAACACAGACTGGTACATTCTTCAACTCAAGAACGAGACCCCCCATGGTGCGATGAAAGTGCCGATAAGCATACCGGACGCCCAAATCAAGACCATATCTCCGGTAGAGTGGCGCACGCAGACTTTTAAGCTTCCCGTCCCACAACAAGTGTACCAGCAGTTTGGAATCACCGACACCAGCGTGACAAACAAAGGCTACATCCAGTACACTATTAAGCCGACACTACAAGCAGGCGATGTGCAAGCCATCAGGGTGCAGGACATCATAATGAAAAATATTGTGGAGACGAATGCCTGGAAGCGCCCCGTTTACTACGCAGTTACAGTCGCACCGGACAACTTTATCGGACTTACCCCCTTTCTTCAAATGCAAGGATTAGCTCTTCAGTTAATGCCCAAAATGAACAGCGCACAGGGCGGAGACTACGAAATTAATTTGCCGATAATGAAAGAATGTTTGATGGAGCCGATAAAAGAGTTGTCAACCAAACCGCAATATGGTTTTTTGTTCAGAAACCTGAGCAATCCTGGCATGTTCTATGATTATAATGTCAGAAACCTGATGGTAAATTATCGCTACAGTTACCTACGGCTGGCGGCCTACTATGAAATGCACGGAGACAGCTCGGGCACGGTGGCTACTCTCGACACGATGGAATCTCGAGTGCCGAACGAAGTGCTCCCGATGAGATTTGAAATTCTCAGCGATATCACGAGATTATATTACATGGCCGGCGGGATGACGCAATTCCACAAGTTCGCTGACATGGTCGAGCGCGATGCCCTTGGGGCAGTTCAGGAAAATCCCAACGACGTCCAGCGCTATTACAATCCTTATAGAATTCTCCTGGACATCTACGATATGGAGAAGAATTATCAGAAGTCGGTCAGTCTTCTTCAGAAGCTTCAACAAATGTTCCCGAACGACAGAAGCATTTCTCAGCGGATAATCGAGTTGCAGGGAATTATGAATTTGAAATCAGCCCCACCCGTCGCGGATACTTCATTGGTACCCAAGACAAACTGAGAGAAACTCTAATAATTCTTCAACACGGTGATAGACAAAAACCTATCACCGTTTTTTTCCTATCAAGCGACTTACCCCGATAATGCCCGTAGTGCTTCACCCGGCGTAAGACAATATTGCCTAATCTCTCTGGTTACCAGAAAGACAGGTGGCTTACTTCGGATAACCTACCGTCTGGGACAAAATGATCTGTTGGTCCGGCCTCAGATTGATCACCTTCGAAAGCGCAGGCTTGTCAATCGATGCGCGAATGACGCACGCGAGTCCTTCGGAAGCACAGTAAAGATAGACATTCTGAGCAATGAAGCCGCAATCAGCAGCGCTGTAGAGAGTCTGTTCATCAGAACCTTGCCCACTCTTTGAAAGATCGGCGACGTAAACGATGTCAAGTGGTGCATCTTTGACAAAACTCTGTGTACCTGTTTTTCCGCGAATATCGTCCTTAAGCACCAACCTGAGCGACTGGGTCGAAGCATCGTAGAAATAAAAGCCGTCTTGCAATGCAACATAGATCTGAATCTCTTGCTTGTTCATCGCTGACGGGGCAGTCCGGCGTCCGTCGGAACGATTTACTCCGAAAGCAGCCCACAGCAAATTTGAAAGTATTTGCCGTGGCAGCGGCTTTGAATCGAACGACCGTGTGCTCTTCCTTTCCTTCAGACACTGCATAAGCGGCTTGCCGCCGGAAGTGTCGGGTGACGGCAATGTAATTGTCGGAGAAGACGTCTGCGGAACGGTGTTGTAGTAGTTAACCCGCAGACTGTCCTGCCCGGCGCAAGTGGACACGAAAGTCAGCATTGCCACGAAGAAATACATACGCTGCGATCCCATACTTTGCTCCTTATTAAGTTGAAAAGTTGTCTTCCTGTTTTCTTATTTCAATTCTTCATATCTGAAACAAGTTACCATGTGGTCATTCACCATCCCCGCGGCCTGCATGTGAGCGTAACAAATTGTTGTCCCGACAAACTTAAATCCTCTCCTTTTTAAGTCATCACTCATCGCATCCGATTGCCTCGTACGAGCAGGCAACTGCCTCAAGGATTTTCTCGCATTGACAATTGGATTTCCGCCCACAAATTGCCAAATGTACTTATCAAAACTTCCGAACTCTTCCTGCACTTTGATGAATTGCCGTGCATTGTTGACTGCAGCCTCCAATTTTAGTCGATTGCGAATTATTCCAGCGTCATTCAAAAGGCTACTAATCTTCCTTCGATCATAGCTCGCCACCTTCTCGATGTCGAAGTTGTCGAACGCTTTCCGGAAGTTCTCACGCTTGTGCAAAATCGTTGACCAGCTCAGACCGGCCTGCATCCCTTCGAGGATCAAAAACTCAAAAATCTTTCTATCGTCATGGATTGGATTTCCCCACTCTTTATCGTGGTACTCTACCATCAGCGGGTCATCCGTCGGCCAAGGACAGCGGACTAGTTCTTTATTTTTTGATCTTGACATTCTGGATCCCTTTAGCTTTCAGTATCCCGGTTCTAAGCTGTAAGCATTTCGCCCGGCAACGGACCGTTGAAAACTGACGGCCGTCCTATGCAAATTCCTCAAACTCTCCGGTCTTCTTGTTCTTTCGGACATTGTTCCAATTGAAGAATCTGCCGTTCATTGCAATATAAACACCGTGAGGAAGAGTCTCCGCAAACGCAAGTGCACTCCCAAGATTGAACAATCCATCCGAACTTCCAAATTTATAAGGGATCATGGCGCCCGTCAAAATAATCGTCTTATCTCTCACCGCCTCACCGATGACGCGGGCCGTCCGTTCCATCGTGTCCGTCCCGTGGGTAATGATAATTTTTTCATCAGTGCACTTGATGCAATTCTCAAGAATGATCGCCCGATCATTGTCGGTCATCTCCAAACTGTCTATCATCATCAAAGTCCTGATCTCGACATCGACCTTACACCGACCAAGAGTCAGCATTTCCTGCAGGTGAGAATCTTTGAAATACAATTGTCCGTTAAGCTCATTGTATTCTTTGTCGAACGTTCCGCCTGTAACGAATATTCTGATTGCCATACTGAAAATCCCGTTTACGTGAATGGCACAATTTAATACCTTCTTGACCAAAGACTCAAACTTGGCTATCGCAACGGAGAAGTTTTTCAAAATCAGCCAGTCAATACCGGGATATTGAAGTGAATACTTACAAAGTGGTAACTTATGCCCGATTCAGAAAATGGACCATACAATCTTGCAGAGGCGACAATGAAGGACAGGAAATTTCCGGATCTCTTCTACAATCCCATAAGCATGGTGGGCGGAATAATGGCAGCAGTTACATTCGGCTCAATTGTGCTCCTGATGATTTCTGATCTTCTGTGGAAGACATTTCCCCCATATTTTGGGATCGTTACGTACATTCTCTTGCCGAGCGTTTTGATCCTCGGCTTGATTATCATTCCGATCGGTGCCCTTATAGAACGAAAGAGATGGCGGATAGCCGCAGAGACCGGGGAGCCTCCCCTGCCGAAAATCGATTTGAACGAATCCCGTCAGCGGGCAGCTTTCCTGATTTTTTCCACGGGCACACTTCTCCTAATGGTCTTGACTGCGATCGGCGGATACAAAGCTTTTGAGATAACCGAGTCGGTTTCATTTTGCGGAAAGACCTGTCATCAAGTGATGAATCCGGAATATACCACCTATACAAATTCCCCACACGCACGTGTGGCGTGTGTGCAATGTCATGTGGGTCCCGGAGCAAGCTGGTACGTCAGGTCAAAACTCTCTGGAGCATATCAGGTCTATTCCGTGATTTTTCATAAGTACTCTCAACCGATACCTACGCCGATAAAAAACCTACGCCCAGCGAGAGAGACATGCGAGCAATGCCATTGGCCGCAATCGTTTGTTGGTGAACGAAGAATCACGAAATCGTATTTCCTCGAGGACTCTGCAAACACCCGGTGGACACTGGACATGCTTGTCAAGATCGGACGCAGCACAGCCGGCGAATCGCAGCTCCCGCCCGTTCACTGGCATGTGACTCACACAGTCGAGTACCTGCCGGCAGATTCTGCATCGCAGAACATACCTTGGGTGCGCGTCATAGATTCGAGCGGTAAAAGCGAAGTGTTCGAAACAACCAGCAGCCCATTTACTCCTGACTCAGTTCGGAGACTGAGTGTTAAGACCATGGACTGCATGGATTGTCACAACCGACCGACGCACATCATCAAGACACCCGGCGGCGCAGTTGACGATGCAATGTCAAGCGGAGAAATCAATCCATCACTTCCATGGATAAAGCAGACTGCCGTCAACGCACTCCTACCAAGGTACGCAAACACAAATGAAGCTCTTGATAGCATAGCGCTTTCAATCGAGTCTTTTTATAAAGAAAAATACCCTGACTTGTTATCAACACATGACGCCGACATAAGGGGAGCAGTGGCTTCGCTGCAGTCGATCTATCAAGCCAATTTCTTCCCCTACATGCGGGTCGATTGGAGAGCCTATACCAACAATATCGGACACGAAAACTACCTCGGGTGCTTCAGATGCCACGATGGAAATCACAAAACCGCCGACGGCGAGGTAATTCCGAACAAATGCGAGACCTGTCATATGATCATCTCGCAAGGAACAAAGCTGGATGAACAGGTGAATCTTGCGGGAGTCGAGTTCAAGCACCCGACTGACATAGGTGATGCATGGAAGGAAGGGCTTTGCACCGATTGCCATGATGGAACGCAGTGAAGCGATTGTAAATGTTGAATTGTGAATTATGAATTCTTAGCCGAGTTGTAGCCACGAGAAGCAGAAGATCAATTCGGAATTGAGAATTCAAAATCAGGAACTTATTTTTGAGACCGCTTTTCGTACTACGAAATACAAGATGGCGATAAACGCCGACGTGATTAATCCCCAGAGAAGCCCTACACGGAAACTGGCAAAACTCTTAGCTACCTGAGACGAAAGGACAACTCCACCCTCGGTGAAAGTCCACGCCCACACGAACGCGCCGATCACATTATACGTGACAAAAACATAAACGTTCACGCCGTAAATCCCGAGAGTGATCGGAACGACATTTCTGATACCATAAAAAAAACGTGCAAGGAGCATAAGGGGAGAACCGTACCGTTGAACAACTATGGAAGTGGATTCGACCTTGGCTCCAAAATTCTTTTTCAGGAACTGCCATTTGTTCCATACGAATCTTCCCGCGTAGTAGTAGAACATGTTCCCGATGAAGGAGGCAACGGTTCCAAGAATGATGACACCGGTTATTGTAACTGCCCCTTTGTGGGCAAGTGCGACACCAGCAAACAATCCGAACTCACCGCTGAATGCCACAGTCAAGAATACAGTCAGATACCCATTTTGAGTAATGAAGTGTTCCACGGCCTAACATCTTTTCCTAGTCATGTGCATTACGGCTCCTTATCCATTTTGATGGATGAAATGTTCCACGACTTAACTTAGCAAATTCCGCCCATAACCTCCAATTTGGCAACAGCCGAGTGGTGTCCTGATTTCGATTCTCTTTGAAAATTGTAAAAACATTTCTAACCGCAAAGGTCGCAAAGATTCGCCAAGTACCTTTATTGATTTCCTTTCAACTATAATCTTTACGCATCTCCGCGCGCTTAGCGGTTTGGTGGGCTTTCTTTTAGAACCGAATTCAAACTAGGACACTACCAACAGCCGACTCCCGCTTATCTTGAATCTCCCCGACAGCTTTTTTAGATTCAATACAATGAAAATAATTTGGATTGCGCTTGCAATT
Organism: uncultured Bacteroidota bacterium; assembly: GCA_963768145.1. Classification (GTDB taxonomy): domain Bacteria; phylum Bacteroidota; class Ignavibacteria; order Kryptoniales; family JAKASW01; genus JAKASW01. The sequence continues at coordinate 259,362 of CAVYHK010000023.1, read as the reverse complement.
TCTATTCTGGGTTTTGCTTTGCCGAGGGACGCTGTTTCTCAAAAATCTAGCGCGTTCAGGATCGCGCGCCTGAAATACGACGGCGGCGGCGATTGGTACAACGATCCCCTCGAAGAACCTACGTTGCTGAAATTCGTGAAAGCTCACACGAACATCGACGTAGATCTCAACTATTATTATGTTGACATAATGAGCGATGACATCTTCACCTATCCTTTTATCTTCATGACCGGACACGGTAATATCAGATTCACCGATGAACAAGCGCATCGACTGAGAGATTACCTTGAGAATGGGGGTTTCCTTTATGCGGACGATGACTACGGAATGGATGAATCGTTCAGACGGGAAGTGAAAAAGATATTCCCAGAGAAAACACTTGTTGAGCTTCCCTTTTCTTACGGCATGTATCATTGCGTCTTCAACTTCCCAAATGGCGTCCCTAAGACCCACGAGCATAACGGGAAACCACCGCAGGGATTCGGAATATTCCTGGGGGACAGGCTTGTAATCTACTATACTTACGAAAGCAATCCGTCCGATGGATGGGATCCTCCTGAAGTGCACGGCGACCCTGAGCCCAAACGACTCGAAGCGCTCGAATTCGGAACTAATCTCGTCTATTGGGCATTAACACATTAGGACATGGAAGAGGTCTCATTCCCGCGAACGGAATCTTCGACAAACATTCCCTACAATGAGGCGATTGGCTCGCTTCAAAGGATCTACGGACGCAAAACGTTGGCGAGAATCATCGTCGGTTCGTTTTATCTGACATCGATCCTGCTGTTCACGATAACTTTTTCATCTTTTTGTGAAATCATATTTGACTTCGGGCTGGTGGGAAAACTTTTTCTCATGCTAGTCGTTTCAGTTCCGTCGTTGTTTGCGTGCTTGAAATATCTAATCCCAGGCATGATAAAGTATTTCAAACCACCCGGAATAAGTGATATCAGAGACATAGCTCTTGAAGTCGGCAATCACTTTCCCAAAATGAAAGATCGACTAAGAAATGCTATTGAACTCCTGACTTCGGGCGAAAAAAATCTTTTCTCCAGCGAACTGGCACAGGCATACATCAACCAGACCTTCGGACAGGCCTCACAACTCAACATCGACTCGGCCCTCAAGTACAAAATCGGCAGACGGATTGAAGGCACCTCCGTGATATCTTTGCTTTTGTTTTTCGGCATGTTCCTGGTGTTCCCTTCTCAAATGCCGAATGCACTCGCAAGAATCATTAACCTTTCGGAAAATACGCCAAGTGCTTACTTGATTGGAGTTTCTCCCGGGGATGTGCAGCTTTCACGTGGCGACACACTGCGGGTGGAAGCAAAGCTTACACTGATGACGGCAAGAAAGCTCCCATCTTACATCACACTGAATGAAAAACTCGACAATGAGGTCGAATTTGAAAAACATAATCTTGAACAAAGCCCAGGCGGAAAATACTTTTTTCAGCTGCCCAATGTCCGAAGCAGCTTGACATATTTTGTCTCCGCAGGTAATCAAACGACTCAAGAATATCACGTGAAGGTTGTTGACCTACCAATCGTTCAAAACTTCACAGTGACATTGGTCTATCCCGCCTACACGGGAAGAACTCCTGAAACACTGCAGGACAATATAGGCGATCTGACTGCGCTCGTCGGGACGCGCGTCGAAATCACTTTGCATACGAACAAGGAATTGGTTTTAGCATCCGTCTCGTTCAACGATTCCACGAAGAAAAATCTCGTCGTAAGCGGCGCGAATGCAAACGGAACATTTGTCGTAAACAAGACCACAGGTTATTGGTTCCGTCTACTTGATATAGACAGCCTGCGGAACCGTGACCCCATTCTCTATTCCGTCCAGGCGCTCGCTGACGAATATCCAGCTTGCGAGATAACTTCTCCGGGGAAAGACGTGGATCTCAGCAGAGATATGCAGCTTCCGTTGAGAATTCGAATCGGAGACGATTACGGCTTCACAAGACTCGTCGTAGAATACAAATTGGCAAGCTCTAAGTACATCAAGCCTGAGAAGAACTATCACGTTGTTGAGATACCACTCCCCCGGAAATCACCTGGCGAACAGGAAATATCATATCCTTGGGACCTGACATCTTTGGATCTTGTCCCCGAAGACATACTAAGCTACCATGCAAGGGTTTTTGACAACGACATAGTAGGAGGTCCGAAGGCCACTGTGAGTTTGGAGTACTTGCTCAGGCTCCCTTCTTTAAACGAAGTATTTGCCTCCACGGACAGCGAGCATAACGACATCGTATCAAAGGCTGAGAACGCGTTAGACAATTCAAACGACTTGAAGCAGGAGCTCGATAAGCTTTCCAGAGAAATGAAAACCGCGACAAAACAGATGAGCTGGGAAGATCAAAAGAAAATGCAGAACACGCTGCAGAAATTTGAGGAGCTTCAGCAAAAAATTGATAGCGTCAAAAATCAAGTCGCGTCGATGACCCAGAAAATGTTGGAGAACAAAATAATCTCACCCCAGACTCTCGACAAATATCTGGAGTTGCAAAAGGCGTTGCAGGAAGTGAATTCTCCGGAATTCCAGGATGCTCTCAGAAAGTTACAGCAGGCAATTCAGTCTCTGGATCCAAGCCAGGTGCGACAGGCTATGCAGAGTTTTCAATTGAATGAAGAAGCCCTCCGGCAGAGTATTGAAAGGACCCTCAGCCTGATCAAACGAGTGGAGATCGAACAGAAATTTGATGAACTGGAAAAACGGATCGACCAGATGCTTTCTCAACAGAAAAATGTTCAAAAGTCAACCGCTCAATCCGATTCCACGAACGCCTCCGACAGAAAGAAACTCGCGGACTCCCAGAAAGAAATCAAGAACGAACTCTCAGAAACTAAGGATGCAGTCTCGGATCTGAAACGAAGAATGAGCGAGTTTGCTGAGGAGATGCCGACACAAAAAATGGATCAAGCCAGCCGGAAGCTGGAGCAATCGGGAGTTGAACGAAATATGCAGAAGTCTTCGGAGAAGCTCAGCAAAGGCGACTTCTCGCAATCGATGGCGGCGCAGGAACAAGTTGAGTCCGCACTTGAAGAATTCCAGAAGACTCTTTCAGAAGCACAAAAGGAAATGCTGCAAAACGAACAAAGAGAAACCGTGAACGCCATGCGAAAAGCACAGCAGAACCTTCTCGAGATTTCCAAGGAGCAGGAAGAGTTGAGGGACCAATCTAACCAAACGATGCCTAATTCAGCGGAGGCGAGGACTCTCACTGATGAACAAAATGAACTCATGCAGCAGCTCAACTATACCGCCCAACAAATGATGCGGCTTTCGAACAAAAGCTTTGCGGTCACCCCTCAAATGAGCAAACAAATCGGCGAGGCCTATTCACAAATGCGGAAAGCGATGGACGACCTGCAGGCGAGATCGGGAGAATCCAATGCGGCGGAGCCGCAAGGCAAAGCCATGGGTGCGATGAACCAAGCAGTGATGTCCATACAGAACACTCTTCAAGCCATGATGCAAGGACAGGGTTCAGGCGGCTTTCCTTCGCTGATTCAACAATTGCAACAACTTGCTGGGCAACAGGAAGGTTTGAACGCACTTACGCAAAAGTTAGGCGAGGCTGGTGAACTCTCGGTGGAACAGCAGGCACAACTCGCCCGTCTTGCTGCGGAACAAGAGGCAATCCACAAATCGCTTTCTCAACTCGCGCAGGAAGCGCAGCAATCGGAAGCGATGAACCAACAAAACAGGATTCTCGGAGACCTGGATCAAGTAGCGAAAGACATGAAGGACGTTGTCCAAGATCTGCGAAACAGGGACATCAAACCGGAGACAATTCAACGTCAACAGAGAATCCTTTCAAGAATGTTGGATGCTACAAGATCCATAAACCAGCGAGACTATGACAACCGGCGCAAGAGTGCCCCGGGGCAAGATATGGCAAGAGAAACTCCCGGAGAGCTGAGACTCTCAGGGAAAAGTGCCGAGCAGGACCAGGAACTTCTTAATCTCATCCGCAAGAGTTTCCCTCCCGAATATCAGAAGGTAATCTTCAGATATTATCGACTTATAAATAAAATTCCAGAGTAGACCTGCAATCGCGGATCGCTTCCAATTCAGGCATCACGCTTGACACGCATCAGCGGCGGTTGCCCTTCTGTGAAACAAAAGAATCACCGAGACACGGCCAGCTCCAGCGCGAAGCCAGTGTCAGAAATAGCCTAAAAAGAGATTCTTTAAAGACACGATCCACGACCCAAGCGGGTCTTTACGATGGACTGAGCTCGCTGCCGAAAGGACAAGAGACTTGAATTGAGTCGAGCCCGTTGGTCGACCTCGAGAATGCACGAATTACCCGTCATGCGGACACTCGGAACTCCCTGGCCCTGCGTGGCCTCAACGAAATACACTCACCCCTTCATTGAGGAAATCCTAATTCGCCCCGCAGACTAGATGACAACACAAAGAGAATGATACTCCCTTCGGCGAAGGGAGTATCACATAAGAGACTTACTTCCCTTCCTCTTTCATCTTCAGTTTGATCTCCTGTACCTCTTGTCGAACTTGCTGCGCAAATTTCTTCAACTCTCCCATGCTCTTGCGCACGCGAGTCCCAGCGGCTTTGTTTTGCTTCTCATAGAACTTTCTAAAGTCCCCTTCGAAGCTGCCAACGAGTTGTTGAAGTTCTTCGAACTTTCCCATACTGTACTCCTTTTTGTTTGTTAGTTGATTTAGGTGGTATATTCACCGTTTACTCTGACGTAATCATAGCTCAAATCACAGGTGTAAACCCGTGCTGAATTCCGTCCGGAATTGAGCTTGATTGTCATCTCGATTTCTTTCTTAGAAAACAAATCATTCAGTCTGGCTGCGTCAATCTCCTGAGGTTCATTCCGGCGAAACACGCATACATCGCCAATTCTCAGTTCAACTCTGCCTGGATCAAATCTCGCACCCGAATTTCCGACTGCTGACAGCACTCTTCCCCAGTTGGGATCGCCTCCGAAGATCGCCGTTTTCACGAGTGGTGAAGTTCCCACCGCCCGCCCGACTCTTATTGCTTCTTCGTAAGTCGCCGCTAATTCGACATTCAACCTGACAAACCGCGTTGCGCCCTCTCCGTCGCGCACAATCATCATTGCAAGCTCCACAAGCACGCTCGTCAAAGCTTCTTCGAAACCCGCCAATTCCGACGTACTACTGATCTCGTTTCTAGAGGCGCCATTGGACAACAAGAACACGCTGTCATTGGTGCTCGTATCGCCGTCAATAGTAATTGCGTTAAATGACTTACACACTGCGTTACCTAATGCCCTCTGCAAATCCTTTTTTCCAACCCTCGCATCGGTCGTCGCAAAACATAACATTGTCGCCAAGTTAGGATGGATCATACCCGCCCCTTTTGCAGTGGCACCAATTCTAATTTTCTTTGTTCTCGACAACGCCAGTTTCGACCGCCACTCGCTTGGGATATTTGTCAGTGGTAAGAATGCTTTGACAGAAGAGCGAATCTCCGTCTTTGCTTAGGCCGCGTAAGAGCGATGGAATATTATCTACCATGCTTTCCATGGGAAGTTGTTTCCCAATCACACCTGTTGAGGCAATAAGTACTTCCTCTGGGTGTACACGCAAACCCTTTGCAACTTCCTGCACAATCCTAGTTGCATTCCTCATGCCGTTCTTACCGGTAAGAGCGTTGGCACACCCGCTGTTCACAACGATTGCTTTTGCTTTGCCCTTCGATTTGTTCAAATTCTTCGCAGACAAGAGAATCGGAACCGCCAAAAACTTGTTTTTCGTAAACACCGCGGCAGCCGTTGCGGTTCGCTCACTGACAATCAAGCCGATATTGAACATCCCATTTTCTTTGATGCCAGCGTTAACCCCATTTGCCAAGAATCCGTATGGAAAAGTCACCGAACTGTCATAATTCAACTTCATCTTGATCTGCGAGTCGCCTCAATATGTTCTTTTCGTAAAGCTTCTAACATCGATGGAAGGCGGAGGTATAATTTCTTTGGTTTTCTCGGCTTCCTCTTCGCGAGTACGTATGATGTTAACAAAGGCATTGCAATTGTCGAGTCAACGTAGGCTACAACTGTATCCAATAGCATGTTAGGATCGACCTTGCCCCAACTGACCGCTTCTGACGGTGTGGCGCCTGAGAGACCGCCCGTATCCGGCCTTGCGTCCGTAATTTGAATAAAAAAATCATGCCCCTTCTCCCTTATTCCAAGGACCTCCTGAATCTGCGGCTCGGTCTGAAGCATGAAGTTTTTCGGCGAACCTCCACCGAAAATCAAAACTCCGCTACGCCCTCCACTTCTCTTGGCGTTTAGGACAATTGCGGCAGTCTCGTTCACATCCTTCGAGACGTCAAGCCTTAATTGGCGTCCCTCGAGGGCCATAGCAGCCACATTCATCCCAATCGAACTGTCTCCCGGACTTGAAGTGTAAACAGGAACAGCATACCGATAAGCCGTCGCCAAAATCGAACTGTGTTTTATTTTAAGGGCTTTTTCGCGCGCTGAGACGTACTTGCCTATCCTGTAATGAAACTCAGCGGTGCTCATTTCTTTCTGAAACTCCGGCATTGCAATTACTTGTCTGAAGAATGCGTCCGTAGTGAGTAGCACTTCATAGTCGAACATGACATCATAGACGCGTATCACCCTTTCTCTCCGCAGTATACGATCATCAACGAAGGGCGTTCCTTTGTGAAGCGAATGACCGATCGCAAAATGAGCGTCATGATAGAGATTTGCCCCGGTTGAGACGATCCAATCGACAAATCCAGATTCAATCAGCGGGACCACACATGAGCCACCCAAACCCGCAGGCGTCAAGGCACCAGTTAAGCTCATGCCGATAGTCACATCATCATCAAGCATTTTCTGTGAAAACAACTGCGCCGCCTCTCTTAAGCGCGCTGCATTATATGCTTGAAAATAAGTATCGATTAATTCGGTGACTCTTATTGCTTTCGGAATTGGCTGGGGATCGATTCTTTTACCGGAAAGAAATCTTGATTTTGCCATGTCTAATTTTGGTTAAAATAACAGCTTTTTTGGGTAAATAGCAAGGAAATAGTGAAAAAATCAAAAAATAAAAAGGTCAGAACCAACAAGAATACCGCAAATTTCGCACGTTTTGAGGCTGTAGCTCTTTTTGATTAAAAAAAGTAGCCCGAATACCGTCCCCGAAGCCCAACCTCCTTCCCTTGGAAGCACACAGAGGCATAGCAGTTTCAGGAGATCCATCACAACATGACACCGAGTCCGGCATTTCCAATGGAATCCATTTGTCCGAACGCGAGATTCGTTGTTGGCCCTACTCAAGAAAAGCGAATCCATGATGATTGATTGACCGAAAATGTTTGATCATTCAACATCTCAGGTATTGCTGTTAAGAGTCCACCTTCTTACATTCTGTTATGATGGAGGCTTGATACGAAAAGTTGTTTCAAATTGACTACGCTGACGTTGGGTTTATCGTTGAGGCGAAAGTGAGCCGATGGTAATCTGGCATAACACCGAAGACGCACCGAGAACACCAGCGGAAGTTTTTCAGAACGACAAGGTCGTCCTATGGATTGGAAGTTATCCGATCGAATTGGGACAAACTGTTAAGGTAGAGATCGCGGTCTCAGACAAAACGGAGGATGTGAACACGTATTCTGTTGAAGCTGAGTGGAGATACAACGATTATTCTCGCAACAACAGCTACTGGACTGCCATAGTTGGTCCCTTCAAAGCAGGCGAAAAAGTCGAATACAGAATAACAGGAATAGGGCCAGATGGACTCGAACACAATCAAGTCGATGGCTTCATAGTTCTAGATCGCAAAAAACCAACCAAGAAGTAGATTTAGAACTGCCATACCCTGCACTCGATAGGAACACAATCTCAGCAAAGAAAACGGAATCGAGAGTTTTCCCGATATGTCGTCGTCGTCTTTCGAAATGTACCACTTGATCAGTTGTGTGGACGATGCGAGATGTCCTAGTGTAGCAGCTGAATCCTGCTGTGCGTAGGGGGAGGTTTTCAACTTTGCCAGAATTTCCCTTTCTTGCTGTACTGGACGCACTGTTTAGCGAAAAGTGAATCTTCTCTTGAATTGATACGTCTATGACTTCAACGGAGAAAACACTTTCTTCGATCTGATTCCATCTCAAAAAGAAACAAGAGGAAATTCCATGAAAACCACATCAGTTCTCTTTTCAATGCTGATTCTCACCAGTGCCCTTTTCGCACAGGGAATGGGACAACAGCGTCAGTTTTACGACGCTTCGACGGTGACGACAGTAATCGGAACTATCGCAAGTGTCGATAGCCAGGCCAACCCAAGGGGAGATTTCTACATGGTTCGGCTAACCCTTCGTGACACGAGCGGAACCAAAGCAGTTATGGTCGGACCCTCCTCCTACCTTGACGGTCAGAATATCTCTTTCAACAAGGGCGACTCGATTCAAGTCACCGGCTCCAAGGTCGACTTTCACGGCAACCAAGCAATCATAGCCGGCAAAATTGTATACGACGGCAAGACGATTAAGCTCCGTGACGATTCAGGCAGACCTGTCTGGGCAAGAAACATGAAATGACAAAACAAAAACCAGAAGTCGTTGCTGCTAATCTTGCGTGGAGAATTCGGCATTTTCTCATATATTCCATCACAGGCTATTTCTGGTACGGATGAAATGCTATGAAAGATGACTCGAAAGGCATATAGTAATTTGATTGAGAAGCCACGATGTGATGCTTTTCTCGGAGATGAGAGATGAGCGATCCGATCATATTCGGTCATAACTCAGAACCGAGAATTGTGTCTGCGTTTCAAACAGGCGATGCGACCATGAAGATCGTAAAACGAGTCGAAGGGGTCGCAGTTTCCGAAGAACGAAAATTCTATCCTTTCTTTTTCCTAGCAGATTCATCTTTTCTAAAAGGATTCGAGAGAAAATTCTGGGGAGTCGAGTTAGCAGGAAACAACTATTACAAGTACCTTTGCATCTTCAAGAAATGGAGCGACATGCGGTCCGCGCTCCGAAAGGTGGGGGAGAATCTGCATGTCGGTCAAAAAGAAATCTCTTGGGATCTCTCAGAAATAGAAGAAGTTTACGTGAAGCTGGATCCGGTGTTCCAATTCCTAATGCAGACGGGGATCACTCTCTTCAAAGACATGGAATTCTCGGACTTGAGAAGAATGCAGCTCGACATAGAGACTTTTTCCAAATCGGGTTTCTCGAGTGCGGCAAGATCGGAGGATAGAATCATACTCATCTCGCTCTCTGATAATTCAGGCTGGGAGTATATTATCGACGGACGCGACAAGGGCGAAAGCGTGATGCTGAATGAGCTTGTGGATATCATCAAAAGACGAGACCCGGATGTCATCGAAGGCCATAATATTTACAACTTCGATCTGCCGTATATCTTGCGGCGATGCGAAATGTCCGGGGTTAAGCCGAATTTTGGAAGAGACTCGCTTGAGCCAAAGGTCTATGCTTCTCGAATAAGCTTCCAGGAAAGAGAGATCGAGTATTCTAACATAGAAATTCCCGGAAGACACATAATCGATACGTGGCATTTGGTTCAGAGCTATGACGCAACGAGAAGAGAACTTGACAGCTATGGGTTGAAAAACGTCGCAAAACATTTTGGTTTCGCGTCGGAAGACAGGACATACATCGATGGCCCGAAGATTTCCGAGACCTGGCTGAAGAATCCTGATCTGCTGACGAAATACGCCATGGATGACGTGCGTGAGACACGACTGATTTCGGAACATCTATCGCAAACGAGTTTTTACCTCTCTCAAATTCTTCCGTACAATTACGGGCAAATACCCCGGTCCGGCTCGGCGGCAAAGATAGAATCACTCTTTGTCCGAGAATACTTGCGGAAAAAACATTCCATACCAAAACCGCAAGTTGGAAGACAGACGAGCGGTGGATACACCGATCTGTTCCAGCAGGGTGTTTTTGGTCCCGTAATTCACGCCGATGTGGAATCGTTGTATCCATCCATTATGATCAGCTACAAAATTTCACCTGAGACTGATGAGCTCGGAGTCTTCCAGAAAACTCTCAAACATCTTACCAAATTGAGATTGGATACGAAGAAGCAAATGAAGGAAGAGACCGATTCAATGAAGAAATTCAAGCTCGACGCGATGCAATCTTCCTTGAAAATACTGATCAATTCGTTTTACGGATATCTCGGTTATTCGCGCGGCATCTTCAACGATTACAGAGCCGCAGACACGGTCACCGAAACTGGCCAGAAGATCCTTCGACAGATGATCAGTCAGCTGTCAAGTGAGAAATGCCCCTCTCCTCGAAGTTGATACCGATGGTTTGTATTTTGTTCCGCCTCCCCAACATGTCGGTGAAGAAAACGAAAAAAAGTTCGTCGCGAAGCTGTCGCATTCTCTACCGCAGGGAATAAATCTTTCGCTCGATGGCAGATACGAAAAAATGCTGAGCTACAAGAAAAAGAACTATGCTCTGCTTGGTTATGACGGGAAAGTGAAAATTCGTGGTTCCTCATTGATCTCCAGAAGCATGGAAAGATTTGGCCGCGATTTCATTCAAAAGGCGGTCGAATGCCTGCTCCATGAAGACATCAAAGCACTGCACAATCTGTTCGTCGATTACTCGCAAAAGATTCTCAGCCGGGAGCTTCCCATAAGTAACGTTGCGAGAACGGAGACGCTGGGAGAATCCATTGAAGAATATCGAGGCGGCTGTCAGGTCGAACCGCAGAAACCGCGCCGCAAGTTTTGAAGCAGCGATAAATGCCGGATTGAACCTAAGAGCCGGAGAAAAGGTCTCATACTACATTGTCGGCAGCGATCCACACCAGCCGTCCTTCTTGAATGCGCGAATCTACAACAAGGATGATGACGCTAAGAAAGACTATAATGCGCAATATTACATGAGAAAACTAGATGAATATGCAAACCGCTTTTTCGATTTCTTCGAACCCGAGGATTTTCAAAAAATTTTTTCCTCGGACGAAAATTCTCTCTTTGCCTTGACTTTAGACGGAATCAAAACGAAGGTGAATGAAGTCGGTGGGGGCGATACTAAGATTGAAGAAGAGGATGAGGAATAATTATCCTTCAAATTCTTTCCGCAAAATCTGAAATCCGCGCTGCTCCAAGATCCGAGCAGCGTGATCCATGATTTGCTCCGTGTCGAATGAAAGACTGAACATGCCGCCCGTCCCCTCCCGCACCTTTAGAAGCTCAATATCTTTTATGTTGATATTCGAATCTGCCAAAGTCGACGTGATATCTTTCAGAACCCCGACTTTGTCTTCCACCACGACGTAAAGATCATAAAGCGGCTTCAAGAATCCTTTTCCACCTTTACGAATCTGTGATCGACCGTACTTGGCATTGTCGAACTCGCGTTCTATCTCTTTGATCTTCCCTTCCCCAACGGAGTCGCGCAAATCTGAGAGCCGTTTGATGAAGGTATCAATGATATCGTCGATGTTCTCTTTATTCGACGAAACGACATCTCTCCAAACGGCGAAATCGCTTGAAGCAATCCTTGTCATATCTCTGAAACCGCCGGCAGCGAGTATGTTAAAATTCTCATCGCGTTTCGAAAGCCCATTTATCAGGTTCACCAACTCAACGGCAAGCAGCTGCGGCAGGTGGCTGGTAGCGGCTGCGATCTTATCATGCTTCGCCGCATCCATGAAAAGTATTCTTGCACCGAGCTGTTGAATCGCTTCCAAAAGAGGCGACATCGCTTTTTCCGAATATTTCCTCAGCGGGCAGAGAACATAAACTGCATTTTGAAAAAGAAAAGGCTGTGCGGCTTCAACTCCAGATTTCTCAGACCCTGCCATCGGATGTCCCCCAACAAAAACAATATTCTTAGGAATAGCTTCTCTTGCGGAATCCATGACGGGTTTCTTCACACCTGCAACATCGGTAATTATTGTTCCATCGTGCGCGCACGCAGCGACTTCCTCGATCAATCCGCTGGTTTTATCCGCAGGAACACAAATAAAAATCACTTGCGGCTTTTCACTACAAAGATCGGATACGTTTTTCACAAATGTCACAAAAGGAATCTGTTTGAGAACCGCTTTCTCATTCCGCGGGAGGTCAAGAACAGAAACCTGATGTCCGCTTCTCGCCAAGGAAAGAGCAATCGAACCACCGATCATCCCGCACCCGACCACTCCGATCTTTTTCCGCGAATCAAAACTCTCAAATTCGTCCAACTTAAATCGCTCCAGAATATTTAAGGATCACCGATATAAAAGTCTTGTCCTGAATTAGATTATGAACAGGCATCGTCCCGGCCTTCCATGGGAGGCAGAGGAACACTATCCCTTCTCCTCGAAGGCGGGCTGGCGTGAGGTCCAAAGACTCTCCGGCATTGAAAAACATGCAATCCCCCGTCGATCTCTTTCAGAACGACAAACACTGACATGTGGGCGGGGGTCATCACTCTGCCAGATTTCTAGACCAACCTTCTCAATCTGTGCCTCAGGAACTTCTCTAGTCTGTGCCTCTTGATTCCGCAACCTTCCTTCCAATCGCCTCCGCAATCAATCTGATTTCTTTCATCATTTGAGTGAACTGCTCCGGGAAGAGCGATTGCGGTCCATCGGAAAGTGCTTTCGCAGGATCGTTATGAACTTCGACCATTATCCCGTCGGCGCCAACAGCAACGGCGGCTCTCGCAACCGGAACAACTTTTTCACGAATGCCTGTCGCATGTGACGGATCAACTATGACAGGAAGATGGCTCTTTTTGTGCACCACAGGAATGGCATTTATATCGAGAGTATTCCGCGTGGAGTTTTCAAAAGTTCTAATCCCGCGCTCGCACAACATCACATCCCGGTTTCCGCCGGCAAGAATGTACTCTGCAGCCATCAGCCACTCTTCGACAGTTGCAGCGAGCCCGCGCTTTATCATCACAGGTTTGGATATCTTGCCGAGATCTTTTAACAAAGAGAAGTTTTGCATATTACGTGCGCCAACTTGAAGTATGTCGGCATATTCTGCCACCATACCGATCTGGCTCTTGTCCATTACTTCGGTAATCACGACGAGATTGAATTGGTCTCCTGCCCTCCTCAGGAGCTTCAGACCGTCTTCGCCCATTCCTTGAAATGAATAGGGCGAAGTTCTCGGCTTGAATGCGCCACCGCGAAGCAGCTTCGCGCCGTTTTTAGCAACGTGGTCCGCTATTGCAAAAAGCTGCTTCTCATTTTCAACCGCACACGGTCCAGCCATGACTACGACTTCGTTCCCACCGATCTTCACACCTTTGACATCGAGAACGGTGCCTTCTGGTTTAAACGTCCTGTTCGCAAGCTTATATGGCTCCGTGACCCGATAGACTTCATCGACGCCAGGGAGAACTTGAATCTGTCGGTGATCGAATTCCGGCTGCACGCCGATCGCGCCCAGGATAGTTCTTGAAACCCCCGTTGAGCGGTGAACGTCAAAACCAAATTCGTTTAGGACTTTTACTACGTTTTCGATCTCGCCTTCAGTCTGCTTCTGCTTCAAATACCACAACCATATATGCTCCTTTTGTTAGCCTCTATTTCATATAAGAATTGTCGGTTACAAGAGATTTCTCTTGGGAATTTACGACAATATACAATTATATCTGCGAGTAGAGTCAATTCCCCCGGGGGGGGAAATAGAAATAGGAGTAAAGCCAATTGCCCCGAGAGGATTGGGTATCGGAGGGGAATTCTTTTTCAAATGGGCTTCTCGAAGCCAATTCGGATCTCTGTATGCTGCTGCTTGGTTTCACTACTTGAATATAAACAACGTCAAGTGAATTCTGCAAGAAGTTTTCAAATAAACTGTTGAGTGATTTGATCGGGGGCAGACAAAGGATTTTCGAAGGATTGTGGGCATATCCGAGCTCCATATTGGTACTTGCATACGAGAAAACTAATTCACCGTCTCGGGCGCAGGGCAAATGAATTTCTTACTATCCTTGGCCAACTTATATTAGTTGAGCTATGTGATTTTTCCGACAAACGGATAAGAAGAAGACATGAAAACCTTGCTGCTCGTTTTGATCTCTTTCCTTCTCTCTGCCTATGCTCATTCGCAGACCGCCAACTTCACGGTAGTTGTGACCGACTCACCTAGAGCGATTAGTCCGTACATTTTTGGGACTAACCAATTATTGGTCGGCGGAGAAAATTGGACTTCGATGCGAATAGGCGGAAACCGCCTGACAGGATACAATTGGGCAAACAACGCATCAAATGCCGGTAGTGATTGGTTGCAATCAAGCGACGATTACCTCGCGTCAGTGTTCGGCATCCCGTCGGACAGCTCGAATATACCCGCAATTGTAGCAGAAGCGTTTTACAATCAAGCACATCAGTTCAGCGCTTATCCTCTTGTCACTCTCCAGATGGCAGGCTTTGTTGCAAAAGACAAGAACGGCCCCGTTGATTCGGCGCAGACTGCCCCATCTTCACGTTGGGCTTATGTCGAGTTTGAAAAAGGATCACCACTCTCACTTAAGCCGGATACAAGTGGCGACACGGTTTTCATGGATGAGTATGTAAACTTTTTGGTGCACAAGTATGGCCCCGCTTCCTCACCAGTCGGCATTCACGGTTATGAATTGGATAACGAACCAGATCTCTGGAATTCAACGCATCCGAGGCTCCACCCTTTACAGCCGACCTGCAAGGAGCTTATTCAGAAGTCGATTGCATTAGCGAATTCAGTGAAAGGAATTGACCCGTCGGCGGAGATATTTGGACCGGTTTCCTACGGCTTCAATGGGTATTTATCTTTTCAAGGTGCCCCTGATTGGAATTCAGTCAGCGCCGGCAAAGGATACTCATGGTTCATCGACTACTACTTAGACCAGATGAAAAAAGCCAGCGACTCGGCTGGTGAAAGGCTCCTCGATGTTCTTGATTTACATTGGTACTCCGAAGCGCAAGGGAGTGACGGCAACGGGATCGTAAACTCAAACGCCACAACCACCACAGATAATTTGGCACGAGTTCAAGCGCCGCGGACTTTGTGGGACGCCAGCTACAAGGAAAATAGCTGGATCGCCCAGTATTATCCTTCTTATTTACCACTCATTCCCAAGGTGATGCAGTCGATCAATAAATATTATCCCGGAACAAAATTGGCATTTACCGAATTTAATTACGGCGGAGAGAGCGACATCTCAGGAGCAATGGCAATGGACGACGTCCTGGGAATCTTCGCGAAGTATGGAGTTTACCTTGCTGAATATTGGGCACTCAGCAGCTCGCCTTCTTTCATCTCTGCCGCATACAAGATGTACAGGAACTACGACGGCGACAACTCGACGTTCGGCGATTCTTATCTTCCATCGCTAACCAGCGACAGTGTCAACTGCTCGATTTACGGATCTATCAAAAGCGATGTGAACGATATTCACCTAATCGTGATAAACAAGAATTATGGCCAGAGTATAACGGGAAATTTTTCCATATCATCTTCCAGGAAGATTTTAAGCGGGAGAGTTTGGGAACTCAATCGTTACAGTTCACAGATACACGAACTTGACAGCGTGACGAATATTTCAGAAAACTCATTTTCATACCCAGTCAAGGCGGCATCAATCTGTCACTTCATTTTGCAGACCTCCGCAACTTCAAAAGTTGTTGAAAGAAACAACGCCCCAGAAAAATTTGAGCTAGCGGTTTACCCCAATCCATTCAACCCGACCTGTCACATCGAGTATAACATACCGGGAAATTCAGTTTCGCGATTGCAGATCTACTCCGTTACCGGCGCGCTGATAAAATCTTACAATTGCCTCTCGCATTCAGGCTCGCTGACATGGGATGGCACAAACGAAAATAATCAGAAAGCCGCCTCCGGCGTCTACTTCGCTATCTTGAGAAATGCAGACCACCTGTTTGCGGCGGAGAAGTTGCTGCTATTGAAGTAGGCCAGAATAACATTTGCCGTGGATTAAACCGAGAATTACCACGCGCCGGTGGACCGCCCTGCGGGATGGCGGTCATGGGTTTTATGGGCGTTATGAACATGGGGATTGTAAAAAAGAAAATAGAAATCTAGAATTTCGAGAGGAGCTTATCGTAGTCTGAATGAGAACCAATCCAGAACCATGTGATCTCATCCCCTTCTCTCAAGCCGAGCGTTCTCCATTGCTTCCCTATCCTTACGGACCAAATCTCTTCTTCTGTATGAACCTTCTTGAATTGCAGACTATTATGAAAAGGATCTGTCGCCCATATTTTGTAAGTCTTCCTTGCCTGAATTTAAACGACTCAGGAAGCTCGTAAAAACATTTGCGAAAATCGTCAGTCAGCGAGGAGATCACAATTCATCCCACCCGGCCTTTGTCGTTCGCCCTCCCTCTATATCCTCTTTGACTTTCTTCGCCGTGGCAGCAAGTTTGTCCTGCGAATTAGCAAACTGCTCGTTCCACAGCTTTTCGTCATCGAGTTCTTCCAGGAAGATCTGCGCCATACTGTCCTGCTCGTCTTCGGGCAGGGTCTTTATCCTTGATATTGCATTCTCAAGCAGCTCTGTCATGCGGAATTCTCCTTTCATTCAAAAGATAAAATCCAATCTGAAAATGTTCAAACCGTCAGAGCAAAAGTGCCGAGGCATCGATACTGGTAAAAATTTGGCCGCTGCCCCGCTCTGCGGGGTGGTGGTTACGGGTTTATGAGGGTACAAAAAGGGGATCGAGAAGCAGTAAAGTGGAATGAAGCGAGAATATTAGATATAGTAATCGAGCGGCTTGGTTTGCCCAACTAGTGGAAGAGCAGAAATCTTCAACTCCTCTCTGCCCGTCGTTTCTGATTATCAAAGAAAGCTTCGACAACTCCCTCAGCGATGAATCTTTCAAGAATTCTTGATGGTTTGTCATCTAGCTTAAGGTGTTGTGCTGATTTCTCGATCCATCTCGACAAGCTCCGTTTTACCTGTGTGCTGTAGCTGAAGGATTTGATACTCCTCGCCCCAAGAAGAGCAGAGACAAAGGGGCGACTAAGTTCACCAAGTTCAGCGTTGCTTCCGGAAATCCAAACGGCCCATTCTTTCATTCCAGAAAGGAGGAATGTGTGAACCTTCATTGGAAGCCATTCGCTCTCCGATGAAAGAAACCAAATTAAATACTCAAAAAGATCGTAGTACCTAGGATGTGGACCGAACATATCACCCTGGACAAATTGACAGGCTATCGAAGAAGGTTGGTAATTGCCGAACGTCGGATGTCTGAGAGCGATTTCTTCATCGCACAATGGTGGTGACCCATTCGACGTAAAACTACCTCCGCTGGAGCTCTTTGAATACTTCTGGATCGAATGTTTCAGATAACTATCGAAATCAGTTGTAAACTCACCGCTGAATCCCTTAATAGTAAGTTGTGGTGCATAGAAAGCGAGTATAGTTGGAAACTCGTGACAAACTTCAGCAAGGCCGGGTTGTGACGCAACGAAACTCAGGACTGCCTCTGGTCTAGAAATTTGAGTGATTGGTAATTCATTTGCTTTTTTTTCCCACTGCATTTGCATAGCAGTCCAGGCAAGTCTAACTCCCCGCGGGGGACCCGTCGTGTCGGGGTTGGGCAAGGGGAAAGTCCATCGCCCCCACAGTGAGTTGTCGGGAGGGACGATTCCCCCATCAGGGATTCTATTTGATGCCTCGATAACGTCCAACCACCATTCATCTGTCACAACTGGTGGACTAAGTCCAAAGTGTATTAGTTCATCTCTTGCAACTATGAGCGGACTCTCCTGCGGTCGGAGCCTCCGAAGGAGTTCTGCACATACGGATTTGACGCCCTTATTTGTTTCTATAGCGATCCTATCAGCCAGAGGAGGCGAAAAGGTCAGAACTTGTTTTTTAGTAATGTTGTGCCAGATTGGAAGGATGACATTGTTTGGTTCGTCCATTTCCCTTGCCACCAGTCCGTCAAGTTCACGTTGAGGCCATTTCTTGCGGAAAAATGCGGGACTGAGGACAACAATTCCATAACGCGATTTGGTAAGGCCCTTGTCAATTGATTCTCGGAGACTATCGCCTACAATCAGTGAGAATTCATCGTACCATACTTCTAGATGAGATTTTCGAAGTTCCTCTGCAAGTGGACGAACGAAACTATCCTTGTCTTCACTCGCATGACATATAAACACGTCGTAAAGCATTCTATTTCAATTTCGTTTTTTCAGCCAAGGTCCTAATGACGGCGCCATTGAGCGAGCACATTGCATATAAAATAATCGATGGTCGTGGTGCGAAGTGTGAGGCGCCGTTTCCAATTGAGTTTTCACGAGCACAAGGGAACAAAAAGGTTCGCCACATCTTATCTGCTGTTCGATTTTGGTCACTTCTGATACCATTGGATCTGGCTGGCAATGCAATCGATGGTTCTCGCAATAGACCAGAGTTCGGGCTCCTCCCCAAAACTCGTGAAGCTCTTGCGTTTTCCATCAAGTGTAACCAGGGTGATCACTTCATGTGCGACAATTGACGGGACTCGCTGATACAAGTGCGACGATTTAGTGGCAACCAGTCGATTCAGTAGTACACAGAGCCTGTGAAAATCGAGTGGATTGAAGCCGCCGACGCCGTGGTAAGCGACGCCGTGAAAAACCTGATAGTCAGGAACTGGAATCGTGTAGGAGAGTATGCCGCTAGTGTCAATTGGTTCGGTACCTAACGGGCCTTCATACTCCGCGGATCCATCGGCATTCAGAATTATAGTACGGTTGGATTTGTACTCATTTTCATTGTAGTGTTCGAGGACAAGTTCGATTATGTTTGATGAATCGCTCGCACAAGGATCAGGCAAGTCGTGTAACGAAAACACAGCGATCACCATAACCTGAACCGAAATGGCACGTCCCCTTTGCAAACCCGCCTTAAATCTGTAACTGTTCAGACCCGCGATCAGCGCGTCACCCAGGGGCGCAGCATCGGAAGAGAGCAGCTTGACGTCTCTGGCTTTGCCTAGCGAATCAATCGTAGCCTTCACAACGACCCTTCCCTCCAAACCAACTCTTCTGGCTATATCTGGATACTTGATCGCTTGTTGCAGAGCAACAAACCCACCAACCGGAAGAGGTAATCTGTCACAGCTTGCTTCGTCGTCTGGTAGATACGACGTGATTTTTACGGTCGGCGTGCCTTGTGATGACTGTGCCAGGAGGCATGAAGACGGCAAAGCCAGGGTCGCGAGACCGAGCAAAATGGATAACCAACTAATTGCCTTTGTCATAGCATCTGAAAAGATAGAGAATTTGAAATGGCTCATAACTCTCTGAAACCTAGCACACGTCCTCTATTTTCTTCTTCTCTGCAAAGCACGGTTAAAATTATGATTAGTGAAGGAGAAATGAAAATTCTTTCCCCGACCACCCCTGGAACTGTATCCTACTTCTTGAACTTCAATATCTATCCAACCTAAAGCTCTCTCCGAGATACAGTCTTCGCGCTTCGGGGTCGTTAGCAAGAAATTCCGAAGTCCCCTCCTTCAGGATCTTCCCTTCGAACAACAAGTAGGCTCTATCAACAATAGACAGAGTTTCATGGACGTTGTGATCTGTTATCAGTACACCGATTCCGCGCTTCTTCAGGCTCACCACTATTTTCATTATGTCTTCAACTGCCAACGGATCGATGCCGGCGAACGGTTCGTCGAGCAGCATGAACTTCGGATCCGAGGCAAGCGAACGTGCAATTTCCGTCCGTCTTCGCTCGCCGCCGCTAAGAGCATAACCGAGAGTCTTGCGTATGTTAGAGAGTCCAAGTTCCTCAATAAGATGGTCGGCTCTTTCTTTGCGGTTCGAACGATCCAATTTCCTGTATTCCAGAACCGCCATGATGTTGTCTTCGACGGTCATCTTTCGGAAAATTGAAGCTTCCTGCGGCAAATATCCAATGCCGAGCCTAGCCCTCCTGTACATCGGCAAGCCGGTAATCTGGGTGTTATCCATGAATACAGTGCCGGAATTCGGCTTGACCATTCCGACTATCATATAGAAAGTTGTAGTCTTTCCGGCGCCGTTTGGTCCAAGGAGTCCGACGACTTCCCCCTGCCGCACTTCAACTGAAACATCGTCAACAACGTACCTCTTCTTGTATCTTTTCTGGAGCTCGCGCGAATAAAGCACGCTGACGCCGTCAATCCTCATTTCCCTTTCCTGAGCTGCTGTATCGTTCATTTATCTTCTTAAAATCATTTAGTCCAATCCTGCGGAAACGCCGTTCTGTCAGGACGATTCTTGTGATACGTGAAACCTGCAAGGTCGTATGATCCTACTCTGTTTTTGACAAGCTTTTCCGGATAATAATTGCCCTCGACCCCGCTTATCACTGCTATCCTTTCGATCTTTCCATCTTTGAAATACATAACAACCCGGTCGCCGCTAACGCTGTTGACTCCATTTGGCTTATTCTTGTCGTAGAGATAATACAAACTGGTCGCGTTATTTTCAACGATTATGTGATCCACCTTCCTGTCGGTAAGATACATCGCCAGTTTTTTCCCTTTGAGCTGGTTGTACCTGTCAGCGAAAACCGAATCGCTTTGGGATACCGCGAATGCATCACCGTTCACATCTACACGACTAATTTTCCTGTCGCGAATGTACACCGTGACGCTGTCTCCGGTAAGCTGGTTGTCTTCGTACCAAACGATTGGTTGTTTCTGCAAGACGACCATGCTGTCTTTAGACAGATAGATTCCATGGCCACAATGTGCGGAAAGTGATCCACGGATCACCTGCACGCTGTCATTTGCGATAAACCGTTCGCTTCCCGAAGGGACATGCGCGCTGTCGCGGTAAGCCTCCATCATGAGCGACGTAATCATAAGCGTATCGATCTTCCCGTCTGAACTTGTGTCGATCTGGACAAGAAGCGGCTCTCCTGTCACAAGGCTATAGTTTTTCTTGCCGTAATCTTCGAAATGGAAACCCCGAACTGTGACGTTATTCTCGAGACTCTTTATTTTCACGTTTACATCCGCGAACGTCTTTTCTTCATTCCGATAATAGACAAGGCGATCGGAAGTCAATTGAGATGCGGAATCGTGGACAAAAACATTCCCGAAGAACTGTGCCACTTTTGTGTCCGAATCGTAAGTTCCTCTGTCCGCTGTCAGAGTGCGGCGTCTGTCATTTAGATATACTCCGCTGTCGCTGGCAACAAGGTTTGTCTTTCCGAAGTAACGCCCCTGTTTTGTGCGAAGGGTCAGTGTATCGTCTTCTACCCTGACATTCCCATAAAGATCGACTATGTCCTGTGACATGTTCTGAACCGCGCGATCACAGTTTAGAAATGTATTCTCTCTTTGCATCACAACGTGGCCAACAAGATCGCGGAAGCTGTCTCCTCCTGAGTTGTATCCGACGAGACTATCGGCGTGAATCAGGCGAATTGACTGTTCCTGAGCATGAGAATTGCTGAGAGGCAAGAGACAAGAAAGGAGAAGCAGGTACCAAAACCCAGGTGAGTCATTCTGGTTTCTGGCAACTTGCAGGCGGCATCTTCCAGAGCGATTCGCAAGGAAATTCACTTCGAGGACTTCGCCTCCCCGCTGACATTGAAAATTGTGTAGTTGCGCAGGTCTCGGTCAGATTGGAACCCGGTACCCTCGATAGTCTCCTCCGGCGAGACAATCTTCACGAAAACATTCGAAGTAACTTTCTGCGTGGTGTTGTTCCAATAAAGCCGCTGTGTCCATAGCGAAGTTCCGCTGTCGCTGTGTGCGTACACATTTCCAATTGCTTCGAGGTCATTATTCTGGTTGTTTACCATACCGCTGTCGGAGATCAGAAAACTTGTGTGACTTCCCCTGTCATCAAAGAAATCAACACGAACACTGTCCCCAAGGAAAGTCTTATTTTGATTATTGTAGACCACCGCGTGCCCAGCTTTCAAGATCCCTTTGGTTACGCCGCTGTCGGAAAACACGATCGTAGAATTCCAGCTTTCTTGGTCGGGAAGGGTTCCAGAAACAGGCACGATCGTCGGCTTGAGTTTCTCCTCACAGCCCGATAAACTCATGGCTGAAACGTGACAAAGGACACCCAGCATGAGAATAGCAATGATGTCGGAAAACTTCTTTCTCATCACTCAGATTTTGAAGAAAGTCCGGCTTTCACCAAATCATGAAGGTGTACCATGCCGGCCGGTTTATGAAAATTATCCACGATGATGAGTTGACTGATATTAAAGCTCTCCATCACTTCGAGCGCAGCAACCGCAAGAGTATTCTGCTTCACAACCTTTGGATTTCTCGTCATCACATCGTCAGCAACCAAATGCGAGAAGTCGATGTCCTTCTGAAGGAGTCTGCGCAAATCACCGTCGGTTATGATCCCGGCAAGTTCACCCGTCGAGTTAACCACACAAGCAGCTCCCAATCTTCCGGACGTCATTACGAGAATCGTTTCCCTGAGTGAAGCGGCTGTTGTGACTTTCGGTATATCTTTCCCCCTTACCATCAACTCCTCGACTTGCATAAAAAGGCGCTTGCCGATATTCCCGCCGGGATGAAACATGGCGAATTCCTCTTCAGTAAAATTCTTACGATCGAGAAGGGCAATCGCCAGCGCGTCCCCAATGACCAGAGCTGCCGTCGTCGATGCAGTCGGAGCCAGATCATAAGGACACGCTTCCTGTTCCACACCAGCTTCAAGAACAAATTTGCTCTCTCTTCCCAACCTGGACACCTTATTCCCGATAATCGAGATAATTGGGACCCCGATTCTTTTGAACATCGGGACCAACTGGAGGATCTCTTCGGTGTCACCGCTCTTCGAAATACAAATGACGACATCTTCAGGCCTGACCATTCCCAAATCGCCGTGGACCGCATCGCTCGGATGCATGAAGATTGCAGGTGTTCCGGTCGAATTCAGCGTCGCGACTATTTTTCGCGCGATGAGACCTGACTTCCCCATCCCGGTGACAACGACACGTCCATTGATATTTGCGATTAAATCCACCGCACCAGCGAACGCATCGTTTATCTTACTTTCGAGAGCACGGACGGCTTCGGCTTCTATCCTGACTACTTCTTTTCCCTTTTCGATTGAATCCATAATTTCATTAAGCTCCAAACACCAAGCTCCAGGATCCAAATAAAATCGAAATTCCAAATCCGATTTCACAAAGGATTGAAAGGTGAAGCCAAATTTTATTTCGGGGCTTGGAGCTTTCTAAATTCACGTTTTTTTCTGTGCTTTCAAAATAAGGTCGATTATCTCGCGAACTGCGCCTTGCCCGCCGCGAGCCTTGCTGACATAATCCACCTTTGTTCTTACTTCCCTGACCGCGTTTGCCGGAGCGGCACTAAGTCCGACTTTTTGCAAAAGCGGAAGATCCAAGATATCGTCCCCCACATAAGCAATCTCTGAGGAATCGAGCGAATAGATTTTCTTAATCTCTTCAAACGGAGTAATCTTGTCGATTGATCCTTGGTACAGATCGAAAATGCCAAGCTCGGCAGCCCGTCGTTTCACAAGATCCGATTGACGGCCGGTGATTATTCCGACTCTGATCCCGTTGTTCATAGCATTGGAAATCCCGAAGCCGTCTTGGGAGTCGAATATTTTCATTTCAACTCCGTCAGACCCATAAATTATTGTCCCATCGGTAAGGACGCCGTCAACGTCCAGGAAGATTGCCTTGATTTTCCTAAGCTTCGGAAGAAGCGTTTGAAATTTTGTCATATATGTGAGGACTGTCGAGACATTTCAAAGTTCCCGTCTCAGGGAATCAATCCTTTTCACCTGCGTGAGAAGCGGCTCAAACAGACCGAACGGCAGTTGCGTGGACGCGTCGCTTAGTGCCCTGCTCGGATCGGGATGAGTCTCAAGAAAAAGTCCGTCAATTCCAACCGCCACACCGGCACGAGCAAGGGGAAAAATGTATTCCGGTTGGCCGCCGGTCCTGTCTTTCTCGCCGCCCGGCAATTGGAGGGAGTGGGTCGCGTCTAGAATAACTGGGAAACCAGTTTCTTGCATTATGACCAAAGATCTCATATCCACAACAAGATTATGATAACCGAAACTGGTCCCTCGTTCGGTCAGCATTATCTTTGAATTTCCGACAGCCACTACTTTTGCAGCCTGAAGTGTCATGTCTTCCGGCGCCATGAACTGCCCCTTCTTAATGTTGACCACTCTCCCGGTCTTCCCCGCTGCCTGAAGAAGTTCCGTTTGCCTGCAAAGGAACGCAGGTATCTGGAGAACGTCCGCGACTTCTGCTGCCATATCAACCTCAGCTTCGGAATGGACGTCCGTCAAAATTGGAAGATCAAATTCCTTTTTGACTTCTGCGAGAATCTTGAGTGCCTTGTCCATTCCAATTCCGACAAAGGATTCGCCGCTGCTCCGGTTCGCCTTCTTGTAACTCGACTTATAAATGTATGGGAGACCAAGTTTCGCTGTAACGGTTTTTGCGTCTCGTGCCACTTTCAAAGCAAGCTCACGATTTTCAACGACGCAAGGGCCGGCAATAATCACAAGCGGATTGCGATTACCGATTTTTATTTTTCCGACGCTGATCTCTTTTGTCATTCGAATTCAGAAAATGTGGATAAAATGATAACGCAAATACACTATCAAGAGAACCCTTGGAAAGAAAAGATAGCAAACCGACGACACAGATGAAACGGATTTTCGCAGACAAAATCAGAAAGCATGGACTAGTCGGTGAGAAGCAAGACTTCTGCCTAATCTGTGTATTCTTCTTTTGATGATGATGGCGGAATCTCGATCATTTTCCCATGACGCAATTTATTGCCACGACGTCCACGATATCCTGGACGCTGCATCCACGTGAAAGATCAAAGGCAGGCTTCTTCAACCCTTGAACGATCGGTCCGAGTGCGTCCGCCCCGCCCATGCGCTGTGCCATCTTGTAACCGATATTTCCTGCATTTAGATCCGGGAAGACTAGAACATTTGCGTATCCTGCAACTGAACTGGCGGGTGACTTTCTTTTAGCGACCTCGGGGACAATTGCAGCATCTAACTGAAGCTCCCCATCGATCTTCAAATGCGGTGCCTTCTTTCGCGCGATTTCAGTTGCTTGCAGGACTTTGTCGATCATCTCGTGTTTTGCGCTTCCTTTTGTCGAGAATGAGAGCATCGCCACCAGCGGCTCCTCGCCGACAAGCTTCTGGTGATTACCCGCAGACGTAATCGCTATGTCAGCAAGCTGCTCGGCAGTAGGATCCGGTACCACAGCACAATCGGCAAAGGTGTACACCTTGTGCGGAAAGACAATTAGAAAAAAACTTGAAACGATGGAAATTCCTTCCTGCATTCCGACCACCTGAATCCCGGCACGAAGAACATCGCCCGTTGTGGAGAGTGACCCGGCAACACTTCCATCGGCAAGTCCATCCTTCAGCATCATCGCTCCGAAGAAGAGAGGATGTTTCATCGTCTGGAACGCCTGTTCAGGAGTCATGCCCTTAGACTTTCTCATCTCGTAAAAAGTCTTTGAATACCTTTCTGCACTCTCGTTGTTCTCAGGATCGACGATCGCAATTCCCTTTAGATCGGCGCCGGCTTCTTCAGCCTTCCTGCGAACATCTGCTTCCTTCCCTATGAGAGACACTTTTGCTATCGACTCATCTGTGACTTTGCGCGCCGCGAGGATAGCACGTTCGTCCATCGCGTCAGGCAATACAATGCGGCGATTCATCGATTTTGCCTTTGCCTTGATCGTTTCAATTAGTCCGGTTTCCATGCTCTTACTTCTTTGTGTTCATCAAATCAATTTAACGCGTCGCGGGAGAAAGGGCAATGCAGGTTCTGTGACACAAAACATTTGTTCAAGCTGAGATCCGCTTTAAATTGTTCCATAATCATGAAACCGGTTATTTAATCAAACGCAGCAAATCCACAGGAACGAGGACAGAATGAGATACCAACTGTTTGCACTTATCCTATTAGGAATTATTGGTTTGTCTTGCAGCTCACCTCTATCCGATACCAATGTTACGGATCCATCACTGTTAGAGCCCGTACTGTTGGTCACAAAGTCAATCGATAGCACCGGAGCCCGGACCGTCCAGTACACTGCTGACATCTACGACAAGAACATGAACTTGGTAACCCTACAGAATGGGAGCGTCAAGATCAACAATTTCGCTATGAATGAGCGAGCAAATATTTTAGGAGGTGAAGAATATTATCTTTCCGGAGAATCGGAGGTACAGTTTGCTCTGAGCACAAATTACTCCTTTACGCTGACGTTGAGCGATGGAAGCCAATACAATGGCACAGTCAAATCGCAATCGACCGATTTGACCGAGTTCAATACGCCGACGTCCCAGAGTCACACACAAAACATGCCTCTGACATGGAAAAACACTGATCCAAACGCAACGATGTCCATTCAAATGCTCTATAAGTTTCGTACAGACACCTCTGGCGGCAGTGGTACGAAGACCTTTGCCATTTCTAATCCCTCAACCGAATCGTACACGATCAATTCGTCCGATCTCACGACGACTCAAGGAACCATTTACGAAGTTGATCTAACTTTGGTCTCTGAGGTTCGTGGGACGATAGACTCGCACTTCCGCCCAGGCAGCTATGTTGCCTCGGATTTGGAGATCACCAGAACCGTTACCATAAACTGAAAAGATTTCGAGTGGTAAACTCTTACGTACGCTAGAGTTCGGACACAATCTAACTAAAACCGAATCCTGGTTTAGAACTTAAGAGCCAAAATGGAACACGAATGACGCGATTTTTTACCTGCCGGGACAAATGCCACGAATTAACCCACGGATTCTCCTTCCGTTCGTGAAACTAGCATTATTCAAAAATCTCATTCGTGCAATTCTCCCAAGGGAATCCCTTCCGGGAGTAGTCAGAATTTTCCTATTGCATTTCTCGGGTCAAACAAACTGATGACGTACTGGAGAGGAGATGGTGCGCACAGGAAAATGTGGGTGTGAAAAAATCCCAAAAAGAGTGGAATAAATTTCTCTGGCTTGCCTGTCCGCTTTTTAGAACAGCAAATGGCCTTGAGCGACCCGGCTGCAATGGGAATATTCGACGCAATACAATTTCAAAGAGCCAGCGGCAACCTGCAAGCTGATCAAGACATCCGTATCGCCAGTGAGTGAAAGTATTTCGTACGGTCGAAACTCATTCACCGACATTTCAAAGGCGCCACTGTGCTTTGCCACGTCCTTGCCAAGAACTAAGTGTTGCGCGGACTCTATCGAGGTGTGGACTTTGACTACGGCCCCGTCATCTGAACCCAGGAAAACATTAACCGACTCATCTTTGAGGCAGCTAATGTAAACCGTGCTTCCCGATCCGCCTTCGATAAAATCCCTGCCGACAAACCACGACCCGTAGGGATAAACCGTGTTGGGAAGATAGAAATTCGGAAGTGAGAATTGCTGACTAGTTTCCGGAACGACCAAACTGCTAAACAAATAATCTCCTGTAGCATAGCCCATCTGTTTCAAAACAGAGTCGCAGGATTTCGGAAAATCAGTGTCAAACTCTCCGATAGACGGCAAATCATCCCTGTACCCCGACACTGCAAGACGGGCTTGGATCGTGCGTTCAATAGCGCTGGCGGCGGCGCCGATGTTGCCTTCATACTCCGCCTTAATATATGAATTCGAATCGACAACTAAGAGAGCCGGAACCTCCTTAAGCCGTGCCTGGAGTTCCAACATGTTGCTGGCATCAAAGACGACATTCTTTAGCAGGTCAAGCCTCTGGAGAGTCTTTTGGGCCACATTCCCATGAAACATACAAGACAGCCGAGGCTCCATCACGTACCAGAATCCAACCGCAAGTTTCTCGTACCGCGCAGCTATTCGACGAACAAGTTCGACCGCTTCCGCAGACTTTCTCGACACAGGCTCGAAGAACAAAACGACGCTCAGTAGGTTTGTCGAGTAGTCGACATCCAACCATTCGCCACTGACATTCGCCCCGCTGATTCGAGAAGCCCGCGTTTCTTCTTTGATTTCCACGCAATTACTTAACTAAATCTCGGGCAAGATTCAATGGCGGGGTTATTATTTGGATCTAAGTCTTATTCGCCAGCCGCAGCAATCTGAAACGCTGCTTGTTTCGGGCTTAATCCAAAGATTCGCGAACCTGTTCGGATTGATTTTGATTAGCGCTCCAGCGGATTTTACACCTTTCGTCGATCGACCAAAACCCCGAGCAATTGTTCTGCGGCAAATTGATGACCGCGATCGCGAAGAGATTACTCGAGTATTACTTAATGATCCTTATTACTGTGTGGATCTCGCTGGCGGGATGGCTCCACGCAAAATGTTTTTCATATTTTTGGGGCGAGACTTTGTAAATGAGGCGACCTACCAGCTCGAAGATTGAGGAGGTAAATTCTATCTCATTTTCCAAGAGAACAAATTTGTGTTTTCCTAAAACCAGATCGAAGAGCCGTGGGATAGAACCCAGGGAAAAATGGTGTACATGACCGGGATCTCCCCAACTAGCATGAGAGCTATAATGCGGAGTGACAAAATGGACAATACAGCCGTCTTCTGCGAGACGATAGATTTCGGACACTAATACGTCTAACTTTGAAATGTGCTCAATTACATGCAGGCATCGCATCGAAGTAAATCTCTCCTCCACCGGCCATGGTGCGACATTCAGGTCATGCACATATTTCACTCCAGAGTATTTTTCCTTATCAATCCCGATAGCACCGGTTAAGCAATTTTCGCCGCATCCGATATTGAGAGTGTGACTATTCTGTGTCATGCCGTTTATTCTTCGATCGGAACAGAAATGATTGTTATTGTTGGCCAGCTCCAGCATCGTACAACAGAGCGGGACTCTTACGCAGGAAGTTATGCCTTTGAGTCGAGAAAAACAAATTCATCCGCTTCCCGGAACTAATGATTGCGCAATGCCATACCCACGACGTCAGTCGATATTTCTTCCGTCAACCTTTTTTAAAGACTTCAGTATCTCGCCAGAGTTGGGTCAATCCTCTTAGCCCACGCATCGATTCCACCGATTAAATTCTTGACGTTTCGGAAACCATTCTTGCGGAGGAACTCAGCCGCTACTTGGCTCCGGTGCCCGGATTTGCAGTGTACCACGATTTCCTTTGATAGGTCCCCATGAAAAGGCCCTTCGGCCAATTCGTCGATTCTCTTTGGTAACTCGGAAAGCGGGATCAAATAAGCGCCTATGTTCACAACTTCATATTCTCGTGGCTCACGCACGTCGAGCATGAAAATGTCGTCGCCACGATCTAACCTTGCTTTCAATTCCTCTACCGTGATTTCCGTTTGGTCGTTCATGCTTTCCACCGGTTGAAGCAGGATCTATCCAGAAAACTGTTCGTGGCCAGCCACCTCGGGATTTGCGGAGTTAATTCCCAATGAATTTCTCCACAAATCATGCCCTGGACACGTAGCAGCCAGTTAATTCGAACCTTCGTTGTTTAACCACATCCCGCTTTATCCGAACAAACCATCCACCGACAAATAGCGCTCGCCGGTGTCATAGTCGAACGTAAGAACGGTGTTGCCATCGGGAATCTCAGGAAGCTTCTTAGCAACCGCTGCAAGTGCGGCACCGGAAGAGATGCCGATGAATATGCCTTCTTCCTTTGCTGCTCGTACGGTGTACTCGAACGCCTCATCTTTCGACACCTGGATGACGCCATCAAGTATTTCCACGTGCAGGTTCTTTGGAATAAAGCCTGCACCTAGTCCTTGAAGTGGATGTGGATTTGGCGCGCCGCCGCTAATAACCGGAGAAAGCGAGGGCTCAACTGCGAAAACCTTTATCTTCGGAAATTTCTTCTTCAGTACATTGGCGCAGCCTGTAATGTGTCCGCCGGTACCTACTCCCGTGATCAGGAAGTCGATGCCGTCGGGAAAGTCGCGAACCACTTCTTGGGCGGTTGTTTGCTCATGGACTGCAATATTGGACGGATTTTCAAACTGCTGCGGGATCCATGAGTTAGGCGTCTTTGCCGCAATTTCGCTTGCTCGTTCGATCGCTCCCTTCATCCCCTTTTCACGCGGGGTAAGCTCAAGCGCTGCGCCGTAGGCAGACAGGATTCGCCTCCGTTCGACGGACATTGATTCAGGCATAACAAGGATAAGCTTGTACCCTTTCACGGCAGCCACCATCGCGAGTCCAATCCCGGTGTTTCCCGATGTCGGTTCGATTATTACGCTGTTCTTCTTGAGGATGCCGCGATGCTCAGCGTCTTCAATCATTGAGAGCCCGATCCGATCCTTGATGCTGCCGCCCGGATTCGCCCGCTCCAACTTCATCCAAACGTTGACCCGTGAAGGAAAAAGTCTGTTGATTCTCACGTGGGGGGTGTTCCCAATGGTTTCGAGAATAGAATTAAATTTCATTCAGAATGCTCCTATATTTTTTTGGTCGAAACTATTACCAATTGATGATTTGAAACTATCCTAGATGACAAAGTCGATACCTCCGTTTGTTTCATTCGGAGTTCGGACATTTACTTTCGTCTCTGTATACACAAATGAAAATGCGGGTACACTTTGGGTCAGCCATGAGTTGCCGCCCACGACGCTGTCATGTCCAATGACGGTGCCTCCACCTAAAATGACAGCCTGTGCATAGATGATAACATTGTCTTCGATCGTCGGATGACGCTTCGTTTTTGCCAGAGATTTATCCACACTCAGTGCTCCAAGCGTAACCCCCTGGTAGAGCTTGACATTGTCGCCGATAATTGTGGTTTCACCGATGACAATGCCTGTACCATGATCAATAAAGAACGGCGTCCCAATTTGCGCACCCGGATGTATATCAATTCCCGTGAGCTGATGGGCATATTCCGTCAACAAGCGGGGAAAAATCGGAACCTCAAGAAGATAGAACTCATGTGCAATCCGGTAAATGGCAATTGCGAGAAACCCCGGATACGCGAGGACAACCTCCTCAACACTTTCGGCTGCCGGATCGCCACGATAGATCGCTTCCGCATCGAGCCAGAGCTTATTGTGGATTTCCGAGAGTCGAGAGAAGAAAGTCGAAACAATTTCATCGACCGAGTCGCCCGGTTTGTGCGGCAATGAGTGCAGTATTGCTTTTGCGTTCCGTTGGAGTAGAACAAGTCTTGCCTGCACCTCTGCCGGCGCAAAGTAAGTCTTCTCCGAGAGTGACGGAAACAGACCTTCGATGATTTCGTCTGCAAATCGGCGGGCCTCTGCCTTGAGAGGCAGTGTCAACCCTTGTGACTTGTGTTTCTGAAACAAGACATCCGAAAGGTTCGACAATTCGCCATCGGATTGAAGCGTCTCCATTTCAGCAGCCTTCATATTTCGAAGCATGATCGGTTTCTCCTTGTTCTCCCGAATGAAACGTTCGGAAATACCATTCTACATATAAAAAAAAGCCCCTCGCTGGTTCCAACGAAGGGCTTCCAAATTGAAATTGATCCTGAATCAACTCATGGGTTTACACCTTCGCGATACCAACGCGATCCCATAATACAGCGACAACAACACCGCCCGCAACCAAGGCTTGCACTGGGAATTTCTAGCGTTGCCGAAGGCATATCAGTTTTCATTTCTCTAATAAGATACATATACATAACTATTTTGTCAAGTTTTAGGGACGAAAAAATCGCGCCCGTGAACTATTCTATTGATAAGATCGAAAGAGTTTCAGATTCAACATACTTTGAAACCAAATGCGGTGAGAATCTCCTTTAGCCGTTCGCCCTCTCCGCTTATTCTGGATTCATAGTTTGAAAACTCATGACGGAAATGATAACTGCTTCTTAGCCGCTTGAAAAAAGTTCCTCTTTCAGCACTTTCAACCGAAGTAATCCTCCTCAGTGTTTCATCGTCTCTCTCGATGTTGTAGCAATGATTTATGGCTCCTGCAAGAATATTCTCGACTTCGGCAGAAGGATGATCGATCTCAATAACTGGGAGTTGAGGCGGGGGAATCAACGAGGATAAATCTCTGGACTGCCGCAAATCGAAATGCTCACAAAAAGCCTTTAGAATCATCTTGGTCGCGTTTACCTTCCCATCGATAGAGTAACCCGCAATATGCGGCGTTCCAATTGCACACTTGCCGAGAAGATCCACGTCAATCTTAGGTTCGTTCTCCCAGACATCTAATACTGCTTCGCCGATTGTTCCAGTCATCAAGCTACTTCCTAATGCATTGTTATCGACGACACCTCCTCTTGATGAGTTTATCAAGATGCTTCCTCTCTTCATGAGTGATAATCTTTTCCGGTCGAACAGATGGAAGGTCGGGTCCGATCCTGTACGTGTAAATGGAACATGTATTGTGATGAAATCAGATCGCATCAGGTCATCGAGAGCCACGAATCTCGGTTCCTGTGTTGCCCTCTGTAAAGGAGGATCGTTTTCCAAAACGTCCATCCCCAATTTCTTGCCAATACGAACGATTTTGCTGCCTATGTTTCCGACGCCAACCACTCCCAATGTTTTACCTTTTAGAAGGAAGTGTTTCCTTTTGGCAAGCGTGAACAATGCAGCATAGACATACTGCACCACCGCATTCGAGTTGCTCCCTGGTGCGCTCGCAAAAGCAATTCCCTTGCTTTTCAAGAAATCGGCATCTACGTGATCTGTGCCGATTGTCGCCGTCCCGACAAATTGCACGTTGCTTCCTGCAATGAGCCTCTCGTCGACCTTGGTCTCTGATCTCACGATGATAGCGTCTGCATCACGGACTGCATTACTGTCAATCAACTTGCTTTCAAGCTTTACGAGGTCTCCGTAGGAGCCGAAAGCGAAATCGACAAACGGAATAGCAGAGTCCGCTACGATTTTCATCTGGATGTTATCCGAGTGTTCAAATAGTCATAGCGGTGAAACCGCCATCGACAGGAATGATCGCACCGGTGACAAATGATGACGCCTTGTTTGAGGCAAGCCAGATTATCGCGCCACTCAACTCGTCTGGTTCTCCATATCTAGCCATCGGAGTGTGATTGAAAATGGATTTCCGACGCTCTTCAGTCAATATCTTCCTGTTCTGTTCTGCGGGAAAGAAGCCGGGCATAACCGCATTGACGCGAATTCCGTTCGGCGCCCACTCCCTCGCGAGAAATCGGGTCATATTATTAACCCCGGACTTAGATATCCCATAAGTAAAAACCTTCGAAAGAGGAATCTCAGAGGAGACAGAAGAAAAGTTTATGATGCTTCCCTCTGTTTTATTTTCAATCATGTGCCTGCCAAAGACTTGACATGCAAAGAAAATACCCTTCAAGTTCACATTCAGTATTCGCTCCCATTCTTCTTCCTGAATATCGAAAACCGGCGTCGGCGAATTCACACCCGGAGCGTTTACAAGGATATTGATTTTATCCCACCTCGATGCGATCTCGTTCTTCGCTGCTTCAAGCTCTTTCTTGACACATGCATCCGCATGGACTGCCATGGCTTCGCCGCCTTTCTCCCGAATTCTTTTTACTCGCTCTTCAGCCGCACCCTTTCCACGGTTATATACAATAACAACCTTCGACCCTGCTTGTGCAATTGACTCCGCGACGCTTCCACCGAGGACGCCGCTTCCGCCGATGACGACGGCAACTTGTCCGTCTAGTCTAAATAGATTTTCCAAATACGAATTTGCCATCATACTACTCCAAGAAATTGAGTTAGAATTTCCCTACTGATTTACCAGAATGAATTTAATATTTCAGTGGCCAAAAAGCATGGTCAACGAGTGTCACAAGCTACGAAGTCCCAGCTTTGATTTCCCTATCGCCTCGTAAACAAAAAGCGATAGTACCGGGACGTATTCAAGCGTGAGGACAGCCGGGTAGTCTCTCCAGATTCCAGACAACTGGTACGTAACCAGCGTGAATGAAGTCAAGCTTATCAGACCTACAAAGACAATCCCACTCCATTTTGGTTTCATCGGAAGCAAAAACGCCAACCAGCTTAAATACCAGGGATGAACGACGGGAGAAAAAATGAACAATAGAAAAACGGATAAATAGATTTTTGTGAGCAAATCTTTTCGGCTCAAGACAACCGGGGTGTAGAATGCCATCATAAGTATGGCACAGACTATTCTCGTCCTCTGGTTATCATTGACGAGGGCGTTCAGGATATCAAAAACAACGCCGTTGAAAGTCCAGTTCTCAGTGAATGTAACCAAAGCTTGAAACGGAGAGCCAGTGGAAATGAAAGGAATATAAAGAACTGCACAAACAATCGCTGGGACCAAGATGACTTTTAGACGGTCAGCTAATTTCTTCTCAGAAAAGAATAAAAGCGGGACGAGAATGAGCCCAATTGGCTTGATGCAAACAGACAGCCCGATGAGTAGGTAGCTTAAGAGTTTCTTGTCCTTGATGTAAAAGAGAATCGCAAACACTAACAACGGAATCCCCAACCCATCCATATGCGCATCGACGAAGAATTGAACCAAAGGCAAAGGGCAAAGGGCATAGAGTAATAAATTCTTTGGGCTGAGATTGAGCTGGCGGAGAATTAAAAATATTCCAAACATCGTCAGGAGGTCGAAGACAAGCAGAAGTGCCTTTATTCCGAGGAAACTTTCACCGCTGATTTCGTATGCGACATAAAACAAGATCTCGGCGAGAGGAGGATAAATTGTCTTCATGTCCCCGAAGTTGATCTTACCCGGGAGCATTTGAGAATGGAGAGAAGCCAGCGCCGTGTCGGTGGGAGCATAGCTGTAAGGGTTTATTCCGCTGGCGATGACTTTGCCATCCCAGAGATACCTGTAGTAATCATCTGAACCGATTGGATGAACCGGCATCAAGGCCAACCGCAATACCAGTCCTGCCATGATAAAGGCAAAAACATATTTCGGCAGGAAATCAAATTTCATGACGATCCTACATAACAGAATGAAAAGGAGAGACGCAGCGATATACACAACAGAATAAATAACAACCGGTTGCTGACGCAGCAATGGGGAAAGGAGGAAAACCAAAAGGATTGCAGAAAGGGCAAAAAATATTGAGGATTTCTCGCTATTCATTGGCTCTCAAGTCTAGGAAAGATGGTCAAGAGGGCACTGATTGACAAATAGATCGTATGCATCCGATGTTTCCATCAATATAAGATCCTGAAGGGTGATATTTTATTGCTTCTTACGCCGTGTTAAAACTGCCCCGATCTTGTCGCAACGACTAGAACTACTTAATCCAATGGGGGGTACTTTGTTTGCTCAAGAGCCCGCTGATCGTCCCCTCCAGATTTGACCCACTTAGTCGCCAACCAAATGAGGCAGTGTTTCCGTTAGGATCGACGAGGATTGCTTGAGGTACAGAATATACCCCGAAATCCTTACAGATGTTGTCATCAAATGCCGTCCTGGCAAAACCATTTATCCATGGCATTTTCCACTTGCCACCTTGGATCTTCCTGATGCCATCTATTGAGCTATCTAGTGCCACACTGACAATTACAAGATTTTCGTCATGAAATATGTCATAAGCGGTCTGCAGGTTTGCTATCTCGGAAACACTCGTTTTGTTCGATGGGGACCAAAAATAGATCAGAAGATATTTACCTTTGAAAGAATCACTGACAATGTGTTTGGAAGTATCTGATACCAACTCCACTGAGAAAGGAGGAATTCGAGTGCCCACCTTCAATGGGCTTAGATTGAAGTATCTGTCTCTCTCGCGGGCGGCGTCTTTTGTATTACCATACTGGTTCTCTAAGATGTCAAGATATGGCAAAGCCTGCTTAAGATTTCCCCCATACATTTTCTTATCGATCTCGAGACGCAATAACGTAGATTTGGTTACTTCTACCGGATTATCTGTCAGTACATTTCCGACATACGAATCTCGGTCTTTTTCCCCCAATCCCGCATGATCGAGAGCAGCAGAGATAATACTTGGCTCCAACGACCACACGAGTGAGCTCGGAGGTATTTCATCTAATACCTTACGAGAAATTTCAGATGAAACTCCGCCACCAAATGTGCTCACGGAACTCAGTGCATAGTAGTCCAAAAGAAGTACTTCTCGCACCGACTCATTACATTCGACCGCATATTGCTGCTTGAGGGAATCGAGCACAGGGCCAAAGTCGTATCTGAATCCGTGGAGATTTTTGTGGGCTTTTAGAAAACGTGACAGCTTGTTTGAATAGTCATATCTGATACTCGACAGCTCGGCGTAGGCTCTGGCAAACCTCGATTCGACTGAATCATAAGGGGCAAACGTAAAACTCGGACCCCTCTCAGTTCTGATGAGTTTTTGAGGATCATAGGTGATTTCGACTTTTCGTTCTTTTCTGAATAGCACCGAGTTGTAACCGCCATTCCCGTTGTAAACAAACTTATCCGCTTCCGTGCCCTCGACTTCCGCATCATTTGCAACGCCAACCAAACGATACACGATCGTATCTGATTTACTTTCAATCTCGAGCTGAATACGTACCATCTTGTTGTTTTATCATAGGAACTGCCCATGGTGGATACCACATATTGAAATTCCCGATGACTTTCGCCTCGATAGAGTCGTTTAGATAATCATAGCTTCGGAGCTGAACATCGAGCGCAATTTCCGCCGGTTTCTCCACACAGAATGCTATGCTATAGTCCTTGTGATAGACCCCCGCGAACCGTAGCGTCCAGATGCCTGCTGTCGCAATTGTCATCTTGTATTTCCCCTCCTTGTCAGCGGCAACTGAATCGAATACGTCCTTCTCATTGGGTTTCGTCAAGAACACATTCGCCATCGGCATCGGTGCGCCATCAGAACCTGTAATTCTGCCAATCACTATTGTCTGAGCATAGCTTCCAAATGACATGAAGAAAACACTTAGAATAGAAATGTATACTTTAGTCAACTTCTGGCTCCTGATTTGACGTGACTTTGCGGCGGCACGGTTCCCCTGGAAGGGGCAATTGCTTATGGCTCGAATAGTCTTGCACGCAATTCATTCTATCATATGAGAATTTCTGCCTCAATAACTGTCTCAGATCTGATTTCCCTAAGACAAGAACGGGTCGGGCAATTACACATTGCCCGACCCGATCCTTTGATCATTTCCTATCCGGTCAATGAAATGACCGGATGATTTAGATTACTTCAAGAGAACCATTTTCTTGGTAACAGAGAAAGTTCCGGCCTGCAAGCGGTAGAAGTAAACACCGCTAGCCAACCTGGTGCCATCAAACGACGCAGCATAGTTACCCGCATGCTGCATACCGGAGAACAATGTGGCAACTTCCTGTCCAAGCACGTTAAAGACTTTCAAAGTAACGAAGCCGTTTTGCGGAACAGAATAGTTGATCTCCGTTGTCGGGTTGAATGGATTTGGATAGTTTTGACCAAGCTTATAGCTGTTAGGAACCTGCTTGCCAGGCAATTCTTTGACTGCGAGCAAACTGTTGTCAACAACCTTGTATCCACCTGCGGCATTGTAAGTGGCCAATTTAGCAGGGAACCAATTCAGATCACCGATCGGATACCCGCCCATGCCGGCGGTCTTCAGCGTGGCATTGGAGTAAGAGAAATCCTCTGGAGTGGGATAGGTAGTACCTGAAGAATTGGCGTATTGGATCGTCAAGTCCTGAGCGTAGTCGGGAGGACCTCCACGATATCCATTGGGATAATTTAGACTATCCGGGTCATATCCCCAGTACCATTGGAGACCTTCGGATCCGCCACTTCCGCCAATTGTAAACATATTGGTCAACCAGGGCCATATCCTAACGTCTCTAGATTCTTCACCGCTAGGATCGTAAGGCTCCTTTGTAAGTTGTGGGTTAATTCCGTAATACTCCTGTGACAAACCTGTCGGATCATCCGTAGGAACTCCTGAATTGTCAAAATAATTATTCTTGAAAACAAAAAGAGGATGGACAGACGGATCCCATATGGCAGCAGTCCTCGTATTAAAGATCGGCTCCGCATAAAGAGTGCGACCCGTGGACCTCGCTACAGTATCATTCCATGTTCTGTAGAAGTTGTTGAAATATGCCGTGTCGAAATATGAAGCGTTATTCTCAAAATGGATAACACGTAGTGCTTCTTTCGGATCGACTACACCGCCCACTGTGATCGTATCGACATTAAGTATTTGACCGTATAGAAGGCCATCCGGGTCCTGACCGTTAGCGTCCTGAACGCGTTCACCTGTGAAGTGGCAATTCACAAAGAGGTTATTTCCGATGAAAGCGTTACGGTAAAACGATTCTTGCAGGTTAAACTTGCAGATGTATAACGTAGTGTTATGGTCTATGACGATTGCTCCGAGGACCGAATCACCCTGAGTCTGCAAAAATCCCCATCCGAGCTGTTCACATGTGTTGTTCACTACAACCAAGCTATCGAGAGTCTTCTTAGGCTCGTGATAAATCACTCTACCTGCCCACCATTGTGCTCCATCGACCGAGTTGCGAAAGAGGTTGTTGGTCAGATAAGTGTCCGTCGCATTCGCAAGAATGTGAATGAACGGACCCTGGGACCATTCAAATACGCAGCCATTAATCCAGATGTGTGCCCCGTCAGTGTACTCATGGACTGGCTCCCATAATTCACTAGTGGTTCCAAAAACCCACGCCAATACCCACACGTGGTCCAGAGTTAAGTCACCATAAGCCGCAATGATATCACCTGGGGGATAGCCACTGTTTGCCGTTGTGGCCTGGATAACCGGAAGAGTCGTATCCGCAGTCGCCGGCTCCCCGATGATACTCAAATGATAGCCATTTGTCGATATTGACTGCGTGTTAATATAAGTCTGACCTCTCTCCAGAACATACACGTGGTGGACACGTGCGCCAAGTGCGGTCGTGTCGCCTAAGATCAAGTTTCGACAACGCATCGTTCGCACCGGCGGCCACCCAAACCGTGTCACCACTGGAATAGTTTTGCGTCCATTGTGCACGAAGTGACAACGGGATAGCAAAGATAGCGACAAGGAAGATCAAGCTAAGCTTCTTCATTATTACTTCTCCTTCTGATAATTTTATTGTAAACATTCAACAAAGGATAAGACTACAAGTCATTTCTCTAATTCTTTCCTCAACATCCCTCCTTCCAAGAGCCCGCCCGCGAATCGGGCACCTTTAGGACAGCCAAGATGCCCTCTTCGCAATTCAGAGCTACTAAAGCAATACTCAATTTGAACCACGCAGAACAAAAACATCCTTGCCCTACGTCAAAGCGTATATCTTACACCCAAATCGGCGGTAAAACCGTAGAAGTTTTCGTACGTTGTGAAGCCATCCCAACCATTGTATCCCTGGTCAGGACGCGCAGTAAGGTTGTTAAGATTCAGATAGAATTGCAAACCAGGCAAGAATGAATCTTGCTGCAACAAATACCTAACCGAAGCATCCACACGGAAATAACTCTGGGTGTAACCGTCTGTCACAGGCGTGGATCCAACATAGTTGAGAACATTTCCCTGGTAGACAAACGAAACGCGGGCAGAGAAACCTCCGAGGTCATAACCAACTGATGTGTTGAAAATATCCGTCGGCTGATTAACAAGTCGGTTGCCCCGTGTTGTCGGAATTAACACCTTCGTTTGGTTTTTCCCGGTACCCACCGTTCCTTGATTGATCTCCGGATAAAGAGTGCTCGAGTATATCTTCGAGTAGTTGATCCCTAATACCAACCCGCTGAGATACCCCGGGAGATACCAGAACCTTGTCTCCCAGGCTCCTTCGATTCCTTTGATATAGGCCGGTTTAGGGTTATTAACCCATGTGCTGATGCTCCCGCCGGTAACGCCAAGTTTGGCAAGATACGGGTCGCTCGTGGAGTCGAATCCCGCCCCAGGGTGAGGTATCATCGCGTAACTTGTATTGTAACTGAAGGCATGCAACGTCTTATAGAATCCGTCAACAGTAAATAACCCCACCGTATTGCTGTAGAACGACATAATCAAATCATGATTGAATGAGTATGCCGGAAGCAGGTATGGATTGTTTTTCAATGTGTAATTTCCTGCATTAGAGACATATGTCGTTGGAACCATCGCGTTGAATGGCGGGCGACTAAGTGTCTTCGTGAACGCATAACGAACGTCCCCCCAATCAGCAAATTTGTATTGCGCCTGGACCATAGGAAGCCAATAATGATTTGAGGTCAGAACCCGCGGGGTGTCATTCGCCACGGCTTTGTATGTCATGCCATTTGCCTGATGGAGTGCGTATGCTTGCATATTGCTATGATCGTCTTCATAACGTGCTCCGCCGACCACCATCAACTGTGTCCCCAGGTGAAGCTCCGACATCAAGTAGCCGGCATAAAACTTCTCTTTGAATGTGTAATCGTTAGACAGATTCCCCCACGCGCCGTTAGCCGGAAGAGTCCTGTTAAGATTCTGGAAAGCGGCATCAGAAGTATCATGCATCAAAGCGATTCTTATTTGATCCATAAACCCAAAATCGGGTGTCCATTGCAAATCACCATATTTATCGCTGAGGAAATTTTGCCAAGTTGCCGGATCCGAGTTTATAAATTGATATGCCGGGAACAATCCACCGCTTTCTCCTCCGCTAACACGAATAACATTCGGGAACAATGACGCGATGGCATCCTTCGTGGGACTATCTCCTCCATAGAAAGTGGGGATGATAATGAAGGTCTGATCTTCCGCACGGTTAGCGTACGCATACTTGCCCCCGAACTTGAAGAAACCGGATATGTCAGAACTAAGCACAAAAGGAATTTTTACATTAGCCTTATAAGCCTGAGTGACATTCTTGAATGTGTTCCTGTACCAGTCAAATTCATTGAGAACCAAATTAGTATCATTTACGGGTGCAAAAGGGACTATTTTATCGGCAGGGATATTGTAACCTTGTCCCTTTATTGTAACAGCGCCTGTTTGCGTAAAATTTACGACCGGATTGTTGTTCTCATTATTGAAAACATAATTGTTGGAAGCGCCGTAGTCAATTTGGATAGATCCAAAATCATTGTTTCCTTCAAATGAGTTTGTAATGATATTGTTAGTTGGATCATTTTCCGAAGCCGTGATAGAAATATTATTGTTAGTACTACCGTTGAACGGTGTCCCGTAAGCTGTCGTATAATCCGCAGTATGCGGCTTCAGCCTGCTGAAGAAATTAGTCAACATCAGACTTCCGTCTGGAATTCTATAGTCCAACAACACATCTGCATTGTACCGGTCCCTTGTCTCAAAGTGTCTGTTAAGGCTAAAGCTAGAAGTATACAAATGAGGTTGGTTTCCTCTACTAGAGTCCACTCCTTCCTGTCCATAGCTTGCATTCAGATTATCTGAGCTTCGATCAACTTGCTCAATGCTAAGCATCAGATACCCACCGAACTTATCATCAAAGAACCTGTCGCTCACCGCAGCGACGGCTTTGTAGTTGCTGTATTTGTTGGCAAACTTGTTATATCCTGATTGCCACAACAAATCTGTATGAAAACCTGAAGGGGCAATATTCAAAGTCACGTTCACAAATCCACCTATTGCGTCCGCTTCCAAGTCCGGCGTAACGGCCTTATAGACCTCAATCGACTTGATCATGTTTGGAGATATCTCATTTAAATCGACATCTCTGTTCGTACTGTCTGTATATCCAAAGTTATACCGTTGATAGCAACGGCGTTGTATTGGGGCGCAAGTCCCCTAATTGATATCTTGTCTGCCTCGCCTCCGCTTCTCGTTACGGAAATTCCGGGCAATCGGCCCAACGCTTCTGCGGCATTCACATCAGGTAATTCCTGAATCTTCTTCGCAGAGACAACGTTCACAATGCTGTTCGCAGAAAGCTGCTGGTTAACCGCCTCAACCTGACCCGCGGCTTGACCAATCACGACCACAGTTTTTCCTTGCACAGCCGTGGCCGCCAGGTAAATATCCTGTGTAATTTCCTGACTCTCACCAACATTTAGATCAATCGAAGTCGTAGTATAACCAATATAACTGACTACCACAGTCTGATTTCCCGTGGGGACACCGTGAATGACATACTTTCCGTTTAGATCCCGATGCGGCACCCAAGTTGGTGTTCTTGATTGAAATAGATGCTCCGGGAAGGACATC
Source organism: uncultured Bacteroidota bacterium (assembly GCA_963768145.1). Lineage (GTDB taxonomy): Bacteria > Bacteroidota > Ignavibacteria > Kryptoniales > JAKASW01 > JAKASW01. The sequence goes on along the minus strand of CAVYHK010000023.1, from coordinate 217,358 downwards.
TTTCGTGTCCTTGTCATAAACCGTCCCTTTAATTGTCCCTGAACTTGCTGCAAGAAGTGACTGAGCGGAAATGACAAGAAGAAAACTTAAAACACAAGAAATCTCTCTTAGAAGTTTGTAACCTTTGTCAAACATAAGCTTCTCCCTATTTTAGATCGCTTCATCAATAACCGACTTTCGCACTTCAGACAGAACTCTGTGTGAAGTGCAATGTTACTTATTCAGAAAAGTACTGTCAAGAGCGACAGATAGGAACAATTCTTGACAAAAGGAGGCGGAACCGATGCATGTCCCGCCTTCTTGAATTGCAAAGCAACTTACTTAATGAGCATCATCTTTTGCGTCTTGATGTAGCTGCCTGCGGTCAATCTGACAAAGTAGATTCCGCTGGCATAATCGGAACCATCGAATCTTAAGTTGTAACTTCCAGCAGGCTGCTTCCCATTAAACAAAGTGGCCACTTCTCTTCCTAACACGTCATAGACCTGTAGAACGACTTTCGAATCTTTCGGAAGATCGTACTTTATCATTGTGGACGGGTTAAAAGGATTAGGGTAGTTGCTGTAGAGCTGATAAACCTTCGGAAGGTTGCTGTTCTTGACGCCATCAGGGATCTCACTACCAAACCATATCCCGTTGACAATCAGATTATCAAACAAAAGGTTACCTGACCATTTTGTCGTGTCGTAAGGAGCCGGATAAGAGACCTTGATGCCTACACGCGCGGGCTTCGTCGGATCAAATTTCCCTGCGTTCGCAAGAGCGTCCAGTCCTTTGATTGTGACCGTGTTCCACTGGACAGTCTTCACTTGAACACCAATTGTGTCTACCACGGCAACACTATCCCCTGTTCCGCCGGAGAGGAAGAAAGTTACTATTCCATGAGCGGGCATCTTGTTCGGTAGATAGACCTGGAATGATATGTCTGTCGCAATCGAATCGGCCGCATCCGTCATCGGCAAGGAGTCGCGAACCACTTCAAAGCTCCCCTTCGAGAAATCGACAGCCGCTTGCATAACGTTGGTGAAATTACTTGTGTAAGTAACATAGGTTACGCTCACGGTGCCGTAAGCGCTACTTGGCACATGAAATCCCTGTAATCCAGTTTCCTTCGGGTTCTTACTTGTTCCTGGGTTTTCAAAATCTGCTGCAACCCAAACAGGGGGAGCTAGATTCGCAACATAATATGACAGTGCCTGCACATCGCTTACATAAACGACTCCCGGCTTGCCGCCCATAAAGAGGCCGTACCAACCGAGCTTATTGGCCGCTGAATTGAATGTCGTCGCTCCGTCCGCGGCATTTGCCTGCCCAAGGTCGAAGTAAATTGGGTACCAAACTCTCTTGGGGATATTCATGCCAAGATAGACTGGAGGGTACAACGGCCTAGGGTCTCCCCAGTGCGACCTATCTTGCGCGTAAACTAAGAGTCGTGTGCTGTCCTGGACGCCGGTAGAGTCTGTGTAACCTGTGTCTGCCCACACCCACACAGCCAATTGTGTCGACAGTGAGAAATCGTAGTTGCCGCCATCACTTACGTCGAGGAAAATACCAGCATCACCGCTTATCGACGAGTCATTTATCTGCCAAACTCTGGCAACTCCCAGACTATCTCCGATCGGACCGGCTACCCAACTCAAACTGTCAACAGCGCCGTTATCCCATCCTATCTTGAAATTACCAAGAGAAGTCTTGAATTTTCCAATCTCCAAAGGCTGTGCACCAACCAGGGAGCTGCTGTCAACATACACAACACCTTTCCAGGTTGAGTCAGCGGAACTGCCTGAAACCTGGAACTGAATGCCAAAGTCACCGATATCATTAGAACCCGAGATCGCATGACCACTGGGATCAGAAATTGCAAGCTCTCTTATCGGCATGGACAGTGGAAACCACTTGCCTTTAGTGATGTCGACCGCAAAATTGTCATGGGAAGTCCATGCCCATCCCGCGGCAGGCTGGTAGTACGTCTGGAAATCGACGCTATCTGGCATTGTGCTATCTGCTGCCGGAATGTAAACCCAGATAGTCAGTAACTGTGCCCCGCCTGAACTGATCTTGCCCTTCGCACTGCCGGCAAGACCAAGTGCATCATTGGTATATGTTCCTGTCCCTTTTAGATCGAGGGCAATAGCTGCAACGCCATTATTGCTGTTCGTAGGATCGACAGTTTGATAAATGGAATCAGCAAGGGTACCCCACTTGTTATCAACATAATTACCCAGGCTTCCTTTTGTGTTGAACCCTTCAATTATCTGGGCTCGCACGAGGCCACTCATCATGAGCAACCCCATGATAATCAATACCGACTTCTTCATTTTTACCTCCCTTAAGTGATTTTAATTAGTATGTCGCTATTAGCTAAGATAGAAATATCTTCCTCTAAGTAACACGCTGCACAGAAATGCGCAGAATGACTGGTGCGAAAATTAATAGTAGAAAATATTGCGCTCGTCATGCCTCCATGTTTTAGCTTACTGATTAAACTCTCGTCGTGTTCTCAATGATAACCTTAACATCGAACATTTTCGCGAACCGATTCGATTTGTCAATTGCTAATTTAAACCGATCCGCTAGTAATGTCAAGGGGGCGAAGCTGAACTCACTTTCTTTTTCATTTTCTCCCGACGGATCATTTCGAAAGATTGAACACAGTCATTTTCAGGATAGATCGACCCCAAAAAGATGATTTGCAGGTTGCAAGTTCTGCATTTACAGGGATGAGAAATCAAGACGTCATCTCTAGGATGGTTGATTTTCAGATCGCTTTGTCCTAACTTAGGCCGTTCGAATGTTCGCAAAACCGGTTCAAATGATGTAACCGCAGAAAGCAGAGAGGTTAGTGAAAAGAATAACAATCGACGATGTCGCGCAGAAAGCCGGAGTTTCAAAAAGCACTGTTTCGGCTGTCATGAATGCTAAGAAATCCGTCAGGCCCGCCACAAAAGATCACATCCTTGGAGTGATGAAAGAACTTAATTTTCGTCCAAGAGGAGTGGCAAGAAATCTAAAGAATGTGTCTCTGGACAAGGCAATCGCAATAATCACAAAAGACATATACTATCCTTTTTACGCCGCCATCGCTGCGGGCGCAAAGGACTATGCGAGAGACAAAGGATATGCTCTCATTCTCGCAAGCTCGGACAGCAATCACGAAAATGAGAAGAACCTATCGCATTTTTTCTCTGTAAAAGATATTAAAGGGACGATAATATGTCCTGTTGTTGAAGGCACGGCAGAGATCGAACACCTCTTCAAATTGAAAATGTTAAACTATCCTTTCGTCCTGTTAGAGGAAGTTAGTGGAATACAGGCGAATGTCGTTACCATCGACAACATAAAGGCAATCAAGAAGGCGGTAAAATATTTGATGGAGATCGGCCATAAAAAAATTATTCATTTCGCCGGTCCGCCGCATGATTCACATGCTCAGGAACGGATTGAAGGTTTCCGCTATGCCTTTAGTGAAAGCACATCCGTCTTTGATAAGGACATGATCGTACCGATAGGCGATCAATATGAAGGAGCTCTTTCAAGTACGCTAGACTACTTTAAGAAAAGAACCGTCGGCCAATATCCCACGGCGATTGTATGCTACAATGATCACCAAGCTCTCGCCGTTATGACGGCACTAAGAGAGTTAAACATTTCGGTACCCGGGGACATATCTATCGTTGGAAACGACGATATTTATTACTCAAAAGATTATCCTGTGGCTCTGACAACGATAAGAGCACCACAATATGAGATTGGCAGAAAAGCTGCAGAAATTCTTATTCGTAATTCTGAGTCACCAAAAATGTTGCCGGTTGAAAAAGTGGTTCTGGAGACAGAGCTTATTATCAGGGAATCTACGCGAGTTCTAAACGACCGATAGAGTATTCAGAAGTACACATATCCAAATCTTCCGACGGATCAAGCAACCTTCCCTTTCGAACTGATACATCCAAAAATAGGCCGTCCATTTGACCATTGATTATGGATGCGTTCTTGCTGTAGTACCATAAAATGGGTAGATGGATTCCGCGGCGGCATGCTAGTTTGCCTCAACCTTACGTTTAGAAAGGAATCTCATCCCACCGGAAGAAGCAAATGAATTTGTTATTCTGTATCCCCTTCCATTCTTCAATGAGATCGCTGCGGCACTCTCATTGTGCGGGGCCGGACCGCTCGTGCAGCCTTCGATCACAACATTTTTGAAATCCGAGAACTCAATCCCGTTCGTGAAATAATTCTCCTTAACGTCACCCCATTTTATGTCAACGTCACGGAGCTGAACATTCTTTACGCGCTGCGCGTAGAATGCCGGTATATCGTGAGAGAAAATCGAATATCTTTGATCCACTACCGGGCGCAGATTCTAGGTTTCCCCCGCAAGTCGGATCAAGCGGGTCAACCTCGAGCGTGAACGACAGGTCGTGGAACGATACGTCTTCTATTTCGCTTTCATTTGACGAGTACAGAAGTATTCCCGACGCGCCTTCGGCAATGATGTGACTAAATTTCACCCCTCGGATGTTCCCGAGCGGCACTTTCTCTTTCCCTCTCACCACCTCGATGTTAATCGGCTCTCCGTTTCCCCACCAATCACCGGTAAACAATCGAGTCTGGATATAAATATTTGAGAACACCACGTTCCTAATTGAGCCTGAGTCTCTCACGCACAGATGAATCCCACGATTTGAGCTGTCTATTACGATATTGCTAAAAGTGTAATTACTCATGTCGTTTTGATCCCAACCGCCGACCCTGATCGCGCTGGAACGCGAAACTATGTGACAATTTGTGACCGTAATATTTTGGGAGACATGCTTGATGTTATTGTAGCCCGGCAGGTCAAAGTGGTACGCATAGCCGACAGCAACGATTCCGTCATCACCAGTGCGAATGTCGCAATTGGACATCTGCACGTTGCAACAAGAAGTGAAATCGATCCCGTCATTATTTGGGATCATTAAATTATTCAGTATTCTCAGACCAGAAACAATCACCCCATCACAATCTGCAAGGTGAACTGTCCAGAATGGCGAATTGGAAATAGTCACATCCTTGATCGTAATCTTCTGGCAGTCCGAGAAGATTATCATTTGGAAAGGCCTGTCCAGAGGGACGAGCGGGCCATCTCCCAATCCGTGTGATACTTCTCGAAAATGGACTCCTTGTCTCGTGAACGCGGTACCCGAACTGTCTATTTTTTTTGATTTCTTCAAATCCATAAAAGAATCCCCGCTCCCGTCAATGTTGCCCTCGCCAGTTATCGAGACATTGGTCGAGTTTTCTGTATATATCAATCCGACTTTCTTGCCATGTAGATAATAATCCGAAACTTTCTCGCTTCCTTTTAAGACGGCTCCACTTTCGAGATTAAGGTTGATATTGCTGAACAACTGTATCGTACCTGACATAAATGTCCCGACAGGAACCAACACTGTTCCACCACCATGGACTTCGCAACTATCCACGGCTTTTTGAATTGCAACAGTATTAATAGTTCGTCCGTCGCCCACAGCCCCGAAATCTCTTATGTTATATGTTTGAGCACTCAGCGGTACATATAAAGCAAGGACGATGCTAAGCTCGCAAAGAGGCTTCATGATTTCACTCCTACTGAAAAGTTAGATGTTGAACCTGGGTCGCAAAACTCACTTTCCATGTATGTCGAACAAGGTGCTCGACCTACATGTCGCATACTCTAAGAGTCAGTGTTTCGCTGTTACTTGAGAAGCACCATCTTTCTCGTCATTGAATAGCCGCCAGACCTCAGTGCATAGAAATACACTCCGCTACTTAGCCGGGAGGCGTCGAATTCAATTCTATAATTGCCGGCATTCACATGCCTATTTATTACGTCTGCGACCTTTCGACCGAGCACATCATAAATAACCAGATGAACTTGCCCGGATTTTGGTATCGCAAAATCTATCTTCGTAGCCGGGTTGAATGGGTTCGGATAATTCTGGGAAAGTGAATAGGTCGTCGGCACTCCCGGTGTGGTTTCTAATATCCCCACAGCCATTGTCCCATACACGTATATTTCAGCTATCGAATATGGACCATTCCCCTCAACTTGAAGGAGGAAATCCAAATACCTTCCCAGACCCTTTAGCCCGCTAAATGTTTCCACATAGTTTGTTCCACCTGTGCCGCTGAACACCTGCTTTAGCACAGACCAATTGGCTAAGTCAGTCGACGCCTGCACTGAGTATTGTTTTGCATAAGCTTTATTTCCCCAACGGATAATCATTGAGTTGATGGAATCTACTCTACCTAAATCGAGCGTTACCAACTGCGAAGTTGCCTGCCCGGCTTGCCATCTTGAAATGTTATTACCATCAACAATATTCTGCGGGTTGCTATAGCTCCATCCAACTGTATCATTGGAAGAAACACTTACTGTCGCTTCGAAGGCTCTGTCAACCTGACCCGGCGGCAGAACCGTTATGGTTATCGTACTCGAATCGCGTTCGTCTCCTTGCGCAATCAACGTAAATGTGTCGCCAACCGAATCAGGAAGAACAACGATCGAGTCCTTGACTGGCACACTTTCGCCATTTAATGTCACGCTAGACCCTTTTACGACTTGCCACATGATTGATGTGTTTTCTCCGGTTCCTATCTCAATAGGGACTGCTATGAAACTCATGATTCTTCCGGTGGGGAGTACAGCAAGAACTGCTTTTGCCGTATCGTCGACTTGCCCGGCGGCTATCAGTGTATAGGTTGTCGTAACCAAGGGGGCTACTTCAACGCTGTCTTTCGGATTAGATTCACTTTGGCCATTCAAAGTTATCGTCGAACCTGGCTCAACATCCCATTTGAGGAAAGCATCATCTGTTTTTTGGATCGTGCTCGGCGTTGCCGCAAACAGGTAAATAGATCCGGTCGTAGGGTTGACGATGATATCAATCCTGAAATTAGCAAACATATACTTTAGTGCCTGCCATGTGTCGGAAGCAGCAGTGGTAGAGTTGTTTGGAGTACTGGGGAAATCCGTCCATGACCATGCCAAAGCACCCGCATATCCATTATTATAAAGAGTCGGATAAATACCCTCGTCTCCTATTCCGTCGGTTGTTTGCATCCAAAACTCCGCAACAACTGTCGGTTTGTTCAATCCCCAAGTTGAAAAGGGATGTGTCAGTGGAGACAAGGAACTTGAGCCGTAATAATAATAGTGTACGCAATAGAAGTCCAATGTACCCAACGAGTCCCCTCCGGCTGCTATTAAACGATCATCCCTGTAATAGTTGGAGTCACCCTGGGCTGTAACCTTGTCTAAATATTCGACCATCTGTTGAGGGGTGAGATCTGCTCTGTGCGATGCATTAAACTCGTCGGCTATTCTTTGCAGTTGTGTCTGGGAAAAAGAGGCTATACTCTTCAAATCCGAGATCACACTGCTTGACGGTGGCTGCACATCGGTCAGAGTTTGAAAACTGCCGGGGCCTGTCGTAACAAAGACATGTGGATCAGCTCGGTGAATGCCTCCTGCAATCAAGTTCGTGAATTGTTGAACCGCAGACATGGGAATGGTTGGATCGGCAGAGTAATAGTTCATTCCGGTGGTCATCCCGTTGGGTTCATTGCAAACCTCCCATGCAATAATTGCCGAGTCATCCTTGACTGAATCCACCATAGGCATAAGGGCATTTCTGACATACGCCATGGTATAGGAAGTGTCGGTCAGCATTTTCTCATTTGCATACAACTTTGCGGAATCCAGTTCGGTCTTCCGCAACATATCGAACGACCAAAGACACAAGATCAATCCGACATTGTCCTGTTTCGCCAAACTCAAGAGCGTTCTGAGATTCTGTATTGTGTTTGGACCGGGTCCCGTGACATATCCGTTAGCATCATATACGGGAGTTTGCGAACCATTGGTATGGAGCCAAATCCTCAGCGCATTTCCGCCGTTTGCATGAACCGTCTGAAACTCAGTATTGAATTGTGCAGCGTCAATCGCAGCCGGTCCGAGATCGCCGGCAAAGTTCACCCATGCTACGTTTATACCGCTGAGGAATATATCCTTATTTGCGAAACGTATTCGATTTGTGTCGGACTGTGGAAAAGCAGGCCCGGCAACCCCCGTCGTTAACGCCAAGACCAGGAAAGGAAACACGTTGATCTTGTTTGAGAAGTCTGTAAGGGACAATTTCATATTACCACCTCCGATTTGCAGAGACCATTTCCGATCACTTTGATCAGAACTGAAATAACACGAACTTCACGGTTATCTAATCCTTTTTCAAGAAATAATCAACGTAGAATCCGGTGGGGCACTAAATTGGATGTATTCCAAAAGGAATCAAATGAACTGCAAAGACCGCGGCCGCTTTCTCAAAGCAGCTTGAATGTGTCGATCGCTTTTGCAATTACTTCTGCGATTTTCCTCTGGGTCGCGACCGTCGGATGTCCATTCGCAACGTATCCCGTGGAATAAACATCAAAATGTGTGAAATAAACATCGTGGTTCTTGCCGGCTCTCTCTTCCTTGACAACCTTGCTGACATTCTCCATTATCCATTTCACCGGAGGCGAAACTGCAAGTATCGAAATCCCCGGATACTCCTTCCGAATCTTCGAAAGAAGTTCATGGTAACTTTTCCGGAAAAGCAACGAGTTCTTCTTAGAAACCCTCCCGTCCTTTTCTTTCAAACCGGAATAATCGTTAAGTCCAAGACAGACAACGACTAGATTAGGAACCCACCGTTTGAAATCCCACTTTGGTTCGCTCAATTCCATCAGAGTCCGGTCATAATAATGGAGCATCGAACCATCAAACTTACCTTGCCAGTCACAGACCAGTCCGATTCCGGAGCGTGCAACGATATCGTATTCTGTGTCATAATGTCGGGCGACCATTACGGCAAATCCGCTGTCGATGTCGGTAACCGGGAATTTATCCTCCCACTTCATCTCAGGAAGCGTCGCTTCGTTCCCTTCGGCGGCAGTGAACGAATCTCCGATGAATTCTATCTTGCGAGCGGACGGCACAGGAAGCGGATACAAAGACCCGCTATCGGCGAGTATCAACCCGGAGAACGAATAGATTCCGAACGATATATTACGCTGGCTGAACCTGAATGAGTGACGGGCATTGCTGAGACTATCGGCGAGTATGTAATCAGCATTTCCAGATTTGTCTCCATGAAAAACGCTGCGCAGTTTGCCATCGATATAAACATCGTAGTAGTTTACAGAATCGTTCATTCTGACGCCGATGGTGTCACCATAGAACTCCGTTTCAACGAATATTCCAGGCCATGAATGTCTTGGATCGAGAGAGTCGGACATATCCCATCGGCCGAAGTACTTGATGCAAGGATTAGTCGCAGCGAAGAATCTCTCAGCGTAGGTTGAATTGAAGCATCCCAAAACCATGAACAAGATATATATGGAGCTACGATAGATTGGCTTCACAAACCTGAGCCTTCTCCAGAGTTAGACAATTTCGGACACGATATCTGCCGCGTCATCTAAGCTCCTCGTTCGGATGGTTGGCTCATTTCAGCAAAACCATCTCTTTTGTTTCTGAAATGCTCTCTGTTCTTAATCTATAGAAGTAAATTCCGCTTGACAAATTCGCGCCGTCGAACTTTGCAGTGTGAAGGCCGGGCGCCTCAACTTCACTGACCAACGTGGTGACTTCCCGTCCGAGAATGTCAAAAATCTTCAGCGTCACATAATCAGCGGCTGGAAGCCGATAATCGATTGCTGTCGATGGATTAAACGGATTCGGAAAGTTGGGAAACAATCTGAAGGACGGTGTTTGAAGATTATCACCGTCAGTCCTTATGCCTGTCGGACTCGCAAGACGAATCCTGTACAGACTTTTGCTGGCAGTAATATAGAGGGTTTTCCTATCGGCGTCTCCCCAGTTACAATTCGATGTTTGTTCCGGGATAAGTATCGTATCAAGGACGTTCCCGTTCGTATTAAAAACCCACACGCCAAGGGGGCCGACACAGAACAAGTTTCCCGAAGAATCGACCTTCATGCCATCCATATATCCCGTGGGCTTCACGGTAGCGAACACACGCTTGTTCTCTAAAATGGAATCGCTGACGACATCCCAAACATACACTATGCGCAGACTGTGAATCATTTACGTAAAGCTTCGATTCGTCAGGCGAAAAACAAATTCCGTTCGGGAGACTTAATGTTGAATCTAATAGCTGAAGCAACCCTGAAGGACTTATCCTGAAAATGCCCGAAAACGGCAACTCCTGCTTCTCTCCGGCGGGTATGTTGAAAGGGGGATCTGTGAAGAATATCGAGCCATCCGACTTGACAACCACATCATTCGGGCTGTTGAATTTTTTCCCTCCATAGGTAGAAACGAGCGGGGTAATGGTGCCATTTGAATCCATTCGAACAACTCTGCGAAATCCCATTTGGCAAAAAACAAGTCGCCCTTCGCGGTCGAATGTCATACCATTCGAGCTGTCCGAAGGATTTAGGAATGGGGTCGCCTTGCCCGTCGCGGGGGAATATTGATAAATCTTATTGCCGGCTATGTCTGAAAACAGGATTGAGCTGTCAATTGCCGATTTCAATCCAGGTCCATTGTACCATACAGGGCCCTCTACTTGCAGAAATCCTGTCGCGAGCTTTTCAACTTTGGCCCCATTGGGAACAGGCGACTGAGCAAAAGTAGCCGACACAACAAAAATCAAAAACAAAAATGTTTTTCCCTGTAAAATTTTCAACATTAGGATAACTCCTCCGAAATTGATTTGTCTGAACAATTTGAAGTCATTTCTTTATCTCTTCCTTGTGATCGATGCAATATATGACTTGGAGAATCATCATCTGAAACCCTCCAGCATCATCAATCAGGTCACTGATTAGTACCGGCGCCTGCAAGGGCAGCTCAAAATTTTCCGTACTGTGGAACACTCCCGGTCTTGTCCAACATCAGCAAAAACCCAAGCACCTAAAATGGATATTGAGGCTCCATCTGATGCTCCATCAAGCTTAACAGCCTCACGGACTGGCTTCAAGTCACAGTCCGCCTTGCAATCTCTCAATACAGTTTTCCAAACCTCTTGTGGTGTGATAATTACATTTCCATATTGAAGATTTTGGACCGGTTTCGACATTCGGAGCTTCATCGATACCGCCCCAGAACCAGCCGCCGTATTTGTGGTCGATCACATATTTTTGGATGAAACTCCATTGCACACAGAATTTTTGATAGTAGTCGTTCCTGTCTTGAGGATAAAGCTGCGCCATCATCAAGAATGAATTCAGCGCTTCAATCTGGGACCACCATTCTTTTGTTTTCAACACGATTGTAGCTCTATTGGAATCTTTTCCGCCGGGGGCGGATCCGCCTCTGGCGGAGAACTCATATCCGCCGTCGTAGATTCCTCCCTTTTCATTGTCCCAACCGTTCGTCAAGGCGAAATCGTCAAGCTGCTTAGCGATTCTCAAAGTGGTGGTATCATTCTTTAATCCCAGCGCCTTTGAAGTCTCCAGCAAAAGATAAGCTGTCTCCACATCGTGACCAAAGGAGATATGATCCAACTCGAAATGCGCCTTTCTGCTTTCTTCAGTTGAATCGCGGTAAGACACCGGGGTCCAGTCGCGGTTGAAAAATAACGTCATGTATCCCTTGTTGCCGATGACCGTATCCCGGACTTCATGGAACAACATGTCCAGCCGCTTCCGCAAAGTTGCGTCCGGCCAGACACCGTATAATTCCGTAAATGCTTCCATGAGATGTATCATGGAGTTCTGATCCTTCGGTGGGATTCCTCTGTACCAGTCTTTTTCAGGATCACCGTTTTCCGTGAGATTCTGGAAATAGCCGCCGTACTGAGAATCATAGCTGTGCGTGTCCAACCACTCAAAAGTTTTTATGGCCAGATTCAAGGCCGCAGTATCTCCGAAAGCTTTGTAATATGCAGCAAGTCCGTAGACCCCGAAACCGTTCCCATACGCAGTTTTACCCGCCGGTCCGTACCCAAAAGAAATCGGCTTCCCTTCGCGTGTCACGAGATCATAGAAGCCACCATGCTGTTTGTCCCACATTACATTCTTTAGGAATTCGAAACCATGATGCGCGTATTCGAAGAAGGGCTCTTTCTCTTTGTAAAACATTGCCCCGGTACAAAGAGACCAGATATGACGCGCCTGTGTAACAACCATCTTGGCCTGTGTTCCCTCCAGTCCCCATTTGAAGTTGATATCGCTGTAATATCCACCGCAAGTTGTGTCAATGCACAACGGATAGAACAGGTCAAACTCGCTTTTTAGCGCCTGCTTCAATCCCGTCAATATGGAGTCCCGTTTTGCTGTGGCACCCTCCGCTGGTCTCATTCCATCTCTGTTCCTCACTCCAAGTGAAGAGATAATCAGGAACATAACAGGCATGAGAACTGGGACGATAGCTTTTCGGTACGAATTATTCATTGCGATCTCCGGAGATTCAAATTAATTCCGTCACGAAGTAATCTTTGAAGACTGTTCTATCAACAAATGTATGCATGTGAGTTTGCAAGAATCGCTCTTCATGGCGAGACGAGATCATTCAGATGGCACCTCCGACGGCAAAATTGCTTGCCTTGCCTCGAAAATTAATGTCGCATCCTTCAATCCTTTTGAAGAGGCTGTGAGAGTAATCAGACCGGGCTGCTTTTCAGATTGAAGAATGACCTGAGCCAAACCATTGAACGCTTCTCGCTTCCACGGGCTGGGTGGAGTGATAATCTGAACTAAACCCGGATCCGTGTTAAGGATCTCCCATTTATTTCTTTTCACCAACGGAGGTCCGACAACAGCAAATATATTCTTACCCGGGCGCAGATACGAATGGTCAAGCAAGTATTGCTGGCCGGAGGCATCCCGCTCAATCCCTTTCGCGATAAGTCGGCCGTTCACGTAAATCGCCTGCACCTCGCAAATGCTCTTTGTCAAGAGGGTGACTCTTGTTGAATCCGTGATTTCGGGCAGGTCAAATCTGCCTCGAATGACAATGGTCTTGGCTGAGTTTTGCGGAATGTGGCCCTCTTGATCTCTGTTCGCAAATGCTTGCAGCCAGCCGGAGTCGTCGTAGTCAGGCAGAACTTCCGAAAGATTCTCCGCATCGCTGGCGGCGTGGATTTTCAATCCCTCAATCTTCGCAGTGTTCACGGTCTCAAGATATTTGTCCGGCTCGTGAGTTGATGGATCACCATTCCCTACTCCGATAATCTTCCCGGGACCTTGAAGTGCAAAAACAATTTCATTGTTCGCAGTAGGAACGACCCTTCCCAGCGAATCAACAACTTTAACGGTCACGACCGACACATCTCTTCCATCGGCATTTATCGTATCCCTATCAGGACTAAGTTGCACTGCTGCCGGGCTGTCAATGGTTCTGACAGTGTCTGTGGTCACTTCTTTTCCGGCCTCGTAACCTATTGCTGCCAGAGTGCCAGGTTCATATTTGACGGTCCACGATAAATGCGAGTATTTTGGCATTGCCTTCCGGCCCTGACTTTTGTTGTTGACGAAAAGTTCCACCTCATCGCAATTACTGTACGCCCAAACATCAATATCCTGTTCCGGTTTCCAATTCCAGTATGGAAGCAAATGGAGGACGGGCATATTTGTCCACCACGATTTCAAATAATAGAACTCATCTTTCGGAAAACCGCAAAGGTCCATGATGCCGTAGCTCGACGTCACCTGCGGCCAACCGATCGGATTTGGCTCACCGCGATAATCGAAGCCTGACCAGAAGAACAATCCGGAAAGAAATGGACGTTCAGAATAGAATCTGAGTCCCCTTTCAATGCCGGTATTGGGATTGTTGCGGTCCATCGCCGACAGATGTGCCATGGCACGGTCATCGACATAGATTCCACGTGTTCCCTCCGATGTCGATTCCTCTGTACCCATTGCCGGCTGATTTGGAAAATCTTTATGCTGCTTATCGATATCTCCGTTGAAAATGTAATTGAATCCCATTAGATCGATTACGGTAGAGGTCCCTTGTCCCCAACCTCCACTGATGGCTGCAGTGGTTCGGCGAGACGGATCGAGGCTTTTTGCAAAATCCTGCATAGTGGGAATGATTCGAGTGCCTTTGACATTTCCCTCGATCACCCACTCTTCATTGCCCAACGACCAGACGAAAACGCTGGGGTGATTCCGGTCGCGCATGATCATTCCTTTCAGTCCGTCGAGCTGCTCCGGACTGCTTCCCATCAGGCGGTTCTCATCGATAACCAACATACCAAGGCTGTCACAAACATCAAGTAACGCCGGCGTCGGCGGATTGTGCGCGCATCGAATAGCATTGCTTCCCATCTCCTTGAGCCGCTCGACGCGAAAAACTTGAAGCGGATCAGGCACCGCCGTACCAACCCCTGCAAAGTCCTGGTGATTGTCTGTCCCTTTCAATAACAGATGCTTGCCATTGAGGAAAAATCCTCTGTTGGGATCGAAACTAATTGTCCTGATGCCAAACCGAGTTTCGTACTGATCCACAAGCGAATCTCCCGAAAAAACTTTGGTTATCAGTCTGTACAGATACGGACTTTCAATTGACCACAGATTCGGATTTGGCACTCCCATTGTGCAGGTGAACTCTTTTTCATTACCCCGAGCGAGGATAGACTTTTTGAAAGTCCCTCCAGCAACGACATTCCCTCTGGCATCGACGATAGCCTGACTAAGACTAACCGGCGCATCTTTCTTGCACTCATTCTGAATAGTCACACCAGCAGTGACTTCAGCGGAGTTCCCTTTCATTTCCGAATATACAAAGGATCCGTTCCACGCAACGTGCAGCGGTGAAGTCTTGTTTAGCCAGACATCCCGATAAATCCCCGCACCTTCATAAAACCATCCCTCTTCCATAGTCGCATCCACCCGAACTGCAACGACGTTTGTTCCTCCGTAGTTTAGGTAGTCTGTGATATCATACTCGAAGCCGGTGTAACCGCTGTGTTCTTCACCGAGATAAAAACCATTGACCCAAACTCGAGAATCTCTGAACACGCCGTCGAACTGGATACTGATTCGCTTGCCAAGATCGGATTCCGGAATTAAGAAGGATTTTCTGTACCAACCGATGCTCGTTGCGGGGAATTTCCTCCCGAGCGGTTTATACTCATGACTGCTGCTGCCTGTAGAATCAAACGGAAGCTCCAGCGCCCAGTCGTGGGGGAGATCAATGATCCGCCAAGCACGATCGTCAAAGCTAAATGACTCACCCTCGACTTCTCCCTCATGTCCTCCCGCCTTCGCGAAGTAGGAAAAATAAGCCGTGCCCATCCCGAAGTCTTTCGACGGATCACAAGAATTCCCCAGTGCAAAGCGCCAGCCAGAATTCATCAACAGGTGCTCGCGAACCGGGGACGACGACTCTGCACCCATTTGTCCGTTTGCAGAAACCGCCATCGAAAGCATTATCAGCAGAGCCATAATAATGAAGGTGTTACTGAATGAGCTGGAAGGACAAAAGAATGGATTGTTCGGCCGCTTCACTCCCCCAGAATGATATAGTCCATTGTTATCGTCATTCTCAACGAAACGAAATGGAGTGAAGAATCCATTTATCGACGCTCTCACAATAAAACTCGAACACAGAATTGTTTTCTTCATCTTTTGACCTTTGCTTTTTAGAATTCTTTTATTCTCGTTGTTTTTGGAAAAGAGGATTAATGAGAGTGTCGTCCAGCTGTCGTTTGGCAACGCCTTCACAAAAATATCGGTTCATTCAACCGGCGTCAGTCTCAGTAGCACGAGATCACGAGGCGGGATGTCGGCGAAATAGCTGCTTTGCGTGCTACCGAGTTCTTGATCGTGCCAGATGTCTCGAAATCCATAGCTCTCTTTGAGAAACGGCAGGTAGCTCCAGTTCACCCTAAGCTTGAATGAATCTGTTTTTGTTCTCTTCATTGACGATCACCGTTCCTTTCATAAGTTTCGATGATTCTATCCATCATTTTATTCGTCTCGGTACGAATAACCTTCCGCTTCGGATCGGCATCGAACCACGCAAGAGTATTTCTCACACCTTCGCTGAACGGAATTGTCGCAATGAATTCAGGGACGAAAGCCTTAATCTTGGAGTTGTCGAAAATTGCAGAGTAGGATTTATCACCTAACAATGTTCCTATCATCGACTTTTCGCATTGGCAGATAAAATCAGAAGCTATATGGACTATCTGCGGTTCAACGTTCAACGCATCCGCAACTGTCTGATAGATCTGATTCCATGTTAAGACTTCGTCGGAAGTGATCTGAAAAGCGTGGCCGATAGCCCGCATATTTCCGAGAAGTCCGACAAAACCCTCGGCGAAATCCTCAGAGTGTGTAATGGTCCAGAGTGACGTACCATCGCCATGGACAATTACATTCTTCCCTCTTAGCATCCTGTCAACCACAGTGTATTCGTCCCAGCCACCGATAGCAAGAGGGATGACCGTGTCGTATGTGAAAGAAGGACGGACTATCGTCACGGGGAAGCCTTCTTCACGATAAGCACGATTGAGTCTTTCTTCGCACGCAATTTTGTTGCGCGAATATTCCCAATATGGATTACACAGTGGAGTCGATTCTGTGATAATGGGATAGGATGGGGGTTTTTGATACGCAGATGCCGAACTGATGAAGACATATTGTTTTGTTTTGCCTCGGAACAACTCGATATTCTCTCTCTACCTGATCCTGGGTGAAGGCAATCCAATCGACCACGGCATCCCACCGATGTCTTCCAAGGACAGAAAGCAGGCCTGATGGATCGGATACGTCGCCCTTTATCACCTTTGTCCCCGGTATTTTCACTTTCCTTTTTCCACGATTGAGCAAATACAAATCGATTCCACATTCGACGCTCAACCTGCTGACCGCCGTGCTGATGTTTCCTGTTCCCCCGATGAATAATACTTTCATAGTGTTCCTCCCGTATTTAAATGCTACTGGATTGATTCAAAGAGCAACCTCAAGACTCACAACGCTTTTCCCGCGACAAAAGGGGCACCAATATTTGGGAATCCCTTGCGAAAACGGTTCCGACTCCGTCGGGATCCAATTGGGCAATGACGGGTAGCTGATAGGGATTGCCACGTCGCCCCGAAAACGGGGCTCCTCGCAATGACGCGTCAGTGAGGGACGGGGCTGTCCCGATCAACAGAATTCGGCTCATATTTCTTTTATTCTGTCAGTTTATAAATCGCATAAGTCTGTCCGGGGACAGTAACCGATGTTTTCGCACCATTTGTGTTCACCGTGAGTTCTTTTCCCGCCAAGAGAGTCATTTTTTCGCGAAGGGATCCATTCGGAGAATAAGGAATATTCAGACTAAACTCCGCATTGGATTCTGTTCCCGCAGGATTCAAGATCACCAGGACGACATCTTTATCCTTCGCTCTTGCATAGACAAAAGGATAAGAGTTCTGCTTTGCGTATAATGGTACAAATTCTGCGTACGCGGCAAGAGCAGGTTCAGTCTTCTTAAGTTTGATCAATCTCCTCGTCCTGTTTAGCAAAGAATTTGAGTCTTTCTCCTGTGCCTCAACATTCGGCGCGTCTTCGGCGGGATCAACTGGCAGGTAGAGCCTGCCCTGTGAAGCGGTCGAGAAACCAAGATTCTTGCCTCCGTTCCACTGCATAGGTGTCCTTGCGCCATTGCGCGGACGATATGCCCCCTCGACTTGAGGCCAGTCTTCCGGCATCTGCCTCATTCCGATTTCGTTTCCGTAATAAAGGAATGTCACGCCCGGCATCGTCAATCCAAAGGCATACATTATTTCCAGATCATCGTCACTACGTCTATTGCCTAATCTTGCGTTGTCGTGATTCCCCAGAGGAAGCGAGATATATCCTTTTCCTTTCGTGGCGTCATACTGTTCCATGAACCTGTTGAGAAAAAAAGTAATATCGCCTTTCCCTTCCTTATCGAAATAACTGTGTCCCTCGGAATAACCGTTGAGTATTCTCCAGCTTTCCTTCTGGAAAAGGTCGTTATATCCTTCAAACCAGTGGAAAAAATCGGCGTGAAAGCAGCCGTCGAGGGCGGCAATTGGATACGACCACTCGGACACGATGAAAGCTTCTGGAAAATCTTTCTTCAGGATTTCGCGAATGTCTCGCCAGAACTTCCTTGTACCATCCTCATGAGTTTTAAAAAATTGTTGATTGCCTTCCACATTCCCGGTTTTCACGAGAGCGCCTGCCATGTCGGCACGAAATCCGTCAGCCCCCATCATCATCCAGAATCGAAACACGTTTTTCATTTCCTCCCGCATAGCCATGACATCCGGATGATCGATCGGCAGTTCCCATTTCTGGTCAGGCTCCGGCAACGCAAACCCATAATTCAGCGTCGGCTCAGAATAGTAAAAGTTCAGCATATACTGACCATTGCGTGTTCCATATCCCTTGATGAATGAGCCCTGATATTCTTTCGGGGGATTCAGCCAGACATTGTCCGTCCAGACATACCAGTTCGAGTACCTGTTCTTCTTCTGGCCTGCGGAGGCTTTGAACCAGGGATGTTCGATCGAGGTATAGCTCGCCACAAAATCGAAGAGTATCTTCAAGCCGCGTTTGTGCGCCTCATCGAAGAGTTTCTTTGCGTCGTCATTTGTTCCATAACGGGGGGCAATCTTATAGTAATCCGAAATATCATAACCGCCATCACCAAACGGCGATTCAAAAAAAGGATTGACCCAGACGGCATCAACGCCAAGACTTTTGATGTAATCGAGCTTTTGAATTATTCCCGGCAGATCACCTATCCCATCGCCGTTAGAATCGTAGAAGCTCTGTGGATAAATCTGGTAAAAGACAGCATGGTGCGCCCATTCAGGAGTGTCGGGAGGTATAACGTACTTGCCGGTTATTTCGTATCCTGTGAAATCACTCTTAAGGTTTGAGCCTTGATCTTGCGATGCTCCGCGAAAGACTCTCGCCAGGGCATCGACAGGTTTCGACGCTTTTAGAAGCTCAGCGCCAGCCGTGGCAGTAAGAATTCTTCCGATGAACGACCGTCTATTGAAATTATTTGCCATAACTAAGTCTCCTTGTCCAGAACTCAATGTAAGCGCAAAGTGCCGCGGTGCCAATGTCATGATCAAGAAACGAGAATGTTTTCAGGATTTCCTTCCTCTTGCGAGTCTGTTCTTCGTCAGATACGAGTAGCTGTCCTTCACGCCGTCGAAAATATTTTTCGCGTACTCGTCGAACTCGACAATCATCCATTTTATGTTGTCGCCGCCAGCTCTTACGATTGCCGGGAAATCCATTACTCCCTGTCCGGCAGGAACCTGTTCGTAGGATCTCGGCCCCTCGATTGCCGGACCGTCTTTGATGTGAAGAAGTGGTGCACGTTTGCCGAAGTCTTTCAGTATCTTCGCCGGATCCTGGCCAGCAGTCTTCGCCCAGTACGTGTCGATCTCGAAAAATGTTTCCTTATCAAGGTGTTCTAAGAGGTAATAGAACGGGATAATTCCGTCATCATTCTTCTCGAAATCCCACCAGTGGTTGTGAAGCCCGTACCGAAGTCCTCTTGATTTTAGAAAGGACGCTATCTCATCGTGCACCTCAACCATGTGATCGATATTCTTTTTGTTCTTGTATTTGTCACCTTCCGGCCATCCAGGATAGACTATGGTGTCACACTTGTATGCATCAGCCATTCTCAAAGCCATGTCTCTATCGTTGCCGACAGGCAGCTCCGAATGCATGCTGAAAATCTTTATTCCGTCATCCTTGAATACTTTCGCTGCGTGATCAAGAGTTACACTTTCCGGAAGCGCATAAGTCTCGATCCCGAAGTATCCCATATCGGCAACTTTTTTGATTGAGTTATCGAAATCGATCTCGATCACTTTGCGAATCGAATAAAGTTGCAAACCGATTTTCGCCTCGTAATTCTGATTAGCAAAAACCTTGAAGGACGAAGGTACCGCCAAACCTGCGGCGCTCAGGCCTGCCAGTTTCAAGAAGTCTCTCCTCGAATAATGGTTACGGCTCATTTATTTTCTCCACTACAATTTGTTAAAATGACGAGTCAAGAAATTATCAACGATAGTTACGAAGATTAAATTATTAAATAGCCTCGATGTTTATGTCGGGGTTTAAGAATCCAAGAGCATCACGGGCTTCAGCCCAAATCTGATCTCACTAAGGACTAAAGTCCTGGGTTCTGTAATTTACTTATCCACGGTCTAAAGACCGTGGCTATTCTGATGATAATGTTGCCGAATGGATTCTTCACTACACTTCGTTTCGTTCAGAATGACAAAACCGTCTAATTATGTCATTCTGAGGGAGCCCCGCTTTGCGGGGTAAATTCCGCGACCGAAGAATCTATCTGTACGTCGATGTCTTCATTCGGCAACATCCTCACGATACAATAAACTTAGTGAACCTTTGCGGTCTTTGCGGTTTCATTTTTTGGCTTGGTTCAATCCGAATCACGGAGCAAGAAGTCTATAACTGACAAACGCAACTCTCTTGCTGTCAGGAGACCAGGATGGAACATTGATCGTTCCCTGCCCGCCGAAAAGACTTGCAAGTACCTTCGGCTCACCGCCGGCGGTCGACATTATTCTCAAGACAACATCTTTATTCGGAGGATGGCCTTGTACGCTCTTGTCGTATGAAACAAAAACATTCCATTTTCCGTCCGGCGAGGGATGCGCAAACCAATCGGCATACTTGTCGTTCGGCGTAACCTGAGTTTGATCGCTGCCGTCGGCGTTCATTCGCCATATCTTCATCTGTCCTGTTCGCTCGGAATTAAAGTAGATATATTTCCCATCCGGAGAATAATCCGGACCATCATCAAGCCCGGGTGCATCCGTCAGCCGCTTTTCTTCACCGCCATTCACAGATATTGTGTAAACATCAAAGTTACCGTTGCGCTCAGCGCAGTATGCAAGCGTCTTCCCATCTGGCGACCATCCATGCCAATATGACGGTGCAGATTCGGTGATAAGCCTTGGCTTGCCCCCATCACTGGGCAGAACATATACGCGCGATTTCCCATCCTGACTTTGATCGCTAATCGCCAGCAATCTCCCGTCGGGCGACAGGCCATGGTCGTTATTGCACTTAACCGCAAAATCCGTATTCAACAACCTGGGCTTTCCCCCATCGACGGGTATCGTGTAGATCTTTCCGTCACTGTTATAAAACAAAGTCTTACCGTCCCGACCCCAGTTTGGCGCCTCGAAATGTTCCTTGGCACGGTAGATGATGGTTCTTACGCCTGAATCCACGTCGATCGTCTCAAGTGTACTTTCTAAAATTCTATTCTCCATTGGCACAACTCCTGTCTGATTGAACCCGAGATTGGAAAATATTGCAGTCTCTGCGACCGTCGAGTCATGAGAACAAACAGCAAGTCCTGTATATACTTCCGAGGGTAATTGGACCGTGACAGTCCCGATCTGATAAGCTGCACCATCTTTCACCAGCGTCATGGTGAATTGATCACCGGTCCTTTCCAACATCAAAGTGGCCGGCGCGGCAACCGGTGATTGCACTTCCTTGGTGATCCCGCCTTTGGTTTCCCTATATTGCATGCAAATCAGCCCGACGCCATGATCGACTGCATCGACGTAGGGATCATCCTTGTCCAAACCGGCCCGAATCATCCAACCTGCTTTTCGATGGGGTTGTTTTCCTTCACCGATCCAACCCACGTCAGCTTTCAAAGTCAAGTCTCCCTTCGCCTTTAGCCAGTCGTAAAAGAAATCGTCCTCATTGAGCCACATGTTGTTTCCGTTGCCGGTGACGGTATAAGTCCCTTTCGTCGAGTCGTACTTCACTGAACCGGGAATCTTTACGTTTCCCACATTTGTCTGAGCCGTGAATCTCAGTGTCTGGGCGCAGGCAATTCCTGTCATGAGTATCATAGTCAGAGCGGAAATTGACAAAGGACATCTCAGAATTCGACTTCCGATCTTGCCGACGATTGGAGATGGCATCATAGATCTTGCTCCTCTACTACTACCGTTACAACTAAATGAATATCCAGTGCTTTCAATGTCAGACTCATTGCCACGAGCTTTAGCTCGTGGATAAAAGTCTGTTGATAAAGTGGGTTTCAACCCTTCACAGGGAAACCATATTCCTGCAAGAATTCTTGATACTCCTCGGTGAATGTTTTCACCCGATGATGTTCTTTTTGATTCCTAATATATTCCCTCACCTTTTCTATCATAGATTCGCTTACGGAAACCGCGATCTACTCGTCCTGCCACTCCAATTTGCCACCGCTGACGTTTTGACTGTTTACCCAGTGAGCCGATTCTCCTTTGCTGCTTGCAGGCTAAAGCCCATTGGAGTTTTTGAATCGCTATCCACGACCGCGACATAAATGTCGTGGCAATATACGATTTCAAGTTGCTAGTTCTAAACCGATGTTCATTTATTTTGCTGGAGCGGCACTAGTTTGTTAAGATTCTCGATTCCATGTGCCTGAGACGAACCTATTTTTCCGACTGATTCAACTCAACATTTAGATGCAACTTGGCTCCAATATTCTCATCACTATTATCAACTGAATAAAACGACGCGATGACCGCGCCTAGCGGCTCGATTGCCAAGCCGAGGGTTTTCCCCTCAATCAGACGCTGTAACACAGGATTTGAAATCGTGATATAGTTCTTACCGTTGCGAAGGGGATTGACATCAACATCGATAATCGGCTGGGTATTCACAACCTCTTCTAATGGTTTACCTTGCGTGAATCCATCGTACGTGGCTGTCCTGTGGTCCCAACTCGGATCTCCGCCGACAATTTCAGCTACTCTGACCATTCCGAAATCCTTTTGATAGTCTATCGAACGCTGCAGGGAATATGTTGTCAACTCCAACAATCCTGAACCCTTTACCTTTTTCCCAGCAAATTCTCTCAAGTCCCATCGCAATATTACATATTGACTGCCGCTAACAGTAAGAATGTTCGCTTCCGCATTCTCATCCTTTGCGCTCCAATCATTAAAAGCCATATCCGGATATTGCATATCGATGAGTCCATCCTGAATAGCGGGGATATGATAATCAAAGGAAAACGGATCTGCGATCGGCGGATGATATGGGACCTGAATACCCTTGTCCGGTCCGGCGGTGTCGGGGTTTATGATATCTACTCTGAAATAGTCGACATCGACGCGATATTTATTCAATCCCCAGCCCATCATGGCAAGCTGACCGTAAACAGTATCTCCGGGAACTGCGCTAAAACCGTGAGTCGTGTAGCTGATTGTATGCCAGCTCGTCGTATCAGCTATGTCAAACTCCATGAGGTTTGAATGAAAATCCTTAGTCCCATTCGTGATTAAGCTGAGATTGACACGTTTTGGAGAACGGCTTATCCGGATTCGAGCTTCAATTCGCAGCTCGTGCTTCGGCTTTCTCAAGAGGTTTAAATCCATGTTCTGTGAAACGCTCCGTTTGATCAAAGCCCACCAGATATTTCTTTTGTCTTTCGTCGCATCCACATTTATTGCCGCATATCGATTACTCGATTCCGAAAAATCCATTGCCGCCGCACCATCACCCGTGAAGTAGGCCCAGCCGTTTATACCCCTCGGGTCTTTCGTAAGCTCAGCCTCTTTGAAGTTATCAATAAACTGAGCACGTGAATGCGGTGTGGCAAGAAAAGTGATGACAACAAACAAAATTGTCGCGGCTTTGCAACTGAGTCTCTCAGTCATTTTCACGGCTCTATGTTTGAACGGACGGTTTATTCATTAAGGAACATGGAATTAGCTTGGAGACAACAATTCAAATCGTTTCCTGAAGTATTTTCCGTTAGATATTAACTCTCCAAATCTTTCCGTGCAACTTCCATCAGGATGAAGAACGCCTGTCCTTCGGTAGCAGTCCCCGGGTGATCAAATTCCGGTGAGCCACAGACGCCTTGGACCAATCCGAGCTTGTCTACTTTCGAACGCGCGGCAGCACGCATCTTATCGGCTTTTTCCATGTAACTGTTGGCCAACCAGCCACCTTTTATTCCGCGATAAATTGAATATGCCATCATCTGCGAGAGATTCGTCTCGACAAATGTAGCTGGGTCATCGACAATGTTATGGAATAGACCATCATCCCTTAAATGTGCCAGACATCCATCCACGATATCGGCCAAATAGTGGACGAGCTTTTGTTTTTCGCTTCGCATCGAATCCGGCAACAAACGAATGACTCTAGTAATTCCGGCTGCCGACCAGCCGTTTCCTACCCCCCAACAATCCTTCCGAACAAACGCGTTCTTTCCGCAATCCCACTGGTGGGACAAAAGCTTCTTATCACTATTCCACAACAATTTTATTGTGCCATCTATCTGCTTTACAGCCTCACCGAACTTTCCTGCGACGGCGAGGAAAGGCGGAAGCATATAATTGATGTCACTCCATATCTGCGGGACATTCGTGAAATGAAAAATAATTCCGTCGCTCGTTCTCGGAGCTTTGTTCAAAACATAATCCGCCATTTTATTGAAGCCGTTCATCAATGTCGAATCCCCGGTTTTCTTCGCAGCCCATAAGACGGCCTCACCCGGAGACGCCGCGTCAGCCAGCGCAGCATCCTCGCCAAGCATGGCAAGCCGTCCATCCTGAGACTGGCGCAGAACTGCGTTCTTCGCCATCAGAACTACGAGGTCAGCCTCCCCAAGCTCAAGCATTGCCTGCATCGCAACTCCTTGTTCCCACGTAGCGCGCTGCATCGAAAGCATCGCCATCTTTACTTCTCGTATCAGGTCATCATCCTTACGCAAAGAACCCTCAGGTTTCAGTTCGTTGCCCAACGCAGAACCAGGCATTGCAGCTGCCAGCCCTGCCAACGAAGCGTCCCTCAAGAAATCACGGCGTCTCATGGTGACTTATCAGTCCTCCTCTCCGAACGGCATTGAAAGCTCGCGGCTGTACTATGACAACGGCATCGTAACCTTCGCAAGGTCAGTCCTGTGTCCTCATTTTTCGACCTTGACCAATTCAACCATCAGCACGTCATGGCCGAGTACAACGGCTTTTAGTTCCTTCTTCGTTGTGCCGATATTCCGATGCGCCCACAGGTTGCGAAGAGTGTAATCGGCCTTCGCAATCTTCATTCCTGAAAGGTCGTCGGAAACATTTTGCTTTTGAAAATTGAAAGCCACATCTTTGGGGACGATTCCGCGATTCAAGAAACACATTGCCCAATTGCCATGCTCAAGCGGCTTGAACCACACTTCGATGCTGTCATTGGAGGAGTATTTGAATCCTTCTATGCCAAGTGAGTCTTGATTGACTGCGATTACTTCTCTGTTCGTCAAGATATCCCTCGTCTCCTTGGACATATTTGTCAGATCATTTCCAGCAATCAACGGAGCCGCCAGCATGCACCACATTGAGAAATGCGCTCTATCTTCGTTAATGGTCATTCCGTTTCCGACCTCAAGCATATCCGGATCGTTCCAGTGTCCTGGACCGGCGTATTTTCTCAGGCTGTCCTGCCGGTCGAGAATCGACAGGACGCTCAATTGTATCCAGGTTCCATGGTCAATATTTTTCTCAAAGTTCGCTGAGATGTCGCCCGTCGTTCGCCAGAGATTGCCGACATCTTTCCCCCATTCCCAGGGTTTGCTACTGCCCCATTCGCAAATGCTGAACACCATCGGTCTTGCCGCGGAATAAAGAGCATCTCGCATGGTCATGTAAGCTCCCAGTTGGTTCAATCCCTCAGTATTGCACCAATCGTATTTTAGATAATCGATTCCCCATTTGGCATAAGTAAGCGCATCCTGATATTCATATCCACGGCTACCAGGTTTCCCTGCGCAAGTCTTGTATCCGGCATCGGAATAGATTCCCAATTTTAAGCCTTTTGAGTGAACATAATCAGCAAGGGCTATCATGCCGTGGGGAAACCGTGCGGGATCCGGATGGATGAATCCAAGGCTGTCCCGCTCACCATGCCAGCAATCGTCGATATTGATGTACAGGTATCCTGCGTCTTTCATGCCTGAAGAAACCATCGAGTCCGCCATGTCCCGAATCATCTGCTCGTTCACGTTGCATCCGAATTTATTCCACGTGTTCCACCCCATGGGCGGGGTAAGTGCAATCCCTTTGAATTGCTGTGAGTAAGCGTTGCCGGCAAACAAAAAGCTTGATAATGCCAATGCAAGTAAAGACCTTTTCACGTTTGTTCCCTCCTTTTGCTAAACCTTACGCTCCCCTTTTCCACAGGAAAGAGTCGGGGTCAGGTTCATTTTCCACTTATGATACTTTCTATTTTCCTAAGCTCATCGGAACTGAACGAAAGATTGTCCAGCGCTTTCACAGCGTCATCTATCTGTTCCACCTTGCTTGCCCCGATCAAAGCGCTGGTCACTTCTTTGTGCCGGAGCACCCAGGCGAGCGCCATTTGAGCAAGCGACTGTCCGCGAGACTTTGCCATTTCATTGAGCCTCCGGACTTTCCCAATTTTCTCCGCAGTGACCTGTTCAGGTCGCAAGAAACCGGTCGGTTTCGACGCGCGAGAGCCGGGGGGAATCCCTTCCAAATACTTGTCGGTAAGAAGTCCTTGTGCCAGCGGCGAAAAAACGATGCAGCCAATTCCGCTTTCTCGGAGCACCTTCAACAAGCCATCTTCGATCCAGCGCTCGAACATGCTGTACTTCGGCTGGTGAATCAGAAGATGCATCCCCATTGAATTCATTATTTGCTCAGCCTGCCTGGTCAACTCAGCCGAATAATTTGAAATGCCGGCATACAAGGCTTTGCCGCTGTGAACAATGTCGTGTAATGCTCCCATCGTCTCCTCAAGCGGCGTATTCGGATCTGGCCGGTGATGGTAGAAGATATTGACGTATTCCAATCTCATCCTCCGCAAGGTTTGATTCAGACTCGCGACGAGAAACTTGCGCGATCCCCAATCTCCATACGGACCAGGCCACATGGCATAGCCAGCCTTCGAAGATATGATCAATTCATCTCGATAGCCGTGAAGATCATGTCTTAATATGTACCCCATCGTTTCTTCCGCCGAACCTGGCGGAGGACCGTAGTTATTTGCCAGATCAAAGTGCGTGATTCCGAGATCGAACGCACGCCTCGCCATGGCACGTGAGTTTTCAAGGAGGTCGACACCGCCAAAATTATGCCACAATCCTAAGGAAATCGCCGGCAGGTCGAGCCCGCTTCTGCCACACTTGTTGTACTTCATTTTGTCATATCGGTGTTCATTTGGTAGATACATTTTGCAACTCCATCACTTTAATATCTGGATTCTAAAATGGCCCTCGTTTTCAGGCCATCTTATTTCAACTCTTCTTGTTTCACCGTTTCATTCTGCTGATACTGTATCCTGGAATTTTGATATAGACTCACATTTGAGACATTCTTCAATACAGTCCAGCTTCCTTCTGTTGTGGCAGGTGTAAAGAGGGGCAAGACTATGACCGAAACCCGAAGGATCCTTCCACTCATCAGTTGCCTGCCTGAAATAGCATATGAGGTGAAATCGGCTGCTTCTTCAATCCGGGTCCTTCGATACTCGCATCTAAAGAAAATCCACCTCCAGCTTGAAAGAACGTGACTTTGATGGGATGGTACCCCGCCTTCAAGACGATCGTTCCGGAAGCTTCCGTGGGTGCATGGCGGCCGTCGTCGGTAACGACCATGATATCATCAATATACATTGAGGATCCATCATCCGAGTTCAGGGAAAAAGTGTAAAGGCCATCTGCTGGGACCTTTACATACCCTTCGTACTGCACTCCGAAATTCTCATTGGCATTTTGCATCGGAATAGCAATGCTGTCCACTACGCCGGCCCGCTTAGGCGTGAGTCTATCAAAATTCGGGAGAAGGTCCCACTTTCCTTCATAATATTTGTAATTCAAACCGGGTCTAGGATTCCTCAGCTCGATCGGAGGTTCCATCTCCAAAGTACCGGAAACTTCAAGAACCACAACGGACATTGCTGGGAGATTCACTTCGAGACCTTCACTGCCCAGTCTGTAATCCGAAAAAGTCTGAGGAACGACAACATTTGGATCTTCGTAAGTATTTTCGGCATTCATCTTCTTGGCAGTGAGTATTTTCCCTGAGACACCGTTCGCACTAAATTTCTCGAAACTCACCAATATTTTTTCGGATGCATCCGGATCGATATTGCACAATGAGACGTGCATCTTCCCACTCGAGTCGATCGACGCTGAGCAATTGACCGCGGGTAGTTTCCCACCACCAAATGAATAATCGGCCGACTCCACCTTTGTCGGAATCCACATGGCATTCTGGTGCACTTTGTACAGATCGAACACATAATAAGTCGGTGTCAACACCATTTTGTCGCCATCGGTTAATATCATGGATTGCAGTACGTTGACCATCTGGGCAATGTTTGCCATCCGAACTCGATCGCAATGGTTGTTGAAAATGTTCAGATTGCAGGCTGCGGCAACTGCGTCCCTCATTGTGTTTTGCTGATAAAGAAAGGCAGGATTGGTTCCCGGCTCGACCTTGTACCATGTTCCCCACTCGTCTACGACTAACGCAACTCTCTTTCCCGGATCATGAGCATCCATGATAGTCGAATGCTTCGTAATATATTCATCCAGGTTAAGTGTTTTTTGCATTATGTCAAACCACCCGCTCTCATCGAAGTCCGCAGCAGTCTTCGCATTTGCAAAAGAGTAATGATGGAGCGACAAGCCGTCGATATATCCCCCGGCATTCTTCATCAGTACCTCGGTCCAGTTGTAGTCATCATCTGAAGGTCCACAGGCAATCCTGAAAATTTTGTTCTTCCCGAAAGCGTGCATGAAATTCCCGTATGTTCGAACCAGATCGGAGTAATACTCAGGGGTCATGTTTCCACCGCATCCCCAAGTTTCATTTCCGATTCCCCAGTATTTTACGTTCCAGGAACTATCACGGCCGTTCTTCTTACGAAGTTCGGTCATCGGGCTTACATTATCTGAGTTTACGTACTCGACCCACTGCGACAGCTCCTGGACTGTCCCGCTTCCGACGTTTCCCGTGATGTACGGTTCACAGCCGACGAGATTGCAAAACTCCAGGAACTCATGCGTACCGAAACTGTTATCCTCCGTGACGCCCCCCCAGTTCGTATTAATCATCTTTGGACGAAGATCGCGCTCCCCAATCCCATCTCTCCAGTGATAGGTATCCGCAAAACATCCACCTGGCCACCGCAGCACCGGAACCTTGATTTCTCTGAGTGCCTCGACGACATCTTTCCTTATTCCGTCAATGTTTGGAATGGAGGAATTTGCGTCGACCCAAATACCACCGTAGATACAATGGCCAAGATGCTCGCTGAACTGGCCGTAAATGTTCTTATTTATCCTGTACTTGAGCCGCGAAGCATCTATTGTAATTTGACTCGTGCTTTCCTGCGCGCTCGAGCCGCTGACAAGTCCTGCCAGCAAAAAAAGTAGAGTACCGAATCTCTTCACAGCATACCTCATTGGGTTTAATTGTGAAATCCGGAGAATCATTTCTCAAATCAGAGATCATTTCTTAAGAGTCGCCGATGCAATCATTTTTCGCATCTCCACCAGCACTGATCGAACACTTCCTTGCCATCGACAATTGCCACTGCCTTGACCTGATTCAAACCCTCAGCCAACCTAACGTTCTTCCAGAAAAACCGATGGTCACCGCCGGAGATTTTTCCACCAGACTTCCCGTTCACAAACAATTCCACTTCTTTTGAATTCGAATATACTTCCACGCTAATGACATCGGTGTCTCTCACTGTGAACATTTTGCAATTAATATGGATCATCGGAGATGAGCTCTCCCAGAGTGAGTCATCCGACCAGTTTACCTTGTACCAGTAATATGAGTCCTTCTTCGTTTCATGATCGTGTGCGATGATTCCTTTATCATTAGTGCCTGGCTGAAATCCTTCATTTCGCGAGTCAGAGGCAAAATCAAACATGTTCCAGATCGTGGAAAACCAAATATAGGGTCTGGACTCGATTGTCTTCCAGCTCACTTCGTGGTAAAACGTCTGATATTCCTCGGGGTGCCACGGCCCGTCAGTGCGGGGTTGTTTCGGATCCTCTTCATGCTGATAGACGCTTCCCCCGGCGCCGTATTCGCTCAGACCAATCGCCCTGTCCGGATGCTCCGTGTGCCACTTATCCAAGTACGGACCGAGATCTTGCACTTTTCCGTCATACCACCCAAAGTATTTATTCAGACCGAGAACGTCCGTCACAAACGCGGAAGGAAAATCGTTCATGTTCGCAGCTGAGGTCGTCAGTCGAGTAGAGTCTTCCTGCTTCGCCAAAACATTCAACCTCCGCACGAGGGGAGTTGGATCAGGTCCCTTCACATTTAGGATTTCATTGAAGATTCCCCAGAAAAATACTGACGCGTGATTGTAATTTTGACGAATTAGCTCTCTAAGCTGTTGTTCTGCATTCTCCGCAAAAGTCTCGGAGCTGTCGATTTGATTCACGAGCGGTATCTCCGTCCACACGACAATGCCGTTCTTATCGCAGAGCTGGTACATCTCTTGATCGTACTGGTAATGCGCAAAGCGTACCATGGTCGCACCTATGTCAAGGATGCAATTCATCTCCTGCTTTCGATCCTCGCTGGTGATGGCACGACCCTTGTCCTCTTTGTCTTCGTGAAGGGCAACTCCATGAAGTTCATACGGCTTACCGTTGAGGGAAAAACCCATTTCAGGATCCACTTTGTAATACCGTAGTCCCAAGGGCTGTTCCACCTCGTCAAGCAACTGGTCCTTTTGGTAAACTGACACGACAATTTTATAGAGATACGGATTGATTCTTCCATTCCATAAGTGCGGTCTCTCAAGTTTTAATTCCTGCGTGAGATCTCGACCGACAGCCGCTCCAAACGCTGTCTCGGCAGTCGACCCTTTTACTAATCTCCCTTCGGCATCATAAATGGCAGTATGCACGGACACGTTCTGGTTTCTCTTCGTATCATTTGACAATCTCGTTTTCACCGTTATGTCCGCCAAATCATCCGAGACTTCTTTCTGCGTCACATAAAGCCCAGTTGATCCATAATCGGTGAGCGAGATGTGAAGCTCGTCTGTAACGATCAATTCTGCCGTTCGATAGAGACCGCCATCCATGGTAAAGTCGGCACTGAGCGGGGCAATCTTGAACTTATCCGAAACCTTGGGCGAAGAGTTATCGACCCTCACGGCAATGAGGTTGTTTTTCCCACAATTCAGGAAACCTGTTATGTCAAAAACAAAAGCTGCAAAGCCACCTCTATGTTCGCCAACAAGATTCCCGTTGACATATACCTCCGCGATCATGCCCGCCGCCCCAAATCTCACGAAAATTCGTTTGCCGGAAAACTCCTTCGAGACGTAAAAGTCATTTCTGTACCATCCGGGACCTCGGTAGTAGTCACCGCCCCCGTCCTGTCCGTCAAGATTATTCCACGTATGCGGCAGGCAGACTTCGATCCAACCGGAATCATTGAAGCGGAGTTTGGCTGCGTCGGCAAAATCTCCCTTCGAAAACTTCCAATTATCATTAAGGGGAATCATGATGCGTGCCGAAGCTGCCGTGGATTCAACGCTCATAAGAAGAGTCACAAAACCTAACAGAAATTTGCCACTCAAAATGTCCATCCCAATGAAACTATCAGGAACGATAGATTTCTGACAACAAGAATCGCTGAAAGCATATTGAAATTATGCTGAATAACCGACTACATTACACCGGACAGGTCAACGCTAATACATAAAGACAAACGCCGCCGTCCGTCGATCAACAGTTTAAGTTCCTAATATTTCAGAATGTTATCAAGCACATGATTTATTGTAGTCTTGGAATTTCTTAGTTAGCACAATCTGGCTTCTTATAGAACTGAGTTTCGGAGGTAATCCACCATGTACAAGACTCTTGCAATTCTTTCTTCGATATGGGTTATTTGTCTTTCATCAATCACCCAGGGTGTTTTGGCTCAGGACACATACACATGGAAAAGTGTGATAGCTGGCGGAGGAGGATTTGTTCCGGGAATTATTTATCATCCAACGACACCAGGAGTTGTTTACGCTCGTACGGATGTCGGCGGCGCCTACCGCTGGGATAATTCTGCGGGCCGTTGGATTCCACTGACGGATATGATGAATCGGACCAATTCTTCCTACATGGGTATCCTGTCCATCGCCCTTGATCCAAACGATACTAATCGTGTTTACATGGAAACGGGGGAATATACCCAGTCTTGGGCCGGATACGGTGCAATATTGTCCTCGACCGATAAGGGGAACACATGGACTATAAATGCGCTGTCCGTCAAAATCGGGGGCAATGAAGACGGGCGCGGCGCCGGTGAGAGATTGCAAGTCGATCCAAATACCGACTCTCTGCTTTTCATGGGTACCACCGCCAATGGGCTGTGGAAATCGACGAACTTCGCCGCGTCATGGGCGAAGGTATCTTCTTTCACCCCTACAAACGTTGACTTTGTGATTTTCGATCCGTCAAGCGCGACTCTCGGAAATCCGACACAGCGGATATTTGTCGGTGCAGTGGACACGAGCGGAAAGAGCCTCTACGAGAGCCCAGATGGCGGTACAACATGGAACATAGTGGCAGGACAGCCGCACGGTGCCATGGCCATAAGAGCCGCCATTGCCGACAGTTTGCTTTATATGACATATTCGAACTATCAGGGTCCGAACGGTGCGACCGCAGGCTATGTATGGAAATACAATGTTGGCAGCGGCGCATGGACAAATGTCACTCCTTCTCCGGCACCGCCAGCTCAAGGAGGTTACAGCGGTGTTTCATTATACCCGAAAAATCCCAATTACATAGTTGTCAGCACGCTCGATTGCTGGTACCCGATGGATGAAGTGTATTTGTCGACGGATGGTGGAGTACATTGGACAGGAAAGCTCCGTACTGGAATGCTGGATCACAGCTACGCCCCTTACACCTCAGGCGTTACCCCACACTGGCTCGCTTGTGTTGCGATAAATCCGTTCGACTCAAGCAAGGCAATGTTCGGAACCGGATTCGGAATTTGGGCGTGCGATAACCTTTTCGCCTCAAAGCCAACATGGTATTTCAAGGACCAGAATTTAGAAGAGATGGTCCCGTTCCAGGTCATCAGTCCTCAATTCACAAATTTGCTCTCGGTGATGGCAGACTATGACGGTTTTAGACATGACAATCTTGATATGTCGCCACCGCAGGGCAGATGGAGTCCGCCGAAAGGGACCACATTTTCAATTGCATCTGCGGGGAAAGTGCCATCCAAATTAGTCAAGGCGTACAGCTCTCCGTCGCCCTACGGTGCTTATTCAACGGATGGGGGCTCAACATGGCACGACTTTTCCGGGTATCCAAGCGGAACAACAGCAGGGAGCAACTGGGGCCAATTATCCATCTCGATTTCAGCCGATGGTAACACTATCGTCTGGTCTCCTCCGGGTGCCTCCATGTCATACTCAATTGATAACGGGAAAAGTTGGACGAGTTGCAGCGGTGGTGTGCCGTCGGCTGGCCAGCCCGTCGCGGACCCTGTAAACGCCAAGAGGTTTTACCTCTTCGATGCCGTTTCAACCGGACAAATTTGGGTTTCAACAGATGACGGTAAAACATTTGTCAAAGGTGTTTCCTCATTGCCGAAAGTCTCGAGCTACCAAGATGGACTCATTACCACCGTGCCCGGACACGAGGGGGATTTGTGGATGTGCACCGGCAGCGGCCTGTATCACTCAACGGATGCCGGATCGTCCGCATCAAAATTGAGCAGCGTAGGTTCGGCGTATTTATTGGGGGTCGGAAAACCATCGACTGCCGGCGGATATCCGGCTCTATACTTGTGGGGTATCGTGAATGGAACACTTGGCATCTACCGTTCCGACAACACAGGCACATCATGGATACGGATAAACGACGACAGCCACCAATTCGGCTATTTGCATTATGTGGCGGGCGATCCAAGAGTTTATGGCAGATGCTACGTAACGACCGACGGCCGGGGAATCCTTTACGGCGAGCCAGCAAGCAGCGACACCACCGACAACCCGACCTCTTTCAATTTTTCTCCGGGTCGAAGCGATAGTCTGAGGCACTACTACCAAAGCATTTCGACTTCTTGGTCAAGGGCATCTGATCCTCAAGGCAAACCCTTGACGTACATCATGCACTTTCTCGGAACCGGTGTGGATACGAGCTTTGCAGCCTCAGATACTGTCGCCACGTTTTCCGCAGGCAACATTCTGGCTTCAAGCCATTATGCCCTGACGGGGTACGTCACTAACGGATTTGATACAACCGCTTCCGCAAATGCTGTTTGGTTTGTGACATCATCCTCATTAACGGGAATCATGCAAGCCCTTCCGGCTCCGACCAGTTTCGCATTGAACCAGAATTTCCCGAATCCATTCAATCCGGAGACCACGATCAGCTATCAGCTACCAAAGGTCAGTCACATTTCCTTGAAAGTGTACGATCTTCTTGGAAGAGAAGTGACAACGTTAGTAAATGAAATAAAGACGCCAGGAAGGTACGAAGCCAAATTTGACGCGAGCAAATTTGCGAGCGGGGTATATTTTTGCACGCTTCGCGCTGGTGACTACTCTCGAACCGAAAAACTGACGCTGCTGAAGTAGCCTGTCATCATCAACCGCCGGTGAGAATAAGCCGTCAGGAATTCCCGAATTCAGAGTGAATCCAATCCCGACTAGTGCGAAAGGGCTCCGTTCCTGATCCTTCCGGATTCAAGGATATCAAACTCTTCAATCGCTGATTGAAGCACCGGCATTAAGCATTCCCCCTCGGCCGGCACAAATTTGCTGTCAGGAGCTTCCCCGGCCTTCTTCGCAACTCAGATAATGCTTGGATTCTTAAAAAGCTACAGTCGTGTCATGTTCCACGAGCTTGCCATGCGCCGCTTCCTCGAAGAACTTGCCGCCTTCATTCAACTTGAAACCCTCCCACGACTGAAGCAATGCAGGCCTCCACAATGGATCGAGAATCCACCAAATCCAGCTTATATGATTCTTATTGAAGTATTTTATCACCGAATTCCCAAATTCAAGGTTCGATTTCCAATCTGGCAGGGTAAAACCGAGTTCCGTCGCGACAACGGGATACTTAGCTGCGACAAATCCGAAATCTCCATCCCACTTCGGCTCGTAGGGCGGCGTTCGCTTGTGAGGATACGGATGAACTGAGTAGCCGATTCCTTCAGCATCAATCGGACCATAGTGGAGCGGTGTGAGGTCATAAGCCCAATCGAAGCCGGCAACCAACGGTATGCTCTGATTATTGTAAGACCTTATAAGTCTTATCAAATCCTCGTTTACCTTTTTCCATTCGTCCCATGACACGCTTCCCAATCTTCCGGAAGCATTAGTCGGCTCATTGAACAATTCCGAGAAGGCAACAGTATGATGGCCTCCATAACGACTGGCAATCGTCGCCCAGAAAGCAGAAGTTTCCTGGATACTGGTGCAGTACACTGTGCTCTGGTAAAGTCCTCCTTCGAGATTTCCTATGGAATGCCAGTCGATGTCAACATACAGACTCTCTTCCGTGCACCACTCGACTGCCTGATCGAGGAGCTTCAAGTATTTTTCAGGTGTTCTGTCGCGCCACGCCGCGGGATGAACCGGAATCCGAACAATAGTCGCCCCTAGTTGTTTTGCTTCGATGAAAAGATTTTTGTTCCAGAAGCCTCTTTGTTCAAGATTGTCCGGATCAGCAACTGCAAGACCATGGAACAGTATCGTGTCGCCGCTTGAATTCACAAATCTGTTCCCGACAACTCTTATGAGTGGAAGCACTTTTGCACCGCTCGTGTCCGGTTGCTCACCGAAATTTCTATCACCATCCCAATTATGACCCCGCGGCCACTTTTTCTGCGAATCGGTCTGAGCAGAAGCAGAAGTGATAAACCCTAAAAGGGAAACAAGAACCAAAAGAGGAATAATGGAATAATGGATTATTGGAAAAATGGATTTACAGAATAAAGTAAGAATGGTCCTCATAAATGCTCCTCATTGTAAGAAATCCTGCCAAGGTCAAAAGGAACTTCCGCCACGCCTTTTCATCCCATCGTCAAAAGTACTTCATTCTCTTCTTTCATGTTTGAAACCGGGATGAAATTGCCTTCCAGAGTCTCGTCGTTCAAAACTATCTTCTTTACGCCCTTCTGGACACCTTTAGGATTATCAACATGGATGACCAGAGTTTTTCCTCGGAATCTTCGCTCGATGTCAAAAGTCTTCCACTTTGAAGGGATGCAGGGATCAATCCGCAAGCCGTTTATTTCCGGTCGAATTCCAAGAATGTACCTCGTTATAGCGAAGTAAGTCCAAGCAGCCGAGCCGGACAACCATGGTATGCGAGATACCCCATGTTTCGGACTCTGCTTTGAATGTGTTGACTGGCAGACAACATACGGCTCAATCTCACGGATCTCCGCCCTCTTGTTGTAAGCCGCAGGCAAATATGCACGGAGATACTCATACGCCCGGTCGCCGTGTCCTAAAATCGCCTCTGCCATAACCGCCCATGGCTGTGTATGCGTGAATATGCTTCCATTCTCTTTGAGACCGGGATTGAAGAACGACGCGCGCACAATCTTGTAATCTGTCTTAGTGTACGGCGGATCACAAAGTGCGAGTCCATGCTTCGTAAAGAGCCGCTTATGACCTTGCCCCATTGCCGTTTCAGCTTGCTCACGCGAGGCAAGCCCCGATATGACCGACCATGTTTGTGGATTAAGAAAAATCTGACCTTCGGGACTCTCTTTCGAACCGAACTTTAAGCCGTCTTGTCGGAATCCGCGCATGAACCACTCCCCATCCCAGGCGTATCGCTTGATGTTTGCGTCCAGTCTTTCGAGCGTGAGTTTCGCCCATGAAGATTCATCTGCCTTCTTGAGATGAAGGGCGACTTCAATGTAGGTCTTGAGGGCGAACCGAAGCTGCATCGCAACAAAGATGGACTCGCCTTTCCGCCCAAACCGAAGTGTATCGTTCCAGTCTGCCATCAGACCACATGGAAGTCCATGGGCACCTGATCGTTCGAGGCTGAACTGCAGCGCTCGTTTCATGTGACCGAATACAGTGTCTGCACCTTTGTCCGCATATGGCAGGACTTTCCTGTAAAATTCGGAGTCTCCGGTTTCTTCGACGTAGGCCGGAATGGCGTTGAAAAGCCAAAGAGCATCGTCAGAACGATAGTCTTCCTCATTGGGTGCGGGCTCATGCCCAGGATTGTGACTAATCGGCAGAACGACAGGCATTGCTCCGCCGGTCGAGACCTGTCCGGTTATCATAAGCTCCAGGCGCTGGCGTGCCTCGTCCGGAATCGCGTGCATGACCCCAAGAAAATCCTGGACCGTATCACGATACCCTAAACCGTCGCGGTCGACGCCAGAATAAACGAGGCTTGCAGCGCGCGACCAGGCATAGGTTACCAGGCAATTGTAAATTCCCCATGTGTTGACTGTCGCATTAAGCTCCGGATCCGGCGTCTTCGCCGAGAATCCTTCGATTCGTTTGTGCCAGAAAGATTTCAGTTTCTCAAATTCATCGTTCAATTTCCTCACGTCGGAGAATTCATCGGCTGCCTGCTTTCCTTCTTTCTCAGCACTCCCGATCCCGACAATCACTGCAAATTCCTTCGTCTGACCCG
Source organism: uncultured Bacteroidota bacterium (assembly GCA_963768145.1). GTDB lineage: Bacteria > Bacteroidota > Ignavibacteria > Kryptoniales > JAKASW01 > JAKASW01. The sequence goes on along the minus strand of CAVYHK010000023.1, from coordinate 179,719 downwards.
GCTTGAGAGAAAACTTCACCTGGAGCGAGCCGCAAGGATTATCTCCGTAAGCGAGGCTGCCAGAACACTTCCCTCGCTCAACCGCAATCGGATTTGCATAAGTTCTATACGGACCTAGAAATGCCTCTCGGTCGGTGTCATAGCCAACGACTTTCGCACCGACAACTGCCTGAAACGTATGCCTACCTTGATCTTTCTCCTTGAAATTCTCCGGCATCGGCGGGATGTTCACGTTGGTTCCGTGGTCTATTATTCCGTCAACAATCTTCATCTGCGCGATGTACTGAACGTATTGGATGTTCAAAAGATCATCGATGGCATTCCAGTTCCCTGCATACTCAAGATAAGAGAAAGCGCTCAGCGACCGCTTTTTCTTTGAGGTGTTTGTAATTTTCACTTTCCAAATCTCAAATGTCCGACCGAGCGGCACAAAGTAAACCACTTCCGACTTTATGCCATTGTACTGGGATTCAATGACAGTATAGGCTGTACCATGACGGCATATCGACTTGAATCTGGAGAGGGGTTTGCCTACCGGCTGCCACGATGCCGACCAGAAATCACGTGTGCCATGGTCATGGAAATAAACATATCGGCCCGGCTGGTCCGCGGGAATTGAATTGAACCGGAAGCGAACGAATCGCCCCATACCGCCGGATTTGTAGAAGCTGTAGCCGCCGGCATTGTTGGTGATTATCGCGCCGTACTCCGTCGAGCCTAAGTAGTTTGTCCACGGCTTCGGCGTATCCGGATTTGTTATAACATATTCTTTGTGCTTATCGTCGAATATTCCGTATTGCATGACTTACTCTCAATTTTGAATTTTAAATGATGAATTCTTAATTCATAATTCGACATTCAGAATTTAGAATTCTATTCTATTTCGCCTCTGCGACCCCTGCAGCTACGCGCCGGGCTTCCACTTCCTCCTTTACCGTCTTCATGGTCGGCTCATCCAATTTATAGAAAAAGATTAGGAGAAGGAGCGCCGCGAGACCCGGCACCACTGGAATTACGCTCATCATTGACTTCAAACCGACCAGAGTCGCTGCGTTTTGTGCCACGTTAGCCCGGAATCCGGTGCCTGCAAGAATCACTCCAGCGACCGCCGACCCTATCACCCATCCGAACTTGTTGGACATAATGGATGCGGAATAGACAAGACCCGTAGCACGTCTTCCCGTTTTCCATTCGGAATAGTCAGCAGTGTCAGCGTACATCGCCCACAACAATGGAGAGATAGGACCGCCTACGACAGAGCCGAGCAGCTGCAATGCAAAAATCCATGGAAGATCGTTAGGTGGCAGGAAAAAGAACGCACCCGTGAAGACCAAAGCCGCAATGAAGAGAGCAATCGCTGCATTCTTTCTACCAAGCGTCTTTGAGAACCATGGGACCAAGACGACTCCCAAGAGCGAAGCTGCCTGTCCGACAACATTGAAAGCGGACGCAAGCCAGGCATAATCGAAACTATACGTCTTGCCAAAAACGCTTATTTGCTGCGTACCAATGTAATATTTGAAATAGTGCACCGTGATACTAAGTCTTATGCAGACGAAAAGGATAAGAAGAATCGTAACCGCAAAAAGTATTATCCATGGAGTATTCTTCGATATATCTTTGAGATCGTTCTTGATGGACGTCTTCTCTTTGGCAATTGGCTGTATGCGCTCGTGAGTTGATAGGAAAGTGATGACGAAGAAGACGATCGCAACCACCGCATAGAGAGCCATGGTTGTCTGCCACCCCTTTGCGCTGCTTCCATGGCCAAAATACTCCGCTAATGGAAGCGCTGAAGCCGAAACTACTATTCCCGCTGAGTAGGCCCCGACGAATTTGAATGACGATACGCTGGTTCGTTCATTTGAGTCACCGCTGATCACCCCGAGAAGGGAGGTATATGGAATGTTTATCGCAGAATAAAAGAACATGAATGCGATGAAAGTGGCATAGGCATAAATAAGCTTCCCTGTCGGCGAAAATGACGGAGTGGAGAACGCAACGACGGCGGTGATCGCAAGCGGGAGCGCCATCCAGATAAGGTAGGGTCTAAACTTGCCCCACCTTGTGTTGGTCCTGTCAGCCGTCATGCCTATTCCGACGTCGAAGAACATATCGGCCGCCCTGGAGATTGCGAGCATGGTGGCGGCTGCAGCTGCTGCCAATCCAAATACATCAGTGTAAAAGAAAAGCAAATAGACCATGATTGTCTGCCAGAATAAAACTGACGCGAAGTCGCCGCATCCATACCCGGCTTTTTCCCAGAAAGAAAGTCTTTGATTTTCTGCGCTCATGTACAGCTCCTTTATCGTTTAGTAATCAGCTTTCAGCTTTCGGCTGTTAGCATTTCATTTTCCCATCAGAACTCTAACCTCGTTCATCTCTTTCATGCAGCCAGCCGAAATCAAATTCCCCTCAATTCGTTTACCATTCACGAAAATCTCTCGAACACCTTTTTCAACTCCATCAGGATTCGATACTTCGATATGCAGTTTTCTTCCTCTAAAAAATCTCGTGACTTCAAACGACTTCCAGCTTGGAGGGATACACGGATCAATCCGCAGACCTTCAACCTCGGGCTTAATTCCCAAAATATATTGTGTTGCCGCGTAATACGACCAAGCCGCCGAACCCGAAAGCCACGGCAGCCTCGACGCACCGCGACGCGGGCTCCGCGGACTGTTTATGAACTGGGAATAAACGTATGGTTCGATTTCTCTCACCTCTGCCCGCTCGTTGTACGACGCAGGCATGTAAGCGTGGAAGATCTCATACGCAATTCTGCCGTGACCCAGCATTGCTTCCGCGATAACGGCCCAACCCTGCGTATGACAAAAGATAGACCCGTTCTCTTTCATCCCTTTGTTAAAAAGCGCCGCCTTCATTACCGAAATCTCTGTCTTCTCATAAGGCGGATTGCAAATCTCCAACCCGCATTCCGTCCACAGATGCAGTCGCGTTTTTTGCATAATCAATTCCGCAAGCTCCTCCGTGGCATGTCCGCTAATAACGGCCCAGCTTTGCGGATTCAGAAACATTTTCCCTTCGCTATTTTTCTTCGAACCGAAAGTGGCACCGTCTTCACGATAACCTCGTAAAAACCATTCTCCATCCCAGGCATGTCTCTCCAGGTTTGCGTCCAATCTCCCCAACTGTTCCTTTGCCCATTGCGGGGACTCAAGGTCTCGCCTCTCTACAATCTTTGGGTTCTCACAAATCTCTATGTACGTCTTCAATGCAAACCGCAATTGAAATGCAACAAATACCGATTCACCCTTTTGTCCGAGTTGAACACAATCGTTCCAATCTGCTGCCAAACCGCACGGCAACCCGTGCTGTCCTAAATGGCTCAAACTGAATTCGATGGCCCGTCGCATGTGGCCAAGCACTGTGTCTTCGCCTTTGTCGGCATACGGAAGAACTTTCCCGTAGAATTCCACGCACCCGGTCTCTTTTACATAAGCCGGTACAGTATTGAAAAGCCAGAGAGAATCATCGGAGCGGTATTTATCCTCCGATGGTGGGCTTTCACGGCCTGGATGATGGCTGAACTGTTTTACGACCGGCATCGCTCCGCCCGTGGAAACCTGCCCGGTAATCATTAATTCAAGACGCTTCTCCGCCTCGTCAGGGATAATGGACAAAATGCCTAACAGGTCTTGAACCGTGTCGCGGTAGCCGAGTCCATCACGCTCGCCGGCATACACAATACTCGCCGCACGCGACCACGCGTAAGTGATCAGGCAGTTGTACGGATTCCACGTGTTCATCATGCTGTCGAATTCAGGATCTGGAGTCTTCACAGTCGTCGATTCAAGTCTTGAATGCCAGTACGATTTCAACTTCTCGAATTCCTGGTGAACATCTTCTGCATGCGCAAACTCTTTAACAGCGACTTTCCCTTCTACTTCGGCCTGACCGATTCCCATCAGAACCAACATTTCCTTCGATTCACCGGGCATAATCTCCAAATCAGTTTGAAACACTCCACACCCGTTGTCACCGACTGCAATCGAGTCCGAACATTTCCCTTGTTCCACCGCAATCGGGTTCGCGTATGCACGATAAGGTCCGATAAATCTTTCACGATCCGTGTCGAAGCCCGCAATGTCGGCCCCAACCAACGCGAAGAATGTGTGACGTGACTGCGGGTCGGCGGCAAAATCTCCGCGCACAACCGGCAGGAATGGATTCGTGCAATGATCAATGATGCCGTCGACGACCTTCATTTCAACAATGAATTGCGTGTATTGAAGATTCACCCAATCCATCCACATTTGCCAATGCGACGAATATTCGATAAACGGGAACACGCTCAGCCGCCGTTTACGATCACCTGCATTCGTCACTTTAAGCAGCCAGCATTCGAATTGTTTGTCGAGAGGAACGAAGTACGTAGTTTCGGCTTGGATCCCATCGTACTCCGATTCGATAATTGTGTAAGCCGTACCATGACGGCAAACGGAGTTGAAATTGTCCAAAGGTTTTCCGACAGGTTGCCATGAAGCCGACCAATAATCACCTGAATCCCGATCCCGGAGATAGAAGTACCGACCTGGTTGATCCATCGGTATATTGTTGGGGCGCCATTGTGTGAATCGTCCCTGAGCCGCAGAATTGAAAAAGCTGTAACCTCCGGCATTATTCGTGATGATCGCGCCATACTCAGTCGAGCCCAAATAATTGCTCCATGAACGCGGCGTATCGGGCCGGGTGATCACGTATTCTCTGTTCTTATCGTCGAAGTAGCCAAATCGCATATTTCTGTACCTAAGTTTTGTGTGTCAAAGAATCCCACAAATTATTGGAGGAAATGGTTGTTGCAAACAGCCACGACCATTTCAAAATATAGATCATTTACCAATTTTGCCAGACTAGAAATAGCCATCTGTCATCAGCATTTAGGGACAGCCAACGATCGATTCACTCTTGACTTCTGACCTATTCTTGCGGATGACTCTTAATAAACTCGACGATCTCATCAACCGTCGAGAACACGAGTCCAGTCACGGTGTCGGCAGCGCCGTAATAAATCGCGAGTCGTCCTGTCGGTGCATCGCACAGCATTGCACACGGAAATACAACGTTCGGGACATCGCCAACGCATTCATACAACGCTTGCGGCGACCAGAGATATGGTTCGGCTCTCCCAATGACTCTCCATGGTTCATCTAGATCAAGGAGCGCTGCGCCGGCACTGTAGACAAATCCGTTGCACGATTGCAGTACACCGTGATAGATAACAAGCCAGCCTTCGGATGTTTCAATCGGAATCGGTCCCGCTCCAACCTTTGTGTACTGCCACGAGTTTTCGATCGGACCCATGACATAACGGTGTTTGCCCCAGTAGCAAAGGTCGGGGCTCTGACTAAGATAAATATCTCCGAAAGGCGTGTGACTACTGTCCGAAGGACGAGAAAACATCACGAAGTTCCCCTTCATCCTACGTGGGAAGAGCACTCCGTTTCGATTGAATGGAAGAAATGCATTCTCAAGTTGGTGAAATGTTTCGAAATCTTTCGTCCAACCCACTCCGATTGTCGGACCATGATAGTGGTTGCACCACGTCACGTAATAGCGGTCCTCGATCCAAACCACGCGGGGGTCGTAGCCATAAACAAAATTCCCGATCTCCGGATCGTCACACTGGAATTTTATGGGATCGGGATCGAGCTTCCAAGTCAAGCCATCCTTGCTGAAACCACGATGCAGCCTCATTTGCCTCGCCCAGTTGTCACAGCGGAACACTCCAGCGAATTCGCCCTTGTATGGAACAACAGCACTGTTGAATATGCTGTTTGAAGTTGGCATCATATCCCGTGGTATCACAGGGTTCTTGGAATACCGCCAAACGGGCTTGTTGTGCCCTGGAGGTTTTTCTTCCCACGGTAGGTTAGGAATTGGATTTCGATTAATAATTTTGATTGCACTCAAGTTATCCTCGTTACTTTAAAGGTGGTTCTTTGACCTTGTCAAAAAAGGGATCACAAAGTACTATAAATCAATTTCTACTTTTACCTGTCCCGTGTTTTTTGAAACCGGAATATCTATTGTTAATAAGTCGTCCGAGTAGTCGTAACCAGTCATTTCGCCATCGACCTTGACACTCCTAGGTTTTGACCTGACCACTGCAGCAAATCGTCCGCCTTCATAAATAGTCGCCTGAATCTTCTTCCCGCTCACTTTCGATTTCATCACCGCGGCCGGGGCGTTGTATTTGTTTACCAGGCCTAAGACTGCGTTTCCATCAACCAGAGGAACGATGTAATAAAGTCTGCAGGCGTAGCCATTCAAAGAGATATGGATCTCTTTGCCGGGGTCCGCAATCAATAGTTGTTTGCTGAAATATTCGTAGACTGCAAAACTGTCTCCTTGAATTGAATGGACATCGGATGGTCTGAAGCTTCCTTCGACTTCATTTGAATCCGAGCAATTCCAAATTCCGAGCAGGCCAGTTGCACCTTGAAACGAAAATGCTTTGAAAGGTTTTCGATCCTGGACCTGAAACAAGCAGTCTTCCGTAGGCAACGGTGGTTTATCGGAACGAAGAACATTCCCATCACTGTAAACGAGCGGCCACAATACGTCGAAGTCATGTTCATTGATTTTGTCAGTTATGTAAACGGGCCCATCATTGATCGCATGTGCGACCGCGTACAGAACCGCTGCAGGATTGATGGACTCGAACATATCGAAATCAGGATAGACCATCTGTGAGAAGTACAGCGAGTTGTAGACTTCTTGAAGAATGTGATCGCCTGCCCTGCCCATCCAATAGTTCTTGGTATGCAGCGTGTCGTACTCAGGCCAATAATCGTCCTCGGCTCGTGCAACGGCGGATGCGCCAAAATTGAGATACGCTTCGGCAGTCATGTCCATGCAATTGATGATAGCGTTGCCGAAATATTTTCCAGCCGAACTGTTCAGAGCTTGATGATATTTCTCTGCACCATGAAAGATCGGGAAGGCCCCTGGCGCCATTCTTTCGGTGATCAATTGGTTGTCAACTTTCACAAATGAAAATCCTTGACTCCTCAGATATTTATGAAACTCCTCGTAGAACCCGTCGAGTGATTTTGAGTTGGGTCTAATGAAGTAGCATGTTCTCAACGACGATGTATCTATGTCAGGCCGGATTTTTTCAGTCCATGAAAAAAGATCGCTCCCGAATTCCTTTCCAAGCGGCGAGTCGGGATTGATGCCGTTCCAGTATCCATCGAAGGCGTGCCAGATTCCCACATCAGCAAGATGATAATCCCTCTTCAATTTTTGAATCACTGGTTTGAAGCCATCAGGAAATTTCGTGTGATCGGGGCAGAATGAATTGATCTTCCCGTCGGTGTTGTCGAACCAGCCATCATCGATCAGGAACCACTTCATCGGGAATCCAGCGTCGGCGAAACTCTTCGCGGAATTCAATAGAAGCTTCTCATTCAGCACTGTGCCATAAACGGAAGCGTTCCATGAACACCAACCTATGCCGTTGAAAACTTTCGGATAGCTTTTGTGCGCAATGAAGTCATCGCCCTTTCCAATAGCTTTCAGACCCTCCTTGTACAGGCGAGTAATTAGCTCGTACGGATCTCGGCCGAACCCGACTGCCATTTGAGGAATATTCCTTTGATTCATCCTGCCATAATAGCTCACCGATTTCGACCCGAACGCTCCATTCTCTTGTCCAAGAGTCGTCCTGTACCCCTGACCGGAGAGAGGCATCGCCGCACCGTATACTCCATCGGCATATTTCCAGTAAAAGAACTGCACGTCTGAACTCTCCAATTGAGTCAGACTGTCTATTCTCACTGGCTTCGTCCAGGAGTTCCACGGTCCGTATCGCCACAAGGATACTCCCTCTTTGTAATCAGGGATATGATCGAAAAACAATCCGAGAAAGCAGTTGCCGCTATCGGACTCGTTGCCGTTCGGTGTAATGAAAAAAGAGGTGATTCCATTTTGCTCGTTTGCCTTTACCACAACTGGTTTTGTATCCGTTTCAAATGAGTAAACCCCCTTTTCTTCTGCAACTGCGGAGACTGGTTTATCTTTGGATTGGAACGAGAAATGTCCTCCTTCCAATCTGGGTATCCCATTATAGTAGACATTGATTTTCTTGCTCGCCATCACCACAGAAACAAGGTGATCTGTTGTCTTTGCCTGACAGACGAACGTAAGACTCAGAAATAGACCGACGAGAAAGATTCTTTGAGACACCTACCTCCTTCAACAGGTTAGTCTAATAAAATCAGCGAAATTCTTTCCTGCCGGCACCATCAGTGCGCCATTCTTTCTATTGTTTCCATTTATCTGTCCTGAAAGTCGGGGTTGGCAATCCCGCCTTATTGAAAAGTGTCGCCTCGTCGGTATTGCTCCATGTATACCTCACCGCGACTGGTTTTTTTACTTCTTCACTGAAGACGATCAGTCTCTTCCCTTCCACTTTAACATTCGCACTGAAGAACACGCTGTCTTTTCCCGCGACAAGAAAGTTTGTCCTGCCAGAGCTGTCCTCTTTCATGACCAATCCTCCCACCGCATCATCAAACGAGAGAATTATTTTCCCTTTTTCAATCTTCATTGAGCGATATAATGGTCCGGAGCAAACGACTTTCTTGTGATAATCCTTCGCAAGCGCCCACAAAGCCAGACGCAAGCCGACATCCTGTTTATCGGGCGGATGAATTGTTGCAAGGCTTGCAATATCGAGCGTGACCGCAATGCCCGTGTTCGAAACCGACAGAGTGCGAAATTGTGCATCGCGTATCATGTATGACTTCGACTTCTCGCCGTATCCCCATGGAGCTATTTGCACATAATAAAACGGGAAGTTCCCTTCACCCCAATCTGCTCTCCAATTCTTGATCATAAGCTTGAGTAGTGCTTCATAATTGTTATAATCGATTGGCAAATCCGAATTCGACTCTCCCTGATACCATAATGCACCCTTGAGGGTATACGGTATCAGCGGAGCGATCATCCCGTTAAAAAGCATCGTGGGCGTGTTCGGTCCGACATCGATGGAAGTTTTCGGCCGACTGTTGAACTCGCCCATGGCACCATAAACGTAAAACCTGCTGTTGGCGTATTCCGCAACGGGCAAATACTTCCAGTCACCGGTTAACCAAATACTTTTGCTGCTGTCGTCTTTGATGTAGACCTGCATTTTGAATCCATCTCCCCAGATGCCGCCACCGCCTCCGACGTCGATCGCCCTTACAGCAATAGTCATGATCGAATCCTTGATGAGCGCTTTCGGAACCTCGTACACCCTTGGAGCGGCCCAGAATCCGCCCCCCAGCATTCCGCCGACTTTCACGCCATTTACATACGTCTGATCCATATCGTCAATTGGTCCGAGTGCTAATACAAGATTTGTGTCAACCCAGCTCTTCGGGATCTCAATTTTTTTCCGGAACCAAACCGCTCCGTCAAATTCACCGACTTCCGTTGCTTCCCAGTAGGTGGGAAGTTTCATGGTACGCCAGGTGCTGTCGCTGAAATCAGGTTTTGAACATTCGCTATCGTCAAAGTTGAGACTATCATATTGGTGCGCCGGATCCTTTGTGCTAATGTCGATTACAGGATGGCTATGTATCCATTCATTCAGCGTTTTCACTTCCGGCATAGCACTGTCCACCTTTTCAACGACCGACTTGTACTCAGGCAACTCTTCGAGAAATTTACCGCTGATCCACGATTGAATCTTTGTCCCTCCCCAGCTTGAAAAGATCATGCCTATGGGCACATGCAATTCTTGATAGAGTTTCCGGGCGAAGAAATATCCTACGGCACTGAACTTCGCCGCCGTCCCGGGATTGCAGCCGCTCCACGTGCCAACGCAATTGAACTCGCGCTCAGCAGAGACGGCTCTTAAAACGGAAAACAGCCTTATGTCGGGGTAGTTCGCAGCCTGAATTTCTTGGTCGGAGTTTTGTATCGGATTATCCGGAGGCCAACCCTGCAGCGGCATTTCCATGTTCGATTGGCCAGAACACAACCAGACTTCACCAAGCATTACGTTCTTATAGCCGATGGTCGAATCGCCGATCTGCAATTTGACTTCATAAGGGCCACCCGCCTTGGCCGTCTTCAGCTTTACTCTCCAGGTACTATCAGCCTGGACTTTTGTATTCGCAAATGCGCCCCAGCTTCCTTTAACCGACACAGATGTGCCAGGAATTGCTTTGCCCCAAAATGTCACATTTGTTTTCTGCTGGAGGACCATGTTATCAGAAAACAAGGGCGGAATTTCAATGAGTGTTTTGCCTGAATCGGATTTTGCAACTGCAAGCAGCGATAGGAACAACGCGATGAGTTTCACGGTTAGTCTCCCTTCCTAAACTCTGATTTGTCTGAACGAATGATGGGCTATAGTATTTTTGGATTTCATGACGCTTTTTGGATCTCGACGACGAAGGTTCTTTTTCCAAATCATAGATTTAATTAAATCACGTTAATCAAACTTCCAGTTTTCATTGCACGTTCACGATGTTCGGGTCAGGTTTCTCAATCTTCGAATAGATGATTTCCACACGGCTGAGCTGTGCGGCATCATTGAATTTTATTTTCAGATACCTGCTATTCGGAGGGAACTCCGAACATGTATAAACCGCAGGTGTGAAAAATCTGTAAAAATTTTTGTAAGGAGGAAATGTCTCAATCTTCGCGCTGATCGGCTTCAGGGTACCGACGGAATCCGAGGCGGAAAAATCCAACCCGCACTGGCTGTTCGTCAGAAAGACCTGGACCCTAATCGAATCAATACCCGCGGCCATGACAGACGACTGCGGAACCTGGTAGATCACATATGATCCGGCGGATCCTTTCAGCCTGCTGAAGTCATTCTTCGCCCTGTAAGAGTCCTGATACTCAAGGAATTGTAAACTGTCTGACATCGCAAAAATTCTCGTCGAATCGTTTAGCTCGTCAACTAATTCCTTGAATGCGACCTCGACTGGACCGGCAACATTTGATGGCACGGAAGAACCCGAACCGTTTTCCGCAATCGCTCTATAAGAATATGTCCCGCCCAGCTCGGCAGTCGTATCTTGAAAAAGAGGACCTGAAACACCGCTGGCATCGCCTAGACCATCTGCAATGGTTCGCCATTCGTCCGCGTCAACAGCCTTCCTTTGTATCGCATACGAGGAAGCACCCGCCGAACCGTGCCAGGAGATATGATATGGATCGTTGATGGGTAACAAGGCTGGCGGAGCTGGCACAGGAAGCGGTGGCTCTTGCAAACTGTCAATCGCGTACGCCGCCTCTCTCATCATGTTCACGATCCCTTCCTCATGATAAATGCTATCAGACGGAAAACCCGGGAATCTGTATGATCCGACTCCGTAATTTTCGCCGTGCTGGTAGAATCCGCCGTCCCTGCTGTGAAACCTCAAGCTCCATATCATTATTCCGGAAATACCATTGTCGATGACAGTATCAACAAGAGCCTTTGCATCCCGTGGGTTCCTGAATCCAAACTCTCCGATGAAGTACGGCTTCTTGCCTTCCACCAACGCACGGTTTGCAAGCGCGTCTCGGACTGCGTTATTGAGCGATGTATAATAATGAGTCGATAGAACGTCGAAATTCGAATCGGCTACTTCTCTTGCCGTGAGAAGCTTGGCATGTGTTCCCTCAAGCACCAGATGATTCCTGTCAATGCTCTTAATGTAGGCAGCGATTGTATCCTGCCACGATAGTGGTCCCTCAAGCTCGTTCCCCGTTTCCCAGCCCAGCACCGACCTGTCGTCTTTGTAAAAAACGCCAGTATATGTATTTCTTCTATTCAGGACAAAGCTTATCGTCTTCTCGAAATCGGAAATCAATTGCGGATCGGTCCAGAAGTCAATTGGCTGTTTGCCTCTGAACGCCGCATACTCCGCGCATCCGCCCCACCACCACCAGTTGTCCACGAAAGGAATTATCAATCGCACGCCCTCTTCATTTGCGATTTGAACGACTTTATCCAGTGCGCGGAACGCCTTCTCATTGAATTTGCCGGGACCTTCGACATGGCGAATGATGTTTTTCGATTCACCATTTCTTCTGACGGACAGAGTGTAAATCCGCGCAACTTTTCCACCGTCCATTCTGATTGTCCTAAGTGCATCTCTGATCTCGAACTCGGTAGGCAGCCGCCATGGATTGGAATCATCAAACGGAAGATAATCCTCGATGTACGACAGGTTTGGAATATTGTAAGAGACAAACCTAAACGCTTTCTTTCCGTCCATCAACTTATCTTTCTGGGCAGTAATAAAGTTTTCGAATTGACTCGATGCAGCGCAGCCCGATATAAAGAAAGTTGCACCCATAAGAAGCATCGATAGAAATCGTCTCATGCCGATTGTCCTCAGAGTTTAGCAAAAGTCTGTAAAAGATAATATCCCTCGAGGTGAAGAAAAAATTTCAGGGAAGGTAGGTAGTGATTCAATTTCAATTCTCGAGCTAACAGAAGAGACTTGTTTCCCGCTGATCGCGCAGATTTTCGCAGATATGTCTCCGGCGTTCATCGTTCGACTGAGCCTTCGGCGTGAGCCTCAGTCGAACGCTCACGACGAAGTCTTGCAAATCTGCAGGAGAGTCCGGACTGAGCCACTAGCGAAAGGTACGAATCAAATATCAGGACCTGGCAATTGAACCTCTTCACGACAACTCTTTGTCAATCCCACATATGCTTTCGTTGAAATGGCCCGTGCTTCTTTCTTGAACCGAATATCAAAAAGTATTATCATTTTTGGGAAAACAAGTTGTTCTATCGACCGAGCAATCCGTTAAAAAAAAAGTCCAAGAAATTCCGCAGGAGAACTAATATGCCAGGAGAAAATCGATCAATATTCAACAAAATGATTCCATTGCTGAATCAAAACTTGCTCAAGAAATGGTATCCACTGGTGATCGACAAAACTTATGGCGGATATCACACTAATATAACCTATGATTGGAAGCTGGAGCCGGAACCACCCAAGATGGCGGTGACCCAGGGACGGCACATGTGGACGGCGGCAAAGGCAGCTATGTACTTTGACGACGACCTCTACGCGAGTGCGGCTCAACATGGTTTCGACTTTTTCAGGAGGAAGATGTGGGATCAAAAATATGGCGGCTTCTACCAAATGCGCGACCACCGAGGAGAAACGTCGGATTACTTGGGCTTCTTCGATGAGAAACGAGGTTATGGAAATGCATTTCTGATTTATGGTTTAGCAGCTTTATATGAACTTACCGGTGATCCGAAAGTCCTCGATTTCACAAAGGAAGCTTTCTACTGGGTTGAAGAACACGCGAAGGATCCGAAGGGATTAGGATACTTTCAGTTTTTGACAAGAGAAGGAAAACCGATAAATAAGAATGGAGAGTATAACACGAAGGCAGATGATGCCGTCGAGGCCGGATACAAAGATCAAAATTCTTCCATCCATCTTCTGGAGGCTTATACTGAATTATATAATGTGTGGCACGATGAAACATTGAAGCAGAAACTCAACGACCTCCTGACGCTAATCAGAGACGTTATCACGACTCCGGAAGGCTACATGAATCTCTTCTTCGATAATGAATGGAACCCAGTATCATTTAAAAACGCTCCGAAGGAAGTAAGAGAAAAAAACTATCGACTCGAACACGTCTCCTTTGGACACAACTATGAAACAGCCTTCCTTATGTTGGAGGCGTCGCATGTTTTGGGGCTGAAAGACGACGTGAAGACGCTGACAGTCGCAAAGAGAATGCTCGATCACGCACTTGAGAACGGATGGGAAAAAGATAACGGTGGGTTTGTTGACGCCGCATATTACTTTGCCGGAGACAAGAAATGTACCATTATCCAGGATACAAAGAATTGGTGGGCACAAGGCGAAGCGATAAACATACTATTGATGATGTCAAAAATCTTCCCGAACGAAGAAGTCTACAGGAAATACTTCGTCAAAGAATGGGACTACATCGACAAATTCATTATTGATCATGAGTATGGAGACTGGTTCGAAGGCGGACTCGATAAACAGCCAAATTACAAGACCGGTCGAAAAGGACACATCTGGAAAGGTTGTTATCACACGGGAAGATGCCTAATGAACTGCACAAAGATGCTTTCTAAAGATTATCCTGATTTGGGTCCCGCTAACAAAGGCTTTGCAAAAGTTGCCGGCAGCTTTAATGAAATGATCGACCATTGGAAGAAAATTGCGGATACGGCCTACGGCAAGCCAGCTCGCTAGGCCCTGCGAAGGTTACAGGAACCCAGGAATTTGCCATTGACATCCTACACCGAGCCCTGCAAGGTTGACAATCCGATCCAAGCAAGTATTCGGCGCAGGTCTTTGTTATTTCTTGCTCTTGTAGCTCTTGCCCTGCCCTTTGAGTCGTGCACAACATTCCTGTTTTGGGGGAGACCGAGTTACATAAAGGTTGAAGGCCTGCAATTCGTCTACAAGGGAAAGCCATTCTATTTCGAAGGCACAAATTTGTGGTATGGCTGCTACATCGGTTCTTCAGGAAAAACCGGCGACCGCGCAAGACTTGTCAGGGAATTAGACAACCTGCAATCTCTCGGCATCACCAACCTGCGCATTCTCGGAGCAGCGGAAAGTTCGTACATCCAGAACTCTCTTAGACCCGCAATTCAAATTCGGCCCGGGATATATGACGAGAATCTGCTGGATGGCCTGGATTTCCTTCTCGCGGAAATGCACAAGAGAAAGATGCATGCGGTGATTTTCTTAAACAATTATTGGGAATGGTCAGGGGGCATGGCACAATACAATGATTGGGCAAACGGTGGTGGTGGTGTTGACGCAGCAAACGGCAATTACGCAGCTTTCATGGATTATTCGGCAACATTCTACGCGAATCAAAAAGCCCAGAGGCTTTTCTCGGATTATCTCACGCAGATCCTAACTAGAAGGAATGATTGCGACGGATTCTATTATTACGAAGAACCCGCTATTATGGGATGGGAACTCGCGAACGAGCCGCGGCCAGGAAGGAACGACAAATATCTTACTGAGTATTATCGCTGGATAGATTCAACTGCCCATTACATTCACAGCATAGACCCTAACCACTTGGTGACGACCGGTAATGAAGGTCTCGCCGGAAGTCTGCAAGATTCCACAATATATATAACTGCTCAGAGCTCAAAATATATCGACTATGTCACCTTTCACCTCTGGCCCAAAAACTGGGGATGGTTCAACGCGAAGAACATTGCTGGAACCTATCCAAGGACCGAGACGAACGCAATCAACTACATTGAACGGCATATCGCTCTTGCTCGCACAATCGGAAAGCCGACCGTGATGGAAGAATTCGGCATTCCGCGCGACAGCGAATTATGCAAACCCGGGACGCCAACCACTGTGCGGGACAATTACTACAAGAAAATGTTCGCCCTTGTTTACGACAGCGCGGCAGCCGGAGCACCCATTGCCGGCACAAATTTCTGGGGGTGGGGCGGAGAAGGAAGAGGACAGCATCCTGACTCTAAGTGGCAGGCCGGAGACTCATTTACTGGCGATCCACCGCAGGAGCCTCAGGGATTGAATTCAGTTTACGACGTGGATTCAACTACTCTAGCTATACTCAAAGCACATGCGCATGAAATGATTATGCTCAGCGACACAGGAAAAATTGTTGAGAAAAAGTAGCTTTCGCAGCGGAAAAGCGTACCATCGCGATCTCTTCGGGAACAACATGCATCATCTCCGGGAAACGCTGCTCACCATCTGCTTGCCTCATTAAGAAGTGAGACCGCTCCGTCGCTAAGTTTTATTTCGCTCGCCTTCATCAACGAATCCAGTTGTGCAAGGCTTGTCGCGCTCGCAATTGGTGCGGCAACCGACGGACTTGCTTGAAGCCAAGCTATCGCTATGGCTGCAGGTGTGGTATCATACCGGTTTGACAATTCATCGAGCGCGGCAAGAATCCTGAATCCTCTCTCATTTAAATATTTCCTCACTCCGCCTCCCCTTGCGCTCTTCGTCAAATCTGTCTCTGAACGATATTTTCCCGTCAAGAAACCGCTTGCCAGAGAGTAGTAACTGATCACTCCGAGATTCTCATCCAGACAGATCTTCCGGTAGGACTTTTCAAATCTCTCCCGTTCGTACAAGTTGTATTCAGGCTGAAGTGTTTGGTAGCGCGGATAGCCATGTTTATCGCTCGTCTCCAGAGACATTTTCAATCTCTCCGGCGAGATGTTGGATGCGCCGATCCATCTCACTTTCCCCTCTTTCACCAAATACGCATAGGCTTCGAGCGTTTCCTCAACGGGAACTGTTTCCACGTCCCAATGAGTTTGGTACAAATCTATGTAATCCGTTTGCAGCCGCCGCAACGAATCCTCAACAGCCCGCAGAATATACTTCCTCGAGATGTCTCGTTTCCCCTGCCCCATGTCAGACCCGACCTTAGTGGCGACGACCACCTTATCACGATTGCGTCTCTGGTTCATCCAGTTCCCGATAATCGTTTCAGATTCGCCGCCCTTGTTGCCGGGTGCCCAGCGCGAGTAAGAATCCGCGGTATCAATTAGGTTAAAGCCCGCACCGACAAAAGCATCCAATAGTCCAAATGCGGTCTTTTCGTCGACCGTCCAGCCGAAAACATTCCCTCCGAATGCGAGTGGAGCGACAACGAGAGAGGATTTTCCTAATCGCCGTTGTACCATGATGCAGACACACTGAAATATTTCATCGACACCATCAAGAGCCTATCGATCAGTTAACTAATTCTTTCCTGAAAACGTTTTCCCAAATATAGTCTTCAGCTGTTTATATTGTGGGTTGTTTTCCCCTTGGAGTTTTGCAAAATCATTCATTGCAGACGTCGCTTTAGTCATGTCTCGCTTTATCATGTATAGAACACACAACCTATAAAGCAGTGACGGATCATCTTTCAGTTCCACACGGGCTTTCTCAAGGTAGGGCAATGCGTCGATATTCTTCTGTGCAAAAAGTATCTTGCCGATGAGCAAATCGGTGTACGGTATTTCCCGAATATTGTTGGCCTCTTTCAAGACATCCAACGCCTCCGAGACTTGCCCGACCTTCAACATTGCGTTTGCTTTGTCTATGTAGGGCTTTATTTTGTCCGGCATCAAGATCATGATTTCCCCTGCCTTGTTGGACTCGGTGAATGCCGGATCTATATTCTTAATGACAGCTAACGTTTGCTCGGCATCTGAACTATCGCCGGAGTCTTTCAGAACCTTGTACTTGAGTTTCTGAACTCGCAACATGACGCTATTATCTAAGTGCAGACTCTCCAATTTGTCTATGCACGAGAGAGCTTCCTGGTTGTTCCTCTGAGAAGAATAGAGGGAGGCAAGGGTAAACTGTGCATACGAACTGGTGTCGGATCCCGGAGACTCCCTCAGAGATCTGATCGCGTCGGAAGTGTCTCTTGCCCTAGCAGCAAGATCGGCTGCGTAGTAATACGACGAAACATCTAACGGAGCTGTGTAAGCTACCGACAGATATTCCCTTGAGGCATGGTCATAATCTCCGATTCCTTCATAGTACGAAGCCAATTTTTGATGTGCCATGATGGAATTAAAGTCTACAAATTGGATTGCCATAAACGCCAATGAATCTATGATACCATGCGGCCTGTAGGTATTGCGGAAGTTGTTTACCGTGGTTTCCGGTTGAAACGGCCATCCAGCCTTCAAATGCTTTATGCGCAGAACCGCAATCATGCTGTCGAGTTGTGTGCAGCCCCAGCTATTCCTGTAATAAGCGGACGATTCTATTCTTGACGTATCCCATCTCTCTTCAATCATGCCGTGTTCCCTGAGCCCATTCAGAAAGCCATCCGCCATCAGGAACTGCCCGTCAATGTTAGGGTGGAGATGGTCGGCCATCAGGTTATCACCGACGATCCCATGCAAGGAGTGTTGTTCAAAAAGTGAGTTCACCGAGACGCGATAGACACCGAGCGAATCTGCAAGATGAGTAAGGATCGTGTTGAAGTCTTCCGGCGCCCTGAACCGGATCGCATCCAAGTCTTTCGCCTCGATGAATTCTCGCTTTGCATCCGCAAAACCCTGTCTGGCTTCAAGCCCCTTTGCATCCGAGTACACCGAATCCGCGGGCGGGTATGCTCCAAAACGCAACGAACGGAATGGAGGTTGGTCGCCAACATTGCTTACGAGATCACTGATAATTACCGACACGTTTGCGTCCTTTAACCTCACTATCAACTTGCCCATGTTGTCCGAGAATTGCTCCAGCCCATCCCAGTACATTTTGGAGCCATACGGAATCAGTATCCCGGCCGACCATCCTCTCCATCAAAGTGGCTCTCGATTCATCATAAGTCACAGGGTGTATTATCCCAAGTATGCCCGCGATACCTTGTTCGAGAAGCTGGTACGTTCTGAAATGTACCAATATCAGCTCCAGTCTTTTCATCCATTTGGGAATCGAGCCGTTTTCCATAGAGCCGACGCCGAGAGCGCCATAGTACTCGTTGTGCCCCGTATATATCAAAACGGCATCCGGCTTCTGCTGGATAAGCTCCTCTGCAAAATCCAATAGCGTGTAGCTGTCTATGGCTGTCATGCCAAGATTAACGACTTCGATGGTACGATCGGGGAAAATATCCTGAAGTCTTTTCTGCAGAATTTTTGTAAAGGTAAGATTAGCATCATACGGGAAACCTTCAACTGTAGATTCTCCCAACACGAAAATTCTGTACCCGTTGTCGGGTTTCTCTTTTAAGAAATATTGTGACAGCGGCGTCGGAACGGTGATCTCGGATTTGCTGAAGAATCTCTCGCCAACATGGCGATTGATCTCGTAGTATCGTGGATCCGGGCTTGAGACGAAAAGGCTCAAGTCATCACCGTATGAGAAGACTCTCAATGTCAATTCTAAGATTACGAGTACTAAGAATGGGAAAAGGATTACTATAGTGTAGAAAAGAATTTTCTTTCGATTTTTCAATTCAAGCATATTACTCTTAGATATTTACTTTTCAAGCTGTTTACTTTGGTGATAAAAGATAAATCATGATGATCTAATTTTCTGGCGTCTTGAGATAATAATGATAAGAAAAATAGTCCCGATCCAGATCATACCGAATCGGGACTTCACGAAGAGGAGCAGGTTACTTTGTCACCACCATTTTCTTTGTAACCACGATGCCCGGCGCTGTCAGTCGATAGAAATACACACCGCTTGCAAGCCTCGATCCATCAAAAGTTGCAGAGTGAATACCCGAATCTTGATTCTCATTTACAAGTGTCGCCACTTCTCTACCAAGGATGTCGTATACTTTCAACGTCACGTGCCCACTCTTTGATAAATGGTATTTGATCATCGTCGTGGGGTTAAACGGATTGGGATAGTTCCCTGATAACCCCACCTGCATGGGCTGACTGCTGACGGTACTAGCATCTGAACCATTCGAACCTGACGCAGCCTGTGTTCCATCATATTTTCCCATAAGATATTCCGCGCTCTGAGTCAGAAGATCATTCGGATAGGAATCCTCTAACTGTGAGAAATATTTCTTAGCCTGCAAGGTGTCATGCAAGGAGTTCATGTACAAGAAGCCAAGGTCATATACCTCGTGCTTATATACCGGTTCATTGTCTCTGAAATCTCCTATAAGGCTCTTGAGGTTCGTTGCCATCGCCTCATAGTTTCCATTGTCAAACAATGTCTCATTCTCGAATTCCACCAAGAGCGCATAAAGCTCATCCTTTGCTGTCGCTATAGGTCTGACAGATGAATTGAGGTATGCATCAAATTGGCTCTTTTGGTTGAGTTGCGTGAAGCATTCCTTCAGCTTTCTAAGTGCATATCGCCCTTTGATCGTATTCCCTTCATTGCTGAAGACCTGTTCATATCCTGCGGCTGCTTGGTCCCACTCTCCCTGAAACTGCAACAGCATAAGCTGTTCCAATTCATCCTCTATGCTTGCAGAGGCATCAGCGGTGCTTTGAGCCGCACCGAGGCTTTTCCCTCCGACAGAGTTTTTTTGCGACATATCGCGATCGGGGCCGGTCGATAAGGCGAAGGCGTTATTGCCGTTCATCGAAGGATTGGGATTACTCGACAGCCAAGGTCTATAATAGACGGTCGCGTATTGTTGAATTACAGACGGAGTTCCGTTCCACCAATTGTTTTCGGCATATATCACCCCGTCATTAAAAGCATAGAGTCCATAGCTAGGATTGCCGTAAATACTATTGCGCCCGCTCCCGAGTACGCATGAATCACCAAGCCACATATTGCTCCCGTACGCAGCACTAATACCGGCTGAATTCCCATCAATGGTGTTATTGCCGGGACCTGGCATATTTTGATGGCCCAAGGTGACGAGAGTTGCAAAGTACGGCGAACTCTGGTAGCAGAACACCCCTATGCTGAAGCCGCTTATGGTATTGTGTTCGAGGATCGGAGATAGAACAAAACCGTTCTGACAGTGTACGCCATAGCCCTGCATACTTGTGTTGGTAATCGTGTTTCTTCTGCAGTAGAAGGCAGAGCTGGTCACATTGATGCCACAACTCGAATTATTCTGGATAGTGTTATCATCAATTTCGTTGGACGAAGTCCCATTCAGGGATACGCTTATGCCTGTTGAATTGTTGGAGATAGTGCAGTGACTGATTGACGGCAAATAGCCGCTGCAGCTTACTCCGGTTGTTGCGTAGCTTATACTGCAATAACCTAACGAACCGCTTGAACCGCTGTTGAATTGAATGCTGCCCCAACTGCCGGGAGCTTGAGCGTCGTGTGACGTGAAAGTGACCGGCTGTCCCAACGTGCCAATAGCATTTAAGACTCCATTGGCTGTCAGTGAGGTACCAGAATAGAATATCAGAGTGGCGCCAGGATCTATTGTGACCGTTGCTCCGGCAGGTATGTTCATGCTACTTGAAACATGCCAAACGCCTGGTCCAATGTACCCGGACGACAATGTCGTCGGAAGCCCCCAGACAGTATAAGCATAAACTACGTTTTGCGCAGTTGTTGGATACCAGCCAATCCAATTGTAATAGAGATCTCGGACTTCGTAAACATATGTTCGCAGTGTCGCACTTGTTGATGTTACAGTCCCAGGGACAGCACCACACCACCCCATTGAATAGTTCGCGTTCGCATCTGACCATCCTGTCACTGCTACACCACGGCCCCAGACATGGGCTTCGTTAATTGCGGAGTAAGTTATGGCCTTCTGTATCTCATGCCGCCTAACTATGTACATGCCTGATGGAATCCCGGCTCCAAATATAGCCATATTGTAATCTCCGGTTGAGCCTACGTCGGTACCACCTGTCGCAGTCTGATGATTCAACACTACCGGTGCACTAGCGTACCTTAATGCCTTGTAAGCATTAACGCGACCATAACCATAATCTTGTGTCCAGTTCGCGCCATTCATACCTGACACTTTGTCAGCAGAAAGTTGTATGATTTGCTGAATGTCGTCGTTGTCAAGATTTAGGTTATAGCCCTTAAGCAGCGAGGCAATACCGCTCACAACTGGTGTTGCCATTGAGGTTCCTGAAAGATAACGATAGGTATTACCACCCCATGTTGACCATATATCGTGTGCATCATTGTTTGGATACGAGTTTATTCCGCCTGGTGCAGCAACATCAATATAACTTCCCGTCGATGAGTAACTTGCTCGCGCATCCTGATCAGTGGTAGCACCCACGGCTATAACACCCTCCCCAAATGAGGCCGGATATTCTATTGGATTGCCATTATTGTAATCATTCCCCATCGCTGCGACAGAAATACAGTTCATTTCGTACGCATAGGCAAATGCCATATGCACCGTTGCACTGTTTGGTCCACCCCAACTATTATTCAACACGGTTGCTCCACTATTCACCGCGCTGACTATTTTGTTGTAGGCGTTCGCATCTCCCATATAACCGTCCGGATTGTCCGGATAGGAAATGTCGCTTGTACTGAAAATCTGCTTTGAAAGGACTTGGGCATTCCAGTCAACTCCGCACCCTCCTTTGCCATTGTTTGCCAATGCCGCGGCTATTCCTGCAACATGAGTTCCATGGTAGTTACCATCATCAACGTCTCCGGATGCTTTTCCGCTCAGATCCTCGTGGCTTGTTTCCACTCCTTGATCAATGATTCCAATCTTAATGGATCCACTTCCTGTAAAAATCGACCATGCCTGCTCAGCCCTTATGTCAGCGCCAGATGTACCGCCGGATTGGCCTGTATTGTTCAAGTACCATTGTTTGCTGTAATCCGGGTCGGTGGGCGTGGAAAATAAACGTGCTTCCATATTCTTCTCTGCGAAAAGAACATTGGGAAGTCTCTCAAGTGATTCTATCACACTGTCTCTTGAGACGCCATCAGGGATTTGGATCCTAAATATTTTTGCCATGTTTGCCAAGCGGACGATTCGCCCTTCCGGCGTTGTTTTCAGAGTATCGGCTTCATCAAAATCTGGAAATGCAGAAGTTATTTTTTCTTCGCCAATGTTAAAATGCAATAGAGATGCTTTTGTCAATGCCGAGGCAGCACGTGCCGTTGGTTGGCCTCTCGCCGCTCGTTCAACTCCAGAGGTAAAGTAAACAAGGATTTCTTTTGTCGGATCATACTGAGCCCGTCCTGTATTCACAATAGTAGGAAAGAATCAGAAAGAAAGAGACAAATAATGCTTTCATTGAAAATGATATACGTTTCATCATATTTTTCCTTTGATAAAAGGTTTGTGTGTTTTTATAAAATTGATTTTGACGTTTTTAAAGACAGAAAACCCTCGCAGGAACAGCAGTCCTGAAAACGATTCTCCTTGGCGGGGAATATTAAAGGCCGTTGCCCTCGGGGGCTTTTCTATTCTCTCATAATAACCGCCTCCTCTTAAAACGATAATTGATGATTTTCACTTCCATCGCTCCGAATGAGCCACAATTTCCCACTCGTCGTATCAGAGTCGGTATAGACAATCCAATCTCCTGAAGGGGACCAGTCGCATGAATAGCCCTGCCTGGTTGTGATTTGTCGAAGATTTGCTCCATCTGAATTCATAATACAGATTTGATCTTTGCCTCCGTAAGGCTGCGAAGTAAACGCAATCTTTGTTCCGTCCGGAGAATATCTAACATAGCGGTTATCATAATTCTTTCCATGAAGAAAAAGCAAAAACCTTTTTGAGTTTGCTTGAATATCGAATAGCCATAAAGAATCACCAACCACCTGCCCCGTTGAAGTGACGGCTCGTGTTATGTAGAGCACATCCATCCCCTTTGGATACCAATTAGGATAATTACCATAAGGTGAAAGAAATCGTTGTCCCGTGCCATCAGATTTCATTAACCAGATTCCGCAAGCGTTATCTCCTTGACAAACTGATTGGTTATGAGCGATCCACTGACTGTCAGGGCTCCACCCGGGGTAGAAATTGCGCCCTGCTGAAGTTAACTGTGCGAGGCTATCGCCACTAATTTTCATCTTCCATATTTGTGCTTGGTCGGAGAATGCAATCCATTGCCCGTCAGGCGACCATGCCGGAGAATACGCATCAACGCTGGAATAGAGAATCCGTTTATTTGTTCCATTGGTATCGATTAACCAGATTCCCGTTTGTCCATTTACGGTATCACCATGTACGTATGCGACGGTATGCCCGTCAGGAGACCATGCCGGTTCAAAGTCGGTCAAACGGAAATCAAAACTATCCCCGGTGTTTGGGGGTTGGCCATTGATCGGATTATCCTTATGGCACGAAAGCAAAAGGCAATCCATCATTACCATGAGGACTAAAGGAACGCTTTTGTTAATAATGGACATGCATCCTCTCATAATATTCTCCTCCTTGTAGACTGTTGATTTTGTTTAGGGCCATGAGTAAGCTAGTGTTTGTTGGTTCCATCTGCATCCATCACCCACATAGTTGCATTATTCTCCCGATCGTATTTGGTGTAGTCATAGCTGATAAAAACAACCTTTTCCCCATCGGGCGACCGTGCTGGGTAAGCGTCCATCTGAGGATAAACCGGCTGGTCGCCGATTGGTGGCACAGGGTTGGACTTGTTGCAGGATACAAAAAGACAACTAATTACAACTAAGAGTGCAACGATAGTTTTGCGACTAACAATCAACCTCGCCCGTATTTCCACATACACTCGTGACGCTCCAATATTTTCCCAATTGATCTATATTCTACGGCCATCAAAAGGATCGGTAATCAGATGACAGCGTCTCCGGAAGGGATGCCTTCGGCAGGAGCCAATTAATCAAACAGCCTGTAGCTCACTAGAGTCTCTTTAATCAAGTTTGTAGCAACACCTAATCTTATCAAGCCACTTAACATGGATTCTTGCCAAGTCGCGCTGAAGAAAACTCCGCTATTTCTTTGTTGAGCAACCAAGGTGATAAATACAAATCTGGTTTGAGTTTGAAAAGACTTGTTCTCATAAACCCGGTACTCACTTTTAAAGGCATACACTATGCACTATGGGGCAAAGGCTGTGCCGCTCTTTTTGTCCCCAGAATATCGAAATCTGAGCAGTCCCCCCGCCAATCGGGTAAGCTCTTACCCACTTAAGTGTGTAAGAGTTTGGACACCAGAACACTAACGACAGTTGAGCATGGGGCCATGCCCTCACATTCACCCAACATTATCGGCTGTGACAATTGGCTCCAATTTTTGGACAAAAGTCATGACCGCGTTTGATCCCTGCCGTGATCAGTTTCAGGACTTTTTCTTGATGCGGTACGGCCTCGTCCCTTATTTGCCCGTTTACCTAGTATCACTTGATACTATTTGATCAGCATTAACTTCTTCACGTCAACGAAACTTCCTGCTTGGAGCCTGTAGAAATAGATGCCGCTAGGCAGATCGCCTGCCTCGAAGTTCACCGAATGAATCCCCGCGTTCTGCCGCTCATCGACCAGAATTTCCACCACCCTTCCAAGCAGATCATAAATTCTTAGCGTCACGAAGCTGTTCACCGGCATCTCATAGCTGATCACCGTTGACGGATTGAAGGGATTAGGATAGTTTTGTTCAAGTGCGAAGGCTGAAGGAATGTTCCCCTCTCCTGGTTGTAAAGACGTGTATATCGAATCCACAAACAACGTAATCTCATGAAGTGCGCTCCACGTGCTCCCCTGTAGGACGCGAGCCTTGATCGACATAGTGTAGTTTGCAGTCAGCTCCACATCGCTTGCGCTGCTGAGAGCTGAGCCGGACACCGTCCCGCCGATCACCCTCGGATCTTCGCCGTCGGTGGTATATTCAATGACTCCGCTCTCGCCACCGGACTTTTGAATCGTCAGCTTAAACCCTGGACCAACATAGACCTCGTTCGACGAATATTCTTGACCCTTGTTCTCAAATGTCGGCGGGTCGAATGCAGGATACAATCCTTGAACTTTCAATTGAGCCAGGACTATTCCGGTGCGGACGGGAAAATAGTTGTTGACGATATCGTTTATCGCAGGCAGCCAATCGTCATCCTTTGTCGCAACGGGGTTAAGATAAGTGTCCCCCCATCGGGCAGATTCACCGATGATCGCTTCTTGAATTTCTTTGGCGCGAGATAGGAACAACGCGGTTGCCTTCGCAGGAGTCATGCAACCCTGATTAAAGAAATGCTTATAGACATGGTCCGCGAACCGGATGCGATACTCAACGTTATCCGACAACCGAAAATGAAGCCATTGGGGATGAAATCTGGAAAAGTCCGACACCACCATCTTGTAAGGGTCGCTTGAGCTGAGGTTGCCGATGTTCACGCGATTCTCATAGAGTCCAATTCCGGGGCCCTCGCCAGCCGTTGTTCTGAGCGTATGTTCCGCATCATGCACAAAGAACTTGAAACCATCGGTCCCATTTCGATTATAAATACAGTAAAAGTTGTTGGGATTTTGGTTGTTTCCAAACTTGGTCGTGGGGCTATCAAAGTTGCCGGCATAGAAGATATCGATCATAAAATCGATCAGATTATCTATATCAACCAAGACTTTGAAGTTTGGATTTCGCGTGCCATCCGAATTCATCCCCTGCAGTTCAAAGTAACTGGTATTGGAAGTAAAACCTGCGTTACAGTAATTCCATAACGACTGATAAGCATCCATGGTCCCATCGGTGGCTTCTATCGTATAATTGTCGTCAATCTTTATGACATCATAATCGTCGGAGCTGCCGCCAAAATAGCTTGCAGCGTAACGTGCTTCGGACCGCTCCTGGGTTTGGTACAATCCCCAATACATACCATCCAGGTAGAGGTGATAAAACCGACTTCTGGTGTACGGCTGTCCCATTTCTCTCTGCATATCACGACAGAATACCTCACTAATCATTGTATTGTATTGACCGAGATGACCGGGATAACTCCAGGCATAGTTCTGTCCAGTGCGCAAATCCACTTTGTCAAATTCCGAGACACCTTCACTATCAAAAAGTGGATAATCCAGTTTGCTTGTACCGTAATCACTTCTGAAAAAAAACCGGAAGGCATGCTTGGGATCATCCGGGTGTCGGCTCCAACCGCCGCGAATGCGAAGGCCGGCATTAATCTGAAATCCTTCGATGCTGTCCGGCCTTATAAGCTCAATCGAGGCTGGTCGTTCCCAAGCTTGGCCGTCCTGGAGCGCATTCACATAGATTCCGCTGTCCGCAGCAAAGAGGTTTTTGAGGTCCGTTGCAATCGAAATTGTCGGGATCGCAAGAAGTGCGCTGTCGATCTGGTTCTTGTATCGCGGATCGTTCAGAACGCTCTTGCTCATTCCGTAATGCATCGCCTGCGAATTCACCGGAGCGCTTGGGTCCGGCCAACCCGGCGCCGGTGCTACGCCTTCAGGGGAAAGCGCACCGACTTCATCCACGAACACATAAGTCTGAGTGAAGACATCGCTCATGGAAGAATCCTGTTCAACCGTGCAAGCCCGCACGACCACTGCTGGAGCTATACCTCTTTGGCCGTCTGTGCTTTCGGGATCAATTCGAATAGTATCCGGTGCCGCATGCGTCATCGCCGTCGGCGAGTTTCTTGGATCCGAGCCATCTAAAGTGTATTTGATCTTCGCAGTGGATACTTGCGCACTGATGATCAGATCAAAACTATTCTTATAGAATCCGTGTTTCGCAGAAAACTCCGGACTATCGGAAGACGCAAAGACCACGTGCAGTGGCAAGGTTTCCATAATTGCAGCGAGGATCAATATTAGGAGTGATCTCAAAAAGCCGACTTTTCTTTTCCGCATAATGGATCTCTATGGTATGTAAAAACAGTATTCATTGAAATGTGCTCTCATGGTTACTTAACAATTACCATCTGTTTCACCTGGGTGAAAACATCGGCAGTAATCGAGGCGACAGGCCGCGCCACAAGTTTGTAGAAATAGACTCCGCTTGCTAAGCGCGATCCATCAAACCTGACTCCATAACTTCCCGGTTTCTCAACTTCATTCATCAAAGTCGCTACTTCTCTGCCAAGCACATCAAAGACTTTCAAAGTCACACGGCTTACCGTTGAAAGCTGATAGCTGATTGTCGTCGACGGGTTGAACGGATTTGGATAATTCTGCAAAAGGGAAAACTGAGTCGGAAAACCGTCTTTCGTCGCATGGACAGATGCAATGATATCTGGGACATTAGTCATCGTGTAAAACTTGCCACTCACCAACGGAATGCCGGGAGCTATGTCGTTCGTTGAACCGTCGTCTTTAGCCTGGACATAATAATAGTAGTTGGAGTCGTAAGTGACAGTGGAATCGTACCAAGTGCGGTATCCATCCACCAGAGGAGGTAGACCACCCTTATTAAATGATTCAAGAAGATCAAATACAGTGTCTGTTCTATTCTCTGCCCGATAAAGAAGGTAGCCGTCGAAATGTGCAGCCGATTCCGCACTTGTCGACCATTGAAGCTTTATCTCGCTGCCGCCTGAAGTCACCAGAAATTCATCGGGTGGAGGTGGTGGTTGCGGAATCTTGTATCCGCTAAGATAGTTAGCTCTGGCTCTTCCAAATGTCTGTAATAAAGAATCCTTTCCTGTAAACACCCACGCATTCTTGTACACATTTCCGTCGGTGGTCGTGCCTCCAACAGGCCAGGTGGGAATTGTCCAAGAAGGAGGTTTTGCGGGAAGAGGAAGAGGAGTGGTTTCGCTCCTGCCATTGCTGTACCATGTAAACCAGTTCTTGGCTACCCGTTCACCAAACTCGCGGCTTATTCCCGCAACAGCCTCGCAAATCACAATATGAATGCTATCACCAGGCCCAAGCGTGTAAGGACCGAAGCCTTGTTCACTCTGATACCCACCGGCACTCAGTCCAATCGTCGGGCTTCCAACCCAAGTGTCTGAAAATCCTGTCGGCCAGCCGTTCGCATCTTCCCCCAAGGCTTGGGCTTGAGTTTGTGCAGGGTGTCCCATGGTCATCAACTGATACTGTTTTGCCATGATGGCGGAGTCGGACAGCATGGATAGAGTTATGACTTGTAACGGCCCTTCGGAGCCGGTGTATTGTGTGGTTGCCGGTTCGTTGGGATCATCGGTAGTGTCATGCGCCGACTTGTCGACATGAAGAACCATCTCCCCTGTAAATGCAGACCCACTCAATGCGTGTCCATCCTGGAAATCTGGGCCACCGATACAATCAGACACGCCGCTGGAGTATGCACCAGGACCGTAATACTCGAAGATAGCTCGAAAGTTGTTGGGCGGAGCAAGCTCACGTGTCGAGGTGTCACCAATGCAATCGTTTATGGTGTTTCTTCCATAATCGTCCGTGGCAAATCCCCACCCTTCTCTGTACGCGTCATTCGCATCTGCAAACCGGTAAGTAAAATAAAACACCACGCCCGTCAGCGTGGTCGGAGGTCTTAATGTATCACTCTGGTCGTCAATGAGACCAGTATTCTTGAATACGTAGTCGTAAATGTAATAATTGTCGTGATACTGCTGTGACCAGGCGTAAACTTTTCTGCCGATGGTTATTCCCAATGGCGTGTTCGCTTGATTGTAAATCATTCTGTCTGATGAAATGGTGGGATCAATCTTGTCTTCACCTCCAGCCAAATTGAGGTCGTTAGTATCAAGATCGCTCGCTTGCTGTTCATCCACGAGTACATTTGGATGATTGAATTTACCGGTGAGTTGGAACTTCACTGGTAACACCACCGAATCGATATACATGACCGCGCGCCCAAGGCAAATCGTTTTGTAGGGATATGTTACCCCGTCGGGACGGATCTTTGAAATTTATGGTGCCGATCCATAATCCTTTGCCAACATTATGGTCCTGAAACTGGTACTGGGCAGGCCACCGCAATCCATCATCCTGATCGGTATTCAGGTAAGGGCCCCTTCCCCTTCTGCCGTACTCGATTTCAGAACAAGTGCTGGAGAAAGATTGCCTCAAGGAACCTATCCACAACCATTTGACCTCCCATGTTCCGGCCAAAGGCTGGGCTTGCGATTGTCGGAAGCCAAGAATTTCGAAGAAGCAGCAAAACAAAAATAAATTAGTCCAATGTCTGGTGAACATGCCGCCTCCATTTCTACCGTGGAGCCTTTTGATAAATATCCGGACCTTCTTTCTGTGGCGGCGCTATGTAAAAGAATGGGTTCTCTTTCACCTTTGGATCGAGTTTGGCAGCATATACTGTCTTGCCCGAGGCAACCTTCGCCCATTCTCTAGGATCCACGTCGATACGTCCCGTGACCATTTCAGGCACATTGTACGTTTTCAAAAAAGTCCCATAAAAAGCCGGATCTTCTTGCGGTAACACGAACGGTTTCGATGCGGCTCCGTTCTCGCTCAGATGACTGAAATAAGGTCTCGCTAGGACGCCATTATCTCGCTTCGAGCTGAAAACGAACCACCGACCATTCTGTGACCAGGAATGGAAACTGTCTGTTTCATCGCTGTTGCATTCCAATTTCTTGTATTGCTTCTTTTCTAAATCAAAAAGATACACGTCCGCACTCCTGAGATAAATTGGAAAATTGCTGTAACTCGAGCCTGTGAAAAGTACAAACCTGCCGTCTGGTGAGACTCTCGGCTCCGTGATGCTGCCTCCAAAGTCTTTTGCCGACAGCACTGTTTCCAGTTTTCCCCAGGTGTTCGTCTGCGGATCATAAGGGATTCGCATGAGATCGTAACGGATTCTGTTCCACTTGAGGCCTTTCCTGCCGTTCTGTTCGATCCAGAACGAATCGAGTCTGTTCGTCGAGCAGAAATAGAGATATTTTCCGTCTGGCGACCAGCACGGGAAAGTCTCCATGCGATCCGGACTCGCAAGATCCGGACAAGTGGTGATCAAATTCTGGTCGATGAGGTACAAGACGATGTCGGATGCTGCATCCAGTACGTCGCGGCACTCGCCCTGCGCGTGAAAGAACATCGAAAGTTTATTTACGGCAAAAGCAATTATGTTTCCGTTGGGATGCCAGGATGCGTAGGAGCCGGGCTTGTTAAATGAAGTCGCAGTATTGACTTTGCGGATATCATTTCCTCTTCGGATTAGTGTCCCTGAGGCAGGCCCTCCACGAATGTGCATCAACATGTATTGCGGATCGCCAGATTTGAAATTATGACAGTTCATGCAACTGCCGTCGGTCAGTTTATTTGTCAGGATAGGAGTTTCTTCAAATGTCTCCAAGTTACGCTGGTACAGGCCAACGTTTCTCCAGAGGCTGAAAGCGGGATTTATCAATCGGTAAGCCAGAAACGGATCAATAGGATCCTTTGAAATTGTATCGACAATCGGTTGGTAAATGTACCATCTTCCGTCCTTTTTGGCCCGTATGTTCATCGTCAGAAGCTGACCTGCATTCTGTACCAGCAATCGCTTCCACTCTTTGATCGGGATCGAGAATGATCCGTCTGTTGCACTCAGCTCAATTGGATCACCCGCCGCAGAGACAATCTGCAGGGTCGCTTGCTCCATCGGCTCCAGTACCCGGAAATTCAGCGGAGCTATGTTCGGCGGTATCACAACGCCCGCATATTCCGGAGTGATGCGAGGCGCCCTATTGATCGGCGTCCCCGCTCCCTTGTCGACCGACGATCCTCCACAGCCCGAAACCGCGACTAAGAAGCATCCGGCACAAGTGAAAAGGGTGAAATATTTCTTTATGAATGTAAACATATTTTTGCGTCCCATTATCTTGTACTATCGACCGTTCGGCACGGCTCTTAGAAGGTAAAACCAATAGGTGTCGCCATAATCTCTTTTCAGCTCGTTATAAGTCGAGGCGACGTCACCATGGTGTTCGGCAATAAAACCATAAAATGTCTTGAAGCGATCCACCGTTTCTTTTCGGATCCCGATTTGCGCCGCAACACTGTCTATAGATGGATTTGAAGCGAGGAAAACAACCAACGCTTCCTCGTAAAGCTGCGGCAGAGGTGCTGGTTGATTCATCCTTAGCTGCAAGAAATCGTTCGTGAATAGATTGACATCACGATTCAGCAGATCGCTCATCAACAAATACTGGTATGCCATTTCATTTCGCGGAAACTGGCTCAGCATTGCCCTGAGGTCTCCCTCATGACGATTATCATTTATGATGAAGTCACCTTTCGGCATGTATGCGTGAAGCCGTTGAAGATCGTACTCATCTCGCAACCTGGACGGATCGTTGATGCAATCCAGATAATGGCTCGCCCACGTGGCTGAAAACGGATTCTGACGCAGTCGCGACAAGAACTCTTGTGCGGCAGCAAAGTTCCCCTCAAGAACGTGAGTTAACGCCAATCGTTTCAACACATCTTCGGACTCTCCATAATGAGTCAACGCTTCAAATGCCCAGTGTTTCGATTCGTTGATATTTCCTAATTCGTAAAGGAAGTCACTGTAATCGAGCGGGTACTCATAACAGATTTCGCTTTTGAGAAAAAGATTCTGCCCGCCGCCATTTTCCCTGAGGAACAGAAACTCTTCGCTCGTCTTGCCGGCGTGGTAGTATGCACGGACGAAGTGAAAGAGATCCAAAAGATCAGTCCTCGACTCCGGATTTACGAAGGACAGAGTTTGATCCCATTGACCAACATGAGCATTATATCGTATGGCCAGGAATTCCCTCTCGCTTTTGCCGACAACCAGCCACATGCCTGCCACTAAGACCACCGCGGACACTCCGAATTGGATAAGATTCGAACGCAGGCTTGGCTTCTTTTCTTCTTGACGATCCATTCCGTAGAAGAATATGCCTGCTGATGCTAAAACTGCCAATGCAAGGATCGCTTCGAAATATACTTTCCCAAATGCCGGTATGTCCGAGGTATCGCTCACCCATAGCGGAGAATGACGGAGAAAAGCGTCAGAACCCGAAATGAAAAATATTTTCCCTTCGGCTATCCAGGGGATTATCAGCGCCGCAACTATATATGCCGCCGGGAACAGCATGCGAAAGAAGAGTGGATGATGCCTATCAAATACGCCATAAAGAACACAAAGTAGGGTGAGAATCATCAGTGCATAGGGAGATAGAAGATAGACAAGAGCCATCAGAATTACCATGATGCCAAGCCCAATCCACTTTCTATCGAACAAAACATTCCTGCAAACCAGGAATGCAGCCAAGGCAATAATAAGTGCCAATGTCTGAACTATGGAGTAGTTCGGATCGGTTTGCACTGCGGCCAGAATGATGGTGGGAATAACGGGGGCGACCCACCACGCTCCCGGGCGAAGTAGAATCTTGAGAAGAATGTAGAAGATTACGGTGAGCGCTGTAAGCAATATCGCTCCAAGCACTCCAAACTGAAATGAGTCGGTCAAGAGGGCGGCAATGTAATCCACGATACCACCCGGCATCTGAAGCTGTCCAAAGAAATAGGTCTTCTCGAGAAAGAACACGGGCTGTCTTGCATATTGGATGTACTCCGGGTGAATGATAAGCCAGTAGTAAAAAAATAGAGCAACCGACATAACGGCCTCAATCCAGACCCGAAGCTCAAATCGGGATCTTGCGATGTTCATGATTCGTCCGAAGTAGCTTCTTCTTCCCGTCATGCTGCTGTTTTCATTTTCCATTTTTCCCGCCGAAATTTTGTCATCACAAATAATCGTTTACAAAAAAATCTATTGTGCCATCACAACAGGATGGTTGAACATCAACCTCGAGCCGGGTCTGCTTTCACACAAGCTCTAATGCTTATGGCAATTAGACTAAAACATCCAGTGTTCACTTGATAATGGCAATACAATCAATTTCAAACAACAACTCGTCCCTGCAGACGTCAGCTAACACACATACCGCGGGAATGTTTTCCAATCCAAGTTCCTTTATGACCCGCTGATATTCCGGAAAGTCTTCTGTGCGTTTCAAGAAGACGGTAGCTTGACAGACGTCCTCAAACGAAGCGCCCTCGGGTTTGATTAGCGAACCGACCACGTCAAGCGTATTTCGTACCTGCTCGGAAAAATCGTCAACTCCCAGTGTCGTACCGTTTTCACCGATGGAAGCCGTACCTGAGACGTAAATTGTCCTGCTCTTCTTCTCACGTACCACGGTCGAGCGGGAAAACGCCGAACCATATCGAAATGGCGAACGTTGTTTCGATCCTGTATTATGGAATACTGTAACTTGAGCGCCGGAATCCCCCTGTAGCGCAATGACGTCCATCGTCCCTGCCGCCCCATGACAATTTGAACCCTCGATGCCCGTGCTGGCGGGAAGATAAATCTCCTCGACTCCCACGCCGTTGATCCTTGTCGGGATCAAACCATATTCCATGTACTTCTTATCGCGAACTTGATTGAATTCCTTGTACCACTCCAGTATTTCTGAAAGGTAAATCCATGTCCGAACAACATTTCGATAATTCATTCCTTGAGATTGGAGCAAGGCCCTTGCTCGGTCAAACATTCGTCCGGTCTGCTCCGACCGGGTGGGAGCTGCGAGGCCATGGTTTCCATGGATGTCCTGCAGCGACAGGAAAGTAGTTCCATCAAGCCGCCAGCCGCGACCACATGGAAGTTTGCCGTCATAAATCGTCCAAATCTTGTCCCCCGGCTCAGTCGGTTTCACGGCATAAACTTGAATGCCTGCAAAGCCTTCTCCCCAAGCAGGATTGCCTTCGATATATGTGACCGATGATTCCCCATTGAGCCCGGAAGCATGCAAAGACTGGAGACGCGTTTTCAGAATTCCATCTCGATTACTGAGACTGGCGAAGATGCGCTCCTGAACGATCTGCAGACCCCGTTTTTGGATGATGTCCCCGATATGATGGTACAATTCTTCGCACAGCAGAATTGGATCAACCACTTCATCCTGGACTGAGGCGGTTATGTACAACCGATCATCCCCAACGCCAATTGGATAAAGGCGATACGATTTTTCTTTTACCACCGGAGCAATCATCGTAGTAATTTCACCCTTTCATTCGACAAAATCGATACCAATTCACTTGGCCATCATTTCAACAAAACCAACTTCTTTATTTCAGTGTAATTTCCCGCTTGAAATCTGCAAAGATACGCTCCGCTTGGAAGCCGCAGGAGAGAATTAATGAAATCGCCACAGCGCCCGGTCGTCGAAACCCATTGAGCGTGAAGCCCGGTTTGCGCCAACAAGATGGCACAGGGAACAAGAATGAAATGAAGCGCTCGCATAGTTCATACCCCTTTCGAATTGATCGATTGAGAGAATCAACCATGGCGCAATTTCAGGTCGCGCCCTTTCCCCTTTTGAGTCAAACAAAAAAAAGCGTCCCGCTTCAATAGGAGGTGAACCGGGACGCTTTCATGAAGGAGAGTCGGTTACTTGAGTAACATCAACTTCTTAACTAACATCTGATTACCAGCTTCCAATTTGTAGAAATAGACTCCACTGGATAATCTGCTGCCGTCAAAAGTTGCGGTATATTCCTGTCCAGCCTTGCGTACACCCGAGAAGAGTGTCGACACTTGCTGTCCAAGAACGTTATAGACCTTCAAGGTAACAAAGCCGGTCTGCGCAACCGAATATTTTATTTGCGTAGTCGGGTTGAAAGGATTCGGATAGTTCTGTTCCAGTTTGTAAGCGTTTGCAACTGGTGCTGGCTTTGCCTTTACACCGAGAGCCTCATTCGGACCCAGTACGGCATTCCCCCAATGCAGGGTCTGGAACCAATCGTCATCCGTATTCGTTGGGTTGAACCACTTCGTAACATGAATGCGGTTGCCTGAGGTTCCGTCGTTGTCGTCCGTTTGCAGCTGGAAACTAAACTTCGTGCCTTCTTGGGATACGAGGCCTAGACTGTCTAACGGGAACGTGAATTCTACGGCGTAGCCGGACATAGAGCTAAAAACGGAATCATTGGGAACAGTATTCAAAAGCTTCCATTGATAGTTCATCCCGTTGCCATTTGCTGCACAGACAGAATCAACAGGTTCCGCAGGTCGGAACTCATACTGATACTGGGTTGCAGTACGTGCCGTTTCGGTTATGTGGGAGTTCGCCGCGTCAACGTAGAACTCGACACCGTCCATCTGCCAATTGGTACCAGGATATTGGGTCCACACTACATCGTCATAGACCACGAAGAAGCCATAGATGTTGTTATCATCGTACAATCCATAGAATCTCCACGACTGGTCTTGCGGACCGGCTACATAAGAGGAAGCCGCTGCATCCAAGTTGTTCATAGTAACTTGGTTCGCGTCATCCCAAACTGCATCTGTCGGAGCAGCGTTGGCATCCGTATTGGCGTCGATCACCGGAGCCTTACTAGTATGCAAAAACACATACGAGTAGTTAGCATCGACCTCCTCGCCAGTTACCGCATCGCCCAGGACCGCATCGCCCCAATGGATGGTCTGATACCAATCATCATCCACTCCCGACCCGTTCCACCACTTCGAGATGTGAATGCGGTTACCTGACGTGTTGTCGTTGTCATCCTGCTGCAAATCGAGACTCAGTTTCTGGCCCGCTTGCGCTGTGATGCCAAGACTATCCAGTGGGATCTGGAATTGAGTATAATACCCAGTCGGACCGCCGAGATTTATGCTTGTTGTATCGAGGAACCATCTGTGCTGGACGCCGTGAGCATATGCTGCGTCCACAGAGTCAGACGGTTCCGCAGGTCGGAAACAAAACTGATATTGGCCGGCGGCAAGCGCGGTTTCGGTCACATGGGTGTTCGCGTTGTCAATGCAAATCTCAACCCCGTCCATTTGCCAATTAGTACTAGGATAGGTGGTATCGATAACATCGTCCATTGTGTAGTACAAGCCATATAGGTTTTTATCATCCCACAGCAACTTGGTCCACCCGGAAAGGTCTGTCCAATCCGTCACAGGCACCGCACTGCAGTTGAAGTAATTAAACGGTTGGGCATCTATGGCGTTCCATACTGAATCGACCAACCCGTCGAGCTTGGGGGCGACTTGTGTGTAGGGGATCACCCAAACCTTATTGGCGACCTTAGACACTTTATCTCCCGCTCTCGTTTTCGCAAAGGAGGGGCCGACAATGAGAACCACCAGCATAGCCACTCCCAGGAGTTTGCCTAATTTCATGATCTTTCTCCTTAATTTAGGTTTATTAGTAAAATACAGCTGTCTAAGAAACTCGGATTCTTTTCTATTCCCTGACTTCCTCCTTTCATCAATACCGCTGTCATCCCGGCTTTTAGTTTTTATTAACAACATTGAATGAAAGACTGTCCGAAGGTCCTTTCGGATTGCCTAAAGATACAGACTCTTTTCTGTTATTCCTAGTCAAAAGAATTCCTCATACGTGTTTGGTGCGTATCATCACAGGGGCTCATTTCCGTCCTATTGACAGCAGAGTTATAAACTTCATAACCCTCGACCGAGGTATGGCGCACCCAGAAGGACCGTGCCACTTTCCGTTGCAATTCCCATCTTATACAAGGGGCTAGCCCCGACACTCAGGTACAACCATTTGTCATTTCCCCAGATTGACTGCTGTATTCCAGCAGGCAAAATACTCGTATTATGATAATATGGGGAAAGCGAGCCGCTTTTCAGCACGCATAATGAATAGTTTGCATTGCCTGTTACAGATATGAACACCGTGCCATCGGATGCAACGCTGAACGAGCTCACCCTGTTACTGGCAAAGTTTGTGTCGGACAAAATATTATAAAGTTGTACTTTGCCACCCACTGATCCGTCAGAATTGATTGGGCTCTCGAATAGGGCAGTGGAGCTAGCCGCATAGACAAATTTGTTCCCGCTAGCATCTTTTATTACGCGAAGGGCAACAAAAGTGAACGGACTGTAGTCGCCGACAGAACTTGAAGAGCCATCCGGCTTGACCAGATACAGTCCCTGCGTATCGCCGGTATAGAGATTACCGTTGTCATCAAAATCGAAGTACGCTGCACTCTTGGTCTTCGAAAGAGTAGAGTAAGCGTAAGGCATGCTGGAATCAGGATCGAGACGATATATTGTATTTGATGTGTTGGTGTTATTAAACGTGGCGTAAAGAACCCCTCCGGGTCCGAATTTCATGTCCATAAAATTCTTTGCAAAATCAGTTGCCGTTGATTTGCCGCTGACGAGGACTTTCGGTTTCAAGTAAGAAGTATCCTTAAACGCAATCGCGGCACCCCCAGTCGGCGCTATCTCCGAAACATATCCGATGGTCCCAATCCATATGGTATCGCCCTTACCGATCTCCACAACAGGGATGGAAGTCGACATACCGCTTGCGCTGCTTAAGTCCAATGTACTCACGGGCTGCTCCATGTTGTAAAGGATCTTGCCTGTGGAATCAGCAGCGGGAACAACAACCTTGAGATAAAGATTGGAGCCGAAATTAGGCGGTCTATAAACAACGAGTGTATCCGCTGCACTGCCCAAAGAGACACTTTTTACTGCCAGCGAATCCACATCGTACCACACCCAATCAGAATCAGGATCTTTTGAAAAGTTTTTGCCGATAATCGTAATTTCTCTGACTCCTGCAATAGCAGTGGTCGCGGGCAAGACCGCTGAAATCACCGCCCCCGCAGCATACTGTTGGCTAGGATTCCAAACCGAGGTAGGCGCATTAAAACGGTTACAGGAATTAATGACGAGTCCGAAAATGCAAGAACTCAAAATCAAGTAAGCAAATTTTCTAAGTTTCATATTCATACCATTCTATTCTTTTACAGTGTAAAGGATACTGTGAATCGCTGGACACTATTGAATACACCAAACGGAGTGTAGGAATAATCGACATTAAAATGGGCAGCAGATATCCCTAACCCAGAAGAGGAGATGCCTAAGCCATACGTGATTCCGTCTTCGCTATCCCCGGTGATATAGCCGCCTCGCAGCGCAATCACATTCATGAAATTGTATTCTGCACCGATTTTCAACTGTTCCACGTGCGCCGTCGGATGAGAGAGGTCACATGAGACGAGAAGAGATTGCTTTGGCCCGCCCATCTCGACAAAATCGAGAACATTAGCCGAAATACCGAATGTAAACGTTAACGGAAGAGAGAAGCTTTCCTGCTCGTACGTTACGTCTTTCGAAAAATTTCGAATGGACATCCCAAACGCAAGACTCTTTATGCCCAGCTTATAAATCGTTCCGAAGCTATACACCAACGTGTTGGCAACATTTTGTTTTGTTGTCAGCGTGTTCCCCGAGCCCTGAACAACACTCTCCCCCAAAGATTGGCCTGCAAACTGGAGTTCACCACCGACACCGAATTGCGTGCTTATCATATCTGCGTAGGCAATTCCTACCGCAAATGCTGAAGGATCCATTACCTGAGTATCCAAGTACCCTTGGGAATTTGGCCAAACCATAGTTCCCTCTACATCGCCGTAATTAACCGACTGCAAAGTCAGTCCGAGAACGCCGTATTTGCCGGAGAAGGGGGCAGCCACAGCATCAAATGATAGATACTTAATACCAGCAATCCAGGAATTGATGCTGCAGTCTACGGTAACCACGGATGATATATCTGCCATAGTTGATGGGTTGTGAGATAAGGCACCCATATAGCTCTGGAGAGAAGTGACGGCATCCCCCATCGCACCAGCACGCGCGTCCGAGGACACACCGAGAAAGTTAAAACCAGTCTGCGCCAACTTCTGTTGACCGTTAGTCGAATAATCCTGACAGCGAGCAGATGGAACTGCAAGCAACCCGCTCAGGACAAATGCTACTATGAGCGCCACCAAAAATCTATTCACCTTTTATTCTCCTTTCCAAATGATGCACATGCTACTGAGGAAGTATGACAACTTTGAACTCATCTGAGATCGCTGGAGCTCCAGAGCCCTTTTTCGGTACGGCTTGCGGATTGCTTATCTCCAATGGATTGCTCAAAGTAAACCGAACTATGTAAGCGCCGCTATCCAAATGAAATGCATAACGTGCAGCTAACGCCGGCACAACCTCCGTCGCATTTGAGGCAACCAGTATTGTCTCAGTAGAGGCATATGTGCTTGTCGCGGGGACTGCTGTCGAAGAAGTCACTAAGGAAGTATCTGCTTTCAGAAGGTCGACAGAAACATAATCAGCCACGTTGGAGACGCCACTCGCATAGTAATACTCCAGGCCAGTGTACAGGTAGATGTCTTCCGGCTGCGCGCATCTTAACACTGCGTAACAAACGCTTATTGTATCACCAGGATAGGCTCCAGAACTATTCTTTACAGTGTCACCCGGATACCGTACTAACACAAGCATGTCCGAAGCAAGCGAAGGCAGGCTGTCGGTCAGCATACTGAATTTTGAATGTATGATTTGACTATCTGTCGTATCGGTGGAATCCGAAAAGCTTTTGAGTATCCGTGCACCAATGAAATCCCATTTGACCGTATAATGAGTTACAGGGGGGCCGGGAATGTATTGATAGAATATCGTATTCCCCTGCGCGTCGTTGATGGTATCCTTAGTCATCAGGGTGCCCGCTCTCAAATCGACATCTGCAGCATTAAAGTTCTGTGCTTTGAATTTGGCTGGCAATAATTTGTCACATCCAAGACATGCAAGCGATAGAGTACTCGCCAAAAATAACCCCACGACATAAGAACGCGTGTTTTGATAATTATGAAACATCTTATTCTCCATGAGTTACTTCATCTGATGATTATGAATTTCTTATAAATGTTTTCACCCTTCGTGTAAAGTACTTTGTTGGTCTTTGTATCCTTGTAGTCCTGGGTGACTTCAAAATAAGCGATGTACAATCCACTCGCCACAACCTGTCCGGAAGAGGTCTGGGCATTCCATGTTTCATCACCGCTTCCATTGGTATGATTGATCGTTTGAATCAATTCCCCGGCGTCGGTGAATATCTTGATCGTGCAAAGCGGGGGCAGATTAAAGAATGAAAGCTGGTCAGCTCCCAAGTAGGAGGTCCCGTACTGTATGCCCTTAGCCGAAATATTATAGGGGTTAGGGACTATTCGTATCGCTGAAAGGCTATAGTTCCCATTTGGGCCACCGGCAGGACGCCTCAAAGATGCCGCCACATTGGTCATCGTATAGAACTCGCTGCTCACCAACGGCACGCCGGGTTCTACATTGTTTGTGGACCCATCATCCTTGGTTTGAATATAGTAGTAATAGTTGAACCCGCGCACCGGAGTAAGATCAGCAAAGGTGCGTAAACCACTTGTAGGGTCAATAGGCGCGTTAGCGCTAAGCGTCGCTTTATCAAGCTCACCACCCGGGGGCTCCTCAAATATCGTGTCAGTCTTGGTTGTAGCTCGATAAATCCGGTATCCATTGAAATGTGGCGCTGATTCCGCACTCGTGGACCATTGAAGTAGTATTCTGTCACCGCCGGACGCGACCACGAATTTGTCAGGTGGCGGGGG
The DNA here is from genome assembly GCA_963768145.1 of uncultured Bacteroidota bacterium. Classification (GTDB taxonomy): domain Bacteria; phylum Bacteroidota; class Ignavibacteria; order Kryptoniales; family JAKASW01; genus JAKASW01. Next base: position 138,983 of record CAVYHK010000023.1, on the reverse strand, counting down.
AGGCTTCGGAATATTGAAACCGCCGTTGTAATTGGCTCTGGCTCTTTGGAACGTCTGTAATAGCGAGTCCACTCCCGTAAACACCCATGCGTTCTTATAAACATCTCCGTCAGTGGTTGTGCCTCCCGGTGTCCAGGTCGGATTCTTCCATCGAAAGGGGCCTTTTGAAGGAAGTTGAAGAGCAGTACTCCCACTGTTCCCGTTCTTATGCCAATTATACCAGTTCCTCGCCACTTCTCCGTTAAACACATGATTTATTCCCGCGATAGCTTCGCAGATCACAATCCTTACGCTGTCACCAGGCGGAATCGTATAGGGACCGAAACTCTGGTTGCTCTCATAGCCACCCTTTCGTGGTCCTAACGATGCACTTGCACTCCACGTGTCGGTAAAGGCGGTCGGCCAGCCGTTAGGATCCTCTCCGACTTGTTCAGCATTGGTCTGCGTCGGGTTACCCACAGTCATCGACTGCTGGTATTGCTGCGTCATTGTACTCCCGTCAAAAGGCGCGGTACTACTCGGAGTATTCTGAGTATTATCGGAAGCCAGAAACTGGGTTGTGCTAGGTTGATTCACATCATCTGTCGTGTCGGTCGCTGTCGCATCGGCGTGCAAGACCATTTCTCCGACAAATTGTGTACCACCCATAATATGTCCATCACTAAAATCCGGCCCGCCAATATCATCCAAGTATCCCGAAGACAAACCATCAGGACCATAATACGCATATATTGCCCGAAAATTGTTTGGAGCGGGAAGCGAGTGAGCTGCATCTTGCCCAATACAATCATTGATTGTATTGCTCCCATAATCCTCCGTGGCGAATCCCCAGCCCTCTCTATAGCCGTCATTTGCATCGGCAAACCTGTATATGAAGCTAAATACCACACCATGGAGCGTATCCGCCGGCGAAATCTTTCCACCGGCATTGTCTATAAGGCCTGTGTTCTTAAACGTCCATTCGTAGATGTAATAGTTGTCGTTGTACTGCTGCGTCCAATTGAATACGTTCCTTGATATAGTGATGCCCAGTGGCGTGTTTGTCACGTTATAGATCATCCGGTCGCTGGGGAGACCAGGATTGAGCTCATCTTCTCCGCCAGCCAGATTGAGATCAGTCGTAGCGAGGTTGCTGGCGGTGGCGCCATCAACGGTCACATTTGGATGGTTAAACTGGCCAAAGAGTCTAAATGCCACTGGGAACGTAACCGAGTTCTCATACATCGTTCCCCGGCCAAGGGAAATGACTTTGTACGGGTACGTTACGCCGTTCGATGGATCTTTGAAATTTGTCGTACCGATCCACAACGCTTTGCCAACATTGTGGTCCTGATATAACCACTGGGCAGGCCAGCGAAGACCATAGTCCTGGTCGGTATTCAAGTAGACGCCCCTTCCCCTTGCGCCATACTCGATCTCCATACCGCAATTAGAGAAATACTGCTGTAATTGACTTACACTTAACCATTTTACTTCTTCGGCACCAACGACCTGCGCCTGTGACTTCTGAGCACCAATTATCCCAAGCGTGACAAGGAACGAAGCTATTGTTACCACTCTCATCAGACATTTTGAAGTCATGTGATGTTACCTTTCTTTATCATAATTCTTCATTCGAAATCAGAATGACAAATTAATGCCAAAATAGAATTGTCTTGGGTTCAGGAAATCAAATGCACTAATGTTTGGCATATCTATATACGCCTTGTCATCCAAAATTTTCTGCATGCGGCCTGTAGCTACTTGCTGCCAACTGCCGCCGACGTATTGCATGTATTTCCCTGTTGGCTTATCCCAATAGATCACGGTTGGATCAATGCTGCCCACACTCATCCCCAGCACGTTGCCACTGAAAAGAACCGGCTGATAATCAGCACCATTCATTCGATAATCACCAACGCGATCACTCCCGGGAATATTAGTGGTGTTATACGCGGGGCTTGAAGGCAGATGCAGAGATGCCATGTAATCCGTAAAGTCCGTCGACGAATTGGAGAAGCTCTCTCCCGACAATCGTTTCTCATTCAACAAGTTCGTGGCTTCCATGAAGAGTGTCACTGAAAAAGTATTTCCAAAGGAGAAAGTCTTATTAACGCGGAGGTCAAAATTAGAGTAGTCCGTTTCCTGAACGTTGTAAGCTATGCCGGCGACCAGTTGCGGGTTATATGTGATGTAAGGACCGGCTTTCCATGTCGCCAAAAGATTGACACTCCATTCACCCAGTAGTTTAGTACCAAGAATCAGTGGTCCAAAGTCTTTGGGTGTCAAGAACGTGATGCTCGCATTTGCACGGGGTTGGGCAACCGGCCTTTGCCGAGCCAGCTGGTACAAAGTAAAACCGCTCGGTGGATTCTCCTCGTCCGCCAGCTGCTCAACTGGATTATCAGATACGAGCGTCTGACCAAACTGACCCATCGCCACTTCTTGATATGTGTAATTGATGAATCCTTGAATCCAATCACCGTAGTTCTTCGACAGAGTCAGCTCAACTCCGCGTACATCCGAATAACTGTTGTTGTTAGCCGCATAGTAAGCAAGGCTTTTGGAATCACTTGTATAAAACGTGAACGCTTGCTGATCGGAATTATCGTTATAGAAAAGGGCAATCTGGAACAGATACTTATCGAAAAGGGATTGGTCGAAACCCAATTGATATGAAACTGTTTCAGCTTGAGGCAAATTCGGGTCACCGTAATACGTCGTGGCATTGGCGGCAGTCCGTCCAATTCTTAGCATTTCTTCGTAGGTAGGTAACTCTTGAAAGTGTCCATAGTTAAAATACAATTTTGAAGTCGCCGTAATGGGATGTGAAATACCCAGTCGGGGACTAAAAGAGACTTTGGGCTTCACACGCATAGCCGCGTAACTCACCGTGTCATTGTATTGGTTCGAGAAAAATGCCGCATCAAATGGATCCACTTCCACCCATTCAGTATTAGGATTGCTGACGTCCATCCTCACGCCGAGATTGGCTATAAACCCGTATGCTTCTATCTTGTCCTGCGCATATGCGGAGATGCTATAAGGGTTCCAGTTCTGTTTTACCCAGTTCACATCGGTCGTTTGCTTGTTGTTCGTACCATAATTCAGATTGAGATTGTAGTACGAGAACCCAAGCCCCACCTTGATCAGATTCGCTTCATTCAACTGGCTTGACAAATCTCCCTTGAACTCATAAGAATGAGCTTTACTTGAATCATCTGCCGTAGCACCATGGCCACCTAAAAATAACTGAGCATCTGGAACAACCCCCTCATGACTCCCCAATGAGTACAGAGGACTGTACCCATAGGGCGCTTCATCGGTATAAAACCCGGGAACTATCTCATAAAGGTCTGTGGTATCTCTCAGAGCGGTGGGACCTGTAAGATAGCTCCTATTAACACTGTTGAAAGTCAATTCATAATAGCTGCCCGAAACTAATGAAGTGGGTGAGCTTCCCACCAAGCGTATAATCACTGACATCTGCTACGGAATACCAGGAAGGCTCATAAACCGCGCTCGACCTTGCGTTATCACCGTAGTCGCTCACCACACCAGCAATTTGATCGGGGGTCTGCATGAAGTCTGTCGCAGACCAAAACGGATAGGTTCCCGGACCTTGCGCCAGATATGACTGGTTAAACATATAATTGTCCGTGGCGTTTATGGCGACATTGTACGACTCGCCTTTTGAGGCATTTAGCTCAAGTTTCGTCTCCGCGTTGATATCCGAATTCAGTTTGATTGAACCGTTGTAATCGCGATAATCGGGACGACTAAGAGGAACGAGGAGCATTGTCCTATTGGTAACAAAACTGGCAAGGAACCGTAATTTGCCCAACTCACTACTAATGATTGGTACCGGGCCGCTGAAACTCCCATCGATGTTGTAGTCAGGTTGATTAGTGACCGGTTTCTCTCTGTGTTGCCATTCGTATAAACGCTGACACGCCGCCGGTGAGAGGTCAATACCCTGCGACAAAAGCTGTTTAGAGTAAAGATCCCATCCCTCAAACGTGGGATATTGATTTTGCATGTATGTTGACCAGGCACCGCTTCCCGTACCAGTCCAGCAGACGGTAGGATCCATGTACGGCCGGTTGTAATATGAATTTGGGTCATATACAGACGCACCGAAATACTTTTGCTGAGGAGGGCTGTATTTTGCGTTGATAGAAGCGGAATAACGAGTGGTACCCCCTTCTTTCTCGACAATATTCAACAAGCCCGAACGCACCTGCCCGTATTCAGCATTAAAGCCTCCCTTTTCTATGGAGACATCCTGGACAGAACTAAGGGCTATGTCGGTAATGGGCAAGTTGTTCCGGGGGTCACGCTGCGTGAAACCATCCACTTGAACGAGCAATTGATCAATACTGCCGCCGCGTATGACCATTCCATTGTCCACACCGGCTTGAAGTCCGACAACATCCTTGAGAGTCGTTACAGGCAAAGACGTTATTTCCTCTGATCGTATTGACGACACGCTTGCTGAGAGGTCTTTTCTCACCACATCTCTTTGTGCAACCACCGTCACGCCTGTTGCCTGAACCGCCTGTGAAGTCAATTCGACATCAACAGTTGACGTCTGATCGATCCGGACACTCACGTCGGTAACAGTCACGGCAGCATAGCCCACCATACTTGCTACGATTGTTTGATTCCCGGGCGGGACGCTCAGGATCACGTAGTAGCCATCAAGGTTTGTCGCCGCGCCCAACGAAGTTCCTTTGAGAATAACATTAACTCCCGGTAACGGCTCGTGCGTTTCCTTGTCCACAACTTTGCCAGCTATCTTCCCGGTCGTACCAGCAAACAGGATATTTGCTGACAACAACAAGATGGAAAATAGAAAGATAGGAATTCGGTATTTGACTGACGACATTTAATTTCTCCTTTATTAGATTCCTATATCAAACTTCTCCCAAAGGGATCACATTACGAAGATCTCTAAACCAAGAACACTTTAACAGCCACGATCGCTATGAGGACCGGAAGAAAGGTCCCCATCCGGGCAGGATTCTGTCCATTCCTATGAAAACTCAATTCGTATCTAGATCTTAGATAATCGAATACAACGAGAAGAACTAGCGAGAGCAGAAATACAAAAACCGAGAACTCAAGATAAGCGGATTGAACGAACCAATTTAAAAGATCGTTATCTAGCCGTTGGCCACCGAAAACCGCTTGCAAGACAACCCTGAGCAAAATTACAAGAGTAGCGGCCGACAAAGAGAAAAGCACGCTTGCCCCTCCGACCCTTCGATTAAACAAGCCCATTATGAATGCTGCGGCAATCATCGAAGACAAGTAGGTAAATATCTTGAATAAGTCAATGCACGAACCTATCTCCAACGCCTGCGATAAAGGGATCATCAAGATAGAGACCAGAACCAAAAGCATGGTGGTCATCCTCCCCACCAGTACGATCTGTCTGTCTGAGGCTTCGGGCTTGAGACTACAAAAGAAATCGAAAGTGACAAGCGAAGAAGTGCTGTTAAGAACGTTCGCCACGGATATCATGAATGCTGCGACTGCCCCGATGATCAGTACGCCGCGGACGCTATCCGGCATAGAGCTGTTCAAGAACAACGCACGCAGCAATCCATCAAAGTAGGCTTTCCACGACAAGGGAGCAAAACTACCGGGTAATACAAAAATCAAAAGAGGAATAATTTGAAGGAACGCAGCGGCAATCAAAGCCTTTCTTGCAAACGACACGTTTCGCGCACTCAGGACCCTCTGGACCATGAACTGATCTGCGCACCAAAACCAGAAACCAACTATTGAAAGGCCGAGGAATAATCCGATTCTCGTGAGACCCGAATCGTTTCCTCTTGTGAAATTGAATTGCGAAGCAAATCTGTGGGCTATAAGGCTAGGAGTGTTTCCCTGGTTAACCGCCCATGCAACAAAACCCGCAATAGCGAGCACGACAAGAAATACCTGCACCAGGTTTGCGTGAACCTCAGCTCGCAAACCGCCTATCATGACATATACTCCAGTGACTACAAGAAAGAAAAGAAGTGAAGAAAAACCATCGACCCCCTCGAGGCTACCCAAGAAGATTCTCCCCGCCGTAAGGATTATCAACATTCTTATTGCAACATTGGAAAGAACATAGAGAGCTGACAAAAATCTCCTGCACTTCTTGTCGAATCTCTTCTCAAAGAATTCCGGAAGAGTCTTTATCTCTGACTTCAGAAACCTGGGCGCGAAGTAGCCTGCAAGAAGACCAAGCATGATCACCGAAATCACGGCGTACGCTACGGGAACTCCCAACAACTCCGTCGACGCCAACCCCAAAATGTACGCGCTAAAAAGAGACGTCCCAAGAAAAGAAACACCAAGCGTCAACCAGTGCATGTTCCGATTGGCAAAGAAATAACTTTCAGCAGTCACTTCTCCGCTACGAGACGAATATATGCTGAGTGAAATAATGACAACAGGATAAAGAAAATACAGCAGGACAGCTATCGTAGCAAAACCGAACAAACACCACTCCTTTTGATAGTTTCCCTATAGGGGACTTTTTGACATAATCATTAACTCAATGGGCGTGCCGCTATTGACAATCTCAATAATCAGCCGATTATTCGCATAAGGTGGGGAAGTATCGCGTCAATTATATCATTTCGATATGATTACCGTAGTAATATCTATATCAAAATGATAAGAGCGGGAAAGCAAGATCAGAGGATTACCCTCCCTGAATATGGGGGCGGTACCTTCAGATCCAGGATGGAGTCAATTCCCTTTGGACTTGTGGTGCTTTATTCCTAATTGCCTGCACATCCGATGAAAATTAGACGGTGCTATGCCAAGTTTTCGAGCTGCTTCCGAGTCCGATTGTGTCTTCTCCTTTACATGATTGAAATATCTCCATCGAAAGATATTTTCTATGTCCTTCCACTTCAATATTTCATTTCCGAACCAGAACTCAGGCCCTGAAATAGTCCCCGCATTCCTGGGGCTTAGAACGTTCAAAATGTCGTTCCTACTGATCTTCCCTTCGGATGATATCAGAGCTCGCTGAATCACATTTTGTAGCTGCCGAATATTACCGGGCCATTCGTAGGACTGCAGAGTCTCAATCGCCTCGCCGTCGATTGCAGGGAGGTTCATCGCCATCTGTTTGCCATATTTGGCGATGAAATGATTTGTTAACATAGGAATGTCTTCAACCCTCTCCCTTAGAGTGGGAACATAGATATACATCACATTCAGACGATAAAACAAATCCTCCCTGAATCGTTTTTCTGTGACTGCTTTTTCAATGTCGGAATTAGTCGCAGCGATTACCCGCACATCGACCTTCAACTTTTCTGTTCTCCCGATCTTGTCGATCTCCCCATCTTGCAGGACCCTCAGCAGTTTGACCTGAGAAGACATCGGCAGTTCGCCGACCTCGTCCAGAAAAATCGTCCCGTTATTCGCAACTTCAAAAAGCCCTTTCTTGGAGCTCACTGCACCAGTAAATGAGCCTTTCTCGAAACCGAATAGCTCACTTTCTATTAACTCCTGTGGGATACTGCCCGCATTTATAGGGACAAAGTTCTCATATTTTCTTCTGCTCAAATAATGGATGTGGGTAGCCACTAATTCCTTTCCGGTCCCGGAGGCTCCTGAGATCAAGACAGTCACATCCTGCTGAGCCGCTTTCTCGATTTGTCTGATCAGCTTCTTGACTTCGGGAGACTCACCGATTATTTCTCGCTCGCTTAGCATCCGGCTGACAGTTTGGTTCAACTGTGAATTGGACCTCGATTTTTCGAGATTGAGTCTCTTCTTCTCATAGGCGTTCAAGATCGAAAGGAGGAGATCGGTGGGCTGATAAACGTACTCTTTTATGTCAGACGGATACTTAGTGCAAAACCACATTGCCCCGGCCTCTATCAGTCTGTTGGCAAAATCAAAATCAGTCAGGTTTATGGTCATTTTCGTGATAACGATAATCTGGATGAACGGATCAACTCCCTTTATTCTACGTATCAGCTTCTCCCCGTATAGCGGTCCTACGATTTGATAATCCATAATCACTACGTCATATTCTTCCTCACCGCTCGACAGGATATTCGAGGGCAGATTGACCGTCGGCAACTATCTTCTTTATTGTCACCCGATCATGAAAAGGTGCGAGTGTCCTCTTAATACGGTTGACATCATAAGACTCATCCTCGATCAACAGCAGGTTTATTGGTCTATCGAATTGCATAGTCTTCGTCCATGTTGTTAATGATTGCGATCGAAACATGAACCTTGCGGGTGTAGTGACCCTCGCGAGGCTTCAATATCTATTCTCCACTCGACATCAATAACGATGACTTCCGCCGGTCTCGTTTAGAGGTAATGTTTTATTAGCAATGTGAACCGGCAGCCGCCGTCCTCCCGATTTCCGGCATCAAGTTCCCACCCGCATCTCTTTGATGTCTCGTAGGCCAGATAACAGCCGTACCCTGCATTCTTGCCTTCTTCCTTCGTAGATATATTCTCAAGGAAAATCCTCTTCACGCCATGCTCATCTTTTTCCAGCAAATCGGGACGAATTCCTTTGCCATTGTCCTCGATTGTCAGGACCGATTCTCTCTCTTCGAGAGAATAATGAGTGGTGAGATTTATGACAGTGCGAGCTTTGTCGGAGTGATCGATTGAGTTTTGAATCAACGGTTCAATGATTTCCCAAACAACAAATTCATTTACGGATATTTTAGGAAGGTTTTTGTCGAGATTGAACTCGAACTTGAGGCTCTTGACTGGGTTGGAAATCCGCAAGAAAATATTCTCGACAATAAACCTCAGCACTTCATTCAGATCAGTTTTGAAAATTTGGTTTCTTATCGTCTGTATTGGCGGGTTGTACCATTTCATGTCGTAGATAACCCGAGAAATAAAGTTCGCATACTTGGAGACACGGTACTTCATTTCCTTTATGTTCGTTTCATCGGCACTTTCCACATCTTCGTTTATAAATCCCATCACTTTCTCGGCCTTATGGTAGGTGTGATAAATCCGCTTGGTAAACAGATGCTCTTTCTTCTGATCGATATGCTCCCGCAAATGAGCTTCTCTTTCCTTGTATAGCAGCTCCCAAGCTTGATCGCGTTCCACTAACGAATAAGTGGACACGTAAAAGATCGCGAGTAGCCCAAGCACTATAAGAGACGAGAAAAGGAGAACGGTCTCATTGAAATTCGAAACAATTTGCTGGCTGATCACGGAGACATCAGGATGTATCTTGAGGTAGACTGCACCAGCATATTCTCCATAAGGTTCAAGCGGGACGTAAACGTGGAAAATGTTCGCCTTCTCCTGAAAGCTGGTTATCAATCCGGATTTCATTATTTCATTATGAAGCCCAGCATATTGCGTGACCGCATATTGGTATTTTGGATCAGCCGGTGTATCCGGCGCCTTATGATCATAGAAATAAGAATAGATGGTTTGGCCCACGTCCATCGCCAGAAATTTGTTTTCATAAGGAAGGATCACGCACATCTGCTCGACATTTCGATTCATCAGGGGTTGTTTTAAGATGCTGTTCAATGCATGAACCAAATCTCTTTTTCTATCAGTCGCATCCTCGCCCTTTGTGATAGGATCGGACTCCAGAAGCAGCTCCAAAGACGATGTTGTCAGATTTCCTATTTGTTCAGCGGAGTTCTGCTTGTACCAGACCATCGTGTCCGAGAGCAGATCGCGAAGCGTGTTTTGCTGCAGATGAGAGACAAAAATCTGGAAAGCCATTAATATCACAAATACGACCACGATGTGCTTCCATCCGAATCTAAGATACCTCGGCCTTTTCTCCAGGCCGATCCCTTTGGGAAAAGTTTTCATTTGATCAGAATCTCCCCTTTGTTTTACCTCAGCCTTTCGCCATTGATCTGCTTGGAGGCGGAGACCAGCGCCTTGTCGACGGGAATATCCATCCTTAGAGCCTCATGAAGGTATTGCGCCATGACCTCCGATAACCGGGTGTAGTTTTCCAGTGATGGGCGGTGCCTTCCCCAGTTAAGTAACTCCTGTATCTTGTTCAGCTCCTTATGCCTTCGCAAAAACAAACTGTCACTATAGACTTCAGTGTTTATCGGCAAATATCCCCCTTCTTCGTAGAGAAGCTCTTGATTGTCCTTTTGAAACATGAACTTTATGAATTCAAGTGCTTCCTCTTTTCTGTTTGAAAATTCAGAGATCATTAGACTCCACCCGCCGAAGACACCGGAAGTACGATTGCCAGCAAAATGCGGCAATGGCGCAATATCCAACGAAGATATCCTGGACGTGTCCCTTAGAAAGCTGTCATACTGCTGTCGATAGCCGATCCAACCTCTCAGGAAGAGGGCATTGTGGGTATATGCATAAATATAACTCTGGTATTCGTCGAACTGGGTAACTTCCTCGGGAGAAAACTTGTACGTGTTCACAAAATCGACCAGCATCTGCAGAGCCCTCCTCGCGGCCTTGGTATTCAGATTAAGTGGGCTATTGTAGAAAATATTGTCGCTCTCCTCTTTGGAAAGCATTTCCTGAAAACAACACAACATTCCTTCATAATTGCCCCCAGGAAATATGTAGAATGGATTCTTGGAGTGATCAAGACTTCTTCCAAGTTCTATGAATTCTTTCCACGTCATTCCGTTCTGAATTCTCTTCTCGATCAAATCCCCCCCGGGAAGACTCCGAATCAGATCCTTTCGATAATATAGGACCCCCAAATCCAAATACATTGGGAATGCCACTAAGGTACCATGGGGACGGCACGCATCCAAGGCTGTTTGACTTATTCGTGTGAGAACAGAGTCATCGATACGGTTATCCAGCGGATATCCCCACTCGGCAAACCGAGGAATCCATATTAGATCAACAGCGAAAATATCAATCCCGTCACTGCGGCTACGCAGAGAACGTGTCAATATCTCTTTTCGATCATTAGTTGTGAAATGGTAAAAAGGCAAATTCACGGGCACTACTTCGATCTTGCCTTTATAGAGTTCGTTGAACCTCTTGATGATTTCTAAGTGAGCATCGGACATATTGTCAACATAGTATAGCTTCCTTACTCCGGTCTCTTGGAAAAGGGCTATTTGGAACGGAGAGTAGATCAGGAAGAAGATTGCACCGATGGATAGGATGATGGTGATAAGCCAAACAGGAGACTCCTTTATCGTTTTAATAACGCTGACCAACCGAACCTCCTTTGATATCCATGACTTCGAAGAAATTCCCGAAACAGTCCGCCCCCTTGAAGGTTCTCACTGAAGATGCCTGTGCAAACGGAAATTGACTTCGGAAAAAGAATCCGGAAAAGAATGGCTAAATATCACGATTTGCTCGTCTAAACTCATAGCTTTTCTGTAGAAGATAATTCTTTTTCTTTTTAAAACACAAAATGATAAGTCTGTTCACAAGGTTAGAAGTTCTTATCTCGTTTTGCTAACTTCAGAGGCTATGAGTCAATCTCATCGGCATGATTTGTGATGCCTTCGGGGAAGTCACAGCACAAAGGAAGGGTTCACATTGTTGTTCCGTGACTGTTCTTAGGCAAGAATCTGGAACAAAGAGGCAATGCGAGAATCATCATGACCTCCGAAAAAACCATGGTGTCACATTTTCTTAAAACTTAGGGAGAAAAAAACAGATGCATCTAAGTATGGTTGATCTCAGTATTATCGTATTTTACCTCATAGCAGTTGTCGTGCTTGGAGTACTGGTGACTAAGCGGGCATCGAAAAACATCCATAATTATTTCCTCGGCGGAAATGTAATGCCGTGGTGGATGTTAGGGGTATCAAATGCGTCAGGAATGTTTGACGTCGCAGGAACCATGCTTTTGGTTTATTGGCTGGCGGTTTACGGCTTGAAGAGCATCTGGCTGCCGTGGCTGTGGCCCGTGTTCAATCAGATCTTTTTGATGGTCTATTTGTCAGCGTGGCTGAGAAGATCGAACGTGATGACTGGTGCGGAATGGATAAAGACGAGGTTCGGAACTGGAAGGGGGGCCACGCTGTCACACATCATCGTAGTTATTTTTGCCCTTATTGGTGTTATCGGGTTCCTCTCGTATGGATTTAAAGGCATCGGAAAATTTGCGGTGGCATTCCTCCCCCCCATTGTTACAAACCTGGCAACGCTGCAAAAATATCCGGAAATTAACACCGACCTTTACGCGCTTATCCTTATGGGGATAACTGCGATTTACGTCGTAAAGGGGGGAATGATCAGCGTTGTTATGACAGAGGTGATTCAGTATCTGACGCTCACGATATGTTCTGTCGCTATCGGAATCATCGCGATGGCGTACGTTTCTCCCGGTATGATCAATAGTGTTTTGCCTGCCGGCTGGAAGGACCTCTTCTTCGGATGGCATTTGAATCTTGACTGGTCAACGGTTCACTCGGCCGTTTCATCCAATCTCAATGCATTCAATCAATGGATCGCGACAGACGGTTACTCGCTATTCGGTTTGTTTTTTGTCATGATGCTGTTCAAAGGAATATTTGTTTCGGCGGCAGGCCCTGCCCCGAACTACGACATGCAGCGCATTCTTTCTACGAGAAATCCAAAGGAAGCGGCAAAGATGAGCTCGCTAGTTAACGTCGTTCTGAATCCCGCTCGTTATTTCATGGTAGCAGGCTTGACCATACTCGCCTTGACAAATTTCAATTCGCTCTACAGTGGCTCGACTGCAACTCCGGATTTCGAAACGATCCTACCGGAAGTTCTCGCACATTATATTCCCATCGGGCTGCTCGGCTTTCTGATGGCGGGCTTAATTGCGGCGTTCATGAGCAATTTTGCCGCCACAGTAAACGCAGCGCCCGCCTATATTGTCAATGATATATACAAGCGCTACATAAATCCGAATGCCGCCCCGAAAGTCTATGTTAACTGGAGTTATGCAGCTTCTATTCTTGTCATCGTCGTCGGCGTCGGCATCGGCTTCATGGTGAGTTCTATCAACCAGGTGGTACTCTGGATCGTATCGGCGTTGTGGGGCGGCTACACAGCGGCGAACGTTCTCAAGTGGTATTGGTGGCGCTTCAACGGGCACGGGTATTTCTGGGGCATGGTGACGGGAATCGGAACGATGCTGGTACTCCTTCTGCTTGACAATCTGAACCTGATCCCTTTTATCCGTAACTGGCCGCTGCTGAATAACTCAAGCATGAACTCCTTCCCGATCATATTTTTGGTGTCGATCGTTGGCTGCTTGGTCGCCACCTTCCTGACACCGGCGGAAAACGATGAAGTGCTGATGCACTTTTACAGCACGGTCAAGCCTTGGGGATTTTGGAAACCGATTCGAGAGAAAGTCCAAAAAGCGGATCCGAGTTTCGTTCCGAACAAAGATTTTGGAAGGGATATGTTCAATATCCTGGTCGGGATAGTATGGCAGGTCACCCTCATGGCGGCACCGGTATTTCTAGTGATTCGCGAGTGGGAGTCTTTCTTAATATCGATGGGCATCATGGTTGCCACTACGGTCCTGTTGAAAATCAACTGGTGGGACAAATTAGAAGCGACGTTTGGAGAAGGAAAAGAAAAGGCTGCAAATGTCACCGTCTCAAACAGGTAGTTAGCACCGGAGGAATGAAATGAACAGAACGAAATTCAATCAGACCGTAAGTCAATTACTGGCTGATCACAAAAAATTTGTTGCGCGGAAAAATGTGCCGCTAATGGAAGGAAACGGAATCTATGTCCGCTACAAGTATCCGGTATTGACTGCGGCACACGCACCCGTTTTCTGGAGATACGATTTGAATTATGAGAGCAATCCGTATCTGCTGGAGAGAATGGAAATAAATGCGGCGTTCAATTCGGGAGCCATTGAACTCAACGGCAAAATCCTGCTGGCTGCCAGGGTTGAAGGAGCGGATCGAAAATCATTCTTCGCGATTGCCGAATCTCCGAACGGGATCGACAATTTCAAATTCTGGGATTATCCTGTGACAATGCCGGAAGTGCCCGGCAATCCGGATACGAATGTGTATGATATGCGCCTGGTGAAGCACGAAGACGGTTGGATTTATGGATTGTTTTGCACGGAGAGAAAAGATCCAGAAGCGCCTGCCAGTGATACATCGTCTGCTGTTGCACAATGCGGCATAGCGCGGACGAGGGATCTAAGAACATGGGAACGCCTGCCGGACCTGAGAACGGGTTCGCCACAGCAAAGAAATGTCGTGCTTCATCCTGAATTCGTAGATGGAAAATATGCATTCTATACGAGACCGCAAGATGGATTCATCGATGCGGGCACTGGCGGCGGAATCGGCTGGGGATTGTCTGACTCGATTGAACATGCTGAGATCGGAAGAGAAACTATAATTGACGACAGGCAGTATCACACGATTAAGGAAGTGAAGAACGGACTCGGACCTGCTCCAATAAAAACCGGGAAAGGATGGCTCCAACTCGCGCATGGCGTCAGAAATACTGCGGCAGGTCTCCGGTATGTCTTATATCTCTTCCTCACAGATTTGAAAGAACCCAACAAAGAGATCGCGACGCCGGGCGGATACTTCCTTGCGCCCCAGGGTGAAGAAAGAGTTGGTGACGTTTCCAATGTCGTGTTCAGCAACGGCTGGGTTGCAAAGAAAGATGGAGACGTCTTTATCTACTATGGGTCTTCAGATACGAGGATCCACGTCGTTACAAGCACGGTCGAGAAACTTGTGGATTATGTTCTGAACACTCCCACAGACAAACTGACAAGTGCGGCAAACGTGCGGGACCGAAATAAGCTCATCGAAAAAAATCTCAAGGCAACGAAAAAACGAAACAGGTGAGACAATTCGTTAGGTACGCGGGGATCCTGCCCGGTCGCTTCCCGTAGATTCCTTAGAAGCTCGTGAGAAGTTTGGAATTGGTGGGAAACCTTTTGACCAGGTTGAGCACATTTGTCATCGCTTCTCTCGGCGAAACACGTGAGATGGTTCTCCTTAACGACTGGTGGGCGGACAAATTTTCACCGAACAGCAGCTCCTCTCGTCGGGTACCTGACAGTCCGAGATTCATCGCCGGGAAAATTCTTTCGTTAGCCAGATCGCGATCGAGCACAAGCTCCATGTTGCCGGTCCCCTTGAATTCCTGAAAGATCAGCTCGTCCATGCGGGAATTTGTATCGACAAGGATTGTGGCCACGATCGTAAGTGAGCCACCACCTTCGAAACTTTCTTGCCGATCCGAAGATTCGTTTAGGCACTTCGAGCGCACGAATATCAACCCCGCCCGACATCGTCCTTCCCGTACTTTTCTGATGAACGTTGAAGGCGCGTCCCAGTCGTGTCAGCGAATCCAGAAGCAAGACGACCTCCTTTCCGGCTTCGACTTTTCTCTTGGCATATTCAGGAACGATCTGGGCTAATCGCACATGGCTCGCATGGTCGTTGTCATTTGAGCTTGCAAAAACTTCACCCTTGATTGTCCGAGTCATGTCGGTCACTTCTTCGGGACGTTCATCGATCAAGAGAACCATCAACTCGATTTCCGGATAATTCGCGTTAATTGCCTGCGCAATCTGCTGGAGCAAGATAGTTTTCCCCGCTTTCGGGGGCGAAACAATGAGCGCCCGTTGACCTTTGCCGAGCGGACAGAAGAGATCAACTATTCTCATTGCTTTGTCAGAGCTTGGACCTTCCAGCGTCATCTTTTCGTTCGGAGAAACTGCAGAGTGGCTCGAAAATTCTCCGATCTCATTCCATCGGCTTACCTCCATCCCGCTTATCAGGCTGAAAGACACAGCCTCAGGTGCTCGTTTCTCGCGATGTTGTCGATGTCGTTTCCCGCTTGACGGGAACCGGTTCTCTGTTGGAGTTTCTGCAACGCCTTCAAGCACGACGCCTTGCCGAAGGTTATATTTGCTTATAAGAGATTGCGGAACATATATGTCGCTACTCGAAGGAGCAAGCGTCATTGAGAGTTTCCTGACGAAACCATGCCTTCGCTGGTCTATCTCAAGAATTCCGGAAAATGGTATTGTCATTGTGTCTTAGTTCTGAAATTGATTCTCGTTTTTAGGATTTAAATTCTGAATTTTCTCAAAAGATTCTCTTCTCGTGCTGATTGAATTTTCTTCAATCCAAACTCGAGAGATTAGAATTTACAACTTAAATTCAGGGTAATTGTTCTTTCCGCCCAAGATCTTTGAACCTGTTAAATTTATCTAAGTTGTTGTTGAGTATCAAGGTCAATATTGAGGGCCAAAACCTCTTGAGACCTAACAAAGAAACGAATCGCCGAGTTCACGCCTGAAAGCTTCAGGCAGGTTTGGCAATGATGCTTTTGTAAATCTCGTTCATTAACTTTCAACCGGTGGTAGTACCAAGCGGCACGTTCGTCGTGAACGAGAAGCGACCGATGCCAATGATTATGCGAAAGGTAATTTCACGGAGCAAAGTATGCGAAAGAACGAATCCCTCGATCTAATCTTAAAGCATACCAGAGACACGGTTTACATCATGCATATCGATGAAGGGCCATGGGGCAAGATAGCTTTCATCACCGACAATGTGGAGAAGCTCCTCGGCCATAAGGCCGAAGATTTCCTGAAGAACCACGACCTCTGGTCCTCCCTCCTCCACCCTGAAGACGCTAAAGGAATGGAAGAAAAAACGAGGACCGTTCTTAAGTCCGGCAAGCCTGCAAGACTCACCTATAGAATGCTCCACAAGAAGAACGGACACTATCGCTGGCTCGAAGATGTCATCACTCCTCATCTCGACGAACATGGACGGACGATTGGTCTCGCCGGATCGGTGAGAGACATAACCGAGGAAAAAGAAATTGAAGATAGCCTGCGTGACAGCGAAGAGCGCTTCCGTGTAGTATTTGAGAACGCATCTATCGGAATTTACCGTTCGACTCCGGGTGGGCGTGTGCTCCTTGCAAATGCCGCCATGGCCAAAATATTGGGGTTTCCGAGCATTGACGAACTTGTCAAATCCAATCTGGAAGAAAACGATCATTACTCAGTCGAATTCCCACGATCGAGATTCCGTGAACTGATCGAAACCAATGGATCAGTCGCGGGTCTGGAGACGAAGAAAGTCAGGAAGGACGGCAGCATTTTTTGGGTGCGAGAGAATGCTCATGTCGTTCGCGACCAAAACGGAAGAGTAGCCTACTACGAGGGTACAATTGAAGACATAAGTGAACGGAAACGCGTCGAAGAGGAATTGGAACATGAGCGGAGTCTTCTCAAGACACTTATCGAGAACTTACCGTCTTCTATTTTCATAAAAGATCAAGAATACCGAAAGACAGTCGTTAACCGCCAACACCTCATCAATATTGTAAGAGACCTGAATCGTCCGGACCTGGGATCCGAATCGGCAATTCTCGGAAAGACTGATTTCGATATTTATCCGAAAGAGTTAGCGGAAGAATATTTTCTCGATGATCAGAAAGTAATTCGAGACGGGCAGGTGATTTTGGACAGAGAGGAGCTGAGGAACTCTCCTGATGGTAAACGCCGTTGGGTATCAATCTCAAAGGTTCCACTGCGTGATAAATCAGGTAAAATCGTCGGACTTCTCGGGATTGCTTCAGACATTACGAATCGCAAGCTCGCAGAAGAAGAACGGGAACGAGAGCGTGGCCTGCTGCGGACTTTAATAGACCATCTTCCAAACTCGATCTTTGCTAAGGATAGAGAATATAAGAAAATTCTCGCAAACCGAGCCCACGTGCTCAAGGTGGAAGACGCGCTCAAGCTAAAAGGATTAACCCTTGACAAAGACATCTTAGGCCTGACGGATTTTGAAGTGTATCCGAATGAAATGGCAGAAGAGTATTTATTGGAAGACCGCACCGTCATCGAAGATGGAATTCCTATAGTGGACAGAGAAGAAGTTATCTTTGATGCAAACGGCATTAAGCACTCCATATTGATATCTAAAATCCCGCTACGGGACGACAAAGGAGTTATCACAGGTCTTGTAGGAATTTCGACGGACATAACGGGAACGAAGAGGACAGAAGAAGCGCTCCGAGCTTCAGAAGCCGAGCTTCGGACATTGTTCGCTTCGATGAAAGATATCGTAATTGTCGTGGACAAAGATGGCAGATACTTAAGAATCGCGCCGACCAATCCAAAACTCTTGTACAAACCCGCCCATGAACTAATCGGCAAGAAGCTTCATGAAGTCTTCAGTCGGGAACAAGCCGATGAATTTTTGTCGTTCATTCATACAGCTTTGGAAACCGGCGAACTGCAGAATGTGGAATACAAATTGGATATTGAGGGGGTGGAAACATGGTTCAGCGCAAGCCTATCGAAGATGGATAAAGACAAGGTGCTGATGGTGGCTCAAGACATAACATAACGGCTCACCGACAGGCTGAACAAGCCCTCCGCAAATCTGAAGAGACACTGAAACAAATTACTAATTCCATCGATGACTCAATTTACAGTATTGATGGTCAGACAGCAGAGTTTACCTATCTCAGCCCGGCATTCGAGAGAAAACTCGGTTATTCTCTTCCCGATATTAAGGAGATGGGCGGCCGCTGGGCTTTCCTGAAGCAAGTGGTTCAGTCCGATAGCACGCCCGAACTGGATCCTGTGGTGACAGACGTGCAGAAGCACGTTCTTCGAGAAACTCCGATCTACGAACAATGGTGGCAATGCAAAGATGGTACCCGGATATATATAGAAGACAAGTCCGTCCCCACTTACGATGGCGACAGGTTAGTCAGGATCGACGGCGTGTTACGAGATATTACTGCGTGGAAGCTTTCAGAAGATGCAAAGCAGCGCGAACAGATCATTCTCAGGACCTTAATAGATAACATCCCATTCCCAATTTATGTCAAAGATACGGAAGCCCGTAAAATTGTAGCGAACCCCGCCGACTTCAGGAATATGGGTTGTGTGTCCGAATCGGAAGTTCTCGGAAAGACGGATTTTGATTTCTATCCGAAGGAAATTGCCGAAAAATTCTTTGCTGACGACGAGATAGTCCTGAGAGATGGCAAAGCAGTCCTGAACAGAGAAGAATACTTCTATGGTCCCGATGGCAAGAGACGCTGGCTGTTGACATCTAAAATCCCGTTGCTTAATGAGAATGGCGAACTTGCCGGCCTTGTAGGAATAGGTGTCGACATCACCGAACAGAAAGCCATCGATGAGGCACTTCGACGGTCGGAAGCGGAACTTCGCACGCTGTTCGAATCGATGAAGGATGTGATCCTGGTTTTCGACAAAGACGGCCGCTATCTGAAGGCGTCACCTACAGATGATTCACAGCTGTATAAACCGGCTTCGGAAATAATCGGCAAGACAAATCACGAAATTTTCCCCAAAGAGCAAGCAGACTTTTTCCTTTCAGTCATTCGCAGGACGCTTGAAACCGGACAGACCCAAAATGTGGAATATGCCATCGACATTGCGGGCGAAGATAAATGGCGCACTGCAACGGTGTCCCCGCTGACAAACGATTCAGTGCTTTGGGTCGCTCGCGATATCACGGACCGGAAATCTATGGAGAAGGAGATTAGAGAT
The DNA here is from genome assembly GCA_963768145.1 of uncultured Bacteroidota bacterium. Classification (GTDB taxonomy): domain Bacteria; phylum Bacteroidota; class Ignavibacteria; order Kryptoniales; family JAKASW01; genus JAKASW01. The sequence goes on along the minus strand of CAVYHK010000023.1, from coordinate 119,494 downwards.
TCCGAGAAGAAATACAGAGAGCTTGTGGAGAATGCACTAGTCGGGGTTTATAGAACGACATTAAGCGGCAAAATAATTTACACCAATAAGGCCATGGCAGATATGCTTGAATATGAATCCCAGGAAGAGTTGATGGCCAGAACGTCGTTTTCATGGTACAGAGATATTCAAGAGAGAGAGGTGTTCACCAGGGAGCTTAGATCCCATGGGAAGACCGGCAAGAGCATGGAGGTGGAATTCATAACGAAAACCGGAAAAGTAAAAAACGTTCTTATCAGTGCATCGTTAGACGGGGAAATAATTTCTGGAATGGCAAAGGACATAACCGAGATCAGAATTCTGGAGCGACAGTTCTTGCAGACTCAAAAGTTGGAAGGACTCGGGAACATCGCCGCCGGTATCGCGCACGACTTCAATAATATTCTGGGCGTTATTCTCGGTTATGCTGATCTGCTGAAGCAGAGCGCCTTCGACCAGAACAAATTCCAGCGCGGCACCCAGGCAATAATGAAATCTGCAGAACGGGGTAAATCGCTCGTAAGACAACTTCTAACCTTTGCCCGTAAGACAGAGATAAGTTTCGGCTCGGTTCCAGTGAACGATATTGTTTCGGAAATAGAAAAGTTGATGATAGAGACATTCCCAAAGACAATAATCATCACAACGAAGCTCGGCAGCGATCTGCCGGTTATCTCCGGCGACTCCACTCAAATCCATCAGGTGCTTTTGAATATCTGCTTGAATGCCAGAGATGCGATGCCAAAGGGCGGCAAACTGACCATCTCCACTGACGTCATGGCACATGAAGTTCTGGTCTCGAGATTCCCGGAAGCCACTGCAAGAGGCTACGTTGAAATGCGTGTAGAAGACAGTGGTGTGGGAATGGACGAGGAGACACGCCGAAGAATTTTCGAGCCCTTTTTCACCACCAAAGAAATTGGGAAAGGTACAGGACTTGGGCTTTCGGTTGTTTATGGCATTGTTCAGAGCCACCGGGGCTTTGTGGACGTATCAAGCAAGCCCAAAATAGGAACGACCTTCGAGAATCTATTTTCCTGTCTATGAAAACTCAGTTGAAGACATTGAAGTCGTCGAGCCATCGCAGGAAGAAATTCCCGGCGGAACAGACACAGTTTTGGTGATCGAAGATGAGGAGATGCTGAGAGATCTCCTTGTGTCGATCCTTGAATCGAAAGGTTATAAAGTGTTGACGGCACGCGACGGCGAAGAAGGAGTGCGAACTTTTCGAAAACATAAAGATCGAGTCGCACTTGTCCTATCCGACCTCGGCCTTCCAAAACTGAGCGGCGAAGAAATCGTTTCCTACATCAGACAGATGAATCCATCGGCAAAAATAGTGATAGCAAGCGGCTTCATAGACCCGGATGTCAGAACCGGACTTGAATCAGCAGGGGTCAAAGATTTTATTCAAAAGCCTTACAGGGCGCATGAAGTGTTGAAGGTGGTTCGTGCCGTGATCAACGGACACAAAGCATAGACAATTCTAAGCTTCTCTGAATTTGCGAAGGCTTGGATCAGAAGCAACAACAAATTCTCGGGTCTCAATATCCTTCGCAAGGTTCACTCAGATGACAACCAAAGCCGATATAGATTGCGGCGCTAATATCTCGCTCCTACGGAGCTGCTTTTTTTCTATATCATTTACTAGAAACATATTGCTCCTACGGAGCATAGGCTTTGGGAAGTCGTCAAGACTCAGATGGCAAATTCCTTTCTTTCAAGTAGTCCCGACTGAGTTGCAACTCAGTCGGGACGAAATGTTTGTAGAACAAAACACAAAAACCAAATCGAACGCCGTAGGTGTGACATGATGTCGTTAGCACCTTGAGAAGGTCCGAGGTCCTTCGCAAGGTTCGCTTAAATTCATAATGTAGAACTCTTGATTTCGGTCATATCTTTTCTCCTCCTTATTTAACCCCGAAGAATTCATTAGGCAATTTCAAGTTTTTGTAAGCAAAGAAGGATAAGCTAGATCCAAAATCCGATGTGAAAACTCAAAAGGCGCAGTGCAATCTTGAGCCACCTCGCCCCAACCCTCTTCCCGACAAAAGGTCGGGACAAGCTCTACAAGGAGAAAGAAAGCTCAGTCCTTCCCCTTGTAGGGGAAGGTCAGGCCTGTCCCGCAATGTTCTTATGCGGGGATGGGGTGAGCTCCTGCAAACGCAACATTCGTCACGGCGTACTCACGTTGGGAGACGAACTCTAGTTTTTCGAACAACAAATTCCAATGTTTCGTCTCCCCGCGTAACAAATTCTTCCCAGAAGGAGGTCGCATACCGGACATGAGAAGCGCCGGAAATCTCCGATTCAAGAGCCGTAGCAAAATTCGCAGGTAGATTGCATGGAACGTGGTTAACGAAATGTAACGAGCAATTACTGTTTTGTTATCAGGCACTCTGCGAACGATAGGTAGTAGTGCAAAATGCCGAGGAATGGGCTGTTTCTTTTGGCACAAGCCTTGCTAAATAAGGGTCGGACGCTCTCCACCGCACGCGGCGGCCGCCACACGGCGGTTTGTGCGAACGAAGACGCACAAACCCTTGCATCCAATATTGCAGGTAAGTGAGATGATGCGCCTGAAGAGCGCCGGATTTTGAAGTTTCTTGTTAATTAACATATTTAATAACCTTAAACCCCTTTAGGAGGGTAAAATGAAAAAACTATTAGCAATCGCTGTAATCCTTACAGCACTTGCAACGAGCCAATCGTTTGCAGGTGGAAGCGCGAGTGCGAATGTAAACCTAACGGTAAACGCACCGCTCGTAGTGACCAAGGTCACTGATCTAAATTTCGGTGCCGGACTTCCTGGCGACGTGATGACTGTGAACGACGTAACGAGTTCAAATGCCGCGTCTTTCACCATTGCAGGTTCAGCTAGCACGCCTGTAACCATGACCGTTACACCGAGTGGAAATCTTACAAACGGAACGAACAATTTTCCGTGGAGTGTGACGTTTGCGTACGATAATCACGTGACTCCCTCTCAGAGCAGCGCAACAGATATCGCTGGCGGCGGCCCTTACACGTACTCGACTAACGCAAGTGGCGTCTTAGGCGTTTGGTTAGGCGGTTCCGTAAATATTCCCGCTGGTGCAGTCGCAGGACAGTATTCAGCCACAGTGCAACTTAGCGTAGTCTACTAAGTCTCCTGGAGATCCTCGAGGCAGGCAGAAAGTTTTCGCCTGCCTTTTTTTTAATCGAATGAGATGAGAAAGATAATGATAGCTTTTGGGCTTATAAACCTCCTCTTCGTTGACATCATTTATTCTCGAACCGCTAATTGTCCTAGGGCGTAGATGAAAAAACTACTAGCCATCGCCGTGACACTTGGTGCGTTCACGACGAGCGAATTGTTCGCACAGACGGATAAGACGGAGGCCACCCAGACTGCAAACGTTCATCTCCATCTGATAAGCGGGCCGACCCTGACCAAGGTCTCAGACCTGACTCTTCCTAACTCTGTTGTTGGTGTCACGTCTGTGTCAGTGAATCCAATAACGGACGGCAGCGCGGCAGCATACATCATTTTGTCGGCAAACGCTTCCACCTCAGTTACTGTTACTTTCTCATCGTCAACTTTAGTGCTCGCTGGCCAGCCAAGCATTCCGTTTACCGGGACTCTGGCGGGCAATGGTACAAACATTCAGGCCAGCGCTACGGACATAATTTCCGCAAACAGCGTAATTACCAATTCTTCTGGCCAATACTTTTTCTGGGCGGGGGGAACGGCAACGCCGGCAGCTGATCAAGGACCGGGTGACTATGTGGGCAGTTTCACTCTCAATGTGGCTTACTAGCGTAGGCAAGTAGTCAAAATCGGCAGGCGGCTCATCCTGTGCCTGCGTTTATTATATTCGGACAGCATGAGAAAAGTATTTATTGGTTTCATTCTCTTTATCTCCATTTCAGCAAGTCAGACCTTCGCACAGTCAGCCCATGTTACAGCAACGGTAAACTTTCACCTTGGTGGGACCGTTTCATTGACAAAGGTTCGCGATCTGAACATGGGATTCGTAATCCAGGGGTTGACTTCCACAACCATAGATCCTATAAGCGGCGATGGCAAAACTGCCTACTTCATTTTTGTCAGTGAACCGTTCTTACCTGTTTTTGTCTCTTTTTCTTCATCCGACTTAACAGACGGCCCGGAAAAGATCGCCTTCACCAGCTTACTTGCCGGCAGCTCTTCTTCAAAACAAGAAGACGCGAAATCACTTACCGAGGGAAGGCAAGTTACCACGAGCGAAGAAGGTGCATACTACTTCTGGGGCGGCGGCACGGCTACCCTCTCGCCAGCCCAACCCTTCGGTGTCTACTCCGGCAGCTTCATACTGTCTATCGCATACTAGGTTAGTACGTCGCCCGAAAGGGCCCCTTCAGACAAGTGAATAGCCGACGCTTGACCAAATTTGGAATGGCTCAATTTGGATTCTCCCGCAGATTTCGCGGATGAACGCTGAAGACATATCTGCGAAAATCTGCGCGATCAGCGGGAAACAAATATCTTCTGGTAGCTCGAAAATTGAAATTGAGCTACCACCCCAAATTTACCCTCGTTGCAAAAAAAGGGCAGCTTGATTATTTTCTCCAAGTAAAATTCTGTAAGGAGATGACGATGGTTTACAGCACAAAGCAACCCGAAGGATGGATCAGAACGAATCTGAAGTACTATAAACATGGCGGAAGCTGGGCGTGGATTCTTCACCGCATCACGGGACTTGGCTTGATTGCCTACATCTATCTTCATATTTACGCGCTAACCACTCTCACACAGGGCGAGAAAGCATTCGATGAGGAGATGAAACTGTTTTCGACTCCGGTCTTCAAAATCCTGGAATGGCTGCTGTTCTCACTCGTCATTTTCCATTCGTTCAATGGAATAAGGATAGTCCTCGTGGATTGGGCAGACGGGGCCCGCTATCACAAGAAAATTCTGACGGTCGTTTACAGTCTCGGCATATTCCTGTTCGTCGCCATGGGTTACCTGATGTTCAGGGAGCCGATCAATAATATTCTCGCATCGATCAAGTAACAAAAACCTTGTCAAGGTTTCCTCTTACCCTTGACAATGTTGACAAAGATAAATGAGGTAAAAATGTATCAACATACTGGCTCACGAGGAAGCGGCGCACCCGGTTGGGTGCTCCAAAGGATCACTGGAATTCTCCTGGTCGTCGTGGTGATCGGACATTATTTTGTTATGCACGCGGATCCCGTTAGCGGACATACCTATGCGGCGGTATTGGAAAGAATGCACCATCCGTTCTGGAAAATGTTCGATCTTACTTTCATCACCATTGGATTGTGGCACGGCTTGAATGGAACGTGGGGAATCTTCAGAGACTATGAAATGAAGCCCGCAGTCAGTCTGACAATTTACGGAGTGATCATCATGTCGGGAATCGCATTCTGGGTTCTCGGTGTCAACACAATTCTGTCTTTTTAGAATAGGAAGAGGATTGTCAAAGAAGAAAAAAAACACGTCCCGCTCAATTATTATATACGCGTATGCGGGATCCCGCAAGGCGGGAAATGACACGGATACGAAAATGATTTCTTATCAACACGAACATCACGAATTGCGAAAATCATTCGTGGAGATTCGCTCTGTTTATTCGATTAATTCGTGTTTAATACTCAAAATTTAAAAGGAAATTGTAATGGTCAAACATCAATACGATGTAATAATTGTCGGTGCAGGCGGCGCGGGACTTCGGGCTGCAGTCGAGATTCCGGCCGAAGATTCCGTCCACGGGAAGGGATTCACCTGCGCCGTGATATTGAAAGTGTATCCGACCCGTTCTCATACCGGAGCCGCACAAGGTGGGATAGGCGCGGCACTCGGGAATGAGGAGGAGGACAGCTGGGAATGGCACATGTTCGACACCGTAAAAGGAAGCGATTACCTCGGTGACCAGGACGCAATCGAAATAATGACCAAAGACGCCATCCGTGCCATCATAGAATTGGAACACATGGGAGTTCCATTTTCCAGGACGCCCGAAGGCAAAATTGCACAGCGAAAATTCGGCGGACACACCAGACCTGAAAATCCTTCAGATCCGGATTCCAAACGCGTAGCGGTGAAGAGATCGTGTTATTCGGCAGACAGAACCGGCCATGTTATGCTCCAGACGCTCTACGAGAATTGCCTGAAGCAAAAAGTGAATTTCTTCTCCGAATTCTTCGTCACCGATTTGATCATGAGTGGAAAGAGCTGTGTCGGAGTTGTTGCGATAGATATTGCGACAAGCGAAGTCCATGTTTTTCACGCTAAGGCGGTCATGATTGCGACCGGTGGTTATGGGAGAATCTATCGAATCACTTCAAATGCGCATGTCGGAACCGGCGATGGATTTGCCTGTATCTACAACCATGGTCTCCCGCTCGAGGACATGGAGTTCGTCCAGTTCCACCCGACGGGTCTCTGGAAGCTTGGTATTCTTATTTCAGAAGCTGCTCGCGGTGAAGGTGGAATATTGTTGAACAACAAGGGCGAGCGCTTCATGGAACGATACGCCCCTACCGTCAAGGACCTTGCGCCGAGGGACATGGTGTCGCGCGCGATCCTGACAGAAATTCGTGAAGGCCGCGGATTCAAGGGAAGCGATGGAACGTTCTATGTCAATCTTGACGTCTCTCACCTCCCGAAGCAAGTTATAGACGAAAAGATTCCGGAGATTACCGGGTTCGCGAGAACATATCTTGGCATAGAACCCACCAAAGAACCGATCCCGATCCAGCCGACGTGCCATTATGCGATGGGGGGAATTCCGACGACCATCGATGCTGAAGTGATAAGGGACAAGAAAAATACGATAGTTCCCGGGCTTTACTCCGCCGGCGAAGCGGCGTGCGTTTCAGTCCATGGTGCAAATCGACTCGGGACAAATTCTCTTCTTGATTTGATCGTGTTTGGACGAAGGGGTGGCAAAGCAATTGCGGAGTTTATCCGGGAAACAGATTTTGCTCCACTTCCTCATGACGCGGCGGACAGAACAACTGCTGAGATCGACAGAATTATGAATTCTAGAGGTAAAGAGAGAGTCGGAGCACTCAGAACCGAGCTTCAGGAAAAAATGATGGAAAAAGTCGGCATCTTCAGGAATGAAAAAGACCTGAAAGAGATGGCAAAAGAGATCAGCAGTCTCCGAAGCCGCTACCAGGAAATATCCATCGACGACAAAGGGAAAGTCTTCAATACGGATTTGATGGAGGCAGTTGAGCTTGGGAACTTGATCGACACTGCAGAGCCGATCATTTATGGTGCGCTGGCGAGGCAGGAATCCAGAGGCGCTCACTCGCGCGAGGATTACCCCGATAGGAACGACAAGAAATGGCTGAAGCACACTCTGATCTACAAATCCGACCGTTCAAAGTCGGGGAAAGCCGGGGAGCCTAAGATCGATTTCAAACCTGTCTCCATCACTCGTTTCCAGCCCAAAGAAAGGAAGTACTGATCCGAAGAATCGCTTCAGGAAAGGAAGAGAAATGAAAGTCACTCTGCGAATACAACGATACAATCCGGAAAGGGATTCCGAGCCTTACTACCAGCAATTCATTCTCGAAGCGGGAGACGACAAGGAGAGAATTCTTGATCTACTTCATCAGGCAAAATGGAAATATGATGGTACGCTGACGTTTCGCCGATCTTGTGCACACGGAGTTTGCGGCTCGGACGCAATCAGGATCAACGGAAGGAACAGACTTGCGTGTTCCACACTTTTGAGGGATGTCAACTATTCGAAACCGATTTTGATCGAGCCGATCCCGTCGTTGCCGATCATCAAAGATTTGGTGGTCGATATGACGGACTTTTACAAGAAGTATGAGGCTGTGAAGCCTTACTTAGTTACGAAATCTCCCCCGCCCGAGCACGAAAGATTACAGAGCAACGAGGATGCAGAGAGACTTTTCGAATCGGCAAAGTGCATCCTGTGTTCCTGCTGTACCACCTCATGTCCGTCGTCGTGGTCGGATGGAAACTACATCGGACCTGCGGCACTTTTGAAAGCGTATAGATTCGTCTTCGACACGCGTGATGAGGCTGCCGACGAGCGGCTAGACATTGTCGATACGCCGGATGGGATATGGAGATGCCACACAATTTTCAATTGCGTCGAAGCGTGCCCGAAGGAAATCAATATAACATGGCACATCTCGCAGTTGAAGAAGCGTCTCGCCGAGCGGGAAATGTGAAAAGACCAAGCGAAGGTTTTACTCTGACATAACATCTTCACTGCCGGGCAACCAGTCATTGGAGGGAATGTTATGCGGATACATGGCAAGACTTACAGCTAGATCTCACCGCATTGGCAGAATTATGAAATTCACTTGTAGGGGATGGATTATGATTTACAAATTAGCATTTTATTTTATCTTGTTCTGTCTCATTCAAAGGACGGCGGCTCAAACACGTCCTTCCATGCAGCATCCTGCCCAGAAACAGGTTCTTACAAGTAAATCTCTTCAAAATACCTATTCGGTCGATTCCTTGGCTGGATACTCTGTCCGTATTTGGAAACAATGGGATGGATTTGAAATTCTGAAAGATGGGAAAGAAGTTCTTGCTGCTAACGCTATGCGTCTTGACGATTATTATTTGCGCCGGGCGAAGAAACTCGACAGTATGGACATGTTTAAGGGTTTCGCTATGGCCCGCACACTGGATGGACCCGCCGTAGGAGAAGCAGACGGATGCTATAGTAAAAAGAATATTGACTCGATTTGCGAGTTTAGGAATGGTCACGGTCTCCGTTGCCTTTTTATCCATGCACTCATGAGAGGATATTGTGATGGTGAATTGCAGGATTCGACATTTTATCAGGGCTATTTCCTCGATATTACTCAAGGCGAACAAATTCAATTGATCCAGATTTCTAATACATTGGACATGCTGGATGATCCAAAAATGACTGAATTAAGTAAGTTGTTAGTGGACAAAATTAGGCTAATAAAATAATCGGAAATTTCCGTCATCCTTCCGAATTACCCCCTGCGAAGGAGAGCCCGCGTACTTTAGCAACCTCACGCATTCGTTTTTTCCTTCCACAACGGGCGAACCAAATCAAAAGGCGCTCGCGCAGGCTCCTTCTTTGACTGTCAGTTGCGGGGATTTCCATTGAAGTAATGTCGTAATTTGCTTTTGGATTTTTCTCGAGTCCTCGTTGGTTGCACCGCTCTGCGGCGCAACGCCCGCTCAGGGACGTTCAAAGAGCATGGTGAAGGTTGGCTGCGCGGTCCACGAAAGGGTTCCACCGCAAACCGGTGGAACCAGGAACTAGGGCTGGCAAATCAAGTCCTGAAGTTACTTGCGAAGATTGCTTCTTCGACTGTCAGGGCGGGGATTCTCGCAAAAGTTATGTTGGTAATTTGCTTTGGGATTCTTCTCGAGTCCTCGTTGCGCTGCTCCCAATGCAACCCAGGCTGAAGGTTCCACGGCAGATAGATTGTGTGAATACCGCAATTCTTGCTATTTGTCATTCCCACGAAAGTGGGAATCCATTTTGTTAGACGGCTTCTGGGTCCCCGTTTTCACGCGAACGACAATCAAGTGGCACTTCTCGCATGCCATGAGAGCGGTGGAGCCAGGAACTAGGATATGGGAATCAAATCTTGGAGCTACTCGTGAAGGTTGCTCCGTTCAGCGTCAGTTGCAGGAACATCCATTGAGGCAATATCATAATTTGTTTTTAAATTTCTCTTTCATTAATGTTCCTGCAAACGGAAGGTGCAGACATGAGATCTCAAAGATATCAATCTCTGCTCAGAGATTTGCTTCGTCCTGCCGGAGTTGATCTCGACGGCAAGAATCCATGGGATATCCAGGTACACGATGAGAGATTTTACAAGCGAGTAATGACGCAAGCTGAGTTGGGTCTGGGCGAATCGTATATGGACGGATGGTGGGATGCTGGTCAACTTGACGAATTCATTTACAGAATCTTGCTCAGCAATCTAGAGGACCGCGTGAAGAGGAATTACAAGGTTGCATTTCAGCTCGCCGGATTCCAGCTGATCAACATGCAGGCGAGACGGAGAGCGTTCATCATAGGCAAAAGACACTATGACCTTGGAAACGAGTTGTTCAAAAGGATGCTCGACAAGAGGATGAATTACAGCTGCGCCTACTGGAAAGGCGCAAAGACTCTGGATGAAGCCCAGGAAAACAAGCTCGAACTCATCTGCCGGAAGCTTTACTTGAAATCCGGGATGAAAGTTTTGGATATCGGCTGTGGATGGGGCGCGTTTGGAAAATATGCTGCAGAGAAATATGGTGTTAAGGTTGTGGGATTGACGGTTTCAAAAGAGCAAGTCTCGCTCGGCATGGAATTGTGCAAGGGTCTTCCCGTCGAATTCAGGCTGCAGGATTACAGGGACGTAAATGAGGAGTTCGACAGGGTCGTCTCTGTGGGAATGATAGAGCACGTTGGGTACAAGAACTATAGCGAATTTTTCAAGGTGGCTCACAGGTGTTTGAAAGCCGACGGTCTTTTCTTACTGCACACAATCGGCTCACTTCGCTCTGTTAAATCTACAGATGCGTGGACACATAAGTATATTTTCCCAAACGGCACCTTGCCTTCGGTTGCGCAGCTTGCGAAGGCGATGGAAGGATTGTTTGTAATGGAGGATTGGCACAACATCGGCGCCGACTACGACAAGACTTTGATGGCGTGGCATGCAAACTTCACGAATGGGTGGGAAGCCATAAAAGCAAATTACGATGAGCGATTTTTCAGAATGTGGAAATACTTCTTGCTCTCAAGCGCGGGTGCCTTCCGCGCCAGGACCAATCAACTATGGCAGATCGTCTTCTCGAAAGGTGGTGTCCCTGGCGGCTACGATTCCCCAAGGTAAAACCACGCGAGCGAGGAGAGGTGAATCCTGCCCATCAAAAGTGATCTGGCACAACGGCAAAGACAGCAGGCAGAGCGATCTGGGAATGTGGCGACAACAAATGTCTTGCTTCAACTCTCGGCGGGAGAGTTTCGGCAGGCGGCGAAGACCTCTCAGTAAGCGCCTAACCCTTCCCGACTAACACCGATTAGTCCTATCCCTCCGGTGTGGGAGTTTGTGTTTCAGTGAATTACCATACCGATTCCAACTTCCATATAGCTCTCCCTTTCTCAATCTTTCATAAGTCTTTATATTTAACCATGTTAAAAAAGATATCGCTAGTATTTGCCGCCCTTTTAGCAGTTGTCACTGCGGCATTTCCACAGGTTGAAAATCCTCCTGTCAGTGGCGGGATTAACTCCATTGGGAATACGCAGGTCGATTCGGATTTGAAGTTTGGGCTCGAGCTCTTCAAGAACAAGATGTACGACCTTGCCGAAGAACAGTTTAACAAGTTTCTCCAGCAGTATCCCACGTCTCCATCGGCTTCGCAGGCGAGATATTATCTTGCGATGTCGCAATTCGACCAGAACAAGTTTGCGAACGCAGCCGCCAACTTCCAGAATTTTGCCGTGCAATATCCGAACGACCCGCTTGCACCGACGGCTTGGATAAATGCAGGCGACTCTTACGCTAAGAACAACGACAACGCCAATGCTGCCCTGGCTTACGAACGACTTCAAGTGTTCTACCCGAAAGATATCGGTGCCGCAAATAGTCTTCTAAATGCCGCAAAATATTTCGAGCTATCCGGAGATACATCTCGTGCCGAGATTTCGCTCCTGACAGTTGAGCAGGATTACCCCACAAGCCTGAGTTACTTCACGGCCACTTTCCAGCTCGGCAATTTGTATTTCAATTCAGGTCAGGAGCTGAGAGCGGAAGGCCAATACAAGTCTCTGCTCTCTTCCGACAACGATTCGGTGCGCGTGATGGGACTCCTTGCTCTCGGAAAGTCGAGTCGAATTCGCGGAATGTCCGTTCAGGGCGAAAAGTATCTTGATGACGCGATCAAATTAAACATTGAACCGCAAAGCACAGACGCTCTTTTGGAAAGGATTCAGATTGACCTCGATGCTGGAGATTTCTCGTCTGCCTTGCAGCGAACGGATCAGGTCAATGTTGATGTGCTGACCGCGGATGAGAAAGATAAGCTTTTGTTTGAAAAGGCTTACGTCTTGTTGGGCATGGGCGATGACGCGGCGTTCAAGAAAATCTCCGGAAAGTTGAAGGCACTACCGCCCGGATATAAAACTAGAATCGCAATTCTGCTCAGGGAGAAGAAAAAATATTCGGACGGATTAGCCATACTGAAGAATTTTCCGCCTAAGGATGCTGACCAACAGCTATTGAATCTCTACGCCGAACTCGCGTACAAAACAAGGCGGATGAAACTTGCAGATTCACTCCTCGCACTCTTTATCGAGCGGTCGCAGACCCCCGACGCGGGAGCAGTCGTGAAGCTGTTAGAAATCGAAATGAGATTCCTTGGAAATAAGGAACGTGCAAGCCAAACATTTTATCAATACCAAAATGTTCTCAAGAATCGACCTGATTTATTTCTATACTACACGGCTTGCTTCGATGAAAGCGACGGCAAGTACGACGACGCGATCAATAACTTTCACGAACTTCTTGCGTCTTATCCGGAATCCGACTATGCCGCCGCTGCGGACAGTGCTTCAAATTACATATCAACTTTCGAGAAGACCGACTACAAGAATGCTTTATCAAGTTTGGCGGACATAGTTTCCGAGCAGGCAATCTCCCCCGGTACCGGCACCCTTTTCCAGCTTGCGGATCTGTTTGAAAACGATCTGAAAGATTATAAGAAGGGGGAGAAGATCTTCCGCCAGATCGCTTCAATCTCGACCGGCGACACGCAAAGGGTGGCACAATACCTCCTTGCAAATCTCTTGCAGAAATCTTCAGTGACAAAAGTCGACGAGAATTCGGAATCTTACCTGATATACCAGAAGCTTGATTCGAGCTCTGAAGACGATTCGGTAGCCGAAAATTCTATGATGAAAATGATCACGATCCAGGCTGCGTCCGGCGATTCTGCCGCCACAATCGATTCTTCGATTTCATTCCTCAGACGATTTCCAAACTCCAATCACCTTCCCGAAATAAACTGCATACTTGCAAAGACATTTTACAGCTTTGCCAATTACCGCCAAGCCATTGTTGAAGCTGGGCAGGTTCAGGCCGATCCATTCGGAAAGGGTTTACTTCTGGAAGCACAACTTGTTGCCGCGCAATCTGAGAAAGCCATCGACTCCCTTGACACGGCAAAATCGATTCTGGAAAACTTCCTCGGCTCTCACCCTCCCAAGGAATATTTGCTGAAAGGCCAGAGGTTTTACGTCGAGGTTTTGAGGAAAATGAATTTAGATGCAGAGAATGAATATTTCGCGATCCTAAATGAGCTTCAGGCGTCAACCTATAAAGAGAAGGTAAAGTCTGAGCTTGCCGACTTTTTATATTCGACAGGTAAGTACGATACGGCTTATTCGGTCTACCAGACTATCGACGAGGATGAGCTTTGGTCGACTCCTTCCTCCGAGGTCCTCTACAAAATGGCTTACTGCAAAATGAAATCGGGAGATCTCGGTGCCGCGAAGAATATATTCGGAGAGTTTGTGACAAACTCAAAAAATTCATCCGAGATTACAGACTCATATTATCAACTCGGGAAAATTTATGAATCTCTCGGTGATAAACGGCTGAGCGCTTCTTTCTTTGAGAAAGCCGGATCAAGTGTGCCAACCTCGCTCTTTAATGCTGCTGAGACATATTTCAAGCTCGGGGATTATGAAAGTGCTGCCGAAGTCTACAAGAAAATCCAAAGCGATACGACGGCAGACACGCTTAAGGCATTTATTGCCGCGAGACTAATTGAGATCAATTACAGGACTGATGAGATCGAATCTGCTGATGCCGCGGCGGCAGGATTCAAGAAAAAATACCAAGGCAACGATGACGAGTACCTCGCTCAGTTTCTTATCGACAAGGCAGAGTATCTGACGCAGAATAAAAAGTACAAAGAAGCTCAAAAGCTGCTCGACGACGTGAAGAGCGATTACGACGAAACCGCCGCCTACCCGACCTCGCTTCTCGACGAAGCAAGGATATTCATTGAGACTGAAGATCTCGACAAGGCGCAGGAAAAACTGGAAGAAATTCTAAAGAATTTCACAATTAGTTCTGCGGCTCCACTGGCCCGGTTCGAGCTTGGTGACATTTATTATGCAAAAGAGAAGTACCAGGATGCCATAAATATTTTCAGAGCCGTCTATCAGGACTCAACTTCCAGCACAGATCTGCTCCATGATGCGATGAGCAGGCTCATCAGCTCGTATGAAAGTGCGGGTCAGTATGACGGCGCGCTTGACGTTGCAAGACAATTCATCGCGAGGTACCCTGATGATCCGTCGATTATGGATATGAAGATCAAAGTGGGCATTCTCTATGAAGAGCTCAAGTACTTTGATCAGGCACTCCTCACGTTCCAAAACCTTATCAAAGAAGCGACTCGTGATTATCAGCAGGAACTTCATTATTATATGGGGGCGATATACAACGACAAGGGCGATTACGCGAATGCCATTTTGGAATTTCTCAAAGTCCCTTATCTGGTCTCAAAGGGTGCTGAGGTTGATTGGGCTGCCCAGTCCTATTACATGGCAGGAAAGAGCTACGAGCAGTTGAACAAGCCAAATGAGGCTATCGCCATGTATCAGAAGATCGTTGACAAACCGAATACCGACAAGAATTTTGTCGATGGAGCCCAGCGAGAAATCAACAGGGTAAAGGCATTACTGAAATAGTGAATCGCGAAAAGGGCAAGAGAGTAAAATAATGTTTGAAAAAGAAATTTCGAGTTACGGGTTCAACATCGCAAAGCGTTACCCGGGCGAGCGAATCGCGCTGCATGCGGTTCTGACGGATTCCGACGTACCGGAAAACTTCAAGAAGTTTGCCGAAGCCGGAGTGGACGAGATTATTGATGATGAGGATTTAGGGAGGAGCAGGACCGGTAGAATTGATTTTTCGTTGCCTGAGATACAAACTCTCTTCAAGGAAATCCGTCATGCTGTCAAGAATTCTTTTGAGTTCACGCATGAAGATTTTCTCGAACTCACCGGCAAAGCCTCTAAGTTTCTCTTCAACTATGTTATCC
This sequence comes from uncultured Bacteroidota bacterium, assembly GCA_963768145.1. Taxonomy (GTDB): domain Bacteria; phylum Bacteroidota; class Ignavibacteria; order Kryptoniales; family JAKASW01; genus JAKASW01. The sequence continues at coordinate 104,391 of CAVYHK010000023.1, read as the reverse complement.
GACCGCGGTGGACGCTTGAGAAATTCTTGTTCAAGGGAGAGCGTGAAATATCCAAATTGAACTTTCTCCGTGCTGAGAGGTTCCTATGCAATTATCCTTACTATCCGCGTGGAATTGTAGAATACATGGAGTTTCAGAACAGAGATTCGATAGACATTGAAAGCTGGAGGAAGCTTCATGCCAAGATCGACGAGCATCTTCTGAGTACGCTTGCGTCCAATGCCGAATCTCTGACAGGCTCTCTCGCCGAACTGTTTGAGTTTGCGGCTGGCTATTCTAAGATCCCGATAGATGCGCTAATTCTTTTTTTTCGGGACAAGTCAATGAGCGAGATTGTCGATCGGATAGAGTTCGCAAAAGAGCTGAAAGGGGTTCAATCTGTTGATTCCCGTGATTTCCAGTCGATTCTTCAAGCTCCATTGAGAGATATGACGCAAACCCTAGACCTGCTTCCCACACAGTCGGATTCCCCAAAGGGTTACGAGCCACTTGAGAGAAACCCTGGTGCAGGACGTGAGAAGGAAAAAATTGAGACAGAGAAAGTGGAAGATAGGAAGGAAATCCAAGAAAAAAAGGTCAGGATCGATCGCCAGTTGTCAATAGAACCGCTGCCCGGCATAATGACCGGACAAAGATTGCCTTCTGTGCGGACGATGTTGAATCCCAAAGACGAGGCAAAGATTATTAAGAGAATTTTTCACGGAAGCAGATCACTGTACCATATCGCACTTCACAAATTGGATGAGAGTCCCGATTGGAAGGCTGCGTCAAAGATTGTCGAAGGAATATTTATTGACAGAGGAATAGATCCATTCTCCAAATATGCGGTAGCTTTCACCGACGCCATCAACAAGAGGTTTAATGATCATGAATGACATAGTCGCTTATGAATCGCCGGTCCAAAGTCCCGCTTTCCTCCAATGGATGCCTTCGGAGAAACAAATTCCAACTTCTAACAGCAGAAACGGCGGGCTTTAAGATCGAGCGACCTATCACTCGGAAATCGCAACTTATCGTGGTGCTGGCTCGGTGTTTGGGGCTTAATTGATCATGACGCACTTTGTCGATGAGGCCGTAATTCATGTAAAGGCAGGCAACGGTGGAGACGGCTGCGTGAGTTTCCGTCGCGAGAAATACGTTCCTCGAGGCGGTCCCGACGGCGGAAACGGTGGAAAGGGAGGAGACATAATTCTCGTTGCCGACCGGAACCTGACTACTCTTCTTGATTTTCATTACCGCGCAATATTCAAGGCGAATCGCGGCAAGCATGGACAGGGCTCAAACAAATTCGGAAGGAGCGCGGATGATCTGATAATCAAACTTCCCGCTGGAACGCTTGTCAAAGATGAGGAGATTGGCGAGACAATCGTTGACATGATCGAGGACGGAAAGGAATTTGTGATCGCGAAGGGCGGAAAGGGCGGCAGAGGGAATGCGGAATTCGCAACGTCCACCGATCGCGCGCCTCGCAGAGCAGAAGCCGGAAAATTGGGTGAAGAAAAGACATTAAAACTCGAGTTGAAACTCCTGGCGGACATTGGGCTTGTGGGTTTTCCTAATGCGGGTAAGTCAACGCTGCTATCCGTGATATCAGCGGCTAAACCGAAGATCGCAGACTATCCGTTCACAACCCTCGCACCGGTTCTTGGAATTGCAAAGTATAAGGATTTCTCATTCGTAGTTGCAGACATGCCTGGATTAATCGAAGGAGCAAGTCAGGGAAAAGGTTTGGGGATCTCTTTCCTGAAGCACATAGAGAGAACCAAGGCGATCGCCGTCCTCATTGAATCGACTTGTTCTGACCCCGAAGAAGAATTTAGAAAGCTAATGAAAGAAATGCGGCTGCACAGCGAAGAACTTCCGGAGAAGGTAAGACTGATCGTCTTTACAAAAACTGACCTGATCGATCATGCCAGGAAAGAAGAACTTCGAAAAGTAAGCTTCCCCGGAAGACTGAAGAAGCATTTCATAAGTGCTGTGACCAGCGATGGCGTAAAAGAACTTCTTGAGCTGTTTTGGAAAGCGCTGGGAAAACAAAGCGAAAAAACTATCACAAGATCTTAAGCTGCGCAGATTGTCTAGGCTTAATTCCCGCTCTACGAGAATTCTTGATTCAGAGAATTCGCCGCGCCTCTTGATTGCCTCACGTTAACGTGACAGTTTTGGCGAAGAATCAAAGTGGCGTCTTCCCTTCTGTCAGGTCAAAAGGTAAGGCGAGATTAGCCATAATTGAAAAAGTAGCTCTGTCGAGACGCGAAAAAAACCTGATTAAGTCAGGAGAAACTAACCGTCAAACTCTTAGGTTCAAGGAAAGGATCATGATGAGAAACAGGGGCTTGTATTTGCTCATGTCGCTTGCCGTGCTAGCCGGCTGCTCGCCGACGGACAGTGGAAATGAAATCCCAGATCATTCGATTCCTGATCCACAAATAGAGGTCGTCGGTTACGCTCAAGTGCAATCTCCGACGCAAAGCGGAAAGGCATTGTACAGCATTTCTTGTGAGTTACAATACACGGGGCAGAGTAAGAGCAACAGTGATTTCAATTCAGCAACGGTAACAGTCAACGGGTCTTCGCTGGGACGGTACTCCGACGGCTACTTCGTCAATACAGACAGCATGCGATTTTCCCAGGGTGATTCTTTGGAATTCGTTGTCAGGCACGCAAAGATCGGCACAATCAAGGAGATCATTCAAGTTCCGCCTCCCGTGCAGAACTATTCTGTGGTGCCCAGTCTCCCTATCAATAATTTTGCCAATGTCAATACAACGTTCCTTGTAAGTTGGAATCAGGTGAGTGCAAATCTCTATTACTTAATATGTGACTGCTACAACTCGCGTGAAGTTTTTGTCACGGAAACCTGGTTTTCGACTTCCGCGGATTCTATTGCAGTCGCACTGGAAGATAGTACGCACCACGCGTACCCGTTTCTCCAGGTCAGATTATTATCTTTCAACGCAGTTCCTTTGTCGGGGTTTTCGCCCGGTTCAGGATTCTACGTTGGCAGTCCCTATTATCAAGTGCATTCCAATCTGTAGAAATCCGGCGGGAAGAAATCCCCGGGGGACCCGCTACTTCCCTGCCATTCATATATCGACTTAAGTCGGCGGCAAAAAAAAGAAGTAGTGGAGTGATTTCAGTTTAACTCCATTTCTGCGAGTGAACTCCGGATTATATCTACCCCTTCATGTACTTCCAACGTATTAATGTTCAATGGTGGCCTGAAGCGGATTGTCCGTTCACCACAGCCGATCAATAGAAGATGCCGGTTGAAGACTCTCTGGCGAAGCTCAAGTCGCTTTTGTGGCGAAGGCATGTCGAATGCGCAGAAGAGTCCGCGTCCCCGTGTGTTATGCACCAGACGTGGGAATTCAGATTCCAATTCTCTTAGCCGTGATAGCAAAAGCTCGCCGACGTCTGCTGCATTTTCGATGAGCTTTTCTTCTTCGATGATCTGAAGCTGTCGCGTAAATCTCACCATGTCGGTCAAGTTCCCGCCCCATGTGCTATTGAGCCTGCCCGAAGTGTTGAAGACGTTCTTTACCACTTCATCAAATTTGGTTCCGGCGAGCACCCCGCAAACTTGCGTCTTCTTCCCAAACGCAATGATATCCGGTTCGACAAAATGCTGGTGTGCCCACATCTTACCGGTAAGCCCAATCCCTGTTTGCACTTCGTCCATGACCATTATAATGTCGTTTTCCCTGCAGATGTCGCGGAGTCGAACGAAGAATTCCTTTCTAAAATGGTTGTCGCCACCTTCGGCCTGTATCGGCTCCACGATTAAGGCAGCGATATTGTTTCCGAATTCCGCTAAGGACTGCTTGATCTGGTTAATCGCTATTTCTTCTTCCTGCCTCACGTATTTGAGATTTTCTTCGTTCAAAGGGAACTTGATCGAGGGATTGTTCACGCGCGGCCAATCAAATTTTGGAAAATATCTTGTCTTGGTTGGATCGGTGTTTGTGAGCGAAAGCGTGTATCCCGTACGACCATGAAAGGCTCTCTTGAAGTGAATAACCTTCAACCTGTTTTCGTCATCCTCAGAACTATAAAATCCAGCATCAAGATTCTTCTGCATTTTGTAGTCGAAGGCTGCCTTCAGCGCATTCTCTACAGCTAGACCGCCGCCTTCGATCAGGAAAACGTGCGGAAGATAATCGGGGATCGCGATCCGTGAGAAGGTATCCAGGAATTCCGCCATCTCAACTGTGTACGAGTCCGAACATGATGGTTTCTGCACCGAGACATAGCCAAGTTTCTCAAGGAATTCCGGCGTCGTCATCTTCGGATGATTGAACCCTATTGGGGAGGAGCCGAAGAATGAGAAGAAATCTAAGAACCGCTGTTTCGTTTTTGAATCGAAAGCGTAAGAACCTTTGCTCTGTTTGAGATCGAACACAATATCGAACCCATCAATGAGCATATGCTTCCGAAGAACATCAGCCACTTGATCCGGGCTTATGTTCGTAGAATAAAGGTCGCTGTCTTGACCATTAGTCTTGTTTCCTGTCTGTTTGACTTCGTTGGTTGACATAAATTATCCTTTTGGGAATTCTAAGTTATAGACACACTGGTTAATTCTCAATCTTCTTTCTTGTCCGAATGCCCCTTTTGGGGGATCGGGACAGGAACCCAAAATTGCGGAATCGAGTATCTTCACTAAGAATCTCTGTAAGTATCAATTTGGGCTCTTTGCAGTTTGTCACTGAAATCTACATAAATGGTCTTCATTTCCGTGAAAAAGTCAAACGCGCTCGCCCCTCCTTCACGATGCCCGTTGCCGGTTTGCTTCACTCCACCGAACGGCATGTGAGTCTCAGCGCCGATGGTAGGTGCGTTGATGTACGTTATCCCGGCTTTGATGTCGCGGATTGCCTTGAAAGCGTGATTGACGTTTTTGGTGTAAACAGAAGAGCTTAGTCCATAGATTGTTCCGTTAAGAATTTCGATCGCATGTTCGATCGACTTTGCTTTCAGAATTGAAAGCACAGGCCCGAAGATCTCTTCTCGAGCAATTGTCATCTCAGGTTTCACATCGGCAAAAATCGTCGGCTTGTAGAACCAGCCTTTCGTTAGATTACCTCCGTCCGCAAACTCACCTCCGATGACCAATCTAGCGCCTTCCTTTTTCCCAATCTCTACGTACGAATGCACTTTTTCTCTCTGAGCTTCATTGATGCAAGGGCCAACTTCGACGGATTCGTCCAATCCGTTTCCCAGTTTCAATTTCGCAGTCCTCTGGACGAGCATATCGATGGACCTTTCATAGATCTTCTCATGGAGGATTAGACGGCTGGTAGCCGTACAGCGTTGACCGGTAGTCCCGAATGCACCCCACAAAACACCGTCAAGCGCGAGCTCGAGGTTAGCATCGTCCATTACTGCCTCGGCATTCTTCCCGCCAAGCTCAAGTGACACTCTCTTCAGGTGCTTCGCAGCAGATTCTGATATCTTCTTTCCGACAGCAGTTGAACCGGTAAAACTTATCATCTCAATGTCTTCATGCTCCACGATCGCTGTTCCAACTTCTTCTCCGGTTCCGTGAACGATGTTGACGACCCCATCGGGTATTCCAGCCTCGACAAGAATTTTCACCAGGGTAGCTGCCGTCTTTGGTGTATCAGAAGCTGGCTTGAACACAACCGTGTCACCCGAAACGAGCGCGGGGAAAATCTTCCATGTGGGAATTGCCATCGGGAAATTCCATGGACTTATGATTCCTGCAACGCCAACCGGCACCCGCATAGACATTGTGAACTTGTCCGGGAGCTCGCTCGGTGCCGTCACGCCGAACATTCTTCGTCCTTCGCTTGCGGAATAGTAAGCCGTATCGATTCCCTCCTGAACATCGCCGCGCGTCTCAAGCAGCACCTTCCCCATCTCGCGTGTCATCTCGCGTGCGATTTCTTCTTTCCGTGCAACCAGGATGTCGCCCGCTCGCTTGATGATGTCTCCTCTCTTTGGCGCAGGCGTCAAACTCCATGAACGGTACGCCTGCTTCGCTGCACTGACGGCGGCTTCAACGTCTCGTTTGTCGCTCCGCGGGAACAGACCTATTACATCGGCCCAGTCAGCGGGATTCCGGTTCTCGAAAGCCCTGCCTGATTCGGCGTCTTTTTCCTTCCCGCCGATGAAATTTCTGTATGCTTCTGGTATTGTCATTCTCCTAGAACAAAAGAGCTGTAACGAAAACAGTTGAATCACAAAGAACACAAAGATATTGCCGGACCATTTCAAAGACCTGTCGGGTCTTAGCAATCTTTGCGGTCAATAATATTCTATGTTGCTACGAGGAGAATCTTGAATTTTGGACATATGTAGCGAAAATTCGTTGTTCAATGTTCCAAGTCCCTCACGCATTTAGATATTCAAAATTCCCATTCCTAGTCCGGGCTGAAGAAAAGAATAATTGAAAGGATGAGTATCAAGATCGGAAGCAGGGAAAAAAACAAGATATAATGCAAAGGCCGGCTCAGGATCAGCTCGTCCTCTCGAAACAAATGCTTGCTCACAAGATGAGAGCCCGCAGCAGATGAGCCGCCTGCAAGTGCAATAAGCGTTATCGATTTTATCGGACCCAGCGAAAATTTCAAAAAAGTTATTTGTGCGGCCATGGCAATTGTCAAACCGACCAGCAGTCCATAGAATCCACCGAGCCAAACCAGGAACGATTTGTTCCGAAAAAGCGGCAGTGTGTTCAAGTCTTTAGCCCCAAAGCTTCGTAAATGTAGTCCACATTCTTCAAGAGTGCATCCAAGTCAAAGATTTTCGCAAGCTCCTCGCGTGGAATCTTCTCCGCCACCTCCGGATCCTTGCTCAAAGCCTGGAGAAAATCCTCTCCGGTTTCCCAGCATTGCATGGCATTTCTCTGTACCATGGCGTAAGCCTGTTCGCGCGTCAATCCTTTCTCAACCAGCTTCAGCAAGACGTCTTCTGAGAAGAAAAGTCCATGGGTGATATCGAGATTTTTCCTGATCTTTTCAGGATAGACTACGAGATTCCTGAAATTCTTCTGCGATTCGAGAATCATGAAGTCCAGACTGAGCGTCGAATCCGGAAAGATAACCCGTTCGACTGATGAATGCGAAATATCTCGTTCGTGCCATAACGCTTGATTTTCAAGCGCCGCCATCGCATATGACCGCACCAACCTGGCAATACCGCAGATTCTTTCCGCATTCACCGGGTTTCTCTTGTGAGGCATTGCCGAAGATCCTTTCTGGCCTTTCGTAAACGGCTCTTCCGCTTCGAGAACTTCCGTTCGCTGCAGGTGGCGCACTTCAAGTGCCATTTTCTCGAGGGTGCCGGCAATAACAGCAAGCACAGTCATGAATTGCGCGTGCCTGTCACGTTGAATCACCTGTGTGGAAGCGATGGACGGCTGCAAACCAAATTTTTTTGCGACGTATTTTTCCACTTCAGGCGAAATATGAGAATAAGTGCCGACCGCGCCAGAAATCTTTGCGACGGCGATCTCTTGAATCGCGCCCTTGAGCCGCACGACGTCCCTGCCAAGCTCATCATACCACACGGCCATTTTCAATCCGAATGTGACCGGCTCGGCGTGGATGCCGTGCGTCCGACCGATTTCAGGAATGTCTTTGTATTTCAGGCTCAGGTCGCCGACAATTCTCCTTAGCTCATCGAGATGCCCGAGAATGATTTCGCCAGCCTGCTTCAATTGAATTGCAGACGCCGTATCCAAAACGTCAGAGGATGTCATTCCAAGGTGGACAAACCTCGCCGACGGCCCGACATTCTCACTGACATTCGTCAGAAAGGCGATGACGTCATGCTTAACCGTTTTTTCGATTTCATCGATTCTCTCGACGCTGAATTTTGCTTTCGCTTTAACTTCATCGACCGCATCGGCGGGAACCTTTCCTAATAGTGCCTGGCATTCCATAGCAGCGATTTCGACGTCAAGCCAAATACGAAATTTATTCTCTTCGGTCCACACTATACTCAATTCCGCAGGTGAGTATCGTCTTATCATTTGTCGCCTCGCAATGTGATAGAATGCAGATGACCCGCAAGAGATCGACTTTCGCGGATCAAAAAAAGAGTATTACCGGCATAATCTGTGTGAATGTGTCGCATCTGTGTGATCCGTGTTCTAATTCTTTTCTCCTCTTTTGCCGACTTTTAATGAAAGTGTCAACAATTTGTCCTCGCGCAATATCTCGAATTTCACTCTGACACCTGGCTGCAGATCATCCAGCAGAGCTTGAAGAGTGGCAGCGTCACGGACAGGTCTTCCCTCGTACTTCAAGATTAAGTCGCCCTGTTTGAAGCCGCTCTTTTCGGCGGGGCTTCCTCCCTGGACATTATTCACCAGCGCACCGGAGGGCTCGCTCAAACCGAAATACTTCGCAATATTCTCATCGACAGTTTGAAGATCGATGCCAATCCAACTTTCATGCTTTACCTTCCCATACTTCCTCAGCTGGTCAACTACGCGTGCCACTTTGTTTACCGGAATAGCGAATCCATATCCTATGTACGCTTGACTGACGCCGGCAGTATAAATCATGGTGTTCACTCCGATCACTTTTCCATCCGAGTCCACGAGGGGTCCGCCGGAATTTCCGGGATTGATTGCTGCATCGGTTTCGATCATATCGCTGTAATTTCCGGAGCCCGCTCTTGAGAGATTCATTCCGAGAGAACTCACTACTCCTACGGTCACGGTCGGCTTGTTGTTGATGTCGAACAACCCGAACGGATTTCCGAATGCGATTACCCACTCCCCAACGAGTATGCTGTCACTGTTTCCGAATTCACAATACGGCAGACTGTCTCCATCAATTTTGAGGAGGGCGATGTCTGATTCGTTATCGTGTCCGATGATCACCGCGGTTCGCTTGCTGCCGTCAGTCATCGTTACAATAATCTTCGTCGCACCTCTGACGACATGATCGTTCGTAACGGTGTAACCATCCGCAGAAATTATGAAACCCGACCCAAGACTCTGCACTTCTATTTTCTGTGAACCAAAAAGTTGACCGAAGAATGGATTATCCCTGAAGAACTGTTTGAAGAAAGGATCGCTTGTTGCAAACGGGCTTTGCCGCTCTTCAACCGCAGTGACATTTATTCCGACAACCGCCGGACTAATTTTTTGGACTGACCTTGTAATGGCATTTTCCCGCGATGATGTAAGATCATTTTGCGGCGCCGATAACTGTGCGATGGCAGGTGACCCTGTAAACACAAACAGAAAAAGCAAGTAGACGGATTGCCGCCTGTGCGGACATGAGAGACCGTGTGACATTTGGCACGACGTCACGCGAAGAAATTTATATGCTGTTTTGTAATTCATTTCTCAATGGGATTAGATGTTTTGATAGAATGACGATCAGAAGGAGTGCGGCAAACACTTCAGGAACCGGAGTGAGAATAGGCTTGATGAAGATCGGTATCGAGCCAATAAAAATTCCAGACACGCTCGAGATGTAAAGTTTCAACTTCGCCGCTCTAAGCACGAAATAGACCAGGAGGTAAACGGCAACACATACCGGCTGGATAATCAGGAACGAACCGGCGGCAGTTGCAAGCCCGCGTCCGCCTTTGAATCTCATAAATATTGAATAATTGTGGCCGAGAACAACAAAGAGAGCCGCAATCACACTTGCGGTCACCCCGAACTCATACTTGCCCAGCAAAGTAACGATCAAGCCTTTAAGTATGTCTATTGCTCCCACGGCGATCCCGATAGTCTTTGAGCCGGTAACTGAGTAAGCGTTCATGGCGCCTATGCTTCCGGTTCCTTTTTTTGAAATGTCGATTCCCCTTACGTTTTTCCCAATCACGTAAGCCGTCGGAAAAGAGCCTACTAAGTAAGCAAATACGGCGAGGAACGCAGACGAAAAGTATTGTTCCATTCTTGCTCTCCCATCATTCTAATCATGTCTGTAAGGTGAATATCTCAACATGCGAGCTCTCGTCCACGTCTCGAGGCTGAACACCAATTAAAATAGGCAAAATTGGGGAGAGTTTCAAAGGACAATTACATGGACTGCTTGAGCAGCAGGTGAACAATCCTGAAACTAATTGAGATTTCTGGAATTCAAATCATTCATGGTGACCTTGAAAGAGAGAGAAGATGCGACATGAGAGAAAGCAGAGACAATTATCAGCAGCGCGAAGCAGGTCGCACTACTGTACGATCAAGAAACAGTTGGCGAAAATGAATCGGCGCAATCCCTACTTAAAGGAAAGGACTACGTGAAAAGCCGAGCAATTATGGTTTTGGAGAAAGATCTCGCCTCATTATTCTAACTGCCTTGATCTAAGTCCACGCCACGGGGATAAGAGACTGTTGACTCAGCAGCTTTTGCCCCTCGCTCCTGAAAATCACGTTGGAGATTTGAAATCCCTAGGACTTGGGTACCTCCACCATCCGCAAAAACTCTGCACTCTCTTCCGGCAGTGCCGTGTTCACATACATCCCGCTTCCGATTTCAAAGCCGGCGGTCTTCGAAACGCGCGGGACGATGGTGAAGTACCAGTGAAAATATTCCGTACGCAGATCCCGAGTCGGGATGGAACGGATCGAGCAGTTGAAGTCGGGATTATTAAGCCCGCGGTAAAGTTTAGCAAGGACGGTCCTCAAACATTTTGCGAAATCTTTGATCTCCTCATCGTCGATCTCATCAAATGAAGAAACATGCCTCAGCGGAAAAATCCATGTGTGAAATGGCGAAAGCGCAGCATAAGGGATGAACGCTATAAAATTCTTGGTTTGAAAAATCAGTCTTTCTTTTGCCTCCAATTCGTCTTGAACGGTTCGGCAGCAAACACATTCGCCCGTGTCGTCGAAATACCTTATCGCCTCTTCCATCCTCGACCTGATTTGGTTCGGAACGATTGGGGTTGCTACAAGCTGCGAATGCGGATGCGAAACCGACGTGCCCGCCGCCTCGCCATGGTTCTTGAATAGAATGATCGCTTCAATCCTGCTGTCTTTCCTGATCTCCTGATATCTCTGGCGATAAACCTTCAGGACGTCCAGCACTTCGTCGTCTGTCATCAACGCCATGGTCATGTTGTGCAGCCGGTGGTCCACGATAACCTCGTGATAACCGACCGCCGACATCGAGCGGTATATACCCTCCACCCTTCTTACCCGTTCGCCTTGAGTTGTAAGAGCCGGATATTTATTGGATACGACCCTCACCTTCCAGCCGTTTTTGTCCGACAGTCTGAACAGCTCGTCGGTTGTCAAATGTTCGTTTCCCACGCAGAAGGGACACTCCGGAACGTACTCGGGTAAAATACGTTCGCCATCCTTCTTCTGCGCAAATTCGTCCGGTCTCTTGGCTCTTTCCGGACTGATGATCACCCATTCTCTCGTCAGAACATTCTGCCTCAGCTCAGCCACGTAACCTCCTTCCTTCTTAACCGCGAAGAACGCAAAGAAGACGCTAAGTACACAGATGGAAAATCATTTTTGTTTTGCGGACCCAGCGATTCCGATAAACTATTTGCGGTCATTGCGGTTGCATTCGACTTCTCTACCATGAAGTGCTTCCTCTTGAAGTCCCTTTATCTTTGTCGACCTTTCAGCCTTTTCAACACAGCGGCACTAGTTAGCTCTCTTAGCGCGTCCGAGGCGATCCACTTGGCCGCCCTAGAGTCGATCTTTTGAATTTCCTTCGCTGTATTTACCGCCTCCTTGTTCAAACTTAAACTGCGCTTCCCTATTCCACGCAGCGCCCAGTTGACAGCCTTCCGCACGAAATTTCTGTCGTCAGTTGATTCTCTTTTTATCATCGACAGGAATTTCAAAAACGTTTTATCGTCGGCATCTTTGTCATGAACGGCAAGTGCAGCCATCAAGACAAATCCTGCCCTTTTTACGAACTCTTCCTTTCTTTTGGTCCACTCCCCGGCTTTCTTGGCGGCAAATTTCGTCCTGTCGAAAAGACCGCTGCAAACTTGATCGCAAACGTCCCATGAATCGAATTCCGAAGCCCACTTTTCTAGCTGTGATTCGGTTACTGCCTTCGGATCGTCTATGAATCCCGCAAGAATCCTTGCCTCATGTATTCCGGTATTCCACAGTTCGAGAGCAAGGTGATGGATTTTCTCCTTGAGAACTTGATCCCGGCCGATCTCCTTTGCCAAGTCCCGAAGCACAGGAATTGGGACTCCGAGCGTATTCCGGGAGCTAATTCCAAATCTCGCCATACCCGCCACATTTTCAGGATTACTGAATTCTTCGAGCGTCCTTATTACCTTCATCGCATCGCGTCTGCTATTCCTGACAACATTATCGGGATTTGCAAGACTTTTCATATGCTTGATGATTTGGTCTGTGCTTGAGGGATTCATCTTAATCAGCCCACATTTTGTCTCGTGGTATTTTAAACAAAGCGACCCCCAAAAACAAACGACTGGGCAGTGTCTCGGTTTGCTTTCTTGCACCGGTGCAAACCGCCTGCCTGCGCGTAGCCGCTTCGGCATAGGCAGGCGAAGCGGTGATATTACTGTAGAACGGAATATCAAAAGACAATTAAATCCTGAAGGGATGAGATTATAATTTCACCCCTTTGGGGTTCACATGTCTTGTGTCTGGTTCTTCTATAATAATTACATCCCTTCGGGATTAAACCGATACGCTACTAACGATTCAACTAATTGGGTCATGGTTGCAGTTCAGGTTTAAAGCGAGTAATTTCTAAAGAAACTGGGAAAAGGAAATGGATGCAATGATTGCTTATTGTGGATTGACATGCGACCCCTGCCCCATTCATCTCGCGACATTCGAGCAAGACAAATTCAAGCAACGATCGATGAGAGATAAGATCGCCAAGATCTGCACCGAACAGTACGGGATGAACCTTCGAGCTCAAGACATCACAGATTGCGACGGGTGCCGAAAAGGGGGGCGTCTTTTCTCAGGTTGCGCTAAATGCGAAATCAGAAAATGTGCGATAGAACGGAAACTCGAGAGTTGCGCATTCTGTGATGAGTACGCTTGTGGAAAACTCCAAAAGCATTTCCAAACCGAGCCAACGGCGCGAGTTCAGCTGGAAGGACTGAGAGAAAGCTTTAAAAGAGAAAATCCGAGATGAAGCGATTCATTTCCCTTTTAACATTTCTTACATTTGCCTCCATTGATTCTTATGCCCAACTTGACACGACAATAATCACAAATCATTCTTTCGCGTGCACAGATTATACCCGGGGAAAGGTTTTCATTATTTCAGACAGCGGCAAAGTTGAGTGGGAATATCCCGCTGAGCGCTGCAACGATATCTCGGGTTCTTCCGAACGGCAACCTTTTGTTCAACACTGGCAACGGAGTCAAAGAAGTCACGCGGGAAAAAGAAGTCGTGTTTTCCTACGAATCCATGAGCGAAATATATGCCTGCCAGCGGCTAGCAAACGGCAACACATTCATAGGAGAATGCAATTCAGGCTCGCTATTGGAAGTCGCTCCGAACGGAAATATTGTAAAGAAAATCAGACTTCTTCCAGACAGCGTGGACGGCGGACATTTTTTCATGCGGAACGCAAGGAAACTCCCAAACGGCAATTATCTTGTTGCGCATTACGGATTGGACAAGGTCTGCGAATATGATTCCACGGGCAAGACGCTGAGAGAAATCCCGATCAAAGGCGGCCCGCATTCCGTGATCCGATTACCGAACGGCAATACGCTTATCGCATGTTCCGACCACAACGGCGATCCCCGCGTCGTCGAGGTCGATACTGCCGGCAAGATTACGTGGCAATTGACGAAGAACGAATTGCCGGGAATTGAATTGGAGTTCATGACGGGAATGCAAATCCTGCCGAACGGGAATTTGGTCCTGACAAATTGGCTGGGACATAACAAATTCGGAAAAGCTCCGCACGCCTTCGAGATAACTCGGAACAAAAAAGTAGTCTGGGTATATAAAGACAATTCGACCTTAGAGACAATGTCGAGTATCCAGCTATTAGATGTTCCAGGAAACGCAATCGCGGGTGAGATATTACATTGATAAGGAGATCTGTTTTTCCCCTCGACAGATTCCCGCTTCAGGATTTCAACTGTCGCCCCGCGTGAGAATATCACTAATGGCAGACACCAAATCTCTTGCCGACTCCTCGATTCAATTTCCGTCGATAATTAAGAACGTGGGAAAAAATTTCATTTCCAAAATAACGGCTTACTCGATTTGGGAAAAATTATTTGGACATGAAAACACTTGAAGATTCTTTCACACGTTCTTAACTTTTTAGGCCAAGGAATTGTGAACAGTAATTGCCTAAACGTGAAGATATAAAGTCAATCCTCATAATCGGAAGCGGGCCAATCGTAATCGGTCAGGCCTGCGAGTTCGACTACTCCGGCACGCAGGCTTGTAAAGTTCTCCGAAAACTCGGCTACAAAGTCATCCTTGTCAACAGCAACCCTGCAACAATCATGACCGATCCTGAACTCGCAGATGTGACCTACATCGAGCCGCTGACTCCTGAGTTCGTCCGAAAAATAATCGAAATCGAGAAGCCCGATGCTCTTTTACCGACGATGGGCGGTCAGACCGCATTGAACATTGCCGTCAATCTCGCGGAGGCAAAAGTGCTTGATGAAAACCGTGTCGAGATGATCGGCGCAAACCTCAATGCAATCAACAGAGCCGAAGACCGTGAGCTTTTCAAGGACACCGTCACTTCCGTCGGACTGGAAGTGCCGCGAGGAGGATTTGTTCGAACGATCGACCAGGCGATGGATATAATTGATTCTGTCGGATTCCCCGCCATCATTCGCCCGTCGTTCACTCTCGGCGGAATGGGAGGCGGTGTCGCTTACAACATCGAAGAGTTCAGAGAAATGGCGCGGCATGGACTTTCCGTCAGCCCGATCAGCGAAATACTCGTCGAAGAATCTGTCCTCGGCTGGAAAGAATTTGAGCTGGAGGTTATGCGCGACAGAAGAGACAACGTGGTTATCGTCTGCTCGATCGAGAATTTCGACTCGATGGGTGTTCATACGGGCGACTCGATAACCGTAGCACCCGCTCAGACGCTGACAGACCGCGAGTACCAGAAAATGCGAGATTGGGCAAAGAAAGTGATCCGCGCGGTTGGCGTCGAGACAGGCGGCTCAAACATCCAGTTCGCAATTGATCCCGCTGACGGACGCATGGTCGTAATCGAAATGAATCCGAGAGTCTCACGTTCGAGCGCTCTGGCTTCCAAAGCCACAGGTTTTCCGATAGCTAAGATTGCCGCGATGCTCGCTGTCGGTTTCACGCTGGACGAAATTCCAAACGATATAACGAAGAAGACTCCGGCATCCTTTGAGCCATCGATAGACTATGTTGTCGTGAAAGTTCCGCGATGGGACTTTGAAAAATTCAAAGGCACGGATGACACTCTGGGCGTTCAAATGAAGTCGGTCGGCGAAGCTATGGCAATCGGGAGCACGTTTAAAGAGGCACTTCAGAAGGCGCTGCGGTCTCTTGAACAAGGGCGGTTCGGTCTCGGCACGGACGGAAAAGATAAATATGATTTCTCGAAATTGAAAGGTGACCGGGCACAGGAAGCAAAAAGGAATATCGCAAACCAGCTCAAGAAACCGAAGCCCGAAAATGTTTTCTACCTCCGGTACGCGCTACAAGGTGGATTGTCGGTGGAAGATATATTCGAGCTTACCAAAATCGATCCATGGTTTCTAAAGAACATAAAGGAAATTGTGGATTTCGAAACCGATCTGAAGGAAAATTTCTATGTTGAGCAATGATCTCAGTTCTCCAAGTGCTCAGATTTCCACCGAAATAAAAACTGTCAATGGAATTGTGTAGCCTTATGTATTTCAAGATTTCGCCGATGGTAGGAGCTCACCCTACCTATGATCCTCCCCTACGGGGGGAGGACATTGCTCCTCGAAGCACTCCAAATAAGCCCTCTCCTCGTAGAGCTTGTCCCGACCTTTTGTCGGGAAGAGGGTTAGGGAGAGGTGAGTCCCGACACCTATGGCATGAATTCCACTAGAAATTGAATGAAGAAGAAACCCTTAAATAAGCAAACGCTTTTCAAAGCAAAGCAATTAGGCTATTCAGACAGGCAGCTTGCTGAAATATTCGGATCCACGGAAACCGGAATCAGAGAGCTGCGAAAAAAATTGAATGTCACTCCCGTTTTCAAAACGGTCGACACCTGCGCCGCGGAATTCGAGGCCGAGACACCCTATCATTTCTCCACTTATCAGGAAGAAAATGAAGCGACTAGAAGCGGAAAGAAAAAAGTGATAATCCTCGGGAGCGGACCTAATCGGATCGGCCAGGGAATAGAGTTCGACTATTGCTGCGTTCATGGTGTCATGGCAGCACGCGACGAGGGCTATGAAGCCATAATGATCAACTGTAATCCCGAGACTGTTTCAACAGATTACGACACGGCCGACAAACTATATTTCGAGCCGCTGACATTCGAAGATGTAATGAACGTCATCGAAGAAGAAAAACCCGAAGGTGTGATAGTGAGTTTCGGAGGCCAAACTCCTCTCAAGCTCGCGAAACCTCTCGAGGAGGCCGGCGTGAAACTGCTAGGGACAAGCTCCGAGGGAATCGACATCGCCGAAGACAGAAAGCGTTTCGGTGAGCTTCTGCGCAAGTTGAAAATTCCTCATCCTGAATTCGGAACTGCCTACTCGGTGACGGAAGCTGTCGACGTCGCCTCGTACATCAAGTACCCCGTGCTTGTGCGGCCTTCGTATGTCCTTGGCGGACGCGCGATGGAGATTTGCTATAACGATGAGTCTCTCAGGCGTTACATGCAAACCGCCGCCGATGTTTCTCCTGATAAACCGGTACTGATCGACAGATTTCTTGAGGACGCCTTTGAATTCGACGTTGACGCAGTCGCCGATGGAGATGACGTCGTGATCGGTGCCATCATGGAGCATATTGAAGAGGCAGGGATCCATTCGGGTGACAGCGCCGCGGTGATCCCTCCTTACATGATTACCGACAAGTGCTTGAAAGAGATAAAAGATTATACAAGCATGCTTGCAAAAGGACTGCGGGTCGTCGGCCTAATGAACATTCAGTTCGCAATGAAGGACGACATTGTCTATATACTCGAAGTAAATCCGAGAGCAAGCAGGACTGTTCCCTTCGTGAGCAAGAGCATCGGGCTTCCGCTCGCAAAGATTGCCGCAAAGATTATGCTTGGGAAAAAGCTGAAAGACATGGACCTTGGCGCTACAAATAACCACTTCGATCACATCGCCATCAAAGAGGCAGTCTTCCCTTTCAACCGGTTCGCACGCGTAAAAGTTTTCCTCGGACCGGAGATGCGATCAACCGGCGAAGTGATGGGAATAGACTCGAATTTCGGAGCTGCTTACGCAAAATCGCAAGTGGCGGCAGGAAATCCCTTGCCAATATCCGGTACGGTGTTCTTCAGCGTGAACGACAACGACAAGAAACCAAACACAGTTGAAATTGCCCGCGAGTTCAAAAATCTAGGCTTCAAGATCATTGCGACCGAAGGGACATCAAAATTCCTGACTTTAAACGGGATCGAAAACGAAAAAGTGTTCAAAGTCAGTGAGGGACGACCCAATATCGTGGATCACATAAAGAATCAGAAAGTGCAGTTCATCGTGAACACTCCATTTGGTGAGGAAGCAAGGTACGATGAGTATGCGATCGGGTGGGCCGCGATAGAACACAAGGTGTCTTTTGCGACTACACTCTCGGCGGCATCGGCAGCGGTCAAGGCAATCAAGACGCTTCAGACAGGTGAGCTAAGCGTGAAGGCAATCCAGAAATTTCACGAGTGAGCTTGATTTAGGATCGATATCATGCTCGCTTCTGGCCCGTGAGCAGGATTCAAAGCTGAGTCTGCCTAAATACTTTTCCCGCGGGAGGTTAGCTGGATCTCCTTGGGGACATCATCATCACTTCAGCATCAACATTTTCTTTACCTTGCTCCACTTGTCTGTACTTATACGGTAGAAATAGACTCCTGATGAAACCAAGTTCCCATTCTTGTTCAAGCCGTTCCATGTTAGCTCGGTGTAGCCGGCAGGATAATCGGCATCTGCGACTTGTACGACTTCACGGCCGACGATGTCATAGATCATAAGTCTTACGTGTGATGCTTTCGGAAGTTCAAATGCGATCTTCGTTTTAGGATTGAAAGGATTCGGGAAATTGTCGTAAAGCTTGTAATCCTTTGGTGCTGCAACAATTACCTTTATCTCCTTTGTCCAGGCCTGCAACGCGCCCTGCGTTGTCCGTCCGTCCGAAGTGGTGATTGTCGCCGTCAAAGTCGTGTCTCTTCCAACAGGAGCTTTCTTGTCAACGGAAAACGTAAACTCAGCATCTCCGGAAGTGTTGGCTGGAATACTCTTGATAACTACTGTGCCTGACTTGAACTTGATCCAAGACGGAAGATTATTGAACGTTACAGAGACGTCCTCTGCTTCGATGCTCGAACTGTTCTCAACGCTGAGCGAGATTGTGTTGTCTGATGATGCAAATGGGATTTGCCAGGTGAGCCCTGGGGTATTGCCTTCAGATATTGATTGATGCCCCTTTGCTGGCTGAGGAGAGGCAGCGGCAACTGCTGCCAGCAGCAAAATGAAAAGTTGTTTCACTCTCGAACCTCCTTTACTCCGTTGCCGGTGGTTACGGCTGTATGGTAAATTGTACTACATTGTTCGTTGAAAGGTTCTGCGTTTTGTCCTGATGATTTGTGCCGTATGTAATCCTGAACGTCAGATTCGCAGGGAGTAGCTCCTTGGTTACTTGACCGTTCACAGTGGGACCGATCTGCCACCAGGCTCCGGAATAGTAGCTTGCCTGAACATTATTGACGGGCTGGCTTTGCGAGTTGGTTACGTTTATGGTGCATAAGACCGTAGAGAAAACAACGGTACTATTGGTGGAAATATCCTGTGCCTTGTCGTTTGATACGAACGCATAAGTCATTCTGAATGAATAATTGTTTGGAAGGAGTTCTTTTGTTGCAGTACCAGAGCTAGTTACTCCAAGAGTTCTCCACGCTCCGGCGTAATACTGCACCGTTCCCGTATCGATGAGATTTCCTTGACTATTCTTTAGCTGAACTGTCGCATTCACAGTCTGGAAGACTACCGAAGGATTTGTGCTTATGTTTTGCTGTTTATCATTACCTCCGTAAGCATAAGTCATTCTGAAGCTGTAGCTATTGGGAAGAAGCTCTTTTGTTGCAACTCCGTTTGTAGTTGTTCCAAGATCTCTCCATGCACCGGAGTAGTATTGAACTGTCCCTTGGTCCCCCAAAGGGGCAGGCATCAAAGTGCCGTGACTGTCCTGTAATTGGACTGTGGCATTGACAGTTTGAAAGACTACGGCCGGATTCGCACCTATGTCCTGTGATTTATCGTTACTTCCGTAAGCATAAGTCATTCTAAAAGAATAGCTGTTCGGGAGGAGTTCTTTGGTTGCCACGCCGTTTGTTGTCGTGCCCAAGTTTCTCCAGGCTCCGGCATAGTACTGGACTGTGCCAGTATCTAACGGATTACCTTTGCTGTCTTGCAGCTTGATTTGAGCATTCACCGTCTGGAATATGGCTGTGTCCGTCCCAACAGTCACATTTGATTTCGTCTGTGTACCGTACTCATAAGTCATTCTAAGACTTAATGTCTTCGCTGTTGTGTTTATGGTAAAAGTACCGTCATTATTATTTGTGGCCTCTTTCCAGTTTCCTTCATAGTATTGAAGTGAGCCACTTGTGAGTTTTGTACCGGTGCTACTGATAAGCTTGACGATGAAGCCTGAAGGTGGAACAGGGATCTGAGCTAACAAATACTCTGTATTGTAGCGAATGAGAGCGTAGGCTTCGCTTGTCAAGCTGCTTGTGCTGTCAATGTTGACCTGTTGAACTACTTGCTGCAGTGTAGAGCGTGCCGCGCCAGTGTTGTTTTGCTGCAGGCTTGTTTTTGCAGAAGCGAAGTAGCCCGAGTATTTGTCAGCCCTTGCCTGATCTTTGATCCAACCGAGCGAGCGGGATTGGGTGGTGTAGCTGGTGAGGGTATCGAGCCATGAAGAGCCATCGAAGTTCAATGGCGGCGCTGTCGGACCGATTGTCCAACCTCTCACCTTGATTGAGTCTTCCAGAGCGACCTCCGCCGAATCTTGTTCTGCTGTGGGTTCGGGAGTGTTCATATATACTGAATCTTCGTTTTCAGGGGTAATCTCAACTGCTGGTTTGGGGTTGTAACTGGGGGAGGCTACGAACCGTCTGAGAGACGGAATGCCGTGTGATGTCACGACTACACTGTCGAGCGTTGTTCCAGGGGATACTCGGAACATGCCATATGGGCTAGTCCATGATATGCTTCCGTCTACTCCAAACGCAGCCCACCATGTACTGGTGTATTCTCCAGAGCTAGGTAGTATCGGGATGCCGACTGGAATGACTTTTTGAGCTTGGGGATTACCTAGCGGAGTCCTCCAGACGTGCTTTGAGTCAACTAAGCCCTCGTTCGATAACTCAACTCCCAAGGGAGGACAGCTGATGTCAATGTCAAACTCATCGAGGCACCCTCTGCTATCAGCGAGATTAGAAATGGAATAACCGTATCCAAAAATTCCTGCAGTATCATCCACTTTGACAAAACACTTGACTGCGAGGTCCAAGCGTGGTGGATTTAAATCATACTGTGGACATTGGCCGAATGTCCGGTTTGAAAATTGCAGGGCCGCAAATGCCAAGATGAACACATTTTTCATTGACAACACTCCCTACTTTCTTAATTCGTAATGAATCTTGTGAATTGAACGCTCCCAACGAACAAAGCCTTCCTGTTTGAAGCAATCATCCAGAGTCTTTTCGTCGATCATACTGAAAGTCTTCCAAGGTTTTCCATCAACATAGAGCATAAGGGGTGTGCGTTTCCCCGATGCGTCCGTATAAAAGTGAGAGAAATCAACGCTTTTGCCAACTCTATGGTATTGATGAGGTGGATGCCAATCGCCATCCTGGTAATCAAACAGTCCACCCCATGGAAGACTCATGTCTAATGCTGCCAAGAAAATGCTGCTATCCATCATATACTGATTGGAATACGCCTCAACTGCATCTACGATGCCGGCGTTTGTTGCTGGGGTTCCGTATTCACTGTCTGCAAGTCTGTGAAGAGTTTCAGACGACGTATAAGTGATAAGATTTGCCCCCCCATCCATCGTAGCTAAATCGGGGACTTTCACTAAAACAGTATCATTCGCTTTGACTCGCTTAGTTGTTGATGTCGCAGTCATTAGCACATTGCCGCTGAATTCGGGAGCGGTAAAGGCAACATTGATTTCTCCGTTCTGATCGGTTGTAGTCGTGATGGTTCCGTTGCTATCCACGTCATTTACATAATCCTCAAGTTCCCCCATTTCATCCGTAGGCGGCTGGTTCGTATGGCTGTGTCCACCAGATGGTAATATCATGGTCGCTGTCAGGATCACATCATAATCAGGTAAAGGATTGCCTTCACTGGTAACTGTGACCGTGAAATACTGTACATTTTTTTCGTTAGGATTTCCACCTGACTCTGGAGGAAGTGTGGGCCATATTTGTTTAGGCGCTGGAATGTCAATCGTGATTTGTGGCTCCTTTATCTCCGCATAACCGATCCCGTACTCAGCATCGGAAAATCCATTATCATCAGATACTAATTTCTGCCCTGTCGTATTAGCAACCACCTTCTTTGCAGATGACTTCACGTCGGAACTCACGATGCCGGCACTGGTGGTTGAAGGTGCGCCTTTCGGGTCCCGTCCTAGACTTGCTTTCCCATCGGGCACTTTGGAACAGGGCGTGGTATTCACAACTGATATTCCGACCCTTATCCCAGCCCTTACGGAATCGCAATCTATGCTATCGGCTGCAACGAAGTACAACGGCGTACTGACTAGTGAAAAGTAAGTTTCTTCTTCACCCCAACTTGCGAGAAGCATTCCGCAATTTCCCCCGCTCCAAATACCAGCTTCGAACCCAAAAACCAAGGGGCCGTAGGTGACGCTTGAATAGTCGGTCAATGTTCCATCGGGATTTTGCCAAAACACATTGATCAGTGCTGTATCTCCAGGTGAGATTTCGGAAGGAGTAATCTCAACGATCGGCGGTGGTGGTACCTCCAACGAATCCACTCTTGTTAGCCCGTTGCTTGTCGCCTCAACTACCACCCATCCGGGACCCGATTCTGGCAGGACACCATCACCCACAAGATAGACATTTGGGAGGTTGTTTTGTGTCGTCGTTATGGTCGAACCCATTTGGTCATCAACTCCCGACTGCGGATCGGACTCATGAAATGAGGCATATTGGCTCCCTGAGATTATTGTCACTGTGATAGGATCTGTATCCGGTGACCACGCGGTTGCGGTGCTATCATCGTAGCCTCCCACGTAAACCATGGCTGACTGTCCATGCGTTAGGTAATGGCCTTCCAAGCTAAAATCAAACTTCGAGAAATAGGGTGTTGTGAAACCTGTGCCCAGACCTAATAGCCAATACCAGGGACCATCTTCCACTAATGAACCTGCGTCGCAACCACTGTAGATTAGCGAATCATCGTAGCAGACTCTAAGACAAATACCCGAGAAGTATTCCGCCTTTCGGTACACGCCAAAGCCGTAATGGCCCGCAACTGGAGCTTGAATTTCCCCAGTTAGTGAGCCACCCACTGACGAAACAATTTCATAGCCGCAAGGGTCATCAATCAGTACTGCTACGGAATCTTCGACATCCGTCCAGCTTACAGCGTAGCTTAGTTTGTGATTATTAACTCCTCCCCCCTTTATCTTTCTCGGCTGCGCAGGAGAGATTATTGCCTTCTCCTGGATGTGCACCTGCGAGAAGACTTCGTTTGTCATTAGAACGGTAATCACGAAAACTGCTGAACAACTCTTCATCTCTCAAGCTCCCTTTATGTTGCTCCCGATAGAAGCTTTCAGGAATGACATCTTCTATCTAGACGACCTCAGCTCCGCCACAGGCGGATCTTCGCCGGAGGCGAATGAGCCTTAGGTTCAAGCCTCAGGCTGAAATACTAAAGTACATCTTTGGACCTGGAGAGCCCTTTGCCCTCTGCTTTTCTTCCACACGGAGTTTACTACATCATGGAACGAGTGTCAAGCGGAAAATGGAAAGAATCTTGTCCTGTCTTAGAAATAGGAGCTCCGTCCTTATTTATCCTGCGCTTTTTCTGACTTCCCCATGAGTTCGCCGTTTTTCCTACGAGCTTCCTAGATACTATGATCTCTGTTTCTTTTCCCGACATCTTCTTATTTTTCTGAACAAAATGAAATTTGCTCTACGGATTATCATTTTATACACTTTCCTTGCGGGCTTTTTCGACGCAGATGCCCAGTCAAAGATCAACCAGATAAGATTTGTCGGCACAAATGCGATTTCAAATATCGATCTCCTCGAATATTTCAGACCTCTGAATTTTCCTGCGTCCGACACCTCCCGCATCAAAGCTGCCATTTCATCGATGCAAGCAAGATATTTCTCCGAAGGCTATCTCTTGTTCAGCGTTGACTCATTTTCAATCTCAGGCGAATCGGTCTCTTCGGTGCTCACGATCTACCTTTCGGAGGGTTCACATCTGATTATAGGGAAACTGGTAGTAACCGGTAATAAATTTTTCAACTACGGCGAGCTTACAGACGAGATGAATGCCCGCGTCGGAAAACCGCTGGCTCAAGATGAACTGGAAAAGGATCTCGATTACATGATAGACAAGTACAACAGAACCGGTTTTCCGCTTGCTAAGGTTCATATCGATAGCATATTTGTGTACCACGGCGTCGGAGCTGATTCGCTGGGAGTTGCATTGAGCATTCAGGAGGGAGAGAGGTTCCGCATCAATGCAATAAGAATAGAAGGAAACACTCAGACTAAAGACTATGTGATTATGCGGGCAATGAGAATTCAACCGGGTACATATTATGACGAAGAAGAAATGACCAATGCCAAACAGCGGCTTCAGAAACTGGGGTTTTTCCAGAGTGTCAGCGATCCCGAAATTTTCGAAAGCGGCGACACAACTGGACTGCTCATAAAAGTGGTTGAAGGAAACACGAACACATTCGACGGAGTGATCGGGTACATGCCTGCACAGCTCGGTCAATCGGGTTACTTCACAGGCATGATCGATATTTCCATGTTGAACCTTTTTGGAACCGGACGGAAATTCCGGGCAATGTGGCATCAGGAAACCAAGCTCACGCAGGAATTGGAAATTGGCTATGCCGAGCCTTACATTTTCAATTACCCGATAAACGCAGAGCTTGATTTCACTCAGCGTCAACAAGACACTACTTCGGTGACAAGGAATTTCAAAGTGAGCGGCATATTCCTGTTCAGCGACAACTTCACTGGCAATACATCTATCAGCACGCTTTCCACAACGCCGCTGCAAAATGCGGACAGCAGCTATGCCGTTTACGAGAGCAGTGTTCTCAATCTGGGCATTGGCATCGCGTTCGACACCCGAGATGATATCTACAGTCCAAGGCATGGCGTTCTCTACCAGACCGAGCTTCAATTCGGAGAGAAGAAGATTTATGGCCCTCAACAGCTCATAACTTCGACCACTAAGCTGACGAATTACACGCAGCATCTGGGGATCGATCTTTCTTTTTTCCATGAGTTCTTTCAAAGGCAAATTCTTGCTGTTGGCATTCATGGAGAACAAGTGACAGGCACGGAACTCGACCAGAGCGACATGTATCGGATTGGAGGAACAAACACGATCAGAGGTTACATCGAAAATCAATTCATAGCAACCAAAGCCGCCTGGGCAAATATCGAATACAGGTTTGCAACCGCAAGAGAATCGTTCTTTTTCGGCTTCCTGGACGCTGGATACATCTACAGACAAAGCGATCAGATCGCAAATGTTCCGGCAAGCTCGCTGTCGGCTTATGGGTACGGCGTCGGGGCGCAAATAGAAACCGGTATCGGGATACTGAAGGCGAGCTACGCACTCGGAAAAGGCGATTCGTTCACCGAAGGAAAAATACACTTTGGTATCATAAATCAGTTTTAGGAAGAGCGGGCACGATGGGACGAAGACTCACAAGCACAAAGAAAACATCCCCCCTTCATGCCATCTTTCGAGGAATTATATGAGAAAGTATTTGAAGTTGGCTCGCATCGGAAATGTCATCATCGCGTTCCTAAGTGTGGAATGCGCAGGAATACTCTGCGGAGTGAATATCGCGAAGAGCTGGGAAATCCTCCTGTCTGCATTCGCAGCGTCCCTCATAACCGCCGGTGGAAACGCAGTGAATGACATCTTCGACATTGAGATTGACAGGATAAATCGCCCGAATCGACCGCTTGCATCTGGAAAACTCTCGATGAAACAGGCAAAGAGATTTTATCTCGCTGCAACGTTTACGGGCTTGGCTGCAAGCGCGGCAATTAATACTTATTCGTTCATCATCGCTATGGTCGCGACGTTCTTGATATTTATGTACAGTTACAAATTGAAGCGGTCAGTTTTCTATGGAAACTTCACAGTCGCTTTAGTCACTGGACTGACATTTGTCTATGCAGGCGCATCTGTCAGAGATTTCAATGATGTCTATCCCGCAGCAGTCTTCGCCTTCCTGACAAACCTGATCCGGGAAATAATCAAAGACGCAGAAGACGTCAAGGGTGACAGCCAAATCGGCGTGAGAACAATTGCGACAAAATTTGGTACCACAGTGTCTGCATACATAGCTATCTCAATGACCGCAATATTGCTCTTTCTGGTCTGGGGTGCTTTCGCGTTGGGAATCTTGCCCATTCAGTTTTTGACAGTATGTGGGTTGACGATCTTTCCAATAGGCGCGTATGTAACGTACGTGCTTGTTTCAAGACGCGGATTTTCTGAGGCGAGTTTCGGTTATAAACTGATGATGATCTTCGGCTTAATCGCCCTGGTTGTCGGAAAAAGATAATCGCCGCTGTCCTCAACCCTGCAAAGGTTGGAACGAAAACCAAGTCAAACAGCAGTATCTTTTGAGGGAAAAGACAAGAAAGGAAATTAGTCGGCTTCTCGAAGGGATCTGTATTTCTTTAATTTCCCTTCGACGACTGCCGCAAGCATATCGGGGTCAACGGGTTTCGTCAAATAATCGTCGACACCAAGTTGAATACCTGTCCGGATAAAGAAGCTCTCGTGCATGCCGCTCATGAGGACGAAGGGGACCTTCTTCAAGTGTGGCACTTTCTGAACTCGCTCGTAGAATGAGAATCCATCTCCTTCAGTGCCGGCAAACATTACATCAGCAATAATCATGTCGACATTCGTCGTTTCGAGTAGTTTCAAAGCATCAGTCGGGCTCTGTTTTGTCAGGACGCTGTACCCATACGCTTCGAGGACCGCCCTAACCGTTTCAAGAAATCCGGCTTCGTCATCTACGACGAGGATGACCGCCTTCATTATGGCACGCTGGAACGCCGAGAGGATATGAGGCTCAAGTTTCTTTTGTTCTTCGGGAGTAATCTGGTAGCGGCGCTTAAGCTCCTCAAGCGAAGAATCATCGTTCGGTCTTATGCGCCCTCTTTTTATTTCCTTCTCCACTTCGGTCACATAAACTTGAAGCCGCACTTCCCCTTCCAATTCTATGTGATCTTCAAATGACAAACCGAGTATATCACGGAGCTGCATGAGACCACGGGCTGCTTCCGAAGTGACAGGCGGCGATGCCCAAGCTTCCCTCAGCCTAGTTACGTATATTCTCAATTTTTCTTCGCGGGTATCAGGGAGCTTGACGCCCAGAAGCTTCAGTTTTTCCTTGTAAACTGCGTCGACGGAACTTCTGACTTCTGCAACCCTCTTCTCGATTTCTACGTCCATTTCGACCTTCATATTGGTGCGCGCCTCATCGAGTTTAGATTGCTCTTCCTCTACAACTTTTTTCCTGTCAGTTTCAAGTTTCGACTGCCGCTCTTTTAATTCCTTCTCGGCTTGTTTTTCCACCCGTTCACGCTCTTTAGCAAGCTCAGCGGCAAGCTTCGCCGCGTACTCACTTTCGAGCTGCGCACGCATTTCATTGTTCTTGCGGTCAAACTCTTTCGGCTCATTTGCTTGAATTTCACCAAGCCTTCTACTGAGCTCAGCCTGGCTCTCCTGTTCTAATCTCTTGTACCGTTCTTCGTAGGTCTTCTCAAGCTCTTTCTGCTGAGCTTTACTGTGTTCTTCAATGCGCTTCCTGTCTGCCTCAAGTTTTTCCTCAAACTCCTTTTGGAGCCGATTCCTCGTGGCTTCTTCTAATTTCGCTATCTCCTTTTCCTGATCTGCTAATGAAAGCGGCTTCCCCTTTTCAAGCTCTGCGGCAAGTCGTTTCTGAAACTCTGTCTCCATCTGCTTCTTGCTCTCGTCGATGGCTTTCCGTTCCTTTTCCACCAATTGTCGCTTCTCTTTGCCCGCCGATTCCTTCAGCTCAAGCATTGACTTCTCGTACAACGCGCTCATCTCCGCCCGAGTCTCCTCTTCCGCTTTCTTGCGCTCTGAGGCCAACTGCTGTCGGTAAGTTGCTTCCATCTTTCCGACTTCAAGTTCGAAATTATCCTTCGACTGTTTTTCTAAATCCTTTCTGAATTTCTCTTTGTCCTTCTCAAGGTTCGAAATCAGAGAAGCCCGTTCCGCTTCTTGCCATTCGCGCTCTTTCTTCAAGGCTTCGGCAATCCGCTGTTCGGCTTTGCGAATCTCCTCCGTGAATTTCTTGTTGTACTCGGTCTCGAAGACGCTGCTCAATCTCAGCCCTTATCGCCTCTTCGTCGATTGGTGCCTTCTGGACACCCTTTTCCCCTAAAGCCTCTGACTCTTCGACAGCGGTTTCATCTTCTCTTCTTGGCGCCTTCTCGAGTGCTTGCCGCCTTTCTTCGAGAGCCAAAGCATAGACATTGTTGGGCTCGATGGCCCTAACTGCATCGAGTTCAACCTTCGCATCTGCAAGATTTCCTTCCCTGATATGCTTATCGGCCATTCTCAGGTGAGCTGCAATTTCCTGCCTGGAATTCTCGGGTGGAGGTGGTGGTGCTTGCCTGATATTTTGGGTTTTCTTAAATAGCATTATTATCGCGCAAAGTCTCTGGATAAATTATAAAACGCGCTGTTGAATATCAATAAGCCAACACATTCTCCGAAAAATAATTTTTCCCCTCTCTGTGAGAAACCTCTCCGATCAGATTCAATCCAAATGTCATGATTTTCAAGCGGTGTCAGCGGCGTGGTGCTTGATAACCTTCGCATCAACAAGAAACACGACGTCTTCTGCTATGTTGGTTGCGTGGTCTGCGATCCTCTCGATGTGTTTCAGCGCCACAATCAGGTGAGCCCCCGGCTCGATGAGATTCGGATTTTTCTCCATTTCTTCGACCACAAACTGGAACTTCACGCGATTCATCTCATCGACGATGTCGTCTTCCCTGCAAATTCTCCGCGCCAACTCAGGGTCACCATGGATGAAAGAATCAATAACATCATGCACCATACGTCTTGCTGCATCCCCCATCTCAAGGATAGCGGTTCTCCGCACGAGATCCGCATAATTCAAGAGCGGCTTCACGCGCTGCGCAATGTTTACCGCCACATCTCCAATTCTTTCAAGCTCGTGATTCATTTTTATAGCAGAGACTACAAGCCGTAAATCCGTAGCGACCGGCTGCTCAAGGGCCATTATTTCGTCAACCTGCTTATCCAAGAGATTATCGAACTCATTCACCTTCTTTTCATTCTCAAATACTTTCTCAGTGGTCTTCAAGTCACCGTCATGGAGCGCACGGAGGGCGAGCTCAAGCTGTTCATCCACAAGACTTCCCATCTTTATGAGATTTGTTCTCAGATTATTTAGCAAATCCTCAAAATGTCTGTGCATGTATATTTCTCCTTCTTTACTCGAAATTGATTGTTGATAGACTGTAAGGTCCCTAGTTACTTTTTCAGCACAAAACTGAACTCCGACCCTTTCCCCAATTCACTTTTCACTTCAACCTTGCTGTTGTGCGCTTCAATGATATGTTTCACAATGGCCAGTCCGAGGCCTGTTCCACCGACGCTTCGACTCCTATCCTTGTCGACTCTATAAAACCTCTCGAAGATTCTCGGTAGGTGCTCCTCGCCTATTCCCACGCCGGTATCTCTCACAAACACCCTGACAGAATTCGCAAGTTCATCAGATCCCGCTTCTATCGTTCCGCCAGGGTCGGTGTACTTGATTGAATTGTCTATCAAATTGTACAAGACCTGTCGAAGTCGTTCCTTGTCCCCAAGAACGAGGACTTCGTTTGAATTCAAATATTCTACTATTTTCAGAGATTTCTTTTCTGCCTTCGGCAGTACTTCTCCAATCACGTTCTTCAGGAAGGCTGTAATATCAAAGTATCGAAAGCTCATTCTCATCTCTCCACTTTCGATCCGTGATATCTCTATGAGGTCATTCAAGAGAACGTTCAATCGCTCCGAATGGGCTAAAGCCTTCTGAAGAAACTCCCTGTTTACGTTAGGATCGTCTATCGCACCATCGATCAACGTTTCGATAAAACCCTGTATGTTGAAAATCGGCGTACGAAGTTCATGAGACACATTTGCAAGGAATTCACTCCGGACTCTTTCCAGTCTCTCAAACTTTGCAATATCCCTTTTCAGATTCCCGACAACCTGATTCATCAGTTCGCTGATTTGTTTTAATTCAGCAGAGCCAGTTTTAGGAAGCTGGACCGACAAGTCACCAGCACTGATTCTCTGGAGTGCATCCACGATCGTGGTCAATATCTTCGCCTGTCGATTGCTGTGAGAATAAAGAATCTCCTCAAAAAAATAGAACAGGATCGTGCTGAGAACGCCTGCGAGGACGAGATGGCTCCTGCCAAAGGAGGTCTTCAGTGAAAGAACGTTTTCAATCAGCATCAATAGAAAGTAAACGGCGATGCCCAGGACAACCGCGATGAGGACTTTTGTCTTGCGAGAAAGCAGAAATCTATTCATTCAGATTATCCACCTCAGGTGAATCAGCCTCCACCTGAAAATTTATAACCCACACCTTTTATCGTCTCAATCATATTAGCATGGCCGCCCAACTTCTCGCGAATCTTGCGAATATGCACATCTATCGTCCTGTCTCCAACATAAACGTCAGTGCCCCATATTCTACTTAGAAGAGTTTCGCGCGAGACAACTTTTCCCTCATGAGAAGCAAGATAGTAAAGAATCTCAAATTCTTTTCGTGGAAAGAATACCTGTTCTCCTTTTATTCTCACCAGATAGCTTTCTCGATCGATCAGTATATCACCAAAGTCGATGTTTTTTCCATCTTCGGTTCTTGCTCCTTCCGATCTTCTCAATACTGCACGGATGCGGGAAACTAAGTTTGCGCGGACTTATCGGCTTGACGATATAATCGTCGGCACCCAACTCCAATCCGAGGACTTCGTCGAACTCCGCGCTTTTTGCCGTCAAAAATATCACAGGGATGTTTGCCGTCTTTTCATTCTGATTCAGAGATTTCATTACTTCATATCCGTCCTTACCGGGCAGCATTATATCCAGTAATATCAGGTCGGGTTTTACCTCGTTCGCTTTTTTCAAAGCTTCAATTCCGTCCGAAGCAGCTTCCACCTTGAAACCTTCACGTTCAAGATTATAACGGATTAGCTGGACGATGTCCTTTTCATCATCGACGACCAAAATGGTTTTCATAAAAGACTCCATGATAAAACTCGAGGGTCGCACCAACTCCTCACGCAACGTGAGTCCGGCACGAATCCCTTTGGGCAAGAGGATGTGGGCTTGCGCCAAAGCGCCTCCGCCGCTGGCGAAGAGGCGACGGGCGGATTCGAACCGCCGCATAAAGGTTTTGCAGACCTCTCCCTTACCACTTGGGTACGTCGCCATCTACTGCAATTGAGCGGGAAACGGGACTCGAACCCGCGACATCAACCTTGGCAAGGTTGCGCTCTACCAACTGAGCTATTCCCGCGTTACTTTGAGAATATAGCACCTGCCGGTGTTCTCTTCAAGTTGGGACGTTAAAGTATGGGAATGCACCAAACATTCCCTCAAGTAAATTCCAATCTCGAAAAGATTAAATCTTGGACGTTTCATTTTTTTGTTAGTTGGAATTTGAGATTCAAGGCCCTTGATCTGTCAGGAGGTTGCACGGGGGATGTCCGGCGAACTCCCTCCTGGGGTTGCCTGGTTCCTTTGAGGACGGTGAGCTACCCTTTGGGAATAATCTTACGACCTCATCCCGTGATCGTTCGACGTATGTCGGGGCGGTGGAATTCGAACCCACGACCTCTTGGTCCCAAACCAAGCGCTCTAACCGGGCTGAGCCACGCCCCGTATCCTCACTAATATAACCTGTCCGATGCTCAATGAAAAGAATTTTGTGCCGTGGTAGAAAATTGCAATTGTTACCTTTGAGTTATAACTTTTTCTAAAAAACACCTTAGGTCCCTGAGGACAACGACAGTTTTGTGCAAGGATTATGCTGCGCGATTTCTTTAATAGATTTGAAAATTACATCCGAAAACACCAGCTCGTCTCCGACAACGACAAGATAATCGTAAGCGTTTCAGGTGGAATCGATTCTACGGTGCTCCTGGATTTAATGATCGAGCTAAAAGGCCGCATGGGTATAGAAATTGCGGTTGCGCACATAAATCACAAACTCCGCGGCGGCGAATCCGAAGAAGATGAAAGGTTTGTGAAGAGCTTAGCAGACAGTCACGGGATCGAGTGTTTTATTCACAATGCAGATACGCGGGCGTTTATCATAGAGCACAAAACATCACTGCAAGCCGGTGCAAGAGAAATCCGGTACAAGTTTCTTGAAACGGTGAAGATTCTAAAGAACTTCACTAAGATCGCGACTGCACACAATGCTAATGATAACGCTGAAACAATCCTCTTGAATTTGTTCCGTGGTACTGGCGTAAGCGGGCTCGGCGGCATCCCGGTCAAGCGAGGCAGCATAATCAGGCCTCTCCTGTTTGCGGAACGGAAGGAGATCGAGCAATATGCTAGACTGAAAAGTCTGCAATTCAGAGAAGACTCATCCAACCTGAAAGATTACTATACACGAAACGTGATCCGCCATTCCACGATTCCGCAACTAAAGGAAAAGATCAATCCTTCACTGATAGGAACGCTGAACAGGACTGCTGAGATATTGCAGGAGATGAGTTCTTTCATCGACAGATGAAGTGAAACTTCTTTACTCCAACGCCGCCAAGATTTTCGAAAGAGACAAGCTCGTTCTCGATATCTTCAAATTGAAAAACACGCTCCTGTTCATACGCGAAAACATAATCATCACTGCACTGAAAGAATTCGTACGGGGTGAAGTTGATTACAATAAGGTTCACGCCATAATGGATCTAGTAGATTCCGAGACTGGAAGTTCAATAGAAATAGGAAGTAATGTGGTCGTCTTCAGAGACAGATACAATCTTGTCTTCATTAAGAATCAAAAGGATTCCGCTGACTTTGTGGCTGAAATAATACCCGGCAAGAAATATGAATTCGAGGAATTCTATCTCAACACAGAGATTGTGGACCGAAGTGATGTTAACTTTTCTCTATCGCCGGTTGTTGAGTTTGTCGATGCGGACATCGTTGGAGAAATCCTGACGCTCCGGAGCTGGCATGCCGGAGACTCGTTTTCTCCGCTTGGGATGAAAGGACATAAGAAAATCAGTGACTTCTTCGTGGATTCAAAAATACCTGTTCTATCAGAAAAACAATGTACTGTTTTATCCTGCAAGGACGGAATAATCTGGGTTTGTGGACTTAGAGTTGACGATCGGTTTAAAATCACTGAAAATACAAGGAGAATATTGAAACTTGAATTCGGCTATAAGTGAGACGGTTGATTACAATAAACAACGAACGATTTCGCTCTTTCATTCCGAAGACAAGATTCAGAAACGAGTAGGTGAACTCGCAAAAGAGATAGAACGAGACTATTCAGGTCGAACTCCGATCTTCATTGGAGTGCTCAATGGCTCATTCATATTTTTTTCCGATCTGATACGCCAGATAAACTTAGACTGCGAGATAGATTTTTTTAAACTATCAAGTTACGGTGACGCCAAAATCTCTTCTGGAAATGTGAAACTTTTAAAGGATTTAAATTGTCAAGTTACAGGAAGAGATATAATCATTGTGGAAGACATAATTGATTCGGGGTTATCGATAGACTTTATAAAGAAACTCATTATGAAACAAAACCCGAGTTCTTTCGCTGTTGTGACGCTCCTTTACAAGAGTGATTGCGTTAAAATCGATTTTAAAGTAGATTATATCGGTTTTCAAATTCCCAACCATTTTGTAATCGGCTATGGATTGGATTACGGACAGAAGGCGAGAAACCTAAGATCAATATATATTTTAGATAAATAGCCAATAGGAGTTTTTAATGCCGAATTCACAAAACGATAGAAACAAAAACGGCTCTCCAAAACGAAAGGTTACTCCGCCGAATCTTAAAAGAAGGCCGAGCCAGCAACCTGAAGACGATTTCAACTGGAGAACAGGCAGAATCATAATCGGGTGGGCAGCAATTATACTTGCGGTTTTCTTGTGATGACTCTTTTCCGCGGCAGCGATAACCAGGAAGACGGAAATCACTTACACGCAATACCAGACTCTCCTCGATTCCGGATTGATGAAGGAAGCTGCTGATAAAAAAGTCAGACATAAATAACTTTGATTTTCATGGCACATTGAAAGAACCGACGGAAATTACGACCGATGCCGGAAAGAGAATCAAGATCGAGAAATTCGTCGTGTTTCCTGCCGCAGGCGTCGGATCCGAGCGTCATTGCTCAGTGGCAAAAAGAAGGAGTAAAATTCAACTTTGTAAAGGAAAGCGATCAATGGGTGAACGGATCTGATAAGTTGGCTGCCATTATTTTCCTCGGAGCGCTCTGGCTGATTTTCATGCGGCGGATGCAGGGTAACAACACAAAGGGAATTTTCAGTTTCGGCAAAAGCCGCGCAAAATTGATGACGGAAAGCCAGGTCAAAGTCACGTTTCAGGATGTCGCCGGCGCCGACGAGGCAAAGGAAGAGCTCGGAGAGATCATAGAGTTTTTGAAAGAGCCCGCAAAATTCCAGCGACTCGGCGGAAAAATCCCGCGCGGCGTGCTTCTACTCGGCCCTCCGGGAACCGGCAAAACCCTTTTGGCGAGAGCCGTCGCTGGAGAAGCCGGCGTCCCGTTCTTTTCCATTAGCGGCGCCGACTTCGTGGAAATGTTTGTCGGAGTCGGAGCAAGCCGCGTCCGCGATCTGTTCGAGACCGCAAAGAAAAATGCGCCATGTATAGTCTTCATCGATGAAATCGATGCGGTCGGCAGGCACCGCGGCGCGGGATTGGGCGGAGGCCACGATGAACGCGAACAAACTTTGAACCAGCTTGCTCGTCGAAATGGACGGCTTCGAACAAAACAGCGGAGTGATAATAATTGCCGCAACGAACCGACCCGATGTCCTTGATCCTGCGCTTCTTCGTCCGGGACGATTTGACCGGCAGGTCGTTGTGGATCGACCGGACGTAAAAGGAAGAGAAGGAATTCTGAAAGTTCACACGCGAAACATCCCCTTGTCTACCGACGTTGATCTGAATATTCTCGCAAAAGAGACCCCCGGGTTTGCAGGGGCCGACCTTGCAAACCTTGTAAACGAAGCTGCATTATTGGCCGCACGAAGAAATAGCTCCAGTGTCGCCATGGCTGACATGGAAGAAGCAAAAGACAAAGTGATGATGGGACCGGAGCGGAAGAGCACTATCATTTCAGACGAAGAGAAAAAGGTAACCGCATATCATGAATCCGGCCATGTTCTAGTCGCAAGGATGGTGCCGGAGGCTGACCCTGTTCACAAAGTGACGATCATTCCACGCGGCAGAGCTCTGGGTGTGACAACTTATCTTCCGATTGATGAGAAGCATACGTACTCGCGCGAATATTTGCTTGCGATGATAACTTATGCGCTCGGCGGCCGCGCCGCCGAGAAGATCATTTTCAACAAGTTTACAACCGGCGCGGGCAACGACATCGAGAAAGCGACCAACATCGCCCGCAAGATGGTTTGCGAATGGGGAATGAGCGAGACGCTCGGTCCTTTAACATGGGGAGAAAATGAGCAAGAAATCTTCCTCGGACGCGAAATAACAAAACATAGAAACTACAGCGAGAAAACTGCGATTGAGATCGATAGTGAAATCAGATCAATTGTACTGATGTGTATGAAACGGGCGGAAATAATAATTAATGAGCATAGAGATTCGTTAGACAGGCTTGCCGCGGCGCTTCTTGAAAGGGAAATACTTGATGCCGAGGAAATTGACAAAGCCATAAAAGGGGAAGAACTTCCTCCATTTGTCAAGCCAAACGGCAACGGAAAAAACCAGTCTGAGGAATCTAAGCTCGTCGGAAGTCAAGCGGAACAGGATGCGCCAGCCCTTAACAAAACCTAAAGAGAGTTATCCCATCTATTACATCGCCGAGACCTTCACGATATGACAACCTGTCGGAAAGCTTGATGGAAGAGATCGCAATTAGCGACACAGTAGATTTCAGAGCAGAGCTGGTCAGAAAAGCAATTCATTTGGTCTCCCTGTCGATCCCGGTTGTCTATTATTTCATATCAAAAGAACTTGCATTGCTGATCGTTGGGCCGTTAACTCTGATTTTTATTATTGCAGACCTGGCGCGGTACGAAGTTCCGCTGTTCTCCGGGTTCTTTTACAGATTCTTCGGATTCCTCCTTCGCAGGCGCGAGGTCGATCAGAAAAAGCATGCGCTGAACGGTGCGACATTCATGTTGATCTCTGCGGCCATTTGCATAACGATCTTTCCGAAATATATCATGGTCACGAGTTTCACCGTATTGATTTTGGCAGATGCGGCGTCTGCGGTTTTCGGCAAGAGGTTTGGAAAACATAAAATTTTTCCAGACAAAAATCTGCCGAAGAGCTACGAGGGGTCGCTGGCGTTCATAGTTGCGGGCCTAGTGGCCGTCGCCGCAACGCCCAAGGTAAATCACTCTATTGCAGAATATCTATTTGGGGCTGCTGGAGTTCTGGCTGCGTCCTTCGCGGAGGTGCTCTCTTACGATATCGTGGATGACAACATTGCAATCCCAATTTCGTTTGGCCTGACGATGTGGGCACTCTACGTGATCTTTCTCCCGCATCTCAATGTGTTTTTCTTAGGATAATAGAATAGAAGCAAGAAGTCAGTCACAAGCCCTGCATTATCTTTCACTTAAGGAACTTGACAACAGAGCAAGAGTCCCGAATTTCTTCGGGGCTCCTCAATTATTTTATGCCGACTAGTTCTACTTTGTCAATACCATCTTTTTCACCTGATTTACCCCAGGCGCACTCAAACGGTAGAAGTAAATTCCACTGGCAAATCGTGAGCCATCAAACGTGGCAGAGTGAATACCAGAATCCTGATTTTCATCTACGAGAGTCGCGACTTCGCGGCCAAGAATGTCATACACCTTCAATGTAACGTGTCCACTTGCTGAAAGCTGGTAGTTTATTAGCGTCGTTGGATTGAATGGATTTGGGTAATTTGCCGATAAGCCATCTTGCATTGGCTGACTGCTGACAGACAACTGTTGATTGCCCGCGTTCGGCATATTTCCGGTCTTGGGGTCAACATAAGTTTGAAGTGCATGTTCTGCATCAGACACTTCAATCGGAGTTGACAGAGCAGCACTTTGTTCCACTTCCTTCAAAAGTGCTGAAGCCTTGTTCGGGTTGTTGTCGTTGTACAATGCAATATAGAAGTTGTTGAGTTTAGCCTTTACCGCAAGCGGCGTGTTAGGATTCGCATCGATAATGCTGTTGTTCACCTGCTTTGCAGAATTAGCGTTCCCCTGCATGAGATACAAATTCGACAGAAGTAGATTGTCTCCTTTCGCGGCTTGAGCAGGCAGAGATTTGAAATACTGAATTATGCTTGGAGCCGTTTCGCTGTCGGCACAAGCGTAGAGTTCGACATAGGCTCGCTGGTCTTTTGGATTTCTGCTGAGGTAAGATACAAAGAAGTCTTTTGCCTCTTCAAACTTGCCTTCTATTCGAAGCTGAATTCCCGCAGAGAGCGAGTCACCGGCTCCTTGTACGGCTGACGCTTGGTTCGGTGTTCCTGTCGGCCCAATCGATGCCACAAGGTCACCATTCACGCCTCCCTTTGTCTGTACAGATGGCAATGGGACACTTCCCCATGGGTCAGTCGAATGAAAACTGGACACGCTCAAAGTACATGCTGGGCTGACATAGAAGATACTATAATCAGGAGGATAGCTCCCCCACCAGTTGTCTGTCGCCGAGAGTTGGCTCGGAACATCAGGATACATAAAACCGATGTCAGCAGCGTAATAGAAGTTATCATGGATGCTGTTCTGAGAATACATATCTCCGACGCCGCTCCCAAAGTTCAGGAAACTGTTGTAATAGACTATTAGTCCGTAGTTACAATTGGTTACCCGATTGTTCATCGTCGTGGGAGAATTAGCATACCTGTACCCAACCGGGTCCGAATTCCATATCGCAGCGATTCCCCAATCATAACCACGGACATCGTCCTGATCCAAAACGGGGCTTGAGCCGCTCTGACATATAATCCCACCGCCGGTATGGTATCCGGAATTGTAATATCCGATGTAGTCGGAGGTTTTCCAGATTGTATTTTGATATATGTTGCCTCCAAAATTGATGAGGTTGACGCCATGGCCCATCACGTCTTTAATTTTGTTTCCCTGAATTGCACAATAATGCGCATTGTTGCAGTAAATTCCTACGGACATATACTGAATCCATGAGTTTGAGATTGTGACAGATTGGCAATTGAGGACGTCAATCTCCGTGCCCCACATCACCGTCATATAATTCAAAGTTGAATTATTGGCTCCGCTGCCATTCAAAGTAATTGTACCCCAGAACGGCGGCGATGATGGAGATGGGGTGCCATTGGCAGTGAATGTTACCGGTTGGGATTCACTACCGGAAACAAGGAGTCTGCCGTTAGATGTGAGCCCCCTTCCAGAGTTAAATTTGAAAGTCACACCGGCATTAAGCTGGAACGTTACACCCAATGCGACAGTCAAATTGCTGCTAATCGTAAAAGTACCGGGAACAACCGATACTGTCTGCCCGCTGGTTGCCGCAGACAAAGCGCTTTGAATACTGGGATAGTAGCCGACAGTATTCCCCGCATTGACTATCTCCGCGGCAATACCGTTTATGGTGCCTCCTTGAATGGCTATCGTACCCCCACCTGAGGAAGCGAGAGAGTAACCGTTTAGATTAACTGTCGCACACGATGTAATCGCGAGCGTGACCCCAGATGGGACGGTCACATTTCCAGTCAAGGTAACACCGGAAATCCAAATTTCATTTGACGCCATGGTACCACTGGTAGTTACCTTATTTTGATGAAGGTTTGCTAAGTATGTTGCATTGTTGTCACCCGATGAGACTGTAAAGGTATATGTTTGGCTATAAGACAAATGTGAACCATTCTTTTGCCAATCACTTGGATCGCAAGAAGTGGTATTCCAGATTCTCTGATATCCCTGATTATCGGTCTGAGGCGAAACTGCTTGCAACGTAAGATTGTTCCCAACTGTCCATGAAAAAGAATAAGGTGCCGAGCGGGTAGAACCACCTACGCTGATAGAACCATGCGTTCCGTCACCCGCAGTAAAATTGTTATCAGCAACTAGAGGAACGGTGTAGGTGACAGTCAGCGTAAGGTTGAGATTAGCATACGAGTCCAAATAAGATTCATAATCGGAGTACGCGCCGAGATACATTTTGCTTCCCCTGGAAGAGTTCACCATGGAAGTCAAGGTGCTGTTGCTTACATTCCCACTACCATAACTCGCTGTGAAAACAGTGGATGAACTAGCGGCGCCATACCAAATCCCTTGTGGATCGGTGTAATTGGAGATTGCCGTGACGTGGAAGGCATAACTGCCGTTTCCCGCGTTGTATATGGCATAGCTTATTGAAACACCAGTAATCGTAGCATTGCTGGGGATGGTTGTCAAATCGAAAGTGTATTTGGTTCTATCTGTTTCGGTTATTTGGGGTCCGCCATCGTGTTTCTTACCTATGTCAATACCCAATTGACCCCAAGCAAAATATGAACCGCCTCCATCAGGCTGAACGTACGCTCCAGTCAATTTGGAGCCGGAGAAGTTTACCGCTTTCGCCGTGCCTAGACCCAAGAAGAGAAGGGTTACAAATCCGACAAAAAAGTTCTTTTTCATTTTAAGGCTCCATTGGTTCTGATTTTTTGTTAAGAAATAAATTAGTTAAGACAACGCGCCACCTTTCTTATTTGACAGAATTTGTTAAATTTAAAATGAGAATAGCCCGTGTTTCGTTCCGCGGTTTTTCCGCGGGGGAAACGAGTCAGGTTGCCAGCCTACCGGGCCGTTACTCGCAATGGCAGGTAATGGTGGCTCATTACCTGCCGCTAATTTTGTTAGGCTTTCCCTCCTACCTTATTATTTTTTCAATGTCCCATGATAGACCAAACTTAATCCGCCTTGCGGCTCATATATCAGAAAGAACACATCATTATCAAAAAGGGCCGCCCCAAAAATCTGGCTTGGCGCACCGTATTGAAGTAGGTATTGAATATCAGTGCCGTTGTAATGTGCCAGTCCATCAGTCATCATAAGAAAAATATCTTTGCTGCTTCGTCCCCATATTCGCTGGTAAAAATTAGAATTATCAACTGCCAGCACATTTTGGAATTGATTATTTACACGTACCGCTATTTCATTGCCTAAGACAAAATATACTTCGTTGTCAATCAGACTGATATCCCCTTGGAAACCTTGAGACCAGTAATTGCCATAAAGTTTATAATACTTTCCCTGATCGTACTCATAAATTGTCGTACTATCGGCAACATTGTCTCCACGGACAACCTGCAAGTAAATCTTGTTATCGGCCGAACTCTTATACAGATGTTCCACCTCGCCACGGATTCCGTCAGTATTTAGTGTATCCCATTTGCCGTTAAGAAAGTGAGCTATTACGGGATAATTGAAGTAGTCGTTTTCATCTCCATATGCGCCAAAAGCATAAAAATCGTTTGGCAAGTCTCCCCATATATTTTCGAATGCGATCATGCTGCTTCCGCCGATTGTTGGTGCATAGATTTGTGCAAATTTGCTCCCATCAAAATTCCATATTCCCTTACCAAGAGTGCCAAAATAAATATCATCCTTTCCAAAACCATATATTCCATCCGGCGCGCAATACACTCCGTACTTGTTCTCGATCCCGGTGGTCCAATGGCTCCCGTCAAAATGTTGAATGAGGTTATCCATGCTCCCACCGCCGCCATTGGCCCACAGATCTGTAGGAGAACTTCCCCACAGCCTATCCATAGATGTCCATGGGCTACCCGCGAGGGTGTCAACTGTCCAGGTATAATCGCGTCTGCCCGGCGTATCATTAACCGGGCCTGTAATCTTGTCTCTGCAGCCCGTAAGTAGAACGCTCAGGAGCATCAACAGGTAAACCACCCTTAACGCTCTCCTCGAAAAGCAATTTTCGCTCACACTTACCTCCCAATTTTAACTAAATTACAAATTCTGGCTTTGCAGCGCAATTAGTGAAAACGCTAATTTTTTATTTTCGTGCCGAAATGGGAATAGCTCTGGTATGGATCATAACTGACAATATGTTCGCTCATCAACTTTGCAATTGCCTCAGCCTCCTTGTGCACGCCGAGTTTCCGATAGACCTCCTCAATATGCTTGTCCACAGTGTGAATACTCATATTAAGATGTTCCGCGATTTCTTTTCTCGACTGTCCTTTCGCAACATACTCAAAGATCTTCTTTCCCATGCAACTTATTCCGTAATTGTTTTCATCTGGATTTGATTTTTCTACTTTCTTCGATTTCATGACGCCTCCTTTTGCCTCCTTAACTAAACATCCATCTTATGTTTTCATTCACCTGCGGCAATGACATATGGTATGGTATGGTATGGTATGGTATGGTGCCGCCTGCGTAAGATTTTACACAACCTTGAGGCAAAAATCAACTCTGTCATGCCTGGGAATTATGGGACATAGAACAAAGAGAGGGCCCCCATGAATCCTTCCCGAGCTCCCATGGCTCTGACTTCTTGCTTCTTACTTCCCGTCTTTGACGAGGCTCGTCCCGATGTCTCGGGACGGCTGGCTTCTTGCTCCCATTTTACTTACAAACTCGCTCCCTTTTAAAAAGAACCTCCACTTCTTTTCAGTTCCGACTTTGATTCCTATTCTTGTTGACCTATCGATGTCATTCTTGTTCACAACAAAGCCATCATCCGCGAGAAAAAATTCATTGTCGCTCAATTTGACGCCGTTCAATTTTCTATCGATTTGCATTGCCTGACAGAGCTTGCCAGGCCCATTTGTCAGATTCTTGATGCTATCGGTTCCCTCCTTCGTCGGGACAAGCTTCCTCAATTTCTTCATTACATCGATTCCAACCAGCGGCTCTAATGCTCGCACGAGGAATGCTGCCGGAAATCCCTTTCTCTCCGTAACAATATTAAAACAGAAGTGCATTCCATAAGTGAAATAGACATAAGATAGGCCGCCGTTTTCAAACATTGCCTTATTTCTATCCGTCATTCCGCGCGACGCGTGGCTCGCAGGATCATCTCCGATGTAGGCTTCGATCTCGACTATTCTGCCAGCGAGAATCTTACCATGAATCCTCCGGACAAGAACTTTGCCAAGAATTTCAGGAACTAGATCGAGGGTATTTCTCTGAAAAAAGGTTAGCGGAAGAGGATGGTAACTTCTTTTTGCCGTCAAATTGAATCTGCTTGCTGTTTACTTCTCTACTACTTACTAATTCCGTTTATTTCGGTTTGCTGCGAGGAAACCTTTTTCTTCTTGTTCAACAGTTCATAGGCTTTTTCCGTGGCTTCTCTGCCTCTCAGCGTCCGCCTCAAGTAGCCCTTTTGCAGCAAGAACGGTTCATATACTTCTTCGATTGTGCCGGCATCTTCGCTGACAACGGCTGCAACTGCGCTTACTCCGACTGGCCCACCTTTGTAAAAATCTATTACCGTCGAGAGAATCTTCTTGTCCATTTCGTCGAGCCCGGTCTTGTCCACCTCCAACCGATCAAGTGCGTCCCTTGCCATTTTCACATCGATCTTGCTTTCTCCTTCTACGTCCGCAAAATCTCTCGTCCGCCTCAAGAGTCGATTCGCAATTCGCGGTGTGCCGCGACTTCGTCTGGCGATCTCATAAGACGCGTCATCATCGATTGGAACCTTCAGTATTGCCGCGGAGCGCGTAACTATCTTCTTAAGCTCCTCGTCTTCATAGTATTCGAGTCTTTCTATGATTCCAAATCTTGATCTGAATGGATTGCTGAGAAGACCCGCACGGGTTGTAGCTGCCACAAGCGTGAAAGGTTTCAGGTTGAGCCGTACGCTGCGCGCACCCGGGCCGCGATCGACAACTATCGAGAGCCTGTAATCTTCCATCGCACCATACAATATTTCTTCCACTGCCGGCGGTAGCCTGTGGACTTCGTCGATAAATACAACTACACCTCCTTCGATTGAAGTCAGAATCCCCGCAAGATCACCAGGTTTCTCCAAGGATGGCCCCGTTGTGGAAACGATGTCCGATCGAAGTTCATTCGCCACAATATTAGCCAAAGTGGTTTTACCCAACCCTGGCGGTCCCATTAGCAACACATGATCCAGTGCCTCCTGTCTCTTCCTTGCAGCCGCGATAAAAATCCGCAACTTCTCTACGATCTTTCTCTGACCAACGAAATCGTCCAGAAGCTTGGGCCTGAGCGCTCTGTCAAACATTGCATCATCCCCCACAGGACCAGGAGCTGCGGTTCGTTCGGAATTCTTTTCCTGTTTAACAGGTGTTTTTGTTTTGTGTGCTTTGCTTTCGACTTTCATGGTTTCAATTTAAACCGCAAGTTGATGAGACACAACGACGATTCACGTGACTCGATCACAAATTAGTCATTTCGTCTGCATAACATACACACCGTCCCAATCGCCCGGGGGCGGGTCGATTTCGTAAACTCTGCAGCGCTGCAAGTACATTTTTGAAGGATAATCCGAAGGATTTATTGAAAGCGCCTTCTCAAAAAACTCGGCGGCGATTCCCCATTCTCTACTCCTATATTTGGTGATACCGGTGCTATAGAAATCGATCCGCCTTCTTTCATCTTCATTAACTGTTTCGATCGCATCCGACAGCAACTCGTATATTTTCACCGGACGCGTTTTCCCCTTTACGACGATCAGATCCAATTCGCGCGCAAAGACCCTTTCCTTGACAAGCTCGTAGGTAAACTCGGTAAGAAGGATTCTCGTCTTGTAGATTTTGTTTGCACCTTCGAGACGGGAAGCCAGGTTAACACTGTCACCGATCACCGTATAGTCAAAACGCTCCTTCCCGCCAACGTTTCCGACAACCATTTCTCCGGAATTAATTCCCACTCTAAAATTCAGTATGGGCTTCCCTTCCTCGTTCCACTTCGAATGAAGTTGATCCAATTTTTTTGTCATCTCCACTGCAGCCTGACAGGCCCGATAAGCATGATCTCTTAGTTCGATCGGAGCACCCCAAAAAGCAATAACCGCGTCGCCTATATATTTGTCCAATGTACCACTATGCTTAAATATTATTTCAGTCATCGCGGTAAGGTATTCATTGAGATGTGCGACAAGGTCCTCAGGAGCGAGTTTCTCGCTGATGGCAGTAAAATTTGCAATGTCAGAGAACAGAACACTCATCGTCTTCCTTTCGCCGCCCAGCCGGACCAGCTTGGGATTGTTCACCAATTGATTCACAATTGACGGATCGACATACCTGCTGAAGATCGACTTGATAGCGGCTTTCTGCCTGCGTTCCGATACATATTGGTAGACGACAGTAGTCACATAGCAGAGCGTATAACCGACGATTGGATACATGATGTCAAGAACAATGCGGCGTGAATCAAAAAAGTAGAAAGCCGCCTGGAACGATCCGAGAATCATAGCTCCCGTTGCAAGCAAAGGTATGAATATCACAAGGAACATCCTGGAGCGCTGGACTGATTTGAACGCAAACGAGGTTAAGGCAACCAAGAAGGCGCCGAGAAATATTTCGAGAAAATCTACCGTCGGAGAAGGGCGCGTGAGGAAATTGCCGTCCAGAACGGTCTCGATGGCGCTTGCATGGATCTCAACTCCGTACGACAGGTTACTTCCACGCGCACTTTTGTCCGCCATAAAGGGGATCGGTTTCAAATCACCCGACTCCGGATACTCGGCGCCGACCAGGACGATCTTGTTCCTAAAAACTC
This sequence comes from uncultured Bacteroidota bacterium, assembly GCA_963768145.1. Taxonomy (GTDB): domain Bacteria; phylum Bacteroidota; class Ignavibacteria; order Kryptoniales; family JAKASW01; genus JAKASW01. Next base: position 60,029 of record CAVYHK010000023.1, on the reverse strand, counting down.
CGCTCTCCTTGAGATCATAGAAATTGTTGATCTGAATTCCGTTGCTGGCTTCGTCATTCGTCGTGAACGACGAATCGTCGAGTACCTGCCACATGTCGTAAGTCGGAAAGCTTCCGACTGGGCCCGGATAATTTATGAGGATCGACGCTTGATCGTACTTGGGCATCCTTATTGTCCCGAGTTTGAAGAAAGTGCCGCTGTCTGCAGCTGCAGACCGACCCAAACCAAGGTACTGGGACACCGCGATGAGACCGAACGACGGGACAATTCGGTAGCTATCAGCCTCCGTCTGAAACTCATTCACGGGTAAATACCTGCGGTATACGCCGTCGGGATCGTTTCGCACCAGCACGACGCCGATCGAACTATCTGCTTTTACAAATATGTTGTGAAAAAAATCGGGGCTTTTTAGAATCTTGAATCGACCGAGTATATCGATGCTGTTCTGGACTGCCAGAATAGTTGACTGATTCTTCCGGAGGATACTTGCCAGTGAGCTGTCGTCCCCCACCAACGGAGAACGGACATCGAATAGAACGTCAACTGCGACAACTCTCGCACCGGCGTCGAACAGGTTCCTGATCATTCTAGCGTAGTAATTTCTCGGAAAGAAAACCGTGTTTGGAAGTGCATCAAAGGTCTGATCCGTGATGGCAACGATGACAACCCTTGAAGAGTCTTTTATATTAATCGCTCCTCTGTGCTCGAAGCGTTGATCGAGAGTCTTCATCTGGACCGTTTGGAGAAACGGCAGCTCCGCTGGTATGCCTCTCGAAAGAAGAAAAGCTACGATGGTAGAAGTTAAAGCAATCAAAACCGGAAGGACGAGCTTGCGAGTCCCCAACAGCTTAGCGTGGACTATGGCCATCGGAATATTTCTTTTGGGGGGCCTGACAACCGAGAAGTGACAAAGTCAGTTGTTCATAGAAACAGGCAGGCACAAAGACCGTTGAAATCGCTGATTTCCGAACGCCGCCTCTCAGTCCGCGTCCATCTTTATGTTTCATCTTGATCAAGTTTGAGAAGAAATAGCCTAAAAATCCACGGCATAAATGAGTGAGCCAATGAAATCGCTTGTGCTTGAGAGGGAAAAATAAGTGAGGTTCAGATTGAGGGATTGTGATTTAGCCACTCTGTAACCCGCGTTGAATGCATATGAGTTTCGAGTAAAGGAACCGAATGTCGGAGTATACCCTGCTCCCAAGATGAGCTTATTTTCAAACGTGGTATATGTCGCTCCAAATGTTATAAACGTGTAGTCGAAATTCTGTGTCTGCTCGACAATTGTCTGGGTGGTGTCCTGACTCTTCTGTGAATTCTTGTTTCCGTTTATGTTCAGTCCAACCGTGGTCTTCAATGGGGTGTCTCCAAAGTCCGAGTTCAACGCGAAAGCGACGTTGAAATCGCTCAAGTTCGTTCCCAGAAGAGTGCGATCCTTAGTATTGCTAATTCCAAAATTGACTATGAGATAATGGTGTATCAAGTAATCGAATCCGTAGCTCGACTGGACATAATACCGGATAGTGGTATTGTCTACGGCGTAAGAAGAATCCAGAGGGAGAGGATTGTCATTTGAATATGCAGAGACCCCGAACATTATGCTTGGGATGTTGATGGCCGGGAAATAAGAGATTGAACCATTTGAATTCACAAAGTGGGTGGTGGTAAATTTGTTGTTCTGCAGATTGTCAAAAAGATTCTCATAGTAGATCGAAAGCAAAATCTGATTTGAGTAGAAGCGTGGCCTCAGCGTGAAGTTCAAGCCCCGTATATCGGTCCTGATATAAGGTTGACCAAATGAATTGTAGTCCGGTCCACGATAGACATACCCGACTTTTGCAAAAGTGTTGAAGTAGTTCACGCTAAGGTTGACATCCCACGAGAGAGAAGATAGTTTGGTCGGATCGAGCGGAATGAGAAATTGATTTATTGTAATGAAATTCTCGATAGTGGACAGCGGGAGGATCTGGTTTATCTTGGTGCCTGCGTCGGAATGTGAGATTGAATCGAGGCTGTCGGCGGATAGGTTTCCCGCCGATATATTTTGGTTGACAACGCTCATCGCTCCTTCCGCAAGAAAGTTTATTCTATGATCGTCAAAGTTCATCGAGAAATCCGATCCAAGGACGAGGTTCTGGTTCGGGTCTTCCCCCAACCCGATAGAACTCATAGCGTCAGAAGATTTCAAATAAGTGAACCCCAGCGTAGCGTGACTTCCAAAGTCGAAAGACGGGCGGACGGCCAATAGGCTCCTTGTATAAGTACCGTAGTTCACGTTGACATAGGTCATACTGTCCAGTTTTACGTAGTTTGTGTTCGCGGGGCTTGATACGGTGTCGAGATACTGACCGTCGATTCTTCTCACGGTCTGGCCGTAGGCGGCTTCAAGGTTAAAGAAGCCCGCGGAGAGCTTTCCGGAGATACCGCGTACCCGCATCCCGTTCATTATCAAAGGACTGAAGGCAGGATAACTGTCACCCAATTTCAGACTCAACCATGATGTGTTAGCGTAGAATCCGTACCTGTCCTGCGGTTGACGATAAGATTTCTCCTCTGACGTAAGATGCACGTTGGCACCTATTCCTACTCCGTAACCGTTTGCACCCACGTTAAGATCGCCGCGGTTGTACCAGGTTGAATTTCCGGAGATGTCCTCGTCTCTGAGCTCAACCTGTCCGTTTCCTCTGTAAGATATAAGTTCGCCTGCGCCTTCCCCAGCCGAGGGAAGTACAAAGAAGGTCCATTCAAGGCTACTGTATTCACTTCCGTCCAATTTATGAAGAGCGACTTTCACGGTGTGGATGCCGCTCTCCATTTCCATAGGGAACTTGGTCGGGGAATAGACGATGATGTCTCCGCTAATCAAGGCGTCGGCTGTCACATCAATTCCATCAATATAGAGCCGCGTTTTTTTTCGATCGACCGACTCCGGGGCATACAACATCGATGCCGATATCATCAGATCGTCCAAATTTAACTTTTGGTTTTTTTCAGGGCTGATGATCAGGATTTCGCTTTGCGATTCTGAGGGGTTCACCGTGAAGCGGACCGGATTTTCCACGGGGTTCTCTTGGGGATAAGTTTCACTAGTGCCATCTCGAAAAAGTATCCGAACATAAACTTCGACGTATGGACTCACCACATAACCTGCCGGAACCGTCCCATTCAAGGTCATGTTTGTTTCATCGAGGCTCATTTCTATCTGCTGAAAGTCGGACGAGAGGTCGTTTCGAAAGAACAGGAACGATTGAGTTATGTTTGCCAGGGATTTGAGGTTAGCTTTGACGGTCAAAGGGCTGTTTTCTACCGACGACGTCACCGCGACAACATTCAGTATCTGTCCTTGTTGGGCATATGATGATCTTGAGGTAGCTAACGGGAGTGAAAGCAACAAGATGAGCACTTCGCGGCAAACATAGTCCTTTCCGCGGAAAAAGGATGTTTTCAAGTTCCCTCCGGTAGAAATTGCGCTCCTAAATTTCAGAAATGTTTTCTATTGTTGAGTCTGAATTATGACCTCATGCAGTTGGCCATCAGCTCCTTTGAACCACATTTCAATCTTGTGCTGTCCTTGATTGAACTGGTTGTCGAGTTGCGATAGCCTGTTAAGGTCTGCCTGGCTGGTCTGATGGATTTGTATGCCTCCGTCCTTTGACGACTCTCCCGTTTCACCTGCACCCACGTCAATCGTCTTGTTCGAAAACTTGTTCATGAAATGAACGAGCCCTTCCACGATAGTCAGAAAATCGGTTCCGTCCATCTGGACAGTCAGTATTCCTTCGGTCCCGCGGATAGAGGCAACGCTGGTTGGAGTCGTGAACTCGAACTGGCCGTTCGGCCTCTTTGTCATTGTGAATCCGACGTCACCGCTACTCACGTTAGCGCTCTGCGGGTTCTTGTCGCCGTAAATCTGAACCTCTGCATTCGGTCCCAAGCGAAGCGTGCTCGCGTCATTGAACTTGACGAGAGTAAACGACTCCTTTTGAGTTCGAACCAGGTTTCCACCGTAAATCAGGTCGCCTTTCCGGGCTTTGATCCACTGATCGCTTGAATCTTTTCTTTCGACCGTGTTCTTCACCACCCAAAATAGCGCTATGTTGCCGTTCGGGGGCGCTGCAGTAATGAAACCTGCGAGCGCTACGAAGGCAAACAAGACAAACAAAAGGAGAACATTTCGACTCTTCATTTGCGCCTCCCTATTGAATGGTAACATTAATGATCTTTGACTTGTCCATGTTCTTCAGTATATCGATCAGGTCCTGCAAGCTGATGATATTCCCATCGTACATGGCGGTGCCTGTCAAAGTTCCTATCTGGCTCAGCAAGCCTTCGAACTGAGTCCCGTCCAAGAAACTCTGCAGGGCAGCGGCAGCCTCCGCGCTGCTAGTACCTGTCGCACCCGAAGTGTCAGTCTTCCCGATTGTAAAACTCCAGATGTCGCTTCGAATTCCGGCGCCGCGGGTTGCAGAAGAAGATACGTCCACAAACCAATAATAAGTCTTACCACCCTCCAGGGGCCTAACGCCCGGTCCGGAAGGAGGATAGTTAAATGAACTTCCGGCGACAACTTGTTGGAGAAAAGGAACACCAGACACCACGTCTTGCGGGCTTTGCTGACTAGGGAGCATCTGATAGACCGAAAGGGTAACCGTGTCAGAATTTGCAGACCACTGGAAATGTGGAAAGAGTGTCGACATGTTTTCCAAATTTATCGGCAGCAACAAATCAACACGGCTCGGGTTGGTCACAACTATTTGTCCTTGGGTTCCTCCTTCGACATTGCCGGGATTGCTTGCGTCAAAACACTTTAAGACAAATTCGTAGGTCCCCGCGGGGGCTTTCCCGGTAGCGAGTGCGATAGTCTTTATCTGATCAAACTTGTTGTCAGGATCAAAATTGTAGGTGTCGAGCTGGATTATGTAGTTGTCCTTCACCAAATCCACGTTAGTGAAAGTCAGCGGAGTGCCTGGGTTCAAGGTGAAGGGCTTGCTTGTTGCGTCAGCCAATTCAAAGGGGCTTTGGCCCACGAGTGTCGCATTGAAGAAAACCTGCAGCCTTACCTGGATCGGCGCACTGTGATGCGAAAGCAAATGTGCCGTGAAAAGAACCCCCGGATTCTTGTTGTGCTGAAGGTCCAAATCGGCGACGTAGATTTGATTGTACTGGGGGACGATGACTGAGACCCCTACCCCTTGTGCTTTTACTTGAGGTCCAGAAAGAAAGAACACTATGACGATCATTCCGACATTCAAATATCGCATATACTCCTCCGTTTTCCTACCAAGTTTAACCATCTCTACTCAATTCAAGGTTTGACCGATGTCACGCTGCATGAAGATGTGCACACTCAGGCGAATAAATAATAAATCATTCGCGGCCGGCACTCGATGAGCATGTGCTCAGAAATGCACTATGTCATTATAAATCACAAACGCCATGAACAGCAAAAGAAGTGCAAAGCCGACCTGTTGTGCAAACAGTTTTATTTTTGTCGGTACTTCCTTCTTGGCTATTGATTCATATATGAGAAAGGCAAGATGGCCGCCATCCAACGCTGGGATGGGAAGTACGTTTAGCACAGCAAGGCTGATGCTTAGCAATGCCATGAAGGCTAAGAAGCTACCAATGCCCATCTCAGCACTTTGTGCGGCAAGCTGAGCGATTTTAATTGGGCCGCCGATCGATTTCGTAAATGAGACCTGACCCGTCACCATCCTAGAAAGGGATTGGATAAGCAATCCGGTTGCATCCACAGTCTGCATGAAGCCCACCGGGATGGCAGTGATCACATTGTAGCTGTACTTTTCAACCGGCCCAGTGTACTGTGTACCGATCTGGATTCCGATCTTGGTATCCGAATTAGGCATGACCAGGAATTGTTCATTCTTATTCTCTCGTGCGATGACAAGCTGGACGTATTTACCTTTATCTTTTCTGATAAGATCTATGACCTGGGTATTCGTAACTATCTCGTTTCCATCCACCGATAGGATGACGTCGCCGGGCTTGAGACCGGCTTTGTATGCCGGCATACTCGGATCAACCGCTTCAATCATTGCGTGCATATGATCCGGATAGATCCCGATTTGCTCATCGGGCTTGGTCGCCCCCTTCGGAACAACTATCGTGTTTGTGGGTCCCCCATGGGCGAAAGCAATTGACAGAGGGGCAGCGACATTGTCAATATATAGGTCAGTTTGAATGTCTTCCCAATTCTTTACCGCTTTGTTGTTTATTGAGAGTAATGTATCCCCTGCTCTAAACCCGAGCTTTTGCGCGACGGAGCTCGTGTCGACAAATCCAATTGTGGTGGTACCATGATACAATCTCCCGTTGGCAAGATTAATTCCGTAAAAGATCAGAAAGGTCAGAAGGAGGTTCATTATCACGCCTGCCGAGACGACAACGATCCGCTGGTACATCGGCTTTGAGCGAAACTCATCCGGCTGGGGAGGTTTGTTAAGAAAATCCGTATCGAAACTCTCATCCACCATTCCCGCGATCTTTACATACCCTCCAATCGGTATCCATGATATGCAATAATCGGTCTCGCCAATCTTTTTACCAAACGCTCGCGGCGGGAACCCGATTGAAAAAGTGTCGACCTTCATTCCAAACGCTTTTGCGGCGATAAAATGTCCGAACTCGTGCACGAGCACAAGGATGCCGACGGTTATTAAGAAGTATATTACATACGTCATTCGTGATTCCCGATTCTTAGTTCCAAATTGCCCATGGGAAGCTTAACATATAGTTTAACAATTAAAATCTACGTGCGTTCCGCCTCAGAGTAGACAAATTGCCTCGTGATCCTATCAGCATCAAATATTTCTTCAACGTCCGGAGACCTTGTCGCCGGAACAGATGCCAGCGCCTCTTCCACAAACCCGGCGATTCTGGTGAACTTTATCTTTCTTTGAAGGAATAAATCAACGGCCGCTTCGTTTGCCGCATTCAAAATGGCGGCAGCCGTTCCACCTGCTTGGAGTGCTTCGTACGCTAGTCTTATAAGTGGGAATTTTTCGACATCCGGCTTCATGAACGTAAGCTGTGATATTTCGCTGAAGTCGAGCCGCTGGTACTGCGATTTAACACGCTCAGGATATGTCAGGGCATACTGGATAGGTATTTTCATGTCTGGCATCCCAAGCTGTGCTTTGATTGAGCCGTCAACAAACTCTACCATCGAATGAATGATTGATTGAGGATGCACGACTATTTCTATCTTCTCCGCCGGGAGACCAAAAAGGTAATGCGCCTCGATCACCTCAAGACCTTTGTTCATTAGAGTTGCCGAATCAATCGTGATCTTCTTCCCCATTTTCCAGTTTGGATGATTCAGAGCCTCTTCGACGGTGACATTTCCCAATCCACTCCTGTCGCGACTCAAGAAAGGACCGCCTGATGCCGTGAGAATGAGTTTCGACACAGATTTTCTTTCTTCGCCTGAGAGGCATTGGAGAATTGCGCTGTGCTCACTGTCGATGGGCAGAAGAGTGGCGTTACATTTCTTCGCGGTTTCGTTGACAATTTCTCCGGCAACAACCATCGTTTCCTTGTTGGCGAGCGCAACTTTCCTGCCCGCGCGAAGTGCCTCAAAGGGTCGGACGAAGTCCTGCGAAACCAACAAGCGAACTTATAAGAATGTCAAAATCACCCCGCGCCATTATATCAATCAAGCTCTTCTTCCCAGAGAAGACTTCAAGCTTTTCACCGTTCAAGTAGGAACAGAACCGACTCGCTTGCTCCTCATCTATTATCACCACACCAATCGGCTTGTATTTTTTGACCTGTTGGTAAAGCAGATCAACGTTCCGGTTCGTAACCAAGTAAGTCACCCCATACTCTTCGCCATGCTCATTCATGCTGGCGATGACATCTAAGCTGCTCTTGCCGATCGAGCCGGTGGAGCCGAGTATGGCAATCCTTTTCCCTTTTTTTATGCTCATCACTCTGTTTCTCAATTTAACCACGCCGCTCCGGCAAAACAACTCACGCCGCTGAATCAAAAAAGGTCAGACGGGACCGAACAAGAACGGATCCAGGACTAAAATACCACCTGTTTGATTCATTTCGCAAAATATTGGCGAGGGTTCTATTCAGTGGCAGGAGCATTCGCGATTCAACATGTTGAAAGATTCCCGCAGTATTCTGAAATTCTTGAAATGATTTGCAGGCGTCGCAATGAAAAATGAAAAGAGTGTCGTTTTTAGAAAATTCGCTGCGGTCACTATCTATGCAATCGCCATGGGATATTCTGAATCGGCAACCGTGATATATCTGCGGCAAATAGCATTCGGCAATCCAGTCCAAGTTTTCCCGATACGATTTTTGACCCCTCAACTCAGCGTGCTTGAGTTTGTCCGCGAAGCGGCAACAATTATTATGCTCCTGGCGATGGGCTATCTCGCTGGCGGCAGCCGTTTTCAGCGGTCTATGTTCTTTTTGTATTCATTTGCGATTTGGGACATCTTCTACTATCTATTCCTGAAGATACTTTGTAGGTTGGCCCATTTCCTTCGCAGACTTTGATGTTCTCTTCTTAATCCCCGTGATTTGGGTTAGCCCGGCTATTTGCCCAATTCTGATTTCCCTCGTATTATTGGCAACCTCCACCATCCTGATCTTCGTTGGCGCGAAGTGTGAGGATTTTAGAGTCAATCCAGTAAATTCAGGATTGCTCCTATTGGCATCGATGATACTCTTTTATTCGTTTACCGAACAGATTCTCCGTGTTCTGTATTACCAAGGTCAGAAGGGCTTAGAACACTTTAGTCCAGTGGCTTTCGACTGGTCGATGTTTTCAATAGGCTTTCTGATATTGTGTGTTGCTGCTGTAAAAACGGTAAATGATTGCTTTCATGGATTGAGTTCCGATGTGAAGTTCGACGACACTGCGGTGCAAAAGAGAAAGGCGAATCAATAGACCTGCAAATTCTCGAAACCACGGAAGAATCGGGCACGAACCGCACGAGAAGCGCTCGGAGGTGCGGCACGAGATTGCAAAGAGGGGCAGATAACTCAACGTGGGGGCTGAAGAAAGATGCAGGAAACGACTCCAACCTGTTTTCCCACCCGCTTCAAGCGTCGGAGACTTCCAACTTCGGTAAATGTCGCTCATCGCCGGGACAGGGGTCTTAGCTGAACTTGAAACGCCGCTGGCGCTCTGGAGCCGGACGGTCTCCGAGTGAATTCACGTTTGTTGAAACATTTATTGCTTAAGTATTTATCAATTAGACGGTTTCAAGAAACGTTTAAACTTTTTCTTGACAAAATTAGTTGACAGACCTATATTGGTAGGTTAAAAGAAATCATTTTTTCCGGAAAAACGTCGCAGATGGATAAAAAGAGACAATTCGTAGTGATTTTGTGCGGGCTGATCGCGATTGCCTCATTTTCATGTTCCTCAAATCAGAAATTGACCAAGGACCCGCCGATTGCGGTAGTGGATGATGGCCAAGTAAGCTCACTGGATACCACGAGCTTAAGGGCGTCCATAGAAACTCATAGTCATGCTTTGGCTCAAGAATCAAGGCTCACGGCCTTGTATGGGCTTGACTCTGTCCTGACCGACGATGAGGCGGTCGATAGACTTCTGCGACTCGCGCGGGAACATTACTCGAATGCATTGAGCCTGCAGAGCAGAAATGCTTCCAAACGTACCTCTTCGGGACAAGACTCTTCGGCGATTGAATTTGAGAGTGCAATAAATGTTCTGAACGATCTGAGCTATTACCCGGATATTGAGAATGATTCTGACTTTGTGGACTTAGCGGTACCATAATCGGAGACTATGAGAAGTATATTTCCAAAGTCCAAAACTTCGGACCGGGCACGTCGGTTTTTGCTTTAAAAGAAAAGCTCTCAGAAGTCGTTGACTCCATTAACGTAAGCGGAGAGAACTTCCCGAAGCCCGAAAGTACTAAGACAACGGTACCGCTTATCATGAATGAGTTCGTCGAACAGAACATCGAGTTTCTGACAACCCGCGGCAAATGGCACATGCAAAACTGGATTTACCGTTCCGGCTACTATATCCCGATGATGAAGAAGATTTTCAAGGAAGAAGGGGTACCGGAAGAACTGGTTTATATGTCGATGCCGGAGAGCGGACTAAATCCAAAAGCGAGGTCCTGGGCAAGAGCATTCGGCCTATGGCAATTCACGCGGGGAACAGGAGTTCTTTACGGACTTCGAGCTAAATTGGTGGTACGACGAGAGGCGGGATCCAATCAAATCAACACGAGCTGCCGCCAGGTATCTCAAATATCTGTACGATCGATACGATGACTGGTATTTGGTTCTGGCTTCCTATGATTGCGGCTCTGTCGGGAGGGCTATTCGACGAAGCCATGGCAAGAGAGATTTCTGGGAAATAAAAAAACAACTTCCAAGGGAGGCGAGAAATTATGTCCCGCAATACATTGCGACGACGATCATTGCGATGGACCCGAAAGCTTACGGATTCGATGACAAAGTTGTTGAAACTCCCACCACCGCTATGCGACACCGTTATAATCCCTGAGAGTGTTGATTTGAAAGTATTAGCTGACGGAGCTGACATTGACATCGATTCGTTGCTCGAATTGAATCCAGAATTAGTGCATACAGTTACGCCTCCAAACATCGATGGGGGTGGTTACCCGCTAAGGTCCCCGCGGGAGTGGGACCGTTATTTGCCAAAGATTACGAGAAACTACCCGAGAGCGCAAAGCTTACATGGACCTTCCACACTGTCAGACGTGGCGAAACACTTGGAGGGATTGCAAGTAGATACAGAGTCCGACTCACCTCCTTGAACATCGCAAACGATCTTTCCAGGAGAACGCGCCGCATTCGTCCCGGTACGATCTTGATGATTCCGGTGAAGAGCTCGTACTATGCACGAAATAAATCACGAGGCGGAGGACCCATCGCAGCATACGGGGACGAACAAATGTTGACAAATCTGATTCTTCCCCGAGCACCGGATCTTCAGCAGTACATATTGTGGAAGATGGCGAAACTCTTAGCTCGATAGCTCAAGATTATAACACCACAGTCTCGGCGTTGAAGAGAATTAACAGGCTTAACAGTTCGTTGATCAAGGCAAACATGAAGATTTATGTGTCCGCAGTCGCGGAAAAAAACCAACACCCATTGACTCCGAGAATCAGAACAGTGAGGGCGTTACGCCGACCATGCAGTCTTCGGTTGTGTATCACAAAGTCAAACGAAACGAGAACCTGTCGAAGATTGCCGATAGGTACGGTGTGCGAGTTGCTGATTTGAAGCATTGGAATAATCTGACTTCAAGCCGGATAAGCGCCGGACAAAAACTCAAGATCATGGAGTGATCCGGTAAGATAATGTCGTCCGACAATTCGATCGCTGAATCATCTCCACAGGAATCGAAGACTGGCTCTATCGGGTACGCCGGGGCGATTCCTTATGGAGCATAGCAAGGAAATTCGGAACGACGATAGACAAAATTCGAGAATGGAACGTCAGTGCCGACCGGACATACGACCCGGCCAGCGTATCGTGATCTATAATTGAGAACGATTTACTCTAAGGACCAACAGACGTTACGTCCCTTCGGGATCAGTCAGAATGCTTTTAATCTTATCCGGGCCAAAACCGGTTTCATATTGTGCCAATGATTTTGTTTCCATCCAACAAATCTCTGTAGAAGAAAATTATGCCCGAGAACTTCGCAAAAGTACAAGCAAGGTTGTCTCCATTTTCGGAAGCAGCCGCCCAAACGAAGATTCCGCAGAATTATCGGGAAGCATTGTTGCTCGGGTCGAAACTTGCGACTGCGGGGTTGTCAGTATGTACTGGCGGTTACGGCGGCATAATGGAGGCGGTTTCAAAGGGGCAACCCAGTCAAATGAAGGAGCGCCGGCTGACAGCAATCACATTATCGGTGTAACTTCTGCTGTCTTTTCGCCAACGCCCAACCAATATGTGAACACACAATTCCACACGATGACGCTTTATGAGAGACTCAGGAAACTGATCGATCTTGGAGACGGTTACATCGTTCTGAAAGGGGGAACCGGAACTCTGGTCGAATTCGCCCTCGTTTGGGAGTTGATGAATAAGAGCATGATCCCGGAAAAACCAATCATCGTTGTCACAGATTTTTGGAGGCCTGTCGTAGAACTCTTGTCTGCCGAATTAGCTTTTGAAGGTCTTGAATCATGCACGAAGTACGTAAGGATAGCGCGTGACTCCTCTGCGGCGGCAGACATGATGATTGGGGCACTTCTGGACCAGAGTTCATAACAAACCTGCAAAGGTTCGAAGCCCTTGCGAGGTCTCTTTCACTAGATATTCCACTCAGCCAAGTTTCTTCACCGCCGCAGAATTGCCAACCTCAATCTGACTCTTCCGTTTGACGTAACGTTCGTACAGCCCCGCCCAAGCTTGACAAATTCCATTTAGTCCATTACCTACTCAAATGCCAGGTCGCGGAGACGTTCTTGTCAACAACCTGACCAGGCAGGATATTGACGAGCAACTTTGTGGCGAAACCAGGCGAGATCATTTATTACAAAGACGACCATAGATTTCTTTTGCAGTCTCCCCCGGAGATTTGTCGTCGGCTTCAATCCAGATAATTCTCTTGTCTTTGTTGAACCATGTCATCTGCCGTTTTGCATATCGACGAGTGTTCATTTTGATCATAGAAACCATGTCATCGAATCTTGTTTCTTGCTGAAGAAAGCCGATCACTTCCTTATAGCCAACAGTCTGAAGCGAGTTCAGATGGGGGTCGAAACCACGCCTCAAAATTTCCTTTACTTCCTCAACGAGTCCACTTCGAATCATTTCGTCAACGCGGTTGTTTATCCTTCCGTACAAAAGCTTCCTGTCGAGCTGAATTCCGAATTGGATGGTCTCAAAATTAGTAACCTGGGGCTTTTTCCTCCTCAATTCGGAGATTCTCTTGCCTGAAGTGTAATAAACTTCAAGCGAGCGCAGTATCCGCTTATAGTTTTGTGGCAGCAGACCTTGCGCGGCAACCGGATCAACTTGCCTAAGTTCTTCGAGAAGAACCTCAGCGCCTTCAGAACGGAACCTATCTCTTGAATTCTTGCGAATGTCCGGATCAATCGGTGGAGCGTCGAACAATCCGTCAATAGCGGCTCGCAGGTAAAGTCCTGATCCGCCAACAAAAATCGGGACATGATTCCTTGCAAAAACTTCGCCGGCAGTTTTTATGGCGAGTTCGGCATACCCCCCGGCGCTCATCTCATCGTCAAGCGGAAGAATATCAACAAGATGGTGTGGCACTTCCGACCTCTCTCCCCGGCTCGGCTTAGCCGTGCCAATATCGATCAGCTTGAAAATCTGTCGGGCATCTGCGGATATTATTTCGCCAACGATAAGTTTTGCTAGTTGGATCCCGATTTGAGATTTTCCCGAACATGTAGGTCCAACAATTGCGACGGCGGTGCGCTTATTCACTTGAATAGAATGACTATTTAACTTTGTGAAATGTCTTATGTCCTATCTAAACTCACACTTCCTAGAACGTCACGTACGAGGATACGGAACGCATCTCCGTCGGCACGAGGCATTGCCCTCACCTCATGAAGGAAGATTATGGGGGTGAGTTAATTCCCTCTCGCGGCAGCAGCTATGATTCCAGTTTCCTCAAGACAATGTATGTCATTCAAGGATTCGAACTCGCAATGCTTATCGGGTTGGCTGCAGCAGACTTGTCGACGTCCCTTCATTTGTCAGTTTGGGGTCAGCCTGTCCCCTCAGGAAAAGAATCTTCCGGCCAGCCTTCTTTCCCGATCAGCGGAACAAACTTGAAATCAGCCTTGTCGACGATTTCAAATTCGTTGTTGTCATTGACCTTGGTTATGACTTTCATCTGTTGAAAGCTGTGCGAGCCGACAGGCACGACGAGTTTCCTGCCGACTTTCAGCTGCTCGACCAATCTCTTCGGAATCTCCGGAGCTCCCGCAGTGACCACAATTCCATCGAAAGGGGCAAACTGGCTCCAGCCGATTGTTCCGTCGCTTTCCTTTGAGACAAATCGTACGTTTAAGCTTTCCAAGACCTGCCGGGCGTTCTTGAGCAAAGATGAGATTCTCTCGATCGTGAACACCCTTGCGCCCATTGCCGCAAGTACTGCGGTTTGATAGCCGCTCCCGGTGCCGATCTCAAGGACTTTGTCAAACTTGCCAATGCACAACGCTTCAGTCATGATGGCGACAGTATAGGGTTGGGAGATGGTCTGGCCCTCGCCAATTGGGAGCGCGGCATCATCGTAAGCGTGGTTCCTCAGCGGCAGCGGGACGAAGAGATGTCTTTCAACCTCCATCATCGCCGACAAAACCTGCTGATCAGATATTCCCCGGTCTTTGAGGAGCCGTACCATATCTTCACGGGCTTCTAAGTACTTATCAAGCAATCCTGTTTTCGTCATTATCCACTTCCGACCTCACCTCGCCCCTGAACCAATTTCGCGACAAGAAATAAATCTCTCCTTCAAAAAGAGGGTATACCGGCCACTCCAGCGAGAGCCATTGCTCCCCCGGCAGAGCACGATTGATTTGGCATTGCCCTCATATGTCGCCATCATAATGTTCCATACCGGACTAGTCGTATCTCCAAATAGACACAAAAGATTTCAGGTAAACTTTCATAAACCGCAAAATGTCAATTACGCTTATGCTGCTCTTCGAGTCATTGTAGATGGTTTTAATCGGAACAAATCCAATTGAATACCCGGCTAACGCGGCTTTGATGAGGATGTCCGATTCATAATCATAACCTCTACATCGCGAGTCGACTCTTCTCAATACATCGGCGTGAAAGAGCCTGTATCCACATTGACTGTCTTCGACATTTACGCCGGTCCGGAGTGAGATAAGCTTGGTGGTGATCAAGTTTGACAGAAAACGATGGAAGGGCATCCCGTTCGGGGATATCGCTCTCTTCCCTAGTACGACTTCAAAATGCTCCGCCGCTGATTGGAAATTAGGAATCTCTGCGGGGTCGTGCTGCAAATCGGAATCGAGAGTTATAATCCATTCGTAATCTTGTTCGATGATTTTTCTTACTGCGTCACGAAGTGCAGAGCCTTTCCCCCTTCTTGTGTTATGCCGCAGAACCCAAACTCCCTTATCGCGGGCAAACAGTTCTGTGTTGTCTGTCGAGCCGTCATCAACAACGAAAACACTCTCGGGCTTCACATATGCGACAACTTGAGATATCACCATCCCGATAGTGTCTGCTGAATTGTGGGCCGGTATCGCCACCGCAGTCTTATGCATCTTCCATTGTGCGTTTTCCGAATGGATCCTTGCGGGACAAAAGAGATGCTCCCCTTTTCTTGGAAGGTCTTGGCAACGTCTCTTTCAGTTTTCGTCGCAGTCCTTCCGGAGAAAGTCCACGGGTCAAGACTCCATCCTCTGCAATTGAAATTGTGCCAGTTTCCTCAGAGACAATTACAACTAAGGCATCTGATTGCTCTGACATTCCGAGCCCGGCTCGATGCCTCATTCCGAGGACATAGCCGCTTATTTTAGTCGTGGCTGTCAAAGGCAAAGTGCATCTTGCTGCTTCAACCGTGTCGCCGCGAATAACAACTGCCCCGTCGTGCAGCGGGGCTTTAGGATTGAAGATCGCGATGAGGAGCTCCTTTGAGACTTTCGCACCCATTTCTTCACCAGTTTCTGCGATTGCCCGAAGCGCACTTCCGCGTGCAATAACAATCAATGCGCCATGCTGCTTGTCGCTCAGCTCAGCCGCCGCATCTGCAATTTCATCCACCGTTTCGCTTATGTCGATATGGATAAAGAAGCTCACGAAGCGGTTCTTGCCAAAATAAAGGAACAACCTTCTCAGCTCCGGCTGGAACAGGACAATGAACGCGATGACCCATATATTCGTGAGAGTTCCGAGGAGCCATCCGAGAGCGCGCATCCCAAGTGCCTGTGCAGCAAACGACAGAGCAAGAATCATCAACAACCCGATGAAAATCTGTGCTGCGACTGTCCCGCGCATAACCTGGTACAGCTTGTAAAAAATGAAGGCTACCAGCACAATATCGACAAGATCGATCAGGGAGACGGTGATGAATCCGATGTGGAATAATTCCATCTTTCAAATTCTCAATTTTGTGAGCCCCTTACGCCATGGCGCACACATTTTATATTTAAAAATTTTTGAGCGGCAAAGTTTAAAGCTTAAACTGTCCGGGGCACTGGTTCTTAATTCAACATTCATGATTTGACATCTAATTTCCCCAATTCCCCTATGCCCTTTGTCTTCTCCCAGAGGGATCCATTCGGAGAATCGCGTCCGCGACCAGAGCAACGCGGCGCATCTCACGCACGTCATGGACACGAACAATATCGGCGCCGTGAATAATGCTTGCAGTGACTGCTGCAGCCGTGCCTTCAAGTCGAGCTTCAACCGCTGTCTCCAGAATTTTTCCGATGAATGATTTCCTTGAGACCCCGATCAGAATCGGTACGCCGATATTGTGAAACTCGTCTAATCTGCTTATCAACTCCAGATTGTGTTCCACCGTCTTGCCGAATCCGATGCCGGGATCAATCATTATCTGCTTGATCCCTTTTTTTCTCGCCACATCCACAGCTTCAGCTAAATAATCATAGATTTCCTTGACGAGATCAGAGTAATGCGGATTGACCTGCATCTTATTGGGTGTTCCTTTGATGTGCATTATCACGACCGAAGCTCCCTTTTCCGCAATTACATCGACCATCTTATTGTCAAAACGCAAGCCGCTGATATCATTTACAATGTTGGCGCCGGCGTTCAGTGCTTCGACCGCCACCTGAGATTTGTAGGTATCAACGGAGATCGGGACTGCGCTTTTTTGCCGAATCTTGTGAATCACAGGGATCACTCTTCGCAATTCTTCTTCGACCAATATCGGCTCAGCACCGGGCCTCGTTGACTCACCACCGACATCAATCAAGTCAGCGCCGTCTTTCGTCATCTGGAAAGCGTGCAACACCGCGTCCGTCTGATCAAAGAACCTGCCGCCGTCGGAAAAAGAATCGGGAGTAACATTCAAGATACCCATCAGATAAGTCCGGTTTCCAAATTCGACGACAGTTTCGCCAAACTGATATGTAAGATTAACTTGAGTCATTTATTCCTCACGGAGCGGAGAACGTACGAAACAATCTTATTCCGGGACATAGACACATATGTCTCGGATGAACCTGTACGAAGATGAAGTTCCATGTAAATCCTTCCTCACAAGTTAAATATAATGAGATACAAGCGTAATTGCATTATTTACAATGATTTAATGACCGCCGCAGGCATCGAATCCGAAGACCCAACCTTGTTTTTGCGACCGGAGTTAGTTAACTTTTTTGAGAAAGTTCATTAACAAAAAGGAAGGTGATACGATTGGTCGGCGTCATGGTTCAAGAGAATGAGCCGATCGACAGAGCACTGAGGCGCTTCAAGAAAAAGTATGAGCGCTCTGGGATCCTTAAGGAATTCAAGAAGCGAACGTACTTTACTAAGCCTTCAGTCCGCAAGAGAATGAAGCGCGTAAAAGCTATACGCCGCAACATTAAACTTGCATCGGAACTCGGTTGATACGGAAGAAGGTCCCGCCTGCCCCTTCGGGGTCGAATGGCGGGACTTTTTTTTGTGCAGGGGATCCACTTTCAGGTCACAATTTGTTTCTCAATGAAGAAACGGACCCTAAAAATGCGATGAGAGTCAGAAGAGCCGGAGAAGCCGCTTTAGACTTTCAAATCAGCTGTTGCCTTGAACTCAGGAGGCTTCCGAACGCTTGTCGCCTGCTCGAATGAATACGCAAGCTTGATGAGGATAGGCTCACTCCAGGCCCGACCAAAGAACGAAATCCCCACGGGCAATCCAAAGACAAATCCTGCAGGAACGGTAATGCTTGGATAACCTGCAACCGCGGCCGCTTGTGAGCTTCCTCCCAGAAAATGATCACCATCCACTAAGTCGGTCACCCATGCCGGACTGTCAGTCGGCGCTATCAGCGCATCGAGCTTATGTTTCTTCATTACAGCATCGATTCCTTCCGCCCTCGATAGTCTATGACATTTTGCAAGAGCGTTGACATACTCCTTGCTTGTCAACGGACCTCTTGCTTCCGCTTTTATGAAAATATCCTGATCGAAGTATGGCATCTCGGTCTCTTTATGTTTATCATTGAATTCGATGATGTCCTTCAACGTGTGAACCGGCGCATTTTCCGCCGATTGCGGACGCGCCTCTGGCGCAGAACCAAATCGCCTACCAAGATATGTTTTCATATCTGCTTTGAGTTCATACTGAAGAACCAAGTCCTCGGCGTTTCCAAGTTGACTGAGAGTCTTGATGTCTGCCGGTTCGACGAGCGTCACGCCGCCGCCCTTCAGAGCTTCAAGTGCCTCCTTAAGTACGACATCAACTCCTTCGTGAAAGCCGAAATAATTCCTGACAACACCGATTCGTGCGCCCTTCAAGCCATTTGCGTCCAAGAACTGCGTGTAGTCAGGAGAAAAATTTCTCCTGCTCGCTCCGTCCCGCTCATTATTGTATATGCGGTGTGTGATCACCCCTTTGCGGGATCCCGACATGTAAAATATTCTTGACGGGAGATGCCGCAGGGCGGCACTTGCTTTATCCTCGTAGTCAAATCCGACAAGGACACCGAGCAATGTCGTAGCATCTTCCACCGTGCGCGCCATCGGTCCGGCAGTGTCCTGCGAGTGTGAGATCGGAACAACACCGGTGCGGCTAATTAGCCCAACTGTAGGCTTTATTCCGACAATTCCGTTAATGGATGATGGGCTGACAATTGATCCATCGGTTTCTGTCCCCACCGCCACTGCACAAAGATTAGCCGACACCGCGACAGCTGAGCCGGAGCTTGATCCCGATGTGTTTCGGTCAAGCGCGTACGGATTCTTCGTAAGTCCGCCTCGTCCACTCCATCCACTTGTCGAATGGCTCGACCGGATGTTTGCCCATTCGCTGAGGTTGGTTTTCCCAAGTATTACTGCCCCCGATTTTCTGAGCTGCTGAACAAGAAATGAGTCGCTCGGCGACTTAGACCCAACGAGCGCCAGAGAGCCTGCTGTGGTCATCATCCTGTCCGCGGTGTCGATGTTATCCTTGATGAGCACCGGAATTCCATGCATCGGTCCCCGCGGACCTTTCTCCTTCCGTTCCTTGTCAAGTTCATCGGCAATCTTCAGCGCATCTGGATTAACTTCTATGACACTCCGAAGAGTGGGACCCTGCTTGTCGATAGTTTCGATGCGGTTAAGATAGCGCTCAGCAATTGAGCGAGCCGTCAACTTTCCGGATTTCATACCATCCTGGAGATCAGAGATGGTCATCTCATCAACCTCAGAAGCCGAAACATCAAAGGAGAAATCGGTCGGATTTCCAATTCTGAAGACCGAAGGAAAAGTAGCTGCAAGCGCGCCTCCGGCCAGAGCCTTCTTCAAAAAGCTCCTTCGTTTCAGGTCTGTGCTCATCTCGCTAAGTGGTCGCATTGATTTAGAAGATTTCTTGCTGTTCATTGGCGCATCTCCATCAAAATGAATAATACTCTGAATCAAGTCCGTGCCGCAGGCAGCAGGCTACCCGTCCCCTTAATGATCATCTTATTCTGATGATTGCAGATGTTTTTCCCCTCAGCTGAAAACAAATAATCTATACGATCCTTATAGAACGTGGTGATCTTTCCGCGTACCATCTTGAGCGTGCTGTTTAGAAACTTATTCTGTTCAGTGAAGCCTTCGCCGAGAACCGCGAACGCCGTCGGTAACCATCGCTCAGGAAATTCGCCTGCAGACCTTCCTGACTGTTTGTATTCACCGATCTCAGATTCCAACAACCTGAGCGCTGCTGTCTGTCCTTCATCGGATAGAGGAGACAGGTTCAACTTATCTAAATATGTTAAGAGCGCTTCCTTGTTTGGAACGACAAGTGCCACAGTGTATGGTGACTGATTGTTGTACAGCATAATCTGGTCGATATATTTCGAGTTGTCGGTGATTGCTTCTTCGATTCCCTCAGGGCTGTATTTCTCGCCGTCGTGACTTATGAGAAGGCTCTTTTCGCGTCCGAGCACAAAGAGAAAACCATCTTCGTCCAGGTACCCGAGATCCCCGGTGAACAGCCAGCCATCGCGAATCGTCTCTCGCGTAGCCTTCTCGTTCTTCCAGTAACCTGCCATTACGTTTTCGCCTTTGACGACGATCTCACCATGATTGTCCCTGGGAACTTCGTTACCGTGCTCATCGCAGATCTTTACCTGAAGGTTCGGAACGATCGAGCCGGATGAACCCAGTTTGTGCCGCATTGGAACATTTGCTGAAATTACCGGCGCCGCTTCGGTCAATCCGTATCCCTGGAACATCGGGATACCGATGGCATAAAAGAAACGCTGCAGCTCGATATCCAGCAACGCACCGCCGCCGATAAAAAATTCCAGACGACCGCCAAAGCTCTGTCGTATCTTCTTGAACAGAAGTAGATCAAAAAGTTTGTACTCTATTTTCGTTTTCAGCGAGGCATTCTTCCCACGGTTCCAACCGACGCCATTATAGTCGTAGGCCACCTCAAGTGCTCGGCGAAACAGTCTTTCGATCTTCTCCCCCTTCTCGTGGATTCCCCTTTCGATGCTCTTTCGGAAGTTCCTGGCGAGTGATGGAACACTCAACAAGAAGTGTGGGCGGCTTTCTTTGATATTCAGGGGAATGTTTTTCAGAGTCTCCATTCCCGTCTTCCCGACTTGAACAGATGCCATGCTCGCACCGTTGCTCATGAGAGTGTAGATGCCGGCTGTGTGTGCAAAGCAATGATCCCACGGAAGGATGAGAAGCGAACAATAGTATTCCGGGACATAAAGGAGACCAGACGCCTGCTCGGCGTTTGCCGTGTAATTACGATGCGTCAGTATTATGCCCTTGGGATCTGCTGTTGTGCCGGAGGTATAACAGATGTTGGCAGGATCGTTTTCCTGCACCGATTTCCATCTTCTTTCAAACTCTTCGCGGTATGCGTTGAGATAAGTCTCCCCTTTTTCGAGAACGGCGGCAAAAGAGATTTCGTCATCAGATTCGCTCGCATGTGTATCAAAGACTACGATCTTCTCGACGTCCGGCAAATTATCTCTGATCTGGCGGACCTTTGACAGCTGCGTGGCGGACGCGATGATCATTCGGGTGCCCGAATGCGCAAGACGAAATTTCAAGTCGGAGAGCTCTTCGATCTTCACCGAGAGTGGCACGTTGACTGCACCAGCATATAGGATGCCGAGCTCGGCGACGACCCAATCGTTACGCCCTTCGGCTATCAACGCAATACGGTCCCCTTTTTTGACTCCAAGGCTCATCAGCCCTCCGCCGCATTGATAGACTAACTTCTGAATATCCTTATAAGTCGTGCCGGCGTAGGCGTCCTTTCTCTTTTCCCACATCATAATGTTGGATGGAAATCGAGCAACGCAGTTCTCAAAAAGAGCCGGGATTGTCTTTGGATTAGCTTTTGTCATGGTCATTTTTGTTTTGAATTGTCAAAGTGAAAATATCGCGGGAAAAGAACCCGCGTTCTCAGTTCTATCGGAATTGGTTCTATAGCATTTTTTTATGCGACACAGATATCAAAGCCTTCAGTCCTCAAACCCCTACCATGGCACGGATTTATATCCAAGCCGTTGCTGGTTGGAGAAGTCATTTCTTTGAGATGTCAAGAATGCGATCCGGGTTTTCTTGATCCAGCGACCATTGAATCGGATTGTTGAGGATGTATTTACGGATTGCGTTTAGGTCTTTCTCGGAGCGAATGATGTGCTCGAAGTAATTGCGCTGCCATAAAGGCATTCCTGGTGTATGACGAAATTCATTTACGCGTTTGGTCGTCGCAGATTTGAACAACCGGACAATCGTCGGTATCGAGTTCGATGTGGATTTTCCAAACCGTTCAACGGTTGGAATTCGTGAACCATCTGTAGGGGCACGTTGCAACGTGCCCCTACCATGATAATTTGTTTCAATCGCATTGGTCGTGCCCCCACAATATTCGTCATGATCATGCAAAATTATGATCCCATGTGCATGATTAGGCATCACGACAAATTTATCTAATTCAACATTCGGTCGAATCTCCGACGTACGATGCCATTCCTCCTGCACAATCTTTCCAATTTCATTCATCTTCATCTCGGCATCGATGATCTCGCCGAACAGATATCGCCGATCATGCACACAAACGGTAATAAAATATCCGCCGGGTTGAGAATAGTCAAAATCTTTAAGCCGAACTGAGCGACGGCGATGTCTATAAGGATCGTATGCCATGGCAACCTGTAAGCTCAAACGAAATTAACGTCGGGTTTCAATTAACCGATGGTAGATGTAAACTACATGCAGCGTACCGCCAAGACAAGTTTCATTTGTTGTTGTAGGACGCGATAACTCGCCCGTCTTTCCCAACCAGCATCAATGCTGCTCTTCCGGGCGCGAGGCGAACCTGCAAATCCTTCCCACTCAGCTTGTCACGAAATTCGACAGCGCCTGTGCCTGAACTCTCCGACGTGAGGACATAAAGCGTCGCTTCGGGCAGCTGTGTCGGACAAATCAAGATACCAGGGTCTTCACATGAAGTCTCATAAGGAGAACGAACACCAGCACGTTTCATCGCATATCTGTAAATGCGCCCGATTTCATCGACCTGATCTGAAAGCTCGAGCGGGACGGCGAAATACAATATATGCCCTTGACCTAATGAGACATCATCAAAAGTCTGGCCATCGCCGAGAACACTACGTTGCACGTAAGTGGTTTTGTCCTCGGAGTAACTCAAGTGTGCTCTGCCTCCAGGCCAGTCGACATCCACTTCCCTCGTTGTCAGGTCAGCCGGAGCATACTTCACATTTCCCGAAGGGACAAGCCATTCCCGCATTCGCTCCGGGACCGCCACCCAATGCTCATCGGCATCGACCCTCCCGGAAACGAGCAGAGTCGCTCCAGCTTTCACTTTACCCATCAAGAGATCCCATGCTTTCTGGCTCAGCACCCATGGCGCAGGGACAATAATGAGTCTTGCATCAGGCATCTGGGAGAGTTGATATTCTCCAATGGCAAATGCGGTTGAGCGCGCATACTGGTACAATGCACGCACTGCCTTCTGCTGCACCTCGAGACCATATTTGCCGAAAGGGGAAAGCTGCAGCGATTGCGGCAGCACTAATGCGGTCTCAGGGAGTTTCGCTTCAGTTGCATACCGTTGAGCTTTCTGAGCAAATGCAGCGATGCCGCTGAGCACATCCATCCAAACCTTCTGTGACCCATCACGACGCATGATGCCGAAATCGTCGCTGCGCGACCAGTCCCAATGCAAGACCCCCGCATTGGCATTTGCGAAACTGAGCGCTAATTTCCTTTCTTCGATGCCCATCCCTCCTTGATCATCCCAGCGCCAGGTGCCATCCATGTCCCAGACCGGTTGTGGGCCTGTTTCCTCGATGAGGTTTGGCTTTTGCACGCTCTTCGCCGCAACCGAGCCCCACAACAAAGCGTCATCGCGCCACCATGTATGATTCACGGTGTAGTTGACTTGTGAATTTGTCCAGAACTGATCAAGCACGCGATCCGCGACCCCACCTTCGTCCTGACCTACGGTCACCGTCTGCCTTGAGCCAGTCGAGCGAATTGCCTGGATAATCGTGTCTGCCCATTGAATAAATGCATCCTGAGCAAACAAATTGTAGTCAAGTGCACGCACGGTGTTCTGATTCCCGGAGCGCGTCAAATCAAAATCAGCAAAGGTAGGTTCCGGCACCGTGCTGAACGAGCCAAGCTCTCCTGGTGATGTGTGCCATTCCTTTGCAAGACTGTCAATTGTTCCATAACGTCTTTCGAGCCATCGTTGCCATGCTGCAACCTCTGTCGGATCGCCATTGGGTGAATTCCCTTTCCAGATTCGCTTCGGATTCGAAAAACTCGGTTCATTGATTAAATCGTAACTGAGAAACGGCACGTCTTTGAAACGCGAGACAATTGATCGGACGTAAGCTACTTCCGCATCTATCCCCACCGGGTCTAAATAAGGATTGGAACCTGGTCCAAGAATATCCCTTCCTGTCCCTGCCCTTGGTCCATCTCTACCTGCGGATCAAATGCAAAGAAAGTGAAAATCACCTGTATATGATGGCGCGCCGCCTCTTCGAGATAGGCTTCGATAGCGCGAAGTAAGCGTTCATCTGCCGCTCCGGTAACCTCATCAAGATAACGCAGACGGTTGACCCATGTCCCCGTGCGAACAATTGTGACTCCCTGCTGCTCCATCTCGGCAAAATCTCGTTCCCAGACGTAAGCATTTCCGCCGAGGCTCTGGCCAACGAAGAAATCGGAAGTGTAAGGATCGGTGGAAAAATAGTTGACTCCCACCGGCAAATACGGTTTACCGCTCCCGGGAACGGCCTGCCCCTTCGGGGGATCTTCTACGAGTGAGAAGTAGTCGCGGCCTGCTTCGAGTCTGTCTCCCGACCGCAAGAGGGAAGCATCGCGCACTTCTACTCCAGACGTGTACTGGTCAATTATGGTTTCGCTGCTCGTCCCTTTCGAAACGGCCAAGATGGCACGCACTACATAAAGTCTCGGGCCCGTCAGCGGCGTCGTGAGTCCGATCTCTTCATGGAGGGAATTTCTGCAATCAATCGTTCTCGTTTCAAGCACCTTTGAATCTGACAACAGTTCTATGGTGAGTTTCGCCGGTTCACCGCCGCGCAGAACGTCAACCGTACCTGTCACATGTTCGCCCGGATCGAGCGCCAAAGACTGCAAATCGATCCAAAGGCGATCGCCTCCAAAGGAAGCATATATGGCAGCCCCGCGAATCAACTCTATCGCCGAATCTGAATTCCAATAAGTCGAGTCCGCATCGAAACTAAGGTAAACACCGCGTCGAGGAGTCGAAGCACGACCAAACGCATCGTCAGCTACAACCGGGGCGGCGAGACGATTGCCCTGTGCATCGACAAGAAAACCAATCCCTCGGTACCTCTGTCCATAACCCGAATTAGCAAAAACACGTTGAGGATCTAAGCTGATAGCCGATAGACGACTGCTGAAGAATGGCACATCTTCATCCCACTTCAGACTCCATGGTCCATGCTGCGTCACGGCATATGAATACATTATGCCGAGATGCCTTGAAAAAGTATTCTGCGGCGGTTCAACCCGCCATTCTGTGCTGTCTCGGAACACCGGCACATATAATGGTCTGCCGCCTAACACCAGAAGATTTCCGTTTTCGAGATGATGGCTGATCGTTTCCCAGGCATCGGCAGGAAACGCCGACCCGTAGGGGAGGACGAGAAGATCGCTGTCAGCTAAACTCTTCTGAAGATCGGCAAGTCCGACGAAGCGATCATCCATTGAGGCGAATACCTTTTCGAGTGTCGCTCGACTGATTACTCCGTTATCGATAGATGGGAAGTCTTTTTCAAGGAAAACAACAGTCTTGCTGAAACCCGAGACGGCAGTTAAGAGCAAAACACAAATAAGGAAGTATATATTACGCATGAGATTTCTCCCTTTCTCATCCAAGCATGCCGCAAACCTGTCGGAAGTATCTTCGGAATATTACAGATGATTTGTCAAAACGTTCAAACCTGTTTGAATACTTAAGATATAAAGAAGGCAGGTAAATTTCGACTCCTCAATCCCGTGAGGGATTGCCTTAGCACCTTTGCTATCTCAATCCGAACATACAAAAGGAACCGTGAGGTACATCAATAGAAAAAGATGGCAGAATAATTTATCTCAATCCGAACATACAAAAGGAACCGTGAGGTACATCAATAGAAAAAGATGGCAGAATAATTTATCTCAATCCGAACATACTGACGGAATATAGCGCCCAGCTTAAGATCGGAGAGAAGTAGAGCATCAAGCCGATGTTGGGGACAATAAGAACAGTCATAAGAAGATTGGTGCCAAAATTGAATTCAACTCGCCCCAATGCGCTCCCGGCGGGACGAGTGTCATCCGGCTGAACGAGGTACATGTTGCGGACAACTCTCATATAATAATAAAGCGAGATAACGCTGTTGATGACGCCGACAATTGCAAGCCAGATGTAATGAGCATTTATCAACGACGAGAATAAATAAAATTTCCCAATGAATCCGAATGTCGGGGGAATTCCCGTAAGAGAGAATAAAAAAACCGTCAGCGCGAATGCCGCATAAGGCGAGCGGTACCCGAGTCCTTTATAGTCGTCGATGTTTTCAGTGTGAAACTTATTCGCCACGAGCATCACGACATAGAATGCTCCAAGGTTCATCAGGAGATAAGCGACGAAATACATCAACATCGCGGAGATACCCTGGTTCGAGAGCGTCACGAATCCCATCAAGATATAACCGGCGTGTGCAATACTCGAGTAAGCAAGGAGCCGTTTCATGTTCGATTGCCATATCGCAACAAGATTGCCGACTGTCATGGTGAGGACTGAGAGGACTGCAATTATATCCGTCCAGTTGAAGCCTCTGAAAATTTCCCACATCCCTGCCGCAATCGGCTGAGCGGATACGTCGATAAAACCGATCTTGAAAAATCTTATCAACATTGCAAAGCCCGCTGCCTTCGAGGTGACCGAAAGGAACGCCGTGACGGTAATTGGCGCGCCTTCATAAACGTCAGGCGTCCAGAAGTGAAATGGCACAGCACTTATCTTGTAACCTAGGCCGACAAGCATGAGAACAATTGCGACCAGGACCGTAACCCTCGGAGCGCCGCCGGCAGCTAACGCCTGATTGAAAGCATAAATATTTGTTTCGCCTGTGAGTCCGTAGAGAATTGAAATGCCGTAGAGCATTAGTCCGGACGAGAACGCACCATAGATCACGTATTTCATTGCCGCCTCATCGGCCCGCGCGTTTTCTTTAGTAAAGCCGGACAAGATATAAGATGAAATACTGACAAGCTCCAACGACAAATACATCATGAGCAGGTTCGTCGAGCCCGCCATGAAGAACGCTCCGATGGTCAACGAAATTATCAAGCTGAAATACTCAGCATATTTTGTCGAGGTCGCTTCAAGCTCGCGGCTCTGCATCGAGAATAAGACAATGAGTATTCCAGTCACCAAGAATATTACTTTGAAAAACCAGCTGAACGGATCAACGGCGTACATTCCGTTGAACACCAGCACGCTAAGGTTAATTTGCCTGGATACGAGAATTCCAGCAATTACGAATCCCAACAAAGCCATACAAGCGGGCAAGTACCTTCCCCGCCTCTTCCCAATAATTGCCGTCAACAACGTCAGGACAAGGAAGACCGCAAGAGTGGCCTCCGGCAATATGCAACTGAAACTCTGATAAATGGTCTCGTACATTAAAGAATTCTCAATTCCAAATTCTCAATTTTCAATTTCACATTTAAAATTCAGCATTCAAAATTTCTTTTGTTACTTTGCTGCCGCCAATCCGTTTCCCAGTTTCTGAACGAAATCGACAAGATGGTTTAGCGATGCGTTCATCGGATGAAGCATGATCGATGGGAATATGCCGAGTACGATGACGACGATCATAAGCGGGACAAACGCAACAAGCTCTCTTCCGTTCACATCGGTCAGTGATTTCCACTTATCTGGAAGCTGTCCGAGGAAAACTCGCTGCAAAGTCCAAAGCATGTAGCCAGCGGTGAGAACAATTCCGAAGCTCGAGAAGATCGCGACCCACTTGAAGGTCTGGAAAGCACCAAGGTAAGAAAGCAGCTCGCTGACAAATTCGCTCAGGCCTGGAAGACCGATAGCTGCAAAGAACGCAACCGTCATTATCCCCGTGTAAACGGGCATCTGGTTTGCAAGTCCGCCGAACTCATCCAAGCCGCGTGTGTGTGCACGGTCGTAAATAACTCCGACTATCAAGAAGAGCATTGCAGTGACGATGCCGTGATTGAACATCTGAAGAACTCCGCCGGCAACTCCCTGTGTGGTCAGCGATGCGATTCCGATGAGGACAACGCCCATGTGGCTTATGCTCGAATAGGCGATCAGCTTTTTGAAGTCTGTCTGTGCCATGGCACATAGCGCGCCATAGATAATATTTATCAAGCCGAGAATCGCGAGCGGGAAGGCGTACTTCAACATCGCATCAGGGAAAATTGGGAAGCTGACTCTCAAGAGTCCGTAAGTCCCCATTTTCAAAAGCACACCGGCAAGGATGACGCTTATTGCAGTCGGTGCCTCAACGTGCGCATCTGGAAGCCACGTGTGAAATGGAAAAACAGGAACCTTTATTGCAAAACCGACAAACAATGCAATAAATGCGACGTATCTCCAATATGTACCGAATCCGGATAATAATGAATTGGCAACGAAATTCTTCGGATCCATCATTGCGAGCATATTGAAGGTGTGCATCTTCTGCGCGGTTACCGGATCTGAAATGTTGACACTGAAGTAGAGCCCCAGCATGACCAATAGAATCAGCACAGAGCCGAGCAAAGTGTAAAGGAAAAACTTGATCGCCGCATATTCCCTTCTCGGTCCCCCCCAGATACCGATGAGGAAGTACATCGGCAGAAGCATCAACTCCCAGAAGACGTAAAACAGGAACATATCAAGCGCAACGAAGACGCCCATCATTCCGGTATCGAGAAGGAGATAGAGTGCGAAGTAGCCTTTCTGAGCTTTGCTTATGTTCCATGATGCGATCACGCCGACAAACGATATCAGAGCTGTGAGAACCACCATAGGCAAACTCAAGCCATCAATCCCCATAAAGTAATCGACGGCAACTCGTCCGAACCAGCCCACGCCTTGCAGGTCGATCCATCTTGTTTTCTCGACAAATTGGAAGCCGTTCGGATCATTTATGCCTGTAAGCGGTGCACTGAAATTCATCCAGATGAGCGCGGCAAAAACAAGCTGCAGCACCGTCGCTGCAAGCGCCGTCCATTTCATGGCATTTACGCCCGCTCTCGGAATAAGCAAGACTACCACCATCCCAATCACGGGTAAAAAGGTAATCCAGCTTAGGTATCCAATTCCAAGGAACTGATGAAACATGTTTCTCCTACAAGAATGTTAAATTTTAAGTCTTGAATTTTGAACTAGGAATCTAGGATCCATAATTCAAAATCCCCTAAAGGCAAAGATCAATATTATCACACCTAACAAAGCAAAAACGATGTATGTCTGAACCTTGCCTGTCTGAACTTTGCGAGTTCCTCTTCCGAGGAGTCCGGTAAACCATGCAGAAAAATTCACCAGCCCATCAACAACGTTGTTGTCAAACCAACCGCTGAGTGATGACCAACCTCGCGTTACTGCTGCTGAACCATTTACAATTCCGTCGATGACATTGTTGTCAAACCATGCGAGCAGTTTGCTTAGAACTATTGTACCGCCGACAACTGTCGCGCCGTACAATTCGTCGAAGTACCATTTGTTTGAAAGAAAAGTATAGACCGGTCTTACCGCTTGTTTCAATTTCTCGGCGTCTAACTTCTTCCACTGGTAGATGACGAATGCAGCTAAAATTCCAAAGACCGCCATCGACAACGATAGTTCAAGCCCCGGATAATGGACTTCCTCGAGCACAATTTCATACGGAGTCGTGTTATTAACCACATCACCGGGCTGAAAATCAAATTCTGAAGATTTATTTGATGGCAACTGCGTGCTCGTCGATTCCGCTCCAGCGGAGTCTGTCCCGCTCGCAGGGAGTTTTCCAATGTTTGGATGTACCCTTGTTATCTCAGCGATCTTTACTATATCCCATGGCCGCTGCTGCCATACGGGTACAACCGTCGCAGGCCTTTCAACCGATCGCGGAATCCAACCCTTCTCCGGATTGAAAGGATCGAGACTATAAAAGAAAAACAATGATAGCGAAGCAAGAACGATTAGCGGTATCGTCATGACTGCCGGCGACTCTTTTGCATGCTCAAACTTGTGTTCATCGCGCGGCTCGCCGTGGAATGTCATTATGATAAGCCGGAACATGTACATAGCAGTGAGAAAGACTACGGCGTACGCGATCATCGGAATCAAATAGTTTCCAGAGAGTCTTCCGTAGACCAACGTCCCGGCAAGAATGCTGTCTTTGCTAAGAAAACCAGATGTGAATGGAATACCGGCGATCGATAAGCTGAAGATAACGAAGCACCAATACGTGATCGGCATTTTCCGCCGAAGTCCGCCCATTTGCCTCATATCCTGCTCGTGATGCATCGCAATGATCACCGAGCCTGCACCGAGGAACAACCCTGCCTTGAATGCGGCGTGAGTAACGAGATGGAAGAAACCTGCTGAGAATGCGCCGACGCCAAGACCCATTATCATATATCCGAGCTGGCTTATCGTCGAGTAAGCGAGGACTTTCTTGATGTCATTCTGTGTAATCGCAATCGTCGCGCTGATGAAAGCAGTGATGACTCCTATATAAGCGATTACCGTCAGAGCATCGCCGGTAAACATCGGATAAACTCGAGCCACAAGATAAACGCCTGCCGCGACCATGGTTGCAGCGTGGATGAGCGCACTGACTGGAGTGGGACCCTCCATAGCATCCGGCAGCCAGACGTGCAGTGGAAATTGCGCAGACTTTCCCACTGCTCCACAAAAAATCAAAATGCCTGCGGCCGTCAGCCACGTACCCGACATCTGCCCGCTTGCAATTCCGTGGAATATTCCCCCAAATAGAACAGTATGAAGCTGCGTGAAGATTATCATGATGCCGATAAAAAATCCCGCATCGCCAACTCTGTTTACGATGAACGCTTTCTTCCCAGCGTCGGCTGCCGATTTCTTCTCGTACCAATGTCCGATCAGAAGATAAGAGCAAATCCCCACAAGCTCCCAGAAAATATACATCATCAGAAGGTTGTTCGAGAGGACAATGCCGAGCATCGAGAAGCTGAACAAGCCGAGGTACGCAAAATAACGCGAGTACCGAACGTCGCCCCGCATATAACCCAGCGAGAACAGATGAACCAGCGCGCTTATCAGCGTTACGACGACAAGCATGATCGCGGAGAGATTGTCGATTGCAATCCCGACGTCGAGCGCAAACCTTTGTTGCAATCCTAATGCTCCAAGATCGATCCACCTTATGGTCATATCAATTCTCGGAACTGTCAGAATGAACACTTTCTCGATCATGACAAAAACCGAAAGCGCAAGCGCCACAAACATAATTCCGGTTTCTAACAGGTCTTGGCGAGGTATGGCCTTGCTGAAAAATATCAGCATCGCAAACCCCGCCAGCGGGAGAAGCAAAACCGCAAGAGCTAAATTTATCAGCGTACTTTCAATCGGAGACATTCTTTCTCAATTTTGGATTCTCAATTCTGAATTTTGAATGTTGAGTCTTTTTTTTCCGTTTCTAACCCAAAACTCATAATTCAGCATTTAAAACTCTTCATTCTCAGTTTTTCAGTTTATCGACTTCATCGATGTTGACAGTGTTGAGCTGCTGGAAAACATTCAAGACGATCGCCAACAGGATAGCGGCTTCTGCCGCGGCAAGGATGATCACAAAAATGGCAACCACCTGACCGGTCAAGTTCATGAGTCCGAATCGAGCAAATGCCACGAAATTTATGTTTGCCGAATTAAGGATCAGCTCAATGCCCATCAAGACCATGATCGCATTCTTTCTTGTTAATACGCCATAGACTCCGAGTGCAAAAAGGAGCGCGCTGACAATCAGAAAGTGATACAATCCAACGTGCAATGTTATCATCATGCCTTCCCTCCCTTTTCCCGCCTCGCGATGATTACTGCCCCTATAAGCGCAACGAGCAGCAAAACGGATGCTAACTCGAATGGAAGAACAAATTGCGTCATCAAAAGCGCTCCGATGGGCCTTGCAGTTTCCTCATAGGGAGCAGAATGCGATATGGGCCAGGGCGTCGTCGTGAGAACGCCGATCAGAGTACCGGCAATGACCCCGACGACGAACACAGCAGGAACCACGCGCAAAATGCCTTGTTTCATTTCGCTAGTCTGTACTCTCGATGTCAGCATTATGCCGAAAACTATCAGCACTAAAACTCCGCCGATATATAGGAGTATCTGAGTTATCGCTATGAAATCTGCGGCGAGCAAAACGTAAATCGCCGCAACGCCAAACAATGTGAACAAGAGAGCAAAAGCCGCGTAAACGATGCTTCGAGCAAAGACAACTCCGATTGCGCTGACAACCGTCAGGACGGCTAGCGCGTAGAAAATTATGTCGTACCAATCCATTATAAGAAGATTCTCAATTTTGAATTTTAAATTCGTGATCGATTCTCACTTCGACTTACCTCCTGTCGGATTGCTAGATCTTTGTTGCGACCCATTTTCCGAGTTTCCCATCTTCTCAACATCTTTCGTTTCTGCTGAGCCCGATGCTGACTTCGGCTGAACTGCCGAACCGTCTTTCTGAAATGGAGTCACCTCAACCCGGTGGAGTCGTTTTTGGCGCTGCCTCTGCGGGCACAGAAGGCTGTTCTTGAACAGCCTGAGCGGCCTTTTGCGCTGCCACCGCGGCTGCAGCCGCAGCTTTCTTCGCCGCCGCTTCCCGCTCAACTTCGTGAGCTTGCTTGATTTTTTGCGCGACCTCTTCGGGAGAAAGAGTAATGAAACTGTATATTAGATTTTTCCTGTCATAGTCGGCAAATTCAAAGACGTTCGTCATGTAAATGCATTCCGTCGGACACGGTGGCACGCACAATCCGCAGTAGCAGCATTTTCCAAAATCGATATCGAACTGTGTGACCCACAAACGTTTCTTCTGCCCTGTGGAAGTCACTCCCAGATCCTCCGACGGGAGCGACTTTGCGGTTTCGATTGTAATGCAATCGACCGGGCATGCCATGGCGCACTGGTTGCACCCGATGCAGTCGTCCATGTTTACATAAAGCCTGTTTCTCCCGCGCTCCGGGATCGGCATCCTCGCATCAGGATACTGGACGGTAACTGCATGACTAACCATGTGCCTGATCGTGATCCGCATCCCGACCATGATCGTCCAAAACCCTTTCCCAATATTCCTGAAATATCTCGTCACAGGATTCATAATTCTAAATTCTTAATTCACAGATCCCAATTCTCAATTTTTGATTTGCCGTTGAAAATTCGCATTGTGACATCCATACTCTTCAACGGAGCACCATCCACAAACCGACCGCAACAATATTGACGAGTGCAAACGGGGTCAACACCTTCCAACTCAAATACATCAATTGATCAACTCGGAAGCGCGGCAACGTCCAGCGAAGCCATATCTGGACAAAGACCAAGATCATTCCTTTCGATATGAGCCAGAAAGCCCCCCACACCGCTCCCGACATGAATGTTCCGAACGGACTATTCCATCCGCCGAGGAATAAGACGGATGCAATTGCGGCAACTGTAAACATGTTCGCATATTCAGCCAGATAGAAAACGGCGAACCTCATTCCGCTATATTCCGTATGGTATCCTGCTACGAGTTCAGATTCCGCCTCCGGAATATCAAACGGTGTACGATTCGTTTCGGCCAAAGAAGAAATGAAGTAAATGACAAAGGTGATGAAGAGGAACGGGAACTTACCAAAGATGAACCAATTCCAGAACCAACCTGACTGAGCCACGCAAACATCATTTAAATTCAGGCTACCCACAACCATTATTACAGCGAGCACTGCGAGCGAAGAAGGAATCTCATAGCTCACCAATTGGGCGGCAGTTCTCATCGCGCCAAGCAATGACCACTTGTTGTCAGACGACCATCCCGCCATCAGAATTCCGACAACGACGATTGCGCTGACGGCGATTATATAAAAGATTCCAAGATTAATATCCGACCCGATATATGCAGGGCTGAAAGGAATTGCAGCGTATGCTGCATAAGAACCAGCGAACACGAGAATCGGAGCAAGTATATACAATACTTTGTCCGCCGCCGCAGGTATTGTATCTTCCTTCTGCAAGAGTTTAACAACGTCCGCTAACGGCTGTGCCCATCCATGCCACTTTCCTGTCCGCATCGGCCCAAGTCTATCCTGCATGTGAGCTGAAATCTTCAGCTCAAGGTACATCGTAACCAGTGCGTATGTCATGACCCATACAATTGGGAGCAGGCTCGATATTAACGAGCCGAAGAAACCTGTACCAAGATAGTATGTTATGAAGTTATGCATCTTCTAAAATTTTTGATTCTCAATTCTCAATTTTAAATTCGTGAAACAGATTCCGATTCCGCCGTTGACATTCACATTCATAATTCAACATCCAAAATTCAAATTCTTTCACCTGTCAACATCGCCGAGCACAATGTCAATACTCCCGATAATCGCTATCATGTCGGCGATCAGATAGCCGCGGGATATTTCAGGAAGCAAACTCAAATTTACAAACGTCGGCGCGCGACCTTTGACTCTGAAAGGGTTCTGACTCCCGTCGCTGATAATGTAATAGCCAAGTTCGCCGCGAGGAGCTTCAGTTCTAACAAGAACCTCACCAACAGGCGGACGAATTCTCTTCGGGATTGCTGCCTGAACGTTCCCATCCGGAATTTTGTCGATTGCCTGCTCGATTATTCTCAGACTTTGCTCCATCTCGCGAACTCTAACCATGTATCTGTCCCAGCAATCACCGAGAGTCCCCATCTCGCCTGTTCCGACGACGACGTCGAAATCAAATTTCGGATAAATCGAATAAGGCTCGTCCTTCCGCAAATCCCATTTTACACCGGAACCGCGAAGGACCGGTCCGCTTGCTCCGTAATTAATCGCAACATCTGCAGGAAGGACACCGACATTCGCCGTGCGTTTGACGAAAATTTCATTATAACTCAAGATACCGTTGAGTTCTCTTATTGTTGCAGGAAATTGCTTGACAAAAACCTTCGTCTTCTCGACAAAGTCCGATGGAATATCGTGCGAAAGTCCGCCAGGCCACATGTAATTGTAAAGAAGCCTCGCTCCGCATGTTGTCTCAAACAAGTTGAGCACCATTTCTCTATCGCGGAAACAATAAAGAAAAGGCGTAAACGCGCCAATGTCGAGTCCGTAAGTCCCGATTGCGACCAAATGGCTGACGATTCTCTGAAGCTCTGCCATGATAACACGGATATACTCTACACGCTCCGGCACCTGAATATTCAAAAGCTTTTCGACGGCGAGCACGTAAGCGTGGTCGTTGTTCATCGAAGCGACGTAGTCCATACGGTCGCAATAGGGCACAACCTGCTGGTAATTCATTGCCTCGGCGTGCTTCTCAAAACATCTGTGGAGATAACCGATGTGTGGAATGGCATCGACGACAACTTCTCCATCAACGACCAGCTCGACACGGAGCACACCATGTGTCGAAGGATGCTGTGGTCCCATGTTCAACACCATTTCTTCGGTGTGCAGTTCAGCCATTCATTCCTCTGACAATAATCATGGTTAGGATAGTCTCAGATCTGTCAAATTTTCTTCGCTGCTCGCTCGAGGAACCGACTTTGGCGGCTAACGATTTGATTGAATGAGGGAAACTTCGCAACAGTGACCGCCGCTGCCATCAGTATGGCACTTTCATTCCCTGGTAATACTCTTGTACTTTATAGTCTTTTCTAAGTGGAAATCCTTCCCAATCATCCGGCAACAAGATTCGCCGCAGGTCGGGATGATCAAGAAAAACAACGCCAAAAAGATCGAATGCTTCCCGCTCATGCCAATTTGCACTTTTCCAAACCGACTCTACTGAAGGCACCTCAGGTTTGTCTTTAGGGACTTTCACCTTCAGCACGATTCGATGTCTCATCTGCATCGAGGACAAATGATAAACGACGCCAAGATTGCCATCGTTGAAATCCACCCCCGAAAGACAGACTAGATAATCAAATTTCAGCTCCGGGTCTTCGAAAATATAGTGGGCAATTTCTCTTATCAGATCTGGCCGGACTACTATGAACGGCTCCGTAACTGCGTCGGGTTTGAAATCGACTACCGCTTCCGGGAACTGTGATTTTATTTTATCGTGGATCTGGTTTGCGTTCATAAATCTCAGGCTGTCCTGCGTACGGGATCTTCAACTTTGACAGTCGAGATCAACTTTTCGTCATTCCTTCTGACGCGGCTTTCACGTCTTACTTTTTCTTGCAGTCTCATCAGCCCTTCTAACAGTGCTTCAGGCCTCGGTGGACAACCCGGCACATAAACATCCACCGGAATTACTCTGTCAACACCCTTTAAAACATGATAGCCGTGTTCCCAATATGGTCCGCCGCAATTCGAGCACGATCCCATCGAGATCACATATCTCGGCTCAGCCATTTGCTCGTAGAGCCTCTTGATGCGAATTGCCATTTTCAGAGTAACGGTTCCCGAGATGATTATGACATCTGCCTGACGCGGAGTGGCACGCGGAATAACACCAAAGCGCATTATATCGAAATGTGACGCGGAAGCTGCCATCATTTCAAATGCGCAGCACGCCAATCCGAAAGTCATTTGCCAGAGCGAAGACAGCCGTGCCCAGTTAAGAAGGTCGTCTAACGAAGTGACTACTATATTTCCATCGCTGAATTGTTTATCTAAAAAACCCATTTTCCTTAATTCTCAACGCTAATTTTTGAATTTTGAATTCGTGGCGTCTCGCGGTTCCTAATTCATAATTGAACATTCAAAATTTCTTGTTTATTTTGCCTCAGTCCCAACAACTTTATTTCCAGCGGACGCATTACGCACATAACTAGTGTATCTCGGCCGCGGTTTGTCCCAGTCGAGATCGCCTTTCACCCAAACGTAGATGTAGCCTGCAACAAGAATCCCCAAAAAGATCATCATCTCAACGAAAGCGAACATGCCGAGTTTCTGATAAACTAGCGCCCACGGAAATAAGAACACCACCTCAACATCAAAGATCAAAAATATCAGAGCGACGACATAAAATCTCACATTGAATTTCACCCAGCTGTTGCCAATTGGTTCTTCACCGCATTCGTAAGTGCTGAGTTTTTCCGCGCTCGGTCGATCAGGTCTCAGCAATCGTGCTGTAAGTACCGCCGCAACGACAACCATCGCCCCGACGATGAAAAAGAGCAGCACAATTCCAAATTCAGAAAGCATTAACTCACCAAAATTTTTCGTGAGAAATTTAAATGGCGGTCATAGGAAAATCAAGGTGATGAAGGATAGCAGAATAAGCCTGGATTGATTCGTTCTGAACCGGTTTGTTTTTGAAAGACCAGGGGAATAAATTGCAGGGCAAAATGGGAAAGGAACCCTACTGTACATTAACAGATTTTTGGGAATTTTCTAGTTAAGATGGAAGAGAATGGGAAACAATCCTTCTGAAATCATCGAGAAAGTAAAACTTTTCTTGAATCAGCAGGCAGAACTGTATGGCGATGTAATCTACATCAGCCGTCAGTCCCGCGAAGGCGGGATCCCTTCGGGACAATCGACTGTCAGCGATCAGAAACAAGATAAGGAAATTGAGAAGATAGGAAGAGAAGAAGACAAGAAGACGAGCGGCTTCGAATTTTCTCGACAAGTAGGACTAGAAAAAGAGAGAGATTTGGGAAAGAAACCCAAGACAATAAAAGTAAGCGAAGAAACCGGACTTTTCGATGGTGCGGTCCTGAAATCGGAATGGAAAATCGACCCCCATTGGCACGAAAGCGACTCGCTGCCAGTTCTGAACTCAAGGATTTCAGGATGCATGAAATGCCGGCTCGGCACGACAAGAAAGAAATTCGTCTTTGGTGTGGGGAGTCCGAATGCGAAGCTCGTTCTAATCGGTGAAGCACCCGGCGCTGACGAAGACGAACAGGGCGAGCCGTTCGTCGGCCGAGCAGGTCAATTGCTGAATAAAATTCTCGTCGCCGTCCAGCTTCGCCGCGAAGACGTCTACATTTGCAATATCTTAAAGTGCAGACCGCCAAACAATCGCGACCCCCTGCCGGACGAAGTAGATGCTTGCGAACCGTTTCTGAAGAAGCAGGTTGAAATCATGAGCCCAAAACTTATCCTCTGCCTCGGTCGAGTTGCCGCGCAAACGCTTCTGAAAACCAATGCTACACTTTCCGAATTGCGGACCAACATCTATGTCTATCAGGGAATTAGAGTTCTGGTTACATTTCACCCGGCGGCACTTTTGAGAAATCCCAACTGGAAGAAGCCTGCATGGGAAGACATTCAGAAAATGCGTAAGATGTATGACGAGTCCTAAAATGAATTTTAAATTTTGGATTTTAAATTGTAAATTGGAATTCAAAATTGAGAATTTGAAATTTAAAATTACGAGTTGCTGTGTCAACTGATTTTGATCAAAAAAGAGATTATTCCCGACGGGATGCAATCGGAGACGTGGATAATCTTGTGGCGGGAAAGATTCCGCCGCAGGATGTCGAGGCGGAAAAAGCCGTGCTTGGAGCGATGCTCCTGGACAGACACGCGGTCTCGCCTGCGATTGAACTTCTGCAGCCAGACTACTTCTACTCGAATGCCAACCAGAGAATTTTCGGGGCGATGCTGGGGCTCTATACCAAGAACACCGAAATCGATGTGATTACTCTCAGAGAAGAGTTGAGGCGCGTTGGCGATCTTGAGAACATCGGAGGATCAGCTTACCTGAATGAGCTTGTCTCCTCTGTCGTGTCTTCCGCAAACATCGAAGCTCACTCGCAAATCGTCGCCGAGAAATATATGCTTCGAAGCTTGATAACCACGATGTCGCAGAATATTACAAGATGTTACGACAATCGCGAGGACGCGTTTGGACTCATAGACGAAGTTGAGAGAGACATCTTCAAGGTTTCCGAAGCTCGTTTAAAGAAGGCGATTGTTCCGCTGCAGCAGGCGATCCACAAAACCATGGAAGTACTTGAACGGCTCCATGGCTCAAGGGGAGGCGTAACCGGAGTCGCGACAGGATACGATGAGCTCGATTCCATGACCGGCGGGTTACAGAAATCTGATCTGATCATCATAGCCTCGCGGCCTAGCGTGGGAAAAACCGCGCTTGCCCTCTCGATCGCCCGAAATGCCGCAGTGAAATTCGGCGTTCAAACTGCTGTCTTCAGCCTCGAAATGTCCCAGCAGCAGTTGTTGATCAGGCTACTTTCCGCGGAAGCCAAGGTAAATGCTCAAGCGTTGCGCACCGGCACTTTGCCCGAAGACAAGTGGGCACAAATCTCGACGCGAATACATAAGCTTGTCCCGGCACCGCTTTTCATCGACGACACTCCTGCGCTGTCAGTACTTGAGCTGCGCGCGCGAGCCCGACGTCTGAAAGCTGAACATAATATCGGGCTTATCATTGTCGATTACCTGCAGCTGATGCAAGGACCGGCAAAAGCGGAAAGCCGTGAAAGAGAAATCTCCATGATATCGCGAAGCC
Source organism: uncultured Bacteroidota bacterium (assembly GCA_963768145.1). GTDB lineage: Bacteria > Bacteroidota > Ignavibacteria > Kryptoniales > JAKASW01 > JAKASW01. Next base: position 20,681 of record CAVYHK010000023.1, on the reverse strand, counting down.
TGAAGGTGCTCGCTAAGGAGCTCGATATACCGGTTGTCGCACTTTCGCAGCTCCGTCGTTCGGTAGAGGAGCGCGGAGACAAGCGGCCTATTCTTTCGGACTTGAGGGAGTCCGGCGCTCTCGAACAGGATTCCGACGTTGTAATCTTCATACACAGACCCGAGTTGTACGGACTTCAACAATATCCTGACGGCGAGTCCACCGAGGGTGTCGCGGAAGTTATGATAAGCAAGCAGAGAAATGGACCGACCGGGGAAATCAAACTTACATTCATAAAAGAGTACGCCCGGTTCGAGAACTATTCGCCATATCAAGTGGGGCTGGCAAATCCAAGCATCGAGACCGACGAGAAGGTCCCGTTCTAAAAACAAATAGGTTTTGGCTCTCAGCTATTAGCTAACTCTCAACTCCCCCGTTGTGCGACAGTTGAACTGTCGCAACAGGCTCAATGCAGGAGTTTAACTCCTGCATAACGTACCGCAGTGGAATAATTCACGAAGGGATAAACAATGAGGCCATATGCAATCACACCTGACGCTGAGCTTTATTTCTGCACCGACACTATCGTCGGATGGCAGCACGTTTTTGCCTCTCCGGAGTTCTTTCAGGCAATCGTAGAATCGTTCAAATACTGCAGGAAAGAAAAGGGATTGAGAATTCACGGCTATGTGATTATGACGAATCATGTTCATTCAATAGTGTCATCGGTTGAGAAAAATCTTTCAGAAATACTCCGCGATTACAAACGTCACACATCCCGCAAAATATCTTCCCTTCTCCTCGAAGTTGGCAATAGGAAGCTCGCGCAATATTTCTCGACAGCCGCCCAACTTGCTGCAAAGGGGAATGAGTATAAAATCTGGCAGTCGGGGAGTCATGCGGAGGCCATCCTAAGCGAGAAGTTCTTTCGCCAGAAATTGGATTACATCCACCAAAACCCGGTACGCAAGGGTTTTGTTGCACGACCCGAAGATTGGCTCTATTCCAGTGCGAGGAATTATTACCTGGATGACGACTCGGTCATGACGATGGATGGCATTACGGGGATGGAGTAGAACTCCGTGTTAGGTTTGCTTCGACAGTACAACTGTCGAAGAACCAAGTAGTGCCAACTATAATTAGCCTGGCACCAATCGGCAAAACTCGCCAATAAGCAGTGGGATGGCCTGGCATTGAAAAGTTTACGTGCCATTTTATTTCGAGCCTCGACAAAATTTAAGCGGAGGTTGTCAAAGAACCAAACTTGCCGGGGGCCATAATAGATCTTCATTAAACAAGTGTCTGAAGGGTTCATCTTTCACTATCAAAAACGGCAGCTGTCGGAGTTCAATCTCATTCTTTGATCATCACCAACAGCATTTTGAAACGCTGCGCCGCAGTTGCCGAGTGAGGAACGTTGGCGGGGAGAATTATAAATTCGCCCTTGCCGACTTTGACATTTTTCCCTCCGACAACAAATTCCGCTTCGCCGTCGAGGACTTCCACAAAGGCATCGAAAGGAGCCGTGTGCTCGCTCAACGATTGGCCCTTATCGAAAGCAAACAGAGAAATCGTACCTCCTCCTCGCTTAATTAACTGTTTGCTGACAACCGAATCTTCGGAGTATTCAACTGAATCAGCCGTCTTTATTGCCTGTGAACCATAAGGTTTCTTCTCATCCATCATTCCTTCACTCCTTCCTTGTTGTGCAGGAGTTTCCCGAAGGGATGGCTTTGCCAGAACTCCTGCACCAGAGCCGACTGTGACAGTTCAACTGTCGCGGAACGTAACCCTAAAATTATCTCCCTGCTATCTTTACCCTGTGCCATCTTCTTTCACGTCTCGACAAAATATATATATGGAACCCTAAAGTACATGTCGAGAAAAAGAAGATAGAATAATGTACGGAGATATTCGAAGAAGCAATCTTGTTGGTGAACAATTTAACCCGACCTTGATCTTATTGCCTTATCAAGTGATTACGGAGAGATCCGGGATTCAGGCAATCCGAATCGCGTGCATCCGGTCGTAGTAGTTGTTCAGCCAGGAATTGGACCAGCCGAAGAGAGTAGTGTCACGTATGATTTTCTTCACTTCGCCCCGCGTGATCTTGGCTTCGTTCAGTATCACATCGATATTATTTCGACTGACTGCTAGCGTCCGCACGCCGAACAATAGAGGCCACATGCAAGCGAGACGAATTCCATGAAGCCATTTGGGGAGACTCATAATGTAGTCAAGCCCGTACTGCAGGTGCATCTCAGCTTTGTCGGCAAGCCGATCAATTATCCTCAAGACCTTGCCGGCGTTTTCCTTGGCGAAGAGTCCGTCGCGAGTCAAACCGAGCGGCTCGTAAAAGGTGCGCGGGACATATACCCATCCTCTTTCGTAGTCCTTTCGCAATCCCCGTATGATGTTCACTGTCTGCAATGCTAGACCAAAATGACGGGCTAGCGGGAGGAGTTTTTCTTTCCGTCCCCTGATGACGGGCGAATACCATGCGAAAAGGTCGGTCAGTAAATAGCCGACGCGCCCAGCCACCTGATGCATGTAGTCGTCCATCTCTTCTTCATTCCGCACTTCAGGTCCGATCTCCTGCCAGCGGGCCATGCCCAACGCGGTCTGGTTGACATGGCTAGTGATGATCTCCTGGATCGGCTGGGGAAACCGGCGCAGTCCTTCGAGAAGCTGGTCCGCGTGTTGTGCGACATACACCTCAGGGTCGCTTTTGTCGAGGTGGACGATTTCGCCGGTTAGAGAAGAGACGGGCACGGAATCTGCCAGAACGCGAGCCCAAATGCGCAGGAGCTCCGCCTTATGGTCAGAAACGAGCAATTCATTGTCCTCGAGACAATCAGAAACCCGGAAGAGAAGATATGCCGTTGCGACAATATCCCGCAGTCCCGACGGGAGGCGCTCGATGGAAAGAGCAAAAGTCCGGCTTACCGCGCGCAACATCTCGTGTGGATGTATCCTGATCGTCCCACCTTGTGTTTCTTCCCCAGCGTCCCGCCGGCCAACTTGCAGCGCTTCAACGAAAAGATGTTTCGACTGACTATTCATGAATGACTGTCTTTTGACTTCGCATAATATAACACTCGGCTGATTCTAATGCTTGTTCACATTCAATGGATATGGGACATTCTAAGGTACGTGCCACCCCCGTTTGGCTTTTGCGAGGTAAACTCCATTGGCAATCCAGACTATAAGTCGGTGACAACCGCTTGTAGTAATGACATTTTCCGAATCGTGAATTCCCGATCTGATCGCATACGGCAGTTGGGGCATTTCATAATCACTTCAAGTGGAGGGAGCACCTTACCCAATTCGCTATTCTACAGTCATCCTTGCGCTACCTTTGCATTCCACCCTTTCAGGTGGGAAACGATGAAATCGATTATCTCTGCATTTTCTTTCTTGCCATTTCCGCAGATTGTCAGCGGTCTGCCGAACGCTATGTGAATCGGTTTTTGCCGACTGATATGCCCTAAGTCTCTCACGAGTTTTCCGATTTCCCAGAAGTCGGTCTTTAGCGCAAATGGAATTACGGGGACGTTCGCATTCGCAGCGAGCTTTACTCCAAGTGAATTGAACTTTGCCGGAACAAACTCAACCATCCTCGTGCTTTGTGGAAATATTACGACGGACGTTCCATTCGATAGCAATTTCTGCCCTCTGTTTAAGACGATCGACAAATCTTCTCTTGAATTTTCTCTGCCGAGCACGATTGGATCCCTTGACCGCATGACGGCTCCGAAGAACGGATTCCTTACAAGGCTTTCCTTCACCGCGAATGTCACCTTTTTCTCAGGAGCGATGATGCACGGTAGGACCATGGTTTCGAGCGTGCTCATGTGGTTGCCCACAAATACCACAGGATCAGTGCATTTACGAATGTTGTCCATACCTGTTATGTGAAACTTGCCGCCGCAACTTTCGATCAGCTTGAAAACATCAAAGGAAGATAACGCCCATGCTTCCGCATCGTATTTCCCCTGCAATGCTTGTTGGCGGGTCTTCAGCACAATGGAACTGTACTTGATCACAAAATAACACCGGGTGTTTAGAGCAATCCTATCTAAGAAATCGCGGCGCTTGTCCTCACTTGTGTGATACTCATCCGACGTAAAATACTTCGTTGCCAAGAACTTATATCTCCATATACTCCAGTTTAAGGGCAAACAACGTTACTCAAATTCACCCTTCAAATGCAAACGGAAAATTGGCGCCGACATTCAACACCCGTAATTCTCCTCTTCCCAAGCTTCCCACTTGGGAATGAACGGATCTTAACTCCGTATGAATAACCTCTTTGCGCCGACGGCACATTAGCCTCTGGCCAAGAAGCTTAGTTTCGAAAGCGGGTCTCCCAATCGGGACCTATTAAATCCATTTTGCTTCAACTGTCCTCTCGTTTGTTACGTTGCCGGTGTTCACCGTTGTCTTCGGCTCGAGCAGCAGAACATGCACTTCGTCTTCCGCAACAGGCTTATGTTCGACACCTTTCGGAACTATGAAAAACTCCCCTTCACTCAGATGGATATCGCGGTCTCTGAGTGCAATAAGTAGTTTTCCTTTCACGACAAGAAAAAGTTCATCTTCTTTCTCATGTGAATGCCAGATGAATTCACCTTTGAGTTTCACAAGCTTAACATACGAGTCGTTGATCTCACCGACGATTTTCGGGCTCCAGTATTCACTAAAGACACCAAGCTTCTGGGAAACATTTACTTTTTCCATCTAACTGAATTCCCTTCCTATGAATCTTGCTAAAAGTATTAGGCTCGTCTGGAAAAAACAAACCGATAACATGGAATTTTGTTCCCTGCATCAATGTTCCGTAGTATGCAGGCTCGAGAGCCCCACGACTGCGCCAAACGCGCAAGTGGATGATATTCCATAATTTAGAAAGAGAGAAGAGATGCAGAAAGAGGACGAATCCCCAATTGGGTCATTGCGTGAGAAGTATGAGGTTTTGAAAGACCTTGAAGGTCCCGTGCGCGAGCTAATTTCACACCACGAGTCAAAACGGGAGCTCTGGTTCCCTTCAGAATTCCTCCCCGCCGACCAGGGAACAGACAACGAGAAGCAACTCGCCAGCCTCCGCAAGCGTGCGGAAGGCATCAGCGACAGCGCACGCGTCGCACTTACACTAAACATTCTCACGGAAGAAGGACTTCCTCATTTTCACCGGCTGATCGCTCACAATCTTGGATACGGCAACCACTGGAAGGAATGGAACGGGCTCTGGACTGCGGAAGAAGATCGCCATGGAAACATACTGAGAGATTACATTCGTGATTCGAGACTTCTGAATTTTTCGGTGCTTGAGAAGCTTCAGTTCAATTATGTCAGATCCGGTTTTCACCCCGCCTGGGACGGAGATCCTTACAAGGTTTTCGTTTACACGAGCGCCCAGGAAAAGGCAACGTTCATGTCTCATCTTAACACCGGAAGACTCGTGGCGGAACGCGAGCCGCTTCTCTACCTCATCACACAGAAAATCGCGCAAGACGAATCGCGACATTATGCATTCTATCTCAATGTGTTCAAAGAGATAATTGCGCGCGATCCGAATGTCGCACTCGAATGCGCTTCTGCCGTGATGCCGAGCATCGACATGCCGGGTATCTCGATAGCAAACTTCAACGAGTATGCGGATGTCGTCCGCCGATCAGGGATCTACGGACCGAGAGATTACCAGAAGATCGTCGAGCAGCTTATCAGCTCATGGAATATCGGCCTGTTGACGCAGCTCAATGAAATCGGAAGGAAGGCACAGGAGAAAATCATGTCGATCCCCGCACGCCTTCAGAAGGTTGCGGAGTTTATCGAGTCGCGGATAAACGCAAAGAGCTTCACTTTCGACGTGATCTTCGGGCGTGTGCTCGAGATGGCATGATAGGGTCCACGATTGCTGCGTAAAATTCGTGTCCTCAAATCGCCGCAATATTTTGGAATCTGATCAAAATCAGATCTCGACTCGTCCATCTTTGCCCCGATAGAAGATTTTCCCCAGCTACAGATATAAAAGTCTGAAATATTAATTTCCCCTCCCGATAAAAGACTTCCGTAAACAAAACAGAGATTGTTTCCACGAGGAAGTTCCAAATCTCAAACAGAAAGCTCCAGACAAATTCAAATTTCAAATGACAAAAAAAGAGGACAAACTTGCGTTACTTTTTAGCTTGCGATTTATCTTCTTAAAATTTGTTTGGAACTTGTCCTGAATGGACTCCTTCGGAGGAATTTGGCGTTTGGAATTTTTATTATTGTGCCAGCTCGCGAAGCCTTTTCAGGTTGGTGATAAAAATTTTCTTCGAAACTTCCCTTATGACCTTTTCATCTTTAAATCTTCTAAACATTCGCGAGAACGTTTCGCTTGCAATACCCAGGTGCCGCGCAAGCTCTTTTTTCGGGATAAATAGATTGAAAACAGGCTCCGGCAATTTCACGGAATTGTTTAGTTGAATCTCGTTCAGTAGATAACGCGCTACTCTACCCTCGGCTCCCTCCGCGAGCAAGTCAAACCGCTGGTTGAGTTCCATTAGTCTCACGGCAAATGCTTCCGATATCCTGATTGCCAGGGCGGGATTCTTTCCGAGGACAGCCGCGAACTCCTTCTTGGGAAAAAACATCAATGTTGAATCTTCGGCTGCTTGCGCGCACGCCGAATAAAAGGCAGAACCGGAAAAAAGTGACGATTCGGCAAAGCTCCTAAATGGCTCCAATTTGTTCAGGATAATTTCCTCGCCGTCGCGGTTAAGTTTATACACCTTAATCGATCCGGTCAAAACCACGTAGAAGCCCGAAAATGCTTCGCCTTCGAGGAACACGATTTGATTTTTCTTGTAACGCTTTGTCTTCGAGATACCGGTCATCAGCTTAAGTTCTGTCCGCGAAAGCTTCTCAAGTATCGGTACGTCGTAAAGAGTGCGTTTGCCTTCCCTCATAGTCAAGTTACCTTGGAGAAAATTTAAGAGAGGTGGAGAAGAATTCAAACCCAATCTTCAAAAGAAACGGCACACGGATGACACTGGTGACACAAACGGTCCCGCGTTCTCTATTCATTCTTATCCGTTCAATTTGGTCTTATCTCCCTCTCAATTACCTTTTAAAGCCATGCACGCGCGATGGGGCATGATCGCTCCCCTGTAACCTGCAGGCCGTTTTTCCAATCAGAAATCCCAGCCGAAGAAGAATTGGTAGAATAATCCCGGCTGCAATTTCTGAAAGTCGTCTTGAATCGTCTTTCCCACATCGTACCTCAGGACCAGCACACCTCCGAGATTGAAGCGCAAACCTATGCCGAAGTCGCCGAGCGTCGAATCGTAAACATCATCCCACGCTGAGCCGGCATCAATGTATGCCGCACCTCGAATCGCCGTAAAGAGCATTCCCCCAAACGGGAAGTTTATGTCCAGTTCATCTATGAGTGGAAAACGCAGCTCCTCGCTTGCAATCCAGATTTTCTCACCCCTGATTCCCCAGAACGGCCAGCCTCGCAAGTCCCAGCTTCCACCCATGAAAAATCTCCTTGACTGTGGGCCCTGATTATACAAGATCGTTTCTCTAGTCGCGAAGGCGACGGTCTGACTGATCCTGAAATATCTTCTGTAATCGAACATGAGCGTCCAATAATTTACCGAGCCGTACTCCACATCCGTGGTATAAGCAAGACTCGCAATAAAGCGGTGGCCGTCAAGAGGCCCCGTCGGTCCCCATAATGAATTGTCTTCCACATAACCGACCGAATTGGAAAAGTCAAGCGAAGTCCTTTCGCCGATACCGTAGTAGAGTTCCTTGTAGGTGTTCGCGAGACTTGTCGTGGCTTCTATACGATTGAATTGTGAAAGCGGATAACTTAACGTGAAATACCCGCCGAAAGATCTCTCATAAAAATATATGTCGGGATCTGAGAGATCGTAGTCTCTACCTGCGAAGTTGAAAATGCCGTAGGCGTAGTTCATCCTCTGTGCTAATGAGATCCTCGAGATGGCCATGTTGAAACTCTTGAGAATCTCGTCTTGTGTCTCTGCCGTGTTGAAGAGCAAGAAATAGTATTGCTCGTTGCCGAGCATGTCGCTCAACGCCACCGCTGCCCCTCCAGCAGTCCCAAACACGGGATCGGTGGTTATTTCGCTCTCCGCAATGTCCAGGGTATATTTGGGAACGTAAGGAACAGCCGCCCGGGATGACTCGGAGGTATATACTCCCGCCGTCCATGATGTGTCGAAGCCTGTGGGCCGGAAAGCCTCCTTGGTCGTCGCATTTGCAACTTTTGCATTAACGCTGTCAATCATTCTTATTTGGAAACTGTAATCTTCAAACGCGGTGAAAAGAATTTCCGAAGAATCGGTCCATGAGACGTTAAAGGCGGCGGTTGGAAAATTGGTGATCTTAAATGAGAAAATCGAATCAGGGATCGACGCCGACGAAAGCGAAACCACAAAAATATTCTGTCCGCCATTCCAGTCGCCAATATATGCAAGCCACTTCCCGTCCGGCGACCAAGAGGGCGAAGAATCCGATTCTCTTCCTCTCGTGAGATATTCTATTTGCCCGGAGGCAAGGTCCAGCAAGAAGAGGTTGTAATTGCCCTCGTCACCGAAAACTGTCCGATCCGACGAAAACACAATCCACTTCCCGTTCGGCGACCATGCAGGATCTCTGTCGTCATAATAACCTCGGGTCAATTGCCGAAGCGAATTTGATTCCATATCGTAGATATAGAGATTGTAATAACCCGCTATTGTCGCGCCTGAAAGGACAATCTTTTCTCCGTCAGGCGAAAAACAGACTGAGCCGATCCGGGTAATTCCGTTCAGCCGTTTGTCGACGATGATCTTTTTTTTCTCGACGTCGTAAAGATGAAGGACATCCGTCTCCCCGCTCTTCGACGCGAAGGCAAGAACGCTATGCCTGGAGATTGCCATCCTATTCGATGGAAGATTGAATGATTCGAATTCGTCCGTGCGCTCGCCCCGAACAATTTCCACCGGCTGCGATTTTTCGTCCAGTCGCTGTTCGTACACGTCCGTGTAGCCGCGATGATTCCCGACATAAAACACATAAGCGGTGCTATCATGGTCACGATAGAAAACCGGACTGTCATTGAACCCCTCTGAATAAATGCCGCGACTTGATTTGGATGGCAAATCGTACGTGGATAAAAGGGGGTAATATTTCTTCTGGAGAGCATAAACCCACTTCTTGTCGAACTCCTTATAATCCAATCCGATGGTCAGTTTGAAATCATCTTCGAATGACGAGGCTTTCCAGAAATTGTTCATTAACAAAAGAATCTTGTCGTCGCCACAGTTCTCTGAAATGAATTTGAGAATATTCTGTCCTTCTTTGTACATCAGAAATGTCCCGTAAATCCTATCCATTTGCGAAAGTGGCACGAGATAGCCGCTCAACACCGCGTCTCTCATTACCATCTCCGCCTGGTCGTCCCACTTCGATGACCAAAACTCCGCTATACCTTCGGTGAACCACAGCGGCGGCTCACGATCAGTGCTTATCCGATGGTCGTGGAGCTCGCGGTAGAGTTTTGCAGCAGTAAAAACATGGATCAGCTCGTGGCGAATAACATGCCTCAATTCGTAAAGCGAACCGTCAAACGGTATTACGACTCGCCCTTTTATATATTCAAAGAATCCCCCGACGCCCTGCGGTATGAACCCCGGCATCGTATTCGTCTGCTCGAAATACAAATGCGAGGAATAAAGTATAAGCGGGATGCGATCGGAAATGTTGACATCAAACTTGTTTTCCAAGTATTGGTAGCCGTCTTCCGCTATCTTTGCACTCTGATCTGCAAGATCCATCATCTCGGGATAATAATAGATATCGAAATGATCGGTCTTCAGAATTTTCCACTGAAAATTTGTGTATTGGACTTTGTTCTCACCGAAATAATAGAACTGGGCCCACGAAACGGAGACAAGAAAAAGCACCCCGATAGAATAGAACAGAAGTCTAGAAGGTAAGGAGACCAGAAGGTGTGAAAATCCGGCCTGTAGCATTCTCTTCTTTCTCATCCAAACTAAATTGAGAAAAGACAAGAACTTCCGCAAGGCAGGACAAAGAATGAAATGGTGGAATAATGGAATAGAGGGATGGGGATTCATGGTTGGTAATCAAAAGCATTCAAGGATCTAACGGATCAATTTGCATTCTATAGATAAAGAGAATGATTTTTGGAAAGAAATAGTCGGTATGGAATAAAGATGTTTTTGCAATTTATTAGAACAACCTCGATTCTGATTTTGTGCGTCATGGTTGCGCATCCATAAATTGTTGTGACGTGCAAGGTACTGGCTCAATTTCAATTCTTATGCTATCAGAAGGTGTTTGTTTCCCGCTGATCGCGCTGATTTTCGCTGATATATTCTCTGCGTTCATCTGCGAAATCTGCGGGAAAAACCAAACTGAGCCAGCACCACGTGCAACATGAAGCGAACAAGGCAGCTTGACAAACATGGAACACCCGTTTATATTAGGGAACGATGATTTGGTACGCTAGATCATCTGAGCCAGAGGTTTGACAGTCTCGGGCTGAATATGCGTCAGGGGAGAAATTGCGGGATCATCCCCTATTCATTGAGTCAATACAGAAAGCGTTACGTGGAGCATGTAAGCGACTGCTGGCAAGATCATCGGACATCATTCTGGTGATTTGCGGCTAATGCCATAAACAATCCATAACCAAATCAAAAGGAGCTAACAAGATGAAACCATTCAAATCTGTCCACCTGTTATTAGTTCTCGCAATATCAATTCTTCTAACCGGTTGTTCCGCTGTGAAGGAAGCATCAAAGGAATCAGATTTCCAGGCAAAAAAAATGACTCCACCTGCTGGCAAATCACTTCTTTATGTAGTCAGGCCTTCCTCGCTCGGTTTTGCCGTAAGCTTTGAGGTGTTCATTGACGAAAAATATATAGGAACGACTGGCGGCTCGAGATATATTTATGCCGTAGTGGCTCCGGGTAAACATTTACTGAAATCCTCCGCAGAAAATGACGCCTTTCTTCCTCTGAATGCGGTTGCGGATTCTACTTACTTTGTGAGACAAAACGTTTCGATGGGATTGCTAAAGGCTCGAAACGAACTTGAGCTTCTTAATCCGTTTGAAGGACGTGCGGCAATGATGGATTGCTCACTCTCCAGCGAGTGTGTTGAAATAATGCCACATAAGTAGCTATGACTTTCTAGGAAAGCCAACGATTGTTTGGGAAAGCTAATGAGACGCTCACCTTTTTGATAATTCCAAGCACGGCCGAAGCTATTGTGTTATTGTGTTCTTTCAAACCGCGCAGGGGAATTACTCGCTTGGTCATTTGAAAATTGCCGGTGCGGGTCTGCATGACCGCGCCAGACGATAGTCACAATTACTTGCACCGCCTAAAAGGAGGATACCATCATGCAACAGAGAAGGCCACCTGCAATTGTTTTCGCATCCGTACTTTGGTTCCTTCAAATTGTATTGGGCACGCTGTATACACTGGATAGAGGACTCTCATTCGCCTCGATCGGACTCTTGATTCTCACTGGCGCAATCCTAATCTTCGGATTGATCTCAGTCGGTGCCATTTGGGCGATGAAAAAATGGGGCCTTGTGGCACCCTCGGCGGCTCTGGTGTTTTCCATCATCGGTTTCATTGCGACTCTCAATGTAACGCTGATTCCAGTTGGTCTCCTCATTCTAGCGGTCTTGCTGCCCGCCACGTTGTCCATGCGAGCACCTGTGGACATGCAGGGCTCTGTCCCAAACAACAGTGACCGGAACAATTCCTCCTCCGCTAATCGGCAGTAAACGCCCGTTTCGACTTTGCTCCGGCTAAACCCTATCGACTGTCGACGAGCGAAAAGATGTGCTAGTGACTGCGCCTGATGTTTTATAAAAGCGCAAAGCCAATGGGCAAGTATAACACCCTATCGACAAACGCTGCAATATGGCCGCCAATTCAGCGGAGGCTGGAAAATTTGACCTTTCAATTCAGGAATACTGGATTACGGACGTTCCTCCGAACAGATTTTCGCCATTTCGTCCGTCGACATTGGAACAAGAATGAGATTTCTCTTGGAAGGAAAACAATCGGCAACGCCCTTCCGGAACTGCATGCCGAAAGCTTGCGCTGATGATTACAAAAACTGATGATCAGTGAATATAGATTGGACATTGTCGCGGTGGCATCCTCTCAGGAAAATTCCCTCTGTGGGCACGATCGCCTCCATGTTCTTGGTCAACACATTTCGAATCGAGTTTACACATTTCTTACGACATTGCTTTGGCACGGACAGAGACGACAATGATTGCGGAAGGCAGGAACCTATTCAGCGACTTTCGATGCAGTTAACTTGGCGGGCGGAATTTATTTCCACCGAATAACAGCAGGAAGTTTTGTAGAAGCGAAGAAGTTGGTGTTGGTCAAGTAGGTGACCAAACCTTGCGAAGGTTCTCAGCCCTTCGCAAGGTTCCACTACTTCACTTCGCTCAGGCTCTTCTTCAACATGTCGATATTGCTGACAGGAGTCGGATCGACATTTTTCTTGAGGGCGAGATAATAACTCGTCCAGTCACCAAGATGGATCAGGCTGAACATCCGCGCCAAAAGCGATTTCCCCTGCGATTCAATCTCGATGACTTCGGAGCAGTATGGACGGATAATTTCTTTCACGAAATTAAAACGCGCTGCGACACGCGGGTGATCCCCTTTGTCGATGAGAAAAATCACTACAAAACGAGATAATATATCTCTCAGTGTTGAGTACCCGACAATTTCGTTGTGATTCATCTCGGGGAAAAAGTTTCCAAAAGCGACCGTCTTTGCATTTTCCGACATCTGACCGCGCCACCGTAGATTGACCGCATCGATCCTCTCCGACGACGAGTAAACGATTGGAAGCATGTTAATCAACTGCTCGGCGACCCAGACCGGTTGTGGATTCTTCACATAGTCCGAATACTCATCGCTGAGCCGTTTCAACAATCCTAAAGTCTCCTTGATCTCCGCCGGCCTGGATTTCAGAAGACCGAAATTCTGGAATGCCGTAAGCATGGTGAAAAACGAATAGCCGAGCGCTGCGCGCGGCGGAAGTCCACCTGGGATCTTTATCCAGTTGTGGTGCAGCTTCGCAGCAGTCTCACCGATCTTACCGCCGGAGCTTATGACGAGAATCTGAGCACCTTTCTTGCGTGCCATGGCATAAGCCGAAATCGTCTCTTCGGTTCCACCGGAATAGCTTGAAACAACTACGAGTGAATTATTCCCGACAAACCGCGGGAGCGTGTAGCTCCTGTTAACGAGGACCGGGACCCCGATTTGGTCAGCCCCATAGCTTCGCAAAATGTCCCCGCCAATCGCCGATCCGCCGAGCCCTGTTATTACGACATTCTCTATTCTCGAAAGGGATAGTTTTATTTTCGACGCCTGTGCAATTTCTACTGCGTCGGACGCTTGCTCCGGAAATGATTTTATCAGATTGTACATCCCTGAAACATCGATTCTTTTAATCTCGTCCAGGCTAATCAATATTTTCCTCGCTGATGGTCGTGTAATAAATCCTTTCGAATCGTGTTTTCAGATGTTCTTTTATCGATTTTTTTATTTCTTCGGTCGAGTTCAGTTTTAATAATTGTCTCGCAAACTTTCGCGCGCTCTTGTGATTTGTACTCCTGATTATTTTCTTGAGAATGGGAAGCATCGAGCTTACTGCGCTGAACTCGTCAAGTCCCAAACCTAGCAGCATCACTGTGGCGAGCGGGTTCCCTGCCATCTCGCCGCACATAGCAACTCTCACCCGTGCTTCATGACCGGAATCAATGATGAACTTCAAAGTTCGCAAAACTGCCGGATGAAATTCGTCGAACAAATTGTCCACAAGCTCGTTCGTTCTATCGACTGCGAGCAGGTATTGCGTCAGGTCGTTGGTTCCTATACTTAGAAAGTTCACATGCTTAGAAATTTCCTTGCTCATGAGTGCCGCGGATGGTGTCTCAATCATCACACCGACTTCGATGCCTTTGTCGAATTTGACTTTCTCCTCGACCAGGGATCTCTTCGCTTCTTCGAGAATTCTATTTGCGGCGATGACCTCCTCTTCGGTCGCGACCATGGGATACATAATCTTGCATTTGCCGAACGCGCTGACGCGAAGTACAGCACGCATCTGTTCCCTGAGCAGTTCCGGCCGATCCAGCATCATCCGGATTCCTCGCCATCCCAGAAACGGATTGGCTTCGGAGTGGTCGCCCAGGAAAAGTTTATCGCCACCAATATCGAAAGTCCTGAAAATAACCGGATTGGGAGCAGACTCCTCCACCGCTTTCTTATATACGCCGAATTGAGTCTCTTCGTCGGGAACGGAATTAGTATCGATTATAAGCTGCTCAGTTCGAAAGAGACCGATGCCGTCTGCTCCATTCGCCTTCAGCAGGGGAAGCTCTTCGAGAAGCTCTATGTTGGCTTCGACATAGACTTTGTGGCCGTCAGTTGTCACCGCTGGCTCATTTGCCTCGGCAGCAAGATCGGAATCAAGTCTCTCACACCATGCCTTCCTATCGATGTACTTCTTCATGGTTTCTGCAGAAGGACTTATCACGACAATACCGCGATAGCCGTCAAGAATCAGAGTCATCCCATCCTGGACATGTTTCGTGGCTTCTTTCAACCCGACGGCTGCAGGGATTCCGAGAGAGCGAGAAAGTATTGAGGCATGGGAACGTGCGCCGCCGAAATCGCTGACATACCCAAGCACCGCACTGCGACTGAGCAGTATCGCATCCGCAGGACTCAGTTCACTAGTCACAATGATGGGCGTTCCTTCAAACCTCGACCTCAATTTTGTCTCAGCAAGATTTCTGATGATTCTATTTCTCACGTCTTCCAACTCGAGCGCCCTCAGTTTGAAGACATCGCTGTCGCTTCGCTTTAACAGTTCAATCTGCTTATCGAATTCATCGTCAACTATGAATTCTGCATTCTTCTTCTCTTCAACGATCCGCCTTCTGATATCTTCGGAGAAAATCGGATCCGAGATCATCAGCTTTTGCGCTTCAAAGATCTTTGCCTTGTCGCTTCCAAGTCTCTCGAGCGTCGCGTTGTACACTTTGTCCAGCTCCGTGGAGGACCGATCAATTGATTTATAAAGTCTTTCAAGCTCGGCGGAAGAATCATCTATGCTTCTCTCTTGAATGATGACGCCGTCTTTCTTCAGGACAATTACTTTCCCCATCACAATTCCTGGCGATGCAGGAATTCCATGTAGGACAATTTCCCCTGCTGGACCGTGAATTCCGGTCGGACGCAAAGCCTCGTCAGCAGATTCCTGGCCGAGCTGCTTTGAGGAAGCATTCACCCCTGGCTGCGGTTCTTCGCTCGCGTGGGATGTGCCCTTCGGTTCGGACGGCTCATATTTCTGGTTCATCAAATCCTCTGTCAAAAAAATCTACAAGTGTTGCAAGCGCTTCTTGCTCATCCTGACCCTCGAATTCGAGGAGTATTCTCGCACCCTGTTCGGCCGCGAGGGTCATCACACCGATGATGCTCTTCCCATTTACGCGATACCCATCACGTTCCAGGAAGAATTCGGACTTGAACTTCGCCGCAAGTTTCACCAGCGTCGCAGCCGGGCGGGTATGAAGCCCGAGACGGTTTTTTACCACGACTTCTTGTTGAACCATTTTCTTCCATTTAAGATGGATGATTTCCGGAAATATTGTCTATCTACGATTATGTCCCGCTTCCATCAAAATTTTCTCTGCACAAGTGAATTTGCCAGCTCAACGAGAGCGCTCTTCCCGTCTGACTCTTCAATCCCTTTCAAACTCGACAAAGCGCGGCGCGTGTAGTTAGAAACATCTTTTCTTGCCGCGTCAAATACTCCGTTTGCGCGGTAAGCTTCTCTCATCCCCGCGACATCTTCTTCAGTCACCGCAGCCTTTTTATGTGCACCATGAACCACTGCAAATTTGGCATCGTTCATTAACTCTTGGGCTTTCAAATACAAGAAATTCTTTTTCTTTTCAATTATGTCAAGACCGAGGGGTTTCCCAAATCTTTCAGAATCGCCCTCAAGGTCGAGAATATCATCCAAAATCTGAAATGCTATCCCAAGATTCAATCCAAAGGTTCCGAACGACGTAACCTGTTCCTCCGTTCCACCTCCGAAAAGTGCACCCAGACTGCCTGCAGCCATCAGGAGAGCTCCGGTTTTTTTTGAAATCATGTCGATATAACGGCCCATGGTTGCTCCGTCGCCATGGCTCAAGCTTTCATCAAGCGCCTGACCGTCACAAACCTTCTTCACACCTTCATTGAAGATCTGGATTCCTTTTCTAAGCCGTCCTTTGCTGCACTTCTCAAGACAATCATACGCCAGCGCCATCATCAGGTCGCCTACGAGTATCGCGGTATTGATGCCTGAATTAACGTGAATTGTCGGCTTTCCGCGGCGCGTGTCGGCATTGTCCATTATGTCATCGTGTACCAGCGTAAAGTTGTGAAGTATTTCGATCGCAACTGCACTATGGAGCACATCGTCATTGAATTCGCCAACAGACTCAGCCGCAAGTATGGTAACCAACGGTCTGATTCTCTTCCCTCCCATGGTGAAAACGTAGCCAATTTCATTTTTCAAGGGTGACCCTTGGACTAGGTCCAGCGAGCGCAAGAGCCCTTCCTCGATGTTTGCACGCAGTTTATTGAAGTGATCGGTGTGGCTCTTCAATCTGCAATTCTACCATTTCTGTTCATCATACTGAATCTGTCTCACTTAATGACCCAATTTCATGATCAGAACCAACGTTAATTAGCTTTGCTTTCTTAAGCGTCTCCAAAGTTCTGCTCCCCGTCAGGAACATCACGCCTTTCAGCTCTTCGACCCAAAGGTCAAACTCGTTCGACAGCCTTTTCAGTCCACCCTTATCAAGTGCTTTTAGAAACGGTTGTGCAGCCGAGCAAATGTCTGCGCCAAGCGCAATCGATTTCGCAATGTCTATTCCATCGCGGATTCCACCGGAGGATATAAGCACGATTTTTTTTCTTGATTGCAGGGCATTTACCTGAATCAATGCGTCCGCCGTGGGTATGCCCCAGTTCCAGAATTTCTTGCCGACGCGTCGTTGACCCTGTCGCAGCGTCTCGATTGCCGCCCAGCTGGTTCCGCCTGCTCCCGACACATCGATCGCGGAGACTCCGGCATCGATCAGTTTTGTCGCGGCCTCGGAGCCGATCCCCGCGCCTGTTTCTTTGACTATTACCGGCACTCCTGCTTCTCTGACAAGATTTGAGATTCCCTGCAGTACGCCCCTAAAGTTCTTGTCGCCCTCAGGTTGAATGAATTCTTGCAACGCATTCAAATGAACTGCAATTGCGTTTGCCTCAACCATATCAATGAGTTTACGGATGTTTCTTAGAGCAAATCCGTCTGCGACCTGTGCAGCTCCGATATTGCTCATTACGAAAATGTCTCGCGCGACTTTCCTGACGACTTTGAAGGATTCAAGATAGTCGTTATTTTCAAGCGCTTGTCTTTGACTGCCGACGCCCATGCCGATATTTTTTTCCTGGCAGAATTCTGCGAGCGTGGAATTGATGTGCCCCGCGCGCTTGAAGCCGCCCGTCATCGACGAGACGATTACCGGTGCCGAAAAGTCAAAAGAAAAAAATCTGACGCTAGTATCGATCTCCTGATAATTGATTTCCGGCAGTGCGTTGTGGAGGAACTCATACTTTTCAAATCCCGTAGATTTGTTGTAATCAATTCTGCGGGTCAAAACAATATCAACATGGCTTGATTTGCGCCTGGCAGTTGGGTCCATTCCCGCATGAACGGTATCTCGTTTTGAATTCAACATCGGTGTAAAAAAATAGCCGTAATGGCAAAAATAAACAAGGTTCCCACATCAGGATCCAACCAACCAATGGGCGATTCACTCAATCCATGTGAATCTCAAATGCCCATTGACGGGTAGAGGCACCAGAGAGTCGTCTCCAAAAGGACGCGCCGCATAATCATGTTATCGAATCAATTGGCGGCAAACCTAAGGAATAATTCAGACAGGTGACCGTTCAAAAGTGACGAACGGACCGCCTACAAGCTCAAATCCAGTTCTTCTTCAGAAGCTGCGTCTTTACGAATTGTGTGAGCACAACATAGGATAGAAGCGTCACTACCAAGATGGGCCAATATAACGGCGGGAGCGCAACCAAGCCAAGAGACGAGGCAAACGGCGAAAACGGAAGTAAGACTCCGACGGTGATGATGAGGCCTGTCGTGACCATCAAAGGCACGCTTGGCCGGCTTTGCAAGAATGGGATTTTGTTTGTCCGTATGACGTGGATTATCAACGTCTGAGTCATCAACGATTCAACAAACCAACCGGTTTGAAAGAGCGATGCACGCATCGGGTTCCAACAGCCAAAAATGTACAGCATTACAAAGTAAGTGGTATAGTCGAAGATCGAACTTATTGGACCGATGAAGATGATGAACCTCCTGATTTCATCTATAGACCATGGCCGCGGCCTCGCGATTTGTTCCGGATCAACGCTGTCGGTTGGAATAGGAACCTGAGAAATATCGTACAAGAAGTTATTCGTCAGAATCTGGATCGGAGCCATAGGCAGGAACGGAAGAATCGCACTCGCTCCAAGCACGCTGAACATATTTCCAAAATTAGAACTAGCACCCATCCTGATGTACTTCAGGATATTGCTGAATACCTTTCTTCCTTCCAGGACTCCTTCTTCGAGAACCATTAGACTCTTCTCAAGAAGTATTATGTCTGCCGATTCTTTGGCGATATCGACCGCTGTATCAACAGAGACGCCTACATCTGCGGCGCGAAGCGCAGGAGCGTCATTGATGCCGTCGCCCATGTATCCAACCACGTGTTTCCGTTGGCGCAAAACGTCAACAATACGCTTTTTATGTGCAGGTGAGAGTCTGGCAAAGAGCGTCGTTTTTTCCGCCGCATCCGCCAACTCGGCATCCGCCATGTTCTCTATGTCGTCGCCAACCAGCGTATGTTCCGTCGACAGACCCACCTCGTGACAAATTTTTCTTGCAACTAGATCATTATCACCCGTCAGAACTTTTATTGTAACTCCATGCTGCTGGAGAGCGGCGATTGCCGGCGCCGTCGACTCCTTCGGAGGATCCAGGAATGCGAGATATCCTTTTAATACAAGATCCTTCTCCTCGTCTTTTGAGTAGGCGGCTTTTTTATCGACATCCTTGAATGCAAGAGCAAGCACCCGAAAACCATCCATGCTTAATCTCTCGTATTCCTCTTTCAAATCTTGAATCAGGACAGGATCCATCGGGAGTATATCGCCTTCTAATTCGAAGTGCGTGCACCGTTTGAAAATCTCTTCGGGCGCCCCTTTTGTGAGAAGACGATACTCGCCTTCAGGCGAACTGACTACCACAGACATTAAGCGGCGAGAAAAATCGAACGGTATCTCATCTACTTTCAAATAATCTGAAATCGAAACAACGTTTTGCACTTCTTTGTGCTGGAGCACTGCGCGGTCCAGGACATTTCTAAGTCCCGTCTGAAAATGACTGACAAGGTAAGCATCCCTCAAGACTTCCGGATCTTCCTTCTGGATTACATCGCAATGCTGCTCCAATATAACGTGATCCATTGTCAGCGTGCCCGTCTTGTCTGTGCAGAGCACATCCATAGCTCCAAAATTCTGAATAGAATTCAACCGTTTGACGATTACTTTTTTCCGAGACATCAACATTGCACCTTTTGAAAGGCAAACAGATACGATCATCGGAAGCATCTCAGGGGTCAACCCGACGGCAACGGCAAGCGCAAAGAAGAATGCCAAGATCCAATTGTGCTTGGTGAGACCGTTTATAAGGAAAACCGTTGGCGCCATGACAAAAATAATCTGGATCATCAAGACCGTAAATCGGTTGACCCCTTTGTCGAAACTTGTCTCGACCGGTCTTGCGATGATGCTTTTTGCCATTTGGCCGAAATAGGTGCTCGACCCCGTGTTGATCACCACTGCCGTAGCACTTCCGCTCTCCACGCTCGTTCCGAGATAGCAAATATTGGAAAGTTCCAGCAGTGAGTCTTTAGTCTCCTGATTATCAAATTTTTCTACGGGCATAGATTCCCCGGTGAGTGACGCCTGAATGATGAATAAGTCTTTCGAGGAAACGACTCTGACATCGGCAGGAATCATATCCCCCGCCGCCAGCTTCACGATATCGCCCGGGACAACTTCCTTGAGCGGAATCTCAGCTTCCTGTCCTTCACGAAGAACCGCAGTTGTTACTTTGATCATTGCCTTAAGTGCCGCCGCTGCCTTATCTGCTCGAGACTCTTGTATAAATCTGAGAGTCACACCCATAACCACCATAAACACCATCACGATCCCAGACCTGATGTCCTCGGTTGCAAACGCTATTATTGCAAGACCGGACAGGAGGATAACGAGTGGATTTCTTACCGAGTCTACGAACCGAGACCACGCTCCATGCTTTTTCTCCTGAGCCACTTCGTTGAATCCATATTCTTCGATTCGCTTATCAATTTCGTCCTGAGCCAGTCCCGAAGGCTGAGTCTCCATCAATCTATAGACTTCATCAGCCTGAAGCCTCGAAGCATCGATGATGCGCTGAGCAGAAGCGGACTTAATGTTCTGCTTAGGAAGGTTTTAGCAATTAA
>CAVYHK010000022.1:0-21443 GCA_963768145.1 uncultured Bacteroidota bacterium | reverse complement strand
ACGGGTTCAATTTCGTTAGACTGGGCGCTTGGCATAGGTGGCATTCCGCGAGGAAGGATCACCGAAATTTTTGGGCCTGAGTCTTCCGGGAAAACGACCTTGTGTCTGAGTGTAATTGCCATCGCGCAAAAGCTGGGAGGCATTGCAGCTTTCATAGATGCCGAACATGCACTCGACTTGAACTACGCCAAACGAATCGGTGTCGACACGAACAACCTATTGTTGTCGCAGCCGGAATTCGGAGAGCAGGCGCTCAATATCGTCGAGACTCTTGTTAGGAGCGGTGCGATTGATGTAGTCGTGATAGATTCGGTTGCAGCGTTGACGCCGCGCGCAGAAATAGAGGGCGACATGGGGGATGCGCAGATGGGAGCCCAGGCGCGGTTAATGTCCCAGGCTTTGAGAAAACTCACCGCGGCTATCAACAAAAGCAACACATCCGTGGTTTTCACTAACCAGCTTAGAAGTAAGATAGGAATTGTATACGGAAATCCTGAGACGACAACTGGCGGCAACGCGCTGAAGTTTTACGCAGCTCTTCGTCTCGACATCAGGAAGCGTGACCACATTAAGGAAGGTGCGGACATTGTGGGCAATAGGGTTCGCGTGAAAGTCGTGAAAAACAAAGTTGCACCACCGTTCAAGGAAGTTGAATTCGATATCCTATATAACGAAGGGATTTCCAGACTTGGAGACTTATTGGATGTTGCTGTTGACCAGAATATTATCCAGAAGAGTGGCACATGGTTCTCGTACAAGACTGAGCGGCTTGGGCAGGGAAGAGACGCGGCAAAAAAATATTTTCAAGAAAATCCTGCTGCATTAGATGATCTGGAAACGGAAGTCCGGGGAAAACTCGGTTTGAGTTCCAAAAATGGAGGCAACGGTAAATCACCTGACAAACCTGAGAAGCAGGAAGAGAAAAGGTCCGAAGCAAAAGCCAAGAAATGAGGAGTCAGCTCAGCGTTCTCGGCTAAAAGCTTAAGATACCAGTGTTAGTTGTGTGCCGTCGATTATGAGCTACTAAGTGTGAAGTATCATGCAAATCGTCTCCATCGAAAAGACTCGCAGCGGAAGCAAGTTCAAGATACGCTGCGATGAAGGTGGAGAACTGGTTTTGAGCAAGGAGGTAATCGTCGACTACGGTCTTCGCAGGGGCGATGATATTTCCGATGCAGCTTTTCTTAAGATTCGAGACTCCCAATTGTACCACGATACTTATGTGGCGGCGACGAGGCTCCTGAATTATCGGATGAGAACGAGACATGAGCTTGTCCGGCGCCTCCGCCAGAAGAAGCTCGAGCCAGAAATAATTGATCGTGTCGTGGATAAACTGAGTTCCCTGGGGCTTATCGATGACTCTCGATTCGCCGAGGCATTTATCGCAGAAAAGATTTCATCGAAGCCCGTCGGGAGACGGGAATTGGAGCGCAAGCTTCACGAGAAGGGGGTTTCAAGGGAAACGGCACAAAACGCTCTCTCCACAATCGGCGATGAAAAGATTCAAGTGGAACTTGCATTGAAGGCGGCAGCTTCAAAATTGCGGTCGCTAAGAAGGTTCGACACCGAGAAAAGAAAAGATAAACTTACAGCTTTTCTTGCAGGACGAGGTTTCGATTGGGATACAATAAAAAAGGTGATTCGTGAAACTTTTCCCGAAGGAATCGCCCTAAAGGTGGCCTTCGGAGACTCGGAGAAGGGAGATCCAGATGCTGACAGTCTTTAGAAAGAACAGCTTCAAAGTTTTTATATTGGTGATTTTTCTTTTGTTTGTCTTGTGGGCCATCTCATTAGTTGGGAGCGTGTTTGCCCTTCTCCTGCTCTCGATTCTGATGACGTTTCTTCTTTCACCCATCGTTGAGGTGTTGGAGACGAGAGGAATAAAGCGTATTTTTGCAATTCTCCTGATTTACCTTGCGATTCTTGTTGTCGTCGGCGGACTACTTTACGCCTTCCTGCCTCCGTTGTTCAACCAAATCATGGCTCTCAAAGGGGCAATTAACTCTCCAGATTTTGAACGGAAATTGGAGGCTGTTCAATCGGCTTTTCAGAGCAAATTTTCGTTTGTTGATTTCGGGGATATTTCCCTGAAACTGAACCAGATGATGGTTCAGCTGGCCAGCAGATGGTTTACAATATTGACTAGTGTTGGCTCGATCTTGATGATGATCATAATTGTCCCGTTTGTTTCTTTCTTTCTCCTGAAGGATGGCGAATCCATAATTCAGAGGTTTATCGAACAAGTCCCGAACAAATACTTCGAGATGACCCTTAATGTTGTTCATAAAATTGGGATTCAACTCGGCAGGTATATTCGCTCCTGGTTTACAGAAGCGGCAATTGTCGGGCTGCTATCAATGATCGGTTTGCTCATAATTGGTGTCAAGTACGCGGTGATCATTGGAGTTATTGCAGGGATCGCAAATTTGATCCCGTACCTTGGACCGGTTGTCGGTGCAGTACCCGCAATAATAGTGTCATTTGTCGAGACGGGAAATCTCGACATGATTCTACCGATCATTTGTCTCTTTGTCGGGATTAGACTTCTTGATGATCTTCTTATTGTGCCCACTGTTTATTCACGAGGCGCCGAGATGCATCCGCTGACCATCGTCCTTTTAGTCCTGGTCGCTGGCGAATTGGGAGGAATCGCCGGTATGGTGTTGGCGATGCCGCTTTATACGGTGTTTCGAGTCATAGCGAAGGAAACCTATTGGGGACTGGAATCATATAGAATTACGAAGATTGGTGAAACAAGAAAATCGGTCCCTTGACATGTTTGAGTTTTCTTTTTTTAATTAGTCCAGGTCGTCGCCCGCTGGAATAGAGAAGAAGGGCTATTGACATTAGCTCATCACCCGATTAAATTTGTTTTGGTGTTAGCGGTAACAATCAAGAACGGGAAAACACCTCCTCATCTTTAAAGGGATGACTTAGGTTGAAGAAATAATCTCGTGTCAAATCAATTTTAGTTAACAAGGCGTGCAATTTTGTTCGAAGGTTTCATGGTTTATGAGATTAAACAGTGAGCATGTTGGCGGTGCTGAGAAATGTTGCCTTACGATGAAAAAAATCAAATCGGAAAATTCCTGAGGAGGATGACGAGGTAGAAGAATGATACTAATTTTTGTGGGGGCATGGGGGAGAGATGGTCTTGCGAAAGATCAAGTGCTCGATCTTCATGACGCCTACCTACCGATCGGGGAAAGAAAAATCAATGGTCTTCAGGTGAACTGGTCTATCTAAATTTTAAGGAGAAGTTAGATATGAAACGATTAGAAAAGTTGATGGTTCCATGGTTGCTGGTGGTGATGGCATGTCCGACGGCCCTTCTGGCGGGGACTACCGGAAAAATTGCCGGCACTATCACGGACAAAACTACTGGCGAGCCGCTCCCCGGCGTTAACGTTCTGGTTATGGGGACATCGCTAGGAGCTTCAACTGACCTGAATGGTCAATATACGATCCTGGAAGTCCTGCCCGGGACTTACAGGCTCCAGGTCTCTATGATTGGCTACAAGAAAGTGATCGTAGAAGATGTCGTGGTTCATATCGACCAGACCGCCCGCATTGATGTGGCGCTGGAGACAGAAGCCGTTCAAGCGAATGAAGTTATTGTTACCGCTCAGCAGCGGCTCATAAAGCCCGATGTGGCCACGAGCGTCACTTCCTATACTGGAAACCAGGCTCAGCAATTACCGACTGTCAGCGTTGTAAGTGTTCTGGGATTGCAAGCGGGAGTTCAAGGCGGATGGGGCGGACCACTTGGGGGGTCTAGCGCGCCAGGATATTACTACCAAAACTACCAGACCGGCACTGTTCAGGTGGGAGGCGGCATAAGCATCCGCGGAAGTGGTGGCGATCAAATTCTTTTCAACGTCGATGGTGCCACGCTGAGGGATCCCAGGAACGACGAGCCCGACACAAGAATTGCGATGAGCGACGTGAAAGAAATTTCCGTCGAACGCGGTGGGTTCAATGCGGAATATGGGCAAGTCAGAGGAGGAATCGTGAACGTTGTCACACGTGAAGGCGACAAATCGAGCTACTCCGGAAGATTCCAGGTACGACTCGCTCCTCCGCAACCGAAGTATTGGCTCGCACCAGGAGCTTATGACATCGACAATCCGATGTCGTTTGTGCTTCGTCCATTTTTTGATCCGACGGTTTGCTGGACCGGCACAACAAATGGGAACTGGGATCAGTTTACTCAAGAAGAGTACCCGAAATTCGAGGGATGGGATGCGGTAGCACAGGCGATGAATGCGAATGGCTACAATTTGACCCCCGCAGCATGCCAAAAAGCCTTCGAGTACGAAACAAGAAAGCAACAAATTACAAACCAGCCTGATTACGATATTGATGCGGGACTAGGTGGACCAGTTCCAATAGTCAGCGACGCGCTTGGGAATTTGAGGTTCTTTGGTTCCTACCGAAGCAATCAGTCGGTGCTTATATGGCCTTTGTCCAGGCCCGATTACAGGGATTATGATGGCACGTTCCAGGTTAATTCAGACATTTCTCCAACGATGAAATTGCAGTTGAACGGACTTTATGGTGAGACGTTCACAGAGAGGCAAAATTGGGATACCGGGTTGGGAGCTTACTTCTATCCTCAGTCTCCTTCAGATGTCGCTGGCGTTTTGGGTGCCCCCGGCCAGCCGTCCGATCTGTTTAGTTACTTTTCTAATTATTGTTTTTCTCTCACCGATATTTGGCACCGTAACCTTACTGCAAAATTTTCGCATACATTGAATGCTAATACTTATTATGAGGTACTTCTCCAAAATTACACGGTGCATTACAATACGGCTCCAGGCGCATTGAGAAACACGTCTGACAGTGTTGAAGTCGTGCCCGGTTTCTACGAGGATTCTAATCCGTTCGGATATATGCTAAGTAACAACTTTGCCAACGTCATCATAAACGGAGGGTCGTTCTGGTCAATGACGCGTGACCACAGTTATGTAAGCTCGTCGAGCATAACAGCCGACCTGACGAGTCAGGTTAATTTTGAGAATATGGTCAAGACAGGGATAGAGTTTGACTATGACGACCTGCATTTCGATTACGGGATAATAAATTCCCAGCTAGGCCAAAATGTGTATTCAGCACATACGCTGTTGGATGTTTTCCCTTATCGTGGAGCAGCCTATGTTCAGGATAAATTAGAGACCAATGAGTTTGCGATGAACGCCGGTCTGCGTCTGGACTTGAGCGACGCAAATTTCCATTGGTGGGATGTCGATCCGTTTAGTACTACAGGCACCGTATTCTTTGAGCCGCCTGACAGCGCCACCCTTGCTAACGCTCAGATAGCAACGACCCCGCCGAAGATGCAATTTGATTTGAGTCCTCGTCTTGGAATCTCGCATCCGATTTCGGAGAATGCAAAACTGTTTTTCAATTATGGATGGTTCAGAGAACTGCCGCAGTATGAAACAATGTTCCGTGTAAGCCGTGACCAAAATGATAAGATGGCAAGCTACGGAAACCCAAACCTTATTCTTTCTAAAACTGTTTCTTATGAGATAGGAGTTGACTTCTCGCTTAGTGATGAGTTTTTGCTTCAGGGTGCAGCTTATTACAACGATGTTACAGATCAACAAGATGCCGTCCATTACATCGCAACCTCCGGGGTTAATTACTTCGAGACGAGCGCCAACAACTATGCGGATAATAAGGGTTTTGAGATAACGCTTCGAAAGGCGACCGGAAGCTGGGTGAACGGCTTCATCAACTATACTTACCAGGTGAATACGACCGGCCATTTTAATGAGTCCAGCATTTACAACAGTACTCAGCAACAGACACTTTTCAACGAAAGTACCGAGAACCTTTATCAAAACCGGCCGATTCCCGACCCGTTTGCAAGAGCAAATCTGAATTTCTTGACGCCGCCTGACTTTGGTCCAGAGGTAGCAGGGAATCACATTCTCGGTGATTGGATGCTGAATATCGTATTGGATTGGCAGGATGGTTATTGGACGACGTGGAATTATAATAACATTCCTAATATTGCCTACAATGTTCAGGCTGTCGATTACTTCAACGCATATCTTAGGGTACAAAAGGTTCTTACTTTCGGGAGGATAAATTTCCAACTCTTTATGGATGTGAACAACCTCTTTAATACGCTCAGGCTCTGGGATACGGGTGACGAGAATTATATGTTGTCACTCCATTTGCCGACGAGTCCTGCGTATAACAACATCACCGGAAATGATAAGGTCGGAGATTACAGGAAACCGGGAGTCGCCTGGCAGCCGATAGTGCAGCAGAGCGTAATCACACTGAGCTCACCACCTCCCTCTACGCAAATGAGCGGTAATAATTCGGTTGCGATGTACTACGAGATTACTTCAGGGAAGTACTGGTGGTATAGGAATGGGACATGGTCAGCGGTTCCTCAAGCGACAATCAATCAAGTGCTCGCAGACAAAGCATATATCCAGATGCCGGAGCAATCGACCTTTTGGTTCCTGAATCCGCGGACCTTCTATTTCGGGCTGACATTTTCATTCAACCTGTCAGACTAACAAAAGAAAAGAGGAATGTGTTAATGAAATACCAAATAATGAAGTTTGTGCAGGGCCTCGTGTGCAAGAAGAGATCAATTTTCTTTTTGGCGGCGGCGTTCTGGTGCCTGAGTGCTGTCGATGTTACAATGGCGCAGAGTGTCAAGTGGCTGAGCGTATCTGATCTATTATCCCCGATAAATTCAGTTGCTGCGAACTACGAGGGTGAATATGGCGCCATTACGCAAGGGAACTATGGAAACTCCTTCACGTGGCCCGCTCAGTATGGATATGGACTGAACGATCAGGATATGTTGAGGATGGAAGGCGTAATGGTCGGCGCAAAAGATTATAGCGATCCTGTTGCCGGGAAGATATTAACCCCTAAGGTGGTTTCGTCGGGCCCCCGAAATGATGCTGACCGGGTGAATGAAATCTTTCCGTTGGAGTTTAAGCTAGTAGGGAAAAGACCGCATCCTAACGTGACGGTGATCAGCGGCGGCAGCCCGGCGGATGCATCGTTTCAGACTTCTTATGACCAGGTGGACGAGTATGATCCTACCATGGCTGCGGATCGAATGATCCTGGTCAAGTTTAATACCTCCCTCGGCATCACAGTAACCAGAAAAGTCATGGTTTTTGCAAATACCAATGATGGCACTTATTATATTAACGACTGGGTTTTCAAGAACACCGGTATTTACGACCCGGCCGGAGATGTCAAGAAGCAAACCCTCGATAGTGTGTTCGTTTATTTTGTCTATCGATATGCTTTTGCTGGAGAAGGCAACGGAGCTGCTTCTGAAACTCTCGGCGGGCTTCAAGGCTCAAGTACTTGGGCGTCGTTTTATTCAACCTGGGGGCTTAGTACTTTAAACCATGACTTTGGAAATTACGGTGTAGGGGCTCAGGCTTTTGGCGATCCATCATCTCCTCTTTATCAGATGAGAGGATTCTACGCTTATTACGGTCCTGACAGTTACAGGCCTGTCACGTATGATGAAGACTGGGGTTGTCCGGCTCAAACCTCCAATGGGCAGATGTGTTCGTGGAAGTTTGCAGGTAATGTTACGCTTCATGCTGATAAGAGTGCCAGCGACCCGTCGGATGATCCTTCTCAACCGAGCACAACATGGTTCATTGCTTCGGACCTCGCTCCAGACCTGGAGTCTGTCAATCAATATGATGTAGCAGGCATGGCGGACCGGTGGACCGATATGTCGGAGGGACATTCGCCAATACCGCATGATTCAAGTGTAATTGCTGTCGTTGGTGGTGCAACGCCGTATCCAGGAACTTATCCGCTGGGTCGAAGGAACAGCGGTGGTGGTACGAGCCAAGGGCAAGGATTCGGTCCTTATGTCAATTTGGCGTTCGGAGATAGCATTCACATAGTTTTTGCGCAAGGAGCGGGCGGGATGTCTCGCGAGAAAGAGCTTGAGGTGGGGGCCAATTGGGTGCAGTATTACAAGGGTACCGGCACGCCAGTTCTGAATATGCCAGACGGATCGCAAGCGCCGCAGACTCTTGATGGCGCGAATGCTTATAAGAAGGCGTGGGTGTTCACTGGAAAGGATTCTATCATCAAGATCTATCGGGAAGCGATGAATAATTACGCATCGGGTTACAAGGCGCCACAGCCACCACAGCCGCCGAGTAATTTTATAGTGAGCGGATTAGGTGATAGGATTAATCTCCAATGGTCCGAAGAGGCGGAAAGTGACGCGCATTTCAATGGTTATGTAATCTACCGCTCAGAAGGTACCTCCATGAACCCTCTGGCAAAGTACGATAAGGTTTTTGAATGCGACAAGAACAGTCTTCCAAGCGAAGTTTCCGGCATGCGCAGTTGGGACGATAACTCCGGCAATGATCCCAATCCGCCCGCAAGAGGATTTGACTACTATTATTACTTACAAACAAAAGATGACGGTACCCAGATAAAAGATCCCTTGACTCAGCAGCCTGAGGTTCTTTACAGCAGCCTGGAATTGACGATAACGGTGCTTCCTGCAAGTTTGGCGCGGCCGGCAATTCCATCAGGACCATTGCCTTTTACATTTACCACTATGAGATGGGTGGCCATGAGTAGCCAGGGAACATGGTCAGCCAAAGTGAAGTACGGCAGGAATGATTCTCTTGAGGAGGCCGACTGGGTGACTTTCAACGGCACAAACTACGTCTACGTTCATTTAAATTCGTCGGGTGTTGGAGATTCATTAGTCAGCACGGACTCCACGAATCCAGTTGCCGCTGACACTATCTGGAAGAAAGTAAACATGACCGGAAGAACATGGTTAAGTGGCGCAGCGTACAATGCTTATGATGCCGTGATTGAGAATGGCTTGAATTACTATACCCCCTTTCAAATCTCGGGTGGTCAGGGACTGGATCTAGTCCGAGTTGTTCCAAATCCTTATGACAGTCGTGCACGATCTCTCCAATTTGGCACCAAGATTGAAGAGCAGGATAAGATCAAGTTCTATGGGCTGCCTGCCGCCTGCCAGCTGAAGATCTTCACAGAACGTGGCGACTTGATTTACTCGATAAATCACGCTGGCAGTGGTGATGAAACGTGGTATTGTTCCACTTCATCGGGTCAAATCGTTGCCAGCGGGATTTACATCCTGGCGGTTGAGGAGCCCAATGGACAGAAAATCTTTCGCAAATTTGTAATTATCAGGTAAGGAGTGAATAAATGAAAACCAAAATGAATTTCTTTATGACGGCCTTACTCCTGAGTGGGTTTTCAGTTACCGGGTATGCACAACAGAAACTAGCTCAGAGCGGGTTTCAGTTCTTAAGCGTCGTCTCGGATGCACGCGGTGCTGCCATGGCTGACGCTATGACAAGCCTCCGGATGGGTTCCAGTTCGTTGTTCTTTAATCCTGCCGGAATGACAGAATTGAACGGTGTTGTGGACTTTACCGGCAGCACAAACAAGTGGATAGCGGACATCACGCATAATACTTTTAGTCTTGAGATTAATCCTGATCATGGTCGATATGGTGTAATCGGTTTTAGTTTTCAATACGTCAACTACGGGGATTTTTACGGCACAATTGTGGACGCTGCAAGTCCGCAAGGATACGATGATCTCGGTATCTACAAGTTGACAGCCTACGCTGCAGGGATTGGATACGCAAAACAATTAACGGAACAATTCAGTGTTGGCGGTCAGGTCAAGAGGCTGTACCAGGATCTGGGATCGAGCATTGTACCGGTGGTTTCCTCAAACGGTGACACGACCAAACAGAGCGTTTCGAACAGGATGGCGCCCCTCGCGTTTGATTTCGGGACGCAGTTCAAGACCGGCATCAAGAGCCTCGTATTCGGAATGTCTGTCCGAAATTTTTCAGAACAGGTCAAATATGTTGACGAAGGATTTCAGGCACCGTTGGTGTTTAGCCTTGGAATATCGATGAATGTCTTGGACCTTGCAGGGGAGCTTCCATTTAATCAGTCGCTTCTCATGAGTGTTGATGCGAGCCATTACACGGATGATCCTGAAGAAGTCAAAGTCGGCGTGGATTATCGCTTGCTTGATATGTTGTCCTTGCGCATTGGTTATTCCTCCACGAGCCATCTTAGCGACGAAGGAAGCGGATTTTCGTATGGGGTAGGCCTTTCAAAGCTGGGGCTCTCCATCGACTACGCCTACACACCGTTTGGTGACTTCGGCAATGTGCAACGATTCACCGTTCGGTTCTCGATGTAAATCAATAATGGCACGATGAAAAAAGAGTATAGAGGATTAGGAGATAACAAAACAGAGTTTTCGACTGCTCCGGCTGTCCAGGAAGTGAAATGCCATTCTGAAGGAGTGGGTCTTGCGAGGCGAGACGTACGACTGAAGAATCCATCTCTTCTGCTTCAAGCATGGGTCTTCGCGGCGCTTGCCCCGGTAAGAACGGGAATCGACATGACGGATCGGACATTTCGGACAACTTCAGTCTTAAGGAGAAAGTTAACATGAAAGCTTATCGCTTTTTATCGATTGCAATTTCATTGGTGTCTGCATCATTGCTGGTTTTGTCAGGGTGTAAGTACAATGCAACGACTCCTTTATGGGATCAGTCCTACAAGGCGCCCGCTACCCCCGCAATAATTTCAATCGACCCTCAGTCGGAGGCAAAACCAGGAATTTCCTACATTACGATTCATGGACATAACTTCATTGTCGCTGCCTCCGATACCGTAGCTTCGGACACTACCTACGTGTATTTTGGAACCACCGCGGCAGTCATTGTTTCGGAGAATGATTCCACAATCATTGTTCGTCGACCGAATCTTAGTAGTGATACCTGTACCATAAAGGTAGCTCCACATAATGCCGTTGCGGAGGCCACTGTTCCGTACATAGTTGATCCCGTGATTGAGCAATACGGCGGCTTCTTACAGAACGTTCAGCTAAGTGCAATTGCCGTTGACAATTCGGAAAACGTATATGTCGCTGAAAACGGCAACTATCGTATACATAGAGCAACTTCGGCGACGGATAATGGATTTCTGGTTGTCGGAACTGACACTGCAAAGACTAACGGAACTCCCTGGGGGGATCCGTTGGACCTGATGGCAATCTTTACATCATGGCGGGAACCTCCAGGTATATTGACAAAGTCTACTTGCAAGCCGACACAGTGACGAAAAAATGGACCCAGCTGCCAAGCGGGAAATTTGTTAAAGTTGGCGACTGCGGTCCCGGCGGGTATATTTTTACCGGCGGTCTTAGAACCGATCTGTGCATAGTTCCTCCCTATGCCCCTACGACTCTCTCATCAGCGCAAATTGGATTGGCAGGGTCCTATGCGACCGAGGAAATTCTTGCGGTCAAAGTGTACAACGACACTGTCTATGTGGCTTCAAGGAAAGCGGGCACAACAAATCCCGCAATAATTTGGAGTCACCAGCTAATCACGGACAGTACTATCGGCCCGAGACAGCAGGTTCTTGACATGAGCACCACGACGTTCGCTACCGATTTGGTAAGCGGCATTACGTTTTCCTCAGACGGAACCATGTATGTCTCGACGGCGTCTGCAGATCCTCTCCTCGTGGTTAATCGGGCGAGCGGAAAAGTGGATAATTTCTATAAGGGAATTGTGCCATCTTATTGTTCCGGTCTCTGCTGGAGCAAGACGTCCAATTTTCTTTACATAATAAGCGGCAATACAACCCCCGCGCAAACTTGGACTGTATATCGTCTTGACATGGGCTCGCCCGGCGGCAAGAATTTTTGAATTCGTGATTTTGGCCGAGTACCACTGAAGAATTGAAAAGAGTGCCAGCGATATGGTGAAAATATCTTGCACGGCTTTTATGATCATATTTCTTTCCGGGGGACTGGTACAGCTCTTTGGACAGAGCGGCACAAACTGTTTCCTCCAGGATTATTACCCTAAGTATGCATCAGTTCCGTCTTATGTAGACTCTGCAAAGACGGAAGAACCCCCGACGGTAACCGTAACCATTAACGGGAACGACACCCTCGGAGAAATATCAAATTATGTGTTTGGGAATGCAGTAGCGGTCTGGGTGGGAGCAAGTGTGGACAATCCGACGATGATAAATTATGTCAACATGATGGCTCCCACGCTTATTCGTTTCCCCGGCGGAAGCTGGTCGGATGTCTATTTCCGAAGTGCGGCGCCAAGCGACATTCCCGATTCCATACCGGACGGAACCACGTACAATTACACCGCGCACACATACAAAAATGCGAAACTCTGGCCTGAGGTCGGGGCGTATCAGAGTTTGACACCTGCGGGCTATTACGACTTGCGAAATAATACAGGCGCTCAAGGATTGATAACCGTCAACTATGGGTACGCCCGATATGGTACAAGCGTACATCCTGTTGAACAAGCCGCTCATCTTGCTGCGGATTGGGTTCGCGACGACAATGGTCAAACCGAATTCTGGGAGATAGGTAACGAGGTTTCGGGACCATGGGAAGCCGGGTGGCTGATTGACACAACTCGGAACAAAGACGGACAACCTGCGGTAATATCCGGGAAACTGTACGGGCAGCATTTCAAAATATTTGCCGATTCCATGAGAGCCGCTGCAGCAGAGATAGGCAATAGAATTTACATAGGTGGAATCGTCATCCAGAATTCTTCGACATACTGGATCCAGCCTGCCCAAAACTGGAATCAGGAGTTCTTTAGCGAGGTCGGAGATTCAGTTGATTTCTATGTGATACACGATTATTTCGGAAGTTCTGCCGGGAGCATAAAGGGTCAGGTGGATAATGGTCTGTCTGGAATTGACGCTGACGTTGCGTTCGTTCGCCAGAGCATCGCGGCGAATGGTGCTGCTTTACTGCCAATTGCTTTGACTGAATGGAATTGCACTGCTGCGAACGGGAGTGGTTCTTCGTCAATAGAGACATCAGTTGCAAACGGGATGCAGGCGGTGGCGCTGTTCTGTGAGATGGCAAAGATCAATCTGGGAATGTCATGCCGCTGGCTTCTAGCTAATTGGAATACAGATGGGACGTTTTATTACGGAAACACCGCCGGCATCCCGCTCTGGAATCCGCGGCCTGATTTTTATTATATACATTATTTGCACCCCGTCATCGGAGACCATGTTGTGAATACGACTGTTTCTGGAAGCAGCGGCGTTTATGCGTATGCTACAGTGTTTTCCTCGGGGCACACGGGAGTTGTCATAGTAAATGACCGACCAGGCGGTCAGACAGTGATGTTGAATCCTAGGAGCATTGGCGTCGGAGATAAATTTTATGTTTACACGTTGACCGGGGTTGACAGCACTGCTCTACCGCAGGCAGTTGTTGTGAATGGTCATGGACCAAGCGCGACAAGATGGGGTCCGCTTGATAGCCTGCAGCAGATTCCGGCACTAGCATATCCTGTAGGAGACACAATCGAGTTTGCTTCGCCGGCAAATTCCGTGGAATATGTTTTGATTGACAATGGAAGCCGTGACATTTCTTCGGTTCACGGAAAGTCTCCTCAGACTGTTTACCAGTTCAAGCTGGAACAGAATTATCCGAATCCGTTCAACCCGACGACGACCATCAGCTATGAGCTATCAGCCAACAGCTATGTTTCACTAGAGGTCTATGATGTACTTGGCAGGGTAGTCGCGAGATTGATCGAGGGGGTAAGGGGTCCGGGTCTGTATGAAGTCAAGTTTGATGGCAGCAATTTGCCGAGCGGAACGTATTTCTGTCGATTGCAGGCAGGAAATTACAGCGAGACGAAGAAACTGCTTTTGCTCAAGTAAAGTCAATCTCCACTGACTTAAATCTATAGGCGAGGAAAATCCTGATGAGTAAACCTGTTACTTTGCTATTTATATTGCTTGCCATCAACGGACTTGCGTATTCGCAATCACTGACAACAATCATCCTTCCACGATATATCGAAGGTATCAACCCGACAAACACAAACCGGATCCCGTTCGCTTTCCGTGTCAGGTTAGCCGGTCTGATCGCAGATTCCACTTACAACTACATCAATCAAGTGGTCGTCTCGTCCGACTCGGCTACGACGAGCGGTGCAGGCAACTGCATTTTCGTCTCGATGTCCGGTAGTTTTGTCCGTACGACCGGTCCAAGCCTGTCCAGTGCTGGAAATTATGGTACTTTTACTACTGACGGCACGGGCTCATACGAAGGGTGGTTTATCACCGAGCCTAGTGGAAACACGCGATTTGTCCCCGGCGCGTACGTATTCATGCGCATTATCTTGAATGATGGGGAGGGTGGCACTAAGAAAGCAACAGAGCTTACTACGGCGGATTCCGTGCGTGTTGTTAACCTAGGAACCGCCTCAGACAGCCTTTCCGGCTCGGGACTTCGTTGCACAAGTTCTTGGCAATCCAAGAACTTTGTCTTTTTATACGACAGCAGTGGAGGCGGGGGAAGGCCGATTTCGGGATCGTTCATCGAGAGTGATGGAACCGAGAATAGTGTTGTCAACAAATACGCGGCATTCTACGGGAACAGTGTGGACGGTGTTGCTGGAGCTTTCGGTGTGGTACTGCCGAATCAACTGCCCAATGGCGTGCGACGGATAGAGGAGCGGTCTGTCACCGATGGAAGTATTGTGGCTTCAGCGACGGATTCTGATGGCGTGTGGCCGAGCGGAGCAAACACCATTAATCCGTCTGGTGGAACAACTGAGATTGCCCTGGCGGGCACCGATCTCGTCACTTATTCCCTGACGGTTAGCGGGCTGCACGGAATCGTGGCAAAGGTGCCTGACTACCCGGGCTATCAACATGGTACAGCCGTCCAACTCACCGCAATACCCGACAGCAGTTACCACTTTATTGTCTGGAGCGGTGACGTCCCGACAGGTGACGAGACAGATAATCCATTATCCGTAGTGATGGACCAGAATCGTGTCATTACGGCATACTTCGCAGTCGACACTTCCGCACCGATTCTGACATCGCCGGCATTCGCCAGTGTGACCGATACGTCGGCAATAATGGGAGCGCGGATTGCCTCGAATGGAAACGACTCAGTCACCGAGCGGGGCATAGTGTGGTCAATTTCTCCGACCCCGACCACTCTCGACAATAAGGATACTACATCCGACACATCGGCGGTGTACACCGTAGTCGTAAACGGCTTGCCGGCGGAGACACTCATCCATTTCCGCGGTTATGCGGTCAACAGCATCGGCACAGGATATTCACCGGAGGATTCAGTATATACGCTCTCAGTCGAGCCCTCCACTCATGTTAGTTCATTTACTGCCAAAGCTCTGCCGGGCGTTCAAATAGATCTTTCATGGTTCGCTGCCAGCGGAGCGACAGGTTACATTGTTCTACGACGCATTGGTTCCAATCCGACAGGCCTGCCTAAAGATGCCACAGGCTATTCGGTTGGCGATTCTGTCGGAGATGCAGTCGTCGCTGCAGAGACAACTTCGGGGACAACAGATTCTGCAAGGATAACGGCGCTCAGGCCTAATACCTCTTACCATTTCTCGATTTTCCCGTATGCCTGGGACGGATCGCATGCCGCCACGTACAACTATAAAACCGGTGGAGTTGTCCCCATTGACAGTGCAACCACTCTTAACGGTCCGACATTGACCGAGGTTATTCTTCCGCAGTATATCGAAGGGATAAACGGCACCAACGCCAACCGGATTCCATTTGCCTATCGAGCGAAGCTGACCGGTCTTCTGGCACTCACAACGTATCGCTTTGCCAACCAGGTCGTTCTCTCGACCGATACAGATAGTTCGAATGGTGGAGGGAACTGCATCTTTGTCGCCGCGACTGGTAATTTCGTCCGAACATCAAGTCCGGCTCTTGATACGACGGGATCTTATGGAACTTTTGTCACCGATTCATCAGGTGCATACGAAGGTTGGTTCGTCACGGAACCGACCGGCAACGATCGCTTTGTGCCGGGGCAATACGTATTCATGCGCATTTGGCTCAACGACGGTGGAGCTGGAACGAGCGCTGTTACCTATCTTACATCTGTTGATTCCGTACGCGTCTTGAACCTGGATCCCTCAACAGGAGAGAGCAGTGGTACGGGTCTCCGCTGTACCAGTCCAGCAAATCCAAGGGACTTCGTTTTTGCGTACGATAATGTTGCAGGAACTGGCCGCCCCATCTCAGGTTCGTTCATCGAAAGCGATGGGACCGCCGAGAGCATTGCCAACAAATATGCCGGGTTCTATGCGAATCATGTAGATGGGGTCGATGGCGCGTTCGGCATTGTGATACCCAACGTGCTTCCAAACGGCATACGCCGCTTCGAGCGACGATCGCGGACGACCGGAGCGATTGTTGTGCACGCGAGTGACGCCAACGGTATCTGGCCAAGCGGTGCCAGCACCGTCAACCCTTCCGGTGGGACATTTGAGATTGTTCTTCTTTCCACGGATGTTCAATGGACGAATGCGGTGCAGGACGGTGCCACCTTACCGAAAGAGTTCGCACTTTCGCAGAACTATCCGAATCCGTTCAATCCAACAACGACCATCAGCTATGAGCTATCAGCCAACAGCTATGTTTCACTGAAAGTTTACGATGTTCTTGGGAGGGAAGTTCAAACATTGGTAAAGGGACGCCAGAATGCAGGCGATCACTCTGTAAGGTTCGACGCCAGCAATTTGCCGAGTGGAGTGTACTTCTACCGAATCGATGCCGTTGCAAGGGACGGACAGAGATTTGTGTCCATTAAGAAACTCGTGTTGATGAAGTAAGAATTTGACTCACCCCTTTTTAATTCCCCCTCTCTAAATATTAGAGAGGGGGAAATCCCGCTTTGCGGGAAGAGGGTGAGTATGGTGGAGCAGAGTGGGCTACCACCGAATCAGTGCTGTCGGAGGCGATGGACAGAGATTTGTGTCCATTGAGAAACTCGTGTTGATGAAGTAAGAACAAGGAAACCTTGTCAAGGTTATCCCTAATAGATTTCAGATTCTCCGGATTTCTTTGATGTTTGTAAGCGAGCCTTGACAAGGTTAGCTCTCTTTTTCCCCTCCCTATGACGTGTCTCGACGAACGGAAGGATTAGAGAGGGGGAAACCGCCTCTGGCGGAATGGGTGAGTACGATGGAGCGGAGTTTATTTCGGTCAAATTGCAGCCGTCGGTAATTCCGCCCAAGCTGGATCCACCTTCCGCTAGAAAGATGACGGACATGCCGGCGGAGATGGACAGAAATTCTTGTCGGCAAAAAGCCTGGTATTCGGCAGCGAGTCTTGGATAGTCCAGTCTTTCCCGTGTACTTGAGCCTTTTGTGCATCTAGGATAATTTGGGAAAGATTTCTTGAGCCTTTCGAGACAGTCTTCTTTAACGTCCAAATAATCCCTAATTCTACTCATTTCAAGCGTTAAGCCGCACTTGCCATGGCTTGTTCTGAATACAGTCACCGGTAGTCTGAGCAACAGTTCATTTTCGTACATCTGCAAGCTCCGAGGCGCCAAACCCTCAAGATGTGCGACCTTTGCGCTAGGGGAAAGGTAGTCCCTTCGATTGCACTTCTATCCATAGTAACAATGTCATGACATGTTCAGTCAGAAGATTTGGTAGCGGCTCAATTTCATTTTTTGTGAAATCGAAAAATGTCTATTTCCCGCTGATCACGCTGATTTTCGCTGATATTGTTTCTGCGTTCATCTGCGAAATCTGCGGGAGAAACCAAAATGAGCCACTACCGAAGATTTGATTCTTGACTTCAAGTATAATACATTACGGATGTTCCGCCGAATAAGTTTTCTCGATTTCGTCCGTTGACAACGGAACAAGAATGAGATTTCGTTTGTAAAGCAAACATTCGGCAACGCCCACATTACAGCAGATTTTCTCTCCAGATAGCATTCCGAAGGCTTGCGCTGATCATCAAAGAACTCTTTTGATAAACTGCGATATGGCTTTTTGCAGAGTGAACAATATGAGATGACGTTAACAATGTCAACTATCAACCAAATCAAGCGGAGGTTCAAATGTTATCACACCGTACTTATTTATTGACTTTGCTTGTCGTTGTGTGGTGCATTGCACAGCCCAGTGCAACCGCGCAATTCGGACAGCAAGGGAGCAAACTCGTCGGAACAGGAGTTGTCGGCAACGGATATCAAGGCTTCTCTGTTTCTCTTTCTGCTGATGGTAGTACGGCAATCGTCGGTGGATATGCTGACAACAGCGCTGCAGGAGCAGCGTGGGTGTACACGCGCTCTGGGGGAGTATGGAGTCAGCAAGGGAGCAAGCTTGTCGGCACAGGCGCGGTCGATCCTGCATATCAAGGCACTTCTGCTTCTCTTTCTGCTGATGGTAATACGGCAATCGTCGGTGGATGGGGGGACAACAGCTATGCAGGAGCAGCGTGGGTGTACACGCGATCTGGGGGGGTATGGAGTCAGCAAGGCAGCAAGCTTGTCGGCACTGGCGCGGTCGATCCTGCATATCAAGGCGTCTCTGTTTCTCTTTCTGCTGATGGTAATACGGCAATCGTCGGTGGATATTACGACAATAGCTATGCAGGAGCAGCGTGGGTTTATACGCGATCTGGGGGAGTATGGAGTCAGCAAGGGAGCAAGCTTGTCGGCACAGGCGCTGTCGGTACCGCATTTCAAGGCGTTTCTGTTTCTCTTTCTGCTGATGGTTATACGGCAATCGTCGGTGGATATGGTGACAACAGCTTTGCAGGAGCAGCGTGGGTTTGGATAAATGGAGCGCCAAATATCGCTGCCATAAAGGACGTTGCAAACGACCAGGGAGGGAAAATCAGAGTGATGTGGGATCCATCGCGCCTTGACGCGTTGCCGAACACGACAGTGCGCTCCTACACCGTGTGGATGGGAA
The DNA here is from genome assembly GCA_963768145.1 of uncultured Bacteroidota bacterium. Taxonomy (GTDB): domain Bacteria; phylum Bacteroidota; class Ignavibacteria; order Kryptoniales; family JAKASW01; genus JAKASW01. Next base: position 2,614 of record CAVYHK010000022.1, on the reverse strand, counting down.
CAAAAACAACGGGAGTTGTTGGGAATATCGGTTCCACTACTGCCCGTATCAGCAGGAAAGCAGGTCCGCCAGAGAAGACAGTTTCGGATGCTATCTACTGGCAATCAGCGGGATCAGTCGCCGCGCACTGGCTATCAGGATATAGCTGCGTAGTAAGCACTTACGCCGATTCAGGACTTCAGGGCATCCCCATGTACTATTTCCAGGTGACTGCACAAGCTGCCGACTCGACAATTTTCTGGACATCGAATGTCGACAGCGGCTATTCTCTGGACAATATTCCTCCCGACCCTCCGGCGTCAATGGTCGGCAATGTGGTTTCCGGTACAGTCGACATGAAATGGAAGAAGAACAAAGAACCTGATTTCTGGAGATATGCCATATACCGGAGCGATAGTTCTATTTCTGATCCTTCCCACCTTACACCATTAGCTACGACTGACGACACGACATTTGCAGACGCTAATCCGATCACTGGGGGTCGTTCATATTATGTGGTATGTGCCCAGGATATACACGGCAACCAGAGCACTCGGAGTAACCGAGATATCGTTTCTCCCTTCGGATTTCACGCTTTCAGTCAGCGTGATTTCATTCACGGCGAGTGCATTGGACTATGGAGTAAGACTTGATTGGAAGACAGGCTCAGAGACTAACAATGCAGGATTCATCGTAATGAGAGAGATGGAAGGAGATCAGTCGTTCAAAGAGATAGCGAGCTACACAAGCGATGTGGCATTGAAAGGACTGGGCACAAGCACGAACGGTAAATCATATTCATATACAGACAACTCCATACAAGCCGCAGGAAAATATACTTATGAGCTGGAGAATGTGACTACTGATGGGATCACGCATCCATACACTGAGATAGCGGTGGATGTGTCGACACCGACAGAGTTTGCATTATTCCAGAACTATCCGAACCCGTTCAATCCGAATACAACGATATCGTTCAATTTGAAGGAGCAGTCTGATGTGACGCTCACGATTTATAACATGCTCGGACAGCAGGTGGCAGCGTACAATTACGGAACGCTGGGAGCCGGGGAATATCAGGAAGAGATAAACATGGAAAGGTTCACGAGCGGAGTGTACCAGTACAGGCTTAACGCCGTCGGTAACGACGGACAGAGATTTGTGTCAATTAAGAAACTCGTCTTGATGAAGTAAGAACTTGACTCACCCCCTTGATCCCCCTCTCTAATTTTTTAGAGAGGGGGAAACCGCCATCCTGTCCGCCGTGTTCTTGGCGGATGGCGGAAGGGGTGAGTACGGTGGAGCGGAGTGTACTTCTGCCGAATTGCAGCCGTCGGAAATTCCGCCCGAAGCGGATCCGCCTCTGGCGGAGACGGGAAAAGATTTGTGTCGATAAGGAAGTTAGTTTTGACGAAATAAGAAAAAACTTAACTCACCTCTTAATCCCCTCTCTATTTTAGAGAGGGGAAATTGGGGTGAGTAAGAACTTCGTGGAAGAAACTGTTGATGATTAAGTGATTAGAATAGATGTTCAGCCCCGAAAGGATCCCGCTTTTGCGGGAGTATTGATGAAATAAGAATCGAACTCACCCCTTTTTAATTCCCCCTCTCTAAATATTAGAGAGGGGGAAATCCCGCTTTGCGGGAAGAGGGTGAGTATGGTGGAGCGGAGTCTATGTCTGTCGATAAAGAAATTGTTGATGACCAAGTGATCAAAATACATGTTCAGTCCGAAGGGATCCCGCTTATGCGGGAAAATCCCGCCTTCGTTTGGCGGGAGTATTGGTGAAGTAGCAACAAGGAAACCTTGTCAAGGTTATCCCTAATAGATTTCAGAATCTCGGGATTTCTTTGACGTTTGTAAGTGAGCCTTGACAAGGTTAGTTCTCTTTTTCCGCCTCCCCATGACGTGTCTCGACGAACGGAAGGATTAGGGAGGGGGAAACCGCTCCCGACACGACAGCGTCGTGTCAGGATAAACTTCAGCGGAGAGAGCCTGCCCCGCAATGCTATTATGGGGGGTGAGTACACTCGAGCGGAGTTCCCGTCCACCAAATCAATGATGCCCTTCTTTTGTCGCCACAGGCTGTTTGTGGATTGGAAAATAACCGACGAGGCAGTCACGCGTTTGGAAAACCAACACCGGAACAATACCAGTATGGTTTGGTGTTAGATAGACTGTATGTCCTTAACAAGAAGAAGTTTCTTGAATCGTGTGCTTGCGGGTGGCGCGACCCTAGTCACCGCCTACGTGGTCTTTCCGGTGATCAAATTCTTTGTTCCTCCGATCGCACCGGTGGATGCCCAATCGAAAGTTCAAGCCGCGACTCTTGATGAGTTGAAGCCGAACTCTGCGAAGTTCTTCAGATTCCTAGATCGACCCGCCGTCCTGGTCAAGCTGCCCGACGGGACATACAAAGCGCTTTCGGCAAAATGCACTCATTTAGGGTGGTTGTCCCTCTTCGAGAACATACCCAGGTCTCGCCTAGCTACGGTCGTTGCGATCAATGTTGGCCCCCTTAGGGAAACTGCCGCTCGCGATAGTCAGGGCCCTTTCAGCAAGATGCCGCACTCCTACTCCAAGGTCAGCGCGGAATCAGTAGGGAGTACGATCCAGAGTCCCCGACACTGATTA
>CAVYHK010000021.1:0-87091 GCA_963768145.1 uncultured Bacteroidota bacterium | reverse complement strand
GATGGTGAAGCGCCGATGGGCGGCGAGCTCCACCCCACGGTCCCAGGTGAGGCTCGCCCACAGCTGACGGGGCAGCGTCTGGACCTGCACGGCGAGGGCGTCGACCACCCCCGGGGAGCCCTTGCCGGGCACCTTCACCAAGAGCAGGTAGCGGGTCTGGCGCTCCACCAGGGTGGCGATGTGGCTGTTTCGCGAGCCGGCCAGCAGATCACCCTCCCAGTGCCCCGGCACCGCCCGGTCCTCCGCCTCGGCCGGCCGTTCCCGGATGGAGACCGCGTCGACGATGCCGCCCCGGCCCTGACCCTTGGTGGTGGCGAGGCGTGAGCGACGGATGCTGCGCCGGCTGCGCAGGTGGGCCAGCAGCTCCTTGCGCAGCACTCCGCGGGCCTGCACGAAGAGGCTGCGGTAGATCGTCTCGGCCGACACCCGGAGAGCCTGCTCTCCCGGATAGGTGCGGGCAAGCCAGCCCGAGATCTGTTGGGGTGACCAGTCGAGGGCGAGCTTGGCCGCCACGAGCTCGCGCAACACGGGTGACCGGGCGAGCTTGCACCACTTCGGGCGACGGGCATACTGCCAGGCCCGCTCGTCAGCCTGGATCGCGCGGTACCGGAGGCGTCCACCATGCCGGGCGACTTCCCGGCTGATCGTCGAGGGAGCCCGGCCGGAGCGCGCGGCGATCATGCGCAACAACAGGCCTTCCGCCAGTCCGCGCGAGATCTCCTCGCGCTCGGCGAGTGAGAGCATCCGCGGCGAGCGTCGGCGCGGCGCTGGCACATACCCGCCGGTGGTCGCTACCATCCGGTGGATGGAGGCCCGTTCCTTCCCCAGTGCCCGCCCGATCTCACTGAGGGACTGGCCTGCCTTCCAGCGTGACCACATCTCCCGTTTCTGTTCGGCCGTCAATCCCGGCCTGCTCGCCTGCGCCACCGGCCCACCTCCCGATCGATACGCCACCACTCACCATGGTGTTGCATCGACCGGTTGAACCCGCCGGTGGTTTCGGGAAGGGACCTCGCCAACCCGGTCTGAACTGTCGCTGATCCCAACTCACCACCTCCACACGGATAGCTTGGCGCCGTCCGGCCCTGGCGCCGCAGAGGGACGCGACGCCGATCGCGCCATGAAGATCGAGGCGTCGGTTCGGCCTGGACCTGGCCTGTTGGCCTGCCCGGCGGTGGCTTCCTCAGGGCAGCGACGCGAGCATCTCCGCCCAGTGCGTGAGGGGGAAAGGTGTCCCTCACCGGGATACCTCACCAGCGTGGCTCGAGGAATGCTGCGCGCCAGGTACTCCGTCTCGGCGCAGGAGACTAGCATGTCCGCCTCGCCCCACCAGACGTGCGCTTCGCACGCGACCTCAGTAACCGAGAAACCCCAGGGGAGGCACTCTGCGATCCAGTCGGCGACATACCCGACCACGCGCTGGCGGGCGCCCTCCCGCCTCCCTGCTTCCAGGCCTCGAAGGTGGCCGGTTGGCGTCCAAGAGCACCCAGTCCGGGTTGTTTGCGCGCCGGAGGGCGTCGGGGATGAACTCGGGATCGGCCGCATACCACTCGCACCGTCTCGCGATAGCCCCGGTGGCGGCGGCCCGGTCCCGGCGCAGCCGCCCGATCAGCACCCGAACCTCCGGCGACAGCTCGTCCCAGGCACCCGGCACGTCATCGAGGGGCCCGTCGCTGGCGGCCAGGCCGATGGAGCGAACGCGCGCTGGGATGCGAACAGCGCAGGCTAGAGCGTACGGCCCGCCGCTCGACCAGCCCACGATCGAACAGGGAGGCAGGCCCAGCAGGGCCGCGAACTCAGCGTAGTCGTCGACCCAGTCGAGCAACGTGCGGCCAGGTCGAGGGTCTGAGCGACCATAAACGGGCCGATCGAGGGTGATGAGCCGCACGCCGGCCGCCCGTGTGGCGACCTCATCAGGGCACAGTAGACGCGAATTCGGCATGCCGTGGAACAGGATCACGGGCCTTCCCGTCAGGTCGCCCCACTCGCAATACGCGACGGATCGGCCGTCGTGGAGCTTGACCGAATCATCGACACTGGTACTGCCTCACATTTGCCCGCCTCAGCGGCGACCGCCTCCCCCCGCCGGGCCGTGCTCCCGCGATGGTGCGAGGCACCCCACCAACGCCGTGGCTCTGCACGTTTTGGGCGATGGTCCTTCGGCGATTTTCCCACCGGGGTCGATGTCCCTCACCTGCATGCCGCTCGTCCCCGCCCAGACTGTCGGGCCACGCGGTCGGATCGTCGGCCACAAGGTCTTAGGCGCGGCTCTCCAGCTCCTCCAGCACCCGTCCGAACTGCTCCATAGCGCTGGTCGTCGGTGGCGAAATGCAGACCTGCCCTGTCGATCCCCCGTCTCCGAACGCCTGAAGCTGGTCTGCGAGCTCGATCGCCGAGCCCCGCAGCGCCCCCACGGCCCAATCGCTGGTCCCGATGAGGATCGGCTCGTCGGAAAGCGCGACCATCACTGACGCTGACCGCCTGATCGTGGCCGGGTCGCGTCCGGCCGCGGCACAGGCCGCTTCAAGGGCGGCCCCACGGCCGCGCCTGCCCTGGCGCCAGTCCCTGCCCGCCAGGAAGACGTTCCAGGCGTCGGCGTATCAGCGGCAAGGCCCAGGACGCGCGAGCCGTGCCACCGACCATGATGGGGATCGCACCCGGACGCGGGCCGGCCGGCAGGAGCGTCGCGTCCTCCGCCCGTTGGTACTGGCCGTCAAAGGTGACCCGACCGTCACGCAGCAAGGCCCGGATCACCTGAGCGACTCGTCGAAGCGACCGACGGTGTGGTCGGTGGGAATCCGAACGTCCGGAACTGGTGCTCTGACCAGCCCGAGCCCAGCCGGGGCGGATTCAGCCGGTCGACCAGACAATCGCCGCCAGCATAGCCGCCGGGGTCTGGTAATCGAGCGTACCCCGAGGTCGGGTATCTGAAGAACAGGCTGACCATCAGGTCGAGATCGGCCTGGCTGTACACGGACAGGTCGGTCCACTTGGGGAAGTACTGGCGCAGCAGGCCGTTCGTGTTCTCGTTGGTGCCCCGCTGCCAGGGGCTCCGCGGGTCGCAGAAGTAGACCGCCACATCGGTCGCGATGGTGAAGCGCCGATGGGCGGCGAGCTCCACCCCACGGTCCCAGGTCGAGCCGCCCACAGCTGACGGGGCAGCAGCTGGACCTGCACGGCGAGGGCGTCGACCACCCCCGGGGAGCCCTTGCCGGGCACCTTCACCAAGAGCAGGTAGCGGGTCTGGCGCTCCACCAGGGTGCCCGTGAGCTGACCATGGTCGCGCGGGTCGAGGGCATCGAGAAGCTCGGCGAGCACAAGCGCGTTGCGGCGATCGTCGAGCGCCAGGTGCAGACCCTGGCGGCGGCTGCATCGCCTGTCCCCTGACGACGAGGCCATCGCACGCTGGCCCGCACCAGGGGTGCGTGGTGCCCGCCCAGACCCGAGCAGGAAACGCCGCCCGCGTAGCGTCGCTCTTGCCATGAGGGGCTACGATCACGACCCGTGATGGAGGCGCGTGCATGACCCGGGTCCTTGTCGTCCAGCGCGACCCGGCGGTCGCCGAGCAGATGGCCGCCAGTCTCCGCGGTGCGGGCTATGAGATCGAGCTCTGCGGTGGGCCGGGACGGGAGCCGTGCCCGGTCATCGCCGACATGCCCTGCCCGCTCGTCGACCGCGCGGACGTCCTCGTCTACGACGCCTGGGTCGCCGGCGACGCTGCCGCTGGGCACCAGCTCGTGTCCGCGCTGCGTGAGGTCTACGCGGACCTCCCGGTCGTGCTCACGTCCGTCGATCGGTCGGTCAGCTGGGCGGAACGCGACGGCCCGCAGCGCGTGTTCCCACTGGGTAGCCGACCGAGCGACACGGAGCTGATCGCGGCGATCGAGGTCGCCCTCGGCGACCAGGGCATGGCCGTCTGACATCCTTCGCCGAGGCGGTCATGTCGCCTCGGTGCGGGCCCGGATGCCTCGAGGCGTCCGAGTTTCCGCCATCGGCGCGCGGTTCCCGTACCGGACGCCATGAGCAGCTGGTGTTCGGTCAACTCCAGGGTCACCGTCACGAGCACGTGGCATGCTCCGACGCCCCGCGAGCGATCGCACGGCGGTCGCAGTCGCCAGCCTCCTCACGCTCTCAGACGTCGGGCGGGGCTAGATGCACCGAGAGCTTGCCGACTCCTCAGGCCACCGCGGCCGGCGTGCTCGGCGATCCGCGTCCTTGTCAGCGCGGCAGGTCGGAGCCGGCGGACACTGGCCCGCTATCCTCTGCCCATGGAGCCGCCGCGGGGCGGCACGGGCTCCCTGCCGGGGGTCCTGGCTGCCGCTCGCCCGGACGTACACTGCCCACCGAACGTGACGCCCAAACATCGAACGTCCGAGCTCAAGGAAGGTGCCGCGCCGCGATGCTCCTGCCCGAAGACGACCGCGTCATCGCCCCCGTGTCGGAGTACTACAACGCGGAACTCATCCGACGAGAGGACGAGACCGATGATCTTGCGTACTTCTGGGTACGCCACTGGGGGGACCCCGTCCCGTTCGAGCCCGGGCAGTACCTCACGCTCGGCGTGATCGCGGACGGCAGGCTCGCCCAGCGGCCGTATTCCGTGGCGTCGTCCCCGCGGGTCGCGGAGGAGGGGTACGAGTTCTACGTGCGGCTCGTCCCGATCCTTCACTTCACCACGCTCCTGTGGCGACTCCCGGTCGGCCACGGGATGCGGGTGATTGGCCCCAAGGGGCGCTTCATGCTGGAGCCCGACGATGGCAGGACGCAGATCTTCGTCTCGACCGGGACGGGGATCGCGCCGTTCATCTCGATGATCCGCACGCAACTCCTCGACGGGAAGCTGCCGCGCACCGTCCTCGCGCACGGTGTCTCGTACGTGAAGGAGCTGGGTTTCCGGCGCGAGCTCGAGGGATACGAGCGCGACGGACGGCCCATCACGTACGTCCCCACCATCTCGCGGCCGCACGAGCCCGAGAACGCGGGTTGGACCGGGAAGACAGGGCGGGTTGAGACGATCCTCGACGATCTCTGCGACGACTGCAGAATCGAACCCGACCGGACCGTCGTGTACATCTGCGGGAACCCCGAGATGATCGTGAAGGCCGAGGCGATCGTCCTCGGCCGCGGGCTGCCCGGGCCGCACATCAAGAAGGAGCTGTACTGGCCCAAGAGCAAGGAAGCGAGGCCGCCGGTCGACGTCACCAGCGGCGAGAGGACCCGCGGCCGCGTGGCCGAACTCGCCTCGGAGGTCTGACCGGGTCTCCACGGCCGCATCGGCGGCAATCAGATCGGGGTGGTCGTAGGCGGACAGCCGCGCCACACTACGGGCAGGACCGGGTGGCACTGGTGGTTCCCCGGCCCCGTGGCCCGATCCTGCGGCATGACTGACCGCGCACCATCGCGGGTTGCTGAACGGGTCGTCTACTCGACCCAGGGCGGCCGGTGGCGGGCCACGAACGCGGCCGCCTGAGCACGGCGCTGCAGATTGAGCTTGGAGAGGATGCTGCTGACGTAGTTCTTGATCGTCTTGTCCGAGAGGAGCAACGCGGCCGCGATCTCCTTGTTGGTCTGCCCCTCGGCCAGGTGGTTGAGGATGCGGCGCTCCTGGGCGGTCAGCTCGGCCAGCGCGTCCTGGTCCGTCCCGCCGGTCACGCGCCCGATGCGCGTCACCGCCTCTTTGGTGCTGTCGGGATCGAGCAGCGAGCCGCCGCGACCGACCGTCTCGAGGGCCGCCACAAGATCGCGCCCCCGGATCTGCTTGAGGAGATAGCCGCTGGCGCCGGCGGCAGCCGCGCCGACCAGCGCCGCCGGGTCGGCATAGCCGGTGAGGATTACCACCCGCGTGGCCGGTAACTCGAGCCGGATCTCGCGGCAGGCGGCGATGCCCGAGCCATCCGGCAAGCGGGCGTCCATCACGATCAGGTCGGGATGAGCCGAGCGGCCTCGAGCGAGGGTCCTGGTCGTGGACGACCGTGAGGTCGTGCGGCGGGGCCTCGGGGTGCTCCTCGCGCGGCGGGAGCAGTTCCACGTCATAGCCCAGGCCAGCAGCATGGCGCACGTGGAACCGTCGTTCGACCGGCGTGCCCCGCCATCGTGGCAGACCCACGCAACAGCACCGAGGGGACCGAGATCGGGTATCTCGTGAGATGTCGGGGAGGACGTGGATCGTGTGTTGCCATTCTGATCTGTTGACTCAGAATTAGCGCGGCGTCCCCATGCACCCCTCGGCACACGCACCCGCGGCACGACGAGACCACGACGACATCCCCGGCCCCCGCCGCAGGGCAGAGGACCGGATCGACATGCTTGACCGTGTTGAACTGGCGCTCGGACCATCCGCTCGCGACTCGGTCGCGGACCCAGGCAGCCGGCCATCCGAGTTCGCGCCCTCGGAGCGCGACTCCCTTGGCGTGTACCTCGGCGAGATCCGCGGGGTGCGTCTCCTCACGGCCGAGGAGGAGGTGGTGCTCGCCAAGGCAATCGAGCTCGGTCGACAGATCGTGGCTACGCCGGAGCGGGCCATCTTCTCGCTGTGGGACTGAACCCGGCGCGAGACCGAGCGAGACACCCGCGCCTCCGACCCAGCCTACGGCCTGCCCTTCGCGCTCGAGGCCGAGCACATGGTCCGTTCTGCGTTGCGGGCGGCCGCGGCGGCTAGCGCCCTGCCCACACCGCCTGACATCCAGGGGCTCGGCATCGAGGGCCCGGCACCGGACGCGGCGCTCATGCGCGCGGTGAGCCGAGGGTTGGCGACCTACAGCCGGCCTGCTGGGCCCGGCCTTCGGCCGGATCGGCAAACGGCACAGCCAAATCGAGAGAGCGCCCTCGCCAGCCGCGCGGTCTCGCTCCTCGAGCTCGGTCTGCCACGCGGCGCACGTCTCCGCGTACGAAGAGGGGAGCAGCACTGACCTTGGTGCACTGGCGGCGTGGGCGCGCGACGAGCTGGCCCTGCCGGCGCTCCGGCGCTGGATCGAGGCCGGTCACGACGCCCGGCTGTTGCGCCAGATGGGCTATGCGCCCGCGCCGGGTGTCGCCGACGACGGGGACGCACCAGGCGAGCTGGTGCGGCTCGGGCAGGAGGCCCGGGAGCGGCTGATCACGGCCAACCTGCGCCTGGTGGTCGCTAGCGCCAAGAGGTATGTGTCGCGGGGCGCCCCGGCCTTCAGCTTGGTCGACCTCATCCAGGAGGGCAACCTCGGGCTGATGCACGCGGTCGAGAAGTTCGACTACACGCGCGGCTATAAGCTGTAGCCGAACCCCGCCGGGCGGGTGAGAGTCGTGGTGATGGCTCAAACAGGGCGATGGAGCGGCCACGGGGCGCGCCTGGGGCGCCCGACCGTCAAGCAGAGGCCGCCACGGCAGGCCGGCTGTGCCGGGTGGCTCGGCTGAGCAGGTGGGGCAGGGTCAGGCAACCGCCCGCCAGGCGAGATAGCCGACCGCGGCGACCTCCAGCCAGGCCCGGGCGCTCGCCTGGGTGCCCTCATAGCAACGCGACAGGCGGCGCCAGCGCCCGAGCTGGGCGATCGCGTGCTCGATCTTGACCAGCGGCCGGATCGGGACGAAGCCGCTCGTGCCCGGCGGCGGCGCCTTGATGTCGAGGGCGAGGTGTTTGCGCTCGGCGAGCCGCGCGAGGCCGCGGTAGGCGCGATCGCCGACGATCGCCCGCACGCTCGGCAGGTCAGGCAGCCGGTCGCGCAGGATCTCGCGGGCGGCGACGACGTCGTGCGGCCGAGCGGAGTCCACGCGGGCGGCAACGGGCAGGCCCAGGATCTCCACGAGGAGCGTCCTCTTGGTGCCGATCGTCCGGCCCCCTCGACCGCCCGCCTCGTGGAAGGTCGGCCCATAGCGGCCACCCTTCACAGTCTGGGCGTCGACCATGACCATCGAGGGGAGTGCGTCGCGGTCGTGGAGCAGCCGGACGATCGCCGCCAGCCTCATCATCGCAGCGGCCCACACCCCGTTGGCCCGCCAGCGCCGCCACTGGGCCCAGACCGCCGTCCAGGTCCCGTACCGCTCGGGCAGGTAGCGCCACTGGCAGCCGGTCCGGGCGAGGAACAGGATCGCCTCCACCATCTGGCGGCGCGGGATCTGGGCCGGCGCACCCCGTCGACCCGGCGGGTCGAACAGGTCAACGACAAGCTCCCACTGCTCATCGGTCAAGGCGATCGCGAAGCTCATGGCGGCCATCGTGGCGGCACGCGATGCCAGCTTTGATGGCACAAACCTCACGATCTGAACGGGATCTTTCGGCTACAGGCCGCAGTCCTCCACCTATTCGTACTGGTGGATTCGCCCAGGCGCTCACGCGAGCGATCTCCGACCGCTCCCGCGCGATCCGGCTCCCGAGCCGCACCAACGATGAGTTCTTCGCGCTGCGCCGGGTGACCCGTGACCTAACCCCCAGGCTCGGTCGAGAGCCCACGATCGGCGAGCTCGCGGCCGCGCTGTCGAGTGAGTCGGGCCAGCCCGTCACACCCGAGCGAGTCGCCCAGACCCTCTGGATCGCGCGCGCACCGCTGTCCCTCGAGCAGCCCGCGGGCGAGGAGGACGTCGTGCTCGGCGATCTGATCGAGGACATAGCCAGCCGCACCCCCTTTGACGCCGCGAGCGCTCGGCTCCTGAAGGAGCAGCTCGACGCCGTCCTCAACTCCCTCACCGGGCGCGAACGGCGGCTGCTCCGGCTGCGCTTCGGCCTGGCGGACGGGCGGCCCCGCACGCTCGACGAGGCCGCGGTCGAGCTCGGTCTCAGCCGCTCGACGATCGGTCAGATAGAGCGTGACGCCCTCGCCAAGCTGCGTCACCCGAGTCGCTCGCGCAAGCTCGCGCGGGTTCCTCGACTAGAACGCACGGGTGAAGTTGTCGCGCCGCCTCCGTGAAGCCGGCGTCTCGACATGGCGATCTGCGCGCTGGGACGCCCTCTGCCGGTGGGCGCGGGGCCTGAGCTGCGTGCACGATGGCGGGAGAGCGAGATCCTGCGGCTCAGGGCACAGACGCGCTTGTTCGGCTTCGGCCGTGGCCTGGGACAGGGCGTATTCTCGCCCTCATGAGCCAGTCGCAGGCGGGGTCGGCCGGAGATCCACCCTCGCCCCTGTCACAGCCGCGTCCCTGGCGCGCGACGATACGTCGAGATGCCGGCCGGGACCCTGCCGCTGACCCGCGAAGCGGCGAGCGTGCTGGCCGCCGGCCTGGCCCCGGAATGGCACGTCGGTGAAGGCGACATCCGCCGGGAGTTCACCTTCCACAACTTCAACGAGGCCTTCGGGCTGGCCACCCGCGTGTCCCTGCTCGCAGAGGCCCAAGGGCACCACCCCGAGCTCGAGGTCGCCTGGGGTCGCCTCGGCATTCGGTTCTCGTCCCACTCGATTGGGGTACTCTCGCACCACGACTTCATCTCGCCGCCCGCATCGCCGGCTCGCGGGCGGCTGACTCGACCCCCTGCCGGAGCCGGCCATTCCCGGCGAGGCGCACGTCCATGACGATCAGTCGGGTCGGTTGGTGGGCCTGTGCGATCGCTTGGTCGTCTCGGTCGGCCTTGTGATCTCGCGGCCTCCATCGGCACTCCACTCCCGGGCCGCCGCGGACCTCCGGACTGCCTCGGTTGGGACGCACCGCGTCCCCCCTCCTCTGGACAGACGGCACTCGACACAGGAAGATGACGGGCCACGTCCTCCGAGAGGCCCGACCGATGATCACGCTTCGTCCCAGAGCCACACTGCACCACACCGAAGGCGGCTGGTTCCGCGCGAACTGGCACTTCAGCTTCGATGACTATGCCGACCCCGAGAACACCTGGTTCGGCGACCTGCGCGTCTTCAACGACGACACGCTCGTGCCCGGCGCCGTGTGGCCGATGCATCCGCACCGCGACATCGAGGGCATCACGTATGTCGCCGAAGGGTCCTTCGAGCACGCCGACAGCCGGGGCAACGGCGGGGTGCTGGCGCCGGGCTCGGTGCAACGCGCGACGCTCGGGTCGGGCATGCAGCACTGGAGGGGAACCACTCGACGAGCGAGCCGATGCGCTTCATCCAGATGTGGATCATTCCGGCGCGTCGCGGACTGGACCCCTCGATCGAGCAGCGCGGCTTCACCGAGGAGGCCCGGAGGGGACGCCTCCTGCCGGTCCTCGTGCCCGCTCCCGGCTACGGCGGCCCCGATGCGCCGGTCAATCCAGAGGCGGTGACCGTCCATCGGACGCCGCGCTGTACGCCGGGCTCATCGACCCGGTGCAGGCGGTCACGCATCACTTCCGTCCGGGCTTCCTGGGCTACCTCTTCGTCGTCCACGGTGCCGCGCAGCTCGTCGCGGGCGCGGATGGCGGCGAGCTCGACGAGGGCGGGGCGGCGAAGGTGACGGGCGAGCCGCAGGTGACGATCCAGGCACGCGACGCCGGAGCCGAAGTGCTGCTCGTCGAGACGCGCGGAGTCGATCGATCGCGCGCTGCCTGATCGGTCGACGACGTGGCGTCGCCTCGAGGCAACGCCGCAGACAGGTCGTTGACAGCCCCACCGACAACCAGCTGCCCGTGGGCAGGTGTTGCCAAACATCGGGCGCGGCTGACATCGGCGGGGGGTTAGTCCAGAGCTTCGCCAGCGCGCACCGGCAGCCTGGCGGACGTGAGTCGCCCCACACCATGGCCCGCTCGTGTGGGTGTAGGCGGCGACGACGCCGTGGCGCTGTTTCCCTCTTGACGCGCGGCGCAGGCACGTGCATAACCCGTCTTACATGACGGGAAGGCCATGACGCGTGCGTCCCCGCGACGGCCACCCTGGAGCACGTCGAGCCACTGGTGAGCCCGGCCCGTCCGCTGGGCGCGTGGGCGCCCGATAGGGGGTCGGACATGCAGACTGTGGCATCGACGCCTCGGCGCGCCCGGGCGCCGCTGATCGGCTCGCTCCTTCTCGGGATGGCGGCATCGTGGCTGCTGGCGGCCGCTCCGGTCGGGGCTGCCACGAGCGTCACGCTCGGCACCGCGACGAGCGCCACCCTGGGCACCTACCTCACCGGGCCCACCGGTCATACCCTCTACTGGCTCTCGTCTGACACAGCGACCGGTGCGACGTGCACGGGCGGGTGCCTGACGAACTGGCCGCCGCTCAGCGTGAGTGCCGGCGACACCGTGACCGCAGCCGGTGCGGGCGGTGCGTTCACCACCTTCACGCGGCCCGACACGCAGGCCCTCCAGGTCGCCTATAACGGACACCCCCTCTACTACTTCGCGCATGACAGCGCCGCTGGCCAGACGAACGGCGATGGGATCGCCGCGTTCGGCGGTACCTGGCACGTTGCCGCCGTGGTGGCGGCCGCCAGCTCGACGCTCTACGTGTCGCCGACCGGCATGTCCGGCGGGGCCGACACCTCCTGCACAACGGCGGCCTACGCCAAGATCAACGACGCTGTCAGCGCCGCCTCCGCGGGCGGCACGGTCATCGTGTGCGCCGGCACCTACAAGGAGGACGTCGCCGTCTCAAAGTCGCTGACTTTGAGCGCCAGCGGCGCCGTGACCATCGACGCCACCGGGCTCGACAACGGCATCCTGATTAGCGCCTCGAACGTCATCGTGTCGGGCTTCACGGTGGAGAACGCCACCGGCGAGGGCATCCTGGCCCAGCAGCCGAACCCGGTGAAGGGTCCCATGATCGGGGGCATGCAGCTGTACACGGGCGCGCCGATCACGAACGTGGTCATCGGGCACAACACGGTCGAGAACAACGACCAGGGTGGCCTGCCCGCCAATGCAGCGACCACCAAGTACGCCGAGTGCCAGGGGTCGGGCAACGTCCCCGGTGACTGCGGCGAGGGCATCCATCTCTGGAGCGTGGCCAACTCGCAGGTCGCTGTTCAACACGGTGACCGGCAACGCGGGCGGCATCCTGCTCACCGATGAGTTCGGGCCGACTTATGGCAACCTCATCGCCGGGCAACATCGTGACCGACAACGCCTATGACTGCGGCATCACGCTGCCCAGCCACAACCTCGCCCTCAACCCCCAGACGCACAAGCTCATGCCCGCCTTCGGGGGCGTGTACGACAACGTGGTACGGAACAACATCGTCCTCGACAACGGCCTGCTCGGGCAGGGTGCGGGCATCCTCATCGCCGCTCCGGTCCCCGGCACCGCCTCCTACAACAACGTCATCGAGGACAACGCCATCAGCGGCAACGGCCTCGCGGGCGTGACCATGCACGGCCACGCGGCGGGCGCCTACGTTGGCGGTAACCAGATCCTCGACAACCTCATCGGCCCCAACAACCTCGACGGTGATCCGGACGTTAGCCCCACCATGGCAAGCCTTCTGCACCGTCTGTCAGCATTATGACTGTGTCATCAATGCGCACCTCGGCGTGCATGAGGTTTCCGTTAGGATAAGGAATTTGACGCAGACTTACCGCATCAAAGGACTTCACAAGAAATTCAATGGTGCGCACTGCTCCATCCACAATTAAATAGGGCGAGACGGTGGAGTATCCTTTTGGTTTATAGTCTATATTCATTGTTCTTCCTCCATTTTTAAATTACTTAAGTTGCCACACTATTGAACAGAGTAGCAACGCCAGTGTCGTATAACGTACTGCGCAAGAAAGTTCGTCCCGCTTGCCGATATTGATAATTGCGGAGCAACCAGATTGCGGCGAGCGAGATGAAGCGAGTACCATAATATATAATATTCGAGCGTCTCTTTTCTCGTTGTTAGCCGCCGTTGCCATTTCTCAATTCGTATTGAAGACTCAATATCAACTTCTTCGTGGAGTCGCTGAGGATATATAACCAATCTACGATTTCCTTGTGCGTGACCTTATCAAAATGACTGACGTTAATAGTGTCGGGCAAGTTGAGGCTCGTCGCAATCTTGTTGTAACTCTCTCACTCCGCAACCAATTGGCCATAAAGCTCGTTGTACTTCGTGAACAAGTTCTTGTACAGCGACAGAGATGAATCCGCGCGCCGAGTAGATCTCAGCCCGACAGATCGGTCTAACATCACAAGGCATGGAACGAAAGAACTGTGAATATCCATAGACTCCTCGTCCTTGGATAGAATTGAGTGCAGCGTCTTTTTCAAATCCGCCAGGCGGGGGTTACTAGAAACACTATCGACTTCCAAGTGTTCTTTCTCAAATATCTGTCTCCTCCAGGCGATCATACGATCAAGGTCAGATCGTTGTTTAGCAGAGTCCCCAATCGTCCACTCGGTAAGACCTCGAGGACTAACGGCAAAGTTTCCACAATATCCATGAACAACGGCCGCAATATGGGCGGTATCACTTTGAGATACATGAGGCGCGCATCCTGCGATAAGAGAGAGTACTGCCACGAAGGAAAGGAAGTAAGAGAAATTAGCCAAGAACGAGCGAGCGTAAGTCAAAGACTGTTTATGCATTTATTCACCTTGGAGTAAATAAAATGGCAATGGCGGCTAACGTCCGCACGAACCACGCCGTGGCGCGCTCCTCTTGTGGGGACTTTATGTGCGCACCATGGAGCGAGAACCATGACATACAATAATCGAGCGTCATGATTCGCGTTGTTATGCGACGGCTCGCAGGTTGGTTCATTTCCTACTTAACCTCTAACGTGTCATAAGAAAACGCTTTCATTCGAATGGAATCCCCAATTTGGGCTTTCAAAAGATAATCACCGTATTTCAATCGGCCGTTTATGACATAGTAGAATCCTGCATTTAATGTGTCAATGATCGGCTCGCTCCAAGTAGAATCCTTTACATAGCAGAACCAAAAGGAGACTCGACTTCGTTGCGGAAGCTCAAACTGGATCAGGGGATCAGCGCACCAAAAGCACCATTCTGTAGATTTAGGTATCAGTACCAGCCCCAATGAATCGGTGAGCCTCGGCGAAGTTTTCGCCAAGGACACATCCCAAGTAGTAGAGTATGTGCGGGTGCCTGACGGATAATCAAAAAAATCATCGGGGATACAATTTCCGTGGTAGCGATCGTGAGCTAGCCAACAACCGACAAAGCCGATTAGCATAATGATAGCGAATGTTAGCTTAACCATACCACCTCAATCATTGCGAGCTGGCGCATAACATCCGCCAGAAAGAAGTCGCGCCGCGCATCCACGCTCTTCCTATGAGCGCGGCATGAAGCGAGCACGTTGCATATACAAATGACGAGCGTCTTTGTCCGGCTTGTTAGGCGCAGCAACGCGCCATGATGGTAGTCTCATATTAACTTGCAGTCATGATGTTGGATGCCTCGAAGGGGTGTCGCAAACCTCTTAAGTATCCGGGCTTCCGCCTCAAAACCCTGAAGCTTCTATCCAAACCGATGGGCGCAAGGAAACCAAACTTGGAGAGGCGTTCATACCGCATAGCACAATGCTCACAGATTTGCACGGATAAATGGATGTCATCCAGCAAACCCTCGCCCAACAACAACGGATCTATCCCGCCAAGGCGAAGAGCCATTTGGGTTGGTTTGCGGTAACCGACAGTCAACGCTTTGTGTCCCTGAGCGTTCTTCCCGCAGATAGGACATAGGCCTTTCCCTTGGGCTGTGCTTGCTCGGAGCTTGAGAGAAACCGACGCATCTCTTGGCTCCGCCATAATCCAGACCAATCTCAATGTCAGGTAAAGGAAGGACACTGAGAACAGTAGCGTAATGATTTTGGCCCAAATTGGGATTGAATAGAAAACGGGTATCACCAAAACCGCCACAAGAGCTCCGCCAGACACCAGCGCGAGCATCTCATTCTTGTTGATTCTTCGAGGCATCATTTCTCCTTTTCAAAAACATCCTTTGCATCTCATTAAAGTAGCGCGTTGTTGCGCCTAACGTGACGCAGGAAGAAGTCGTTGCTCTCGCCCGCTATAAATGTTGCGTAGCTTCGAGACAACGGGCGAGAGCAATGAAGCGAACACCATGGTATATAATAATTGAGAGTCTTCTTCCTGCTTGTTAGGCGTTCGTTGGTTCTCATATTCCAATTACTTAAGGGTGTAGCTCGTAAGAGTTTGAACATTTTGGATGACCGATGCGGCGGCAGTGTCATTCGAGCCAAAGTAGGAGAGCAGTTTGATTACACCTACTCCAGGGCAAGCAAAGTATTCTCCATTTAAGTAGTTTTGGTCATAGAATTTGTAGTCTATGCAGTGAAACGAACCTGCGGGTACACTTATAGTCGTGTCCAGAGTGGAAACGAGAACGGAGAAGCCCCAGGCATAAAATGTCGCACCCTTGTCAACGGGATACTTCAGATATAAGGTAAAATAACCGTCAGCGTACGTCGTCAGCCCAGAGTCGCCTTCGGCGGCCCACCCCCAGTATGAGAATAAATGTACACCTGAGATGGTGGTGTCGCGATTTACAAGAATGGATAACGGACCATCGCCTAGCACAGAATCGGTTGCACTGTACATGATAGACCTATAAGTCCAAGCATTGCCCATGGTTAATGGTACAATCTCAGAATTGGACGGAGATGGGCCCGCGGGATTGGACTTCGTACAACTACTTAACACGAATGGAACGGATAGCAGCGCAACACAAGCCGCCGCGACTTTCAAAAAGGAATTCAGCTTAAACATAACAGCTCCTCATATTAATGAATATAGAGAACCAATGACGGCTAACGTGTGCCAGAAAAAAGTCGCGCCGCGCGTCCATGCTCTTCCTATGAGCGCGGCGTGAAGCGAACTCCATATTATATACCACGATGAGCGTCTTCTTTCTGGTTGTTAGCCGTCCGTGCGATCCGTCGTGCTTATTCCTGCAGGTCAAGCTCAAGTTGCTGACGGCCATAATCGCCAATAGTTTGCCCCATGAGATTTTCGATGTTGACAACAGCTCCGAATTTGATGAATGACTCGAAGAAGCGCTGATAGTTGTTGCCCCAATAAATCAACGCGCAAGACATAGGTGCGCCCTTGCCCCCGTCTTTTCCATTCACGAGAAATCGAAGTCTAGTATCGTATAGGAAGCAAATTGCAGTAGCCTTGCCGTAAACATATCTCTTCCAGTGTCCAGTATTGGTAGCAACGGGAACCAGCGCCATGACTTCTGAGCCATGCAGCCTTTTGGATTCTTCACATTTGCGTAGCCAGTGCTTTATAGATGTTCCATGTTTGCGATCAAGCCCGTAAGGGGGATTGACATAGATGGTTGGAAAATTCCACGATTCCCTGAGTCCATCATGCCTTGGCAAAGCGTATTCAGTCGAAGCATTTACAATTGAATAACGATTCGAGCAAGGGTCAAGAGCAATCTCACCATCGAAGAATTCTCTGATTGCATCGACGTATTTGGGCGGCGTACACCAGTCTTTGTTTTCAGTGAATACTTTTCGACCCGCTGTCATATTGAATGCACCTTTTTCCAATCTTTGCTCCGTAACTCAGAGAGCTCCGTTTTAAGTTGAGTAATGTCGCCCTGTTTCGGAGCGATGACGTTAAACCACTTTTCAATGCGTGAAAGGTTTGTGGAGAAATAAGATGACAACACTTGATCGGCTTTGTAGTCCATTTGGACTTTTGTAAACTTGTTTTTCTTCTTGCGAGCTTTGTAGCTAGCGAGGAACGCATCCTTAGCAGGTTTCAATAGAGGCACAGGGTTGAGAAGTAACTCCGTAATGAACTCGGCAAGACCATCGTCTGAAAGGAAGAGCAGCCAATCATAGGATTGAGCTAAGACTTTAAGTTCCTTGTTGTGGTTATTGGATGTAAACCAATTCCCGTGATTGCTGACGACTCCGACAGTGAGAACGAAATCGGCTAAGAGAATGGGGTCGCTACTCGCCACGATTTCTTTAATGAGGTCGACATATGGCTTGGAGTAAATGGTTTGACTTCCTCGAAAGATCAAACCCTGAAGGTCGCCCGATGCGGTGCGAATTTTCTGCAATGACGATACTGCTCGCGCTACGTAAGCACCCTGTTTCGCCTTTTCGATTGTTTGAGGTCCCTTCCTTGTTCCTTCTTCTATTCCAACGCGCTTGCATTCAAAGATAGCGTAAGGTTTGGAATGAAGTTCTGAGAGGGCGATTTCGGCTTTGTTTTTCTCAAGTGAATCTAGAAATACCACTAAGCTTGAGCTGTCTCCAACACCGATGGTGCAAGCATTTCTAAGGATTCTGCTATTCGTCAACAGGGTTGTCTTAAGTTGCCTGAAGAGTTTGGTATCGATAGGTTTAGCTATTTGAGGAAGGAGTTTGCTTGATGTCATGGGTAACTTTGGCGAGTCAAAATTTATTAGTTGTTGTTGGAGCAATGGATGAAGCGAGAATTCTACATTATGAGTAATGTCAGGATTACCATATTCTGGAAGTGATCTCTCGATTGAAATGGAATGTTCGAAGTGCCAAGACTTCAGAACGTAGAACGTGATGATTTCGACGAGAGTTCCGAGCGCCCTTCCAGCAGCTTTCTTCGCATCGGTGGTGTAACCAAACACTTTCGTCGCTAATAATTTTTGGAGTTTGTCAACTGATTGATATGCCATTATACTCCCAGATGAGATATGTCCTGTAATAGTGAATCACGTCCTTTGCTAAAATATACTCAAAATTTGCGGAATGAGGAAGATCATCGATTGTTTACGCGGATCGCATGACGGCTAACGTCCACCGCAAAGAAGTCGTGCTCTTGCCCGCCATAAATAATTGCGGGGCATCCACATCGCGGGCAAGAGCATGAAGCGAGTTCCATCATATACAACAATCGAGCGTCTTCTTTGCGGTTGTTAGCCGCAGTGTGCCCCTTTGTATTACACCTGATTGCATCAGTGTGATGAGATAAATCTATTCAGTGTTTCATGTACCGACCTCTTTGAAATGCTTTCCGATTTCCAAACAGAAGGTCAAGTAAATTGATTTTCTTCGGAGCTTTCTCGACCTTCACTCCACGCAGAGAATTCTGCGCTCCTTTCTGCGCAATACTTCCGCTTGGAGAATCAGTTCTCCCGCATGACCCTGAGCCGACAACTCTTGAATAACTGCTGTATACGGTATCCCAAGGTAATCTCGGACGATAAGGATAGGTATTATAAAAATACTCGCTATCCACCTCAGTCCATTTATCTACCGACTCAAGTTGGTTTATTTTGACGTCCACGATACCAACTCCTTTAGCAAAATATACCTCACCGTTGCTTTTCAGGCTGGTAAATTCGGCACTGTGGGATGACCAGTAATTTCCAGCGTAGTCGTACCAAGAGTTTGAGTCAGACGACGTCGTCGAATCGGAATATGATGCGCTAACCCCTATCACGTTCGAGTATGTTTCCCCTGCCGAGTTCGTATAAGTCGATTTACTCTCAGTGATTTTCAATGTCACTTGCTCACGTAACGGAGATGATGGATTGGCAACCCATTGTGTTCCCATTGCAATGTCAGCAGGCAAAAGTGTAACGAATTGCCCAGATGTTGTAAGTTGTCCCGTCCAGCTAGTCCATACTTCCATGGCAATCAATGACTGGTTGCTTTGAGCTAGTGCAATACCAGCCGACTCTGATGTTATTGTGTCTTTTCCATAGTAATACAGCGGATATACTTGTAGCCCAGCTGCGATTTGAGCGTTTCCTGTATATCCTTTTACTTCCTGACCAGCTGCAGTTTGGTTTTCGACTGGCTTTCCTGTACTGTCGTAGGTTGTGAATTGATAGGTCGCTCTTCCTGCATAAATTTCATTGCCTGTTAATGGAAAGTAATCGCTCCCGTTCCCGCTGATCTGAGAATTATCATTACCGGTGCTTGAATTCTTCTTGCAACCAAAATTAACGAGAAGAAACGAAATAAGAATTCCGCTGACCGCCATTTTGTAGATTTTCGCTTTCATTTTACCGTTCCCCTTCCTTTTTTTAAAGTCAGTTTGCTTTCTCAAGCTGTAGTTTCCATTCATTTTGTCTTTCGTCTGTATAGGTTAAGTAGAAATAGTCACCGTAAGTGTAAAGAAGACTGCGGAAGTGTTTTTTGCGGTTGTAATTATAGAAATCTGCAATCGAGTCTTTGAGTTCATAAGTGCCTCTTATGAACATCTTATAACCACCGTGCAAAGGAACACGCCCGGTCGAGAGCCATGACTGACTATCCTTCAACACCACGTCTCTAGTTACATTTACGTCTAGGGTGAATGTATTGTCAGGATTTATCTGGCAATTGATTTGTCCATAGCGTGGCACGCTGATTCCAATTTCTTCACCTATGTGGCTTGGGTTTGTTATGATTGCACTTCGCGCAGTCCAACTTCCAAAGAAGTTTTCCTTGTCGTACTTTCGTTCAGGATTCAGCTTTGTGCCACAGCCAAGGAGCAAGAATGGGGCACTTGCAAAGAGAAAGATTATCGAACATCTCATGTTGCTGTCAGTCTTCAGGGGGCACATTGCGGCTTGTTAGTTGCAGTTGCCCGTTCATTTCAAGAGCAACAGTTCCTTAGCATCATGGTGCGTCCCAGCTTCAAGTCTATAAAAATACACGCCGCTTGGCAAATTGGCCGCATTGAACATCACCGAGTGGCTGCCTGCACTCTGACGCTCATTAACCAGCGTTTTAACCTCCCTTCCGAGAACGTCAAACACTTTCAAGATCACACCAGTGTTGGTTGGTAATTGATAGCTGATAACCGTTGATGGATTGAAAGGGTTGGGATAATTCTGGCTGAGATTGAATTCCATCGACTGAGCATCGAAGCCCTTCTCAACCGATGTTATATCCGAAAGGGAGCGGTACCAGACACCAGCACCCCAAGTACCAGCGAACAATCTTCCTTGATACACGAATAGAGAATAGATTGGGTCGTCTGGGAGCCCCTCAGAGACTGAATTCCATGTGACTCCGTCATCTGTAGAGGAAAACACGCCATATAATTGAGAGTAACGTGCACCATAAATACCAGCGAAGATGATATTGTTGCTTTTCGCCAAAGTGGTGACGTCTAACGTATCGGCAGTCCATCCTCCCTTGGACCAATGATTACCTTGGTCTGTAGAGTATGACACCCCCCACCGCTCAAAGAGTGAGGAGTCAGACATCATTTCAACCCATTCAGCACCGCAACTGATAAAGAATGCACCTGAGCTCGACTCAAGCATTGAAGTGATATTGCCTACGTTGGTATCAGGAAAAGGTAAGTGACTCCAGCTTAAACCAAAATCTCTACTGACATAAATGCCAGTCGTCGTGTCACCATACGGTATACCAAACTGAGGAGATCCTCGACCAGCGAATAGAAGTGAACCGTCCAAGAAGAGAGAGTATACACCGCCCGAACGCCCAGTTATTTTAAACAAACCTGAGTCACGTTCGGACCAACTGGTGCCTCCATCGGAAGAATAAATAATGGTGTGACCGTCAGAATTAATATCGAACCCTGCGAAAATATTGTTTCCATAGACGACCATCGACGAGATCAAATCCGACTCAAAGCCAGCCGTCGGCTGTATCAAGACTCCATCATTGATCGGTGCCCAAGAAGCTCCTCCATTCAACGAGATAAATAGTCCACTGTCTGTTCCAGCGTATAGACTTGAGCCGTTTGTAGCAAGGGAATATGCAGAATTAGCCAAAGGAAATCCTATGTCAATGGGTATCCACGTGGCCCCACTATCATTCGAACGATAGACTCCTCCCCCCGTCTTTGAGGACCAGTACGGCGACCATGCTGCGGCAAATATGTCTTGGCCGATCGCGACAAAGGACGTTACCTGTTGTCCATCCATACCATTGGCCTGTTTCCATTGAGCAAGAGAGGCGGAAGATAGGAATACAGTGACCAACGTAGCTACAAACCAAGAAAACTTGTTCGCGTTTTTCATTACTACCTCCTTTGTTGAAAGTCATCGGGCAATTGCAACTAACGTCCTGCCGGACAAAGTCGTGGCACGCTCCTTCTTCATATAATGTGCGTGCCATGAAGCGAGAACGACTTATAAAAATGACGAGCGTCTTTGTCCGGCTTGTTAGGCGCAGCAACGCGCCATGATGGTAGTCTCATATTAACTTGCGGTCATCATGTTGGATGCCTCGAAGGGGTGTCGCAAACCTCTTAAGTATCCGGGCTTCCGCCTCAAAACCCTGAAGCTTCTATCCAAACCGATGGGCGCAAGGAAACCAAACTTGGAGAGGCGCTCATACCGCATAGCACAATGCTCACAGATTTGCACGGATAAATGGATGTCATCCAGCAAACCCTCGCCCAACAACAACGGATCTATCCCGCCGAGGCGAAGAGCCATTGTGGTTGGTTTGCGGTAACCGACGGTCAACGCTTTGTGTCCCTGAGCGTTCTTCCCGCAGATAGGACATAGACCTTTCCCTTGGGCTGTGCTTGCCCGGAGCTTGAGAGAAACCGACGCATCTCTTGGCTCCGCCATAATCCAGACCAATCTCAATGTCAGGTAAAGGAAGGACACTGAGAACAATAGCGTAATGGTTTTGGCCCAAATTGGGATTGAATAGAAAACGGGTATCACCAAAAGTACTACAAGAGCTCCGCCGGACACCAGCGCGAGCATCTCATTCTTGTTAATTCTTCGAGGCATCATTTCTCCTTTTCAAGAACATCCTTTCCATCTCATTAAAGTAGCGCGTTGTTGCGCCTAACGTCCACCGCAAAGAAGTCGTGCTTTTGCGCGCTATGAATAATTGCGGAGCATCCAGATCGCGGGCAAGAGCATGAAGCGAGTACCATCATATGCAATAATCGAGCGTCTTTTTTGCGGTTGTTAGCCGACGCGCAACGATCTGAAATGCACCAACCCAATTCCTCATTAGCCTGCTAATCTATCGGATCGACAGGTTCACTAAGAACGACGTCTGGGGAACACGAACTGTGGCTTTCAAGGTGTATGGACCTGGAACAACCGCTTTACCAGATGTATCTGCTATTACTTGTTTGACTTGGTAGATTGTTTGGGACTGACCTGGCTGAATAGGTAGTGATATTATGACCCAATTGCCTCCACCTCCGAACATGATGGTCTCCCCACTTTCGTTCTGCAGAGTCCAACTGAACAAGCTAACTCCGTCGGCTATAGTGTCAGCGGTTGTGCCAACATTCTTGGCGACGACTGTTGCCTGCAATGTGTCATGGACTCCAAGGGTTGCTTTAGGAATCGCGAGGGTGAACTGCAAAGTTCCAGATTGCACGGTGTCGGATGTCACGGGGTTTTCGCTTTGGCTGCATCCCGATAAAACCACCAGAGCGCTTGCAAAAAGAAATAAGCACCTCATATTATCCTCCCTACTTGATGTTACGAACTTAGAGTATTCTCTTCAATTCTCATTAGTTGCGTGTCGGCTAACGTTTGCGCGAAAAAAGTCGTGGCGCGCTCCTTGCAGCCTATAATGTGCGCGCCATGAAGCGAGCACTTGCAATATAGAATGGCGAGCGTCTTTTTTCGCGCTGTTATGCGCAGCGCCGCGAAAATAACTTGGCACCACTTTACTTCCTGTCGCCTTCATCCAGAGAACCCATAGGTCTGAGCTTTCGCAGGAAACCACGGTTGCTCTTCCACCGGAAGAGGAGTGCAACACCGAACAACAGTTGCAGACCGCCACCTGCCAGCGTCCATCCCAAGTCCCGCGCTAACCTTCTCAGTTGGTTTTCGCCTACAAAGTTGAAATCGTTGTGAAGGTCGATCAGTCTAGCGATGTTCTCAAGCGTTGGTGCAATCGCAAATCCGATGAGCAAAAGCCCCGCAAAGGAAAACAAAATTGTCTTGAGGTCTTTGGCCTGCAAGCTGATGCTCACTTGTTCTTGTGACGCGTCGGGTAACAACTTTTTCCCTATTTTGTTCGCAAAAGCAATAAGAACAACCCCGAGTAACAAGAGAATCACGGGAGCAAGAAAAAGGACGAAAGCGGCGGATGCTATCGGTGGGCGAAAGTCGCTAGGAACTATCAGCATCTGGAGTGGTCCTCTTAGAATAAGCAAACCCTCGACGACTGAAAATATTCCAGCGATACAAAATGCAATCGTAGAAAAATCGGACTTCTTCATATCACCTCATTGTCACTCAGACGAATATGTCGCGGCGTTGCGCATAACGTTTGCGGGAATCACGCCGTCCCGCGCTCCTTGCAGCCTATAATGTGCGCGGGATGGAGCGAGATCCATTTTATACAATAATCGAGCGTCGTGATTCCCGCTGTTATGCGCAGCGCAAACCGATTCCACTTTCTAATGCTCTCCACTTATGACTGACCGAATGAGGGAAAGCAAGAAGACAACCTTTGAAGCACTTTCACTCCCAAAGCATCCGTCGTATGTGACAGTTTTATTCTTCCCATTAAGACGGATGGTTATTTCATCTGAACCGTAATCGCAGACCATGTTAGGACAATCTGCCGTCAGTGAGACAAGGTGGTCTGGGAGGGCAAAGAAATCATAGTCGATGAATGTCTTAATGAGTAGTCTGAGTTGGGCTGTGTCGATACTTGTATAGAATCGATTGGTCGGGTTGCTGCCATACGTGTACTTGCTCTCGGTTACGGCGCGGCCATCTGCCATAAGGGTGTTTCAAATGGCATCACCATTACAGCAATCAAAATGAGTCCAGACAATGACGGTATCCAAGTGGCTCGAGAGCCCCTCATCAAATTCATGAACGGATATAGCCAACTTGCTAGGGCCACAGCCTGCCATCAAAAGAGAAGGAACAATTAAGAAGAACATCAAACATCTTCCTCGGATGTTGGGTCGTATAATCCGCATGATCATCCTCTCGCTAGGTTTGCGTTGCGCATAACGTCCACCGCAAAGAAGTCCGTCCCGCTTCGACGCCATAAATGCGCGAAGCTCGAAGAAAACGGCGAAGCGGGATGAAGCGAGCACCATGATATACAATAATCGAGCGTCTTCTTTGCGGTTGTTATGTGCAGTCGCGCCGCAGAGTTCACCATGTTCATGTCCGATTTCCATGAGTCTCTTTGCGACGGTCAATTGTAATGCCAGGTGTATATCACACTTTTTTGGAAAGAATCGTAGAACATGACATATCCATCTTGGTCGTAGCCAGATAGAAAGAAGATAACCTCAGATTTACCGTCGCCATCATAATCGCCCGCATCAACGAGATAGAGAGAAATCTCGTTCAGAAAGCCGCGGTCTTGCAATGACGGCTTACTGTCGGTTACAGTGATGAGAGTGCTTGCATTATTAGGCCCGAATAAGAAAAGTTGTTCTATGAATGGTCCATCAAGCATCCCGCAGTGTCCACCCTGCAAGAACATATTCACCAAGGAATTCCCTTGATTTGAATGATAGGCTGAGGTAACCATGATGTCGGAGTCTTTATACTTCCATGGATTGGGAAGAAGTTCTTCGTTAGTGTCACAGTTGGTTACTTTGGGATATTCATTGCGGAAGTCCGACCTAAAAACCTGAAGCTCGTTCGTTGAAGGTTGAAACGGTTTCCATTGTTCGGGGTCCTTAAAGTTTCCATTAGCCACAAGAACAAGCGGTCGGTTGAACAGCGTGTTCTCCCAACCTGACCATTTTTCTGATGGTTTGCCGATTGTCAAGACCTGACCTGCTTGTGGCTCTGGAGTGTAGGCGTTGGGATCAAATGAGTACGTGTCCGCACTCGGATGACTCTCGATTGTTCCTTTTTCTTTTCCATCGAAAGCTATCGTCCATAGTACATCCCCTGATGGGGAGCTGCATGGTATCCATTCATTACCTTGCTTCTCAAATAGAGGCAAGATAACTCTCGTCTTGGATGGGCCTTGTTTCCAATTGATAAGTTCCTCTCGATTGTCTTCCATTATCCCAACAATTACAGGCGATTTGGAGTTTTGTGAATATGACTTGCAAATCCCTACTAGGATCATGAGAATCAATAAGATAAATCTACTCATGTGGTCAGGTCTCCTTTCTTACAACAACTGCCTTGGTTTTTGCACGGCGCAATTGCACATAACGTGATTCGCAAAAAAGTCGTCCCGATTGCCGCCTACAAATGTGCATAGCTCCATGGCACGCGGTAATCGGGATGAAGCGAACTCTATATATGTTCCATGATGAGCGTCTTTTTTGCGATTGTTAGGCGCCCGTGTTCCGCTGAGCAAATCTAAGAACATGATTACTCCAAGTTCATTTAGGGGCCAAGAAAACAAGGGAGCGTGGAACAGCCCAACGTTCATAGCAAGGAGGGCAAAGCCAATGCTCCCTTTCATCAACATAGCCAAACGAATAATCATCCTCACTGATTCTTCCATTGCAAATCTCACAGTGCTCATGGTCCCAACCTCCTGCCTGAACTCCAGTTTGGACGGCACCTTCTGGAAGCGGCATGTCAACGCGCGTCCAACCATGCGCTTGATCTTGTTTGAAGTGCACGGCGTCTTGAGCCTTAAGCTCTCGCTTGCTCCACTTGCCCTGTAAGATCATAGAGACATGGTACGCTTGGTGCGCGGGAATCAGCCAATGCAACGAAACGTCCGAACGGATAGTGTCTCGCACATCTTCTTTATCAATCAGCAGTGAGACTTCTCCTGTTAGCTCATCAAGTTTGTCAACGGATGGAATTATGGCTTCGGTATCAGAAGGCCATAGCCAAAACCAAAGGGAGCCCGCCAAGTCCTTCCAATGATCAAGGTGGCCGTGAACAAGAATCCCGCCATTTGATGTCGGATCGACAGTGACAACATGAAGCAACGGAAGAACATCAAGATTATCAGTCATAATAATTCCTGATCATTGCGGAACATGGCGCCTAACGTCCGCGGGAATCACGCCGCGCCGCACTCCTCCTTGATATAATGTGTGCGGCGTGGAGCGAGAACTATAATATATAATTATCGAGCGTCGTTGATTCCCGTCGTTAGGCGTTCGTCGTGTCGCGAGTTTTCTCATTAGTATCGGGGTTAGATTTTATAGGTTGAGTAGCCGCTTCCTGATTCGGGGTTTCGTCTGGAACACCCACCCTGCAAAGAACAATTCTATAGTCTCCAATTTTAGAATTCACGATCAACATGATTAGCGGTTGGGTGGCGAAAAACCCAATTATTGCCGCGAGTATCAGATTAATGACTGCTGATACCACAATGTTTATCGGACCAGTCAATTCAACGATTGCGGCGATTCCTGCAGACAAGGCCGTACCTGCCATTGCCCATACTCCGACGTAGACCACATAAGTTTTCCAAAACCATCCCCACATTACAGTGAACTTCTCTTCCCATGGTAAGCTAGAGTAACTAATCCTTTGCAAGCCGTAGAACTCAGGATGGGGTGAAGACGAAATTGGAATCATGATTATTGCTCCTATTAAATGGGATTCGGTTTCAGCGCGACACGATGACGCCTAACGTCTCGCCGGACAAAGTCGTGGCGCGCTCCTTCTTGATATGATATGCGCGCCATGAAGCGAGAACGTTGATTATACAAATGACGAGCGTCTTTGTCCGGCATGTTATGCGCCGTGCGGCTGTTGATTCACAATCGTTGGACTCATCAGGTCGGGATCATTTGCCAGCATCAATTCCTTTATCCCCTTGAGAAGAATGAGCATCGCCGTAGTCACTAAGGCGTACCCTATTGCGAAGTCGAAACGTGTCAAAGCCGTTCCACCCAGCAACAGCGCAACGACGACCTTCGAATCAAAAAAGTCCTTCTGTTCTCTGCGGCGGATATAATCCTGCAGACTTCGTGGCCATTTGTACACCCAATAAACTTGATAGATTGGAATCAGATGGGTGAACATAGCCTTAGTCGGTGATATGGGATATTGTTTAGAATAGCGAACCTCGATCACTTCATGGACGGTGTAGACAAGGTACAGGAAATAGAGCCACCCGAAGAGCCCAATGGAGAGGCGCACTATGAGGTCGTAGGGTGCCTCAAGAGAGAAGAACTCGTATCCAAAGAAAGTTGCAGCGAAGAAGTAGCCAACGTATAGGTTAAGGATACTCGGATACTCTTTCATACGTTACTCCTTTTGCAGATTCTGAGCGGAAGCGGTTGCGATTGGTCTGCCGCATGGCGTATAACGTTTGCGGGAATCACGCCGCGCCGCACTCCTTCTTGATATGATGTGTGCGGCGTGGAGCGAGAACCATGATATACAATAATCGAGCGTCGTTGATTCCCGTTGTTATATGCCGTTGCCCAATTCACCATTTGTTAACCACCTTCATAAGTCTGCCAGCATAAGCAAAGAAAAAACGGAGAATGCGAAATGGGATTCGGACTCCTGTCTTTGAAATATCATAGAGCCAATGACCCGCTGCTGCCTGAAAAACTTTCCTTCCAAAAATAAACCTTGTAACAAAAAGAAATCCCACAACTAAAATAAACACGGGTAGTAGTAACGCAAAGAAATTCTGCATCCTGGTGCCTCCTTAGTTCAGCGAGAAACCTTGTGTGATTCACTTTTGTTATAATCAACCGCAGAGGACTGCCAAATCCAATCGAGTGTTGGAGTCTCGGTGGATAAATCGTTTACACCGTTTCTACTAAGCCACGCACGCATGAGTTCACAATTGTCACCTTTAAGTGTTACCGACAATACATTTGTCTCTGATGAGCCACCGAAAAACAAAACCATTTGGCTATCCTCATCCTTTATAGCAAGCGACTGTCCCATATTTAGGATGATATTCCCGATTCTGACCAGTTTCATATATGACTCCTTAGGTTTGGGGTGCAGAGCTATAAACTGACCGCACCCCGTATGACTACACTCATTTGAGAGGTCAGTTGAACTTCTCCAGCTCGGTGAAAATCTGCTGTCGTTTCCTTTGAGATTCTGCAGCGAGGGCGTCTGCTTTTTCCTTTTTGGGTTTGTAGGAAAGGAAGAAGTATACGACCCAACCTACAATTCCGAGCCCCCAGACAAACGCCAGAACCAGCCAAAGCCAAAAGGTGCCAGGGAACAGCTTAGGATATTTGGGAACGGGTAGACCGAAAAAGGTTTGTTCAAGCCTTTTGATTTCGTTGAGATTTGGTAAATCCAGTTCTCTGTTGAATGTCAGTTTAACGTAGTGTTCTGAATTGGTGACTTGATAGATATCATCTCCCCTCCGCTCCAAGTGGTTATCGATTGTTTTGATTTCCTGTGAATTCAGGAGCGACCAATGAAATCTCTGCATGAGATTGATTTGGTCTTGTTCATTGTTGGGATGAACTTGGAAAGAAATGCTTTCAGTGCGTGCCATAGAATTAATCCTTTCTGTTAGTTTTGGTTGATGGTTTAAGAATTCACTTTATTGGGCAATGGCATATAACGTGATTCGCAAAAAAGGCGTCCCGATTGCCGCCTACAAAATAATTGCGAAGCATCCATGGCACGCGGCAACCGGGATGAAGCGAACACGATTGTATATAATAATTGAGCGTCTTTTTTGCGATTGTTAGTTGCAGTCGCCCATCTCATTTGATTATCATCAGTTTCTTGGTTTCTGTGAATGCACCAGCTTGCAAGCGATAGTAATAGACTCCGCTCGGAAGGTTGGTCGCGTCAAAAGTTACATGGTAACTGCCTGGCACCTTGGTTTCATCAACCAGTGTGTTCACCTGTCGACCGAGTACATCGTAGACGTCAATTCGCACATATGATGGACGTGATACATCATAGGATATTGAGGTCGTCGGATTGAATGGGTTAGGAAAGTTTTGCGAAAGTGAATATCCATGCGGCAATGAAGCGGTCAAAGAGCGAGTGTTGACGGCCGTGATACCGTCTTCATTGAAGACATATACTCCACCCTGCCTGTTCGCTATCCACTTATTGTTATGTCTGTCGATTACAATATCACAAATCTCGTCGGAACGGAGCGGGGAGTTTGTGGTGTCCCATACTTCCCAGTTTTTACTATCGAACTTTGCGAGGCCATTTATTGTACCAATCCACTTATTGCCTGAATCGTCTACTGCGACGCAGTAAACATTATCGGAGGGGATATTGGAGTTTGACGTACTCCAGGTTCTCCATTGAGAACCATCGAACTTGACAAGCCCGCCGGCGTGCTCAAAACCGTTGTCCCAGGACCCAAGCCATAGTACCCCTTGCTTATCCATGGTTATTTGGCCACTGCCACCAAAAGCGATACCGCCATAGGATCCTGGTAAACCTGAATTACTCGAATTAAATACTGTCCACGTTGCTCCGTCAAACTTGAATAACACGGCTCCGCCAGCATCACTTCCGCCTGCCCAAACGTTGCCTCGCGGGTCAGTATATAAAGAAAGAAAACCGGCAGGAAAGGAATCTAACGTTAATGGTAAATTCCTTGGAATGCTTGTCCAACTTGAGCCGTTGAACCACTGCAATACGCAACTGTCGATCCTATTATAATTCGCAAGCCAAAGATTTCCCGCCGAATCTGCTGTAAAGCAGAACGCTCCGTAGAATTGGGCTCCTGAGAAAGACTTCCATGTTGAGCCATCGTATTGCGATA
Organism: uncultured Bacteroidota bacterium; assembly: GCA_963768145.1. GTDB lineage: Bacteria > Bacteroidota > Ignavibacteria > Kryptoniales > JAKASW01 > JAKASW01. Next base: position 57,736 of record CAVYHK010000021.1, on the reverse strand, counting down.
TTCCGTTAGTCAGCTCCGCAATCCACACATTGCCATTTTTATCAATTGTAATCCCACCACCTGCAATGTATGGTATTGCATGACTCACCCATTTTGTTCCATCAAACATGTCAACGTATTGTCTTGAGCCAATCCACACGTTCCCGCTCTTGTCGATCGCTAATGCCTGCACGTCAGTGCCTAACATGCCTGAGTTTGTCGAAGTATAGTTAATCCATTGACCATTTTGCGCGAGAACAGAAGTGGGAATAATGAGAGCAAGCAATGAGGAATACACGATAACACGAGGGGTCTTTTTTTTATTACTTGCCATGATGGTAATTCCTTTCTTCAGTTTCCGATGCGCGATTGCAACTAACGTCCTGCGGAAAAAAGTCGTTGCTTTCGCCCGTTATGAATGTCGCGTAGCGTCCAGGTATCGGGCGAAAGCAATGAGGCGACCACGATATATAAAAATGTGGAGCGTCTTTTTGCCGCTTGTTAAGCGCCGTTTGCTCACCGTGATTTAATTTTGTAAATTTGGTTATGCCAATCCATGCAAATACAATTCCTATGTTCAGAGGCCCAGAAGTTCGCAATGAGTTCGACACGTCTGCAGAAATTATCCTGCATTGTGGTGACACGCTGGAGTTTCTGTCAACGGTTCCCAATGATACTGCAAAATTAATCATAACCTCTCCACCATACAACCTCGGCAAAGAATACGAAAACAAAACTGACATAGACTCTTATCTCAAATTTCAAGACCAAGTAATTGAACAACTTGTAGCAAAACTAAGGCCTGATGGAAGCATTTGTTGGCAAGTCGGCAATTTTGTTGAAAACTCGGAAGTATTTCCACTTGATACACTATACTACTCGCATTTCAAGAAGCACGGACTAAAACTCCGCAACAGAATCATCTGGCGGTTCAACCATGGCCTGCATGCCTCGAAAAGATTTTCGGGCCGATATGAAACGATTCTGTGGTTCACGAAATCTGATAATTACACATTCAATTTGGATTCCGTAAGGATTCCATCAAAGTATCCAGGGAAAAGACACTTCAAGGGACCAAAACGTGGATTGCCTTCTGGAAACCCTCTCGGCAAGAATCCTTCTGACGTTTGGGAGTTCGTTGCCCAAGAGTGGGACGAAGAATTCTGGGACATTCCTAATGTGAAAGCAAACCATCCAGAGAAAACCATTCATCCTTGCCAATACCCGATTGAACTTATTGAGCGTTGCGTACTTGCGTTAACAAGTGAAGGGGATTGGGTACTTGACCCATACTGTGGTGTCGGTTCTTCACTTATCGCCGCCCTGATGCACAATCGGAAAGCTTGTGGCGTTGACAAAGAACAAGAGTATATTTCAATTGCAAAGCAACGAATCGAAAACTTTTACAATGGTACATTAAAGATCAGACCGCTTGGAAAACCTGTGTTTGAACCGACTGGGAAAGAAAAGGTATCACAGATTCCACCAGAGTGGAAAAAGGGAAACGGAGACTCTAAATGAAAATTGTCGGCATCTACTCTTTTAATAACGGAAAAGAAATCATTGGCCAAAAATATTCTCATCTGCTGAGAGAGATTGAACAGGTAGTGAGCCATGTAAGTGCACAAAAAGCCAAAACTAAAAAGAGCAAAGAAAAAACAATGCCAGGGAAAATCTTGTATAGCCCCACGGCACTGAATAAAGCGTTCAAGAACGAGTTTACGAAGTTTGGCTGGCAAAACCAAAGAGTCCCTTGCGAATATCCCACGCAATTTTATACTCAAAGTTACAATCCACCAAAGCTTAAAAAAGGTGCATTTCGAGAAATGGATTTCATCAAAGAGAAACTCGGAATTGAAGTCCAATTCGGCAAATACGCTTTCATGGTGTACAACGTTTGTGCTAAGATGACAATCTTCAACAAACTCAATTTCATTGACACTGGAATAGAAATTGTGCCGACAAAGAAGTTTGCCGACCAAATGTCCACGGGTGTTTCATACTTTGAACAATTCGTTTGGGATTTAGAACATTGTGGCGTGGCGAATATTGACATTCCTGTTCTCATCTTGGGCATCGACAAATAACCACTCGGAGCAAATGGCGCTTAACGTGACGCGAGAAGAAGTCGTTGCTTTCGCTCGCTATAAAAGTTGCGAAGCATCGATTCATCGAGCGAAAGCAATGAAGCGACCACGATATATATAAATGCGGAGCGTCTTCTTCTCGCTTGTTATGCGCAGCGCAGTCGGTGTTCATTTCTTAACTCCTGATCTCAGTGAGTTAGCTTTTGCAAAAACAGAGCCATTCCAAGTGTATACAAACAAACGATTCGGGTGGTCAAGATCATCCGACTTGATCACCATTGGTCCGTCTGGCTTGGGTCGAGTGAACCCGAAAGTGTCGCTGGCACCGATTATTATCGATTCGCCTTCTTTATCTACGCCGTTAAGCAGCCTTCCACCAGAAGAATCGGGAGAAATAATCCAGAGCTCCTGAGAGTAGCCGCGCATATCAAGCGGCGTTGTAATCAAGATGTCAGTGGTTCCATCACCTTTCATATCCCCAAAACCTCGTAGCAGCCCATGTTCCATGTTGCGAACAAGAAACTTGGAATGCCAAATCAACTTATTCTCACGGATGATAGCAACGGAGCCTGAGTCGGGCACCCAGTCCCCTTCACTGTCACAAATGTGAACCGCTACGACATAGGAATGTTCTAACTGATGGCGCGGATCTTCAAAAAGCAAACCCATCTCTTGATAGAGCCTGTACGAGGAGTTTGCTATTCTATCATCGACATCTAGAATGCCGCCTGATGAATAATTGTGGCCTAAGGTGGCTTTCACCAGACTGTCAATCTCCTGTGCCAGTGATCGACTTGTATCGGCTACTGCGACACTTGGACCAGCCTGAGTCCACTTTCGCTCATTGAACTCACAATTGTGGAATTTCCATGCTCCCTCGACTTTCCGAAGCTTCGCTCTTAGATTCAGCACCATGGGAGACCTTTCTTCGACTGCGCCAAATAGACTCATGCTGCATATCGTCAGCAAGGTCGCTGTTCCTTCGGCAGATGGTTCGACGCGGACACTGTCCCAACTAACCTTTATGGGTTTAACTGGGTCTGTCCTGCGGAACCTCCCAACTACTGAGTCATACGTGACGGCCGAATCCATGAATTTCCAGCTAAATCCATCGGAGTTGTCGAGAAACGGAATCCATCCGAGGAACCCCTCGGCACGACATGAATCTGAAATATCCGCAAGAAATTCAATGACTTCCTGATTGACACTCGCAAGTCCTGTTTTAGGCTGGTTTCCGCTTTGCTTACAACAGCAAAGAATGATCGCGGGAAATAAAGCATACAATAAGGAAGACTTCATTTACTTATCCCTGTACCAATACATTTCGGATCACTACGTTAGACTGCGTTGCGCATAACGTGTGCGAGAAAAGAGTCGTGGCGCGCTCCTTGGGGGCTATAATGTGCGCGCCATGAAGCGAGAGCCATAACATACAATAATTGAGCGTCTCTTTTCTCGTTGTTATGCGTTCGTCGGCGGCGCAATGCAAAACTCTCGAGATCATAGAAGGCGCGGCACGGTTCAGTCATCTGCTCCTCAACCTGATAATTGCGTTGATGGTATCACCCGATCCGTAGGTGTAGAATAAGGTGTCTGCTATGAAGCCTGAATCCGAAGTAACAATCGCACCGAGGTGCCTCCTCATGTTAGTGAAACGAGGACAAAAGAATCTTCCTAAAGAATCAGAACGTTCCTGCCACATGGCAACAGATTGAGCCCAAGAGGTATCATTCTGAAAACCGACGAAAGACAGAAAGGCACCCTCTATTGGTTGCGTCGTATCAGCAGCAAACTTCTGAGCCGAAACTACAGCACTAGGGGAATTATCTGCGACGACATGACCCCTAACGACATAAATTGCATCACATCCAGCAAGTGAAGCGCTAATGATTAGTAACACCATAGTTGATTTCATGGTATCATATTCCCTTTATGGGCGCCGCCGATGACGCATAACTACCTGAATTCCGCCATATGGCGTCTTCCCGCCATATGCAGCACGTTATACGCCATATGGCGTTGTTTTGTCTTTTGTATGTAAAGCATGATCTAAAGGACTCACTATCTTTCCTAACGATTTCTGACTCACGTGAGTGTAGATTTCAGTTGTTCGGGATCTACTGTGACCCAGCAACTCTTGTATAAACTTAATGTCCGTACCAGCTTCTAACAAGTGCGTGGCAAAGGAATGACGCAGACTGTGAACACTTACCGGTTTTCTGATCCTCGCCGTATTTACCGCCCGTTTAAAAACGTTTTGAACACTCCTTTCAGAAATATGTCTCCTTTCACCACCACCCTCAAACAGGTAATCTCTAGGCTTGTATTCTTCATAGTAACTACGCAACTGTTCCAATGCGACCTCCGACAGTAGCGTGTACCGGTCTTTCCTTCCCTTCGCTCCATGCAGGTGAATCAGCATCCGCTTGCTGTCTATGTCGGAAACCTTCAAGCTGACCGACTCACCCACCCTCAACCCTGCCGAATAGATCAACATCAAGATTGTCTTGTGTTTTACATTCGCGACCGAATTAAGAATCCTAACTATCTCCTCCTGGCTCAAGACCGTCGGCAACTTCTCATCTTTTAATGGCCTCGGCAAATTATCGACAACGAATGGCTTCTTATATAGCTCCACATACAAAAATCTGATCGCATTAAACGCTTGATTGACCGAGCCAACCGATAGACGTTTCTGTTCAATCAAATAAAGAAAATACTGACGGATGTCAACTCCCGACAACTCTCTCGGATGACGGGGTGAAAAAAACTTGACGAACGAACGCAGCCAGCTTCGATATGATTTCAGAGTTTTATTGGAGTAGTTCCTCAGCTTCAGTTCTTGCCTCAGGACTTCAAACAGCTTGTCCCCTTGGGGCGTCCCTGACCTTTCAGCCGCTCCCCGATCCCTTAGCCCGTCGGGAGATGATCGTGACTCGCCTCTAATCATCGTGCTAAAATGTAATACATCCACAATGCACTGTCAAGCTTTGGAACTAACTTAACTTGGAGCGTTCCGTCATGCCGAGCCTGTCCCGCTCCACGGGATGCCGCCTCATTTAGGAATCTATAATGAAGAAGCGGCATTTCAGCAACTGGTTTTTAAACCCTAAAACGAGTTTGAGGTGCCAAATTGAGCACCGCCCAGCCTTCAACAGGCAAAAAATTGCCCCCGGAAGCCTCTCAGCGGCCGCCGTCTCCTGACTTCTTGCTTCTTGCCCCTGAATTCCCTCTCACTTCACGACTTCCCCGACGACGAAACACCTCTCGCCCTTTTTCTTCAAGCTCGCCATGATAGCATCCGATTCCTTCGCCGGAACGATCAAGATTAATCCAATCCCCATATTCAGTGTGCGCCTTGCATCGTCATCAGGCACCATCCCGATCGACTGAATCAATTTGAAAATTGGCGGCACCTCCCAGCTCTCCCAAAATATGTTGAACTCGTGCGGCGCCCGAATTACTCTGATCGTATTTCCTACTATCCCGCCGCCAGTAATGTGCGACATGCCATGAATGGAAAACTTTTTCGTCACGAAATCCATCAACTTGAAGTACGATCTGTGCACCTTGAGCAGCGCTTCTCCGACAGTTTCACCGAGTTCAGCGACATAGCTGTCAACCTTGTAATTCAACAGCAATGTTTTCCTTGCAAGCGAATAACCATTCGTGTGCAATCCGGTGGATGGAATCCCAATGAGCGCATCGCCTTTCCTGACCTTGCTTCCGTCTATCACTTTCGATTTATCAACCACTCCGACGATTGTCCCCGCGAGATCGTAGTCATTCTCCGAATAAACTCCCGGCATCTCCGCCGTTTCGCCGCCGATCAAAGCAAGGCCATTTTCCTTGCAAGCAACCGACAATCCCTTGACTACTTGTTCCGCAACGTCAGCCCTTAATTTTCCGCAGGCAAAATAATCAAGGAAGAAAAGCGGCTTCGCTCCGCCAACGCCAATGTCGTTTACGCAATGATTCACCAGGTCCTGCCCGATCGTGTCGTGCTTGTTCATCTCGATGGCAATCTTGACCTTTGTTCCGACTCCATCGACGCTTGAGACTAAAACGGGATTTCGATAACTGGGAAACTTGCCGTTGAAAAACGCGCCGAAGAAACCTATCTCCGACAATACATTCTCGTTAAATGTCTGCTTCGCGAGCGGCTTGATCCTTCGTACCAGCTCTTCCGCTTCATCGATATTTACACCGCTTTGTTTATAAGTAGCCATTCCGTAATTCACAATTTTGAATGTTAAATTTTGAATTCAACATTGAGAATTCAAAATCTAGCATTAGTTTAAACTCAAGAGTCCATCCGATGCCACAAATTTCATCGAGTCAATAATATTTTTCTGCGTCACATCGTCCCTGATCACGACTCTCCCGATTCCGGTCGGCAGCACAAATCTCACTTTTCCCGATTTCATTTTCTTGTCGTATTTAAGATGGCTCACGACCTCTTCAACGGCCACTTTCTCCTCCCGTTGACGGGCAACCAGTCTGACCATTTTCAATATTCGCTCGAAATTTGTCGGCCGGAGGAGTTTCATGTGCATCGCGATGTGCGCCTCAGCAACAAGACCGATAAGGACCGCTTCGCCGTGTTTGAACCTGTCATACTTTGTAGCAGCTTCCACCGCGTGTCCTATGGTATGACCCAAATTTAGATGTGCCCTGATGCCCGACTCTTTGACGTCTCGTTCCACATAACGTCTCTTCGTTTCGATGGACATCCGGATTACCCGCTCGAGTGTTCTCGCGTCCTTATTGAACAACTTCACGCAATTCTTTTCAAGAAACTCGAAGAAATGATCTCCGCGAAGGATAGCATACTTCACAATCTCGCCCAGCCCGGAGACAAGTTCTTCCCTGGGCAGAGTCTCCAGAAATTTCGTGTTCATGATTATGGAGATCGGTTGGTGGAATGCACCCACCATGTTTTTGCCGAGATCGTGGTTGACACCGACTTTCCCTCCGATGGAGCTGTCGACCATCGCGAGAAGCGTGGTAGGAACCTGTACATAGCCTATTCCCCGCTGGAAAACGGCAGCTACAAATCCCGCCAGGTCTCCGGTTATTCCGCCGCCGATTGCAAAGAGGACGGAGTCTCTTCTAATCTCCCTTTCCAAAAAGTACGTTAGGATTTCTTCCATCCTGCCGAGGTTCTTGTTTTGTTCGCAAGCTTGAAATGCAACGACCACGGCATCATTTGTGGCTTCAATCTCTGTCATCAGATCTTTGTAGAGGTCCGCAATACTCGAATCCACAACGACTGCAGGCTTTGAGACTGATCGTAACTGTGCCATGATCTGGGAAGCCGCATCACCTAAGTAAATCGGCACACGCAGCGAGTTGATCCGATAGCCCAACACCCTCATAAGATTCTCCCCTTCAATTTTGAGGTGATTTCTTCTACTGTTCCATTGACGCTCTTCCCCGACGTATCAATTGTTACGACTGCTTCGAGATAATGCTCCTCACGCTCCTTCAGAAGCGATTGAATCCTCAGTGAAAGTTCCCTGCCAGACAATTTGCTTCCGTCCGGCGCCAGGAGCATCGGGCGATTAAGCTTCTCTATCTCGACACGTTTAAGAATGACCTTGGGATCTGTTTTCAAATAAATAAGTACTCCACCATTCTTGATGAGCTCTCTGTTTTCCCTGCGTGTCAGTGTGCCTCCGCCGAGTGCCACAACAATTTTTTTCTTCTCTCTCGAAATCTCATTTAACATTTCTCTTTCAAGGTTGCGAAAATGTTTCTCGCCATGTCTCGAAAAGATTTCGGATATTGAGATGCCCTCGTTCTCTTCAATAACACCATCGACATCAACGAAATCGTATCCAAGCTTCCTCGCCAGGCGGGGTCCCACCGTGCTTTTTCCGCTGCCCATGAACCCGGCAAGGAAAATTATCCTTTTCGCACTATTCATCTTTGATTACCGGCATTGAATCCAAGCGACGGAACTTGACTTGCAAAATGGATTTTGGTGTCGCCTGCTCTATTTCAAACTCAAAACTACCGAACTTGACCTTGCTTCCTAGTTTTGGCACACTGCCATACGTTTCCGTCAGCAGTGAAGATACAGTCTCGTTCGATTTCTCACCCGGATAGAAATCTTCCACTTCTGCCGCAACCTCATCCAATCGCACACTTCCCTTGACAGCGAACACCGAATCGGAAAGTCTGACTATTCCGTGACTTCCCCTCGGCACCTCGGCGCTCGCACCGAAAATCTCACGCACAACATCCGAAAGAGTGACGATGCCCGCCAGCCCGCCGAACTCATCTACAACAACGGCAAAATGCAGCTTGTTCTCCTTGTAAGTCTCGATAAGCTTTTCGAGCGATTGTGTCTCAGGAACAAACACGGGCTTCCGCATCAGCGCACTCACCTGAAATTTCTTGCGGAGAGTCTTTCTCCTGAACACACTCAGAAAATCTCGGGCATACAGAACGCCCACAACATTTTCAGGCGTTTCCGAATACACCGGCAACCTCGAGTGCTCACTACGCCTCAGTTCTTCAAGGACCCCACCAAACTTGCTGTCCACCGAAATGCTTATAATTTCTGCCCGCGGGGTCATCGCGTTTCGAACCGTTTTCTCCCCGAAGGATGCGATCTTTCTTAGCAAGTGAGCCTCATTTTCTTCCATGACTCCTGCGGTCGCCGCAATTTCCGAGAGCTTTCTCAATCCATCGTTGTCGATAGTGAGCCGCGACTTTTTTCTTCTTCGATTAATTCGAGATAGAAGAGAGTTCAGAGGAAAAACTATTGGGCTCTCCACCATCAGAAGAATTGCGAGGAGAGGCAGCGTGGCTCGCGCAACAAATCTCGGGTTTCGTGAAGCGACAATCTTGGGTACAGTGTCAGCAAATAAAATTAATGATCCTGAGAAAATCACCACTTCAGCTATGATGGCAATAGTTTTGCTGAAGGAAAAACGTGATGCGAAATCAATCGCGAGTGAAGCTCCCATGAGTGAAAATAAGAAGATCGCAATGGCGTTTGAGACCAATATAGTCGATAATAATAGCTGCGGTGACTTGAACAGACGGGAAGAAATTCCACCTTGCAAGGCCTCGCGGGAACTCGTCAGAGAATAAAGTGCTACCTCACTCGCTGAAAGTATGAATGCGATAACCAACAAGGCTAGTATGATGAGAAGTTTGGTCGCCACGATTTAGTCTAAATTGCAGAAAAAAAAGGAAACTTCCACATCTCTTGGTGTGAAAACTGTCACTGAAAGGTCTCCCGCTTAAAGAATTCTCTATTAAATCGATGAGAGATTTCTAAGGTGCCAGCCTCTTAATTTCCCATCTGCCGGTACTGTTAAGTTCATAAAGAATCCTATCGTGCATGCGATTCGGCCTTCCCTGCCAGAATTCAAACGTTGTTGGGATCATTCGGAAACCTCCCCACTTATCGGGTCGCGGCACAGGTCCGCCGGCAAACTGTTCCTCGTATTTCTCAAAAGACTTGTCCAATTCTGCACGATTGACAACCACTTTGCTCTGATCCGAAGCCCACGCCGACATTTGACTCTCTCTCGGCCTTGAATGAAAGTATTTATCCGATTCTTCTGGAGCCACTTTCTCGACTTGCCCTTCAATGCGAATCTGTCTGTCGATCTCGCTCCAGAAAAAAACAGCGGCGACATTGGGATTCTGGAGAAGGTCTGACCCCTTGTGACTTTGATAGTTAGTGTAAAAAACAAAACCGTTTCTTTCGAAGCCTCGAAGGAGGACAACCCGGGCAGATGGATTCCCGGCGCGTGAGACGGTCGCTACCACCATGGCATGCGGGTCGGGCACCCCAGCCTTGATTGCACTCTCAAACCAGATTTCAAATTGCCGGAATGGATCCGGATCTACCATGGATTCGTCAAGCGGTTCGCGAGAATAATCTCTCCTCGACTTTCTTATGTGCTCCTCGATTGACAATAAATTATCTTTCCCGAAATGAGATCTGACGCAAATTACTCTATTTACCCAGCGTTGCCCAGCCGCGCTTGTTCAAATCGACGTAGATAACTGAACCGAATACCAACCCTACAACCACCATCAGAATTCCGATCAACGTGTTGCCGAAGATAATGTTGCCCGTTCCGAAAAGGAGCGAGTATATCATCGCCACCCCACTCAACCAGTCTATCAAATTAAAAATTCCATCTTTATCCGGCTGAACATCGGTAACCTCTTTCGCAATCGGTCCCCAAAGTCGCGCACTCGGATGGACTCTTCGATAAAAAGCAGTGAGAATTTCCTTCTTCTCGGGAGCCGTAAGATAAGTCACGAGAAGCCAAACCACCGTAGTAACAGAAACGGTGATCAACACAAGATAGGCAAACTCCTTCGGGTCAGAATCGCTAAGATGGAAATAGTACTGAAGTGCCAGCGAAGTAACGAGAGCTGCCGCCATCGAAGATACTTCGCTCCAGGCATTTATTCTCCACCAGAACCACCGAAGGATGTAAACTAACCCCGTGCCGGCTCCAATGGCGATGAGGAATTTCCAGGCGTTCGAAATTGAATCCATGTAAAAAGTCACGATTGCCGATAGCACCATTAAAATCAACGTCGCCAACTGGGACACGTTCACATAGTGTTTCTCACTTTTGTTTTTAGTCCAGAACCGTCTGTAAAAATCGTTTACTACATAGCTTGCGCCCCAGTTCAGTTGCGTTCCGATCGTGGACATGTAAGCTGCTGCAAATGCAGCGAGCATCAATCCGCGAAGCGACGCGGGCAAATCCGTCACCAGAATCCTGACGTAACCTGACTCAGGGTCGCTGACGAAACCCGGGTCATGCTGCAATCTCACGACCGCCACCAAAGCCACAATGATCCATGGCCACGGTCGCAGCGCATAGTGGGCAATGTTGAACCACAAAGTGGCCAACAGTGAGTTTTTTTCATCCTTCGCAGAAAAAATTCTTTGTGCGATATAACCACCGCCGCCCGGTTCTGCACCAGGATACCATGAAGCCCACCAGTTGACGGCAATATAAACGAAAAAGGTTATCATCGGCATCCAGGTTGATCTTAGGTCAGGGACAAACGACAAAACTGATCCCGTCCCTTGTCTTGTTTGATCGACATGATGCAATCCCGAAATCAAGCCGGCCATTCCCCCTGTCGCCTGCACCGCAAAGACCGCCAGTATAATGACCATTCCCATTTTTAGCACGAACTGGAAAAGATCGGTGACCAGAACTCCCCACAAACCCGACAAAGTGGAGATCGATGCGGTTATGAACATAATCAGGATCGCGATGCCAAGAGCTTCAACTTTGGAGATTCCGAGAGTGAGCATCATGATCTTGACTATTGCAAGATTAACCCAACCCATAATAATCAGATTTACCGGCAAGCCAAGATACAAAGCTCTAAAGCCCCGCAGGAAACTCGCGGGCCTTCCGCTGTATCTTATCTCGGCAAACTCAACGTCTGTCAGCACGCCCGCCCTTCTCCAGAGCCGGGCATAAAAGAAAACGGTCAGCATTCCGCTGAACAACATGCTCCACCATATCCAGTTTCCGGCGATGCCGTTTCGAGCAACGAGTCCGGTTACCGCAAGAGGTGTGTCCGCGGCAAATGTGGTTGCCACCATTGAAGTCCCCGCGAGCCACCATGCCACATTTCTGCCAGAAACGAAGTAGTCGCTTACGCTTTGAGTCGCCCTTTTTCGATAATAGAGCCCGACAGCCAGATTAAAAGCAAAGTAGAGCGCTATCACAATCCAGTCAATATAGGTAAGTTGCATTAGGATCTCTCTCGATTAAAACCTGAAGAGCTCAAACCAGTTCCGTGACAAAATCGTCAAGCTTGTAACTTGTTTTCCTTGCGATCTCCTCGACCTTCGAGAACAAAGCTACAACATCTTTGAAAATAGCTTCTTTTTCCTCCAACCTTTTCCCTGATATTTGTGCAGCCTGTTTTATCAGAAACGCTAACGTCATATACTCGAGCAAATCCTCGAAACGTTCCTTGTTGAACCACGTAACGCCATTATGGACATTTGCTCCAAGCAAATCCCGAACCGATCTTCTCTTCGCTGCCTCAGCTAATATTTCTTTAAGATTCGGACTCTCCTTGCCGCCGATACTTTCGAGTATCTCCTTGACTATTCTTGATTCATACTTTGAAAGTCCATCCTCAAGACCGAGCTCGCGGAAACATGCCACGACCTGCGGAATCAGGCGCCATTCTTCAAAAGGCTGGATATTTTTTCCCAAATCCGAAAGAAAATCTTTTACTCCATCCAAAAAGGCCCAGAGGAACAACACGCGCCAGCCGTACAAGGATCCTTCCACGGAAGGAACTGGAAGTCTAGCATCCAGTTTCCGAGATTTCAACACGCCCAGAATTCTTGGCAATGACACCAATGCGGCAAAATTGTTCACCCGGTCGTTTATGTTGCTATTCTTCTTCTGCAAATGTTCATACTTAGAAACGGCAGAATTGAGTCTATCGCTTTTCTCGTCGAATGCTTTTTCCCTCTCTTTCTTACTTCTGCCGTTTTCTACACCGCCGACAAGATACCTCAGACTCCCGGCGTTCATCGCCTCGTAAAAGGCCGCGTGCACATCCCGCAGTTTGTAGTCCTGAAGTGCATTCACAATCGAAGGAGCACCCGCGCCGTTTAGCACATCACATAGCTCGCCATACGGCATGTCCTCGGTCGCCTGCACCACGCGGAAACCCATGAACACATTGTACTTGTAGGCTCCGAGTTCGACATACAGTCCCTCCCTCTTCAGTGACTTCACTGGTCTGATATATTCAAGATGGGCAATCACATCTTCGAAGATACAGTAATCGTTATTCACACCTCTGAGCTGCAGTCCGTCTTGAAGAGTTTTGCGCGTGTTTTTTCCATCTGCGCCCAGAAAGCCGACAGAGTTTTTGATCCACCCTGAAGCTTGAGAGTACCGATTATTATATACCACCAGACTTATTTCTTCTCCCATTCGGTTACTATAAGCAAAGACGTCTTCATTGACTGTACCATCGCCGGTGGAAAGATCGTACATCAGAAAGTTGTCCATGTCACTGAACAACTGTCTCTTCTTGAGGAGCGGAAATATTTCGCGTTCATGTCGAGCTACCAGATTTTCGTCGGGGCGCTCGTCTCGGTATGCGCGCTTATATTCCATACCATATTTCTCAGTGAATCCTTCGATCTGTCCATGTCCGAACATCGGAAGTCCGGGCATTGTTGCCATCATTACGCAAACACCGAAATATTTATCATCCTTTCCGAATTGTGCGATAGCCGTCTCTTCATCGGGATTGTTCACAAAGTTCACGAATCTCTTAAGAATCTGAGGATTATACTCGAGCACGTTCTTCACGACCTGCCGGTAATTTGCATTCTCCTCCCTCTTAAGCATGTTCATGAATGCACTGTTGTAAACGCGGTGCATGCCGAGTGTCCTCACGAAGTACCCTTCCATCAGCCAGAATGCTTCTGCCAGCAACAGTGTATCCGGAACTTCCCTTTGCACCCGATCGACGACTTCTCTCCAGAATTCATTCGGAATAAGCTCATCAAATTGTTCCTTCGTCATAGAGAAATTTGAACGCGAGGGGATCGCGCCGCCGGTCCCCGGCTCGGGGAACCAAAGACGTTGGATATGTTTCTTGGCAAGAACCATTGCAGCGTCAAAGCGAATGATCGGAAATCTGCGCGCCACATGCAATATCGTCTGGATCACCGCCTCCCGGACTTCTGGTTTCGTGAAATCCAGCTGAGCTGTGTCATTCCATGGCATGTGTGTACCATCATTGCCGTGATAAATGTATCTCACGCCTCCGGTCCATCTGTCTAACCGTTTGAACACGACTCCCGCATCCCTTTTCGTCCAGTAACCATCTTCGATAAATATTCCGACGCGATCATCATTGCTCAAATCCGGGCCATTGAAAGTGTAATTTGGAAACGGGATGAAATCAGATCCCAAAAACCAATCGGGATGATTTATCACCCATGATGAATCTATCCCCATGTGGTTCGGAACCATGTCGCTTGCCAGGCGAATTCCGCGGCTCATCGCACGATCCCTCAAGTTGAGATAAGCCTCTTCTCCGCCGAGCTCAGAAGAAATGTTGTACGAGTTCAACGAGTACGCCGATGCGACGGCATCGATGTTTCCGTTGAGATGCTTAATTCGTTTTGATGCGTGACTTCTCTCCCAGATTCCTATCAGCCACAATCCGGTGAATCCGCGCTGAGCTAAAACGTCCAATTCCTCATCGGGAATCTGGTCGAGCCTTGTGAGCGATCTTTGATACTTCTTGCTGAGTTGGTCAAGCCAGACATACGTGCTCTTCGCGATCAAAACTAATTTCGGCATCCATCCTAAATCGGGGCTGAAATTCTCGCTTTCGAACTCGCCTCCCCTGAATCGCGGCACAGTCTGAGATCCTTTTTCGCCAAATCCGAAAAATTGAGATTGACGGACTTCCGGTATTTTATTTTTTTCTGCCTGCGCCTGAGCAAGCATCATGAAATACTTTCCCTCTTCTTTCAGGATGTCAACAGCGGTCAGAAGCTTAAGCAGATACGGAGACTTTGCCAGGATCTTCTCCCAGTGTTTTGCCATGAACCGAAGTTGTTCAGCGATCGAATCGGGATGAGCTTCCATCGGTGCACGAAGCATTTTCAAAAGCGGCAAGCCGACAGATGGGAATTTCGGCTGGGTCTCAAAGAACTTCTCTGTCTCCGCTATCACATCATCGTACTTTGACGTTTTCCTGAGTTCACCATCATCAATCAGCGCTGATATTGGGGCAAATGAGGGATTCTGATTTTCCAGCCAAAGCAGGATCGACTCGACCAAGATCACGTGACGATTCGAAATTCCATCGGTGGAACGGGCGAGATACTGGTCTGCGGTCTCTCCGCCGCGATACACCTCACTTGAAGGAAAAAGATCGACAAACGCGCGAGCAGTCTTCTCAAGCTGTGAAGCATTGAGGTTCTTTCTAAGCCAATCCTCCAGATCCAGGAAGGCTGTCGGATTGAGTTCTTTCACATAAGAGTTAATAACGAAGTGGAGCACTTCATGGAACAAGCCCATCGCGTTAACGTCGCCTGCAGACAGAGGCGAAGAAACATCTTCGAGAATTCCTGTTTGAGATCTTTTCTTGGTGCCTCCTCTTCTTTTTTCAGTTACTCTTGAAGCAAAACTCTGAACCGCCTGAAAATTTGGAAAGAAAAGATCACCCGACAAACCGAAGAGAGAATCATCAAGATCAAAATGCTCCCGTGCCTTTCGGGATACGTGAAACTCAAAGATCTGAGAGGCTATCACCTTCGCCAAAGTTCCGACTCCGCTCTGTTCAACATTTCTGAAAATATATCTAAAGCTGCAGGGAAAAGCCATGCGTCCTGTTTGGGCAGGCGATTAAATTACGGAATTGCGGTAATTTTCTTGACTTTTAAGCGTCCTTTATCTAATTTCATTCGACTCGTTAACCTAAACCTGAGGAGGAAAATATATGAAACCATTACTGCATGGGGTAGCATACCTGACTATCATCATCCTCTTTGCATTAAACGCGATGCTGAGCGGCTGCGGAGAAGCCATAGAAACGCAATCGACTAGTCCGCAAACAGATTCTCTGGTTGCTTCACTGCAGGCAGATAATCAAAGACTGCAGGACGAGAATGCCCAGCTAAAGAAATCTAATGCCCAACTTGATCAGGACAAGAAGGCATTAAACGCGAAGGTGGCAGACCTCACTTCAAAATTAGGACAGAGTAGTTCGCAATGGCAGGACCTTCAGGACTTGCAAGTCCGTGTAAATACCCTGGATTCGGAACTCGCTGTCCAAAAGCAAATCAATCGTGACCTGAGTGCCAAGAGCGCTGAGGTTGAAAAACCCTCGACCGAGCCCGCATCTACGGTTACTACGAGCGCCGATTACAAGAAGGCGTACGATCAGTCGTTGAAGCTTTATAATGGCAAGAAGTATCCGCAAGCTATTGCTAAACTGCAGGACTTGTCGCGAAGCACGGTAAATAACCCATTGGTCAGCAACGTCCATTTTTGGCTTGGGGAGTGCTACTACGCCACGAAAGACTACGCTGGGGCCGTTAAGGAATTCCAAAAGACCATCAGCTATCCTAAGAGTAATAAGGAAGCCGATGCTTATGTAATGCTGGGAACGAGCTACTTGAAGCTCGGCGATAAGGATAACGCAAAGGCAACCTGGGAAACGCTTGTCAACAAACTTCCCAATTCGGAGCCCGCAACTCGAGCAAGAAATTATTTGAAACAGCTCTGAGACGACAAAAAGGATTTTCTATTTGTAAACCGCTGTTGGCAACGTTGCAACAGCGGTTTTTATTTTTTCCGCAAGCCCAGTCTGTCGCCCATTTGCGTCGACCCTGAAGAACCCTTCCGGATTCCTCAAAGCATAATTCAGAAGAATTCTTAGGGGAACGAAATCGCCAGCGATCAGAGGCGATTTCTCGATCAAGAACGTCAGACCCTCCCCAAGTTCAACGTCACCGACAACCACCGGCCCGGCCAGGAGTCCACGTCGGACCATATAAAGTTCATAGAGATTTTCATGGAACCAGCCGCACACAAAATCCGCCCTGCTCAACGGACCGTTAAGGAGTTTCAAACGTGAAGAAGTTTTCTCAAGAGTCTCGATTAGATCCCTTGTTTCTACAGCTTCTTCGAACTCAAGCCTCTTCGAGAGCTCATCAAGTTTTAATCTCAACTCGCCGGTGAGTTTCTCGAATGATCCCGACAGGAATTCCTCGACCGCCTCAACTTCTCTTTCATATTCCGAGATTTCGACGCCGCCGCGGCAGGGAGCCAGGCATCTCTCGATATGAAAATACAAACAAGGATCAAAAGGCTTTGTCAAAAGAGAATTTGTTCGATCAAATTCCTTTTCACATTTCACCAATTTGAAATATTTGTCTGCAGCGAAGAGAACTTGCTCGGCAACATACGAATTTTCGAACGGGCCATAAAACCTGCCGTCCTCATTAAGTTCATAGACGACATCTAATTTGTCATATCCGTTTTCAGTGGAAAGTCGTATAAATGGAAAACGCCTCGGGTTCACCAGCTGGGAATTAAGTTTCGGGCGATGGCGCCTGATTAGTTGGACTTCTCTCAGGAACGCAGATAACTCAGAAGCCGTAATCTCAAATTCGATTCTCTTTGCTTCACTGAGCATCCTCCTGATTTTCCTCGAATCCTTTTCATTCTGAGTCAGGTAGGAAGCGATCCTGAGCTTCAGGTTCTTCGCCTTGCCTATATAAATAATCTCATCTTCCGCGTCATAAACTCTGTAAACACCCGGCGAATTTGGCGACATGGTCATCGCCTTCTTGAAGACGCTTTGGTTCTTGTGAGGATCTATTCGTGAAGAAACGTTCTGGAACCGAAGCAGCTCCTCGATGCCGAGAACCTCGTGTCGCTCTGCGATCAATTCCAACAATTCGATCAGGAGGTGGGCGGTTGCCCGAGCATCACCGAAGGCTCGATGCCTCCCACTAATCTTTATCCCGAGATGATGGCACACTTGATCAAGAGCTTTTCGAGGAAGGTGGGTGAAGATCCTCGAACTCAGTTTCCTGGTGCAGAGCTGCGGGATATCAAGGTCTAACCCCGCCGTTTCCATCTCGTGCCGCACAAAAGAATAATCAAAATGAGAGTTGTGTGCGGTAAATATTGTTCCAGATAGAAAATCTGAGATAACGCATGCAACTTCCCTGAATGACGGTGCACCATAGACCATCTCATCAGTTATTCCGGTCATATCCCGGATGAAATTGGGAATATGCCTGCCGGGATTCAGGAGGGTCGTATATTCGTCGATAATCCGTCCATGGTAGACTTTGTATGCGGCGAATTCTATTATCCTGTCATTTGCCGCGATGGATCCTGTGGTCTCCACATCCACCACGGAAAACACCGTTTCTTCAATGTCGCTTGCGGCTTCTGTTTCAGGTTCGTACATCAATTCTTTTCAACATCGTTCCGACATGCCGGATGCTATTCGTTTTGCGATGGCTTCCACCACTTTATCAGGGACGCCGTCAAAATGTCGCGATTTCAGACGCATATCGCACATTTCATTAACATAATCTATGACAATAAATTCTCCCGCATGCGTAGCTGCAATCTCCGTTGAAAAAAAGTCCAGGCCGCAAACGCCGTAAATCTTTCTGACAACCTTTTCGATCTCTTGCAGATTATGTCTCTTGATTTCTTCACGAGAGGCCTCAAAGTAGATATGCGTGAGATCGTCCCACCAACAAATGAAGACTTTGCCGAAAACGTAAAATGGTCTGAACCAGGCTCGTCGGCCATCGAGAATCTTCGGCTCCACTCTCTTCTGGAGCAGGTACTTGTCATCCTTATGATGCTGCCGAGTATCAATCACTTCGCGGAGACCCTCCGCTCCTTTGACAACCCCGATCCCGCCACCGGTTGTGTTAGCGGGTTTTATTATGAACGGTCTGCCAAGAGAAGCCAATTGGTCTATGCTCAAAAACACCTCCCGCTGAGCGCTGTACGGCGAGATTATGATAGTATATGGCACGTAAATCCCAGCGGTGATAAACTCAAGATGCATCGAAGCTTTGTCCGACGCATGACGGACCTTATCGGGATTATTAAGTATGAATATCCCATTCCCTTTGACCAGGGTTATTATAGACTCACAATTACCGTCGACATCGGAAGCACGATCAACAATCGTTTTGAACCCCAAATTCTTGCGTCTCATCCTCCTTAAGACGCCTTCATAATCGCCGGGCCCGAAAACCTCGGTAGAGAGGTTCCGTGACTTAAGTTCACTCGACAGGATTAGGACAAAATCTTCGTCGTACTCCCACTCGTAGAATATTCCGCAGTCTAAAACTTTCATACAATGGACTCATTCTGAATTTTTCATCGCAACCGTGAGAACAATAATAGCACACTGATGCTCTGTAAAAAACAGAATTATTTGCCACTTCAAGAAAGATCCCCCAGGGAAAACTTCACAAATTGGGAAATAGCAATATTGATACAAATGGCAGGAATGGAATAAACTCTCGGTGACAAAACCGCCGTTCTTTTTTGGATTGAATCTCCGCTTTACTTCAAGTAAATTCGGAATTCGAATGGAAATAAAACCGGATACGAGCAAGATTACGATTCGCGGCGCGCGCCAGCACAATCTCAAATCGATCAATTTGGATTTGCCGCGGGATAAGTTCATCGTTATCACTGGCCTGAGCGGCAGCGGAAAGTCTTCACTGGCCTTCGACACAATTTATGCCGAGGGCCAGCGCCGGTACCTGGAGACCATGATGGCGTACGCCCGGCAGTTTCTACAAATTCTGGAACGACCAGACGTCGATCTTATTGAAGGACTGAGTCCTTCAGTCGCAATTGAACAAAGGACAATCAGCACCAACCCGCACTCCACGGTCGGAACGGTCACAGAGATTTACGATTACGTTCGACTTCTGTTTGCCAAGGTCGGGACTCAGTTCTGTGTAAACTGCAATATACCGGTCCAACAACAGACCCAGGATCAAATTCTCCAGACAATTCTGGCCGACTTCGACAACAAGAATATTATGCTTCTTGCACCACTTGTCATCGGACGTAAGGGACATTACCGGGAACTGTTCAGAGAACTCACGGCGGAAGGATTTATTCAGGTCAGAGTGGATGGAAATCTGCGCGATCTCCAAGAAGGGATGGAGGTCTCGCGCTACGGAGCTCACACAATTGAACTCATAGTCGACAAACTAAAGATTCAAAAGAAATCTCTACCGAGACTGCGAGAATCGCTGAAGCTTTCGCTTGAAAGAGGATCAGGCACCATTATCGTCCATGACTATGACATTAACAAAGACAGTTTCTTCAGCCGACTGCGGTCGTGCCCAAAATGCGGAACGAGTTATCCCGACCTCGCGCCGAATTCATTCTCATTCAATTCGAAATTCGGAATGTGCAGAACCTGCGGCGGGATCGGACTAAGCAGAAAAATTACACCCGAAGCTCTCGTGTTCGATTCCAAACTGTCGATCACCGAAGGAGCACTGTTATTTCCGAAGCGAGATGATTTTTTCTTGATGAGCCTTCTGAACAGAGTCCTCGAACCTCACGGCGTTAATGCAAGCACACCGTTTAGAGAATTTGATTCGACCGTTCGCGATCTGTTGTTATTCGGAAAAAACCAGAAAGGCACACAAAAAGGAATGAGGTTCGCGGGAGTATCCATTTCAAATCTTGCTGCAAAATTTGAGGGACTCATTCCGATGCTTCACAATCTTGATTTTGAAGCGTACTTTGGAGATCAGTACAAGAACATCGAAGCCTATCTGCCACTCACGACATGTGAGGTGTGTGATGGAACGCGACTGAGACCTGAGAGCAGATTTGTCAGAGTGGTCACCGCTGGTGATGAGTCGTTAACAATTAGCCGAGTTGTATCAAGCTCGATAGACGAAGTCGAGAATATTTTTGCGGAATTGACGCTTCCAAAGAGAAGTCAAAAAATTGCTCAGCCGATCCTACACGAGATCAAAACCAGGCTCGCTTTTTTGCTTAATGTCGGACTCAATTACTTGAATCTAAACCGCCCGTCAGGGACTCTATCCGGCGGAGAGTCGCAACGAATCAGACTGGCGACGCAAATCGGCTCACAACTCACGGGCGTTCTTTACGTGATCGATGAACCATCAATTGGCCTGCACCAACGCGATAATATGAGGCTTATCAATTCGCTAAAGTCCCTCCGAGACATCGGGAACACCATAATTGTTGTAGAACATGATCGCGAGACGATGGAAAACGCAGACTACATTGTGGATCTCGGACCGGGCGCAGGCGAGCATGGTGGACACGTGGTGAAAGCCGGGACACTTGACGATATTTTGTCGGAACGAAAAGAATCGCTGACTGCTGCTTATTTGCGCGATGAAAAGGAAATCCCTGTTCGGCCAAAGAACAATTTGAGAAAACCAAACGGTAGATTCTTGACGATAGAGAAAGCTTCGGGGAACAATCTCAAGGACATCAACGCAAGATTTCCGCTTGGGCTTCTTATCTGTATTACAGGCGTCAGCGGATCGGGCAAATCAAGCCTAGTCAATGACACTTTGTACAGGATTCTTGGGAAACAGTTTTACCGGCTTGCTGATCAACCTCTTCCCTACAAATCGATTTCAGGGGTTGATCTGATTGATAAGGTTGTGAATGTTGACCAGTCCCCGATTGGTCGGACTCCAAGGTCAAACCCCGCGACTTACGTCGGCGTCTTCACGCCAATCAGGGATCTCTTCTCTCAGCTTCCCGAATCGAAAATCCGGGGCTACAAACCCGGCCGTTTCTCATTCAATGTGAAAGAGGGCCGCTGTCCGGCTTGCGAAGGCGACGGAATGAGGAAAATCGAGATGAATTTTCTGCCGGATGTTTACGTGAAATGTGAAGTGTGCAACGGAAAACGCTTCAGTGCAGCCACTCTCGACGTCAAGTACAAAGGCAAAACCATTTCCGACGTATTAGAGATGACGGTGGAAAACGCTCTTGGACTGTTTGAAGAAATCCCAGCAATAAAGAGAAAACTGCAGACCATGAACGAAGTCGGCCTTGGTTACATACGGCTCGGTCAATCGTCCACAACACTTTCCGGAGGCGAAGCGCAGCGCGTAAAACTCTCCACGGAGCTTTCAAAGGTCTCCACAGGTAAGACTCTATATATACTCGATGAGCCGACAACCGGACTTCACTTTGAAGATATTCGAATACTTCTGGACCTTTTGCAGAAATTGGTCGACAAAGGAAATACAGCAATTGTGGTTGAACACAACCTTGATGTCGTTAAGTGCGCCGATTGGATTATAGATCTCGGACCGGAAGGCGGTGAAGCTGGCGGATATATTGTCGCCGAAGGTTCGCCGCACGAGGTGATGAAGAATAGGAATTCTTACACCGCTCATTATTTGACGGACTACCTGAAGAATCGAAAAAATGGTCCTGCCGGAAGACGTACAAAGTGAGCTTAGCTCAGCCCAGGAAGCTTCGAATGAAGGAAACGAGGGGAAAGCTCGAGTCTGCGCGAGAAGAGCCGTAGGGAACGCGTTTCGTAAATCGAAGTATTGGACAGAGGGCACATCCCCTAAAAGCGTCAACGAAATCTTGAAACTCATTTCGTCAAGCGACAACATTCCGGCCAGGACTAGGACCGCTGCCCGACGACTTTCAGCGGGTGTGCTGGAAGAAGATATATCGAGAAGACCTATTGAAGATGCACTGCTGATTATTGAAGAGCTTCTCTCGCGAACGATCGCTCCCTAAGAAGCTTCCTGGAAATCTGAATGAGCCATGTGAAGAGAATTACTTCCCGCGTCCTTATTCCATCTGGTTCAGCTAGGACGCGAACCAAGATTCGGTTCGTGAGGAATTTCTTTTAAGCTTTTTGAGGGGTGATCTTCTTTCTCTTCGGCGAGTTTTCCTCAAAGAATTTTTTGTCGAGCTTCGCGCGGACCTTATCGAGCGGCATTGCGACTCCTGTCCACAGCTCGAATGCTCTCGCAGCTTGCTGATAAAGCATTTCGAGACCGCTCACTGTGATCGCATTCTTCTTCTTGGCCAGCTTGAGGAATGTTGTCTGAACCGGGTTATAGACCAGATCAAAGAAAATCTTCCCCTCGTAGTCACGATTGTCCTGTGCCATTATGACCTCATTGGTCGCCGGGAACATCCCCACCTGCGTGGCGTTCACGATTAACCTGCTGGACTCGACCGCGTTTTCTTCATCAATATTATGAAGTTCAACCACCCTGATGCTCCTATAATTTTGAGAATCGGAAAAGAACTTCCTCAACAATTCAGCGCGTGATGCGTCACGATTGATGACAAGAATCTGAGCCGGTCGAAAATACGCAATTAGCGAATAGATGACAGCACGCGCGCCTCCACCGGCACCGAAAATCACCACGCTCTCGTTGGCGATTTGATCGCGGTAAGGTTTCAACGCAGCCACCGCTCCATCCACATCGGTATTATGACCGACTAGCATTTCATTCTGTACATAGATAGTATTTACTGCACCAACTAGTCTCGCATCGGCGGAAATTTCGTCAAGAAATTCCATGACAGGCTCTTTGTGCGGAAGCGTAACGTTCAAACCGACAATTCCAAGAGCCTGCATCCCTCTCAAGGCATCATTGAGATTCTTCGGAAGAACGTCGAACGGAAAATAGGAATAATTCTGTCTCGTGATCTTGAATGCAGTTCCATGGATTAATGGAGACCAACTATGAGCAATTGGGTGACCGATTATTCCGACTAGCTTAGTGAGATTCTTTGTATTTCTTTTCATTCACTAACCATTCATAAACGGGAAATACAAATTTGATCAAGATCTCAGGATTTGAGTGCTGTATCTGCCCAAAGTCCTGGAAGAAAGTATTTATCTTGTGGGGTTCCAACTCCAGCGCTTTCTTTGCACACTCAATTGCGTCATCGTAAGCGCCAGCCTGTAGACAACATTTGCACTTCTGATAGTATGCCTCTCCCCATTCGGGAGAAATCCCGATCGCCCTGTCATAGGCTTTCAGCGCGTCTGAGAGCTCATCGCACTCAACCAACGCATCGCCAAGATCCAGCCATCCATCGACGTTTTCCGGCTGGAGATCCGTAACCCGCAGGTAACTCGCCACCGACTCCCGAAACAGTTCGAGCGTAAACTCAACATCACCTTTCGCGTGCCAGATATCGTGGTCGGCGCCGTCTAACTCCGCTGCACGGCTGAAATCAGCGAGCGCCTTCCGATACATGTCAATCGCGTCGTAACACACTCCTCTGCCAAACAACGACTCGACGTGATTCGAATCGCCCTTTAATGCTTCAGTGTAACACCGAATAGCTTCTTTATACTCGCCAAGCTCCTCATACGCTGTCGCCATGTTATGCCAGCTCGCGACATCGTTCGGCTCGTATTTTAGAGTCGTTTTATAGCTCTTAATCGCTTCCTGCAGCTTGCCCATGCTGAGGAGCGCGTTGCTCCGGTTATACCAAGCCGCGCCGAACTTCTCATCGATCGCAATTGCCATGTCGTAGCTTTCGATTGCAGTCTGGTATTTCCCGAGAGCGTTCAATGAGATACCGCGGTTGTACCAAGCCCTGTGATTGTACGGATCCAACTCGATGACCTTATCATAGCACTTCAGCGATTTGTCAGGCTCTTCCAGATAATCATAGCAATAGGCCAGCTCAAACCAGGCATCCTTGTCGTCGGAATCAAGTTCAGTCAAATACTTGAAAACTTTTGAGGCTTCTTCGTATCGTCCAAGCTTTTCCAGTATGACACCTTTGTTCATCAACGCCTCATAACTGCCGGGATCGATATCAAGAGCCCTGTCTATGTTCTCCAGCGCATCCTCAAACATATCAAGCATCTGCAAACAACTCGCCTTCCCAATCAATGCATCGACTTCCACAGGATTAACTTCGAGCGCCCTCGAGTAGTCTTCCAATGCGTTCTCAAATTTTCCTAGCGCCTCATGTATCTCTCCCCGCCGAGCCAAATTCTCGGCACTTGCAGGCATGATCGCAATCAGTTTGTTGGCAAAGAAGAGTGCATCTTCATACTTGTCCTGGCTCATGAAATAATCGATTATTTGTTCGAGCGCCGCAATGCTCGAAAAGGTTGGCTCTTCCTTCCGGAGGCGTCTTATTTCCTCGTCGATATTATGCTTCTCAAATTCGTCGTACTGCTCGTCGTCAAACGTGAAATCAAAATCGTCGGTGCTCATTCACACTCCAAAGGTTCTTCAAGATATTCTCGTCCAAAGTAAGAATCAAGAATTCTGCTTCCCCACAACGCCTCAAAATTTGATTGTTTTTCTTGTAGCCCTCACGAGAAGGTGTTAAATTTACATGCTCTCGGAGAGGTGCAAGAGTGGCTGAATTGGCACGCCTGGAGAGCGTGTGTGCAGGTGACTGTACCGTGGGTTCGAATCCCACCCTCTCCGCTTGAAAAAAAACTTGTCAGGGTTTCCTGTTGTCCACGACAAGGATCAATGCTCGAAGCATTGGAGAGGTGCGAGAGTGGTTTCCCGTAGGGACTCCGTAGGGAGGAATCGGCCGGTCTCGTCACATAGTGATGGCTTCGCCAAAAACCGGAATACCCTTCGGGGTATCGAGGGTTCTCCCGTAGGGACTCCTTACGGAGGAATCCCTCCTGCTTTGCTCTGTCGGTAATGAGGTAGATGTGTTTTTTGCCTATATTTTGCGAAGCTTGAAAGATGCTACTTATTATTATGGACATTCGGAGAACATTGAATCGCGACTCAAAACTCACAATAGCGGCAAAGTACGTTATACAAAGGGACATCTGCCGTATATATTACATTATTCTGAAGAATATGAAACAAGGAAGGAAGCAGCAACAAGAGAAAAATTCTTCAAATCGATAGACGGATACAACTGGCTTAGAGCAAAAGGAATCATCAAATAGTTTATTGGAGAGGTGCGAGAGTGGTTGAATCGGCCGGTCTCGAAAACCGGAATACCCTTCGGGGTATCGAGGGTTCGAATCCCTCCCTCTCCGCATGATTGGTTCGACCTCATTCATTTCGCTTCCGCTCTATTCCTTGAACATCTAACTCGCATCGCGTATTTTCAACGCATGAGAGGAGCCGCCGCTGTATTTACAAAAGATCTCTACAGTGAACTGCGTACTCGCTATGCGCTGAATGCGCTCCTGATGTTTGTCGTAGTCACTCTGTCGATGATACTCTTCTCGACGGCAGGTGAAAATGTTTCGCCAAGCCTATCGGCTGGAATTCTTTGGATAATCATTTTCTTTGCAGCGATGAGCGGACTTTCGCGCTCCTTTGTGAGCGAGGAAGAAAGGGGAACCACAATGACCCTGCAGCTCTGGGTCAAACCGACTTCGGTCCTTCTCGGGAAACTCGCGTTCAATGCAGTTCTGATCTACGTGCTGAATGCAATGATCGTCACGGCGTATTTATTGACAATGCCGACCTTTACGATTCAGTCGCCGGCGATATTTCTCCTTACGGTTTTGATCGGTAGCTTCGGACTTGCGTCTGCCTCGACTTTCATCGCAGCCATCATATCCAAGGCAAACTCCAAGGGAACGTTGTACCCTGTTCTGTCGTTCCCAATACTGCTGCCCCTGCTGATGAGTGTTATAGACGCAACGAGACTCGCGGTTGAAGGCGCTTCGATTGCCGATGCCGCTGATGATCTCAAGATAATGATTTCGTATGCTGTCGTGGTGACGACGCTTTCCATTGTGCTATTCGATTTTGTTTGGAGAGATTAATGAAATCCTGGATGAAAATATGTGTGGGCATCTGGATAGCCGCGGTAGTTATGTTCGGATTCTCAATACCCATCGGGGACATCCCCGGACTTGGACCGAAGGCACGAATCATATTCTTCCATGTTCCCATGTCGTGGCTCGCAGTACTTGCATTCTTCATGTCTATGTGGTACGGCATCCGCTATCTACGAAGCAGGAACGTCAAGTACGATATCCAATCATCTGCCGCTGCCGAACTTGGTTTTGTTTTTAGTGTTCTCGCCACGATAACCGGCTCGATATGGGCAAAGTTCAACTGGGGAAGTTTCTGGAACTGGGATCCTCGCGAGACCTCGATATTTGTCCTGCTCATGATTTATGGTGCTTATTTTTCGCTTCGCAGTGCCATTGAAGTCGAGGAGAGGCGTGCCGCTCTTTCAGCGGTTTATTCTATCGTAGCATTCGTGACTGTTCCCTTTTTTGTTTTCATCATGCCCAGGATCATGTTCAGCCTCCATCCGGGAGGAGCCGGCTCCGCTGCACCAATCCTAAATTCAAACGGAAGGATGTACATGGATACGAACATGAGAATTGTATTTTACGCTTCGCTAATCGGGTTCAGCGTTCTGTACATCTGGTTATTCCAGCTCAGAACGAAGATAAGTCTATTGGCTTACAAAAAATCAGGCGGAGAAAAATAAATGAGTTCACTTTACAGTTTCCTCGACGAGCATTCGCTCTACGTGGTCTTATCCATCGTTTTGGTGATTTGGCTGGGAATCTTTATTTATCTATTTAGGTTAGATAAGAAGGTGAATCGTTTGTACGAAAAGATTGTATCAGAAAAGGAGAACCAGACGAAATGAAGCCCAAATACGTCGTCGGCGGGCTTGTTATCATCGCCTTTATTATTTTCGGCGCTATTTCATTTATGCAGAATAACATAGAATATGTTTCAGCTAAAAAAGCTGAGACAATGCATCGTACCGTACAAGTGAAAGGCACCTGGGTGAGAAGCATGAATAGCTTCTATGACCCCAAAACCAACACGTTTCACTTCTACTTGACGGACGACGAGAAGACCGTCCTGCCGGTCGTGCTATCAGGTGCAAAACCGAACAACTTTGAGATTGCCAATGATATCGTGGCGAAGGGACGCGCCGAGAACGGCGTGTTCTATGCAAGCGATGTATTGACAAAGTGCCCTTCGAAATACCAGTCGAAATCCGGACCTCAGACTTCACCCCAGACTACAAATAGCAGTTACAACTAACTGAAGCAATCATGATCGGCAATGTTTTGATTCTGGTGGCATTCGCCTCAATGCTGACTGCCACCACTGGATACGTCTTTGCTTTCTTCTCTGCCGAAGGCGCAAACGCCTCCGGCGGAAACAACGACGATAAGAGATTTCTTAAGATTGCGCGGATCGGATACCATATTGCTGCGACATCAGTAATAATCACAGCGGGTTATCTGATGAACATCCTACTCACGCACCAATTCCAATACACCTATGTCTGGAGCTATAGTTCTGTTGACCTTCCCTCTGCGCTTTTAGTCTCAACATTTTACGTTGGACAAGAGGGAAGTTTCATGCTGTGGACGATGTACACCTGCATCATAGGCTTGATGCTCATGGTCTATTCACGGAAACACCATTACGAATCTTCCGTGATGGGAATTTATTCTGCAATTGCTTCTTTCCTGATTTTGCTGGCGGTCGTCAAGAACCCGTTTGAATATGTCTGGCAAACGTGGCCGCAGACCGCACATCCTGGCATGATGCCCGACGACGGGAGAGGGTTGAATCCACTCTTGCAGAACTTCTGGATCGTAATTCACCCGCCAATTCTCTTCCTTGGTTTTGCATCAACTGCCGTTCCATTCGCTCATGCGGTTTCCGGATTGCTCAGAAGAGATTACAAAAATTGGATAAATGTTGCCGTACCGTGGACGCTCTTTACATCAGCTATCCTTGGATTCGGAATCACGCTCGGCGGATTCTGGGCTTATGAGACGTTGGGATGGGGAGGATTCTGGGGATGGGACCCTGTGGAAAATTCTTCGTTCATACCATGGCTCGTCGCGGTCGCATCCATTCACACTTTGATGGTACAACGCCGCACGGGAGGATATCCTACGGGCAAACTTCATTATGGGAATGCTCCCCTTCCTTTTGGTCCTTTACAGCACTTTCCTTACTCGGAGCGGCGTTCTTGGGGACACGTCTGTCCACAGTTTCGAGACGCCCGGCATGTGGGTTTACATTCTTCTGGTTGCCCTAATCGGGTTCTTCCTGCTCTTGGGTCTGGGCCTTTACTTCTGGCGCGTTAGAGAAATTCCGAAACAAAAAATTCATTACACGCTCACATCGAGAGAGTTTGCCCTCTTCTTGGGCGCAGGATCGCTCATAGTCGTCGCGGGCTTCACCCTGATCGGGACAAGCGCACCGCTGATCACGAACATTCTGAAGGGACAGGCAAGCGCAATCGACACAAGTTTTTATCTCAAGACCAACCTTCCGCTCGCGATCCTCATGGCAGCGATGATCGGACTTGGCCAGCTTTTCTGGTGGAAGAAATCGAATTCGCAGACTCTTCTGAGGACAATGCAGCTTCCATCTACAGCCGCGACGATACTTACGCTTATTGTGATTTTTGCAGGCATGCACGACATCTTGATGATCTTGTTTTTCCTTGCGAGCGCATTCGCGCTCTTCGTAAACCTGGAAATCGCTTACAAGATCGCCAAAGGGAATCCGAGGTTCATGGGCGCATCCGTGGCGCACATCGGCGTTTCGCTGCTCTTTATTGGGATCATTGCGTCGGCGCGGTACGACCAACACGTAACTCTAAGTCTCCCTCTCGGCGAGTCCCGAGACGCTTTCGGATACAAACTCACTTACGTCGGGACTTCGCAGGTTGATCAGGAAAAAACTGCATACGATGTCACCGTGGCCAACGGCGCGAGCGAATTCAATGCCCCGCTTGTGATGTACGCAAGCGAATACAATGGCGGCGCCATCATGCGGCATCCGTACATCTTCAGCCTCGTCAATTATGACATTTTCAGTCACCCATCATTACTCGCGTTCATCGGCGAGAATATGTTGACGCGCGACTTGTACTTGTCTCCGCAGGCGCTCGAAGAAGAAAACGCCGGCGGAGTAGAGGCGAGTCAGTATGGCGTCCAGGTCGCTCTAAATCTGAACGAGCCTGTAAAGCTCGGGAAATACACAATGGTGTTTGAGGGATTTCAGGTTCCCGCCGACCAGAACCAGGCAATGCAAGACGGCAAGGCTTTCGAGCTTGCCTCCATAATTGAGTTAACTACACCGGACGGCAAAATCGAAACAATAATGCCATCTGACATGATTGTACCGGGAAGTCAGAACCAGCTCAACACTTTGAAGACGAAATCAGGGGATCAATTTACTGTTACGGACATCCACGTGGATGACAAGACCAAACAAGCTTCAGTAATGATAGGATACATGCCGGCAAGTAATTCACCAGACATTTCTCTCCTCGCGCAAGCGCAGCGGGGTGCTCAGAACAAGAAAGAAGTTCTGGTCATCGAAGCAACCATCAAGCCATTCATCAACCTCGTTTGGGGCGGTGTGATAATAATGGTGATCGGCTTTATCATCACATGGCGACGGAGACGAGAAGAATTGGCGAGGATGCACACATAAGTCTTTTATAGTTGCGCAGAAGAGCGGCAACAAGAAAACCTTCCGCCGAGATCTATCCACGTAGGACTGAGATTATTCCTTTCGCAACTCGTGTATCTTCTCAACAATCTGTTTTGTCACATCACTAAATCCGTTTTCAACTTGTTCGTTCTTAAATCTGAGCACATGAATACCAAGACCTTTTATCTCGTCTTCCCTTAACTTATCGGATTCAATCGCGTCAGCCATCTCATGGATTGGACCGTCGACTTCGATGGCGAGTCTTACCTGAGGCGAATAGAAATCAACAATGTAGTTTCCGATACTGTATTGCCTCTCGAATCGACAATCGGCAAGTCTTCGATTTCTCAGGGCTTTCCAAAGACGTGCTTCTGCAACAGTCATATTCTTCCGCAAAGCCCGTCTGCGCAGTTTCATTTCTCCTTTATTGAAGATCAGAGTCACAGCGAAATCCGTTACCTACCTCACCCTATGTCCCTCTCCTTACAAGGAGAGGGATTAAGGGAGAGGTCACTCAGTGTAATCATAATGGTGATCGGCTTTATCATCACATGGCGACGGAGACGCGAAGAATTATTCAAGATGCACGCGTAACTACCTATTTAGCGTATTGCATTTCTTATACCATGTTTGTGTTGAAGACGCACTTCTATTTCCAAGACGGGATCATATTGGGACATTTCCTTGCACCATTCACACACCGCTCATTTTCATTTTGAATTTGTCTTATCATCCTCGAAATGTGAAACTCTGGCAAGGTGCCAATCAACCGCTAATCAACCTATAGCCCGCTTTCTCGATTTTTTCTTTCAAAATTCCCAGATCAAGTTTGTCTTTGTACTCGACCTCTACGCTCTTTGTCGTATGATCTGCTTTTACAGTTTTAATTCCCGCAACCTCGAGCAGAGCCTTCTCGACCGTCATTTCACAGTGATGACAACTCATCCCTTCAACGGTGAGAGTTGTTTTCTTATTTCCAAAACCAAACATCGCAATCTCCTTGTCGCCAGCATTTAGCTATTAGTTGGTCAATGATTCACGTCAATTTAAATCTCTTCAGCCGCAGCGAGTTGCTTACTACACTCACGGAACTCAATGCCATAGCGACGGAAGCAAGCATGGGATTCAACTGCCATCCCGTCAACGGATAGAAAACGCCCGCCGCGAGCGGTATTAGCAAAATGTTGTAGAAAAATGCCCAGAACAAATTCTGTTTTATTACCCTGATGGTTCTTCTCGACAAAAGAATCGAACGTGGAACGAGCGCAAGCTCATTTCTCACAAGCGTGATGTCAGCGGATTCGACTGCAATGTCGGTCCCGCTAGCCATGGCAATCCCGATGTCAGCCTGCGTCAATGCAGGCGCGTCGTTGATTCCATCGCCGACAAACGCAACCACTTCCCCGCTTTGCTGTAACTCTTTTATTTTTTTCAGTTTCCCTTCAGGCGAGATGTTCGCAAAAACAATATCTACACCTACAAGCTCTGCAATCCTCTTAGCTGACGCCTCTCCATCGCCCGTGAGTAGATACGTTCTCAATCCAAGATCTTTGACCCTCCGAATCGTCATTTCCGCATCTTCTCTCAGATAATCGCCGATCAAAATTGCGCCAATAACTTCTGGTTTTCCGGAAGAATCACCTTGATTGGAAACATACAGAACCGACGCGGTTAGCTCTTTCGCTCGCCGCAAAACTTCTTCGTGGAATTCTATGTCGATTTTCTTCTCGCTCTCCCCGCTCACAAAATCCAGCTTTCCGACGCGCACCGTCTCCTCTTTACCGTTCTTGCGATCGGTTATTTCAACGCCTTTCCCCGATAGGGATTTGAAGGAGGTGTTTTCATCGCTATTGTAATTCAAGCCTCGCCGCTTCGCTTCTTCAACTACCGCTTCTCCGAGTGGATGCGTGGAGTGAACTTCTGCCAGGGCCGCGATGGTAAGCAAATCGGTCTCTGAGATTTTATCCAACGGAATTGTCCCGACGACTCTCATTTCACCGGAGGTAATGGTTCCCGTCTTGTCAAAGACAACGCTCGTGATCTTGCGAGCCTGTTCCAGAGTGTCGCTGTCTCTGATTAGCGTTCCCATTTCCGCTCCGCGTCCGGTACCAACCATTATTGCCGTAGGAGTCGCGAGGCCGAGCGCACACGGGCAAGCAACAATCAACACCGCAACGAAAGCCATAAGCGAGTGGACAAGTTGTGGCGATGGACCGAGGACCGCCCATGCTGCGGCGGACACAAGAGCCAGAGTGATCACAGTGGGCACGAAGATCGACGCAACCTTGTCCACAAGTCGTTGCACGCGGGGCTTTGAAGTTTGTGCGTCTTCGACGAGTTTTGCAACACGCGCGATGAAACTGTCTTTCCCAACCTTTTCAGCCTTGATCATCAACGACCCATCAAGGCAAATTGTACCGCCGAGAACAGACCCGCCGATAGTTCGTTCCACAGGGATGCTCTCCCCCGTCAACATGGACTCGTCGATAGTCGCAAAACCGTTTAGTACCTTCCCGTCGACTGGAACCCTTTCTCCCGGCTTGACTCTCAAAGCGTTGCCGACCTGGACTACGCTTAGTGGAACATCAACGTCATTTCCGTCCACGACAAGGTGAGCCGTCGAAGGTTGAAGACCTATCAGTTTCCTCACCGCCTCGGAAGACCTCCATTTAGCCTTCGCTTCCAGAATTCTGCCCAGTAGAACCATGGTGATGATTACGGCACTCGTATCGAAATAGACATCCGCCGATTGCCCGGCGGACACAAAAAACTCCGGCCATATTGTTGCAACACAGCTGTATATGAATGCGGCTAATGTTCCCACAGATATAAGAGTATTCATATCGGTGGTCCGGTGCATAGCCGCAATCCAAAAGCCTCTAAAGAACTTACCTCCGACATAGAACAGGACGGGAATCGTAAGCAGCATCAGAATAAGATTTCTGGTTACTGAAGGAATAACAGTTGTGAACCGGAAAATATCCGGCATACTTCCAATCATTATGATCAAAGTCAGGATTACGCCCGTAAAGAATCTCCGGCGGAGATTTTTGTATTCCCCTTCTCGTGATTCGGCTTCCGCTTTCACCGAATCAACCTCATCTGCAGTGTCTATAATCTTGTAGCCCGCATCTTCCACAGCTTTCTTAAGATTATCCACAGACACTTTTGAGGGTTCTATCTCAACTGTCGCGGATTCGGTAGCAAGGTTGACCACGGCGTCTTCAACACCGGTCACTCCTTTCAGAGCTTTTTCCACCCGCAACACGCAACTCGCGCAAGTCATTCCTTCAACCGGAAGCGTCAACTTTATTTTACTCTTCTTACCCTGTTCAATCGTACTCATCGAATCACCCAGTATTCCCCGATCGTAAGTCCTTTTGAAGCACAACTCTTACATCGCCGAGAGCAGCTTCCTGTTCATCATTGGTTGCAAGGACGACGATCTTCTCTTTTCGGAGTTTCTCGACCAACTCAAACACCATTCCATTTCCTGCAGCATCGAGATTTGCTGTCGGCTCGTCGAGAACCACCAAGCCGGGATCGTGAATGAGCGCCGCCGCGTATTTAAGCCTTTGCTTCATCCCGGAGGAAAAACTCCTTACCTCGTCATTCCTTCGACTAAATAATCCAACAAGCGATAGAATCTCTTGCGGTTCTTCACCCTTCTCAAGTTTCAATCCACGAGCCCTGGCTTCCAATTGGAGATTTTCAAGGGCAGTAAACTCACCATAGAGCTCAAGATAAGGAGCAACGAAACCCACGTGTCTATGGATATCATCCCGCTCGATCTTCATTCCGTCTTTCATTATGGCGATTTCTCCGGAGGTCGGTGTTAACAATCCGCAGATGATTTTTGATACAGTGGATTTCCCGCTCCCATTGGGACCGGTTATGGAAAGAACTTCACCCGATTCAACGTCGAAGGAAATCCCCTCGAACACCGTTCGCCTGCTGAACGCCATTTTAAGACCGCCTGCAACGAGTCTCATCTAGTTTCGCACCACCGCAATTTTTCCGAGAGTGGTCTTGGAGCCATTGGTTAAAACGTAAAGATAGATGCCGCTCGATACCATTTTGCCCGCCTCATCTTTTCCATCCCACTCAAGATAATTTCTACCCAAGAAAGAAACGGTACCCTCGGCACTACTTATTCTTCGAAGTAGAACGCCAGAAGTGCTTAAAATAGAAAGACTTACACTGGAACCATCAGACAAAGAATACGGTATCTTCAGTTGTTGCTGGGCTGGATTGAATGGCTGTGGGAAGATAGGACCGCTTTTCTCAGCGAAGACATCGCTAACCATGAGCGGCACAAAACCCCAATTGGCATAATCGGGAGTAGAAAGATAGAGACAGTACCCGTTTGCCAATTGTCTGACGCAATTTGAACCACCCGTGGAAATGCCCGTGGAGAAAGGAAACCCGGTCGTGTCGCGCTTGATTGCGGCAGAAAAATCATCGTTGACGACCGCAAGACCCAAGGTGTCAGACCCATCATAGATTTGATAAAAGTGCTCTGTCAGTTTCATTGCCGCATCTGAGAAACCAATGACTTCACTTGAATTAGTAATATCCGCCGAACTGCTGATTTTCACCAATGGGTAATCGCTACCACAAGGATAGGGCACAACATCAAATTGGCTCGCCAGCGCAGTTCTATAATTTGTGAAATAATTCGCTTGGGCAAATAGGTCAAACACAGAAGATGGAGATTTCCCTGCCTTCACAAAAGCATCTTCAATTGCCGGAATCGTGCCCTCGTGCGCCATATTCTGCCAAATAGTTTTCATCACCGATGCACCAAATTGGTTCTGCACAAAAACTCCGAAGACGCATCGTTCGTAACCTGCAAAGTCGGATGGTCGATACAGGTTGAACGGAAGATCCACGTAATTAAAGAATTGGCTGAGGTACTGATAATAATCCTTAACTCCAGGATAGACAACCTGTTCCATCCAAGTCGATGTAAGCTCATAGAACCACACGTCGCCCTGCCACAATCCATAATTACCAACCTGTATTCCATGATGAAACTCGTGCGCAATTGTGACCTCAATTGCCGGTATTCCATGAGTGTAGGTCGATTGAAACTCATTTCTAATCACGGTCCATGCTGCATAAGTCGGATTCACGCGATTTACCAAAGGCTTATCCGGGTCGAAGTCTGTATAGCCATACACACCATCACCCAAAATTTTTCCGCTGACAATATAAACATCATATTCGTTACCGCCGCCCGCGCCACCGTCTGATGGAGGGGGCGGGTACCCAAGCGAATCCACTTCAACATGATACACGTAGTCGCAGATTTGCGCAACTGAATCGACAAATGAGTAAGTGCTGTTGGGTATTTCTTGACCTGCCGAATCGTAGAGGAATGCTTGGTTTCCATCCACATCCGTAGTGTCGAAGTGAATCCTAAATTTGCCCGATGGACTCAAGACGCTTGTGTCGTTGGCAGGCCTATACTGTAAGGTATTCTTTACGCCAAACCTATCGCCAGGCGACTCATAGTAGTTTGCAATAATGTGAAAACCACATTTATTGTGAGAGTTGACATCGAACGCTCCCAAGAGCCTGTGGATTCCTTCTTGATGATCAGAACCATGTGGCGATGCGGCGGAAAATGGACTCAACAATCCAAGGATTGTTATTTCAAAAACTATGAACTGTAACATACGACTCAGATCGATTCAGAAAATAGATTCTTTTCATTCTGGCTGAGATAGCAATGTCCTTCGGTTCACTAATTGATCGCCATGAGTTAACGAACCGTGGTTGAAAACGATAAGCCAAATACAGCGATACAGAGCTCTGAGAACTATCAAAGGATGCGATATAAAAAACGGAATCAGCAGCAGCAACGTGGATCCCGCTGAAACTAGAGCTATCAAGGGGTATCACACACATTTGATGCACCGCAACGGGCGTTGGGTTCTCCGCAACGAGCCTGAATATCGCAAGCGTATCGTCATTTTCCACGAAAAGAGTTAGCTCTTCGTGAAGGTTCAGCACTTTTGCGTCGGATCCAACGACAAGGACAGAGGTAGTCTTTCCCTCTTCCAGCTGCGTGCACATGATTGCCAATGTATCAATTCCATTTTTCAAGATGCGAAATAACAGAGAATCCTTCAGAGTGAGAGCAAATGACAAACAATCTTTCATCTGATTTACATCGTAGTCCTTTTCAATAAAGTCGCCGCTCTCTTTGCTGACCGATCTGAAATATGAGATCCCAATTTCACTGTCTGACTTCATAGGATACGCGGCGGCGACGATTGCGGAATCCCCAAACGTCATTCCATCGACCCAACGAGGCAGGTAAGGGGTCATCACCTTGTGGCTCTTCCCAGTTATTGACGCCAAGTCATAAATGCTGACCATATCGGCGTTATCATATGACACAAGGAGATGAGAGTAGTCAGAGGCAATCAATTTCATGGATGCGGGTTTCCCTTCGCTCTGGAATTCCACCACGCTGTCTGCATCGGCGGCGGACGGTCCGCCGAAGTGTACCATCCTGAGACTTCCCGTTGAATCTGCAGCTATCATATAATTCGACGCGTCTCTTCCAAACACTAGAATATGATCGGCGTCTCCGCTCACAGGCAAATGGACCTCAGGATACTTCATGAATGCCGCCGAGGTCTTAAAGACTTTAATATACTTCTCGCTGGGGCTTGAAGCCACCAGATCGGCACGGAATCGGTTAGGGAAATTAAAAGGGGCGATATCATCATAAGCTTGGCCGACTCCAATTACTCCAGTGTACTTGAAACTCTTCGTAGCCGAATCGAACGAAAAGAGTGTCACTTCTTTTGCTTTGCGGCTAAAGGCTGCTACGTCCATGGTTCCGTTACCTGCAAAATCAGCCAGCACAAATTTCGATACGGCCCCTGCAGTCTTCAGGATTTGTCGGAGAAAGAACCGCCCGAACCCATCACCGCCATAGAGATCAATCTGGTTGACCCGTGTGTAGCCGACCAGTATGTCTGGATAGCCATTGCCCGTCAGATCAGCTACGGCTAAAGCAGATGGTTCAGCCTTAAGCTGAAATGAGACCGGTTGAGCAAAAGTCCCGTCTCCCCTTCCGTAGAAGATGAGGAGTCTATGGTTAACCCAGTCGAGAGCCGCCATGTCTGGGACCTGGTCGCTATTGAAGTCCGCAAAAGCAATCGAGCTGAACGGAATGCTTCCAAGCGGGCCTTGCATCAATCGTCCTTCTTGAAGTTCACCCCCGCCCATGTTTTTAGCCACAGACACACCGAGACAAAATTTCCCGAAGGTAATCACATCGAGTTTTGCCGCAGCCTCGAGATCAGCGGCCCCGATATCCGTCGTGTACGCGTCGGTCGGAGATTCCTGCGACACTATCGGGCGACCATCCTTTCCGAATGACACAAGCAGAACTGAATGTCCGCTCATGAGAACCGCAAGCTTATCGAAATGCTTGTCTCGATCACTGGTGTCCAATACTACTTCTTGTCCCTTTGAAATGGCGATCGGCGTATCCGGCAGACTTACCACGTTTGTCAGGATTAGATTTTCCATGGAGTCAGGCTCAAAGAAGTATATTGCCCTCTCAGCTTTGCAGATTGCCGCTACACTATTGTCTCCTGAAAAATTTCCGGTGACCATTTCTCCTAGAGGAGCGATCGTTGCTTGCATCTCGACAGACTTGAAGGTGGGTGCATATATTTGGGCTTCTGTAACTCGTACCAGGTTTACGACCAACACCATTTGAATTAGCGCCTGTCTGAATGCCTCGACAGGATTGACTCCAGCAATCTCCTTCATCCCTTTTCATTCACCCCTGTTCACTGGAACGTTCTTGCCAGATCCGCCTCGTCTCTTCTCTATGTCTGAGCCGTTGTTCCCGTCTGACCTGCGCCTGTTCGTACCGACGCTTCTCCTCCGAAGTTTCTGGGATCACAGGAACCGCCTTAACCGGCAGACTAGAACTATCAATGCTCACAAATGTAAAGTATGCTGAATTTGAATGCTTCCTCTCCCCGGTGAGCGGGTTCTCCGAAAACACTTTTATCCCAACCTCCATCGAAGTATTAAACGCTCTGTTGACACTGGCCTTCAAAATGACAAGCTCGCCAAGCTTGATCGGGTGCAGAAACCTCAGCTCATCGACGGCTGCAGTTACACAAACGTGGTTGGAGTGCCTTGTTGCAGCCATCGCCGCTGCAATATCTATCCAGTGCATCAATCTCCCGCCCAATAAATTGCCAAGTTGATTCGTATCATTCGGCAGAACGAGTTCGACCATTTCGATATTTGATTCCTGCACGGGCTTCCCGTGGGAATTCATTACGCCATCAGTCACAGTTTGTTTGCTTCCCTTCCTGTCAATTCAGTTCACTCCCGTCCTCTTTCCATCATCTATATTCAAAGAGTGGGCAAGTTGATCGGCTTCTTCCTTCAAACCAGAATTTGGGAATGATGCGAAAAACTTTTCGAGTGCCACGCGCGCATCATCATTCTTGTGCCGCTTGACCAGAACCTTGACTTTCCCGATTGCCGCCTTATCGGCGAAGTTGGAATCATGATATTGATCGAGGATTAAGTCATAATAAACAATTGCAGCTTTGTAGTAACTCAACGTAGTATAGAGTTCTGCCGTCTGGTAATACTTTTCCGCAAGCCTGTTACGAAGCCCCATTATCTCCTTCTCAGCCTCCGGCACCAGCGAACTCTGAGGATAGTAATCAATGAACGTCTGGAAAGCTTCGATCGCCTTCGTGGTACTTTGCTGATCAAGCTGAACTCTCGGCGTCTGCTCGGCGTAGCATTTTGCTATCATTAAGCGAGCATCAGGTGAAAGTTTTGAGGATGGATAATTTCTGAAGACGTTACCGTACTCGAATTCCGCCGTAACGTATTCTTGCTGTTTATAATAGGTGTCCGCGAGATAGAATTGAGCGCTGTCCGCGTAAACACTCGCAGGATACTGTTTAACGACGATATCAAATTGATCCCTCGCCTTCTGATATTCCTCCTGATTCAATAACCGCATTCCTTCACGAAATGTCTGCCCCGCACTTTGGACAATCAATTCTTTGGTAGACGTACAAGAGGAAACCACGACCGTGATTCCGAATAAGGTGAATATTAGAAAGTACTTCCTCTTCAGTTTCATTCAAGAACCTCTTAATGTAAAGAAAAGATATACTATTACCGCAGAAGAAGCGAGAAACAAAACCGGCTGCAAAATTGCCTCAAAAAGCCCGCCCTGATCTATTTTTCCGTGGAGGAAGCTGTAAGAGCCGGATTCTAAGTCTGGAATGTCACTTTCGTTGACAGTGTCTGCAAAAACGAATGAATACGATTTTGCAAATCTTACTTGTCCACTATCAGAAATTTCAAGTTCATATTCGGAAAGGACAGTCCGCTCAACATCCGACGACGCAAAGATATGAGACGCCACCGGTGAAGAATACTCGACTCTGACGCAGGGTACATTCACCTGCAATCGTTGGACGGAATTGGAATCAGACAACAATCGGAAACTACTCTCCAACAACCGCTCTTCAATTCTTTGACGCACAAATATTTCCATCTCCCCCGGTCTGACCTGACACGTAAGCGATTTGACCTGCCAATTTGTCAGGACGGTGACAATTGTTCTCGAAAGAGTATCAACCTGTGCGCAAAGAACTTCGTAGTTGGTTAGTTTCTTCCCCGCTGATGTGCCGCTGAAAAGCAAAACCCCAACAAGTGTTAAAACTCCTACCGAACTCGAATATTTCATCAAGCATAAATTCCGCGAATCTTAAGTGTCTTCGCCACTTTGTCAATTGCCAATATGTACGCACCGAGGCGCATCGAGACCTTGTATCTCTCCGCCGTCTGGAAAACGTTGTTGAAGGCATCATGCATCATTCGTTCAAGCCGGCGGTTGACTCTATCGAGGGTCCAGAAAAATCCTTGACGATCTTGAACCCACTCAAAATAGCTGACTGTCACCCCACCTGAATTAGCAAGTATATCAGGCACTACGAGAATCCCTTTTTCATCAAGAATCGGATCTGCTTTTGCAACTGTCGGCCCATTTGCACCTTCAACAATTATCTTCGCCTTGATTTTTGACGCGTTGTGAGAGGTGATTTGATCTTCCTTTGCTGCCGGAACGAGAACGTCGACATCAAGCTCCAGGAGATTCTCGTTGCTGATCGAATCGCCAATCTCGCACCCTTCGAGGCTTCTGTGCTTCTGCACCCATTCAATAGCCTTATTTACATCGATGCCGCGCTTGTTATAGTAACCTCCACTCACATCACTTACCGCAACAATCTTCAACCCTTCTTCACTCAGAAGTTTTGCAGATACCGACCCAACATTTCCGAATCCCTGAACGGCGCAAGTCGTCTGCTCCGGATTCAATCCAACTTTTGCCATCGCTGCAAAAGTGGAGACCATGACTCCTCTCCCGGTTGCTTCCCTTCGTCCAAGCGATCCGCCAATAATCAATGGCTTGCCAGTGACAACGGCAGTCTCTGTTCGCCGAACATGCATGCTATATGTGTCCATTATCCAGGCCATGATTTGCTCATTGGTGTTCATGTCCGGAGCTGGAATATCTTTGTCGGGACCAAAGACATCAAGCATGTTTGCGGTAAACCGTCGCGTAATCTTCTCGAGTTCGACAGGAGTTAGTTTTGACGGATCACATTTTACTCCGCCTTTTGCGCCGCCGAATGGGATGTTGGCAATCGAACACTTCCACGTCATCCATGCTGCCAGTGCCTTGATTTCGTCCATGGTGAGGTCCGGCGCGTAGCGAATCCCACCCTTCGATGGTCCAAGTGCGTCGTTGTGAATCACGCGGTATCCTTCAAAAACTTCAATTTCGCCATTGTCCATCTGAATCGGAATCGAAACCGTAACTTGCTTCACCGGCGTCTTCAAGTATTCATAGACGCCGCGTTCCAATTCCAGCATCTCGGCAGCGACATCAAATCGCTCCATCATTGACTGAAAAGGATTCTCTTTGTCGAGAATTGGGGCCGGCTCGTTGTACGAATCCATATAT
Source organism: uncultured Bacteroidota bacterium (assembly GCA_963768145.1). GTDB lineage: Bacteria > Bacteroidota > Ignavibacteria > Kryptoniales > JAKASW01 > JAKASW01. The sequence goes on along the minus strand of CAVYHK010000021.1, from coordinate 16,620 downwards.
CTCCTTTGTTCTTAGTAGAGGTTTTTCCCTGCCGCTAATGCTTCGAGTCTTGCAATTCGCTCCCCCGTTGGAGGATGCGTGCTGAAAAGTCTCGCAAATGACTGCTTACTCAACGGATTTACTATGAAAAGATGTGCGGTCGAAGGCTGCGCTTGCATAGGAATCTGTTGGACTCCGGTTTGCAGTTTCTGAAGTGCACTCGCGAGCGAAAGAGGCTTCATTGATAGTTGAGCTCCTCCTTCATCAGCCTTGTATTCCCGTGACCGCGATACTGCCAATTGAATCATTGCCGCAGCAACCGGGGCGACGATTATGACAAATAATTCTCCCATGAGTGAGGATGAATCGTTATCTCGTCCGCGTCCCCCGAAGATGAATAATGACCAGCTCATCATCTGAGCAAGATATGTTATCGTTCCGGCAAACGTCGCTACTATTGTTGAAGTCAGAATATCTCGATGCAGAACATGAGAGAGCTCATGTCCGATCACTGCCTCCAGTTCCTCATCGCTTAGGATTCTCATTATTCCTTCGGTGACTGCGACGGCGGCATGCTGGGGACTTCTGCCCGTCGCAAAAGCATTCGGTGCTTCCGCGGGCACCATGTAAAGTCTCGGCATCGGGATGTTTGCACGAGTTGCCAAACGATGAACCATACTGTAAAGCCTTGGAGCTTGAGCTTCCGTAACTTCTTTTGCATGGTAACTCATGAGAACCATCTTGTCGGAGAACCAGTAAGCAAAGAAGTTCATCGCAAGGCTAAACAAAAAGGCGTAAGTCATCCCCGTTCTACCGCCAATCAAATTCCCGATGAAAAGGAACAGAACCATCATCAAGGTCATAAAGAACACTGTTTTCAAAGTATTCTTCATTTCTGCTTATTCTCCTTTTGCAAATAATTTATCAACCGGATCATGGACTTGCAAGGCAAAGCAAGTCCCACAAAGCTTCGCTGACTGAATCAGAAAGAACTTGGGACATAATACTTTCCCGATGTTCAACACAGAAGGGAGGCAACATCGTCCCTCCTAACCTAAGTGATTAGCGGCATACGGGTAAGTGATCGCGAAAAGTCAGTAGCCTGACGCTCTCAAATGAGCAACAAGCAATTCAGGATTCTCGTCAAGGAAATGACGTGAGAACAATCTTGAGCGCTCAACCTCTGCCAGATCTATTTTCCGAAGAAATGATGTCCTCATCGTACAACTTTGCTGTTGCAATGACTGCACCATGAGGGGAAACGACTTCTGAACCTCCCCAAAAACTCACCCCGTCTTCAAATCCGACTCGGTGAGCAAACGCAATATATATGCTCAGCAGGCGAGAAATACTTCTGTGCTGCTCACTGTTGATTTGATATCCCGAATGTTCCTCGCCGTCCCCCGAGAGCCGCGTCGGACTTGCCGCCGATGAGAGGATGAGCTTGGCTCCTTGGATTGCCAGAATGTAAGGAAGAGATATGTGCCACATGTCCTCACAAATCAGAAGCCCGATCTTTCCGAATTTTGTCTCAAATGCCTGGACTTCCTTCCCGGGAAGAAAGTACCGCTGCTCCTCGAACAGCCCATAAGTCGGTAAATAGACTTTGTAGTGAACATGCTTAACAACGCCGTCCTCGAAATAGACCAGGCTGTTTCGGATGCCGCTGTTGTCATCACGGATTATCGTCCCGACTGCGATAGAGACTTTCTTGCTGAATAACTTAAGGGGTTCAAAGAACTTGTCTTCGATTTTCATGGCAAGTTCGGAGTTCAAATCGCGGACCGAATATCCGGTCAACCCGAGCTCCGGAAACAACACAAGTTCCGCCCCGTTCTTCTGCGCCTGCTCAGCGACATCAATATGATGTTCGAGGTTGTACTTTAGATCGCCAAGCCTTGGCTTGATCTGCCCGATTGCTAAAGTAAATTTCCTCAATCTCCTATTCCTCTATGACATCGTTGGGAAGCTCATTTTTGGCTTCGGCAGTCGGAGGTAATTTGCTTTCGAGCACCTCTCCTATTTCAGCAAGTGCAGTTGTCAACCCATGGAAAAAGTTGTTTTTCGAAAAATGCTCGGACAATTTTTCAGCGGCGTGAACCCAGAATTCTTCCGGCAGCACTGCGATTATTCCACGATCCGCGAGAAGTTCAAACTTTCTCTCATTCAGCAGAATAAAAATGAGGATGCCGGTCCCGTCCTTCGTTTTTGCCATGCCCAGTGTTCTGAAGTCGCGCTCGGCAACCTGTCGTGCCGACAGTTTTCTCTCACTCCAGTGCTTTGTATGGCGCACCGCGACGCGGATTTCCGCCGATGTCTTATGTTCGATCTCTCCGATTTGATCGCTCAAGCTGCGGAGCTCATCCTTTGTAAGAATCTTCTTCATATTGGAAAATCCCTCTCGACTGCGGAAGCAACCTTTTCCAGTTTTTCAACCAGTTCGGCAAATTTTTCCGGCCTCAGCGACTCTTTTCCGTCGGAGAGCGCTTTTTCAGGATGAGGATGAACCTCAATCATCAGCCCATCGGCACCGGCGGCTACGGCTGCCAGTGCCATCGGGCAAACCAACTCCCAACTCCCCGTTCCATGACTCGGATCCACAACTATCGGAAAATGTGAAAGACGCTTGATCAACGGAACCGCATTTAGATCGAGCGTGTAGCGCGTGTATGTTTCGAAAGTCCTGATGCCCCGCTCGCATAAAACAACATTATAATTGCCCTGTGAGGCAATGTATTCCGCCGCCATCAAGAATTCTTCAACAGTGGCTGCGAAACCGCGTTTGAGGAGAACAGGCTTTTTCGTCCGACCAACTGCCTCCAGCAAGGAAAAGTTATGCATGTTGCGCGCACCGATTTGGAGCAAATCAGCATAATCGCTCACGATTGGAAGGGTTTCAGTGTCTTTCACTTCGGTGACCACAGTCAAGCCGTATTGGTCGGCAGCTTCTCGAAGATACTTTAATCCCTCCTCTTTCAGGCCTTGAAACGAATACGGCGAGGTCCTCGGTTTGTACGCACCGCCTCGGAGCACCTTCCCGCCATGCGATTTCACAAATTCGGCTATTTCCATTATTTGAGACTTGCTTTCAACCGCACAAGGGCCAGCCATCAGCACCAATTCTTTAGACCCGATGGAAATGTTTTTCAACTGTACCACTGTATTCTCGGATTTCACATCGCGGCTCACGAGCTTAAACGGCTTACTTACGGGGATGCACTCTACAACTCCGGCAAGGTTCGAGAACAATCCTGGATCAACGACACCCTTGTTACCTGTAATGCCTATCGCAATTCGAAGTGAACCCGGAATCTCATGCGGCGTCCAACCGAGCGAACGAATCTTGTCCTCGACTTGCTCGACTTGCTCATCCGTCGCATATTTTTCCATTATAATTAACATATAAGACCGAGTTTTAAATTTTGAATTTTAAATTCTCAATTCGGACAATTTTTCCCAATCCAAAATTCAAAATTGAGAATTTAGAATTTTCATACTCACCAGCTTCCACTCGCCCCTCCGCCTCCAAATGAGCCGCCCCCTCCACTGAATCCGCCGCCGCCAAACCCGCCAAAGCCACCACCGCCGCCGCCTCCACCAAATCCTCCCATCGGCGGGAGAAACCACCCACGACTCCTTATGCCGCCAGATGATGCCGAGTATCTTCTGCTCCAGAAAAGGAGTCTGGATCCCAGTGCAATGATAATAAAGAATATCGTTGGTATTGCTCGCCCTGCTGGCAAAGACCCTTTCCTTTGATTTACATCAACAGTAAACGTCCCGCCGATCAGGGAAGCAAGCGCCGTAATTCCTTTGTCAATTCCATTATAATAATCCAGATTCTTGAACTCGGGCGTCACAATCTGATTTAGTATGTAACTCGAATATGCATCTGTCACGACCCCTTCAAGACCATATCCAACTTCAAACCGGACTTTGTGGTCCCCGATATCAACCAGAAACAGCAGACCGTTATTCGTTCCCTTCTGACCAATATTGTTTTTTTCCGCGACGGCTATCGAGTAGGATTCTATGGCTCCCTGAGGAACAGACTTAACTATCAAGACGACAATCTGATTTGAAGTAGTGTCCTCGTAAGCCTTGAGGCGGGTCTCAAGCATCCCTACTTGTTCTGCACCTAGCGTTCCAGTCTCGTCAGTAACATAATGCTTCAGCAAGGGGACATTCTGCGCGCAAACATAATGCGGAAGGGCAAGAAAAAAGAAGAGAAAAAATATGACTAGACTTGTGCGCCTGCCCATTTAGAACTGCACTTTCGGAGCCACGTTCGCACCTTCCTGTGCCGCAAAATACGGGCGCTCGTGAAAACCGGAAAACGAAGCGATTATTGACGACGGCACTCTGCGAACGAGCGTATTATAAGTTTGCACGCCTTCATTGAAACGCTGTCTTTCCACCGCGATTCGATTCTCCGTCCCCTCAAGTTGAGATTGAAGCGCCAGAAAATTTTGGTCTGCTTTTAGGTTGGGATAATTCTCGGACACCGCCATAAGCCGTGTCAAAGCTGAACTCAATGCGTCTTGGGCCTGCTGGAATCTGCTGAATGCCTGGGGATCGTTCAGAACTTCCGGCGTGACTGTCAACTTCCCAACGCTTGATCTTGCCTCAGCAACTTTCTCGAAGACCTCTTCCTCATGTTTGGCATAACCTTTCACTGTCTCCACGAGATTCGGGATTAGGTCATACCTTCGTTGGTACTGGTTCTCGACCTGTCCCCATAATTGCTTCACGTTTTCATCATTCGAAACGAGCCTGTTATAGACTCCAACTCCCCAGCCGACAATACCAAGACCGATGAGTATTACGGCAGCTACGATCGATAACGCAATAATCGCTCCGCGCGACATGACTGACTCCTTTTGTTTAGGTTAATTTAGATAAGGGCTGATTGAAACTCAATATTACGGATTAGGATTCCTCAATAAGTTGTCATCTTCCAACTTTCCTGCTGTTTTTCTGGTTCAACCTTCCTCCTTCTCGAATTCACTTTTCCATCTTTCCTTCTTTCCGCTCCCGCATCCGGAATCTACGACTTGTTTAAATTGGCACACGCTTTTATTTTTACTAAAAAGAGAATCCCCGATGCCCGAGAAACTCATATTTGAACTATCGCACACAGGAAGAAAAGGTTACACGCTTCCCCGACTCGATGTCCAATCCGGTCTTTCCGACGAGACGATTCCGAAGAAGTTTATCCGAAACGGCTCCCCCGGGTTGCCAGAGGTCAGTGAGAATGAAGTGGTCCGGCATTTCGTTCGTCTTTCCAACATGAATTATCACATCGACAAGGGTTTTTACCCTCTTGGTTCGTGCACTATGAAGTATAATCCGAAGATAAACGAAAAAACTTCTGCCCTCCCGGGTAATGCGGATATCCACCCGATGGAACCGGAGCAAGCCGTTCAAGGCGCGTTGGAGTTGATGTACAATCTTTCAGAGTTGCTCCGTGAGATCGCGGGCATGTCCGCCGTCTCGCTTCAACCTGCTGCAGGTGCTCAGGGTGAACTCACGGGAATCATGCTGATTCGGAAATATCATGAAACGAAAGGCAGAGCACGGAGCAAGATCCTTGTTCCCGACTCGGCGCACGGAACCAACCCGGCAAGTGTTGCGATCAGCGGATATAAGGCGGTGAGCGTCAAGTCTAATCAAAACGGTACGGTTGATCTTGACGACTTGAAACAGCATCTCGATGATGAAGTGGCTGGAATGATGCTGACAAATCCGAACACTCTTGGCATTTTTGAATCCGGTATCCTGCAGATCAGCAAGATGGTACACGATGTCGGCGGACTGATGTACATGGATGGGGCGAACCTCAACGCGATCGTCGGACTCGTTCGACCAGGCGACATGGGATTTGATGTAGTCCACATAAATCTGCACAAAACTTTCTCGACACCGCACGGCGGCGGCGGTCCCGGCTCAGGACCGGTCGCGGTGAACGACAGACTAAAAGATTTCCTTCCGGTGCCGGTAATCGAGAAAAGCCGAGAGAAGTTTGTAATAAGTTTCAATAAGCCAAACAGCATCGGAAAAATTCATTCATTCTTCGGAAACTTTGGCATGCATGTTCGCGCTTACACTTACATTCTCTCGAATGGACCGGACGGACTAAGAAACAATAGCGTTAACGCCATCATAAATGCGAATTACCTGCTCAGCAAGCTCCGAGGTTCTTTCGTCCGTCCCTTCAAGGCAAGACCGATGCATGAGTTTGTCGTCTCTGCAGATGCTCAGAAGGACCGCGGTGTAAAGGCCTTAGACATCGCGAAGAGATTACTTGATTACGGTTATCACGCGCCTACGATCTATTTCCCACTTATCGTTCATGAAGCATTGATGATCGAACCAACCGAAACCGAGACAAAAGAAACTCTTGATGAGTTCGCAGACGCGCTTCTAAAGATCGATGAAGAAACCAGATCGTCACCGGATACTTTACATTCTGCGCCGGCGACAACGCCGGTTCGACGCCTTGATGATGCTTATGCGGCACGAAATATCAACGTGTGCTTCAGGGAATGAGGATAAACAAAAACAGCACACTGATGACACGGACGATACTGACTGCCACGGGTCAAAAACAGGTAATGAAATAATCCGCGCTAATCGGTAGTTTCAGTGAAATCCGTGTTCAATTCTTTTTCAATGGCAATCGAAGAGGATAACCACCTTTTAGAAATTCTAAAGAGCGCCAAGACAATCGCCGTCGTAGGAGCATCCCCTGATCCGAACCGTGACAGCAATAGAATCATGGATTATCTAATCAAAGTTGGATATAACGTAATTCCGGTAAACCCGAACTATGAAAAAGTCTTAGACAAGAAATGTTACCCCACGATAAAGAATATCGGCAAGCCAATCGACATCGTGGATGTGTTTCGCAGAAGCGAGTTTGTGGAAGAAGTTGCGAAAGATGCCGTCGAGGCGAATGCAGAAGTGCTGTGGATGCAGTTGGGGATCATCAACGAGAACGCAGCTCAGTACGCAGCGGACAAGGGTCTTAAAGTGGTAATGAATAAATGCATCATGGTCGAACACAGAAGACTGGTCGAATAGCGATTAGCTGATAGCTCATGGCTGGCAAGTTCACTTCAGCATCAACATCTTCTTCACCTTGCTCCACCTATCGGTGCTCACGCGGTAGAAGTAAACGCCCGATGAAACAAGGTTTCCATTCTTGTTTATTCCATTCCAGGTGATCTCGGTATATCCGGCAGGATAATCTGCGTCTGCGACTTGTACCACTTCCCGACCGACGATGTCGTAGATAAGAAGTCTCACATGTGAAGCTTTCGGAAGCTCAAACGCGATCTTCGTTGAGGGGTTAAACGGATTCGGGAAATTGTCATAAAGCTTGTAATCCTTTGGTGCTCCGACAGAGATCTTTATTTCCTTCATCCACGTCTGACCATTCCCGAGGGGACTGGCAGATGTACTAATCGTTGCCACCAGTGTCGTGTCTCTTCCGACGGGGGCTTTCTTGTCAACGGAAAACGTGAACTCTGCATCACCAGGACTGTTTGCACTCACATCCTTTAACGAGACCGTTGTTGATTTGAAACTCAGCCACGTCGGAAGCCTATTGAACGCAACGGAAACACCTTTCGCTTCGAGGCTTGAGTTGTTCTGAATGCTCAGTGATATTGTGTTGCCTGCCGAAGCAAATGGGATTTGCCATATTTGCCCATCGGTGTTGTTCTCGGCTTTAACCTGATTTACCTTCGGTATTTGGGCAAACACGCTTCCGACAAGAATAAACAACAATATGATGATATTTCTCATTCCTAAGTCCTCCATTCTTCTCAACTCAAACATGCTTCTAACTACGGTATGCTGAACCCGACCACATTGTTTGTCGCCAGATTCTGCGTCTTGTCCTGGTGAGTCGTTCCGTAAGTAATCCTGAACGTCAGATTCGCAGGGAGTAGCTCCTTGGTTACTTGACCGTTCACAGTAGGACCGATCTGCCACCAGGCTCCGGAATAATAGCTTGCCTGGACATTATTGACGGGCTGGCTTTGCGAGTTGGTGACTGTTATAGTGCACAGAACCGTAGAGAAAGCAACGGTGCTATTTGTGGAAATATCCTGCGCCTTGTCATTTGACACATACGCATAAGTCATTCTGAACGAATAATTGTTAGGCAGTAATTCCTTTGTTGCTAATCCGCCTGTAGTCGTGCCAAGATTTCTCCATGCCCCGGCATAATACTGCACCGTTCCCGTGTCGATGAGATTCCCTTGACTGTTCTTTAGCTGAACCGTTGCGTTGACAGTCTGGAAGACTACCGTAGGATTTGTTCCAATGTTTTGCTGTTTGTCATTACTTCCGGAAGCATAAGTCATTCTGAAGCTGTAGCTGTTCGGAAGTAGTTCCTTCGTCGTTATTCCGTTTGAAGTCGTACCGAAGTCTTTCCACGCGCCGGAGTAGTATTGGACAGTTCCTTGATCCCCCGAAGGGGCAGGCATAAGATTTCCATGACTGTCCTGCAACTGTACTGCGGCGTTGATAGTTTGAAAAACTACAGTTGGATTTGTACCTATATCCTGCTGCTTATCATTGCTCCCGTAAGCGTAAGTCGTTCTAAAAGAATAGCTGTTTGGCAGGAGCTCTTTAGTCGCGACTCCATTTGCTGTCGATCCCAAGTTTCTCCATGCACCAGCATAATATTGAACGGTGCCAGTATCCATCGGGTTGCCTTTGCTGTCCTGCAGCTTGATTTGGACGTTCACTGTTTGGAATATGACTGTGTCGGTTCCAACCGCCACATTTGATTTTGTCTGTGTGCCGTATTCATAAGTCATCCTCAGGCTTAATGTCTTGGCAGTGGAGCTTATGGTGAAAGTCCCGTCGTTATTGTTGGTCGCGTCTTTCCAGCTACCTTCATAATACTGGAGTGAACCACTTGTGAGTCTGCTGCCGCTGCTGTTTACGAGCTTGACAATGAAACCCGAAGGAGGAACAGGGAGTTGAGCTAACAGATACTCTGTATTGTACCGGATGAGAGCGTAAGCTTCGCTGGTCAGATTGTTTGTACTATCGGTATTAACATCCTGAAGAACTCGTTGGAGTGTTGAGCGTGCCGCACCGAGGTTGTTCTGCTGTAAGCTTGTCTTGGCTGTAGCAAAATAATTCAAATATTTATTGGCAGTTGCCTGGTCTTTGATCCAGCCAAGTGAGAGGGATTGGGTCGCGTAGCTGGTGAGAGTGTCAAGCCACTGTAACGAGCCTACTGTAATCGTTGTGTCCCGCGTTCCGAGGGTATAGCCAGTAACTGAGTTTGTCAAGATGTTTTGACGAGCTTGTTCCTCAGTCGGACAACAAGTGGTTCCTGTGTTTCCTTGTAGGTAGTAACTGACGATGATTGGCAATGCCACACTTTGCGTCGTGAAACCACTAAGAGTCTTACCGGGTTTAATAGCGAATCTTAATTTATCAAAACCTGTAGAAAAACGTCTTCCGCCAACGACTGAAGTACCCGCTGTCCAAGGAGGTGGCGCATAATAACTGGAAGTATCCTCAATTCCTCCAATAGAAATCCAATCGATCTCTTGCTCGCTATTTTGTTGGTTGGCGACAGCATACGAATATTGGAAAACTCCATTCGACTTATTAACTCTGCAGGAGACAGTTGCATCAAATCGATTAGCCGGGAGTATTTCATCTTCGGGAATTTGTCTCACATTTGGCCACAAACCATATTGAGTACCATTCCATCCGTAAGTAACGTATGGAAACGTACTCGTCTTGAACTCGGGTGATGAAGTCTCATCTTGCGTAAATAATTTTACTCTAAGACATTTTATGCCGCTACCATCGACATCAAGCAAATCAACGTCTCCTGATCCTATCACATATCCATTAATGAACCTTCCTCGGGTCCCATTCCAACTGAGTATGCGGATATCTACTGTGTCACCTTCTGCATCAGAAATTTCAGCCCTTTTACAGTCAGCAAACACCAGATCAACTTCGCCATCATTGTTAATATCCTGCGAGAAAAGCAGAGTGCCATAGAAACTGTCAAATGACAGATTTATCTCTGACCCGGGGAAGTTATCCCAAATGATTTGCTCGTTTCTTATCATACCAACTATAAAATTATTTGGAACGCTATCGGGTTGATATATGTAAGCGGAAAATAGGATGCATCCTTTCAAGGTTCCGTACGGGTCTTGAATATTGTCGTCATCGGAGTGATAAATTGCCGTATCTAACATTGTATAGTTAAAGTGATAGCTCTGGCCATACTTTCCTTGAATGAGCGGTGCGATCTGATTATAAACGACCCCCTGACGATCAAGGCTTTCCTGACCAAAGGAAGGAACAGTCAAGACAATCATTAGAAAAATGGCTTCCAATACAAAATTGTTAATAGTATTCATATCATTCTCCATGATAATTATTCATGCGGTAAATACTTCTGCGCTTTGCTCCAAACTTCATCTGGATAATTTGCCCTCTTATTATACAGATGAAGCGAGGCTTTCCAATTCGCTTCGAATCCATCATACGCATTTTTCCCTCTATTCCCCTTCCATTGCGATTCGGGTATTTGAGGCTTATCGGTAAAGAGTTTTTTCAGATTCTTGAGTAGAAGGTCACAATAACGCGGCATCAGAGTGTCTTGCTCGTTCAGCATCTCCGGATAGTCGGAGACATTTGTTTTGTCCATGTAATGCGTTCCGGTGGGCGCATATCTTTCTTCAGTTTCTGGATTGAACTTTCCATCGGTTATTGCCGTAGCGTATAGCATTTGTGTAAAACCATAAGAGGTCCATATTCTTGTCTGAGCTAGACGATCGAAGTCACTCCCTGGAAATTGTGAGGGATCAGTAATGAGAGCCTTTATATAATTATGTGCGTCATCCTTAGGTTTTTCAACTTTATGCGCAGAGTTGTAATCCCACCTCTCTTTCCATTTTTGTGTCAGGTAGTACGGCCAGCTTTCACTTCCAAGTATGATATTGGGATCATTCGCCGTCTCTCCACGCTGTACATACACTGAAAACCAATTCTTGCCAGTCAGATACTCTGAAATTCTTACCTTTGTTCTATTGTAATCCATAGGTTGAACATTTGTGTGATTTGAGGGAAAAGGTCCACCCAAGCTATTATCAGTAATTACGAATTCATTGTTCTGAAATATTGGATCATTGATTCTTCTCTGGGCATCTTGGAACGGTTCATATCTCCACACTGGTTCAAACTGTCCTGTCTCTGGATCTAAGCATTCCTGTTCCATTTGTCCTTTGATCAACTGCGGCGGAATCCCATTCTCACCAGCATATTTAATGATAAGGTCGTCGAGATTGAGATTTGGAGTGCCGTAGACACCGGAAACATCTGTAACAACACTATTCCGAGCAGCCACAGACACATCCGGGTGTCCCAGGACCGCTGGTTTCTTCACCGTAATTTCAATTGCGCCCTCACTGCCATCATCCAAGTTCACAGCATGTAATCTCACTTTGTAGGCCGTATCCTGTTTCCAGTATCGTCCAATCACACGGATCATTCCATCCGGCACTTTTTCTGAGCCTTCAAAATTGTTCTCAGAGTCATAAATAGGATACTGGTCTTCCCAATACACGGGATTCTTTTCACTGCCGGGGGCAGCTACAGGATCATCAAATGTCACGTCGGGCCGTCCCTCTGGTCCAAGTACGGGTGGCGACGTTGTCGTCTCTTTGATAATAAGACCATTCGAGTTGTTGGGATCCTGTATTGCATAGTAGTATTTCGTCTGACCAAGTAAAATTGTGTGCTCACGTTTTATTGTAACGTAGCCAATGCCATAGTCATCATCATAGATGAAATTGTTCGTTGACGAAACCGACTGATGACCTTTTGCTGCACTACTTCGATCCGTCGCGGGCTTCTTCAAGACGAAAGGCTGTGCCCCCACGGACACAGTACTCTTCGAAATAGTCGAATCTGGCTGCGACGATTTGTTATTACCCGGCATTATTGAACTTGGGGCAGGGGGAATTACTCCAACCCTTATTCCGGCAGCCACAGAATCTGCATCTATGCTATCAACAGCTATAAACTTGAATCCCTGAGGTGTACCAGTAAAATAACCTGCCGTATCCCCTGATGACAGAATCGTTCCATATTTGTTTCCGCTCCATATTCCAATTTCAAAAAGTTGATCATCCGGAAAATCTGCCAGTGATCCATCTGCATTTCGTTGCTTTGCAATAATGGTAGTGGTGTCGCCAGGTCCTACCTCAGGCGGATCAAAAGTAACCGCAACTGGTGGGGGAAAGACTGCGATTGAATCCAGGTTCGTCAAACCGTCGCTCTCGCCTTGGACAACTACCCATTCAGCAACCGAGTCCGGTTGAATACTATCTGCAACCAGGTAGAACTGGCCCGCAAGAATGCTTTGCCCAGTGGCGTTTACAACGGAATCTAATTTCACATCGTTTCCAGTTTGTGGATCAATGGTGTGAAATGACGCATATTGACCGCCGGATATGATTGTCAGCGTAAAAGGATCTTCAGGATACCATGCGGTTTTGCTGTTGCAGTCCGATTGATCGTATAATGTGATTCCGGCAGATTTGCCATAGTACATAGGCTGCCACCATGTAGGCCACGGGTATAGCGAGAGTTCAAAGCTCGAACTGAACGGGGTACAGAAGCCCATCCAGGTGTCCTATGAATATGTGCTGCAATTACTTCCAGCCGAATACGAGCCATAAAATGCGTAGTTCCAACAGTCTGTCAACCAACGAATCGTCCCAAAACAGACGAGCCTGAATAGAAAACTGAGGCGGAGGTGAAGCATTGAGAAATGTTCTGTAAGAAAAACCATAAGCTCCTGCGGCAGGAGATTCCAGTTCGACCACGATAGGACCGTCCTGCTTCACAATTACAAACGTGTCAGGATTGCAACCGTAAATCGGGGTCGCAAAATACTTAACTCTGGCAGAATCTGCCCCCGCCGATCAATAGAACTCAAAACGAATAGTATGATCGACTCCGGCCTGCATTTTCTTGGTCTGTCCTGGCGTGATCGTAGCACTTTCCCTTATGTGCACCTGCGAAAAGACGGTGCTTGTCATTAGAAAGGCAATCGCGAAAACCGCTGCAGCACTTCTCATCTCTCAGCCTCCATCTATGTTGAGTTACCTAACTTACAATGCCTCTACAACAATAGGGCAATCTTCATACCTGGACGACTCTCACATTTAATTTTGAAAAAGATGGAACAATAAACAAGCGTTACGGCAAAGAATTTCTAAAAAGCATACTTTCACTTAATTAGATTAAATCAAAAGGCAACTTTATGTGCCATCTTGCAGATGCTTTGACAAGCAATCCTGCTGGAGATGACTGAAACTCACTCCCGCAGGCATCACTGTGCTGTTGCAATCCGCGTACCACCTTTTTGTCGCTAGAATATTGAAATCTGAATGGCACTCCCGCCAATTGGGTAAGCTCTTACTCACCTAAGTGTGGAAGAGCTTGGACACAACAGAACAAGAATGATAATTCAGCATCAGGCCATATCGTCACATCCATCCAACATTATTAGCTCCAGCAACTTCCACCAGCTTATCAAGGTTGTAACTCTGCTTTGTAAGGTCAAAAACCGTATCCATGTCCTTTTCACCCTCCATCTTGGCTTCATAGCCGTTCTCGGCTCCATTTCTACAGGCTTCAAGCGGGAACTTACAATGAAACAAAGAAACTTTCGCTCTTGAAATGAGCGGGCAAACTGTGCATAACCGCCTGTAAACGATTAGGGTCAATGGAAACAGATTGCTTTTCAGCACCTACCTGTCAGCAGACCCGCTTTTCGTTTTTCAGTCTTAACCAATTGCTTCTTACGTTTTCTGCGGTTTTCTCTCGGCGGCAGGAAACAGAATATTGTTCAAGATCAATCTGTAACCAGGAGAGTTTTTGTGGAGTGATAAATCTGTCGGCGGGTCCCCCACTAAGTGAGTGTAAGCTTCAGGATCGTGGCCACCCAGAAAAGTCCAGGTTCCCTTCCCATAATCTCCGTGGATATACTTTACTTCGTCACTTCCTTCCTTCTCACCCATAGTTATAACATTCGGTTTGATCAAGCTTTTTTTGAACGACGAAGTCTGCCCCATGAAATTCTTGATTACATTCACATGATCCTGCGTCAACATTGTGGGTACAGGATCATACTTTGCGGAAAATTGAAACAGCGTGAAATAATCCGTGGTAGGATCCCGGAACTGTACCATATCGTTCTGCGGATCATTGATATCCGAGAATGCATACACGTACGGGTTCATCACCAATTTGAAGTTTTGAAATGCAAGACATTGAGTATAGTCAAGTTTAGCCTCTGCGTCCGGGTCAGGTGGATCCCCATCGAACATCACATCGCAGATATCGACATGTTGGGCAGCAAGAGTGACGTCAAGTGTTTCCGTCGCAGAACACATCGAAAACAGAAAGCCCCCCTCGCCAACGTAACTCCTAATAGCAAGCGCAACCGCTTTCTTCTCATCCGAAACCTTCTTGAACCCGAGCCGGTGAGCCTCTTTCTCATAAGTCGCCTGCTCTTCGATGTACCATGGCGCATTACTGTATGACGAATAAAACTTCCCGTATTGGCCGGTGAAATCCTCGTGGTGCAAGTGCAGCCAGTCATACTGCGAGAGCTTGCCGCTAAGCACTTCCTCATCCCAAATCTGCGTAAAAGGTATTTGGGCATAGTTGAGCGCAAGAGTCACCGCGTCGTCCCACGGCTTGAAGTTCGGTGGAATATAGACCGCAATCTTAGGAGCCTTCTCAAGCCGTACCACATCCATATTGTTGTTCACATCCTGTACGGTTGAATAAATCTGGGAAGCTTGTGCAGCGGACAGCTCATCAAACGCAACTCCGCGAATTCTGCACTCGTTTGCGATGACCTCATTGTAGTCCATCATAAACGATCCTCCGCGGTAGTTCAATAACCAATCGACTTCCATGCCGTGTTCAAGCGCATAGAAAGCTATTCCGTAAGCCTTCAAGTCATCCGTCTGTTTGAGATCCATGTAAATGAAAAGCTTCGTTGAAGATCCGGTTTGCGGGACTTGACCGAAAGCTGTCATCATCAAGAAAATCGAAAATAGAATTGTAATCTTTCTCATCGCGTCACTCCTTCATAGGCGGACCAGCATCTTGCTGACTCATGAATTCTCACCGAGTAAGTCCCTGAGTATTTCGCGCACTTTATTCCGGTAAATTGAGTTCGGGAACCGCACGAGGAACCCCTCATATTCAGTAATGGCCTTTTCCTTCTGATGCAAAGTCTCCTGATAAATCCTGCAAATTCTAAAATCAGCCCTGTCTGCGTATACTCCCGTTGTGTCGTCAGCAAGTGTCGAATAGTTCTTTAAAGCCGAACCGACGTCTCCCGTCTTGCAATAATCTGCAGCAAGGTCAAATCGCGCATTGTCTGACAGTGGTATATTCGGATACTCACTCAAGAGCTTTTCCAGCATTGCGGCAGCATCGGATACTCGGTTCGATTCTTCCGCTGCGGAAGCCGATGCGAACTCTCTAAGTGCAGGCGGGTTGCCCCGGTTATTCGTGATCGTGTTCAAAAGTTGAATCGCGTCGTTGGCCACATCAGACATGGGATTGGAAACTATCTTGTTCAGATAAAACACGGAGCTGTCGTACAACCCCAAATAATAAAGCGCAACCGCTGCTTGAAATTCTATTTTGTCCAACGAGCCTCCAACCACAGAGGGCTTTTGCTGAAGAACTTCCAGGGCTGTGGAGAAGGCATTCTGAAATTTCTCTTCCTTCACATAAAGCTGAATTCGCAGCAAAGCCCAATCTTTTGTGAGCGGACGAAGAAGATAGCCGTAATCTAAGAAAAGTTTCTCCGCTCTCGAAAGATCATGGAAATATTTCATTTCCAGCTCTACCGAATTAGAAACTGAAGCACTCAGTGCCTGTGCGTTTGGGTGTTCTTCGATAATTTTTCCATACGCAGAAAGAGCTTGGCTCAATTCCTTCAGAGTATCTGCAGCGGAGCACGGACGCTCGTCCTCAGCGTAGTTCTTCTCACCCCACTTCCGGAGCGAGTTGGCATTTTCCACCAGCGATTGAATAACAATCGAATTATCCTTTGAAAGACCAGCAACCTCTTTATATGCGCTTGCGGCGACATCGTAGGCTTCATCATTATATGCCATCGCCGCAAATTGAAGAAGTTCGGAGCCAGGCGACCCTGAATGCTCATCAAGCCATTTGTAATTGGAGTACGCTGCCGCATAATTCTTCGTTTCCATATACAAGAAGGCCATCAATCGCCTGAAATCTGGATCATCCGGTTTCTCGGCAACTTCTTTCTCCATCTCCGTGGTGAATTGTTCGAACGCCTCTTTGCTCGAGCTGTAAGATGCAACCTGTGCTTCAATGTTCGGCAAAACATAAGGAGTCCTCTGTGTTTGAAGCTGCCTCAAGAGCTCACGGAGTGAACCGCCATAATCTGCTTCAAGAAAATAGAGACGCGCAATCTCATTCGAAAAAACTGATTTTGAATTCGCTTCACCCTTCTGATAGACCTTTATTGCATCGTCAAAGACTCTATTTTCAGCCATCGTTTGGGCAACAACTCTGTAGGTG
>CAVYHK010000020.1:0-11218 GCA_963768145.1 uncultured Bacteroidota bacterium | reverse complement strand
ACGCATCGTGAACAGCGGCGCCACCTGCCAGCGCGCCGCTTTCGGCATACCGGCACCCTCCCCGGCCATCGCCCCGCAACCGCTTCCGCCGCTGATTCCGCGCCCGCCGATGGTCGTCCGCTCGCAGACGGTGGCCGAGCCTGTGGGGCAGACCTCTGGTCTGAGGTGAGCGGGGCCTTCGGCCCCGTCCCCAAGCCCGCCCACCCGAGGGGGCCTCAATCGGCAGACCAGAGGTCTGCCCCACGGCGGCAGCAGCCCCGTGTGCCCCCGAGCCAATCCGCCCGGCCCCGCATGAGGCGGCTGGATCCGCTCGTTCGAGTTGCGCCTGGGCACCTACTGGCTGGCGCGGTTGGGCGTCGCCCTGGTTTTGACCGGCCTCGTCTTTTTCGGCAACTACGCTTACCAGAAATTCATCATTTATCTGGTCCCGGCGGGAAGCTCGCGTTGCTGTATTTGGCCAGCGGAGACCTGCTGCTGGGGTTAACGTTGCAACTTCCTTCGAACTATCATTGCTCATTTGACTATTGCTAATATTTTCATTATTTTCGCTGGCGCTGCTTCCGACAGAAGCTACCGAAGCCATGTCGCTCAGAAAACCAAAATTGCTTGTATTCGTTTTCTGGTTTGTTGAAATTGGCTGTTCGGTTGTTACGTTATTCTTAAATTTAGTCAAATCAACAAACCCATCTTCAACACTCAACCCTCCCTGGAATTTATCCTCTTTTAACTTTAAAATTCCCTTATTCCTTAAGAAAGCGTATAATCAATGTAGTCACCACTCATAGTTTTGTCAATGTTCTATTTTATTTAAAACTTCTGTAATCAAGACATCTAATAGGAAGTTTTTAAAAGTTGAATTTCTATAATTCTATATAAATAAGAGGGAAAAATGGCCGTCGAACCAACAAAACTAATTGCAGCTATAAGCCCAGATACTTATTGCAAAGAAGGGAAAAACAAGAAGGAAGTTAAGGATATTCTAGAACAGGCGATTTTAAAGAAAGAAAAAGATGCTTACCTTAAAGCTGCTGAAGCCGCTGACTTGGCGTATTCAGACTTCATGGACTTTGATAAAGTGATTTCCACACCGTTCAAATTAGTAGGCTTGAAGAATCCTATAGAACAGCACTCGGCAACTTATGACACCTCTTCTCAGGCTCTTGAGCAAGTTTACTATTGGTTGCATGATTATCTTCAAAACAACAAAACAGATTACGGAGAAGTTGAAAAAATTGTTGATAACTTTCTCTCTGCTCCAGGCTCGGCTTATTTCTCTGAAATGGGAGTAAGAGCAGCTAAAATGCAGGAGGAAGCAGTAAAAATCCTAGGTTATGCAAACCAATTAGTAAAAGCAATTCTGAATATTATTTACGATTTGAAAGAGTTCAAATTGAGGCTCGAAATATACGATGATTACAAGAATACCAAAGATAAGACAAAAAAAAGAAGAGAATCTGCTTTTCTTTCGTTGAAGCAAATCTGGCTTGTCCAGGTTGATATAAAGAGAGGAAATAATTCAATAAAAGCAATGGCTTTAAGCGGTGCAAATGCTCCAAACTTTGTCATGCTTATTGATGGTTTCATGGCAGCAAATTCTCTTGAAGAAATAAAAAAGATGGATTTGAATGATAGTAAAAAGACTTCTACAGAGGTTCGGAGAATTCCAGCGCTGGCTTGAACTTTCCGGCAAAGAATTAAGAAAAAGATATGAGCTAGAGAAAACATATTTGAAAAGTCAAATTAGTAGTTTGAAACTTTACTCGAGATGGGCAAAACCTTATTTGAAAGCAGCCGCACAGTTGGAGCAGAGAGCAACTGCAACTTCCTCTCTTGTTTCAACGTTCAGTACTTCTTTATTTGAGCTGACTCTTTTGGGCATTGGCGATTACGTCGGCATGCTAACTTACATGCAGAGAAGATATGGAGTGGCCCTCGACGGAAGACTCGATAACAATTCGAAAGCGAATGGAATCAAAGAAATCGGGAAATTGTGAAAACAAGAGGTCGTGTTGCTACAATGGAAACCTTATTACAAGGAACTTCCACGAGACAGAGTTACATGTTCTTAGATGATGGGTGTTGCAGAGCGAATGATTCGTGTGTTAGATGCCAAGCCCAGGCTTGAGGAACACAGGCGTGGCGAAAGGGTAGTGGCGGCTGCCGGCAGGACTGCGGAGCGAAAGTCGTCGATATCCGTTTCCGCCAGACGCCCATTGAAGCTTTTGCTCGTAACTGACCGAACAAAAGGAGATCGCACACAGACACCGCGGGAAAAAACCGAGATGATTACGGACGATAAAAGCCATATAACCTCATTCGTAAAGATCTCTGCTTATT
This sequence comes from uncultured Bacteroidota bacterium, assembly GCA_963768145.1. Taxonomy (GTDB): domain Bacteria; phylum Bacteroidota; class Ignavibacteria; order Kryptoniales; family JAKASW01; genus JAKASW01. Next base: position 8,881 of record CAVYHK010000020.1, on the reverse strand, counting down.
CCGTGTTTCTGTGCCCAAAAAAGAAAGTGGAGGCTAGATGAAAAACGATCCATTGGAGAAACTTGCTGAGAGACTGAATTCTCTCTCGGTCGATAATTTTTGGGATGTCGGACGATTTGTGGTTGAAAAAATCCTGCCATATGCGAAATCAAACAAATTATCGGAAGAAGAGCTCTATAAGGTGCTGACATCGTACCCCGGCTTCAAGTTCCAGCAGGGACTTTTGAAACAGTGCCAGGTGTATTTTACTTATTACCCGGACCTAAAAAAACGGAAACTACCGGAGAGCTTTTATTTCGAGCTCGCCACTAAGGTCAGCGACGATGAAAAAAGAAAAGAGTACGAGAAGGCTGCGATCCAGAACAGATGGACCATAGCTGAGCTTAGGAAGAAGATTCGAGAAGACACTTTGATGGAGCGCGAAGCTGACCGAACAAAGTTTGGATTTGACCTTCGAGCCAACAACGTGTGGAACTTTGACATTCCAGATCCCCGTTTTGGCAAATCAGGATACAAAGGCAGAATTGCCGGACAGACCGTTGCAAATGCAGTTTATTATTATACCGATCCTGGTGCATACATTATTGATCCATTCGCAGGTGATGGCACAACAGGTGATGTCCTGCAAAAAATTTCCTATTTTGGAGACCGACGCTTTAAGATGTACGATCCGAACCCTTCGGATGAGCGAATCAAGCAGAATAATATTTTTCTTACTGGTATACCCGAAGAGACAAATTCCGTCGATTATGTTTTCATTAATTTGCCGGATGAATTTTATTCCGGGACGGAGGACATGACCGTCGCTCTCTCTAACTTCAAAATGAAATTCAAAACCCTCTTCAGAGAGTCGCAAAGGATCTTGAAGGTAAAAGGAAAGGTCTCTGTGGTTGTTGCACCGCAAACTGGCGAGACTGGAGTCGCGGATTATCCTTACGAGGTGGAGCGGATGTATGCGGATGCAACTCACAAAATTGTCGGGAAAGTATTTCTGCCGGATCGATCGACACGGAGATACAACTATTTTGAACGGAAGCCGCTGATTTCACAGATGGTTGAGCTGCTGACATTTCAAATGCAGGCCCAACCCGTAGGTTAAACTCCGATAGGCCGGCTCGACCGCTGAGGGAATCCAGATGGCAGAATCAAGCCTTCCCTCCACAGACCTGGTTAACCCGAGGTTTCGTGTTGGCAACCGTGTGGTAAGCCAGCCCTGCCCTTTGCCTTTCCGATTTGGAGCAACTCGATTGGTGCACCGTTCTCTTCGATGAAAGCAACAAGGTTCCCCGCAGACGGGCTGTTCGGTTCGATGATCACTTTCTTCCCTTTGATCGCTTCATATAAGTCATCGACCTGAAAAGCGACATGCGGCACGGTTTTCACAATTTCCGGCAGTTGACAGTCTTTTTCATACCTCATCCATTCGATGCCAAATTCGCTTTTGTCAAGACCATAGTGGTACAGTTTGTAATCTTCTAAGTAAACCTCGCCTGCCATCGGCTTGCTTGTCGGAATTCCCACGTGGTGATATTTCAATTTTGTTTTAGGTTCCATCAGTTCTATCCCTTCATCCAAATGCCATGCTGCCTAATGATACTGAGCCAAACTGCCCGCTGAGCTGATCCCAATGAACATCGAAACTGTACCATGAACTAGTTTGATTTTCAAGACTTTCAAGCGGCAGAAACCGGCATCCTCGCTGCAGGCTGCCTGAGAGCCTGGATAAGGTATGAATCAAGAAAGGCCCCCGGAGTGGATTCATTTCACACGAATCAACGTCTCCGGTTCCGGAAAGTATCTGTCATCGTTTGCAAGCTTAAGGACAATTTGCTGGAGCTCTTCGGTAGATGCTGTCAGAACGATGCCATCCTCCAGAATCGAAATCGGAATACTCAATCTGCCAGAGTCAACCATCTTCTTGAGCGAATCACCCTCTGAGAGACGCAAACTTGAGTGTGTCCCCGCTGTACCATATTTTCGAAATAAGGTGGGTTGATATCAGATGGTAGCTCTTTGGTTTCTCCGTGGAATACGAATCCAAGAACCAGCACTTCCCAAGTCGGCCTAGCTGCACCCTGTATTGAATGGTGTCTCCATCCTTGTTCGTTGCAGTGACAGTGTAATTTTGCCCTTCACCTTTCTGGAACAAATAAGTTTCCGTCGCCCCATCGTTCGACCAAGCACCGACCAAACCCGGATTGAATGAGAGGTCCTTATCATTGAATAGTGGAAATAATGATCGTGCCGGGCAACCCATTAATGACAACGCCATTCCCAAGGTGGCAATGCAAACAATCGTTTTCATCTTAACCTCCTCGATGTTGTTTATACTCCTTCCTGCCAATCCCTATGTAAACTCCAACGGTACTGGTCTCAAAACCAATTGGCGTTGGAAAATCAAGCACCCAAGATCTTTCTTCAAATTGTCTCCAGGATTTTCTTGTACGCAATCGCTCCTTCTCTCACAAGCTCGATTCTCCCTTTCGTGACATCAACAACGGTCGATGGAGTCTGAGAAATCAAAGTTCCTGCGTCAACGATCAGATCAACTGCATCCAGGACTTTTCGATTTATCATGCTTATCGAGTTCGGATTGGGCTCGCCAGATAGGTTCGCGCTCGTCGAAGTGATCGGTATCTTGCAAATGTTAAGGAGCTCGCGGCAAAACTTGTCGCTCGAAATCCGTATCCCTATTTTTCCTGAGCCAGCCGTCAATATTTTTGAGACAATCGGCGTACATTTAAAGACTATTGTCAATGGACCCGGCCAAAACCTACTCATCAATTCATCCGCGACTTCGGGGACTTCCAGCGCAAGTTCATCCAAGCTTGATCTATCTGGAATCAAGACTAGGATAGGATTCGATTTTCTTCTTTCTTTTGCGTCATAAACTCGCTCTACTATTTTCGGCTCGAGAGCATTTGCGCCAATGCCATAAATCGTTTCTGTAGGGTAAATGATCACCCCGCCGTCCAATATTGTCTGAGCAGCTTGCGTAACTGCCCGTTTTCTCCTTGCGTTTACGATTTTCATCTTGACTTTGTACTTAGCACCCGCCGATTGCGAGGATTCACAAAGATGTAATGATCATTGAACATCTGGACTATCTGAGGGAACCAGTCTTTGCAATTCCCAAAGCCTTCGAGACTATTTGAGCCGGTGAAATTTTCCTCATGCAGTCGAAAGTGCCAATTGGACACCGGTGTCCGCCATGGATTGCACAGGGACGACACCCCAAACCTTCAACTTCAACGACTGCTGATTTCTTCCCGGTAACTGAATCTCCAACATGGTACGGATAAAAACCGAAATCTTTTACTGTGGGCCCAAATATTGCGACCGTCGGAACTTCAAACGCAGAAGCGATATGAACAGGAGCTGAATCATTTGCAACCAAAAGCGAGGCATGTCTTATGATTTCCGCCGACGACATTATGGGCAGGCTACCGATCGCCACAATAACTCGCGCGCCGGTGCCATTGAACTTATCAACGAGACCAAGATCCTTCTCGCCGCCGATTAAAACGATGTTTTCAAAACTCGCCGAAAGCTCGCCGACAACTTCGGTCATCATCTCAATTGGATAGCGCTTCGTTTCCCAAACCGTTCCGGGAGCAACAACTGCGTATGGCTTCTTGACTCCATGATCCGACAAAAACCGCTCGGCTTTGGTTCGATGTTCCTCCGAAATGAAGAGTCTCGGCAATTCTTGACTGACAGCCGACGGTTGATGGTTGATGGCCAACAGCGCCTGTAGAAGCGAAAGATTTCTTTCAATTTCATGCACACCAAATTTCCACCGCACGACTTCAGTGAAAGAGCTTCTCAGGGCGGAATTATCAAATCCTATTCTAATCTTCGCTCCAGTACCCCTTGCTAGTAAACAACTTCGCAGCGACCTGTGCGGGCTGAGTACGGCATCATAATTCTCAGCGCGAAGCCGATTGCGAAACACAAGAAGGGATAATAGAGAGCTTTGTTTTCCGTGCTTGTCGAACACAATTAAGTTTGAAATGTCCGGATGATTTCTCAGAATGTCCGCTGTCTGAGGAATAGCAAAAAAATCAATCTGCGAGTCCGGCACCGCTCGCTTCAATGCCTGCACGAGCGGCAATGTCAGGATGACATCTCCAAGAAAAGCTGTCTGGATTATCAAAAACTTTTTCATTCGAAAGTCGTTCCCCGCAAGACACGATGACTTTTGTGCCCGCTGCGCCATCCAGAATGCATCGTAATCAAGTATCTGAGCCGTATGTCAACCATCTTCTTTAGGTATCTACTGAATCCGCGGGATATATTTCTCTGATTCATGTCTCTTTGATTTCCTGGAGCTTCTCCTGGAATGCCTGCACGTGTTTAAACCGCTTGTGAAACCATAACCAATCCTCCGGGTGCTTTCTTATAATTTCTTCAAGTGCATCCACGTGACGCTGCGTTAATTCCGCCACGCTCGACTCTGAATCATCATTCAGATCGCTGTAATCTACCTCCTGAAGATGAAACCGATATGTTCCGTCTTCCTTACGTATGACGAACCCAAATTGCACAGCCGCGGATGTCCTGAGAGCAAACATTGCAGGTCCTTGAAATGTCGGCACGTCTACACCCAAAAACTTCGCCGGCAGACTTTCTTTTGCCGCGCTCTGGTCGGCAAGGAGCGCCACAGCACCATTCTGTTTCAAGGTCGAAAGCGACGCTCTGACCGAGTTTTCCATTGCGACAGTCGAATTGCCAAGAAGGCCGCGATACTTGTTCGCGAGTTTATCGACGGCCTTATTATGGAACGGATGAACAATTATTGTGAACTTCTTCGATGATAGAGCGCCGATCGCAAAAGCGGCTAACTCCCAATTCGAGAAATGGCCGCTGATCAAGATCAAGCCTCTTCCACGTTTGAGCGCCGACTCAATCAGACGCCGCGTTTCGTCGGGAAATTCGACAACCTCTTTCAGATTCTCTTTTGTGAACTTCGGGAAATAGAGAAATTCGAAGAACACTGTTGCTATGTTCACATAAGCTCTCTCAAGTATCGCCCCGATCTCCTCGCTTCGCTTTTCCGGAAAACACAATTTCAAATTTGCCAACGCGACATCGCTGCGTATCGGAACATGACGATAGAAAAACTTCCCGAGTGACGCTGCAATCTTCTGGACTCTTCTTAGTGACAAGCACCGCAGGAGAAAACCGAGGATTCTGATAAACCCTGATTGCAGATGATCGGTGAAATTCATTTTATCTCAAATCCAAGAACTTCTGAATCCTCTACGCCAACAGCCAGATGATTCTTATAAATCGCGGGCTGGGTGCGAATCCGGCCAGGCAATTCTATTTTCTGTTCCATTTTGCCATTACTCTTGTCTATAACATAAAGATTCTTGTCAAACCCTCCAAAGAAAATTTGAGTTCTTGTCTGAGAAGCCGCAGTCGTTATCGGTGCGTCGGTACGAACCTTCCAGATGAGTGCACCGCTTTGAATATCGACCGCATAGAAATTGCCGTCGTCGCAGCCGAAATAGACTCTCTTCTCGTCGGTAATCGGCATCGAGAGGATTTTCTCACCGGTGGTGAAATCAAATTTCATCTTCCCTTCCTTGTTCAGCGCCAATAATCTTCCCCCATTCGTTCCGATAAATATTGTCGAGTCATCCATAGAAGGGGAGCACCAGACGGGCGAACCAGCTCCGTATTTCCAGCGCTGCTTTCCATCGAACGTGTTTACCGCGTAGACGTTTCCATCATCACAGCCGAAGACACACATGCTATCATCCAGCGAGGGAGAGGTTCGAATAGCGCCATCAATTCTCTGATGAAAGATCTCGCGGCCAGTTTGCAGATCGATCCTGTACAGATCTCCTTTTACGGTAACGAGATAGATACAGTTTTTATAAACAGTCGGAGATGACTCCACATCGGCAATCTCTTTCGACCAAATCGTTTTTCCGGAATAAATGTCGTAAGCCAGGACATTTCCTTTTGATTGAGATGAGGCCACCACTATCAAGCTATCTGAGACTGCTGGGCCACCGAATATCGCGCCACCAAAATTTTTAGAGGCTAATTCCTTGCCCGTCGCGATATCAAGCGCATAAACTTCGCCTTTCAATGTTCCAACGTAAGCGATCCCATCTTTAATGGTGAAAGAAAAATTCCCGAATCCGCCTCCGACATCATTGTCCCATGCTTTCTTCAGGCCAGTGGAAGTCAGCTCAGCCATCGAACTGTGGCCCGCATCTTTCCCGAACATATTCCACGAGCCAGCCGAATCAGTTAGTTCACGTGAAAAACGAAGCGAAGCACATGACATAACTATCAAGGCACAAAGAAACAAAGTGGCAACGGCAAAAAGTCTATGAGATTGCTTTGGGGCTATATACCTTAGTGACTTTGCGGCTTCGCTAATCATGTCAATGCCTTTCCACCAAACCATGAAGCTAACAATCCGACGCAGATTGTCGTGAGGGACCCGATCATTGTGTACCAGGTCCATGCTATCTGCGTGAAAAAGAAAACATAAATAAGTACCAACAAACCCGCAGTAAATCCAATGATGGCGTCAATCTCTCGCGGCTTCTTGAACAAAACGCCGAGGAGAAATGTCCCGAGGAGTCCGCCGTAAGTCACCGATGCAATTGAAAGCGCCACTTCGATCACTGATTCATTGGACCTCAAGAAAATAAAAGCCGTCGCGACAAGAATGATTGTCCAGAGGAAGCTGAAGAGCCTGGAAAGTCTTAGATCATTCGACTCATCGCTATTTCTTCCGAAATACGGCTTGTAAAGATCGATCAACGTCGAGGACGCCAAAGAATTTATCGATCCGCTCAGCGATCCCATCGCACTTGCAAAGAGTCCGGCAACGATCAAGCCGCTGACCCCGCTTGGAAGCTGTTCCACTATGAATTTCGGAAATATCTGGTCACCGTTTTGGAACGGAAAAGCGCCATAGAAAGCGTATAGAGAAAGTCCTATTACCATGAAAAAGAGAAATTGGATTCCGACGAAGAAGCCGCTCGCAATGACTGCCTTCTGGCTGTTCTTCAACGAATCGGTTGCGAGCAGTCTCTGCACGATAAGCTGGTCAGTGCCGTGTGAAGCCATTGACAAAAACGCGCCACCCAAAACGCTGGCGATGAGACTGTATTTGACGGTGAAGAAATGTGCGAGCCCACCGCTGAACCCCCAATCAACAAATTGAAATTTCATTTCCGCAGATGCCATGGTGACTACAGTGCTCCATCCATGCGGTAGATGAGATAGGATTACGAACAATGCCAGCGCCGCACCACCGATATAGATGAACATTTGAATCACATCTGTCCAGATCACCGCCCTGATTCCGCCACTGTAAGTGTAAATAAAAGTGAATACCGTGATGACGATAATGGCTATTGCATAGATAAATGTATCAGGATATCCAGAAAAAATTTTATAAGCTTTGAAAATAATGGCAAGCGGAATTGCGGTAGTGAACAGGCGGACGCCGGTCGCCAGCGTTCTTGTCACCAGAAAAACGATGGAAGCATAATTGCGGGTTTTACCGCCAAAGCGAGTCTTCAATAGTTCGTAAGCCGTGACCAGTTCACCGCGATAATAAGAGGGGAGAAACAGAAATGCGATCACGATCCGCCCGATGATGTAACCTATTGCAATCTGAAGAAAATTAAGATTTGTGAGATACGCAAGGCCGGGAACTGATATGAAAGTTATCGCGCTTGTTTCAGTTGCAACAACTGCAAACGACACTGCCAGCCACGGAATTTTCCTTCCACCAACAAAATAATCTTTGACGCTGTTTTGTTTTCCGCCGGTCAAGATTCCAAAGACAGCAACCCCCACGAGGTATGCAAAGACTATTACGTAATCAATTGTAGTAAATCCCACGGGAATGCCTGAAGAATGTATCAGCAGAGGAGAATTATCTTACGCCTCCATTTCTGCCGAAGGATGGATCGAAAATACTTTTTCTAACTGGGTTATCTTAAAAAGATTTCGGACATCCGGATTGGGTATGATAAGATGGATTTCGCCCTTCATTCCACGCATCAGCCTTTCAGCAACGAGAAGCGCACTAAGTCCCGACGAATCGCATGACTTTACAATGCTCATGTCAACGACAAGTTTTTTCAAAGGCGGTTGGCAAACGATGAGAAACTCAGCCTTGAGCTGCGGTGAAACTTGAGTATCGAGTCTATCAAACTTCAAGCGCAGGACGGTTTGCCCCTTATGATTTTCGGATTCGAATATTTTTGTTTTCATTTTTCCTTAAACATTTTGAAAGTGTGAGCCAAAATTTCGTACGCTCTTTTCACATCGCCGGTCTGCGGGACCGTAATCTGCATGTCGTAGAAGTAATCGGAATCCTCTTTGACGAATCCGATCGATACCTTTGCTTCGGACCTGCAGCACAGATACGACATAAAAATATCACTCGAGAAGCTCAGGTCAAACGCGACATCAAAATTCTGGCTGCGAAGACGAGAGACGAGACCGCCTGAAGGGATTTTCAACCAGCCCTCATCCGCCTTGGAAACAACAATGACCTCGCTGCGGTAAGTAGCGAGCTCCCGCATATTCTCTGAGACCACAAGGACGACGCGCCGGAAGTAACGGAGAAAAGATTCCACGACTGACCGCGCAAGATAGAATTCCATACTCATTCGCGGCATCAAAAAGAGAGCCGTCTGAGATTTCTTAATAGCGTCATTAAAATTTATCACTTTCTTGATACGCTTTGCACGGTTTGCAGCGTACATTACCGCCAATTTATTCCTAATGCTTATCATTTATTCCTTTTGACTATTCTTAAAAATTCTTCTTCACCTAGAATGGGTATCTTAAGCGCTTTTGCTTTATCGTATTTGGAACCGGGGTTCTCGCCTGC
>CAVYHK010000019.1:0-15496 GCA_963768145.1 uncultured Bacteroidota bacterium | reverse complement strand
ATGTATTGCTTGCTCGAAGCCATTCAAAAAAACGATTTCGACGGAATCCTGGTGACCCGTATTCTTCTTGCGGATACGAGCTCGGATCATGTTGAGAGTTCTGTTACAACACAGATACAACCACGATATAATCTTCGAAGAGGGTACGACACTTATTATAAACAGTATGTTCAGAATCCGGGATATGTATGAATCTCAAATAACTAAGCGGCACTCCATACACGTATGGTCGGTCAGGAACGAAGGACGAATGATTTGGAGCGCAATAAGTAATACTCCTGGAACGAATACGATCGAAGCGATGCGAAATGAAATTGCCGGACTTGTGATACCTGAGTTGTTGCGGCATGCTATTATTGAATCGGGGCGGTAGAGAATTGGTTCAAAACACAATTAAAAGGCCGAAGACGGTTCGCAAAGGAGCTCGCATTCCGGCTAGCAACCGGGAGATATAACGGAGAACATCACGGCACACAAATCGACCAATACCACAATCAATCGCATCGCGTTCATCGGCAACTACCTGCCGCGTCAGTGCGGCATTGCCACTTTCACAACTGACTTGTGTGAGGCCATGGCGGCTGAGTACAGTGACAAGTCTTTCATCGCCCTGCCCGTCAACGACAACGGCGTGGGCTACGACTATCCGCATCGTGTCCGGTTTGAGCTGACGGAGAAAGATATTGATTCATATCGCCGCGCCGCCGACTTCCTGAACATCAACAATGTGGACCTCGCCTGCCTCCAATTCGAGTATGGCATTTTGGTGGACGGGCGGGCAGCCACATCCTGGCACTCTTGCGCGAATTGCGCATGCCGATTGTCACAACCCTGCACACCATCCTCCGCGAGCCGGACCAGGATCAGCGCAGGGTGCTGGAAGAAGTCGCAGCAGTTTCCGACCGGTTGGTTGTCATGAGCGACCGCGGCGCGGAATATCTTCAGGAGGTTTATCACGTAAATCCTGAGAAGATAGATCAGATTCCACACGGCATCCCCGATGTGCCTTTTGCCGACCCGAGTTTCAACAAAGATATGTTCGGCGTAGAGGGCAAGATTGTCTTACTGAGTTTCGGATTACTCTCGCCGAACAAGGGGATCGAAACTGTCATCAGTGCTCTTCCCGATATTGTGGCGGGCTATCCGAACATCGTATATATGATCGTCGGTGCAACCCACCCTCACGTGATAAAGCATGAAGGCGAAGCATACCGGCTTGTCCCTGCAATGGCTGGCACAGGAGAAAGGCGTGGAAGCCAACGTGATCTTCTACAATCGGTTTGTCAGTTTAGAGGAGCTTATTGAGTTCATCAGCGCTGCGGATATTTACATTACGCCATATCTCAATGCAGCACAGATCACTTCCGGCACGCTGGCCTATACGCTCGGGGCGGGCAAAGCGGTTATCTCGACGCCTTATTGGTATGCGGAAGAAATGCTTGCCGAAGGTCGAGGTGCTCTTGTCCCCTTTCATGACCCGGCGGCAATGGCCGCGCAGGTGATTAGCTTGATAGGGAACGAGTCGGAACGGCAAGCCATGCGCAAACGGGCATATCTGTTTGGACGGGCGATGATCTGGCCGCAAGTAGCGCAGCGCTACATGGAAAGTTTTGAACGCGCCCGAACTGAACGGCGGCATTTCACTCCACCAGGCTTCACGGTCAAAGCACTTGACAAACACCCGGGCGAACTGCCTCCGCTCAAGCTTGATCACTTACGTCGCATGACAGACGAGACGGGCATGTTGCAGCATGCACTCTTTACGGTGCCAAATTATCGGGAAGGGTATACAACCGACGACAACGCGCGCGCGCTAATGGTGAGCGCTCTGTTGGAAGAGCTTGGCAATGGCGAGGCGTTGGAATTAGCTTCCCGGTATCTTGCTTTCGTCTGGTACGCCTTCAATCCTGAATCGGGCCGGTTTCGTAACGTCATGGATTATCAGCGCCACTGGCTGGAAGAAAAAGGCTCTGATGACAGCCATGGCCGCGCTTTGTGGGCACTCGGTACAGTGTTAGGCCGTTCCAACACTCCCGCACTGCAAAGTATGGCCAGCAGACTGTTCGAGCAGACCCTACCAGCCATTTTGGACACGACCAGCCCACGAGCTTGGGCATTCGCACTTATCGGCATTCATGAATACGTGCACCGGTTTGCCGGCGATCGCCGGGCAAGTCAGGTGCGGGAGGAATTGTCCAGACGGCTTCTTCTACTTTATCAAAATCATCATCTGGATGAATGGCGATGGTACGAAGACGCGTTGACATACTGCAATGCTGCGATGCCGCACGCCCTGTTGCTGAGCGGCGAGTCAATGGCAAATGCGGATATGACTGCTGCGGGATTGGAGTCGCTCAGCTGGCTGATGGACTTGCAGCGCACGAATGCCGATGGGGGTCACTTTGTCCCCATAGGATCCAATGGGTTTTATGAGCGAGGCCGTGAGCGTGCGCGCTTCGATCAACAGCCCGTGGAGGCCCAAGCGACAGTATCGGCTTGCCTTGTTGCATACCGAATCACCGGAGAAAAGCGATGGCGCAGGGAAGCCATGCGTGCGTTCGAGTGGTTCCTTGGACGTAACGACCTGAACCTTCCCATATATGACCCGACAACCGGCGGCTGCCGCGACGGACTGCATCCAGATCGCCCGAACGAGAACCAGGGTTCGGAGTCAACACTCGCGTTTCTTCAAGCCCTGTTGGAGCTCCGACTGGCAGAAAACACTCTTTTATAAATGGAGACACAAGCTCAATGAACAATCATTTCCCCGAATTATTTCTTCGCAATAAATCGAATCCAATTTTGACCGCAGCTGACTGGCCTTATCCGGTGAACACTGTCTTTAATCCAGGTGCCACTCTGCTCCCTGATGGAACCACACTGCTTCTTTGCCGTGTCGAGGACCGGCGCGGACTTTCGCACTTGTGCGCTGCCCGTTCCGCAAACGGCGTGGATGACTGGCAGATTGACGGCCAGCCCACCTTGATGCCGGATCCCGAAAACTTCCCCGAAGAACTGTGGGGCATCGAAGATCCACGCGTCACTTTTGTTCCCGAATTGAACAAGTACGCCGTTGTCTATACTGCTTACACACGCGATGGTCCGGGCGTCGCTCTTGCATTCACGGAAGATTTCTCACACTTCGAACGCTATGGATTGATCATGCAGCCAGAGGACAAAGATGCTACTCTTCTGCCTCATCGTATTAACGGACAGTGGGCGCTAATCCACCGTCCTGTTAATGTACCCGGCGCTCACATGTGGATTTCATACTCGACCAACTTGCGGCACTGGGGCGGTCACAAATTGATGATGGAAGCACGGTTAGGCGGATGGTGGGACGCAAACAAAATCGGACTCGCTTGCCCACCCATCGAGACTCCACAAGGATGGCTGGTGATTTACCACGGAGTACGGCAAACCGCGGCCGGCTCCATATACCGGCTGGGTCTTGCACTGTTCGATTTGCAAACGCCAGATCGCTGCCTGAAGCGCAGTGACGAATGGATATTTGGGCCGGAAGAACCTTACGAAAGGTATGGGGATGTGGACGATGTGGTCTTTCCGTGCGGATACACTACTTCCCCCGATGGTGATACGATTCAAGTCTATTACGGCGCCGCTGATTCGTGTATTGCGTCGGCCACTGGCAGCGTCCGTGCTATGCTTGACTGGCTCGATCAGCACGGGGGAAAACCAGGGGAAGGAATTCATTGACACGACGAAGGCCATTTTCCACGCTAAAAGGGTTAACTGCCCTTTCATCCTTTCGATCGATTTCCTTTCGCACGAATCATTGAGATACTTTTTCAAGCATGGTACGAAAGGAAGCCGGGAGGTGAAATTGTTGAAATCGGAGGATGGAGAAGACGGGTTCGGCAAATTTCACGGCGATCTCGATTACGGGAGGCGCGTCAGATGCGGGGGACTATCTTTCCCAAAGTGGTCCATCACATTCTGTCTATTCATTTTAAAATAGGTGATATATGGTTGAAACTAAACTAGATGCTTCGCTAGAGTCCACAACTGACATACGAATTGTTGGCCTCAACACAGACAAAACCCGCAGGATGATCGGGTCAGAGACGGTGTATCAGATATATTTTGAACTATCCGGAATTCCGCCTCAAGGGTGGAGAACTGTATTTGAGCGGGAGTGGAAAGCTTTGAACGTGGGACAACCCTTGTCATTACAGGAAACGAGTGTTGAAAGAGCATTTCTTGTGATGCACTGCACGCTTGAGGAAGTCGCCAGGCACATGCCGGCCCTGAAGAACGCGGTTGCCTCAACAAATATTGCGTACAAGGAGCACGCGCGAACGCAGGCGACAGAACTGAAAGGCCGCGAAGATGTCTGGAAGGACGAGCGGAAGATCGTCGAAGATGTCGCGAAGTCGTTGCACTTCGACTAACACACGATTGGCGGACATGCGTCCAGATCACTAGAGAGTGATGTTGTGAATGGTGAGTCGCCTGCCAACAATTGCGCGCTGTTTTCCCATTAGGATACTGGGACGCGGTTATCGATGAAGCAACTTGAGAAAACGGCAGAGGGTTCTCGAAGACTGGTTGCAATAGAGCACATTGGGAAGCACGGGAAGGGAAGGATTTGAAAAAATTAATCATATCAAGTGCAAGAGATTGCTTCGTTGAGCTAATTCATCGTGATTTCGATCCCACATCATGGATCGTGAGACGTTGGACAAAAATCATTTGGTTCAAGAAACGAATCTCGTCGGATTGGTTCATTGACGAGAAACAAGCGATAGCATTTGCGAATGAATTAAAGCGTGAACATGAGAGGCGTTAGAGCCCAAAAGGAAAGAGACTTTTCACTCTCCAAAGCATAAACGAGGAATCGAAAACCACGAGAGAGAGTTCACCTCCATTTCAGGAATTAGAGAGTTGGATCGATGACGAAGCGAATGAATCTCATTGAAGGAAGATGCTCTCTATCGATTCACAACGGCGAACAGATCGGATAGACGAGTCACTTGACCGAAGAATTGGACGAACTGTTGGCAGCGGAGGGCGGGCGATGTTGGGTAGATGACGGTGGAAATGGCATCCAGTCGGCGATACATGTCGGAGATTAAGAATCACCGAGACACGAATAAGTCTCAAAACCTCAATGTGAATACCGTCTCTTTTCCCGCTACTGAGTGAACGGTAATTCCGCCTTTGTGGGCGCGCATTATCTGACGTGCAAGGCTTAACCCGATGCCTGACCCCTCTTTGCGAGTGGTGAAGAATGGTATGAAGATCTTATCCTGTATCTCTTCGGGAATTCCAATACCGTTATCTATGACCTGGATTATTGTTCCCCCGCGGTCATCGATCTTACCGAAGAGTTTAATCATCGGTGAAGCGACAGAAGAGAGTGCGCCGATTGAATTAAGTACCATGTTGATTAGGACTTGTTCGATCAAATCCGGATCGGCGGCCAACTCAAGGTCTGGCGGCTCTGCGGAGTACGTGTACCAGATCTTTCTTAGATGAAACCGATCCGCGAAGAGCTTTTCGATTCTCCCGAAGAGATCGGTCAATTTGATTGTTTGAAAATTTGGAGTTGGGATGCGAGTGAGATTCCTGTAATCGTCCACAAAATGCAGCAAGCCTTCGCTTCTTTTCGAAATTGTATCGAGTGCTCCCTTGACATCTCGCAAATTTTCTCCGTCCGGTTGTCCTGAAGCCTGAGATCGCGAACCATGGTTTTGCTCTCCGTCACTACGGGTTGCCGGATTCATCGCAGTTTCCAACAATGCACTTGCAGTCGACGAGAGAGAGACTATCGGCGTCACAGAGTTCATGATCTCATGAGTCAGCACGCGAATCAGGTTCTGCCAAGCTTCCATTTCTCGCTCTTCCAATTCACTTTGGATGTTTGTCAGTGAAACAAGAGTGTAATGGCTTTCCTTTAGCTTGAATTCGGTTGCATAGATCGATAATTGCGATAGCTCATTTTCTGCCGCGATTTTCACAAGTACTTTCTCCCCGGATTTTATCTCCCGCAGCGTTGCAACAAGCGTCGGGCTAACTGAGGAAAGCTCCGAGATGTTGTCAATGCCGTGGACTTTCAGCAATTTTTTTGCTGCAGTGTTCATCAATTCGACATCCCCGTCCTGAGTAAACGCCATGAGTCCTATGCCGACGTGCTGAACGACGATCTGCAGGTAACGGTAATGTTCCTCTTTTTCTGCTCGCGCCTTTCTGAATTCTTCGATGACATCTGAGAAAGCGTTGTTGAGCTCCTCGAATGATGAACCCTTTACGCCCGTTCGGAAGCTCTGAGAAAAATCAGAATACTTTACTGAATCGAAGAACCTTGCAATGTCTCTGTTTGTTCTTTGAACATAGTGGATCAGTGAATAGATTTGCGCAATGATGAGCAGAGCCACTATAAAAGGCGTCGCAATGAAGTTAGTTTTTGTGAGGATGAATATAAGAATGAAAGCCGAGATGCAGATGAAAAGGGTCCTGATAAATACGGCGACGCTGAATCTTCTAAAAATCATGATTTCAAATCGATAATCTTGGATTTATGATAGACAATCTCAAAGTCCATATTTCTCAAGTCTTCGGTAGAGTGCTGCACGTGTAATTCCTAACTCTTTTGCAGCTTTGGTGAGGTTGCCGTCGTGCCTGCTCACTGCTTTGATGATCAACATCTTTTCAGCTTCATCCAAGTTGAAATTACCAATCGTAGTCCCTTCTTTTGCCGTTCCGCCTGATAGGGAAAGGAAATCTGACGGTTGGAGCATGTCGGACTCGCTCATTATCACGACTCTCTCAAGTGTATGTTGGAGCTCTCTCACATTTCCGGGCCAGTCATAACTGATCAATTTACTCAAAGTATCATTGCTCATCAACTTTAGTCTTTTGTTGTATTTTCGGCAGTACATTCTTAGAAAGTGGTCAACCATTAATGGAATGTCTTCGGTTCGGTTCCTCAATGGAGGGAGGTGAATTTCGACCGTGTTGATTCGGTAAAGCAAATCCTGCCGGAACCGATTTTCAGATTTCAGCTCAGTAATTGGAAGATTGGTTGCACAGACGAGACGGATGTCGATCTGTTTTGGAGTATTTGCCCCGAGTCGGGTAACCTGTCTGTTCTGAAGTACCGAAAGAAGTTTTACCTGTGAAGCGGGGGTAAGATTTCCGACTTCATCTAAGAAAAGAGTTCCACCGGTGGCTATCTCGAACCGACCGGGTTTGTCTTCCTTTGCGTCCGTGAACGCCCCTTTCACGTATCCGAATAATTCGCTCTCAAAAAGTGACTCGCTTACGGCGCCCATGTCGACGCTTAAAAATATCTGGTTGTTTCTGTGAGATTGCCTGTGAATCGCCCGTGCCACCAACTCTTTGCCTGTGCCGTTTTCTCCCAAGATCAAGACGTTAGCGTCTGTCTTTGCAACTTTTTCTATCGTGCTGAAGATCCTCTTCATTTCCTCAGAGACGCCGATTATATCGTGGAACTGGCTATCAAGATCGTAGGTAAGCTGCTTCTGTTTGGAAAGAAGGTCTTCGATCTCCTTCTTCGACTCACTGAGCTTCATCGCGGAAGAAACGGTTGCTAGAAGTTTTTCGTTTTGCCATGGCTTGAGTACAAAATCAGTCGCGCCTTCCTTTATCGCTTTGATCGCCATCTCGATGTTTCCGTAGGCAGTGATTAGCACGACGACAGATGCCGGGTCGATCTCAAGAATCTTCTTCAGCCAATTGAATCCCTCGGTTCCGCTTGTCGCATCGCCTGAAAAATTCATATCCAGCAGTATCACATCGTAGTGTTGTTCCTTGAGAAAGGCAGGAATCTGGTTTGGCTCCTTCTCAATCCGAACGATTGAATAATGCTGCTTCAGCAAAAGACGAGCGGAGTAGAGAATATCTTCATCATCGTCGATTATCAGCAGCTTTCCAGATTTGCTATTCATGCTGTTCCATTTCATTATTACGTCGCTGCAATATTAGCTCAGGGAAAACGGAACACGGAAAACGGGAAACAAGAAATCTGGTTTGCGTCACCGGCGGACTCTTCATTTGCAGCTAGAAATTTCGTCGTCTTGTTTGGATAAGGTTGTACAGCATCGACGGTACTTTCCGACATTTGTCAACCAAATTCAGCCCAATTTCTTTTTCGATTATGTCAAGTTCGATTGCCAGATATAGTTGGGTTCTCAGTTCGCCGCATGATCCTTTCGCAACGAAGAGAAAATAAATGAACTCCTTGTTGGTTTGACGTTCAAATCCTTCAGCAATATTGGAGGGAATAGATACCGCCGCTCTGTGAATCTGATCTCTCAGCGAAAAGTCTTTGCATTTTCCCAGAAGGCTGTAAATATCGGATGTCAGTCTCATCCCTTCCTTCCAGACTTCCAGGTCCTCAAAGCTTTCGATCTTTTTGCCCATGATTTATCTCCTAATTCTTGGTCACTTAAAAATGAGTTGCTCCGGGCATTCAAGTCCGTGTTCCGTTCTGCATTCTCCGTCACTTTACGCAATGACCATACCTCGAAATAACAACTGCCACGTTAGAAAATTGCCGTCCTTTCAACCGTGAGCGTTCATTTCCGAACACCACCGTCCGTTTTCGGACAATCAAACATTGTAATAAAAAGGGAAATAAGCAAACTCACTTTGAAAAACTAGGTTTTTGACTCTCTTTTGGGCAAAGGGCGGGGGCATACCAATTGCACTTTCGTCAGGGTGAGCAAATTGCATCATTACGAAATTCTCGAGATGAGTCAAAGGATCACCGTTGGATAAGAAAATAGAAAAGAAACCTTTCTACAAACGAAGTCGCTTCTGGGTTTACACCGGAGGCGGTGCGCTCTTTTTGTTCCTAATCATCTTAATCCTTTCAGACAGCGGAGCAAAGTTGAATGTTGAGGCTGACAAGATTACGATATCCACTGTTGCTGAAGGGGACTTTCAGGAGTTTATTCCCGTGACTGGGACCGTATTACCACGAACCACCTTCTATCTCGATGCAATATTAGGTGGTACGGTCGAGAAGAAGTTTGTCGAAGAGGGTACGATGCTGAAGAAGGGCGACAAGATTATACAGCTATCAAATTCGAACGTTCAACTAAATGCCCTTCAGAACGAGACGATGACTTACCAGCAGATTAACGATGCACGGAACACGAGACTGCAGATTGAGCAAAACAGCAACGCTCTTCAAAACGCACTTGTCTCCGCTAATTATGGCTTGATCAATTCCAAGGAAATCTTCGATCGCCAGAAGGCACTGAGAGAGAAGAATCTGATTTCGCAGCAGGACTATGAACAGGCGGAAAACAACTACCATCTCGCGGTTGAGCAACAGAAACTGGCGTGTCAGAGTTTCGTGGCTGACTCGATTCTGAAGCAAGCTCAGTTGAATCAGATTGCTTCGTCAATCGAAAGGCTGGAAAAAAACCTTGAGCTTATCAGGGAGAATATTGATAACCTCACGATCAAAGCACCTATGAACGGCCAGCTTACTTCCTTGAACGCGGAGACGGGGCAATCTAAAAGTCCGGGAGACCAGATCGGACAGATCGACGCGCTGGATGGATTCAAGGTCAGAGCTGATATAGACGAGTTCTATATCGCACGCGTCAGGGAGGGGCTGCATGCGTCGGCTGATATTGACGGGAAGATGTATGCTCTTTTAGTGACGAAAGTTTATTCGGAAGTCACGAGCGGGAAATTCCAGGTTGACATGGAATTTGACGGCAAAATCCCTGACGGTATAAGGAGGGGACAGACCCTTCAGATAAGATTGCAACTCAGTGAAAGAACAAAAGCACTTCTTCTTCCGCGCGGGGGCTTTTACCAGAAAACCGGAGGACAATGGGTCTTTGTCCTTGATAAGTCGCGCGCTATCGCGACCAGAAGAAATCTAAGCCTTGGCCGGCAAAATCCCGACTACTTTGAAGTGTTAAGCGGACTGAAGACGGGAGACAGAGTCGTAACTTCATCGTATGACAATTTTGGAGACGTGAACGAATTAGTGATTAAATAGCTAAAAAGGAGAAACCATGATAAAAACCACTAATCTTAAGAAGCTCTACACCACAGAGGAAGTGGAAACCACTGCTCTGGACAACGTCAATATTGAGATAAAAGAAAAAGAATTTGTGGCAATAATGGGTCCATCAGGTTGTGGAAAGTCCACCTTGCTGAATCTGATCGGGATGCTTGATAATCCATCCGGCGGGGAATATTATTTTCTCGGTGAAGAAGTTTCAAAATATACAGAGAGGCAGCGCGCCAATTTACGGAAAACAAATATCGGTTTTGTATTCCAGAGTTTCAATTTGATAGATGAGCTGACCGTATTCGAGAACGTTGAATTGCCGCTTCTTTATCTTGGAGTGTCGTCCGCCGAAAGGAAGAAGATGGTTGAAGAAGTCCTTGAGAGAATGCAGATAATGCATCGCAGGGATCATTTTCCGCAACAGCTGTCAGGTGGTCAGCAGCAGCGTGTCGCCGTAAGTAGGGCGGTTGTGGCGAAGCCGGCCCTGATACTCGCCGACGAGCCTACGGGTAATCTAGACTCAGCAAATGGGGAAGAGGTGATGAATATTCTGACGCAACTGAACGAAGGTGGTACAACCATCATCATGGTCACTCACTCACCTCACGATTCGGAATTTGCTCATCGGATCATACACCTATTTGACGGACATGTCGTGACGGAAAATTATAAAGAGAAATTTCATGTATAAAAAGGAAACAGGAGGAAGCAGAAAGGAGACAGGGAAAAGTCGTTGAAAATCGTATCTAAAAATCAGGAGGCACATCATGGACAAGATTCAAAAATTTGAAGATTTGAAAGTCTGGAAGGACTCGATGCAGTTAACTATCGACGTCTATCGACAGTTCCATGCTTTGCACGATTTTGGATTTCGTGACCAGATACAAAGAGCTTCTGTTTCGATTCCGTCCAACATTGCTGAAGGGTACGAAAGGCAGACTAACAAAGAATTCATCCAATTTCTGTATATAGCAAAAGGTTCCTGTGGTGAGCTGCGAACGCAAATCTATTTGGGAATGGAATTAGCATTGATCGAGAAAGATAGAGGGATGCAGTTGCTTCAGCAAACAAAGGAAATCTCAGCGATGCTATATGGTCTGATTCAAACAAGAAAACGAAACTTTTGAACGAAAGGAGGAAGGAGGCAGGAAAAAGGAGGCAGTACCATAAGGAAGCGAGTGACCTTTAAAAGTCATTCCTGCTTCCTGTCTCCTGTTCCCTTTCTCCTTCTCAAGAAAGAGGCACAATGATAAAATTAACCGCCATTGAAAAGTATTACGAAAAGCGGGTCATCAAGACTTATGTGCTCAGGAACATCAACCTGGCAATCGAGGAAGGCGAGTTTGTCTCCGTGATGGGACCTTCGGGGTCGGGAAAGACAACTCTGCTCAATATCATGGGGATGCTCGATGCACCTTCGAACGGGGAATATTATTTCTACGACGAACCGGTCCACAAGATGAGCGGAAAAAAGCTTTCCCAGCTTCATAAAACTCACATAGGATTTGTATTTCAGAGTTATCATCTAATCGATGAGTTGACCGTTTATGAGAATCTTGAGACTCCACTTCTGTACCAGAAAGTCAAAGCGAACGAAAGGAAGGGAAGAGTAGCGGAGACACTCGATAGGTTCAACATGGTGGCGAAGAAAGATTTGTTCCCGAATCAGTTGTCGGGTGGACAGCAGCAGCTTGTCGCGATTGCCAGAGCTGTTATTGCGGAGCCAAAACTGATACTTGCTGACGAACCAACGGGAAATCTCCATTCGGATCAAGGCAAAGAGATAATGGATTTATTGAAAGATCTCAACTACCATGGTACGACGATAGTTCAAGTGACACACTCCGAAACAAACGCGGCGTATGGAAACAGGGTGATAAAGTTGAAAGATGGATGGATTGAGAAATGAGAGCGACTAAGAAAAAAGGAAAGAGGGCCGGAACATGATCAAGAATCATCTGCGGGTCGCGTTCAGAAACTTATTGAACCACAAATCTTATTCAGTCATAAACATCGTTGGATTGTCGGTTGGTATTGCTTGCTGCATAGCGATAATGCTTTTCGTACGAGATGAGCTGAGTTACGACAAGTACAACAAATTTGCTGACCGGATATATAGACCACACCTTCTCCTCCGAGCAAACGGACATGAAATGAATACGGCATTGTCTCCTGTTGCCATGGGTCCTGCAATCTACAGAGATCTCCCGGATGTCGCTGCCTACACTCGCCTCATCAAGGGCGGTCCGACTGTGGTCCGATATGAGGACAAAACATTCGTTGAAGATAGGTTTTTCGGGGCAGACTCGACAATGTTCGATGTATTCACATTTCCTTTCGCAGTGGGAAATCCGAAGACCGCACTCACTCAGCCAAACACGCTGGTGATCACCGAGTCCATGGCACATAAGTATTTCGGAAATGACAACCCGATCGGCAAGATCCTCAATACGGGGAAGCAAGACAAATTTGTCGTGACCGGTGTTATCAAAGACATTCCGCAGAATTCCCATCTGCATCCGGATTTCATGGCTTCGCTCACTACATCGCAGGACAGCAAAAATCCGACATGGATTAGCAACAACTATTACACGTATCTTTTGCTCCGAAAGGGAGTAAACCCAGTTGAGTTTCAAAAGAAGTTGGATGACGAAGTTGCTAAATATGCCAGTCCACAGCTTAAAGCCGTGGCTGGCTTTTCCCTCGAGCAATTCAGGGCGGCTGGAAACAAATACGGATTAGTGCTGCAGCCTCTTACGTCGATTCATCTCAACTCGCACCTCGATTACGAGGTTGAGCCGAATGGTGACAATACATACGTTTACATATTTTCTGCTATAGCTATCGCGATTCTGCTGATCGCATGTATAAACTTCGTAAACCTCGCCACGGCAAGATCTGAGAAACGAGCGAAAGAGGTCGGAGTCAGGAAAACATTGGGATCGACCCGATCACATCTCGTCGGACAGTTTATGTCCGAGTCGATTGTGATGAGCATTGTTGCGGCAGTTTTGGCAGTCGGCGTAGTCGAGCTCCTGCTTCCTTTTTTCAACCAAGTCGCCGGCAAAAAAATGAGTCTCCATCTGTTCAGCGATCCATTAACAGTTCCCCTTCTTCTTTGTCTGGCCGTCGTGGTTGGAATCATTGCAGGAAGCTATCCCGCCTTTTACCTTTCGTCGTTCCATCCTATCGACATTCTTAGATCTGACGTCAGGAAGGGGGGAAGGAAATCGTTACTTAGAAGCGGACTGGTGATTTTCCAATTTGCGATCTCGATTGCCTTGTTCGCGGGAACTTTCATTGTCTTCGAGCAACTCAGATATGTCCAGACAAGGAATCTCGGGTTCGATAAAGAAGAGACCATTGTGGTAGATAGAACGAACGATCTTTCCACCCAGCTACGGTCCTTCGAAGATGATTTAAGAACAAATAAAGGCATCATAAGTCTTACTAATTCCAATGCGATCCCCGGGAACCAGGGTGGAGACAATGGCTGCCGTTTAGAAGGTGCTCCAGAAAACCGGGTTGAAGACATTCAGCAGATGTTCTGCGATTATGATTTTGCGAAAACCTACAAGTTAGGGATAGCCGACGGGAGGTTCTTCTCAAGAGAACATCCTTCGGATAGCGCTGCTGTTGTTGTCAACGAAGAAGTTGAAAAAAGCTTCAACGCAAAAGACATCGTCGGAAAATATCTCGTTTACCCCGGCAACGGACCTGGGGGGACTGACCTAAAACTTGAGATAGTTGGGTTGGTAAAAGATTTCAACTACAGATCTCTTCACGAACCGATTCGTCCTCTGGCTATTCGCTTGTTTCCAAAACAAGGATTCATCGGACAGTTCGTTACAGCTCGTCTGGCGCCGGGCGATCACTTGAGCACGATCTCCTCCATAGAAAACGTTTGGAAGAAGTATGCTGGAGATGAAGAATTCAGCTGCAACTTCCTTGATGATAACCTTCAGAAACTTTATGCAGCCGATCGAAGAACCAGCCAGATAGCCGGTGCATTTTCGATCCTTGCAATTTTCATCGCCTGCCTGGGTCTTTTGGGCCTTGCGGCATTTGTCACCGAGCGGCGAACCAAAGAGATCGGGGTTCGGAAAGTTCTGGGTGCTTCGGTTATAGAGATCGTGTCGCTTCTCTCGAAGGAGTTTGTCAAATGGGTGTTGATTGCGAATGTCGTCGCATGGCCCCTGGCATACTACTTCATGAATAACTGGCTCGAGAACTTTGCATATAGAGTAGATATGAGCATTTGGATTTTTGTTGTGTCGGGTGCCATGGCATTGATCGTCGCATTGCTGACCGTTAGTTCACACGCGATCAAAGCGGCAACGGCAAATCCGGTGGAAAGTTTACGGTATGAGTAGCGACGAAATCCCGTTTGCGAGATCGAAAGCTTACGCTATGTATGAACGGCGTGTGGAGACGGGAAACTGGAGGCAGGAGACCGGAATCGAAAGTGTCCCGTCTGCTGTTTTCTGCCTCCTGTCTCCGAACAAATTTGGAGGAAGAGTATGCTGAAGAATTATCTTAAGATCGCCTTTCGCAATTTGACCAGACACAGAATTTATTCATTCATTAATATTGCCGGATTGGCGGTTGGGATAGCCTGTGCCATTATCATCATGCTATGGGTCAAGCATGAATTGAGTTACGATAAATTCAATAAGAATGCCGACCGTTTGTATCGCGTCGTTTTTACGGACGCACAGAAGGATTTTTATGGATTCTATCAGCCGGGTCCTCTTGCGAGAATATCTGAAGGATAACTTCCCGGAAGTTGAACAATCTACGAGTTACTCGGTCATGCAATGGAAGGTGTCTCATGATGTCGAAGGCTTCTTCTGTAAAGGTGGTCTTGTGGATTCGTCGTTCTTTCAGATGTTCACCTTTCCACTTGAAGAAGGGAATGCTAAAACAGTTCTCGCCACCGCGAATTCGATTGTCATTTCAAGATCGTTGGCGCAAAAGTTATTCGGAAATAGCGATCCTATCGGGCAGCCGCTTAAGCTGAATGACAGGACGGGGACGGTCGTAACAGGAGTCTTTTCGGACGTTCCTTCAGCTTCTCATATGCAATTCGATTTCGTAATTCCATTTTCAAATGGGCCTGACTGGACGAGGATGTGGGACCGAAAGTGCACCTATACTTATGTGCTGCTGCGAGAGAACACTTCGCTTGACGAGATGAATAAGAAAATCTTTGGCGTAATGAATACTTTCAACCCGACCTGGAAAAATGTTCTTTTCCTGTTTCCTATTACGAAGAGTCATCTCTTCGAGCCGGGTGGAGGCGGCCCGATAATCTACGTCTATATTTTTTCCGCCTTTGGATTCCTGATATTGATCGTGGCATGCATCAATTTCATGAACCTTTCGACTGCACGCTCCGAAAAACGGTTGAAGGAAATCGGGATAAAGAAGACTGTCGGTTCTTCGCGAATGGAGCTCGTTTGGCAATTTATGGCC
>CAVYHK010000018.1:0-19953 GCA_963768145.1 uncultured Bacteroidota bacterium | reverse complement strand
AGCTAATCCCAAACATTTTTCTACCCTGCTGGCAGATTCGTCCCTGATAAGATACCTGCATTCCATTCAAATATATAAAGAATCAATTACAGGAAAAGCTCAGTGAATATTTGTTGGTCGGCTATCTTGAAACCGTAGAAAGCGAAAGATTTAGCGAAGTCGCGCAGACCACAACGAAGGGCAAGTGTAAGGGATTCCTACGACTCTCTCTGCCAACCCTCCGCAGGTTTTCCTTTCGTCCACTTGCTAAAAAGGGATTTCTTCATTAGAATGTATCGAGTCGAATATATCAGCGAAGTCAAAGATGATCTCCAGAGAAAGAACTCTTGTGTAGATTGGCGCGTGTCATTGGCAAATCAACATAATAAACAAGGAGGACTGCAATGGGAAAGAGTGGTATCGAAAGAAGAGAATTTCTGAAATATGTGCTCGGCAGTGTCGGTATGCTTGCGTTCGACTGGGACTCACTTCCGAGAGCCGCAAAGGCGTTTACGAAAGATGAATCACGATACGATGCGGTAATAATCGGATCCGGGCTCGGCGGGTTGAGTTGTGCCGCCGGCTTCGCGAGACAGGGATTCAAGGCTCTTGTCATCGAGCAGCACGACAAACCCGGCGGATATGCGACAGCTTTCCAACGGCCTGGCGGTTTCACGTTCGACGTCTCCCTTCATTCCACGACAGTGGGCGAAAGAAACGGCCTGCACAATCTAATCCCCGGCTTCCCGGAAATCACCGATGTCGAGTTTGTCCCGCATCCGAATCTCTACAGGGTAATCTACCCCGACTACGACATCAGAGTACCGCAGAAGGATCTCGACGGCTATATCAAAATGCTGATTGATTATTTCCCGGAAGAGAAGGAAGGAATAACAGGCATTTTCCACGACATGCAGGGATTGGCCGGCGACATCCAAAAGCTTTCCAACGCAAGAGGACAAGCCGACATGAGCAAGTTTCCAGTTGACTTCCCTTACCTCTTCAAATACTTCAACAAGACCTGGAAAGATATGCTGGATGCGAGGTTGAAGAACGAAAAGCTGAGAGCCATCGTATCTGCACAGTGGGGATATTATGGACTTCCCCCATCGAAGTTAGTGAGCTTTTATTATGCGCTGCCGGCAATCGGGTACCTCACCGGCGGCGGGTATTATCCGAAGGGACGATCCCAGACTATCAGCGATGCGTTAGTAAAATTCATCGAGAGCCATGGCGGAAAGGTCATGTTGAATTCACGTGTCGAAAAAATCCTCATGAAGGACCATACAGCACAAGGTGTGAGGATCCATTCGGGAGAAGAGTTTGCTTCAAGAGTCGTGGTGTCCAACGCCAATCCGTACGACACTCTCGGAAAAATGACGGACGATCAGGCTTACCTTTCGACTTATCTGGACCAGCTTAATCGCTACAGCGTCAGCCTCTCATCCTTCCAGATATTTCTCGGACTGAAGGAAGACCTTGTCGGGAAATTAGGAATAAAAGATTCCGAGATCTTCTACCACACCGGTTATGATATGGAAGCGGAATACCAAGCCGCGCTAAAAACAGAGCTGAGCAACCCCGGATATGGTATTTCTCTCTATGATAATATCTTCAAGGGATATTCGCCGTCGGGGAAAAATACGATCAATATCATTACATCCTGTGGTTACGAATACTGGAAACCTTACGAGGCAGATTACTTTGCCGGCAATAGGGACGCTTACAAAAAGGAGAAAGAGCGCATCGCAGATATTCTTATCGCGCAAGTCGAGAAAACGCTCCTGCCGGGACTTACCAGCGCAATCGAAGTGAAAGAGATCGGCACGCCGTTGACAAACGTACGGTACACGAGCAACTATCATGGAGCGATATACGGTTTCGACCAGACCGTGGATAATTCGGGCCAGAGCAGGCTGCCGCATCACACACCGATATCAAATCTCTATCTTGCAGGCGCGTGGACAAGACCGGGACACGGCTACGGCACTGTCCTGTCGAGCGGATTGGAGTGTTTCGGTGAAATAGTGCAGAAGTGGTGATCCTCTGAATCAAGTTCTCAATTTTAAATTTCGAATTGTAAATTCTGCAACGGAAATAGGTTCTCTGTGGCTCTGTGACTCTTGTGTTTCAATTTAAACACAGAAACACTGAGACACAGAAAGAAATTGTCAATTTTAAGTTTTCAATTTAAGATCGCAGATTCTTTCGCCGTTCTCCGTGACTCTGTGCCTCTTGTGGTTGAGTTTAGACACGGAAACACCGGGGTTTTCCCATGATCTCCTCTCCTGTCCATGACAATTTTGTGACAACAAATCGACGCCGCTATGACAATTGACTTCACCTTCTTTCTTATCTTTTGTCAGAAATTATTCCTTGAAGAAAGGAGAAATCACAAATGGCAACGCACATAACAAAGCTTGTTTCGGCACTTGTGATCCTCACGCTCGCAGCGGGAAGTCTGTCGGCGCAGGAATCAAAGACCATTATAACCGTGCAGGGTAAAGTTCAGGACACCGGCAAAATTCTATTTGCCGACAGCAGTGAAATTGTGATTTGGAAAAGCGCCGAGCTATACGCCGCTGACAAGGTCAGTGAACATGCCGTTCGATTGCGTCCATTTGAAATAGATCGCATCCTCATACGAAGAGATGAACATTTTTGGTCAAAAGTGGGTACAGGAGCTTTGACCGGCGTGGGAGTTGGAGTTTTAATAGGATTAGTTTCAGGCAATGACAAGAGCGGGCTCTTCAAGATGACCGCCGGTGAGAAGGCTGTCACTTTGGGGTGGTCACTTGGAATTGGTGGAGCGCTGGCAGGAGGAGTGGTGGCAGCTGCGCAAGGGACAAATGACGAATTATTTCTGAACAGGAGCCGTCAGAGGTATCTCAAAGTTTTGCCAGAGTTGAGAGAGAATGCGATGTTCGAATTCGCGTCCCCGCCTGGACTTCAGGATTTTCTTGCGCGCGAGCCTTCTGTTCAGAACGCCGGGGTAGCCGCTCAGGAAAAGGCTCAACTTTCCGAGCCTCCAATCTCCAGATTCCATCTTTCGGTAAGTGGAGCCATACTTATTTCAGGAGGTGCAAGTGGTGACATTACTTCGGCATTTAACTCCTCCGGCTTCGGGGGCAACGTGAATGGCTGGTTAGGCCCGATTGACTACCCGACAAATAACGGGAGTCCCCTTTCGTGGAATATTTCTGGCGAGTACAGCCTGAGCAGCAATTTGAGATTAGGATTATCCTGGAGCAGCATTCCCAGCCCGGATATTGAGGGTAAAGACTTCGAGTCTGAAAGTGCTCATGGAAATTCCTACAGCGTGCTTTGCACGTACGTGTTTTCTCCCGCCGATCCTTTACTTGCATCACCTTTCGAGTTTGCAGTGGCGGCGGGTCTGAGTTACAACTCGCTGTACGTTGACGGGTCAATATACCCTTTCGGCTACCCTACCCCGGGACCTTCCTTTCACGAGAGAAAGAACGCGCTCGGTTTCCAGCTGCAGGCAAGCTGTGACTACTACTTCTCAAGGCACGTTTCAATTCAGTGTGAAGCCGGTGAAAACTTTATACCATCGGCGGTTAATGTCCCGGAAATAGAATACGCGGGTCCTTATGGCGGTGAACCAACAATCCTCAAAGCTCATTCAGTGAATTTCTCAGGGCTCGATCTTTCAGTTGGGATAGGATACCATTTTTGACATCGCGATTCATAAATAATTAGAAACAGTTCGCGCATAGCTGCTTGAGGAGTTTGGTGAGCTAAATCCTCCGTCCCTCTGTGCCTCTTGTGGTTGAATCAAAACACGGAGAAACTGAGACACAGAGGCAAATTCTCAATTTTGAATTCTAAATTAATCAAAGAGAGATTTGATGGTTGGGATTGTCCCGCTCATTAGTATCAAGAATGGGATATGCGGGATGCCGTGAAGCGGCACTTCTCCCGACAGGGTCGGGATCGCAATGACGGGTCAGTAAGAGGGAGTGTTCACCCCGGCCTTTTGTCTTTGCGAGTCCCGCGAGAAAGATGTTCCCCGCCTCATCTTGATTTTTTGGGACCGGCCATGTAATTTTGCCGGCAGGAGGTGTGTTATGAAGTTTCATACCAAGATGTTAACGACCATTGTAATACTGGCAGCCGTCTGCGCGGCTCAGAACGTTACCATCAAACACAAAGTTTACACAACCAAATTCAGCGAGTCTCAGCGAATACCTGTAGTCGTGAAGTGGTGGCTGACAAAAGCGATGCTCGACTGTCCAAACCCAATGAGGCGAAAGAACGATTTCAAGCCTGACCCCCAATTGCCAGACTACACCGACCTCGCGAAGGACTATGCAAAGAGCGGCTACGACCAGGGGCACAACTGTGACGCTGCCGACAATGTGTGCGACACCGTCGCCGAACATGAGAGTTTCTATTATTCGAACATGTGTCCGCAGACGTCGAGACTCAATAGTGGATCTGGAAACGGCTCGAAGACTCATGCAGAGCATTGGCCACAAAATACGACAGCACGCTTATATGGTGCGGCTCGGTTGCAACTTCCGGCAGGACGATCGGGCCGGACAAAGTGGCGGTCCCGGATTATTGCTGGAAGATCGTCTATGTCAAACACAAGCATAAAACCATGGCGTTTGTTTTCCCGAATACAACCACGCTGACGGGTCCGCTGTCGAATTACCATGTAACGCTCGATTCGGTGAGACACCTAAGCGGGATGAGATTTACGAAGAAGAAGTAGGTTCGTTTTCCAGTCCGGTCTTTCTGGGCTCTCTTCTTTGCGTGGTCCCGCTTCGTGCGATCCCGACATACAAAAACCATTGACGTGGTAATCCGTCGCTTAGTGGTTTGATAGCTGGCATCTTTTTTTTGTATGGCAGGTTCTAAAACGATGGAGTCAAAGCAATTTTATGCTATGGTGTGTGCCGTTTGGTAGTTGCTCAATTCTAATTTTCGAGCTACCAGAAGATATTTGTTCCCCGCTGATCGGGTAGATTTTCGTAGATATGTCTTCAGCGTTCATCATTCGACTGAGCCTTCGGCGTGAGCCTCAGTCGAACGCTCACGAAGAAATCTGCGGATTCTGCGGTAGAATCCAAACTGAGCCGCTACCTGCAGTTTCAACTCGTTTGCTGAGAACATTGAATTTAACGTCTCTTGTTTGTACTCTTTAGCTGCATTTATTTGCCCGGGCTGTTTCCTATCCGCAGCAGAGCTGATGGTAACATGAAGTTATGTTTGTGATAGGTTTTCTCCGTTGAATCGGATGGAGAGACATCACCGGCTGAATCACTAAACTATCATAAGGAATATGATCATGAAGAAATTTATGCTTATTGCCGCGTTATTATTAATAGGCTCGTTCCCTTCATATGCCCAGCAGGATGCCGAAGGATGCAAAGACCATCCGCTCTTAAACAGGCTCCCGGGGTTTACCATCGAGTCATGCGAAAGAAATTATAACCAGCTCGAATTTTACGATTCGACCGGCGAAGGCGTCCAGCTTGAAGGCAATCTTGTCGTCATCAAGTACAATAATGTAGGGAGCCCTAATGATCCCCCAAGCATGTTCCAGATAGTAAGGAACTATGAAAATGCAATCAAGAGAATCGGGGGCACAAAAATTTTCGCGGACAACTCTACTGGCTGTTTCAGCGTTAAAAAGAATTCCATAGAGTATAAGATCAAGGTATGCTCTTACGGAGACTACAGCGCCCATGACAAGGTCTATGAATTGGATGTACTCGAAATGACACCGATGAAACAGGAGGTCGTGGCAAATGATATCCTGCTTGCCCTGAATAGCGACGGCCATATTGCGCTGGATATTCTTTTCGATACCGGTGAATCGACCATCAAGGATGAATCACAACCCACCATCGATG
This sequence comes from uncultured Bacteroidota bacterium, assembly GCA_963768145.1. Classification (GTDB taxonomy): domain Bacteria; phylum Bacteroidota; class Ignavibacteria; order Kryptoniales; family JAKASW01; genus JAKASW01. The sequence goes on along the minus strand of CAVYHK010000018.1, from coordinate 14,092 downwards.
AAATATACAAGACGCTCAACGACAATGCAGATACTAAGAGTGAGCATCGAAGGCCATACGGATAATGTGGGGGACCCTGCAGCGAACAAAAAGCTTTCATCGGATCGCGCCAATGCAGTGATGAATGCTTTGATAGCCAAAGGCATCGACAAATCGAGGTTGTCATCCGTCGGCTGGGGACAGGAGAAACCGGTTGCCGATAATGGGACCGATGAAGGAAGAGCCAAAAACAGGCGCGTAGAAATTGTCAAGAAGTAAATCTGGAACCTCAGACAAGGATTTCAGAAGATTTTTTGCGTCATCCCCTCTCTAATCCTTCCGTTCGTGAGTACGGGCCTTTAGAGAGGGGGGTGTTCTTCACTCAGAAGGGGATTGTTTCCCGGGCCTCCCGTCTTTGTGAGTCCCGACAAAGTCGGCACGCGCTCCCGCTCTTCGGGATCCCGCACAATATATTTCTTATACTCGAGCGTGACAATCCGCTGCTTAGTGGTGCAACGATTGAGATTGTCCCGCTCATTACTATCAAGAATATGATATGCGGAATGCCGTGAAGCGGCACTTCGCGATGGAACTGCTCACAATGACGGCTTGTTAGTAGAGAGTATTTCCACATAACCGGCATACTTAGACTTACTGTGGCGAGGACACTATCGTGGAACTTAAACGCAAAACCCATTATACTTATCAAAAAGTGGAGGCATGAGATGTCTGACGAAACACGTGCAATTGTAGCGAGCAATTTGACATTAGCGTACTTCAACGCTAATCCGGAAGAACTCGTAAAGAAGCCGACAGGCCCAACGACCCCCGGAACGCAATATTCTCCGCTTGGCCCCGTGCAAATACTTGTAAAGCATTATTCGGACATTTTGAGGGAACTCCGACAGCAGGAAGAGATACAGAAAGCTTAAGTCAGTCACAACATAATTCGGATCGCCTTTCTGGAAGGACGCAGCTGGCGGCGTCACGTGGTCCCGCTCTTCGGGATCCCGACATATAAAGAATTATTGACGGGACAATCCGTTGCTTCGTGGTACAGCCACGGCGATTGACCCGCTCAATTATTCTATGTTAATGAAAAGGATTCCCGCCTTTCGGCAAGCTCAAAGCAGACCGTGTGCGGATGTGACAGATAGAGGCTTTTATGGTAGCTTTAATTGAAAATAGCCCACTACCAATCCGTATGAAGAATTTTCGACTAAGATTGCTTAAAATTGTGTGTATCGTTTCTACTTCTATGCTCAATGACAAATATTCAGGAAAGGGATGAGAATGTTGCAAATTGTTAAGATAGTCGTCTGCATACTTACCGCAGCCACCGGCGCATATTCTTTATTGCTACCCAATTCAACCGTCAGCTTCACCGGTCTGCAGCCTATCGGAGGAAGAGGGATCAGTGAGATCCGCGCCGTACTCGGCGGATTGTTTATTGCTCTCGGGATCGCTCCTCTCTTCTTCAGGGGAGATGCTTTCAAGATGCTTGGCTGGGCATATCTCGGCATTGCGGCTGTGCGCATAGTGTCGATCTTCTTTGATAATTCATCTGTCAGATCAAACTGGATCAGTCTTTCAGTTGAAATCGTATTCGGAATCATTCTGATATTCTGATGGAACTCGCTCAACTCTATTTCTTAAGCACGTTGCTTGTCATCGCCATGATGACAGCTCTCTGGCTGTTGAGTCTTGTGCTCAAGAACTCCAGCATCGTTGATATATTCTGGGGGACAGGCTTCGTCATCGTAAACCTTTTCGCGTTTTATTTTTCTCAACACACAACGCGGCAAATCATCCTGACCGTCCTTGTCACGCTCTGGGGATTACGCCTCACCACACACATTTTCCTCCGCAACGTTGGAAAACCCGAGGATTTCAGGTACGCACAGTGGAGAAAGGAAAACGGAAGAAGCTGGTGGTGGGTTTCATTTGTCAAAGTGTTTCTTCTGCAAGGTGTAATTCTTTTGATCATAGCTTCCCCGTTGATAGCCGGGCAAGCAGGGAGCGAACTTGACCCCCTTACCTTTCCGGATTACATTGGCATTATGGTCTGGGTGATTGGATTTTTCTTCGAGGCGGTAGGCGACTATCAACTTGCCAAATTCAAATCCGTACCTTCTAATAAAGGGAAAATTTTAACAGGCGGGCTCTGGCGATATACGCGTCATCCTAACTATTTTGGAGACTCAGCACAGTGGTGGGGATTTTATTTTCTCGCGGCATCTTCGGGGAGTTGGTGGGCAATATTCTCTCCCGTTCTGATGACGATCTTGCTGCTGCGTGTCTCCGGCGTTACCCTCCTCGAAAAAACCATGAGCGCTCGTCCAGGCTATGAAGAATACACATATAACACCAATGCTTTTGTTCCATGGTTTCCCAAGAAATAAAAAGCGCATCGATGCAAAGAGAGCCGCTCGATTATCAATTCGTCCGCATTGCAAAACGGCTCGGAAGAAAACTCGCCATAATAGACCGAGGTTTGAAGCGCAGCTTTACCTACCGGCAGGCGCTTGCCGCTTCAATTATCCTTGCTGACAAGCTGAAAGGCCTGAACGACCCTCTTGTCGGCGTGATGCTTCCTACTTCAGCGAGCGCCGCGCTAATCATAATCGCACTCTTGATGGACGGTAAGACTCCGGTACTTTTGAATTACTCGACGGGAGTAGAAGCAAACGTGGAACTTGCGAAAAAGAAATGCCATATCAAAGATATTATTACGGCAAGAGCGCTTCTTGAAAAGTTGAGGGTGCCAAGGCTCGATGGATTTGTCTATGTCGAAGATTCTTCTTGACGAGGTTTCGGTTTTCGACAAGGTGGGGGGAGCACTGAAAGCGAGTCTTACCGCCGAGCGAATCCTCTCCTCAGTTCATCGTCATGATATCGATAGTATTGCGGCAATTCTGTTTACTACGGGGACCGAGGATGAGCCGAAAGCGGTTCCTCTCACTCACCGGAATATAAATGCAAACCTTGAGGCACTAAAACAGATTTATCCGTTTTCACCGAACGACATCATGCTTGCTACCCTGCCGTTCTTCCATGTGTTTGGCCTGACCACCAATTTATGGCTTCCCCTGCGCTTCGGAATGACGATCGTCAGTTACGTCAATCCGATGGACTACAAGGCGATCTGTACCATCATCGCTGAAGACAGGCCGACCTATTTGGTAGGGACGCCATCGTTTCTGTGGGGCTACTTGCATCATTCTGAACCGGGTGATTTCAATTCGTTAAAACTAATAGTGACAGGTTCCGACAAGTGTCCTGAATCGTTGAGAAAGGCATATCAAGAGAAACATGGCTTGATGATATATGAAGGATACGGCACTACTGAGACGAGTCCCATCATAGCGGTAAACACGCCAGATCGTTTTCGTCACGGAAGCGTCGGTTGGGTTCTGCCGAATCTTCAGCTTCGGATCGAAGGGTACGACACTGGAAAGGACTGTAGAATTGGTGAAGTTGGCAGAATTCTGGTCAAGGGAGAAAGCGTCTTCACTGGATATTTTGATGACAAAGAAGCAACCGCCCGAAGTCTCCGTGATGGGTGGTACGACACAGGAGATTTGGGGTACATCGACGGCGATGGATTTCTCTGGCATGTCGGCAGATGGGGGAGGTCTGTCAAAATCGGCGGAGAGATGGTCTCTCTAACTAGAGTCGAGACGGCCCTTGAACCTCTCCTGCCGCAGGATACACCATTTTGCGTGGTCGGAATCCCTGATCTAAGAAAGGGAATGAAAATAGTCGCGGCAATTACTCAACCCATCGATCAACGCCGAGTCTTGCAGGAAATGTCCAAAAAACTTCCCGCGATTGCTATACCAAAGAACTTCGTCGTTTTGCAGGAACTACCAAGGACCTCAGGCGGTAAAGTGGATTTCAAACGCGTGGCGGAAGTTGTGAAAGAACTCGTCGAGAAAGGTTGATGGTGAGAGAAAAACTCTTGCTTAGGAGACCGCGAAGCTTTGATAAGCCACGGATCACAAAATCGCAAAAACCTAGAATAGAAGGAAACAACCATGAAATATGTCATCACCATATTTATGTTGAGTGCCTTGGCGCCTCAGCTCTGCAGGAGCCAAGCCGTGAGTGAAAGTTCAACCAATTCGCAGAGCGGCCAATTGAAGACCGTCAATTATGTGGACCTCATGAAATATGTCGGACTGTGGTACGAAATCGCGAAAATACCCAACAGTTTTCAGAAAAAGTGTGCCTATAATACAACTGCAACATACATGCTCCGAGACGACGGAAGGATCGATGTTATCAATCGATGCTCTGGAGGCGACGGAAGTGTGAACGAGGCAAAGGGGAGCGCGAGGAGAGTAGACACAGTCACAAATTCAAAACTGGAAGTCAGCTTTGTCAGACTTCTCGGCATTCAATTATTCTGGGGAGATTACTGGATTATTGGGCTCGATAGCAATTACAGATACGCTGTTGTCGGCTCACCGTCCCGTAAGTATGGATGGATACTGAGTCGTTCACCTATCCTGTCACAAGGAGACTTAGACAAGGTATTCGAGATTCTCAGAGCTCAGGGTTACGATCCGAAAAGCTTTGTTTTTACGGAACAGAAGTATTGAGAAGAAGGAATAAGTTCTGCTTGTACCTGTTAAGAAATGGTGAGGAGTACCAAGTTCATGACGCCATCCGAACATTTTGAACTTTATGCGAGCCGGAAGATTCAAACATTTCTCGTTCCCGCCTTCTTGATCCTTGTTATCTGCATCGGCACTGGGCGCCTTTCAGCACAACCTCATGTCACGCATAATCAATCCTTGGCAGAGCAAGTACGAAGTGAAATGCAGAGATCGTGGCTTGCCTATACGAAATATGCATGGGGTCACGACGAGTTACGCCCGATTAGTAAAGGTTTTCGCGATTGGTACTCGAACCCTTTGTTCCTTACTCCCATCGACGCCTATGGTACTCTGAAAATTATGGGCTTTGACGAAGAAGCCGGAAAGATTGAGCGCTATGTAGCAGATAGTCTCAGCTTTGATAGAGATATATTTGTCAAGACTTTTGAAGTCAACATCCGAGTTCTTGGTGGACTGTTGAGCATGTACGATCTATCTCACAATAAGAAGATACTCGACAAGGCAGAAGATTTCGCCACGAGAATTTTGCCGGCGTTCAATTCCAAAACCGGAATCCCGTCGTACTATGTGAATCTCAAAACAGGTGAGGCCAAATGTGATACGGTCAATGTCGCTGAAGGCGGATCGTATATTCTTGAGATGGGTGTCTTGAGCTACTTCACGAACAACCCGGTTTATTACCAGACGGCGAAAAAGGCGGAGCGTGCTTTGTATTCACGGAGAAGCTCCCTGAATCTTGTGAGCCAGACGATCAATATTCAGACCGGGCAATGGATCGACACTGTTTCTCATATTGGCGCATGTATCGACTCGTATTATGAATATCTCTACAAGACATGGTTGTTGTTCAGAGATCCGGTATTAAAAGGGATGTGGGACACAAGCATCGTTGCAATCCAGAAATATATTGCTGACGATAAATCCGGTATGTTATGGTACGGGACCGTAAACAGTCACACAGGGAAAAAGGTCAGCAGCGAAATAACATTATGGGATGCGTACTTTCCCGCCCTCCTCGCATTGTCGGGCGACATGACACGCGCAGAGGATTTGCTGCATAGTTGGAATTGGCTCTGGAACAAAAATGGGCTTGAGCCGATGGTTTATGATTACGGAAAAGACGAAATCATAGAACCGCGATATTACTTGAATCCGGAAATTATTGAGTCCACATATTACCTGCATCATTTTTCAAATGACAGCCTGTATCTCCACGAAGGAGAAGAATATTTTCAAGATATTATGAAGTACTGCCGGACAGACATCGCATTCTGCCAAATCGAAGATGTCGTCACGAAAAAGCAATCAGATGCCCTGCCATCTTTCTTCTTTGCTGAGACGATGAAGTATTTTTACCTTCTGTTCTCCGACAAAGGAAACACTTTTTTTGATGAACATATTTTTTCCACAGAAGCGCATCCGTTCAGCAGAAGTGATTTTTCGTTTGAGCAAGCGAAAGTGAGACTCGGGTTTTAGGAGAAATTTACAGGCACATTTGTAGGGGGAATTGATGCAAAATGAAGAGACTATTGTGGGCCGTGTTCCACAACTCGACAATGATCCGCCTCCCGCTCCACTTCGGTTCTATCTGAGCTTCCGATCGCTGTCCAGTTGGCCATCCAGTATGTGGATTATCCGTTTAGTCTCAGACGCAAAATGCTTGTCATGTGTCACGACAACAATTGTCTGCCCTGTTTCCTCATTCAGTTTAGCGAATAACTTGTAGATGACTTCAGCGCTTTTAGAATCGAGATTTCCCGTCGGTTCGTCGGCCAGAAGAACCATCGGATGGTTCGCAAGTGCGCGGGCAATAGCGACTCGCTGTTGCTGGCCGCCCGAAAGCTGATTCGGCTTGTTATGAACTTTGTCTGACAAGTCGAGCTGAGAAAGAAGCTCTGTAGCACGTTTCTTCGCATCGGACACCGACCATCGCCCCCTCGCAAGCATCGGCATCATTACATTTTCGACGGCAGTGAATTCCGGCAGAAGGAAATGGAACTGGTAAACGAAGCCGAGTTTTGCATTTCTCATGTCCGCGAGTTCCTCCTCGTTCATTGCGCTGATTTCTTCCCCGTCGAGGATCACCTTCCCCGAATTCGGCTTGTCGAGTCCACCCATAAGATAAAGGAGTGTTGTTTTCCCAGAACCGCTTGGACCGGTGATGGCCGTAAATTCGCCTCGTTCCACCTCGAAACTGATACCCGGAAGGATCGTCGTTACGACTTCCTCTCCGCCGTTCTTTACGGTAAGCTCTTTTCTAACTTGTTCAAGTTTGATTATCTGACGATCTTTCATCTTTCACCACGAAGGATTTCAATCGGGTTGACTTTCGACGCGCTTCGGGATGGACCCACCGCCGCTAAGAGGCTGACGACGATTGCAAACAATGACGCCCCAAGGAAATAGATGGGGTCCTTTCCCATTATGAGCCGGTCGGTCCTGACGGTACTCGCGCCTGACGACGACATTGGAATTGATGACATGATCTCAATCATAACATACCCGAGGAGACAACCAATCGCTGCACCGATTAACGCCACAATCAGTCCCTGGATCAGATATATCCATGTTATTTCCACCCTCTTGAACCCGAGAGATTTGAGGACTGCTATGTCCCTCGCTTTCTCGAGAACGTTTGTGATAAGGACGTTCGCTACGCCAAAACCGGCAACCATTATGACGAAAAAGGTAAGGAAGTAAACGATTCCCGAAATCATCTTGAACAGCGCTACCACGCTTGCAGCCTTCTCTTCCCACGTCACGGCACGGTAGTTGGTCTCCTGTTCAATGGTCTTAGCGACTGTGCCATCTTTCGGCAGGTCGTTCACGCGTATGTATAGATTGCTTGCCTCATCAGGCGAGAATCCGGCGATGTTCTGCCCGAGCCTCAGGTTTACATAACAATTGTCGTCGATGTCGTTTATACCGGTCATGAAAATGCCCACGATTCTTACCCCATAGATTTGACCATCAGCAGAAACGATTTGCATCCTGTCTCCGGGTTGTGCCGTAAAATCTTTCGCGACGGTACTCCCGATAATTATCCCGTCCGGGGTTTTACCCAAATCGTTGAAATCCCCACTGACCATGCTAGTTGAGAACTTCTCAATGCCGTTCTCGATGTTTGGAATCACCCCAAAAAGCTGGATCGGCTCCGAGATGGTTCCAAACATTCCGATCACGTCGGTAGAAACTGACGGCGAGACGAGTTGAACAAGTGAATCACTTTTAATAATGTTTTCTACTCTTGGAAAATTCTTTATGACTTCCTGGTCATCGCGGCTCATGTTCTTAATGAAAATGACGTCCCGTCCTGAACGCGACTCGACAAGTTGATCGGGAACGGCGGGTTCCACCTTTTCGCCTGACACGATCACATGCGGAGCAATCTCGACAATCTTCTGAATGAAGCTTTGTAGCAGACCATCCATGAGCGAGACCGAAGTTATCAGAACCATAACACCAATGCTGATTCCAATGAAGGTCAGAAATGTCTGCCGCTTCCGGTTGAGAAGCTGCCTGAATGCGATCATGAAGAGATGGTAATTGAATTTCGTTTTCATGCCCTGAGGATGTCCACCGGTTTGAGCCGCGCGGCCCTGCGGGCAGGACCCAATGCGGAAACTGCGCTCACCATTATCGCGAAGAACGTCGTTAGAACAAAGAAGATGGGCTTTTGCACCGTGACTATGTGATCTCCTCTGACAACAGCGCTTGGGCCGTACGAAAATGGCAATGCTGAAATTAAATTGGTCAGATAATGTCCGGCGATCACTCCGACTACTGCACCAGTTACTCCAAGGATCATTCCCTCTGAAAGGAAAACAAATTCGAGCGATCGAATGCCGACTCCCATCGACTTCATGACCGCAATATCCCGCTGCTTCTGGAGAACGATCGTGATGAGTACGTTTGCTATTCCGAAACCAGCCACAACAAATACAAAAACGACAAGGAAGAGCGTGATGTTGTTGTTCCTTTCAAAAAGAGAGAGCAGATTCGCATTTGCCTCCTCCCATGTCTCTGTCTTGTATCCGGTCAGCTTGCTGATCTCACCGGACAGCCGGTCGACATCGTTCAGCGATGCGGTATGGATACCGATTGCGGAGACAGCATTCTCGGCAAAACTATCTATTATCTGAGCGAGGCGAAGATTTATGTAGGCATCGTTATCATCGACGGCGCCGAATCCGCTCGCGAATGTGCCGACTACGACCAGATCATATACCTTTCCATTCTCGCCAGTGAATCTGACCAGGTCGCGGTAATGAGCACCGGTCTTCTTCGCGAGACCAGTCCCGAGCAAGATTCCATTCTTTGTATATGAAAGTTCGTTAAGGCTTCCTGTCACTATATTCTGGTTCAGCTTGCCGATTTGAGCCTCGCGTTCCGGAATCACACCTTTCACATAACATGGTCGCGAGAGAGTCACATAACGGAGAACTCCTTGAACGACAACAAATGGTGAGACAGCATCTATGCCGGGGAGCACGTCAGCCACGGAAACAATTTCAGTATATGGCTTCACTTGCTTTTTCTCGTCGGGAACGATCCTCGATACGATTTCAAAATGAGTTTTGGATTCCGGGGACGAGGACAACAGGAGGCGCGGTTTTCCTTCAACTTTCTCACCCTTGATGGTTATTAATGGAGAGATGTCTATAATCTTGTTTTTGATGTCTGTAATTACTCCTTCGGCGAGCGCGAAAGTCAGGATCATAACCATCGAGCCCACTGCCACACCAGCTATGACAAGAGCAGTCTGCCGCGGCCTGCTCGTGAGGTGTCGGATTGCGATATTGAGGATGAAGCGTGCGCTCTGCACCATCATTCGGCCACTTCGACAAGCATGCCGTCTTTTAGTTCGGAGCCCGGCTGAGAGATTATCATCGTGCCCGGTTTAAAGTCGACCCCGAGTATCTCTGAGAGTTTGCCGTCAGTCGCACCAAGGTTGACTTTGACTTCGCGGACTTTCCCGCCGTCCACCGCATAGACTACGCTTGAGTCGGCGACTTGCCTTACGGCTGTTCGAGGCACGAGGAAAACATCGTGCAGCTCTGAGGAGACAATGTTTACAGTGGTTGTCATCCCGACATTCAGGCGCGGGGGCGCGTCTTCCAGCTTGATGAAAACATCGGACGTCTTGGTCGCTTCATCGGTTTTTGGCACTATCCTGTAAACGAAGCCTTCGAACCTCCGGTCTCCGTAAGCGTCGAACGCAACCACACACTTCTGGCCCTTCTTCACGCGGGCAAAGTCCTGTTCATCCACCTGAGCTTCCACGAGTATAGACGTGGGGGCTATCATTTGAAAACAGTCGCCGTTCGGCAGCAAGTAATCCCCTAACTTTGCCTTCGCCGAGATAATGACTCCTGAAAAGGGAGCCGTCACAAATGTCTTGGACAGTTCATCTTTGGCTATGTCGAGTCCAAGTTTGCGTTGCTGGAAATTGATCTTGGCGAAATCGGCATCGCGTTGCACATCGTCGAGAGCTTTTTGGGTAACGCTGTTCGACTTGAAGAGTGCTACTGTGCGTTCCAGATTTTGTGTTTTGTTCAGCAGGTCTATCCGAGCCGACTCCAGATCTGCGTTCGCCTGTTCCACTTTTAGCCGCTCATTGTTGTCGTCTGTCCGAAGGAGAATCTGACCCCGTTTCACGTCCTTGCCCTCCTGTGCTCCGACGTATGTAACAATTCCTCCCGATTCGGACCGGAGGGTTGCAGTGGAGTCTGCGCTTACGTTGCCCGTCGCGTAAACGACAGTAACGAGATCACCCCTTTGGATGGTTGTGACGTTCACCCTGGGGTGCACAAAGAGAGCACGATACGCACAATATAGCGTGAGAGCTCCGACCACGACAATCAAAACAATATATTTCTTTTTCATTTTGCCTTACCTTCCAAGCCTATCCCGTCAAAGAACACCGACACGAGAAAATCGACTGCTTCCCTTTTCATCTTCTCATCGTGCTCAAAGAACAAGTTGTTCATGTGATAAGCATAGACCATGTGGTTGAAAACCTGAGCTGCACGAAGGGTGTCGATTTTTCTTATCTCTTTCTGTTTTATGCCGCGTTCGAGCGCGTGTGCCAGGATATCGTTCAATTGTTCATGAATCATGGCATGCGGAGTTCCTCTCCAGCCTTGCATGTTTACCCGGCCGACTTCTCGCATGAGAAGCCTGAAAAAATCCGAGTGATCGGAGAAGTGCGTAATCAGTCTCTCAACAAACGCCGCAAATTTCTCCCGCACAGGGAGACCTTCTTCCATTGCCTTCTCGGCAATTTCGTTTATCTCCCGGAATACATCTTCGAGCACGCTAAGGTAAAGCTCCTCTTTCGTCTTGAAAGACTTGTATAAAGTTGCCTTCGCAAATTCAGACCTTTCAGCCACGTCGTCTATGGTGGTTCCGACATATCCCTTATCTGAAAAGACCTCTCTTGCGGCATCCAGTATCGCCTTCCGGCGGAATGCAACCTCCCGCTCTTTTCTCGTAGTCATGTTACTCATCATTCTATTATTTGAACTGCTCAGTTCAATTTACGTAACGTCCAGTATTCTGTGCAAGTTCCCCCCCGCGGTTACAGCTAAAAATGCATTGGAATCTACGTGCTCGTGTTGTTTGAAGGATGGGTAAAGACTCGGTTTGTTTCTTAACGGTGGGAAACTGGCCAAGATGAGAATTCTTCCTGCTTCAAAGGAATGATGGAGCAAGGGGAAGACACAGGTAGCTCTGCGCCAGAGGCGCATGTGCCTCAGGCTGAATAGCTGATAGGCCATGGCTAATGAGTCACCATGGAAGGTGGACAGTGAAGAGCAAGAAGTGAAGAGTGGACGGACTATTGCAATTGTGCAATGACAGAAAAAGGAAGAACGGAATACGCTCTTATTGGTTTCAGATGAATTCCCGGTTGGAGGACAGCCGTCGCCGTTACTTAGCGAGGACTCTTGCGAGTTTCACAACCCGCGGGTCGAGCGATTTCTTGTTCGCATTCACTTCGGACAGCGGTGTCTTTGCAATTTCATCATGTATCAAACCTATGAGCACTCCGACGTCTCCTTCATCGAGTGCAAGGACTGCCGCCTCCCCGAAACGGGAAGCAAGTATCCGATCAAACGCACTCGGTGTGCCGCCACGCTGAACATGACCGAGAATAGTAACCCTCAGATCAAAGCCGAGTCGTTCGTGATTCTCTTTGAAGTATGACGCGAGCCTCGTTGCATTGTACTTCGCGCCTTCCGCTGCAACGACGATCGCATGGGTTTTTCCCCGTTCGTAAGCCGACCTGATCTCTGCTGCGACCACCTCTGGATCCGTTTCAACCTCCGGGATTATGACTGCCTCCGCGCCGCCCGCAATCCCTGCCATAAGTGCAAGGTATCCGCAGTCACGTCCCATCACCTCTATAACGAACGCCCTTTCATGAGACGACGCGGTGACTTTAAGCCTGTCAATCGCTTCGAGTATAACGTTGAGAGCTGTATCGACGCCGATCGTTATCTCGGAACCATAAAGGTCGTTGTCAATTGTAGAGGCTATCCCGACGACGGGAAAACCTTTCTTCAAGAGGGCAAAAGCACCTGCCTGGGAACCGTTGCCCCCGATGACTACAAGACCTTCGATCCTGTGCTCACGGAGAACATGGATGGCTTTCAATTGACCTTCACCCATCTTGAACTCCGGGCAGCGTGCGCTTCCGAGAAACGAGCCGCCTTTTCCCAAAGTGCCGCTGACGTCACGTGCTCCAAGCTGGACAAAGTTGCCCGAAACAAGTCCGGCATAACCGTGATTAACTCCGAATACTTCTTTGCCTGTCTCGATGCCGACTCGTACTACTGATCGTATTGCGGCATTCATTCCGGGAGCATCGCCCCCGCTTGTCAAAACCGCGATTCTTTTCATGACAACTCCGTTTTAGACACCCAACGAAAAATAAAAGAACAGCAAACGACGGCAGATCAAAATCCTGCCGGCCCATGCAAGCTCACCTCCGTTCGCGTATCGTTCTGGTATGTACGATCGAATATGAGCAATTCGGGCCTTTAGAATCAACGGCGCACTTTAGCTTTCTTGTGGGCCCTGTGACGCTCTTCCCGATATTTTAAAACTCGTCTCCGACATTTCCAAACAGCTGAGTTGCCTGAATTGCTTTACTTACAATTCTTACCGTCTTCGGAGGACCCCGAAGATTTCTTCGGGTCGGCAATACAGATCGAAAGCGTATCCCCCACCGCGCGCTCTAAAAATGGGTGAGTCTTTATGCCCACGAGTCTTGTTGACATTTGCCGAAATAGTGGTGCAGTCATTGCTGACGGTACGACTTTCCCATATTTCGCCATTGTGCGTTTTGGACTGAGGAATGACATACACATTTTATCAGTGGCGCTGACCTTTAATACGTGAGCACTAATTAACCCTACTTAAAGACATTTCTTAATTCGACAGCAGGTAATTGGTTGATCGACAAATTCCTTCAAATGATCCGACCAGCAATCGCGGTCACATATACAGCCGCTGGTACCATTTAGGTAATTTACTTTCATGAGGATTCTTTCCTACGTAAGCTGACGCCAGCCCTAACCATAATTAGGCAGCCACGCGTCCGCATACCATTTCCTCCAACAAGCCGCGGGCAGGCCGGCAGCAAGAATGTCGTGTGCAACTCGATTGATATCTCGGCAGACTTGAAGAATAGATTCTCCTCCATACCACGGGCAAAGACTATGGTGACAACGACGACTCAGAGGGTTCGGTTATCGATTCCTCACTTCAACTTTAGTCCTTTGGAAGGCAGCACAGATGGCTTTTTTCTTTCATTGACCCGTCACGACAAATGTAAGGTTTGCCGTCAAGTTTTCAATATTCATTGCACAATATCTCGGCTTCGTTGTCGTATGAAATGCTAAAACAATTGTCTTATTCGAAATGACAGTGTCAGCAAAGATGTGGCATTAAACGAATCGCTCACTAAAACAACTACTTGTCCGGACGAATATTCACTGGATGTTAGAGTCACAATCTATGGACCTGGAGAGAAGATGAGGTCACTGTTAACCTTCAAAGCATCCCGGACAGAAAAGGATGAGAAAACAGGAGATGGATTTGAGCAGATTAGTCGGGATGGTAGAAGGGCTATGGCAGTAGGAGCGGTTGTGCGTATGCCGGCGTAAAGGGGAACTCGTGCGGCGGCACAATCGAAGTGACCGAATCCCAATCGGGAGCATCGGGATCAGGTTTTGTACGGGCATGTAGGCGGGGTTCTTTCGTCTGCGAACGCAGACGGTGGCAAGCTCATGCGAGAAATGCGCCTTATGAAGGCGTATGCCATGGAACACAAAGGAGTGAGAAGTGTGAGTTACAATTGGAATTTAAGGAGATGGACAGGGTGAATCGAAGCAAAGCGTAAGATGGAGATTTCCCGTTTCGCGCATAAGCCCGAACGGAATCCCGAACATATAAATAATTCTTGATCGGGAATTTCTCGATGGGCC
>CAVYHK010000017.1:0-21020 GCA_963768145.1 uncultured Bacteroidota bacterium | reverse complement strand
ATTCTCTCGGCTGCCTTCCCGTCCCACAAACCCGGCACTCTGCTTTTTTTCCAATTTCCGGCATAACACTCAGCTGTGAGCGTCACCACTTTCTCCACCGACAAACCGGTCAAAACGTTCGTTCCTAATTCCAACGTGATAGGGCGTTCTGTGTTTTCTCTCAAGGTTAGGCATGGCACATTCAAAAATGTTGTCTCTTCCTGTATCCCACCGGAATCGGTCAATATGATTTTTGCGTCTATCATCAAGTTCAAGAAATCTAAATATCCCAACGGATCGGTCAGCACCAGGTTTCTCACGCCGCTAAATTCCGACGAAAGTCCGAATTCTTCAATGCGTTTTCGCGTCCGAGGGTGTATCGGAAAGACTATCTTCCCATGTTTCTCAATTCCTTGAAACATCTTCAGGATCGTTTCAAGATTTTTACGATTGTCGACGTTGCTTGGACGATGCAGAGTTACCAAGGAGTAGCTCCCGGGCGATACTTTCAGAGCTTTCTTGATCTCAGAATGATTCGCTTTTTCTCGATACAGGATCAACGAATCAATCATCACGTCACCGACAAGAAAAATCTTCTTTTCACTTACACCTTCATTCCGCAAATTCACGACGCCGCTTTCTTCAGTCACAAAAAGATAATCGCTCAAAATATCTGTCACGATCCTGTTTATTTCCTCGGGCATCGTTCTATCAAAGCTGCGAAGGCCTGCTTCAACATGTGCTACGGGAATCAATAATTTAGAGGCAGTAAGACTGCAAGCGACAGTCGAATTCACGTCGCCAACCACTATAACAAGATCGGGCTTCTCTCTTAGGAGAACTTTTTCAAACTCCACCATCACTCTGGCAGTTTGCTCAGCATGCGTTCCGGATCCGACGCCGAGATACACATCGGGCTTAGGAAGCTCCAGGTCCTCAAAGAATATCTTCGACATGTTTTGGTCATAATGCTGACCGGTATGAACAATCAAATGATCCACCGTATCCATCCTGGAGAAAACACGATGGAGCGGAGCAACCTTCATGAAGTTCGGCCGTGCCCCGACAACACTGATGATCTTCTGTTTTCTATTCACTTGTCGTTATTCGTTGTCTCTCGTTCATTTACCATCACCGAGAAGCACGACCTTTTCTTTCCCGTTCTTGATATTTCTCGTCGCGTTTCTCGCGTCCACAATGAGAGGTGAATGCTTTACAATGAAGTCGTAATCGTAAGATGAATGATCAGTTGTAATTAATACGCAATCGGCGGATTTTAGGAGTTTTGAGGTCAGCTCGACAGATTTGAACTTCTTCCCATCGACCTGAATTTCCGGGACATAAGGGTCATTGTAACAAATATTCGTCGCACCATCCTGAAGCAGCAATTCCATCACTTTCAATGCCGGTGAGTGTCTCGTATCGTCCACATCTTTCTTAAATGCCACTCCAATTACTACGATTTTGGCTTTCTTGAAACTCTTCGGCATAAAGCTCAATTCACGCTGCACCATGTTCTTTACATAGAACGGCATCTCTTCGTTCACTTCCGCAGCAAGGGAGATAAAATTGGTCTGGAAGTCATAAGCTTTCGCGAGCCATTCAAGGTAATATGGATCGATGAGGATGCAATGTCCACCGATGCCCGGGCCAGGATAGAACGGCATGAACCCGAAGGGCTTCGTGGCAGCCGCATCTACCACTTCCCAAATATTTATTCCTCCCATCCTGTCACAGAGCTGAGCAAGCTCGTTCACAAGGGCGATGTTCACACTTCTAAAAATATTTTCGAGTAGCTTTTCCATTTCAGCTATTTTCGGGTTAGACACCTTCACGACTTCGCTCACGCTATGCTTGATCACCAAAGCGGCAAGCTCAGTGCTGATCTCATTCACTCCGCCAACCACCGTCGGGATGTTGTTCGTCTTAAACTTTTTGTTGCCCGGATCTATGCGTTCCGGCGAAAATGCTAGAAAAAAATCCTTGCCGGCTTTCAGCCCGCCAGATTCCAAAATTGGCTGCACATGACCTTCAGTAGTATTAGGAAAGGTTGTACTCCTGAGTACCACGATTTGATTGACACGCAGATTTCGAACGATGTTTCTTGCTGCATCGATAATAAAAGTGATATCAGGCTCTTTGTTAGGAGTAAATGGAGTCGGGACGCAAATAAAAACTGCGTCGCAAGTTCCAACCGCGTCGTAGTTTCCGTCAGCCTTGAGTCTGCTTGATTTTACCACGCTTGCAAAAAGCTCATTTTCAATATCATCAATGTAATTCACGCCCCTGTTAACATTGTCCACTTTTCTTTGATCTAAATCGATGCCCAGGGTTTCGATCCCAGCGCTTGCAAATTCAACCGCGAGCGGTAATCCAACATAGCCAAGTCCCACAACCCCGATTTTGATTTTCTTCTCAATTATCTTCTTCTTCAGTTGTTCCGTCTGCTGCGCGAAACTCTCGCCGTGTGCGCTCTTGTTCGTTCTCATTTTCCCTCATATTGAAGTTTGTAATAGTTTTTGTATTCTCCAGAAACGATTCTCGTCCACCACTTCTCGTTTTCGACGTACCACTTTACAGTTTCGTCAATTCTCTGCTCAAACGACATTCGCGGCTTCCACCGTAACTCGGTTCCGATTTTTGAAGAATCCATGGCGTATCGCCTGTCATGCCCCGGCCTGTCTTTCACGAATTTCAGCAACGATTCCGGTTTCCCAAGCTTCTTCAGTATCAATTTCGCCATTTCAATGTTGCGCACCTCATTTTCGCCACCGATATTGTAGACCTCCCCGATTTTTCCATCATGCATAACAGTATAGATGGCTTCACAATGATCCTCAACGTAGATCCAGTCACGGATATTCTCACCATCGCCATAGATTGGGAGTTCGCGGCCTTGCAGTGCATTGATAATCATCAAGGGGATGAATTTTTCCGGAAATTGAAAAGGACCGTAATTGTTCGAGCACCTGGTTATGATAGTTGGAACATTGAAAGTCTTGAGCCATGCTCGCACCAGCATGTCGGCGCCGGCTTTGCTTGCGGAGTAAGGGCTGTTCGGAGAAAGCTGGGTCGTCTCAGAAAACTTGCCTGTCGCCCCGAGGGAACCATAAACCTCATCTGTCGACACCTGCAGAAATCTCTCCACACCGAATTCTCTCGCGGCCTCAAGCAGCGTCATTGTACCGCGCACGTTTGTTTCGATGAAAACCTGCGGGCCAAGGATACTCCGGTCAACATGCGACTCGGCCGCAAAGTTGATCACCGCATCAAAGCGCCATTCATGGAAAAGTCGCCGAACAAATGCAGCGTCTGCGATATCCCCGCGATAGAAATGATAATGAGGGTTTGACTCAATATCACGCAGGCTTTCGAGATTGCCGGCATAAGTCAGCTTATCAAGGTTTATCAGATCGATATCTTTGTGCTTTTCAAGAAACAACCTTAAGAAATTGCTGCCGATAAAACCCGCGCCGCCGGTCACCAGCACACTTCTAAACTTCATGGACATTAACCTTGTTCGTTTGTTAGAGGTTTCTCGACTGTGGAAATAGAAATTCTCAGATTGCCAACTTTTGAGTAGAAATATATTGGTTGCCGAACGGAGTTTCAATGCAAAAACTGGGCGATTATATATTTGACAAACCGGCGAGAAAGAGATTTTCAAACACGAATCGCACGAATAGTTTCTAATCTTTTAAGGCGAATTTCACGAATATGTTCTATTCGTGGCATCCATAGTTTCATGGTTTCTATTCGTGTCATTCGTGGTTCTGTTTTTGGACGGCGTGGTTTGTGAAATAGACAATCTCGAAAAACTGCGGCCCCAACTTTGGAAAAAAGACTCAAGAGTACTAAATTACATGAAATTTTGGAGAAGTAAATGGCAAAAATTTGCGAAGTCTGCGGCAAGAAGCCGATATATGGTCACAATGTGAGTCACGCTCACAACATCACGAACCGCAGATGGAACCCAAACCTGCAAAATGTTCGAGCCCTTGTCGATGGCAGGGTTAAACGGATGAGGGTTTGCGCCTCGTGCATCAAACAGGGACGTGTCCGAAAAGCCGCCTAATACCGATAAAAGCCTCCCCAAAAATCCAAATCCCAGATGAGCGTCCGGCGCTATCTTGCATTCGTAAACGAGCAAGTGAGAGGACAAAAACAGAGATCCAACTCACAGAAAAAAGTGGCAGGATTTGTGACTCGTTTCCGGGATAACCGGAATTTGCCTTTCACATCGTTGCCTGGGTATTTCCTCTCGCTTGCGCGCGGTAACCACCATGACACTGCTGGATCAGCAATCTGGGTAATGTGAAGAGAATTCTCCCCCTGCGCAGCTAATCGCTGTTAAAGTCCCCCTTTTCGGAAAGAAAAACTGAAAGCGGTTTAATTACCAGTGTCTTCCACTTTTCATGTTTTCACTCCCATGCCTGAGTCTCCCGACCGATTATTGTGGACTACGCGAAAAAGGTCATCCGAGAATTCCTCCTGTTCACTTCTCCGGATGCACCATACTCTGTATGAATTCTGCAATAGTCGATTTGAAAACCGGCAGCGATTCCGAGTGAACATACATCATATGGCCCGCGTTGAAATATCTCATCTGGATTCGATCTTTAAGCGGCAGGAACGTTATGCCCGAGGTGATCCATGGTGTATTCAGTTCCGAAGAACGGCGTCGCCAGGTCGAAGTAACCGTTTAGAACAAGAACATTCAGATACGGATCTTTCGCCATTACATCGGCAAGGTCACCCGAGACATCGGGATAGCCCACTTCTTCTCGGTCGGTTCCCCCGCTTCCAGTCCCACTTGAAGTCCTTATTGCTGTACGCATCAGTATTGTAAGTTTGATCACTTGGGTAACTTCAGGTCCGTGTGATAGTAGTCCATAAAGTCAGTGATAAATACCGGACTGATAGTTGAGCTTTGCGGATCATAGCTCGAATACTCGCCGAGTAGATCGGGCGTTGGACCTTCGTATCGCGAGTCCAGTCTTCCGACTGTCACACCGCGGTCGCGAAGTAGTTCTTCAGTAAACTGCGACTCGGTCACTCTAAGATTCGCTTTTTTCCAGTAATTCCTCGATATGCCCGTGTATCGATAAAGTCTGTCGATGACTTCATTAAGCTCCGTACTATCGATTACAGAACCTTTGAAAAGAGCGTCCGCGTACTCTCCCCTAGCGAACTCTCTGACCACAACCAAAAGAGAATCGAGGTCGGACGTTGCGCAGGTAAAGCCTGGTGGTACCATGATACAGCAGTATACGTTGGAAGGAACAACACATAGGGCAGATCATTGCCCTTCCCGAACTCGAGGGTCTCAAAATCCAGCACGGTTGAGACGAGGATAATACCGTTAACCTCGATTCCCATGTTTTCGAACAAATAGTCAGCGACGCCCGCGGACCTCGTTGTCCCGTAGCTCTCGCCAAGCAAAAATTTCGGCGAGTTCCACCTGTTATTCGCTCGAATGTATTGAAAGATAAATTGGGCGACTGATTTTATGTCCTGGTCAACACCCCAGAAATCTGAGCCTTTCGCTTTTCCTACGGGCTTGCTTAATCCGGTCCCGACCGGATCTATCATTACCAAATCCGTCACGTCGAGCGGCGAGTACGGATTGTTTTCCAACTTATATGGTGGAGGGGGTGTGGCTTCCGGATCGTCGATCACAACTTTTTTCGGTCCGAGAGCACCCATATGCAGCCATATTGAAGATGAACCCGGTCCGCCGTTGTACGCAAATGTTATCGGGCGCTCATTCTTCGAGGTGACTCCGTCCTTTGTATACGCAGTGAACCCGAATAACGCGACGGCCGTGTCCCTCTCGTTCTTCAGGAGAACTGTCCCCGCGGTCGCAGTATAACTGATTAGCCGGCCATCGATAGTAATGGCATGGTGGGTTACAACCTGAATAGGTTTAGGTATTCCCGATTGCGTGGAATCGTGCTTTTGCTCGTACTGCTGGGCAAACCCAGCCGTGGCATAGAGCACTCCGACAAGAATAAGCAGCTTTGATTTCATCATTCCATTTACCTCCTATTTGACTTTCAATCCCGATTTCCCTTTTTCCTTCCAGGAAAAGCGACTGCGAATATCGCATTCTCAAATGCAGTTCATACTAATAATCGTAAGGTTTAAAAACAACTTTTATCCCTTGTTGACTCGCTGCTGAAGATATCTCGGCGCACTTGCACAAACCTTAGGTCGTGAGCCTCGCGGCTCTTTCAAACTCCATTGAAATCTGAGTGCCATGCAGCTACTTGACAATTGTCTTATCGTCCCCTATTATTGCCTACGTGAACGAAGCTAGATTTGCAGTAAATCGTCCAGATATGCGTCCGTCACCAGCGGCCCTAGATTTTGACTGCGGGCATGTAGAATTTGGTTCCTGTTTCGGAGATCGACCGGAGAAGCACAAATGAAAGATAGCCCTGGGAAACAGGAACGAACGGAACATTTGAACAAGATTCTCGCGAATCTCGATACGAGAATCTCGCGCATTGAGCACCACCTTAATTTGCAGCAGATCGGTAACGAAGAAAAAACCTCGAAACCAGAGGCAAAGGAAATGGAAGAGGTGGAATCTCTTGAGTACCAGATCGGGCTCTATTGGTTTGCAAAAGTGGGTATCGTTGCTTTGATAACAGGGAGTGTCTTTCTCCTCCTTCAACCATACGGAAACATGACTCCATTTTTTGCACCACTCCTGGGCTATGTTCTCGCCGGCGTCGTCTTGCTATTCTTCCAGAATTTAAGAAAGTCCTCTCCACTTCTCGCCGGATATTCGCTCGGAAGCGGACTCGTCCTTTCATTCTTTGCAACGCTCCGGCTGCACTTCTTCACGAATAATCCCGCGTTGGCAGGAACAACGATCGAGTCAGTTCTGCTATTGTTGGTTTGTGGCGCCGCCATGATCGTCTCCCTCCTGAGGAAGTCAATCTATCTAGCCGCAATCAGCATTACAATGGGATATGTGGCCGCACTGCTAGGCGACGCGACGTATCCATTCTTCGCAATCTCAGACTGTCATGGCCGTTTTGGTCGTCTACCTCGTTGTCAAAAATGCGTGGGACGGTTTAGCGATTTATGCAATTGCATTAACATACACGGCACACTTCTTCTGGTTCATCAACAATCCTTTAGCTGGCAATCCTGTAGAACTTCGGTCCTCATCTTTCGCTTCAGCACTGCTTGTTCTCGTATGGATTTCTATTTTTGCAGCCGCCGGCTACCTGCGGGCTAAGAACGCTAGAGAAGGTGGCATCACCCTAGCAGGCTCACTTCTCAATTGCGTCGGCGGATACGGACTCTATTTATTTATCACCGTAGCAGAGTATCAGGACCGGCTTCTCGTGTCGCACTTCATTGCCTCCACCCTGTTTATTGCGCTCGCCGCTGCATATTGGATGCGGCAGAGAAGTAGGTACCTCACTTTTTTCTATGCGATGACGGGTTATGCCGCACTCAGCGTTGCAATCGTGGCGGGGTTCAAGTCACCTGACTTTTTCGTCTGGCTCTGCTGGCAAAGCCTCCTCGTCGTCTCCACAGCTGTATGGTTCAAGTCGAAGTTTATTGTGGTAGCCAATTTTGTCATCTTCGCAATTGTCTTTATCGCGCATCTTCTGTTCGCCGCATCACTCGGTGTCACGAGCATCAGCTTTGGTGTGGTAGCGCTCCTAAGTGCCCGAGTTCTCAACTGGCAGAGAAACAGACTGGATCTCAAAACAGATTTGATGCGAAATGCCTACATGATAGCTGCATTCATCATCATCCCGTACGCCTTGTACAATACTGTCCCATTAGAATACGTAAGCCTTTCATGGCTCGGTTTAGCGATAGCATATTACGTCATCAGCTTGATATTGAAGAACATGAAATACCGGTGGCTGGCACTTTTGACTTTCCTTGCAACCGCTTTCTACCTCTTGGTCGTAGGGATCACCAAACTTGAACCCGTTTTTCGCATTGTGTCCTTTCTTGTGCTTGGCATCGTTTTGCTTGTCATTTCGTTCGTTTATAACCGAGTCAAGGGCAAGTCGAGCATGAAGAAAGAATGAATGTGCCGATTGGTTTTGTCGTCAGTCAAGGCACGCCGGTACTGATGCTCTAGCCAGGATCGCGGATTTTCTCCTCGCTCCTCCATGATGCGGCGACATTTTGTCGCAAACAACGACAGAAGCCGCGTAGTTGGATTGAACTTGCTAAGTTTTATCGGCACAGCCGTTGCCTTGACCGATCATAGTGCGGAACGAGACACAAACGATTGACCAGAACTTGATTAGGTTCCCGAGCACCCATCTTGGGCTAGACTCCTCTGCGCTGAACGAGCTAATTTCTGTAGGACGTTCAATTAGAAGAATCAGAGCCATCCATAGGTTCGAAAAGGTCTGCTGTTGGTTCATTACTTTTGTCAGCTCAGCATGAATGTCGCCAGCGAGCTTTTTTTAGTCACCGTGGATTCATAATTTAAGAAGGAAAATCTTATCAATGAACGATTCCGGAAATGAGAAAATAACTCGGCGGACATTCCTCGACTATCTGCTTGGCTTGGGATTCCTTGCATGGCTCGGCTCGGTTCTCTACCCGATTGTGGATTATTTCAGAGTGCCGAAACAAACCGAGGCTACTCCATCAAGCGTGGTCGCAGGTTCAATCAAAGACTTCAGTCCTAACCAGGGCAAGGTGTTCAGATTTGGAAACAAACCTGCCATCTTCATCGACACCCCATCAGGGGAGCTTCGAGCATTCAGCGCTGTTTGCACTCATCTGCAATGCACCGTGCAATATCGGCCCGACATGGAAAAGATTTATTGTGCGTGCCATGGTGGTGTTTACGATCTCAATGGGAGAAATATCGCCGGCCCGCCACCGCGCTCGCTCGAGGAGTATAAAGTCACAATCAAAGACAACGACATAGTCGTATCGAAGAGCTGAGGAGGAGCCATTGAACAAGAGATCGAAGATCACGCGCTGGATCAATGAGCGCTACAACCTCGGTTTTATCGAACATTTCGCCCAGGAGAAGAGAGTCCCGCAATTCAAAGGTTCGTTCTGGTACTACTTCGGCGGCGTCAGCCTCTTCCTCTTCATTGTTCAGGTGGTCACGGGCATTCTGCTCCTTATGTACTATCAGCCGGGTGCGCAGACGGCATACGAGAGCGTGCGCTTTATAGTGACAAAAGTCGAGTTCGGATGGCTCATCAGGTCAATACATAGCTGGTCCGCTAACCTGATGATTTTATCGATTCTTATCCACATGTTTTCAGTTTACTTTACGAAGGCGTTCCGAAAACCGAGAGAGCTAACGTGGTACACGGGCTTCCTCCTGCTTGCACTCTCGCTTGCGTTCGGGTTCAGCGGCTACCTATTGCCATGGAACACCCTTTCCTATTTCGCGACGAAAGTAGGAACGGAAATAGTCGGCGTGGTCCCGATCATAGGCGAACCGCTGATGGAGCTTCTTAGGAACGGACCCGACGTGACAACAGCAACGCTGACGCGTTTCTTCGGATTGCACGTTGCCGTGCTTCCCGCCGTATTCACCGTCATCCTTGGTGTCCATCTTTTGTTCATACAGGTGCAGGGCATCAGTGAGCCGGAGTCATGGGAGAATCTTCCGGCTTCCAGGAAGAAGCACATCCCGTTCTTCCCGAATTTTGTGATGCGCGACGTGCTCCTCTGGCTGATTGTTTTGAACGTGCTTGCGATACTTGCCGTTTTCTTCCCGTGGGAACTTGGGAGCAAAGCGGATCCGTTCGCTCCTGCGCCAATGGGCATACGACCAGAATGGTATTTCCTTTTCATGTTTCAGTCATTGAAATTTTTCCCGGCGAAAGTATTTGCACTCGATGGCGAAGTCGTCGGAGTCGTTCTTTTTGGTGCTGCCGGGCTTCTTTGGTTCCTCATCCCATTCTGGGACTCAAAGACCCTACATGGGAATCGGAACAGGATCATTAACTACGTAGGCATCACGGTCATCCTCTATATAATCGTTCTGACAATCATAGGAGCGAGATGAAAATGAAACATGTGATGACCATTTTTGTTTTATCTGCTTTGACTGCGCTTGTTGTTTTTACGGCGGCACATGCTCAAAACAAGGAGAAGGCTGACAAATGCTTCGGTTGCCACACCGACATTGGCAGTAGTGAAGCTGCTGCATACGCAAACGACGTTCACTACAAGGCGGGTGTGACCTGCGCAGATTGTCACGGCGGTGATCCAACCATTGAAGACCAGGACGCCGCAATGAGCCCCGCCAAAGGTTATGTCGGAGTCCCGAAGAAGCATGCAATCCCTCAAATGTGTGGAAAATGCCACGGGGCAGAAAAAAACGCTTTCAGAACTAATTTTCACTTAATCGATGTCATGGACGATTTCGAAGCGAGCGCTCACGGCGTCGCGGTATCCCAAAGCGATGATGGCCCGCAATGCGTCTCGTGCCACGGAATCCACGATATCATGAAGGTTCACGACGATCATTCCCCCGTCTATCCGACAAATGTCACCAAGACTTGCGCTAAGTGCCACAGTAACAGCGAGTATATGAAGAAATTCAATCCAGGACTTCCTGTTGATCAGTATGAAAAGTATTTGACGAGCGTTCATGGCAAGAAGAACCAAGCGGGCGACCCAAAACCCGCTACTTGCGTCAGCTGCCATTCAAATCATCTCATTAGAACAGTGAAAGATCCCCGCTCTCCAGTTTATCCGACTAATATTCCACAGACCTGTGCGAAATGCCACAGCAACAAATCGTACATGGCGGATTATCAAATTCCCACGGATCAATACGAGAACTACAGTGAGAGTGTCCACGGCGTGGCTCTCCTTAAAAACTCTAATTTGAGTGCTCCTGCATGCAACTCCTGTCACGGGAATCACGGCGCCGTTCCACCCGGCGTCTCGTCTGTTGCTTCCGTATGCGGGACATGCCACGCGGCAAATGCAGATTTGTTCGACAGGAGCGTGCACCGGAACGCATTTGCAAAGGCAAAACTCCCGGGCTGCGTCGTGTGTCACAGCAACCATCTTGTCAAACCGCCGACCGACAGCATGATCGGCCTCACAGCAGGCGCCGTGTGCGCACAGTGCCACAACCCATCCGACTCAGCTTCGGCCACCATCCTGGCAATGAAGACTGCCCTTGACAGCCTGACGAACGGACAGAAGAACGCTTCAGCTCTTCTGTCACACGCTGAAAACCTCGGGATGGACGTCTCCGACGCGAGCTATTCTCTGAAAGATGTGAACCAATCACTTGTTGAATCCCGTGTTCAGGTTCACGCTTCTTCAATCGCTCCATTGAAGATTGCCGCCGAACCAGGATTGAAAATAGTCGCCAATGCCCAGAAGAGTGCACTAAGTGCAATAAATGAATATTATTTCAGAAGACAGGGGTTAGGTGTTGCTACTCTGGTTATCACTCTACTTGTAATTCTCTTGTACCTCAAGATCAAACAAATAGAAAGGAAATCGACCCAATGAGACGAACAGTATTTCTCCTCTTGATTGCCTCCGTGTTTGAGGTCGGAGTGACTTTGACATTTGCTCAATCACCAACGCCTTTAGACAGCACACATAAGTTTGTCGGAGCGAATAAGTGCAAAATGTGTCATAGCGCCGATAAAATCGGCGCCCAGTACAAGATTTGGGAAGCATCTAAGCACGCCCACGCGTTTGGTGACCTTGCGTCAGATACGGCGAAAGCCGTTGCCAAAGCACGCGGGATAGACGATCCGCAAAAGGCGGCGCAATGCCTGAAGTGCCATGAGACAGGATACGGACAGCCAGCAAGTCTATTCGACCCCGCCTTTGACGCAACACAAGGCGTCCAATGTGAAACCTGCCACGGTGCAGCGAGCGATTACTGGAAGATGTCCACCATGAAAGACATACACGACAAGAAGATAGATGGAGCGCAAGTCGGGTTAATCATGCCAACGGAAGAAGTTTGCAAGAAATGTCATAATCAGGAAAGCCCGTTCTTCCACGGATTCGATTTCAAGACCTACAGCGGAAAGATCGCTCATCCTTTGAAGGAAAATTAGGCTTTTCGCGAGCCTGCAGTTCCAACGCCCCGCCGTACAGACCCGGGCGCGGATTCAAAAATAACTTGAACTCAGCCTAATACCTCCGCTGGATTTCCCGAATCTTAGTTAAGGGACTCAATCTTCATCTAGAGGAATGATCCACTTCTTGATGCGTCGATTTCTGTGGGAGAAAAACGACAGGCAAGGTCGCCAAGACAATTGTTCCTGATGCAGCCCGAAATAACGTTTTTCATTGGCGCCGCATCATGTTGCGATAAACCCGAATCAAGCATCAAAAGATTTAGCACACTGATGACCCGTGAGCACCATGCGCCATCCCGCATATCCTATTTTGATATAATTGGGCAGGAGAAAGAGACTGATTTTCACAGATCAAGAACAAAATGGAACAAGAAATTGGTGTCACGAAGTGATCCCTCCGGGAGAAATCCATAGGAATCCGTGGTATCTGTGTGCGAGCTTTTTCTATTGCATTTTTCGGGATAAAAGGACGACCCAAGTTTGAGATTGATGGTTCTCAAATTCTATTTTTGTTTATAGACCTGATAATTCTACGTGTGCGTTTGTCCTCATAATGGTCATGCACGATGAGAAGTGCATGAATCACCGCGGGAATCCACAATAGAAAACACAAAAAGAAATTCAATAAAGCTTGTATTGGTTTCCCACTCAACAAAACCGCGATCGGCGGAAGGAAGAAAGCTAGGATGTATAACATTTGGCAACCATAACTAAGAATATCTTACGTGACGATGCTTGAGTTGTTACAGAAGGATCGCAGTGTCGTCCAGAACGGAGAACTCAACCGCAAATGAACACCCTTTGTTCTCCCTACTCCATGTTCCGTCTTTTGGTTCACACAGTTATTTCACCGACGAGGTACGTCACAGCCTTCCCTGATATTTTCACTTTATCGCCGAGGTCCTCACAGAAAAGTTTGCCGCCTCTTTCCGACAACTGAAGCGCAACAAGCTTGTCCTTTCCAAGTTTCTTCGACCAGTATGGAATCAACGTGGAGTGGGAGGAGCCAGTAACGGGATCTTCGTCAATCCCGGCTCTCGGTGCAAAGAACCGCGAGACAAAATCGACATCATGGCCCTTTGCAGTTACAATCACTCCGAGAGCATCGAGGGATTTCAATTTCTCGAAATTAGGTCTCACATGGAAGACTTCGTCTTCATTGTTCAAGACAACAAGAAAGTCGCGTGATTTCAGAACTTCAACCGGCTTCGTGCCCAGTCCCTCTACCAGGCCACCTGGGATAGCGCAAGTGTCGGCAGGTCTCCGTGGGAAAATCATAGATATGTAGTCTCCACCATACAGGATCTTTAGAACTCCACTTTTTGTCTTGAAGTCGATTTCGTCAGATTGATAATTCAAATGTTCCTTGAAGGTGAAGGCGGTCGCGAGCGTGGCATGCCCGCAAAGATCCACTTCAATTTTCGGAGTGAACCATCTCAGCTCGGTAAATTTTCCCTTCTGGACCACGAAGGCAGTCTCAGCAAGGTTATTCTCTGCGGCGATTTTCTGCATTGTCTCGTCCGGGAGCCATTCTTGCAGAATGCATACTGCCGCAGGATTCCCGCGGAATCTCTCATCTGTAAATGCATCGATCTGATAAATTGGGATCTTCATGTCCGATTTGTCTTTCGTAAAAGGTAAGGAAGTCGCAACAAATTAAATAATGCACGACGAAGCCGACGAATGCCCAGTAAGGGACAGAATGAGTTCTAACAACAGTTGGACGGGCTAATAGGTTATTCCGCATTGATCTTGATTGGCATCCCGGGTGATATCTAATGAGTCTCAGAAAAGCTGTCCGAAATTAAAATAGAACCCCGTACCATCACGTCCAAATCCTAAGTCTGCGCGTACAACGTAGTTGTCCATGTAAAGTCTAAGTCCGACGACCGGATTAAAAGCCCAATCTCTTAGATCTGCGCTTGATAAGCTCTGCCAGACCTTTCCAGCATCCGCACCCACCACCCCGCCGATTCTCCGGAATATTGGAAATCTGAGTTCTGCATTCATCAACGCCGAGGCTTTGTCGAGGTATCTGTCCTGAGGATAACCACGGAGATTGTTAGTCCCCCCAATTGAAGTCAAAACCTGAACGGGAAGACTGTCACCGATAAGTTGCTGCAAGCCGACGCGAAGAGAAAACACCGTCGTCGGATAAAACAGGACCGAATAGTATTGAAACCACCCGCCGAGTCTCATGAATGAAGTATTCCCCAAACTCCAACTCGGAGAAAATTCAGATTCACCCTGAAGCACAATACCATGGGACGGATTCACAAAACTGTTGCGAGTATCCAGGCGAAGGGTT
Source organism: uncultured Bacteroidota bacterium (assembly GCA_963768145.1). Taxonomy (GTDB): domain Bacteria; phylum Bacteroidota; class Ignavibacteria; order Kryptoniales; family JAKASW01; genus JAKASW01. The sequence continues at coordinate 6,650 of CAVYHK010000017.1, read as the reverse complement.
AAACCAATCGATGTGTAGCGCGCGGTTGATGAATTCAACGATGGAGCGAGGACTTCCAGGCGGCTGCTGTCTTCAAAATTGAAATTGCGAATGCTTTCATGCTTGATTATCGCCTGTCCGACAATTTGCGAGGTGAATCCCCTGCTGAATCCAAGATCGAATTCCATCGGCTCCCGAGTATAGAATTCGTGGCTCGAAAGCAAAGAGCTGTTCCCGACGCCGTAGAAATTATTCTTTATCCATTTATCATAATCAAAGGTGAAGTCGAAGGCTATTGGATATACCGTACCCTGTCGGGATTCGAAATCGGGATACGAGAATACTCCCCTGTACCAGCGCTCGCCCTTCGTGCTGTTGAACAGTACCACGTCAAAAGACTCTTTGATCTTCATCAAATTGAACAAAAATAGTTTTGCCCCGTATCCAAATCTCGTATCGGTATCGTACGAGACAATCGGGAGCGGCTCTATGGACGCTCTGTTGACGACAGGTTCATTCTCTAAATGATTCCCCATGACATCCAGCACTCGATACATTCTTATCTCAGCCATCATGCCAAAGTGGTCCGAAGTTTGCACGCCATCAAAGGACGAATCAAGCACGATTCTCGCGTTGCTGATGTCTTCCCTTTCAAAATCTCTGTCAAGGAATATGTAGTCGATTCTCCTCGGTTTGGAATCGTAGGCAGCGGAGAGTTTGTCCTCGAAGTCGAGTTTATCCCCGGACGCATCCACCATCTGGGTCGAAAAAGCAACGTTCGTATCTTGAGTCGGATCCCAGGTGTACGATTTACCAACCGCCAGACTTGCCCCTGCATCAATGAAGCCGCCATCTTTTAAAAGCACAGACAGTTCTTTGGATGAGATCACCGAGTTGAAATCTCCGCCTAATATCAACGGGACTTTGGACGGAAGGTTGTGAATGTGTTCAAGGAGGTCCTTCACCTCCATCACGCGTCGGGCTGAGCCATAGGACAGAATTCCATTAACCTCCGCCGAATCATCGCGAGAGATTTGTCCTGATGAAAGCCATTGCTGCACTGCACTTTCCACAACCGAGTCCGTTGGGGGAAAAGCGCTTAAATGCACATTAACCAGAAAGAGAGGCTTCTCGCAAAAAGTGATTTGTGCCGCTTCAGCAAATTCCGCCTCGTCAAAATGTGCAGACATAAAATCTCCGAAAAGACCAAACGAACCAGACAACTTCCATGCAGGAAATTCTTTGAGATGTAAGTCTTTCCGTGCCAGTATCGCAATTCCTTCCTCAAAATTCGATGGAAGGCCGAAACCAAAAATCTTAATACCCGCGTTGCATACTTGATGAATTTCATCGAAGTCGAGCGAGTCCGCAAGCCGCGATGCGTACTCGCCAACCGGATTCGCCTCCTGAATGAATAAGATGTCAGGGTTAAGCAGCCTCAGTTGCTTCACAAGAATCTTGAACCTTGATTCTCTTCGAGCAGAAGACTCGTATTCACCGAACTTGAACGTGCCCTGATAATCCAATCCTGACCAGACATTAATGGTGATGATCTTCAATGTACTGCTGTCCGCAAGCGAACTGTTCGCTTCGACATTCGAGCGATTATTCTGCGAAAATGCGTAGAATTGGATCAAGAGAACCAGACCGATCATGAAGATAACACGTCTCATTTTTTACCTCCTTTTCTGGATCGACAGGTAACGGTCGTCTCCCTTTTAAAGCCCTTGATGGCAGTCATTGCTCGCCCTTTTCCTTTGGTATGAGCGGGCTACCTATTTCCACCTGCTCCCGATGACTTTCTTCACAAAGATCCTGCACTCCGTTACCACTGCTGGCGCCAAATGACCTGCCGACCACGAGACCGGCAACTGCGCCAGCTACAAACTTTGAAGCCCGATCGTCCCTTCTCAATGCCGCCAAGAAGTCCGCGGGAATTAACATCGGCAAATCCCGACGACTTGCCAGCACAATCCTTACGGCAAAAGCGACGATCATGCACCGATATATTGTCCCGCGCCCTGATGACTGGATGTTCCACTCATCACCATGAGCAACTGAGAGGGTGCCACTCAATGGTTCAACAGCAGACATGGTCGAGAAGAATATCGAAGGTCTCATTAGTGCAAACTTCAGTTAATATTGATGATTTGACTTCTTATTTCAAATAGGAGGCGACTCATTTTCTTTGTCCTTCATTCATCACAATTTCCGTATTCACAGGTCGAGAAGTGTCAAAAAAAGGTCGTGAAGGTGTAAAATTATTTACCTACATCCCTCTGCCTTTTCCAAGGCAACGACCTTGACAGGTTCGCTGCTGCTGTTTAACTTATGTTTGTTCATAGCGCTAAATCAAGCGAATGGCGTCGTGCCCACAGGTCTTCGCCCTCAATCGCGCGACTCTTCGGCAGTGAGACTGATATTAGAAAAAATAGATATCTCTTCGGACAATAGAGGAAGGCGTCATGCAAAGCGCGAGGACAATAATCATCGTCGACTGTCTCATCTACTGCTTGTGTTTGTTGGGGTTATGGCAAGTCGCCGAGAAGGCTGATTTCCCTTTCTCCGTCTCCACCGGAAAGAACGGGACTTTCATTGTCTGCAATAGCTTGATAGAGAAGGATAAGGATCGGATTCTCGATGGCGACCTTCTCTTATCGGTGAATGGCGCCAGGCCAAGGACGCCTGAAGATATTGAATTCATCCTTGACGGCATGAAGACCGGTTCCTCATCCATCGTCACCATCGAAAGAGGTGCCGTCGAACTTCGCGTTCCTGTAACACTTGTTCATGCGTACGGTGAATTGTATCTGGCAGTTGCGTGGCTGATCGGCACACTCTTCTTTTTGTCAGGATTGGTGGTTCTGATATACAAACGGAATGACCTTCCCGCGTTGGTGTATCATTTCGGAGCCGTAGGAGTTGCTGCGATCATAATGATGACTTGGGGATGTTATGCTATTTCCCCCATCGGTCTCGGCCAGATCATTCGGACATTATTTTCGACAGCCTACATTTTTGTGCCCGTCCTGCTATTTCATTTGAGCCTCGTGTTCCCATTCAGAAAAAGAACATTTCTAGCGAATTTGGTGATGCCTCTCTATCTCCTCTCCGTTCTGCTTTCCATCTGCATGGGTGCAACTTTCTTCAAAGCCACTTTGCCATTTTCTATCGAATGGTTTCATTCGTTTATGCGCTTCTTTAATGTAACTCGGTGGATGTATGCGGTATGCGTCCTAGTGTCCGTTTTCTTTTTCGTCGATTCATATCGTTCATCTCGAGAGGAAATGGAAAGGAGACAGTTGCGATGGGTCTTTTTCGGATTGGCAATAAGCTCCCTTGGATTCGTCACTCTCTGGCAATTGCCGCAGCTGCTCACTTCACACGGACTTGTTCGGGAAGAATTTGTCATACTTATTTCGGGTGCCACCCCCATAGCATTCGCAGTGGCTATAGTAAGGTATCACCTGCTCGACATCGATCTCATCATAAACCGAAGCACAGTTTATGTCATCGTGCTGGCAGTGATTCTCTCCGTCTATGCTGCAATCGTGGGTGCAATCTCCGCTTTTATTGAAAGACTCACTGTTTCCGTTTCCATTTTCATCTCTGCGTTCGCCGCGGTCATGGTTGCTCTATTGTTTGAGCCTGTACGCAAGAAGGTCCAGAAATTCGTGGACAGGTCTTTCTTCCGGATTAGATACGATATGACAGAGGTTGAGGGGAAATTCATGGACAATGTCAAGATGTGCGTGACGCCGGAGGATTTAGCAGGCTTAGTGGTTAAAGCAATCAAGGATGCTATTCCCGTTGAGAGAATAGGATTCCTTGTCTCGATTCCAGCGGGAAATCGCCCGCATTTGCTGGCTCACGAAAATTTTGATATTCTCGCCTCGCACTCCAGCGAGTTTGATTGTTCAAAGCTGAAAGCAATGCATTCTCTGCCAGTCGTGGTCACAGGAAAAATCGAACCCGGTGCAAAATTTGAGAATGCCGATGCAGGATTTTTCCTCAGGTGGGGAATGACAGTTGCGCTTTCACTCCAATCCAAAGACGAAAGGATTATTGGTTTCCTGGTTCTCGGCGACAAAATGTCCGGTCTCAGATATAGTATCGAAGATATAGACCTGCTGACTTCAATAACGCGGCAGGCAGAACTCGCCTTTGACAGGATTCTGATCCAGAGGGATCTCGTGTTTGAGCATGAAGAACGTGAAAGGCTGGAGGAACTCAACAAGCTGAAGTCGTATTTCGTGTCGAGCGTGTCCCACGATCTCAAGACACCCCTCGCGGCCATACGGATGTTCGCGGAAATACTCGGTTCAGGCCACAAGATTTCGGCGCGGAAAGGTCATCAATATTTGGAAATAATCGATGGGGAGTCAAAGCGTCTTACAAGATTGATAAACAACGTCTTAGCAGTCGCCAAAGGCGAACGCTCAAAAATCATGTACGACCTGAAAGACACGGGTCTCAACCAAGTCGTGCAAGATACAATTGCCCTCACCGGCTATGAGCTGCGGAAAGAAAATTGCAGAGTGAAAACTCGGCTCTCGAGAAACAATAGTGTTATTCTTGCGGACAGGGACGCCATAACGGAAGCACTCGCGAATTTGATTTCGAATGCCGCACAGTACTCAAGAAGCAGAAAGACAATTCTGGTCAGCACCTTCACTCGAGCTGGTTTTGGTTGCGTGTCAGTGGAAGACCATGGCATCGGAATTCCCGAAGAAGAACTTCCCCATGTTTTCGAACCTTTCTACCGCGGGAAATCAACTTCGAATCTGCGCCCTGGCGGAACCGGACTCGGTCTGCCGGTGGTGAAGAGCATCATGGCAGCTCACAACGGGAAAATTGAAATTGAAAGCGAACTAAACTCGGGCACGAGGGTAACTTTGTTATTTCCAGTCAAGGAGAAGGGATGAAGAAGATACTTGTAATCGAGGACGATGCCGCACTCGCAAGCGGACTCAAAGACAGCCTGAAACAGGAACACTACGAAGTAGACACTTGCTGCGATGGAGAAGAGGGACTGAAGAAAGCAAGGAAGAAGAGCATCGATCTCATTGTTCTCGACCTGATGTTACCTTCGATGAACGGTGAGGAAATTTGCAGGAATCTGCGCAACGAGGGAGTGAATACGCCGATTATCATGCTTACAAGCAAGAAGGAGGAAACCTCCAAGGTGCTCGGGCTCGAGCTCGGAGCAGATGATTACGTAACAAAGCCGTTTAGCCTCCTTGAGCTTCATGCCCGAATCAAAGCCATCTTGCGAAGACAAATGCAGAAGGGTGAGATTGGAAACGAGTTTAATTTTGGAAATGTGAAAGTGGACTTCAGGAAGCACGAAGTGGTGAAAAAGGGTAAACAACTGAGGCTTACTGAAAAAGAGTTTAAGTTATTGAAATACATGATCGAGCATAAAGGAGAAGTGATAACTCGAGACATGCTGCTCGATGAAGTGTGGGGCTACGAAAGCTATCCGACAACGCGAACGGTTGATAATTACATTTTGGCAATCCGCCACAAGATTGAAGACAATCCTTCAAAACCCAAGTTCCTCTTGACAATCCATACTTCAGGGTACAAATTCAGCTGCTGACGAAAAATTGGTTGCCCCTGGAGGTGCTAATCCTTGTGCACGACGAACAGCGCTAGGAGAAGATATCCCCCTTCTTGAATCGCCAAACGCTTATCACATTGATGACTGCACCGATACCCAGGAGAATCCCGATATGTGGCAGAATATCTACGGTTCCAACTCCTCTCCAAAGAACTTCAAGGAATCCATCCATAGCCCAGTAAACAAATGTAAGCTTACTGATGAGCTGAATCGCTGGCGGCATAAGAAACGTTGGGAACCACGCGCCGCCGATCGCGCTCATTGTCAGGATAAGCAAGGTCCCAAGGCCATTGGCCTGCTGCCGGGTCTTTGAGATCGCAGCAAGGAGCATCCCGAACGATGTGCACGCAATCGAAGCGGAGAAAATTATCAACATGAGATTCAGGAAATTGGAGAATATCTCAACCCGAAACATCAGCCACCCCGCGACAAACATGAAAAGCAACTGAACGATTGCAAGCGACATATTGAACAGGTATTTGCTCCATAGAATATGAACGCGTGAAACCGGCGAAGTGAGTATCCTTAACATGACCCCCGATTTCCTTTCGTCGAAGAGAGACGAAGAAGAAGCAGTTAGTGCAAACAGAAGAAAACTCAATGCCCATCCTCCGACACTTCTAGTGGCCCACTGATTCTGTAGCTCTTCACCTACCACTTGCTCCTTATCGATCCGCACGATGTTGCTCATGAAATTCGAATTGGTCTTCGTTGTGTCGCTGTCCGGACGGGCGGTAAGCCAGCGATCGGGATTGAGGAAAATGCTCGTGTCAATTTTATAGTATTTCCTGACAAGAGAGGCTATCCCCTTGTTGAATGCCTGTCCGGAGTCATTGCCGAGGAATTTCTTCGCCTGTCTGAACCCGCTTTGAGCGATGATTGATGGGAAGTGACTGAACACAGCTTGCTCAACTAACCCATCAACGGTTTGCATCTCTATTTCATTCTTTGGATCATAGTAGAATTTCAAATAAAGAGCGGTAGATGTGTCAGCAAAAGCATTCGCAGGAAAAACGATTCCTGCCACAGCTCTCCCCTTCTTGACATA
>CAVYHK010000016.1:0-7840 GCA_963768145.1 uncultured Bacteroidota bacterium | reverse complement strand
AACGCAGCGACATTGGTAATAGCGTTAAGCATTATGCTCAGACATTTTTCGACTACTTCGACGTCGACGCGGTGACCGTAAATCCTTACATGGGTTATGACTCCGTCGAACCTTTTTTGAATTATCGTGCCAAGGATGTTTTTGTGCTAGTCCTGACTTCGAATCAGGGGGCGCAGGATTTTCAGCTTCAAGAATTGGGAGGGAAAAAGTTTTATGAAATTGTTCTCGAGAAAATCGCTCAGTGGAACAAAGAAGGAAATCTAGGCGCTGTGGTGGGCGCAACTAAAGTGGAACAACTTGCTCGAATCCGGAGCTGTTATCCGCAAATCCCGCTCTTGATTCCAGGTATCGGTGCACAGGGCGGGTCAGTCGAAAATGTTGCTGCGGTGGCAAACAGTAGTGGAGCGCCAGTTCTCATTAATGTCGGCCGCGATATAATTTTTGCCGGATACGACGAGAAATTTGCAGACAAGGTCAGGGAGAAAGCTTTCTATTATAACGTTTTGCTGAAAAAATAGATTTTCGGCTGAAGCTCTGGAACATGATGAACACTAGAAAAGTGGATGACCGCATTGTCTAAACGGTGATGAGCGATTCCAGAGCGCGCTTGAAATCGATCGGTGAACTGGCCACGATTACGGCCGAGGTTAACGATATCGAAAGCCATTGAAGATCGAGACAGTTGTCGGGTCTGTTTAAGGGAGGTGTGAAATGTCTATGCCCGAACATGGTGGTCTGGAGAACATTTCAGAATTCCAGTTGAAAGAGCTTTTCAAGAATCACAAGTTTAGTTCCGGCCTAACGACGGTTTCCGGGAAAAAGGTGGAAATATCTCAAATAGGCGAGCCAAATTCGGATGCGGGGCCGGATTTCAATCGCTCTTTGATTAAGATCGACGGCATCACCATGCGGGGAGACATCGAGCTTCACAGGAAGAATTCCGACTGGTATTTGCACACACATAACTCCGACCGTGGCTACAACGGAGTCGTCCTCCACGTTGTGGTAAAATGCGACGACAGCCGCTTATGCTTCACCCAATCCGGGAGAAGAGTTGAAACCATAGAGTTATCGAGGTTCTTGACAAACGACGCATCTACATTCCTTGAAGGGCTAAGTTCTGGAGAAAGGTTGTTCCAACTGAAGTGCGCAGGCACAAATCTCAAGATTTCTCTGAAGGATAAGACTGACTATTTAGGATTCCTGGGCGAAAAACGATTTATTCACAAAGTCAACAAATTTGAAGAACGTCTGAAAGACATCATCGATGAGAATCGACCGGTCGTTTTCGAAGCAAAACAAAAATACTTCAGGGATTTTTCTGAGCTGCTCATCGAGCACAAAACTTATGACAAGGCCGAGCTGCGGAACGAGATGTACTGGGATCAGCTCCTGTTTGAAAGTGTGTGCGAAGGACTTGGGTATAGCAAGAACACTTCCGCCTTCAGAAAACTTTCCAGAAATCTCTCATTGTCTTTTTTGCTTGAGCACGCTCAAGGTGATCACAAAGTCGCCGAGGCGGTGCTTTTCGGCGCTGCCAATCTTCTGCCGATTGACAAAAAAGGATTTGATGATGAATCGATTGCTTATTGTGAAGAACTCCAGCAAAAATGGCAAGTGATACAGAAAGAGTACAAGCGAGAATATGTCGATAGATCCGAATGGTTTTTCTTTAAGCTTCGTCCGCAGAATTTTCCGACTCTTAGAATTGCGGGCGCGAGTCGCCTCCTTACCAATGAGAGACACGGATTTTCCGCGAGAGATTTGGGGCAACAGGCGAACGGAGAAAACCGGGAAGGATATTTGTCGCATTGGAGGGAGTTACTGATTGTTCCTGCCGAGGATTACTGGTCGCGTCACTTTGTCTTTGGAACTCTGTCCAATGGAAGTGTAAGGATGCTGGTAGGTGCTTCTCGAGCAGAGGAAATTATCGTAAATGCAATTTTGCCTTTGACGTATCTACGTGGAAAAATATTTGACATTGAATCGATTAAGGAGAAAGCGCTGGATATTTACAGGAGACATCCTCCAATGGCGGATAACAATATTACCCTGGTCATGAAGGAATATCTTTTTGGAGGGGACAATGTTTTCAACACCGTTGTCGCCCAGCAAGGCGCAATCCACCTTTACCGGTCTTTCTGCTCCGAGAAAAGGTGTGAGAGGTGCAAGATTGGGAAAAGAATTTTTGGAAGAACTGCGGCTTAACCCCTGATCTTGCGTGGTATGACTTTCGAATAGGAAGAACTCCCAAAACGTGAAAAAGCGATGAAACTCACTGGTAGTGTTTCATTTTGAACTTAACTGCAAAGACCGCTAAGAGGGCCCGAAGAGCGCAAAGGGATAGTAATTATTCTCGGCGCACTTGGTGCATCCTTTGCGATCTTCGCAGTTAAAAAACGCCTAGGGATTTTGTAGAAGATTGAAACTGGTACACTGCCAACTCACTTGCTTTAATCACGAGGGAAAGGTACTTTTTCAGGGCCGAAGGGTGAGGGAACGCCAATCATTGATGGCTCAATCCAATGTGATGGAAGCGTTCAAACGCTCACCTCGCTTGTCTCGAATATCCAGGTTGCTTCGATTCTTGGAGGGACACGGTTTAACGATCTTCATGCCCCGGGTTCATTCGACGTCCGCATGACGGTTAACTCAAATGTAATTATGAAGTCCCATGCAAATGTGAACACAGCAGATAAGAGTATTTCACTTTCTTCATTCGTTTCGTTTTTCGCAGATGCATAATAATTCGCATGGGTTTGAGATATAGTGCCGAAAGGTAGATGATGAAGCGACCTACCCATTTATTGTGTACCATGATAGACTATTGATCTGGGAACAGACCACAATAAAAGTGTCCACCTCTAATCAATGAAACTGCCACAATACCGAAATCGTGAGCCGCTGCAATATCGTCCCTACAAGTTTACTAATACGAGAAGTCCGTACACAAGCTTGGGGCGTGTATATCTCCATTCAAAGCCCCGTCGGAAACTGCCGGGAGTCTTAGTCGGAGGCGCAGGAGTTGTAATTCTTATTGTCAGCGAATTGCTCCAGGGCGTCCCCGGAAACGTACTATTCATAATCGCAGTTTTATCTATTGCGACAGGGGGGCATCTTGAGATAATCAACAGAGTTTTTTCACAATTCAAATATACAATAGTCCCAACTATCGCCGTCATGTTAACTCTCGTCTATCTGATTCGACCTCAATTGTTTCAACCTATTTTGCCAAAACAAGAATCGACCCAATTATCTCAATTCTCCTCGGGATTTCCATTTAGTTCTGACTCACTTACCTTCACTTTTGGCCACGGAGAGGGAGTATCTTTTACACTCCCGAGAAGCCAACTAGAACAAGCCAAACCCGGTTCGACTTATCGATTCGGAGCGCAGATTCCTTTCAACGCTTATGTAGAGGGGGGAAAACTGTTTGTTGACATAAATGTTTTTACTGGAGCCGATTTGCCGCCGATTCATATCAAAAGGAATGTCATTCACGATTTGCCAGACCTTTGGGATGGAAATTACGATGGCCATGCTCTAGAAATCGTGAACGCCGACACCGTGCCCGTATTTCAACTTACTTGTATCTCAGAAGATCACATACTTGTCAAGGGCATATTTCCAGTCCAGGGTGGATTGGGAATCGCAGATGAAAGTGGTCTATCATTTGTTCACGGGACCAGAGTGCTGTTTTATGGAGCAAGGCCGATTTTTAAATACCCCTCCTGGAAGAACCCAAACAAACGGATCTCTATGTTCTGACTATAGGGGCGCGTTTAGCGCTCTTTGTGCTTTGCGAAACCTACTTGACAGTTTCCGAATTGACCTTTTCTGTTTTTAATCCGCTATACTTTAGAAATCTTCGGGCAATGTCACATCACAAAAAAAACGGGCTTTGAGCGGACCCAGACGATAGTTGATTACGAAGTATCAACCCGTGTGACCATCAACTGCCACGTAGCCAAAGGCCCAGCCATTTGGAGCGTTTGCTCCTTGGTCATCGTTCAGAACAAAAGAGGCCCGATCATCGGAAAGGAAAATCGGGCCTCAAACAACGTCACAATGATCGCAAGCGATACTATTTCATCAACACGAGCTTCTTTATCGACAAAAATCTTTGTCCATCTCCGCCAGAGGCGGATCCGCTTCGTGCGGAATTTCCGACGGCTGCGATTCAACAGACGTAAACTCCGCTCCACCGTACTCACCCCTTCCGCCAGAGGCGGTTTCCCCCTCTCTTTCTGAAAGAGAGGGGGAATAAAAAGGGGGTGAGTTCGATTCTTACTTCATCAACACCAGTTTTCTTATAGCCACAAATTTCTGCCCATCTCCGCCGGAGGTAGTTGGCTCGACTCCGCTCGCTACAAGCTTGTAGAAGTAGACTCCGCTCGGCAAATTCTCAGCGTAGAATGTCACAGAGTGATCGCCTGCGCTCTGACGCTCGTTGACCAACGCCTGTACTTCCCTGCCGAGGACGTCGAAGACCTTCAATATCACAGCGCTGTTCACAGGTAACTGATAACTGATCACTGTTGATGGGTTGAACGGATTCGGATAGTTCTGGCAGAGAGCATAATTCCTTGGAAAGTCAACGGTCACTGTCAACGTGGCCAAGTCGTTCGTTGTTCCGTTCGTCGATACGCTCTGGATTTTGTACTGGTATGTCTTGCCCGAAACCACTTTGTTGTCTGTAAAGCCGTAAGCTCTGCCGGAGCTGTTCGTGCCGAGTCCTTTCAGACTGCTGTTGCTCGTATAACTTGAGATCAGCTTGAAGGCTGCAGTGAGCGAAGTCGAACCAGAAGTTGTCCCGGCCTGTCCCGCCTGCGGGAGATCTTCGCGGAGAATATTGAACCCTGCGTTATCGACTTCCGATTGTGTTTTCCATGTCAAAGTCACCGATTCCGCATCGGCTTTCGCCTCAAACGATGTGGCTTCCACAGGAAGAGGAATATCTGTCACACCAAGTAGGTACGGATAGCCATTATTGACTCCACCACTTATCGCCCAGATAGTGCTGAAATCCCAGCCGGTAAACGTGCTTTGTGTTTTCATGAGAGCTGTGCTTTCGCCGGTTATGCCGGTGCTGTCACCAAAGCCGACACTCGTTGCTTGACCAGACGTAACATTATCCCAAAAACAACTGGCAACTGTAACTGGACTAATACTTTTTCCCACGAAGCCGCCGACGTAGCTGCTGCCTGTAACAACTCCGCACGCATAGCAATGATAGACGGTGTAATCGTTAAGTCCCACGGCACCGCCGACATAGCTACCGCCTGTCACGTTTCCGGTTGCATAGCAGTTCCTGATTGTTCCGCTCTGACTTAACCCCGCGATTCCGCCGACATACTCGCTGCCTGTCACGATTCCGGTTGCGTAGCAGTCGTCGATTGTTCCGGAAATATTATTTCCCACAAGTCCTCCAGCTCCCATGGTGCCGCTGCTTGTCACGTTCGCAGTTGAGTGGCAATTACTGATTGCTGTGGCCTCATAATTTTCCCCCACGACTCCACCGACCATACTGCCGCCGCCTGACACGTTTCCGGTTACGTAGCAGTCGGTGACTGTTCCGAGAATAGTATATCCCGCGACACCCCCAACGTAGAAGTCACCCGTGATATTTGCATTTAATACTCCCAGACTGTCGATAACGGCAGAATTAGTATATCCAAAAAGTCCAACACCATTTAAGGAAGGATAGTTGATGTATAGGTTCTTGATCACATGCCCCGCACCATGAAACGTGCCGGTAAAAGATACAGCGGTGCTGCTGCCTATGGGCAAAAACCCGCCACCGCTCGAAGCTGAAGCGTCGATGTCGTTAGCGAGACGATATACTGCTGACCAAGAGTAACTCCAGGCACTTATCGCTTTGAGATCGGAATAATCCTGAACCAGATAAGGACTGCCTGCTGTGCCGTTCCCGGTCATAGTGCCTCCGGTCGCAAAAACCATTGTCGGTACCATTGTACAACATGCAATTAGCGCAAGTATCGTCCTTAAAACCAGACCCCTGCGGTGAACAAGAAAGAATGTGCCTGCAAAAAAAACACAAAATATGAAACGAGGTAACGATGACATACAAATTCTCCTTTCCGGCGAGAATTCAATTCTTCGCGAGACTATCAGTCATAGACATCCGGCCTTTTCGCCAGCCGCGCATCCGCTCTGGCTGATCGGACCGAGCACTAGTTCAAGAATCTATATGAAAAGCCTTATGGCTGTTGAGCGCTGCCTTCAATTTGAGGGCGGCACAAGGAAATCATTTTGGATTGTATATGGAAAGAGTAGCAATAATTCAATCAAACTCGCAATTCATCGCGGTAATTTTAATTCAAGAGCCAAAAAGATGCAAGCCTCTGAAACCAAATCATACGCCGACAACTTCTTGTCAAAATTCAGAGCTTGCTGAACTGCAATGACCAATTCTCCACTTGGTCATCATTCAAAACAAAAGAGGCCCGATGATTGGAAGGGAGAATCGGGCCTCAAATAATGTTACAATAATCGCAAGCGATACTATTTCATCAACACAAGTTTCTTAGTTTGACTGAATGTCCCTGCTTCAAGTCTGTAGGAATATACTCCGCTCGGCAGATTGGCGGCGTTGAACCTTACAGAGTGATCGCCTGCACTCTGGCGTCCCTTTACCAATGTCTGAACTTCCCTTCCAAGAACGTCGTAAACTTTCAACGTCACCTGACCGTTCACTGGTAACTGATAACTGATCACAGTTGACGGGTTGAACGGATTTGGATAGTTCTGTCGCAGCTCAAAGGTTTCCGGTGGAGATGCAGCTTGAAGTACTGCCGTTGATATTCGCAAAGGCAAAGTAATTTCCCATAACTTCGGAGAGTTGTTCGTCGCAAACAGACCCGTTTCGACAACGAACAGTCTGTTGCCGACAAGTTCCTCTCCCAGCGGTGAGTTAAAACCCGAGACCAACCTGGTCACATGTGCAGAGTAGTTCCCGCTGTCTTTGGATAGATTGACAAGGAGCAGGTCCTGGCTTGTGTCTCCAAGGTCAGTAACCAAATTGCTATTGGCAAGGCAAATGACAAAACCTCCCCCTCTAAGATCGCCGGCCAGCAACGAGTCAATGTCAAAGACAATTCCGTCGGGTGAGCGGTGTGGAGTGAATGTGTATATCTTTTCGCCCAGGCTATTCGCATCATTCACCTGCCCCGTCACCGTGTCGCGGAAATGATCCGCATCAGGTCCGTAGCTCGGGATAGGATCAGTAAAGGAAACGCTGTCCGGAGCTTGAGGGTAAGTCGGGTCATTGCTGAAAGTCTTATAGAGATTTCCGCCCCCCCACGCAGACGGACTTAACAAGGGATCAGTGTGTGGATCATAAGGTGTGAACTGCTGCGGAGTAATATCGGTACTTATTCGCCACGGGAAACCATAGTGGCGACCCGATCTTATCCAATTGAGTTCTTCAGGGTCATCGCGGTCACCGGAATTCTCGACACCGAACAGGTCTCCGTCGCCTGCATATGCAAGATCGAATGTGTTCCTGATTCCTTCGCATAGGACATAGTTGTTGGAACGAAGCCAACTCCTGTCGTTTTGAAGAATGATGCTATCCCCGTCGATTGGGAGTCTAAAGATTAAAGAAGTTAAACCCGATTCACGGAACCCGCCGCTCTCGACCTCGCCATGATCCGTAGCAGCTCCGCTATTTACATAAAGGGAATCTCCCGTTGGATTCAGAACGATGCCACTCATCCTATGATTGTAAACATTGCCATACGGATATGGTACTGTGGTTGCGATCATGCTCCACATGCGGTTCTCGCTGCCGGGGGCAACCGGAACGCCCTTTACTATG
>CAVYHK010000015.1:0-86165 GCA_963768145.1 uncultured Bacteroidota bacterium | reverse complement strand
AATTGTCCGGTAACAGATTTTATCGAATCGGCAATGCCGGCTAGTGTACCATCGTCTCGACAGTCAATCCAAATCCCTCTCCGAATTTTGTCATTCGGGAAATAACTCATGCCGTTGATCTCGTTGGCAGAAGATTTGAAAGACGATTTTTCTATTTCTTCGCTGACTGCCGTAAAAAGGGTTTCGATCTTCTCCGGCTTGAAATCCCCTATGAACTGCAAAGTGATGTGGAGCTTATCTCTGCTTTCGATTCGCACGCCATGGATAGACACGCGAACTTCTTCTTGAATTTTCTCAATTTGAGTCTTCGTACTTGGGGGTAAAGTTGCCCCGAAGAAAATTCGCATCACTCCAAACCCAAGATCCGCTTCCTCACAAGTTCCAGCGCCGCTTGGGAAGCTCTCTCCTTGAATCTTGTACGTTCATCAGGAAGCATATATTTCTTCACGATCGTCCCAGCGCTATCGGCAAGGCCTATGAAAACCAATCCTAACGGCTTGTCTGGCGTTGCTCCAGTTGGGCCTGCGATACCAGTGACCGAGACTCCGACGTCAGTCCCTGAAACGGCTCTAATTCCTTCCGCCATCGCATGAGCGACCTCCTCGCTGACTGCACCAAACTTTTGGATGAGTCCTGGATCTACGTGGAGCAATTCAATCTTTGATTCGTTACTGTAAGTTACTAAGCCACGATCAAAATAAATTGAACTTCCGGAGACATTTGTGATCCTGTGTGATATGTAACCACCAGTGCAACTCTCTGCAACTGAGATCGAAAGATTCTTCCCCTTCAAGAGATTTCCGACGGTTTCCTCAAGTTCGGTATCCCCATCAGAATAAATGAACTTTCCCGCTTTGTCCCTGATCTTCTTTTCAACTTCCGCGATAACTGAATCCGCTTCTTGCGATGTCGGGGCTTTCACTGTGATCCGCAGTCGAACCCCGAGCTGGCTCGGAAGAAAAGCAAGTTTCGACTTGTCACCCAAAATCTCTTCGACATTTCCGATAAGCTCGTAAAGGCTCGATTCAGCAATTCCCGTCGTTCTTAGAACTCTATGTTTGATAACCTGACCAACCGCCTTCGTCTTCAACCGGGGGATGACGTATTCGGTCATCAGATTTTGCATTTCATGCGGAACTCCCGGCATGACTACGAACATTTTCTCACCCTTCTCGAACAGCATTCCCGGTGCTGTTCCCCAATAATTCATCAGAACCTCACAGCCTTCGGGAACCAGGGCTTGTTCCTCATTGACTTTTCGCAATGGTATGTTTCTTTTCGAAAGCCGGTCGCGCACGTTCTCCAAAACGGCATTATCCATGACTAAATTAGCGTTGAAAAAGTCTGCAACGACTTTCTTCGTGATGTCATCGTGTGTTGGGCCCAGGCCTCCGGTTACCAAAACAGCGTCAACCGTACCATGATACTCCCGAAACACGTTCATAATTTCATCATATTCATCCCCAACCACAACCATTCGCGTAACTTCGATCCCCACCTCTGACAGTTTCTGCCCTATGAACGCCGCATTTGTGTTCGTCACCTGGCCTATCAGGAGCTCATCGCCGATTGTAATTACCGCTGCCGTTTTCATTTCAAAAAGTGAAGATAGACTTGCATCAAGAGGTTCGTGAAAACGCCGCAGACAAAATCATCCAACATGATCCACAGGCCGCCGGTTTTTCTGTCAAAATAGTTTGCCGGAAATGGCTTGAAAATATCTAACATTCTAAAAATCAAAAATGCGATGGCGATCAGGAAGAGTCTCTTGGGGACAAAAACCAGCGAAACCCACATTGCGACAATCTCATCAATCACGACGCGAGGGGGATCGTGCCCATATTCTTTTTCCATCCGCCCGGCAGCGAGAAGTCCCCATACAAAGAACAGCACTATCGCTGGAACGATTACATAAATCTTCTCAAAGCCCGGGATAAAATATACCAACAGCCCCACGAAAGAGCCAATTGTACCGGGCGCCAGTGGCGACAACCCAGTTCCGAGTCCCGTTGTGACAAGCTTGTCGAGAAAAGTGGCTTTTCCCCCCGACTCTCGACCTAGCTCACTCAGATTGTGTTCTTCCACCTACCGACCGAAATGAAGAATGAATCAGCTTGAAATTCTCAATTACATATTGTAATCCGGTGCCGAGAGTTAGCACCGTTACGACCAACATAGAATAATAGAGAACGTCTTTGTCAAGAATTATTTTGATTGCCGTTGATGACCCAAATGAATCTTTCAATACCACAGCGAGGAGAACCGCATAAATGAGAAGCATCTGGGAGAATGTTTTCACTTTCGCAGTGAAGTTGGTGTGCAGAGTCTGTCCTCGGAATTCGGCGAACGACCGGAGAAGCGTAATCGAAATATCGCGTATTACGATAGCCCATACCATCCACCACTGTACAATACCGAGCCAGGCAAATGCGACGAACGCTGCAGAGGTCAAAATCTTGTCGGCGAGCGGATCTAGGAATATTCCCCACCTGGAAACCGTTCCCAGCTTCCGAGCGATCCAGCCGTCGTACCAATCGGTCAATGCGGCGACGAAAAACACCATCACCGACACTTGCTTGAAAATCATCCTCTCGCTGACGAACAGAAGAACAAAAAGTGGCGTCAACAGTATTCTGAGAATCGTAAGCTGGTTGGGTAACGTCATCTTGACACAATTTAAGCCTGACGGGATTGGAGGTCAAGTAATTAAGGCCCTTCGACAAAATTTAATAACTCAATTGAATTTGTGGCTTTTGGGAAATATTTTTAATGAAATGATCAATTCAGCCCTTTCCATTTCAAGAAAATCCTTCTCGGATATTGTAAAACTTAGGCGCGAGTTTCACAGGTTTCCTGAGCTTGCCTTTCAAGAGATTAACACGGCAAAGATAATCGCAAGGGAGTTAAGAAAGTTAAGTGTTAGCGTCAAAGAAGGAGTCGGGCAGACTGGCGTCGTCGGGCTTCTGCAGGGAAAGGGCGATTCCGGAGTCGTGGCGCTTCGCGCAGAAATGGATGCGTTGCCGATAACCGAGAAGAGCGGCGTTCCTTTTGAAAGCACGAAAATTGGGATAATGCATGCCTGCGGGCACGATGCCCACATGGCAATGTTGATCGGGGCGGCAAAGATCTTGCATGAGCTGAAATCGGATTTGATTGGAACCGTGAAGTTTCTTTTCCAGCCGAGCGAAGAGAAAAACCCGGGGGAGCGCCATCAATGATAAGAGATGGTGTCCTTAGCGATCCGGCAGTAGATATTATTCTTCGCCAGCACATAACCATCGACGAAACGGCCTTGATGTACGGTGCCGCCTTGCTCGCATTCTTAACGATACAATATCTGAAAACTCGTGGCCGAAAGAACTAAGATCTTCGGAAAAATCGCTTCACGAGAAAACCTCGCGTCCACGAGAAGGGGTCTCAAATCTGCTTCAGAAAATCTTTGAGCTGATAGTCACATCCGGCTCCTCTGTCAACCCGACAGAATTTATAGGGGAACTCGAGGAAGCAGCAGCCCAGCTCCCGGATCCGTTCATGGCAGTAAACAACCTCGAACGATTTCTAGATGTCACTCCAAGCTCCGCTTCAGTCATATCCGATCTTTCAAGGGATAAACACCTGCGTGATGACTTTCTAAAAACTATTTCTACGAGCCAGTACCTTGCAGATATATTTGTCAGGCACCCATCATATTTCAGATATATTTTTTCTCCGCAAGGAATTGAATCGCGTCTCAATCCCGATTCCCTTCTTCAAGAATTGTCACGCCAGGTTTCCATTTTCAAGGATGTCATCAAGAAGAATGACTATGTAAGAAGAATCTACAAACGCGAGATCCTCAGAATAGGGGGGCGCGACATTTGCGGGCTTGATGGAGTCGAAGAGACAACTCTCCAGATTTCCCAACTTGCGGAGACCATTCTGAGAGTATTCTTCGAAATCACGGCTGCCGAGCTCGAAGAGGGGGGGACTCCGCCACTTATAAGTTGCCTCGCCCTGGGGAAGTTCGGCGGAGCTGAGCTCAATTACAGCTCCGACATTGATCTTTTCTTTTTGTTCTCCAGCGGAGAAAATGATGATCCTGCGGCGGCATCTGAATATGCAAACTATTTTGTCAGCCAGCTTGTTAAGCACCTGACATCAGAATCTGCGGAGGGCCACCTCTACAGAGTCGATCTCCGTCTGCGTCCGGATGGATCTTCCGGTGCGGCTGCCCAGAGTCTTGACGGGGCTCTCGCGTATTATGAGTCCCGCGGGGAGCTGTGGGAAAGACAGATGCTGATCAAGGCGAGACATGTGGCTGGAGACGGATCGCTCAGTCAAGCGTTTCTCAAAGGGGTCCGTCCCTTCATATACCCGCGGACCTGGCTTGACAATCCCATTGATGAGATTCCTCGCATGAAAATCCGCATCGAAGCAACCAATCCGAGCGAACTCAATATAAAGTTGCGCCGCGGTGGAATCCGTGATATTGAGTTTATCGTGCAAGCGCTCCAGCTCCTTAACGGCGGATCGTGTCCGGAAATCCAGACCGGCAACACGCTCCAGACGATCAAGGCTTTAGAGAAAAACAAGTTCATCGACAAGCATGAAGCATCCATGATCTCAGATGCGTACAGATTCTTCCGGCTCGTCGAACACAGACTACAATTGTTGGAAAATCTACAGACACACACACTTCCCTCTAATGCTGCGGAGTTTCGCAGCTTGTCGAAACGTTGCGGATACAAGAACGAGCGAAAATTTAGGAACGAGCTTTTCGGACGGTTCGACGCCGTGGCGACTCTGTTTAACAATGTGTTCCGCATCGACCAGCCCATCGAACGAACTGAGATCGAACAGCTCCTCGACGGATCGATTAACGATGAGAGAACGCGCCATGTTCTGGAGAACTACGGTTTGGACAAGATCGAAGAAGCTTATAGAAATACCCGATTTCTCTCCCGGGGGGTGACTCGTCCTGGAGATGTGGAATTCCCGGCAACCATTACGAAGGCTTTTCGTGAGATCGCCCCGGATCTTCTTGAAGATATAAAGCACACGGTGGATCAGGATCTTACTCTGAAAAATCTCGCCCGGCTTATTCCTGTGATTAAGAGCCTCGAGATTTTTTACAAGTCATTGGAAGATGAAGGTTTCAGAAAGCTGATACTGACACTCTGTTCAAAAGCAACAAGGTTCGTCGACTATCTAACCGCCGAGCCCCTCCTCCTTGACATGACGCTGACACCAGAGAGACTTTTCGATGATCAGATATACGCCTCAGATTCGCTCGCAGCTCCAATTCAAAAGGAGTTCAACGAGATCAAGCTGGGTCTCCTCTTCCTTCTTGACGAGATTTCCATTTCGGAACTGCAGGCGAGATGGACGAAAGTAGCTGAGCATTTTTTTTCGGAGGCTTTCAATGAGGTTTTTCCGAAGAATCAGCTCGTTGCGATTGCCGGGGGAAAATTTGGATCAGGCGAAATGTCTTTCATGTCCGACCTCGATGCGATCTTCATCCTGCCTGAAAAATTCAAATCGCAAGCGCCTGCGATTGAGAAGAAGATTCCCGAGATCCAGAAAAGACTTGTCGATACAAACAGCACCCAATTCTTCACGATGGACAACAAGCTTCGTCCGGAAGGAAAAAGCGCACCCCTCTTGATGACTGAACCTGAATACGCGAGTTACCTTGAAAAGCGTGTGTCCGTTTGGGAAATAATGGCAATGACGCGCTTCAGGGTTCTCTCTCCATCCCCAGAAATTCGTAATTTATTATCTCAGACTCTGAGCCGTTTCAAATTGAATCGCACGATGATAAATGAAATCGCTTCGATCTACAACAAAGTCGTCCAGAGCAAGAAATACTTTAACGAGATAGATGTGAAGTCGAGTGACGGGGGCATCATCGCCATCGAATTTTTGGTGCAGACTCTCACGCTGCAAAACCTCAAATCATTGGTTGACAAACTTCCGCTTGCGGTTCCTGAACTGACAAGAGAGTTGAAACAAATCGGCAGCCTGACTGATGAAGAAGCTAACGAAATTTCCGAGACTTATGATTTTTATCGAACAATTGAGTTTGCCAACTACGCTTCTCTGTCCAAGACAAACCACAAGATTCCGCACGATGAGCGCGAGCTGGCGTCGCTTGCCTTGCATCTCGATTTCAAAAACCCGGACGAATTTCTTGACAGCCTCAAGTCCAGAATGCGCAGAATAGGCGCCCAATTTAGAAAAATCGTTTCGACCATAGACCATGATCAAAATTGAGCCTGAGGAAGACCTGAGATCTTCGCAGGGTTGGCGCAGCATGGATTTTGTGACTGCCGGCGCGCTCACCGCCCTATCCTTCGTAGTCTATCTTTTCACAATGTCGAGAAGCATTCCCTACATCGATGGCGGCGAACTCACCACGGTGCTGTGGACACTCGGCATCGCCCATCCGACCGGTTACCCGCTCTTTACGCTTCTTGGTTACGCTTTCGTTCACATCCCCTTCTTCCCCGAAATTGCGCTTCGTGCAAGTCTATTCGCTGTCGTCTGTGCCTCAATTTCAGGAGGCATCTTCTACTTTGTTTTTCTTCACGCACAACTTGTGCTCGCATCGACTGGAAAAATCTCCGTCACCAAGAATAACAAGCAAAAAACCGCGAAACAGAATGTCACAAGGAACAACAACGATGGGATTTTTGCCCCCAGATTGGTTTCCGCCGCCGCCGCCTTGTCGCTAATATTCGCAAGAACATTCTGGACGCAAAGCACAGTGGTCGAGTCATATTCGCTGCAGCTTCTACTGTTCGCAATCATTCTTCTCGCGTGGCTCAGGTTCTATTCGACGCCGACAAAACTTCTGGCTTTTTTTTCCGGTTTGGCTCTCGGATTGGGCTTTACGAACCACATGACAACTGTTCTGACGGTCCCCGCTCTTATCTTCCTTTTGGTTTCAGGGTACAGGCAGAACAAACTTGATCCTAAGCTCCTGTACTTCGTAATATTCGGCGGGGCTCTGGCAGGACTGCTGTATGTCTATCTCCCCATCAGGGCTTCTCAACATCCGCTCATGGACTGGGGAAATCCCGATAACATCCAGAGGTTCATCCGCCATGTGACCGCAAAACAATTCAGAACCTGGATGTTCAGCTCGATGGATGTGTTCGAGCATCAATTGGGAATTTTTTGTTCCAGCCTCTACACTGAGTTCAGAATCACATTATTAGTCGTGATCTTAGGTGTTGTCACCGCGTTAATTCTGCATCGTAGGTATTTCTGGTGGACGACGACACTGCTTGCAAGTGATTTGCTTTACGCGGCAAACTATAGTATCCATAATATAGAGAGTTATTTCTTGCTTGCGTACATCTCGCTTTCACTATTTGCAGCAATCGGGTTTCGCTTTTTGGTCCAACGATTTTTCTCGAGGGAATTCATCCGGGCAGACCCTACGCGAAGCACAATCGTGGTCGTCGGATTGATTCTCTTGTTTCCTGCTGTTTCAGGCTTTTCTAACTTCAGCAAAGTGGATGCGAGTGCCGATCGATCCGTTGAGATGTATACGCGGGATATATTGACGAGCCTCCCCAGGAATTCCCTCGTTCTCTCCTATCAATGGGATACCTTTGTGGCAGCTTCGCTTTATTATCGGAATGTGGACAGCCTGCGTAGTGACATTATCGTCATCGATAAAGAACTGCTGCGTCGATCATGGTACGCCGCACAAATCCACGAGCGCTTTCTATCTCTGTTTCCTTCCAACGATCTAATTTACGATGCATACCAGGCGAATCTCCGGCTTTTCGAGAATGATTTGTCTTATGATCCGAATAGCATAGAGATGAGCTACTCAAATTTTATTCGGGAGATTATCGCCGGCGCAATGCGATCCGGCAGAGACGTTTTTGTAGGACCGGAAATTGAAGACCAATACTTGACAGGTTTCAACAAAGTACCGTTCGCACTCGACTTCGAGCTCAGAACAGACACAGATTATGTCTACTGCAACCTCTCCGAACTCAACGGTTTTCGTACCGCAAAAATTGTCGACAACGATTATTCACATCAGATAATAAACTTCTATAAAAAAATGTTCCTGGCACGCGCCGGTTACGAATACGCTCACAAAAGACTCGACCTGACGGTTTCATGTTTGGATAAGTCGCTTGAGGTCGACCCGACCTCCCAGACCATCCAGACCGCTAAGCTGAAAATCATTCAGGAGCTAGGCCGCAAGTGATATTCATCGACGTCTTACTGTTCTTTGCAATGCTCTATTTGGTTGAGCTTGTTTTTTATGCTTATGCTGCCTCCCGGGCGCGCCGAATCAGGTATCAGGTACCTGGTATCAGCTTTCAGCCGAAAGTTTCAGTCGTGGTTGCTGCAAAGGACGAGGAAAAGAATCTCCCAGCGTGCTTGGATTCATTGGTGAATCTCGAATATCCTCACGACAAACTCGAGGTCATAATTGTGAACGATCAGTCGATTGATAAGACACCAAGCATGATTGACGGAAAATCGCGAGAATTCGGCTTCGTGAAGCGTGTCGACGCTGTGGAGAGCGCCGACCTTCGCGGGAAGGCTAACGCTCTTTCCCAAGGGATTGACAGGGCAAGCGGAGATTTTATTTTTTTGACAGACGCTGACTGCACAGTTCCCTCGACATGGATCACTGAGACGTTGAAATATTTTGACTCTCAGACTGGGATCGTCGGAGGCGTGACGCTCATTTCAAAAACAGACAAGATAATTTATGGAATCCAGGCTCTCGATTGGGATTGGTTGTTGACACTTGGTGCGGGAGCAGCAACGGTGGGGAAACCAATCGCATGTCTCGGGAACAATCTTGTGGTACGGAAGAAAGCTTATGAGGAAGTTGGAGGTTACAGAAAGATAAAGTTTAGCGTAACGGAGGACTTTGCGCTCTTCAAAGCGGTAGCAAACTCGGGCAAATGGCGCTACCGTTTTCCAATGGACAAAACCGCACTTGTGGAAACTCTTCCTGTCGAGTCACTCAAAGAAGTTTTTTCGCAACGAAAACGATGGGCGACGGGTGGCAAAGAATCCGGATTTTTCGGATTCCTGACTCTTGCGCCGGGCTTCATCTTCCATTGGCTTCTCATCATATCACTATTCCTATCCCCCCCAGCATTCCTTTCGCTCTTTCTGTTGAAGCTGACAAGCGATTCGTTATTTGCCTATCCTACCTTGAAGCATTACGGAAAGATTGTTCACTTGAAATTTATACTTTATTTTGAAATTTATTATCTACTGTATGTTGCGATTCTCCCATTCGCTGTTTATTTTAGTAACAGAATTATCTGGAAAGGACGAAAGTACTGAAGAAGCGGTACCGCATATAAGCAGAAAAACAAGGAAGACTAATTGAATGTCTGAGTCATCGCTCGGAAGTCCTACAAGCGAGAAGCAGATGGGGTACGCGGAACCGTTTTCAATCTCCTGGCGAGAGATGAAAATTCCTCTCCACCTCGCGCTCTTTGTGATCACATTGTTTACCGCAACGCTGGCAGGAGTTGAATGGGTAGGCAAAGATCCATTTGACCTTCTGAATTTCAAGTTGGGTCTAACCTACAGTCTCTGTTTGCTCCTGGTTCTCGGCTCGCATGAATTCGGACACTTTTTTTATGCCCTCAGACATTGTGTCAAGGCCACTCTTCCGTATTTTATACCGTTCCCGGTCATCCCCGGAATGCTGAACTTCGGAACGTTCGGTGCAGTCATAAGGACAAAAACGCCCGTTCCGTCAAGAAAAGCCATGTTCGACATCGGCGTATCTGGACCGATTGTCGGGTTTATAGTGAGCGTGGCGATACTGATATTTGGTTTCACTCATTTACCATCAAAGGAGTACCTGATCCACATCCATCCCAATTATGATTTTGCAACAAACACTGTTCCGGGTTCAGACGGAATCCCTCTTGCATTTGGGAATACGATTCTTTTCAGAGCTCTCGAAATGATATTTACAAACCCACATAAAGGATTCGTCCCGCCGATGACCGAGATCTATCACTATCCATTATTGTGCGTCGGGTGGTTTGGATTATTCGTAACGGCAATGAACCTATTGCCGGTCGGGCAGCTTGACGGTGGGCATATGATATACGCAATGTTCGGCAAAGCACACAGAAAAGTCGCAAGAGTCTTCTTTTTCATCATCCTCTTCACAGGTTTGCTCGGACTGCTTCCCCTTCTTCCAAAGAGTTTCGGACCGCTGTCCACTATCCAACTAGGATGGACGGGATGGCTCTTCTGGTGCGCCATCTTGTTTTTCGTCATAAAACTAGATCATCCTCCTGTGCTGGATGAAAGTCCTCTGGACACCAAGCGAAAAATCATAGGTTGGCTTACGATTCTGATCTTTGTGGTTTCTTTCTCACCAAATCCGCTGACAATTTCATAGAGGTAGTTTTGAAAATCGCAGATCCTGTTCGCGGGAAAATCCTCTCCGTGATTCTTCTCAGTCTCATGATGGCTGCATGTCAGGAAGCAAGTAATGCTGTAATAGACGACTCAGCCGTGATTGAGAACGTCTCTGCTCCCGATTCCGTCCAAACGGGCAATGTGTCACTCACATTGTACGCAACGGTGCAAGATCCAAACGGCCTGAACGACATCCAGAGAGTCTATTTCACTGTCACAAAGCCGGATGGGACCCCTTCCACTGGAAATCCATTTCCAATGTACGACGACGGAGGTTCAGGCAGTGCAGCTGGAGACGTCGACCAAACCGCCGGCGATGGCATCTATACGCTGGGAATCAATTTATCGTCAAGCAATCCGTTGGGCACCTACACATTCACCTTTTACGCGGTTACCCGCAGCGGCATAACAAGCTCGCCGGTAGTTCACCAAATCACGGTCTATCAATGAAAATAATCTTTGTCCTGGCGATCACGGTTTCTCTCTCAACTGCAGACGCGCAGTTTTTAAGGAAGACCTACAAACTCGATGGCCAAGCTTCCTCTCAGCCATCCAGTAATTCAGTCAGCCAAATCCTCATTTCAAACGGCTGGGTATTCCTCGCAACAGACAAGGGCCTGAACATTACAACGAATGATGGATACTCTTTCGAGACGGACTTCGGAAAGAATGGTCCCACCGGAGTAAGCGTCAATGCCATTGCAGTCAAAGGTGACACAATTATCACTGCCGTCTCGACGACGACCGAACGGAGCGGCACCACTTATCCTGTGGGGGAGGGCCTTTACGCTTCAGCCGACAATGGTGCAACATGGACGAAAGAACCGCAAAGTCTCGATTCGCTTTCCGACACAACCGTGACATTCGGAGGAAATGTTCTTAAGGCGCTTCCGATAACTACGGCTATCAACAATATTTCTTATTCGATAGTATTTCACAAAGGATATATTTATTCGGCAAATTTTGCAGGCGGCCTGAGAAGGAGCAACGATCTTGGGAAAACCTGGCAACGAGTAGTAATTCCTCCCGACGGTTTAGATTACATTACTCAAGACAGTACTGATTATGTTTTTCAATTATCCCCGGTCTCCGGCAATCTTACTTCCGAGAATAATTTGAATCATAGGGTGTTTTCATTGTACTCGGACGGCGACAGCGCACTGTACGTCGGCACTGCAGCCGGAATCAACAAAACGACAGACAACGGTTATTCGTGGTACAAATTCAATCATGTGAACAGATCGGGCGGGATCTCCGGAAACTTCGTCGTCTCGCTGGCAGGACAGAATTCCGGTGGAATCCACAATATCTGGGGGGCGACGGTAGTTGCGGAAGATCCGGCTGAGACATCGGCACTCAGCTTTACGACCGACAACGGTGCAACCTGGGAATACATCCTGAGCAGTCACTTTTTTCACGCCCTCGCTTTTCAAGACAGCATCGTCTATGGAGCTTCCGACGATGGACTCTTCAGAACTGCCGACTTCGGCACAACTGACCAGGTGATTACAAGTATTTACGACCAGACGTCCAAGCAATCGATTTTATCCCAGGCCTTTTATGCCGTCGCGACAAGCCTCGATTCTGTTTGGGTCGGCTCATCCGATGGTACCGGAATGGGAATTGATAACGGATCCGAAATTGATCCGGGCGAGTGGAAAGTTTTCAAGACATACGTACCCGTCGGTCCCTCTAGCTCCACTTATTTCTATCCAAATCCGTTCTCACCAAATCTGGATGTTGGAAGGGTTCATTACAACGTAATAAAGAATGGAAGTCAGGTGACAATTAGGATCTATGATTTTTCGATGCACGTTGTCAGAACCCTGCTTCAAAATGCGTCGCGCGGTGCAGGCGAAACCGATGAGCAGTGGAACGGCAGGGGCGACCGAGGCGGCCTCGTTGACAACGGTGTTTATTTCTACAGCGTCGTCGTGAACGGTGGAACTCCCGCATGGGGAAAGATAATGGTGCTGAGATGAAAATTCCCGCTCTTGTGTTGGTTCTTTTCTCCATTTCATTCGCACAAAGCGATCCCGGAAGCTTCGCTCGTATTGGACTAAATGCCGAAGGGATGTCACTCGGCAACTCGATCTCTGCGTTGACCTCCGGAAACGTTTACACGTACTATAATCCTGCGGTCGCGTCTTTTCAGAACGGCGGGAGCGTTTCAGCCTCGGTGGCTCTTCTGTCATTGGATAGACAACTGAACGTGCTCACTTACACTCAGGGTCTTAAACCGGGGGCTGGGCTTTCAGCCGGAATAATCAATGCAAGGGTTTCCAACATAGACGAGAGAGATGTAAACGGCGCCCACACAGGAGATCTTTCAACAGGGGAAAATCTTTTCTTTTTTAGTTTTTCAAACGAATTCATAGAGGGATTTTCACTCGGTGTTAGTCTGAAACTGTACTACTACAGCCTCTACACAGGCATTTCTTCTACAGCGATAGGATTTGATTTTGGCGGTCTCTACAAGGTGAATGATTTCTTGTCTTTCGCGCTAGTCGCAACGGATCTCGGAGAGGAATACCATTGGGACTCGTCAAGTCTATATGGGACAGATGGCTCAGACTTTCGAACGCCATTCCCGCACATCTTCAAGATAGGCGCCGCATGCAAATTGCCGATTTTGAATTCTTCTCTGTCGGCGGAGTATGACATTGCGACGTCGTCTTCGTTAAGCGGTATAAAAGCCGGCTTGGAGATCCATCCAATAGATCTTGTCTCCATTAGAGGAGGCTTCTCTGCGGGAAATCAAGAAAATGTAGGGACGCAAGTGACTCCAACCTTCGGTTTCGGGGTGAGGGGTCAATTCCTCGACTTTGCACCGGAAATCAATTACGCTTATGTGGTTGAACCTTTCTCGCCGTCAAGCATTCAGACCATTTCACTAATATTGGGATTTTAGTTATGATGAGACATTTGCCATTGTTCATCATTTGTCTTTCATTCATTTCTTCCCGAGCCTTCTCGCAAGGTGGCAGCGCCGGTCTACAGATATTAGAGGTGGGCTATTCAGCGCGTGGCCTGTCGCTCGCGAATTCGAACGACGCGTTGACCGATGAACCGGTTGCGATCTACACAAACCCTGCGGGACTTGCATCACCCGAGGGCGAAAACGGAATCGGTCTCGACTTCATGCTGACACACCGAACCTATTTTGCCGGAACCACGATAGATATGTTTGGAACGCGATTCCAGGGCGGCGGCTTCTCTTTCGGGACAAGCCTCCTTCTTTCAAGTGTGCCTGACATCGAAGTGAGACAAGTCCCGGGCGATCCGCAGTCCACATTTGCCGCAAAAGATTTTGCCTTCGCAGTCGGTGTGGCTCACAGCTTCGACAAGCTTGACGTGGGCATCTCAGCCCTATATTTATACGAAAAACTCTTTGTCTACGAATCGGATGGATATGCGTTAAACTTCGGCATGAGATATTCCCCGATCGAAGATATTGAGGTTGGTGTATCGGCAGGAAACTTAGGCTCGTCATCTGCGATGATCTCCGAAAAAATCTCTCTGCCTGCTTTCGCCCGAATCGGAGGAAGCTATTCCAAATCCATCGACGAGAATTTCTCTGTGACCGGGTACCTTGATGCGACGACATTCAAATCGGGCGGAATTACGCCCGGCTTTGGCGCGGAACTCGCCTTCCAAAATTCCGTTAGAATCCGGGCGGGTTATTCGTCGGGGAGCGAGATTACCGGTTTCTCTTTCGGGGGCGGCATAGACTACAGTTTCCTGAGGTTTGATTACTCCTACGTTCCGTTAAAACTAGACTTCGGCAACAGCCAGACGTTCACGCTGTCATTCCTCCTCTAGCATGTCAGGCGCAGAGCGAGATCCAGCTGATGCAGGGCTTGACGTCCTTCTCGTCGTCAGCTCTGATCCCCTCTACGATTCGCGGAGCTCGAAATACTTAAGCTCTCTTCTCGAAGCAGGATTCAGGGCAAAAGTCATAGGAATCTCTTCCGACGGGACGACAGACATGAGTGATAATCTTGTCCGGATTCCCATCACCCAGCGAACCGGCAAGAAATTCTTCCTGCAATTCTACCGACGGATCTTGCCGGAAATGCGAAAGTTCTCTCCGAAGATCATAATTGCAGGAGACCTATTCTCGCTCTTGCCAGCTCTTTTGAAGAAACGCAAAAATCTTAGACGGAACAGTTCACCAAGACTAATCTATGATTCGAAAGAGTTGTACGAAGAGCTGCCGAGTCTCAAGCTGAAGCGAAGCAGCTACTTGTTCTGGGAGCTGGTGGAAAAGATCTCAATCCGATATGTCGACCAAGTCATCACGGTGAACAAGTCCATCGCCGATATTCTCGAGGAGAAATGGCATCTGCCAACCACCGTAATAATGAATGTTCCAGATGTCGCGCAAAAATTGTCATTTGGTGAACGATCACTTGATAAGGTAACTCTTGCTTTTTCAGGCGGCTTGCAGAGCGGACGTGGATTGCACAATCTAATTAAATTGTTGACCTTGCTCCCACGCAAATACGAATTACGGTTTGTGGGCGATGGCAGCCTCCGCACGGAGCTTGAAACACTTGCTGCATCTTTGAATCTCTCCGATCGAGTTCATTTCACCGGCAGGGTGAAGCACAGCGAAGTGATAGACGAACTCTCAAGGGCGACGCTTGGAATCTACCTGATGGAGAATTCAGGACTTTGCCACTACCTTGCTCTGCCAAACAAGCTCTTTCAATTTATCAACGCGGGACTTCCCGTGGTAGTGGCGGCATTCCCTGAAATGGCAAACATAGTCTCAAAATTTGAAATCGGTGCCGCGGTCGACCCCACGGACATCAAAGCAGCCGCGTCAAAAGTGCTGGAGCTGACGGGCAATCAAGAGCATTATACGCGGCTGGTAAAGAATTGTGAAAAGGCGGCGGGTATTCTTAACTGGCAGTTAGAAAAGGAAAAATTTGTTGAATTGATCAGAAGATCAATTTAGTAGCCCGTACTTCTTGCGTTTCTCCCACAGAGTCTTCCGTGTTACGCCGAGCTGGTGTGCGGTCGCTTCGAGATTGAAGTTGTTCCACTCTAGAACTTTCTTGAGATATTCCCCCTCCACCTGATCGAACGTCAATCCCTTCTGCAGGTGCAACCCATCTGCCTGACTGGCCACTTGTACACCGAGGTTTGTCAGAGCGATCTCATTACCATCGATGTACTCCGTTTCAGCGAATATCATGGCACGTTCAACGACGTTCCGGAGTTCGCGGACATTCCCCGGCCAATCATGTGAGAGAAGCTTCCTCTCTGCAGAATTCGTGAAACCCTTGACATGTTTCTTGAACTTAATGTTGAAATCCTCGATGAATTTTCTGCCGATCAAAATTGTGTCCTTGTCGCGGTCACGAAGAGGTGGAACAGAGAGAGAGACGACATTTATCCGGTAAAACAAATCGCTTCTAAACTTGCCGCCCGATACATCAGACTCCAAATTTGAATTAGTCGCGGATATTACGCGCAGGTCAACCGGGATTTCTTCAAGTCCACCTACTCTCCTGATTCTTCGGTTCTCGATGAACGACAGGAACTTTGCCTGAAGTCCGAGATCCATGCTTGTTATTTCGTCCAGCAGCACAGTCCCGCCGCTCGCCACCTCAAGCAAACCCTTCTTCGAACTTTTCGCATCTGTGAATGCGCCTTTTTCATACCCGAACAATTCCGCTTCGAGCAGATTTGAAGGGAGTGAGGCACAATTTATTTCGAGATATCGCTTCTCCGAAATCGGGCTTGTGTAATGGATGATACGCGCGACAAGATTCTTCCCTACTCCACTCTCTCCGCGCATCAGAATAACTGCTTCGGTCACATTCGACACCCGCTTGATGAACTCACGCATAGCTTTCATCGGCTCGCTGTCACCGATGAGGCTGTCAAAGGAGTAACGGGATTTGAAACCGGACTTAATCTCCGCAACTTCCGTCCGAAGCCGGCCAACTTCAACAGCCCGGCCAATGGCAAGCTTTAGCTCGTCGAAGTTAATCGGTTTCGTAAGATACTCGAACGCGCCTGCCTTCATGGCTCGAACGGCAGTGTCAACTCCAGCTCTCGCCGTAACTAAGATTACAGGCATCAGCCGTGAAAGTCCCCGCAGCTTGTCGATCAGCTCGATCCCATCAATTTCGGGCATCATTACATCGCTGATAACGAGATCCGGATATTCCATTTTTATGGCATCTACGAGAGCATTGGGATGATTGAAGTACTTGACGTTGAATTGCTCGTTGCGCAAGCCGTACTTCACCAGTTTGATGATACTTTCATCGTCATCAAGGAAATATACAAGAGGTGCAGCCATGATGCCTAAATATAGTTCACGTTACATAAATCAACAATACCGAAACTTGAAAGCGAAATTCTGTAGTAGTGGAGTGATGGATCAATTTTCACTTCAGACTTCCGCACGCTTCTGCCCGGCTGGGCGCCCGCCTCCATGCAGTCCGCCCACTCATTTTGATAATTGAGCCAGACATTTCTGCAGCGATTCGACAAAATATTCGCTCTCCTCCTTCGAACCGACATTCACCCGGAGATATTTTTCAAGGAGCGGATAAGAAGATACGTCACGTACGAGCACGCTTTCGTGCTCCAACAGTTCTTCAAAAACTCTCTTTGGCGGAAGCGACGTGCCAAACAAGAAGAAATTGGCGTCTGAGTCGACCACGCTTACTCCCTCGATTTTCTTCAACGCAGTCACCATCGCAGCTTTTTGACTCTTCAGCAAAGATATGCGCTCTTCAAAAATCGATCGGTTCTCGAGAAGTCTGAGCGCCGTAAACTCCGTCAAAGGATTCACACTGAATGGTATCTTCGCTTTCAAGATCTGGAATGCCGTCTCGGGGTGCGCAACCGAGTAGCCGACTCTAAGTCCTGCAAGACTGAAGGCTTTTGAAAATGTGCGCAGCACGACAAGATTCTTGAAAGATGACGTCAGATCGATTATGCTCTTGCGTGATGAGAACTCGATGTAGGCTTCGTCGATAAGCACAATCGCATTCGTGGACCGAAGAAGTTCGACCACAAACTCGCGTGAGGCGGTTTTTCCGGTTGGGTTGTTCGGGGAGCCAACTATGATCAAGCCGCGGCCCATTCGACGAGCGTGCCCCAATATTCCCTCTTCGTCGAAATTCAGATCCGAGCCCGAAAAGACTCTGATTATGTTTCCACCGAGTATCTTTGCAACTTTTTCGAATAAGTAGAATGTCGGCTGCGGTATCAGGACGTCGGTGTCAACTTCCACTATCGCCATTTCCACCGTGTAGATCAGTTCATTGGAACCGTTCGCGATTATGAACGAATTTTCCGGAAGCGAATAGAGAGAGGAGAATTTTTTTGGTAACGCCGTCGAGAAGACCTCAGGGTACCTGTTCCAGCTTATCTTGAAGAACTCCTCGATAATATTCTTCTTCAAATCTTCGGGAATGTCATAAGGACTTTCGTTCTGGTTCAGCTTGATTCTCGCCGGGTGACCGGAGACGTTGTACGGCGACAATTCGAGAACACTCTTCCTAAAATTATTTTTTGCGTCCAACTTTCTCCCTTACCTGTATCGAAAGCGCGTGTGCGGTCAACCCTTCATTTTCCGCGAAGATTTTTATCTTGGTCGAGTCTCTCTCAAAAGCCTTTTTTGAATAATGAATGACACTCGATCGTTTTACAAACGATTCCACGCTTAAGACCGACGAGAACCGTGCGGTTCCGCCCGTCGGAAGAACGTGGCTTGGTCCGGCAAAATAGTCTCCGACCGGCTCCGGCGAGTATTTCCCAAGAAATACCGCCCCAGCATTTCTAATCTGGCCGAGGATTTCCCATTCGTTTTCGGCGATAATCTCCAGATGCTCCGGCGCGATCTCGTTCACCAATGACACAGCTTCCGAAATATCCTTCACAATGAACGCCGCTCCGTTTCGCCTTATCGATTCCCCTGCAATGACCTTCCTTGTTAAATCTGAAACAAAACTGTTGACTCTTCTTTGAATCTTCTTCGCGAGGCGCTGATCTGTTGTGATCAAGATTGCCGCAGCATTTTTGTCGTGCTCCGCTTGAGCAAGCAAATCCGCCGCAACGTGTTTTGCCTCTGCCGTCGAGTCAGCCAGCACAACCACTTCGCTTGGTCCGGCGATCATATCGATGTCGACA
The DNA here is from genome assembly GCA_963768145.1 of uncultured Bacteroidota bacterium. Lineage (GTDB taxonomy): Bacteria > Bacteroidota > Ignavibacteria > Kryptoniales > JAKASW01 > JAKASW01. The sequence continues at coordinate 67,589 of CAVYHK010000015.1, read as the reverse complement.
TCTCCATAGACCATTCTCTTTGCCGCTGCGACATAGAGATTTCCCGGCCCGACAATCTTGTCAACTTTCCTGATTGTCTCGGTGCCGTATGCGGCTGCCGCTATCGCCTGGGCTCCTCCCACCGAGTAAACGCTTTGTATCCCAAGCATGCTGCAGGTGGCAAGGACGAGACGATTGACAGAGCCATCTTCGTTCGGCGGAGTCAACACACAAATCTCCTTCACTCCGGCAACCTGCGCAGGAACTGCATTCATGATGACTGTTGAAGGATACGCTGCAGTCCCACCTGGCACATAAAGAGCCACACGATTGAGGGGAATGACGACCTGGCCAAGAATACTCCCATCGTCTTTCTGTTCGGTCCACGAGTTCTGGATTTGTTTCTCATGGAAAGCCCTGACATTGCTTGCGGCTTGACGGATTATTGCCAACATCTCTTCGCTCACGTTGGCCTTCGCCCTGTCGATTTCTTCCGTGGGCACCTTGACGCTTCTTAATTCAACTCCATCGAACTCCTTCGTGAATTGTATCAACGCCGAATCCCCGCCGGTTCGAACCGCTTCGACGATTTTGGCAACTCTTGAAGCTAACTTTTCATCGAGTGTAAAATTTCTGCTTTTTATCCTGAGAAGCCTCTCAGAAAACTCCTTGGTGCCGAAATGCAATATTGGGAACAATTTTGTCTTTTCCACTCAAGTTAATTTAGGTTAGCTAACGCTTCTTTCCAATCTTATTCTCGATGTTGAATGCTTCCTGGCAGGGAAACCATGGCAGGGGGCACGACCCGAACAATCGAGAACGCAATTCCCTACTCCCAACTGCAATCCTCTTGGTAATAACTGCCTTTACTCTACCGTCACGCTCTTTGCGAGATTCCTCGGCTGGTCTATGTTGCACCCCCGCTTCACAGCAATGTGGTACGCCAATAGTTGCAGCGGAACGACTGAAAGTATCGGACTTAGTATCTCAAGCGTCTCCGGAATTTCGATGATATTATCAGCAAGACTTTTCAGCCTGTCGTCGGCTTTATTCGCAATCGCGAGAACTCTCCCTTTCCGTGCACGGACTTCCTGGATGTTGCTGAGAACTTTATCGTAGGTCGAGTCTTTCAACGCGATGAACACGACTGGCATGTTCTCGTCGATGAGCGCAATCGGTCCATGCTTCATTTCCGCTGCCGGATATCCTTCGGCATGGATGTACGAGATTTCCTTCAGCTTCAGTGCGCCTTCGAGTGCCACAGGAAAATTCACACCGCGTCCAAGATAAAGAAAATTCCGGAGAATCTTTGAACTTCTCCGCTATGCCTTCGATTTCATTGTCCAGCGCAAGAATCGACTTGATTTTTTCCGGAAGCGCCTGCATTTCCCTCACGATCTCCCTTCCGCGAGACTCGCTCAACATTCCATTTCTCCGGGCAACGAAGAGATTTATGAAATTCAGAACAACGAGCTGAGACGTAAAGGCCTTCGTCGACGCCACGCCGATCTCCGGTCCGGCATGGATGTAAATACCGCCATCAGACTCGCGGGCAATCGTGCTCCCGACCACATTGACAATTCCGTAGGCCGGTATTCCTGCATGCTTGGATTCTCTCATTGCGGCAAGAGTATCGATGGTTTCACCGCTTTGGCTGATTGCCCAAACGATATCGCCATCGAGAAGGACAGGACTTCGATAACGAAACTCGGAAGCATAATCGACTTCGACCGGGATTCGGGCGCACTGCTCGATCATATATTTGCCGACAAGCGCCGCGTGCCACGATGTTCCGCATGCAGTAATGATGAACCTCTTCGCACCGAGGATTGAGTCGGTTATCCCGCTGATTCCACCCATCTTGGAAATGCCATCATCAAGAATCAGCCGGCCTCGCATGGCATTTAAAACCGTCTCGGGCTGCTCATGAATCTCTTTCAACATGAAATGAGGAAATCCGCCTTTCTCGATCTGCTCCAGGTCGAATGTGATCTCTTCTGTCTCCCTTCTGACCTGCTCGTTGTCGAGATTTTTCAACACGACATTTTCACGTGTGATAACTGCAAGATCGTTGTCCTGGAGGTAAATAACCTGTCTTGTGTGGCTGATCAAAGCTGAAGCATCAGACGCGACCAGGTTTTCCGAATCCCCCCGTCCCACGACCAGCGGACTTCCGCGTCTCGCCGCGACAAGGACATCCGGCTCATCCGCAGACATCACCACAATCCCAAATGTTCCATCGACCTCCTTGAGAGCGAGTCTCACTGCCTGCTCCAGATTCCTGCCTGGCTTGTGAAATTCTTCGATTAAGTGGGCGAGGACTTCCGTGTCTGTCTGGCTTTTGAATTTGTGCCCTAAGGAAGTCAGTTTTGTCTTCAGTGCAGCAAAATTCTCGATGATACCATTATGTATCAGGGCAATCTTGCCTTTGCAATCGGTATGCGGATGCGCGTTGACCTCGTTAGGCTCGCCGTGCGTGGCCCAACGCGTGTGGCCCATCCCCGTCTTCGAGTCCACGGAATCCGGAATCAGGTTCTCCAGCTTCGCAACCTTCCCCGGCGTCTTATAAACAGCAACATGATTATTCACCAGAAGAGCAATGCCTGCAGAATCGTATCCTCGATACTCCAAGCGTTTTAGACCTTCGACCAGGATCTTCTTCGCATTCTTGTTGCCGATATAACCGACTATTCCGCACATGAATCCTCCTGATAATTAAGTTGCAAGCTCCAGGTTCCAAACGAGCTCCAAAAACCGGATTTCCAAAATAAGCTCAATTCTCCACCTTCAGTGAATCGGGACTTAGAAATTGCTTGGAGCCTGGAATTTGGAAGTTGGCACTTTTCATTCCTATGACAGCCAGCATTCTTCCGCTCGATGTACCGTCACGTCTATATGAGTGAAAACCATTGTCACAAATGGTACACGCAGCGGAGATTTCGATGTTCTCAAGTGGCACACCACATTCCTTCAGTTGGGCAAGATTTATCTTTTTCAAATCCAGCTTGAACTTTCCCGTTTCCGGATCTTGAACATAATACACAGGCGAGAAATTCCCAGCCACCTCTTTTCCAACCTCGTAACAACATACTCCAGCAGAAGGACCGATGAACGCAAAAATATCTTCCGTCTTTGAATGGTATTCATGTGTCATGCAGGCAATAGTTTTCGCGAGAATTTTCTTCAACGTTCCCCGCCAACCAGCATGGACTGCAGCAATCATCTGCGATGCTTTATCCACTATCAAGATCGGCACGCAATCTGCCACTGAAACTGCCAACGGCAAGTCACGTGTTGCTGTCACCAGCGCATCAGTAGCCCGATAGTTTCCCGGTGATTCGACGAACCTCAAGTTGTCCCCATGAACCTGCTCCCCTCTAACGACTGACGACGGATCAAAGCCCAGCGACTCAAAAAATTCCCGTCGATTCTCATTCCCTGCATCGTTGGAAGTCCGTCTCATGCTGAAAAAATTCGGCTTGCTTTCAATGCGAAGGCTCACAGCATTCACAGCTCCGGCTTTCGATAGCATGTCAGATGATATAAATGTTTTCGTCAAATCTCTCCAAATAATTTCAGTCTTAGAAGAAAAAAGAGACGACCAATGAGCAGGTACCGTGCTCTTTAGTAATCCGCCTCACCCCCGAATCAAGTTTGGGGCAGGCTCTAACCCTCTTCCCGACAAAAGGTCGGGACAAGCTCTCCCAGGAGAGGGAACGCAATTCCCTTCTCCCGTAGGGGAAGGTTAGGATGGGGTGGGTAGACGAGACTTTTGTCCTTCAAGATTTTTCCAAACACATTTTCCCAATCCGGAGTTTTATGCAAATAGTGGAAACAAGATCTATTTTGCATATTTGTTAAATCTGGTTCAATGCCTCCTGCAAATCTCGCAAGATGTCATCGACTTTTTCAAGCCCAATTGAAAGCCTCATTCCGCCCGGGTCGATTCCCTTTTTGATCTGTTCCGTTCCCGGAATCGCGGCGTGCGTCATGCTTCCGGGATGCTCGACCAGTGTCCTGATGTTTCCCAAACTGACGGCAAGTGTTATGGTGTAAGCATTTTTCGCCAGTAGATTTATCAGCTTCTCTCCGCGGCACTTGCTGTCCTCAGGAGTTTTTCCCTTCACCACAAAATAAATGATTGTGCCTGGTGAAAAATTTCCATCGAAATCGTGCATTTGCTTTTTCGCCAACGAATGCTGTTTGAATTCTTCAAGCCCCGGATAGTTTACGCGGCTGATCTTGGGATGCCCGGAAAGAAACCGGGCGATTTCACTTGCCGTTTCCTGCTGCTGGCGCACGCGCGTCGCAAGCGTCGGCAAGCCATAAACGAGAGCATTCCATGCATTCCGTGTGCTCAGCACTCCGCCGAAATCTTTTCTGTACAGCAAGAGCCTGTCGTGACTCCATTTTGGGCCTATCACTGCACCGCCTACGTCGGTCCCGAATCCCCCGATATTTTTTGTGAGTGAGTGTACCACGAAATCTGCGCCAAGCTCGATTGGACGCTGGCAGAACGGCGTAGCAAAGGTATTATCCACAACTACGCTGATGTGGTTCTGCTTTCTTCTCTTGCTGTTTTCGGACTTGACAATCCTTGAAATTGCTTCGATGTCGATTAAATCCAGGGTCGGATTCACCGGTGTCTCGAAATAGACGGCTCGGGTAGCTGAAGTAATTGCACGCTCCAGATTCTTGAGATCGGTCATGTCGATGAACTTCACATCGATCCTGTATCGTGGATACCACAGCGTAAGCAATTCGTACGTACAGCCGTAAAGCATCTTGTGCGAAATCACTTGGTCTCCCGGCGCGGTGAGAATTCCAAGAGCCGCTGAGATAGCTCCCATCCCACTGGCAAATGTCACGCACGCATCTCCCGACTCCGCAAGTGCAAGATTGTCTTCGAGCAGGTCCTTGTTGGGCTCGCCAAGTCGATCATAAATGTAGATAGGGGTCTGTTTGGAAATTTCCTCTCCTTCGACGGTGTGTGCAAAATCGATAAAGCCCTGCGCACCACGCTGTGCAGACTCGAGGCGAAAAGTCGCGCTGGCCGTTATTGGAGGGACAAGATGATGAGAATAATCCCACTTTTCGGTGTAGAACTTTCCATAGATAAGGTGAGTCTCGGTGCTATAATCCTTTTGTGCCCCTCCCTCCTTTTTGGGGAGAACACGCTTCGATTGACTGACTTTAGATTGCTTCTTCTTCATGCTGCACCTTTCTTTCCGCGTTGATTTTCGAGCGTCCGAATTCTATATTATAATCTCGGGATCACTAGCTCAATTGGTAGAGCAACTGACTCTTAATCAGTGGGTTCGGGGTTCGAGTCCCCGGTGATCCACCAGAAATTTACTTACCTCCCTCCGCCTAAACAAGGCGCGTAGCCGAAACAGAACGGGCGAACATCGCTGCACTTGTTCAAAGAGGCGCCAACCGCTGCTATGATGGTACATGGAGAAGGTTGAAGGCAAGTTTGGGAATTCATGTTTATTTGGTAAATTAGTCCATCGTATCAGGGAATAATCCTTTCAATCAAAAGCATCCTCACATCAAACGGGAGGGAGAAATGAAAAGAACCACAGTTGGCATGTCAATTTGTTTGCTTTTGTGCATGAGCTTGTTCATGGTTTCATGCAAGAAAAGCAGCAACAATCCGACGAATCCGGGCAGTAATCTTCTGGGTTCCGGGTCGTTGTCTTTCACTGGAGGGACGCTCGGCAGTTTTAGTTTTAGCGGCGCCTGGACCGGTTCTGCATCCACCGGTTCCGGAGGAGCGGTGGAAGCCTTAACAGGAGTCCAAGACTCGGTTTATGGTGCTATCGTTTATGGGTACTACTGGCATAGCACCACAAACTGGGATCTTGGCCTGGCTATATGTCGCCAATCAAGGAAGCGCCCTAACGCCTGGAACTTATACTCTTGGTGCCACCAACAAAGGGTTTCAGTTCTGGTTTGAAAAGGGAGCCAACTCATCGTCAGTAAATGATTCGCTTGAGTATATTTTGATGAGTGGAACCTGCACGGTAACGAGCTATTCTTCGACTGGGATGAAGGGAACATTTAGCGGCACTGCTGTGAATCTGGTCAACACAACCTCGACGATTAATGTCACAAATGGGTCATTCGATGTGACTTTTGGATCCCAACTCTATAAGCGTTAAAGAGACAATCTGTTCATCCTCTTAGCGCTTAGGAGGTATGAAAAAGATTTCGAGAAGGCCGTGGGCTGACATCCGCGGCCTTTTTTTGTGTCGGCATGAAACAAGCCGCGGGTTTTCCAGGTTGAAAATTACTTCCCCCTTGTCCACCACCCCCATCTTGCCAAGAACTCCGGTTAAAGTGCCAGGAGAGACTATTCGCCATCGCCAGCTAGCAACGAACCTATGCCAATTTGTGGCGTCTATCATTAACGATCAGTTATGCTGACCGGAATGCCCCCTCACCAGTTTCGACTTATTCCCGCCTTATTTTCAGTGAGCGCTTTGCATCATCCGTTACATGGAATATTTCGGACGGGACTCATGGCTCACACGTGACAGATGTCAATTTATTTCAAAAGCAAAAGTTTCTTCGTTGCTGTGTGGCTCCCGGCCTGCAAGCGGTAGAAATACACTCCGCTCGGCAGCTTGCTTGCGTCAAATCTTACGTTGTGGCTTCCTGCATTTTCTCTCTCGTTCATGAGCGTCGCAACTTCCCTTCCAAGCACATCATAGACTTGCAAGGTGACATAGCTGTTAGCTGATAGCTCATAGCTGATAGTCGTCGTCGGGTTGAAGGGGTTCGGGTAGTTCTGAAAGAGCGCAAAACTCGCGGGAAGCTGTGTACCTTTTTTGACGCTAGTGATCATCTCGGATAGTGGTCGTCGGCATATTCCACTTCCCGTTCCTGCAAAAATGTCTTTACCGTTTTGGACTAGAGCGTTGACGACGTTGTTTGTCAATCCATTATTCACTGAGTTCCAATGTGCCCCCATGTCCGTGGTGAGATAAACGCCACCTGTGGAAGTTCCGGCGAAGAGATTTGAGTCCACCACGGCAAGAGCGCAGATATCCATTCCTTTCAGCCCAGCGGCAACCCATTTGGCCCCATCGTTGGTAGTGCGGAAAGCACCGCTGCCGCTAGTGCCAGCAAAGATGTTATCATAAACTGCTGCAAGAGCATTGACGTCCAGATTTTTTAGGCCGGAATTGACGGCTACCCAGTCGTTGCCGTCATTCGTCGAGAGGAAAACGCCCGAGTCTGTGGCCATAAACTGATTGCCGCCACTTTGGACAAACGAAGCCACGTCACACTTCGGCAGTCCGGGAAGAGGTGACCAGCTTTCACCGTCGTTTGTCGAAAGGAAGATTCCACCATGACCGCTAAGCGCCGCAAAAAGGTTCGTTCCGCAGGCTGCAAATGAATAAATGCTCGTACCTGTAGGACAAGTGAGGCCGGAATCAGCGCACGCGTTCCAGCTTGCGCCATCATCGGTCGAGAGGAAAACGCTGTCAATTCCGACAAAAATGTTTGCGCCACCTGTTCCATCCGACGAAGGAGTGATAGCCAACGGTGGAGTATAAGCCATCTTCGGAAATCCAGTAGTAACCCAGCTCGTGCCGTTGTCTGTGCTGCATAGAAAAATCGTTGATCCAACAGCGTAAAGATTCGCGCCCCCTGATTCGTTGGGACTTATTGCAAGAGCACTAACAGGGGAGTTTAGAGTTGTTGTAATCCAGGTTTGACCTTTGTTGCTTGAGAAGAAAACATTGCCACTGTTTCCCATTATACTGCCGCTAAAATCTCCGGCAAATAATTCTGTGCCTCCTGTTCCATCAGGACTTGCAGCTAGAGCGGTAATCCATGTATTCGGCAATCCCGCCTGTATCCAGGTTACACCATTATCAGTGGTAAGAAAAACACCTCTGCTGCCTGTCCCGACAAAAAGACCTACTCCGCCCACAGTGTTCTGGACCGTTGCAAGCGACATTCCGTAATTGCTCCCCAATGCAGAATCGATCTCAGTCCATGTTGCTCCGGCGTCAGGCGAAAGAAGAATACTGCCTCCCACATGGATGCCGTCGATATTTTTGAAGTCTTTTAACACGTAAATATTCCCGTTGGGGGCTGCGATCATAGCAAACACATTTGACTTTGTTAGTCCTGTAGCAGTCCAGGTGTCGCCGTTGTCCGTCGATTTGTAAACACCGCCCCAGGAGGTCGCCGCGTAGACATTTGCACCACAAACCGTCAACACATTCACACTCTGTTGGGGATCGGTAGTATCTATGACTATTCCGTTGTCAACTGGAGCCCAGTTTTCTCCGTTGTCGGTTGAACGATAAATCCCGCCACCGCCCCATGTCCCAACAAAAATATTTTCTCCATCAAAGGCAGCACAATCTATGTCGTTGGTGAACGGGTAGTTGATCACGCACCAGTTTTGGCCGCCGTTAGAAGATCGATAAAGCTCCGGTCCGCCTGGATATGGGACGCCTATTACCATGAGAACAATCGCACCTTTCACGGCAATATTTTGTGCTTCAAAAGCCGCCGGCAACCCCGAGTTTTCCGCAGTCCATATCAACCCATTATTGGTTGAAAGGAAAACACCGGTTTGCGTTCCGACATAGATATTCGTATCGCTGACTGCTATACAGTCGATTACAGAACCAAAGCTCCCCGTAGTTGAAAACCATTGAGCGTGCACGTTGGATTGCAGCGTCATGACGACACAGAAGAACATCATCAAACGAGTGGTACGCATACCTTTTCCTCCTTCTTAAGAATCTAATTGAAACTCAAACCTGCCATTTCACTTGATCAGAATTAATTTCTTGCTTTCAATTTGTGTTCCCGCCTGCAGCCTATAGAAATACATTCCGCTGGCGAATCTGCTGCCATCAAATCTTACTTCGTATGTTCCGGGCGATTTCTTCTCATCGACCAATGTCGCTACTTCCCTACCTAGCACGTCATAGATTTTCAATGTGACATGGCTGACAACTGGCAACTGATAGTTAATGGTTGTCAAAGGATTGAATGGATTCGGATAATTCTGACACAAGAGAAATTCACTGGACAAGCTATTTTGTTTTGGTTTTATGGAAGTAGCAATATAATGCCTACCATTAACGTAAGCTTCTATCAACGAACCCTGTTCTAACATTGTCTCCCAGCCAATCAAGCCTATGCTATCCGCGTACTCTTCTTCAGCCCCTGCGTCTAGAAGAACAGGCGAATAATCGCCACAACTGTAGATCCTTTTGCTTGTCGAAAACACATCGCCAGTTCCTATCCCTCCTGACACAAGGAAGAATAAAGAGCCTTCGGAGGAGAAATCAAAATCCCAAATCTGACCGGCTGGCGCACTCATATCCATTGAGATTCTTTCTTGATTAACCAGGGTATCGTACGCATATACAAAATTTTTGTCTTGGCGAAGATATGTCGCATAGCCACGATCAAGTTGCATCGCGTAACTTTTCCCATTCGGCATAAGCGTATCCTTGACGATGCTCATCATGGTTGTTTCTAAACCGTCATCAAGTTTCCACCAGTTGCCAGGTTCGAGCGGCAGATAAATATAGGGATATGAATTTCTAATCAGAGCTCCGTTAATGGTTGCACCACTGATAGTAGCGGTATCAGAATCCAAGAATAGAGGTGGCTTCAAATAGCTTACGATACCAATACTGTCCGCAATATCTAGCAAACTGGGGAAATCTGCATTTGCAGTATATACGGCAAATCGCCACACTTTTCTCGCTTTTCCGATAATGCTCTCGTGTAAGGTGTCATAAAGAAGTATTTGTCGTATGAGCTTTCCATCCGACTCGGTGTAAATGGTATCGCCGAGATTCTTCGAGAAATCAAACCATAATTGTTCATTCAGCGAGTCACCCTCGAAACGAAAGACCTTAGTGCCATCAAACCTTTCGTATCTTGTTTTTCCCAGAGTTGTATCCGAATTCATTATCATGGTGTACATCTTCCCGTTCGGCAGCATTGTATCTTTCATTGCCTTCGAAAGTTTCCCATTGAATTCCCAGCGATCACCAACATGAAGCGGATAAAAAGGTGCATTCTGCCCATAGCCAATCGCAACCCAAATAACGAAAGACACTACCGTACATATCGACTTTCTCATAACTCCCTCCTAACTTTGTAAGTTGATGAGAGCCTCATTTACCGTCCTAGACCAATAACAAAATCGGGATTCATTTCAAAAGCAACAGCTTCCTTGTCGAGACATAATTACCTGCAGTCATTTGACAGAAATAGACTCCGCTCGCGAATTTACTTCCATCAAATCTTACTTCGTATGTTCCTGGCGACTTCCTTTCATCGACCAGCGTCGCGACTTCCCTGCCAAGCACATCATAAATCTTCAGCACAGTGTGGCTGACCGCTGGTATTTGATAAATGATCATGGTCGAAGGGTTGAAGGGATTCGGATAGTTCTGATACAATGTGAATTTGTTCGGAGTGGTAGGTTTGGTGGCATCCACCGACGTGATTTTGTCGATATCCAACAGACTCCCGCAAACATCATAACCTTTGCCGGGAGTTCGAGCTTCAGACCAAACTGTTAGGAGTCTGTTGCCGTTCTTCTCCACCATTGGGTCTGTCCTTGGACAATCGAAATTTGAGGACACTTGCAAAGGTTCCGTTCTAGCGGTCCCATTTGCATCAAAGGTCTTCACGAAGATCTTGTCTTGCCGCCTATAGGCGACAGCGAAATAACTGTCAGAAAGCGCTTCGCTTGTCACGGCATCCACGCTATCACTTATCAAGAACTCTTCAGTTAAAACACTGTCATCTATCGATTCTATTCGTCCATAGCATGATCCCAGTGAAGAAAACTGATACAGTCCAAATGAAAGAACGAGGAATCTCATGCCACCGAGGTAAGATGAAAACGATAGTGAATGAACGTTGCCCAGGCTAGTTAGCGAGTCCGAGACAAGTCGGATTTCATTGTCTGAATCACTGTACCTAATCCAAAATGTAGTGTCATTCTCCGGGAAGACCTGCGGACTCCAAGGGTCATCGTTGTTTGTGGGCACCGTTATCTCTTTGAAAGATCCGTTCAGCCACACGCGCCGGAGGTTCAGATCGCTTCCGTCTCGGTAGAGGACAAGAAACGAAGAATCCCCAACGACCCTAGCATCCCCAAATAATAAATATTTATCTGAATCCTTTGCAAGCGTGTCGGACACAATCGGCAAAAATGATTTGTCATAGATATCGTATCCAAATGCGTTCGATGAATCATTGACTTGCCTCGTCCATAACCCGAACGTTTTCCCATCTTTGAAGAATTGCAGATCATCGGTGGGCAAAATCGACTGTGCCCCGACGACAGCGCCGCTCTTGTCGATCCTACTCCCAACGTTGTGTAATTCGTTTGTCCATGTGACAAAGAAAGAGTTAGTATCTGGAATTGTAAGGGCAGAAATATTGTCGTTGCTGCCCCTCCCATCATCGTTGATTCTCTTTTTAGAGAGAAGCCCGAAGTCACGATAGCTCTCAAGATAAATATCACCATCCTCTACATTTGGAATGAGCAAGGTGGAGTCCTGCCTTCTAAAGAAGTATTTGCCAAGAGTGAGTGCCTCCGATGAATCTGTGATGGCGGTAGAAACCATGTCGCCGTCTTGATCAAATGCAAGAAGTGTATTATAAAAAGTGTGACCCCCGGTCGTGCCTTCTTGAATAGTGGTGACCAGAGAGAACTCTCCTTGCACCATTGGAGTGAAACTAAAATTCGAGATCGACTCTGACAAGAAATGACTGGAGAGTGTGTCACAATAAACCTGAAGATGTTGCTTTTCTCCTACTGAATTTCCTGATCGATCCACTTTCCAATAATCCAAAGAGAATGCATCACCATCATAAACGAAGATCTCGTATAATGAATCCGAAACCGGAACGACATTCAACTTTTCTTTCTCCCACCAGTGGTAATCCGGAATCGAAGGAGTATGCGATTCAAGAAGAACATCCTCTGCAAGCACGTCCCCGTCGCTATCAAAAAAAGTCCCCATGATCTCATGTGTCGTATCGGAGTACGGATCATAATAAGGAACATTAACCCAAACCGCACAATAATCTTCTCTTTTGGTGAAGCATGTTGAAATCGAGGCTATATCAATCGTATCTGAACTTGGCCCGTACCAATTCCAATGGCCGCTACCATCCCACGTTTGTTTTGAAAGCGACAAGGAACCACCCAAACTGGTCGTACTCAGATAGCCATTGGAAAAACCTGTCAGATTATGCCGAACACCGATGCAAACTCCGATACAGTCGAACGGAAGCATGAAATTGGCTAGCATTACCAGATCTGACCACGTTCCGTCTTTCTTGCAAGTACGCCCGTACAAATAATACTCATTAAATGGAGTGTTCTCACCGTTATATTGATTCTCCACGAAGAACGAACCATCCGGAGTAAAGAGCATATCCTCATCAGAGTATATCGGGAAATTCTTCCCCACGGAGTTTCCGAGTGAATCAAACTGTTGAGCATAGTATTCTGCCGGGCCATTTCGCGTATCATTCCAAACTACAAGGAACCCGTCATTGCCATTTGGAAACAGAATCGGATTAGAATGAGAGAAATGGCATGACGTGTCTTCCTGACTGATTAGGAAATCCTGCGTACCTTGCTGTGCCCGAGCCACCGCAACCATCATGACCAGAGCTACCACCAAACATATCGACTTTTTCATAGCTCCTCCTAACTTGAAAGCTAAATTGAAGCTGAAATGTCGCCCTTGACCCTGCCGAAATGTACGACTCTACCACAAGAAATGCAAACGTTATTAGTAAACAGGTCAGGTGCACGCTCAACGAAACGCAAGGCCTACGTCGCTTCATTTGGAATTTGCAATATCCGTGATCGACTACAGCATTAGCGGATTCGATTTCCTCAATCGCCGATGGGAATAAACGAAGTCCATCGTCCATATTCGGAGTCATCGCTGGATTGGCAACTGTGGTCCAATGCGCCGACGCAGGGCGAGAAGTATGTCTACAAAGATTACAGGCAAAAGTTGAACGAACCGTTGGCAAGGTGGACGGGAATTGAAAAAGCGATTGGGAAATAGCACTGTCGTAATCTTCCACGAAATGAAGGCAACTTTGGATTTTTTTTGTGCTTTTCCCTAAGCGACGGTTTGTATCCTAAACAATCAATTATGCTGACCGGAATGCCCTCTCACCTGCTTCGGCTTATTCCCGGCCAATTTTCAGTGAGCGCCTTGCATCATCGGTCACGCGGAATATTTCGGACGGAACTCATGGCTCACATATGACAGATGTCAATTCATTTCAATAGCAAGAGTTTCTTCGTTGCTGTGGAACTTCCAGCTTGCAAGCGGTAGAAGTAAACTCCGCTCGGCAGCTTGCTTGCGTCAAATCTTAGGCTGTGGCTTCCTGCGTCTTCTCTTTCGTTTATGAGTATCGCAACTTGTCTTCCAAGCACATCATAGACTTTCAAGGTGACAAAACTATTAGCTGATAGCTCATAGCCGATAGTCGTCGTCGGGTTAAAGGGGTTCGGGTAGTTCTGCCGCAAAGAGAATACTCCAGGTGTTCCACCTTTCGCATCTTTCACCCCGTCTATCATTTCTGACAACGGCCGCCGCCAAACACCACTTAAGTCAGTCCCAGCTAGAACGTTCGAAGAGCCCGTCCAGACAGAATCCGGAATTACAGCAAGAGCGTTAACCCACGGCACCTCCGCGTAGTCTCCCATATACTCCATCATGCCGTCACTGGCAGCGTGCCACGTCGCTCCATAGTCCGTAGACTGAAAGACTCCTTGAAGAGTGCCGGCAAGAAGATTCTTGCCGCTTACGAGTATGGTATTTATGTCGAGCATACCCGAGTTGAGTAATCTCCAACTGTTGCCATTATCTGTTGAAAGGTAAACGCCAGTTGAAGTTCCTGCGTATAAATTTGAACTATCAAATGCAAAACATTTTACCTGCTGATCGTTCAGTCCATTATTCAAAGGCACCCAGAATCCGCCGCCGTTTGTAGAGATGTAAACACCGTTATTTGTCCCCGCAAAAAGATTTGCCCCGCTTGGGAAGAGAACATTAACAGAAGTCATAGGCAGGCCGGAATCGACAGGCATCCATTTGCCGCCACCATCCGTAGAGAGATACACGCCATACCCGGCTACAGGCACGCTGTCGAGCGAACATCTACAGAAGATCCCTCCGAAGTATGATGTTCCAACAAAAATATTTGGACCACTCACTGCAAGAGAAATCACAAGAGTATCTGTTAACCCGTTATTAACGGCTTTCCATGTTGTGCCGTCATCGGTCGAAAGAAAAACGCCGTTGGTAGCTGCACCCGCAAAGATATTCGTCCCACTGATGGCTAGGGCATCGATTGAATAGTCTGCCAATCCGCCGCTGGTGTCGCTCCAACTCGTTCCTCCATCCACTGATGCATAGATACCCTGAGTCGTTCCCGCGAGGATATTCGAGCCCATAAAAGCAAAACATCTTATTGACTGGGCGGTGATTCCGCTTGATCTCCAGGTCAGCCCTTTGTCTGTGGAACGATAGACGCCGTATGACGTACCAGCTAACAGCGTTTCGCCGCCTTTCTCATCTGAATAGGCTACAAGTCCCCAAATCTCTGAAACATTCAAATCGTGAGAAGTCCAGCTTTTCCCATTGTCAGTTGATATGAAAATCGCGCGCACTCCTCCTGCAATAACTTCATTACCATTTATTGCCAGCGCACTCGCCATCACATTTTCGGTATTGGACCATGTAGAACCATTATTCGTGGAAAGATATATGCCGTCGTATGCAGCCGCGTATATGCTTGCAGGATTCGAACCGTTAGACGGAGCCACTGCAAGCCCTTGAACATGAGATATCGCTGACATGCCACTGTCCTTAAGAGCCCAGCTTGATCCGTTATTTGTGGACATATAAACACCGCTCATTGTTCCGGCAAAGACATTCGCACCGTCGGCAGCAAGAGCATCAACGACAGGGTCTGCTAAAGATGTGTCAGTCGAGGTCCAGCTTGTCCCCCCATTTGTGGAAAGAAACACGCCGTCGTCAGTCCCAGCGTAAATATTGACTCCACCCGCATTGTTAGGAGCCACGGCAAGAGAATTCACCCATGTATTAGTAAGTCCGCAGTCAACCGGGATCCAACTGGAGCCGTAATCCGAGGAGATAAATACACCGCCGCCCGTTCCCGCAAAGATTTTTGTCCCCACAACAGCAAGAGCGCGTACCACCGTAGTTCTTGCGGCTTCTTCCCCCGTACTTGTGGGGGCCAGTCCGTTATTGACTTGTCTCCAGCTGATTCCTAAATCGGTAGAAAGAAAAACGCCTCCGCCAAACTCCCCGGCAAAAAGATCGGTTCCACCGTTCCCGTCAGGACAGACCACAAAAGCATCTACGAATGAGCCCCATGGCCCGCCTACAGATGCCCACTGTCCATCCACGTCAATGACATTGAGCTGATTCAATCCAATAACTGCCCAAAAGATCCACGTCGCTTTCATAAGCTATTCTCCTTTCAAAGATGCTCAAGAATTGCCTCTGCGACAACGAACCATTTAGAAGCATTACTCCGAAGCGTCGCCATGTCCCGCCTGACCCTCGTACGACTGACTATCTTTACCCTCTGAGATAGCTCTTCAGTAAACTCTTCATGCACCAATTTCCTGATCTATCTCACGACATAAATATATATATTCCATTTTGCAATGTCAAGAAAGTTAGTGTTTAGCTCATAGCTGATAGTCCATGGTCAATTATTTCAAAAGCAAAAGTTTCTTTGTTGCATTGTAAGTTCCGGCCTGGAGGCGGTAGAAGTAAATTCCACTTGCCAGACCGCTCGCATTGAAAGTCACGGAATGACTTCCTGCACCCTGAGGTTGGTTCACGAGCGACCTCACTTCCCTTCCGAGCAAATCATAAACCTTTAATGAGACGGAAGTGTACGCCGGCAATTTATAGACTATGACGGTTGAAGGGTTGAATGGATTTGGATAATTCTGCTCGAGCTCGAACGATGACGGCCGAGCCGCGTTGGAGACGAGAAGAGAAGTGATGACGGAGTGCTTGATGGTCAATGCCGGATCGCCAAGAAATGTGAATCGGTCCGCGGTATCCATATAATTCCCCCACTCCAGATTATAACTCACTGCCTCTTCGTACGATTTTCCTATAGGATCGCTGGGCCTCTCTATGATTGATTGAACCATAGAAGTAAAAAACGTAATCTCCGCAATTTCGTAGCTAAGGCCTTCGGACGAAACCACAGCTACCGCGCCACCACCTTCACGCGCAAGCAAATGTGTCGGAATGGAAACATCAGGCCCGGTATCAAAAGTCAAGTCGCACCCACCGAAAAGGCAGACAGGTAATTGACCATTATTCGTCAGCGAGTCAATTGCCCACGTCGTAAAATACCTTGAGTTTGAAAGCTGAACTGCGTCGGCATGGCCGAAATATGAGACTACTGCCGCACCCTGATTCCACAAATTCACAAATGCTGTTGTATCGAGATAAATAGGCGAATCGCTCCTCACATCGACGGCGACGGTGTCGGTCCACAACGAGTCGAGGTATGTGCGAAAATTTCCCGCATCATATTCAAATGTGTTGTCCCCATAATAGTCGGCTACAGAAATCGCCCTATTGCACCAGGTACCGGCGGGATCGGTCTCATATTTTATTGTTTTATCAACCATGATGGCAAGGCTCGCCGAATCCCATGCGGGAAAACGGCCGATGCATGCATCTGTCTGAGATATATACGTATAGTCCGTCCTTGGAATTTCAACAAACCATTGGTCTATCATCGGAAAAAAATCGAGGTCAAGCATTCCTTGCTCCAACCCGACCTCATATGAATCGTCTGCCTCAGGGTGCGAAGGGATGACGTTGATATTACCTGCAAGGACAAAGTACTGCGGTTTCGGGTTGCTCCAATTGTTCAGTGTGAATTGGATAAAATTCTTCAGCGCCGTATCAGGCGTAGCTCCAATTCCGAACTGCATCGCGATCGTGTCGATACTGACGACCATTGTCGAGAACCCATTCTTTCGATAGCGAAATGAAGCCAGCTGTTCGGCAATAGGATAATAATAGTTCGGCGCTATAACGACGTAGTCGGCCTGGTTAGTAGTGTCCATGAGATTATTGGCGAAGCCCGCTGATGCGGATGCCAAAATGAAGGCGATTATGAGAAACTGTGAGACACTCATTTTAGTGATGCTCCTCTTTCTCCTTCAAATGCCAAACTTGAAGTCGTTATTACAATCGATCGTTCCCGTGTTGCCTGATCATTGGGCAATTTATCCACCCAAAAATGTAGGGGCTCAATGACGCAATGCCAGCATGAGGACCCAAAGAAACTGGAATCCGGAAGAGTTTTCATCGAACTTGGCCCTTCAAGGAGACACCGTGCGAGGATTCCTCTCTCCGATGTCTCCCTGGTTCAGCTAAGAGCGTGCCTTAGTGTTCAGGCGGATATGCCGGCATGTAAGGCGGCATAGGCGGAAGCTTCTTTGGTTCCTTCTGAATCTGGTCCAAGAGATACTTGACCGCGGCTTCAATCTGGGGGTCCTTTCCTTCCATGACGAGCTTCGGCGTTTGGTCAACTTCCATGTCCGGCTCGACGCCATGGTTTTCCATGACCCATTCGCTGTTCAAGCCGTAAACCGAGAACTCCGGAGTCGTGATGAAACCGCCGTCAACGAGAGGCCTGTAACCCCGAATCCCTCTCACACCGCCCCATGTTCGCTTGCCGATCAGCGGACCAAGTCCGTACTTCTTGAAGTAAAATGGAAATATGTCACCGTCGGAAGCGGAGTATTCATTTATCAAACACGCCATGTAGCCGTAAAAGACCGGCCCCGGTATCGTACCCGGCTCGCCGTGGCGCGCCATCTCCATCCCGATGAGAATCCTTCTCAACCTTTCCAAAATGAGCTGGTCGACGAACCCGCCTCCGTTGTACCGCTCATCGATGACCAATCCTTCTTTTCTCACCTGCGGATAGAACTGTTCCACGAAAGCATTCAGCCCCTCGGGTTCCATATCCGGAAGATAAATGTATCCTATTTTTCCACCTGACAGCGAGTCGACAAGCTCACGATTATGAACAATCCAATCGTTGTAGCGTAGCGAAAGCTCATTTGCTATAGGATTGACTTCGGCAGTCCATGACCCCGTCGTATCAGGCTTAGAATTCACACGTAGCATTACAGTCGTGCCGACCGTATTCTGCATCAGGCTGTCGATACTCACCGGGTACTTGACGGGGATATTGTTTATTGTCAAAATGTAATTGCCTTGATGAACATTGACGCCCGGCATTGTCAGCGGAGACTTTCGGTCCGGGTCGGTGTTAAGTCCGGTAAATATCTTCTTGATCCTGTAGTAGCCGCTTGCATTGTCGAGAGCGTAGTCGGCCCCGAGCAGACCCGTCATCACCTTTTGTTTCTCCGGATAGTACCCGCCTCCCGCATAGGTGTGCGAGTTGGCAAGCTCACCGATCATCTCGCCGATCACATAAGTCAAATCATACCGGTTGTTTATGTATGGGACGAGCGGCTCGTACTTTGTCTTCACGGCATCCCACATAACTCCGTTCATTTCCGGAGAATAGAAGAACTGGCGCTCGAGCCGCCATGCTTGGTCGAACATTTCCTTCCATTCTTCTCTGAAATTCACGATCATTTTCAAATCTGACAGATTTAATTTCCCATCGCCCACTTTGTGAGCATCCG
This sequence comes from uncultured Bacteroidota bacterium, assembly GCA_963768145.1. Lineage (GTDB taxonomy): Bacteria > Bacteroidota > Ignavibacteria > Kryptoniales > JAKASW01 > JAKASW01. Next base: position 48,838 of record CAVYHK010000015.1, on the reverse strand, counting down.
GCTTTGCATCGATGATGCCATAAGTGTTGTCGCTTTTGTAAATGATATGCTGACCGTCGGATGACAGCTCATAGCCATCAACTGGTGACAGCACTTCCTGGTCTTTCCGACCGGATATATCATAGCAATGCAGCACTGACTTCTCACCCGATGCATTTCCGGACAATCCCTGCGTCGGAAACGTCAAGTAGAATATTTCGCCGCTTGCCGAGCTTAATCCACCGATGTTGTTCGGATCAATCGGGACTGCGACCGCGCGCGAACCAAGTCCCTCAAAATCAATCTTCACTTCCTTGGGAGTCTTTGCAGCACTCTCCTTCTTTTCATCCTTCGACTTGGGCTCCTCACTCTTTTCTGTTTTGACTTTTACTTCATCATTCTTCGGCGCAAATGGAGAAATGCTGTCAGCCTGCAAGGTCGCGAGGTACGCCCCTGTCGTCTTGGTATTCGTGAACTCCATATCGAAACTCCCGATCACACCATTGTAATTTCTGTCCGATAAGAAGATCAAATACTTCCCATCCGCATCGAAGATGGGATTGTAATCATTTGTAAACCCGTCTGTAACTTCGTGGATTTTCTTATCCGGAAGAGAATAGATGTAGATGGATGTGAAGCCGTTCTTGTGGTGCTTCGCGTAAGTCACAAACCGGCTGTCGGTGGACCATGAGTAGTCTGTAATTTCCCATATCGAATCGTTATCGATTTTGACAGGCTCCTTGCCGGAAAGATCGACATACCACAAGATTAAATCTGCATCCGTGTACATGAGTCTCTTGCTGTCCGGCGACCATACCGGCTGATAAATGTACGCTTTGTTACCGTGAGTAATCTGTTTTTCATCCGAGTTCGGCTTGTCTTCCTGCAGATAGATCTCTTCTTCGCCAGTCTTATCCGAAACATAGGCGATGTATTTTCCATCAGGCGACCAGACTGGATTTTTTTCATCGACTCCGGAGGTTTTGGTCAGGTCGCGTGTGTTCCCGTTTTCTTTCGGGACTGTGAAAATATCTCCGCGTGCTTCGAAAATCGCTCTCTGTCCGTCCGGAGAAATCTGGAAATTCGTGATGCTTTTGCTCGCATCAACCCACTTCGGCATTTCCAGCGTTTCATCATTCGGTATGGAAACATTGAGTTTCCTTACCTTCTCGCCAGGCAAATCCAGCACATAAAGGTAGCCGCCATTCGAAAACACGATTGCATCCGGCCCAAGCGACGCCCATTCGCAGTCGTAGTCAGCGAAAGTTGTCACCTGTCGCGTCTGCTTTGTATTGACATCATAGGCCCAGATATTCTCACGACGATTCTGATCGCGATCGGATAGGAAATAAATGACATTCCCGAACCATAACGGATCAGTGTCGGTGCCTTTCCAATCGGTAATTCTCTCTTCGTCCCCTGTTTTCATATCATGGATATAGACATCCTGAGCAAGTCCTCCGTCATATCGCTTCCACGTCCTGAAGTTTCTGAAGATTCGATTGTAAGCGAACTTGCTTCCATCGGGGGAAAAGCTTAGGAGGCCTCCCTTCGGAACGGGAAACTCTATCGGCATCCCGCCATCGACCGGGACTGTGAACAATCTGCCGAACCAGTCGTTATATGCTTCCCTCCTCGACAGAAACATTATGCTCTTCCCATCTGGCGTCCACGTTATTACTTCGCTGTTGGGACCCATACGTTCTGAGACTTCGCCTGCATCCTGGCAGAACGTCAATTGCCTCGGCTGTCCGCCTTCGCTCGGCATCACATAAACATTGAAGTTGCCGTCGTATTGAGCGGTGAAGGCGAGCCATTTTCCATCCGGGCTTAACCTTGGAAACAGCTCGAGTCCGGGGTCTGATGTTATTTTTCGTGCAATGCCGCCCTGCGAAGACACTTCATAAATGTCTCCTGCATAGACAAAGGCAATTTTGTCATGATAGATTGTCGGGAATCGTAGGAGCCTCGTTCCTAAGGTATCCGACTGGGCATAGCTGATTGCAAATGAAGTTGACAATACAAGAAGGAATGAAAGAAAATTTTTGTTCATCGTTGACCTCTGGAGTTTTTCAAATCTAACTTTTGGGTGGGATAGAATAAAGGGAAAAAGAGGTTGACCCTATATTTGACAAACCGACAAGAAAAAGATTTTCAAACTCGAATTGCACGAATAATTTCTAATCTTTTAATCCGAATTTCACAAATATGTTCTGTTCGCGGCATCTAAAGCATCATGTTCTATATTCGTGTTATTTGTGGTTCAATTTTTGGATGGCGTGATTTGCGAAATAGACAATCTCGAAGAAAAGCCGAATGTCCCAGTCATTTGGACATTTAAGACATCCGGGTCGCGGGATGGCTAATCAACAACCATGGCAAATCAGAAGGCAAGCCCATAAATGGCGCCGAGAGCAAGTCCAAGAATATAAAGCCAGCCGAAGCGTTTATTATGGACCAGGCTGAATCGATGATACCACAAAGGCCAGCCGACATATCCTTCCGGCGGAGATGAGGGTCTCGGACTCGAAAAAACTCTCATTGCCTTCCATCCGCGCGGAAAATTGAAAAAGACAATCAGGGCAAACGGCGTTATTGATCTCGCGATGACGAGCAAGAGGACGACAAAATACATCAGAACAATTGCCGCCTGATTGAACCTTCGCGCCCCGTCCTCTCCCAAGATTATCGGAAGCGTGCGCTGGTTCTGAGTGCGGTCGAAATCCATCTGGTCAATGTGCTTCCCTACGAGTATGGACATGACTCCAAGTCCGTAAGGGATCGATGCGAGAAGCACGGGAACCGATAGTTCACCGGTGAGACAGAAGTAACCTCCTCCGATCATGAGGGGTCCCCAGACGACAAGCGTCGCCAGCTCTCCGAAGCCGATGCTCTTCAGATCGCGCGGCGCCCCATCGTACCAATAAAGGATGCCAAGTCCGAGCACCGCAAAGACAGCTACGAGCGGTCCGCGTACCACGACAAAGAAAAGGGTAATAATGATGCCGATCCCCAATAAAAGCCATATTCCCTTCTTCAACGAGCTCTCCGACATCATGTTGCTCGCGAGAGGATGCAGCGTGTATCTCATGCGCGGAGAATCGGTCGTATCGTGTCCGCGCTTGAATCCGAAGTAGTCGTTTGAAAGGTTACTGACCGCGTGCGCCACAACGAAGCCGACAAGCAGAAATATGAAATACAAAAGGTTGATCGACTCTGAAGTAATCGCGAGCAGCCCGGCAACCATCGCCGCCTGAGCGGATATTACCAGGATTATGCTCCGCGAAGCATATAGCCATCTTGAAATGACATCGAGTTCCTCTATTGGAAGCTGCTTCTTATAAAAACCTTTGAAGGCATTGTACCAGAGGTCCTTCTTTGAAATAACGCCGCTGTCCACTTTCGTCTCCTTGTTTAACACAAACTATAACAAATCATTGATTCGTACGGTTCAAAGATGCGAAAGGTTTGTTTGAATATCTGCAACGCTTGCCTTGCGAAGGCTGCGAGGTTAAGGTCTTGATACCTTCGCAAGGCTGCTTCGCCTTCCCGTGTCGAGTCACTACCCATTCTTTAGGTAGCGGCCTAAACTCAGTTTGTTTTGGGAACCACAGGAATATTCCTAACCGCTAAGGTCGCGCATTAGCGCAAAGAGTCGCACCACGGTGACTCTTTGCGCCGACAAGGAACACGACGCCAGCGTCCCTACCATCATGCATCTGCTTTTTACTCCTCGGGATGCTCTTTCAGCCAAAGGGGAATGAGAAATTTGCTGCTGTACAACGGCTCACTTAACATCCGAGCTACGACCTGTGGCTGCGGCTTATCTCCCGGCATGCCCCACTGATTGTAGAATCCTCGTGTCTTAGCAATCACTGTTCTCGAAAGCCCCGGCGCTTCATGAGGTACCGGGAAACAAATGTTTGCATACTCGCCATTGATTGTCACATAATAAGATGAATCCGGTCCCGCAATCAATTTGGAGACATCCGTTCCGTTTTCATTTGTTGCGGAAGCTGCAGACACTTCTTGTATTTCCACAGGCTGGTCAACCGAATAGTCTACGGCGATCCTGTCAAGTCGCCACAAGCCTGTTCGAAATTCTGCTCTGATTCTCAGTGTGTGATCTCGAATGTCGGCAATGTTCAAGATGGCTATTTGAGTTTTCTCTACGCCTGGACCAACATCCGGAATAATGCCTCGCTCGCTCCATGCTGTACCATTCCACACAGAGAGGTGCAACATTCCTTCCCTCATCAGCCAGCCGACAAATCTCGCGCGCTCCTTCTTATCCGAATCCAGCTGGTTGTACCATTCAATTCTCCCATCTCCCTGCAAAGCAAAAATCTGTTCCAGGGCAAAATATGCAAGCTTCGAATTCAGCCCGCTGACTACAATTTTGACGGCTTTTGCATCGCGCGGTTTTGTAAATTCCGCGGTCACATTGTCCACCAGATCCTCATCGTTCTGCACATCAACAGCCTTCAAATTGCTCTCCCAGAATTGATTGTCTTCTCTGGCGAGGGTTCCTGTGATATCATCGCCGTCTCGAGTGACAACCCGCGTGGGCTGAGCAAGCTTGGAAATAGAGTGAATATTTCCTGCAGCATCCGGAATGACCCTAACCTCCGGAGAATGATCTACTACAACAAGTTTCATCTCGTTCACGTACTCAGTCTCCAGCCGTGCATTGGTAAGCTTTATCCTGTAGAAACCGTCCAGCGGTTTGAGATGATAGAGAACATCATAAGATGTTCTTTCGATCTTCTTGAAAACGGCTCCGGCGAACGTTTCCGATTCAAGTTTGTAGACGGAGTCTCCCAGTGTGTAGATGAGCGGACAGGAGAACGACCCGCCTCCACCTGGCTGAGATGGAGGAGGAGATGTCGGAGTTGACGGCGGCGAGGATGATTCTCCGCCATTGTTCGAGGATGCTACCGCCACAAGCACTGCCGCAGCTCCGATTATGCCTCCGGTCAATAAAACTGTTCTCCCCACATTCAGATCCTTGACTTCGAAGTATTTTATCTTCGAAATCGGGACTTTCAAATAGACCGAGTGGAGAATTCCGCTTTCAGAAATCTCAACGGCGCGTCCGGAGAGGGTGTCGTTGACCAGGGTCCAGGTGCCCCTGTTTATTAGATAATGTCCATCTGGGCCATCACCTTCGTTGATGATGACCGTTGCTTCGTCGTACTCAAGCGCTTGTTTGGCTTGGTCTCTGTTGATTGTGACGGTATCATAGCATCCCGTCAAGAAAATTGTAAACGACGCCAAAGTGGCAAAAACAAAATTCTTAAACATGTCAACCTCCTTTTCATTTGACCTGACAGCTTTGGAACGAACGAAACACCAAAGAAGCATTCCTTCCTCCAAAGCTGTAATTATTGCTCATTGCGTTTCGAATTTCCGTGGGAACACCCTGCACCGGCAGGCTTTTAATGTCGCACTCTGCGTCACGGTTCTGCAGAGAAGCAGTCCCGGGTGCGAACTGATTCTTGATGGAGAGAATAGCAATTGCACTTTCTAGAGCGCCACATGCGCCAAGCAGGTGACCCGTGACTGGTTTTGTCGAGCTGACGAGCAAACCGTTCGCATCTTTATCAAAGACGGCCCGGATCGCTCTCGACTCGACAACATCATTTATTCTGGTGGCAGTCCCGTGCGCGTTTAAGTATTGGATTTCAGATGGTTGGAGTCCGGCCTCACAAAGTGCCATCTTCATTGCCTGAGCGATCCAGATCCCATCCGGACGCGGCGAAGTCGGATGGTACGCGTCTGTGGTTTCCCCGAATCCTGCTATCTCGGCATATATGCGTGCCCCGCGATCGAGAGCGTGTTCAAGCGATTCAAGAAAAAGAAAAGCCGCACCCTCACTTAATACGAATCCATCACGATCACGATCAAATGGTTTGACAGCATGGCATGGTTCTTCGTTTTCTCTCGAGAGAAGTCTCGCGCTGCAGAAAGTGGCAATTATTTCCCGCGACAGCGGAGCTTCAGCACCACCTGCCAACGCCGCATCGAGAATACCATTCCTAATTTGCCTGAAGGCATAACCAACCGCACAAGTTGAAGATGCACTCCCGTCGGATACCGTGGTCGATGGCCCGTGAGTCCCCAGGGCAAGAGAAACTGAAGCCGAACCCGATCCCATCATGCTCGTCATCAGGAGATGAGGGTGAATGCCGCTGCATTCGCTGGTGACATAAGAGCGATGGTATTCCAGCGTTCCTGCAAGAGGTCCAAGTGAAGAGCCTTCGAAGACACCAGTCCGGAGGTTTTCCAGTGATGATGGTTCGACGCCGGCATCCTGACAGGCGAGAACTGCGCTCGACGCAGACAGCTGCGCGTATCTATCCATTCTTCTTGCCTGCCGGTGTTCCAGGAATTTGTCGGGATCGAATGAAGTAAGCTCACCGCCGACCTGTGAAGGCAGCCCTATTGTGTTCACTGTTTTCAAGTTATCGAGCGCTGATGTTCCCTCCCTTACTCGCTTCCAAAGCGATTCCGCGTCCATCGCGCCAGGGGCAAGAACTCCGATTCCGGTAACCACAACCTTGTGTTCCATGATATTCCTCATCAATTCACTTTGTATTTTATGAATGAGAAGGGCGTGATTTGTCACGAAATTGTCCGAGATCGGTAAAAATTCTGTCAAGGTTGGCCGTCGACGCCAATACCGGAATATCAGAATGGCCCCCGACCTCTCATGAGTGAATTGCCGACTGAACCGCGATGCCTCTTGGCCCGACCCCGAAACACTCAGAATTGTCCATGAATCTTCGTAAATTGGTTTGAAAAATAAGCAAATCTATCACTTAACCAGCCAGACGTTTTTGAAATGGAAAAAATAGCACCACAAAATGTGAAGGGCTTCCGCGACCTGCTGCCGCGTTATGCAGCCAGAAAAAATGAAATCGTTTCGACAATTAGGAAGGTTTACGAGAGTTTCGGCTTTCTTCCTGTCGAGACGCCGGGGTTCGAGTATCTTGAAATACTTCTCGGCGAATACGGCGAGGAGAACACTAAACAAATCTTTAGATTCAAGAGTCCTGAAGAGCAAGACGTCGCACTGAGATTCGATCTGACCGTGCCGCTTGCACGCATTGTGGCACAGTACATTGAGCTGCCCAAACCTTTCAAGCGGTATCAGGTTGGGTCGGTCTGGCGGGCGGATAAACCCGACCCGGGAAGATTCCGCGAGTTCACGCAATTCGATGTCGATGTCGTCGGGACTTCAAGCCAGCTTGCGGAGGCGGAATTGATTTCCGCAGTTGTAAAAGCCCTTCGGCAAATCGGGGTCGGCGAATTCATCGTCAATGTTAACAGCCGGAAAGTTTTAAATGCAGTGGTTCAGTATAGCGGGATTCCCGCTGAGAGAGCAAAGGATGTTTTCCGCGTCCTCGACAAGCTTAACAAGATCGGGATACAGAATATCGAGCTTGAGCTGACGAAAGGAAGGTACGATTCGTCCGGTGATTTTATTCAAGGTCTCGGACTGACTGACTTGAACGTGAAAAAGATAGAAGAGTACCTCGCTCTCCCAAAGGGGAACCGAAAGAAAGTGCTTTCTGAAATTGCCGGGCTCCTGGGAAATGAAAGCTGCACGGATCTCAAGAGTCTAGACGAATTTTTGGATGCAATCAATTTGGGGAGCAACATCGTCGCTTTCGACCCGACGATTGCGCGCGGACTCGATTACTATACCGGACCCGTTTTTGAAGTGAATCTGAAAGACAAGCCGCAATTCGGAAGCGTCGCAGGGGGTGGACGCTACGATAATCTTCTGAAACGTTTCACCGACACCGGCATCCCGGCAGTCGGGTTTTCTATCGGCGTCGATCGGCTTCTCGCGGCGATGCTTTCCCCTTCGGGGGGAGGCGAGTCGAGTGGCGATTTCGTCGATGTCGTCGTAAGCATCATGGAGCAGGACAAGCTTTCGGAATACCTTAAGATTGCAAACGAGCTTCGTGGTGCAGGGGTCAGAACGGATTTGTACTTGGGCACTGAAAAAAGTCTGAGGAAACAGCTTCAGTATGCCGACAAGATCGGAGCTAAATACGCCGTTATCGTCGGATCGAACGAATTCGCAAAAGGCACTGTGACCATAAAAGACCTCACCGCAGGCGCTGAGGCAAGTAAAGACGCGGCAAAGCGCGAAGAATGGTTGAAGAAAAGCAGAGAGGTTCAGACAGAAATTCCACGCGGGAAAATTGTCGAAGAGCTCAGGAGACTACTCGCTGAAAAATAAGTATCTAACTCTCCATCCTCTTTTGCAATTCAGCAAGACCCTCTTGAACTTCGATTCTTGGCAAGGCACCGTCATCCAATTCAGCATCGGATTTTAGAAGAAGTCGCTCATAGAATGAAATGCCATTCTGTAGAAAACCGGGATCGTCCTCGATAATCTCGAATATGATGTCCTCCATCTTGTCATACTTTCCTGTTTTCTCATAGTAGACGGCCAGCCGCTTCTTCAGCTCAATCGGGATTTCATATTCACTCAACCTATCTATGACGAAGTCGATTGTCTCGACTCTTTTCTTGTAATCAAGATTTTCAAACACCGGCATTTCTTCCATGAAAAGGCACAGCGACTTCATGTACATGCTTGCAACTTGGTCGTGCTTTTCCTGGAGCTCCAGAATTTGCCCCTTCTCTTTCAGCAGCGCCCCAGCAGTGTAAAGCCTCGAATGGAGAAGTTCAGGATCCGATCCGAGAATGTCCTTCAGACCGGATACAGGCATTCGTTCGATAATATCGATGTTCAAACCGAGAAGAGTCTGGGTGGCGTTGTCGATTTCAGTGAGCGCGTCGTCATACTTTTCTATTTCCTTTAAGAACAAGATTCGAGACAGCGCTTGTCCCAAAAGCTTGAACATCCGCAATATGTAGTCTCGTTCAATCATAACCGTATCACTCTACGGGTGGACGGAACCCCTACCAGTCCCTTCATCACTTCAGATATTTCTCCATCCACTCTACCCAGCGTTTGTACACATCCGTCCTGTGAACTATGCCGCCGGGAAAATGCGTGTCGGCCGGATATGTGAAAAACTCGGTGTGCACGCCGTTGTCGCGCAGGGCGTGGTACATCTCGTAGCTGTTGATGATCGGCACGTTTGGATCACCGGCATCACCCATGATGAGCGTAGGTGCCTTTACGTTTCGTGCCAGCTCGATCGGCGACTGCTCGCGCCAGATATTCCAATAATCCTTTGTCCACGGCGACCCGCCAAAAAAATATAGGTCGTATGTTTGATAGTATGCGATCGTGTAATCCATTACCCAGTCATTGAGCGCGGCGCCTTCCACCGCAGCTTTCCATTTGTCTGGATAATAACCGTTCAACCATGAGGTCATGTACCCACCGTATGACCAGCCTGAAATGCCGATGCGACTCGTGTCGATCATTCCCGACACTTCCAGCTTAGCCAGTCCGGCGATCACATCCTTCCCCGGTCCCTCGCCGGTGTCTCTGAATATTGCATGTTGGTACGCATCGCCAAGATTTGTGCTTCCTCTGTAGTTCGGCTCGAGCACGAAGAAACCTTTCGCGGCGAGCAATTGCCGCAGCGGAGAGAATCCCGTCGTTGAGGCGGCTTCAGGCCCGCCATGGATGAGGAGCACGAGCGGATATTTCCTGCCTCGCTGGTAATCAACCGGATAAGTGAGGACTCCGTCTTCGTCTCCCGAAGGGATCCTCTCGGATAAGCTGTCCGGGCCTTTCCAGTCGAAGTCTTCCGTTTTGCCAAGAGATAGAGTGTCAACAAATCCGTTGAGGTTAGTGAGCCGCTTGGGTTTTCCGTTTGGGGAGCTCAACACGTACAATTCCGAGGGATGCGAAGGAGTGGTTCCGATGAACGCAATGACGCCGTCCTTCGAAATGCTTGGCCTACCTTCGTTCGGGTTGACTTCCCCTAGATCAATCTGCTCAGCATGCACCCCGACCGGCTGTTGCCACATCACCGTCTGTGTTCCCTTCTCGCCAACGAGAAGAAGCTCTCCGCTCGGCAGCCACGCGTAGCTGTCAACATTTCGGGAGAGACCGTGAGTCACATCGGAAATTTCCCCGTTCATCTCGACATAAACTGCGTTGCCATTATTGAGATCGCCGTCGCGCGGACGCACAAACGCAAGCTTCGACGACGAGTACTGCGGCATTCCCGAACATTCCTCCTTGATAAGCGTCTTGACTTCACCACCGTTTGTATCCGTTTCTGCGATAGTGCTGTGCCACGCATTTCCCTCCCACACGTCGGGAAATCGCTGGAAAGTTATTGATTTGCCATCGATATTCCACGCGAGCGGCGACATTGTTTCCTGATCAGTTCGGACACTCCACACACCTTGAGTAAGCCTCTTCGCAGAATCTCCGCTCGCGGAAACGAGCCAGATATGCCATGGCTGAAGGGCGGCGCGTACTGTGAAGTTATTATCAGTAACCTCGAGCGCGTCCTCATGATGTTCAATGGCTTTCGGGTTGGGCACGGTGTCCTGTGCCACGAAGGCAATTTTCTTCCCGTCCGGACTCCAGGAAAATTCCTCAACGCCGGTCTTGGAGTCGGTAACGCGAACCGGGTCGCCGCCGTTCATCGGCATGATGTATATTTGTGCCACCTTCGAACTCCCATCTTTCGCAGTGAATGCAAGGCTGTTCCCGTCGGGTGACCATCTCAGGTTGGAAACTCCTTCGCGCTCAAAAGTCAGGCTTCGCATTGAGCCGTCCGCTGCATTGACGAGTTCTATATCTTCTTTGTTTTTGTCCTTTTCCCAGTCTGACCTCGAGACAACGACCGCGACGCGACTGCCGTCAGGAGAGATTTGTGCCTCGGATAGACTTACCAACTTCCGAAGATCAGTAAGCTGGAACGGCTGTTTCGCGGTTTGAGCGAAGGCGAGGGTGGAAGCAAAAGCATAAATAATGAGGAAACTGACCTTGATGGGTGGTTTCATATTGGGAACTCTCACTTGTTTAGTTCATAGATAATTGGTTGGTCTCATGCGTCTCGGTTTCATAATAACTTGTCTACTTTTTTATTTCAACATGGGCAGCGTTCATAGAATTTGGACTTGAACTTAACCACACGTGCCACTCCACTAGAACCTCTCAGTGCAGCGTACCATGAAGACATTTAGAGCTGGAGATTTTGTAAGCAACTCAAAGAGAGCACAAGAAGTACAGGAATGGATGACCGATATACTTTTGCTCGGGCGTAGGATGGTCGATTTCACCCGGCATACTGGGTGCCGCTTCTCCGGTAAAGTGATGATTGGCTGGCTCGTTTGGAAAGGCTTGAAACCGGCGACGACCACGACCTAAAGGGATGTACCCGATGAGTGTTTCCGGGATACACTCACGAGAATGCCGCTCTCTTCTCTGGGCCGAAGATCGAGAGGCTCTTTCTTAACCCTCTGGAACAGCAAAAGGAGATTGAAAGGCTTACCGGGAAAAAGATCACGGCTTCTGATTTGCCCCGCTCGCGCGACTGTCGAGAAATCCCGAATCCAGAGAGTTACTTGACTTCCTTCACGAGCCGAAAGCCGGCAAAGTTCACCCACCCTGAAGAACTGCCAGCATTGCGAACAGTGACCCGGCAATTCTCCGAGCTGCTGTCCCATGATCCACCCCTCACAACGTGGTACGGTGTCTGAGGATTTTCAACAATCCAGGCGGTGCCGTTCCCGGGTGCTCCGTCATAACCGGGATGGTACCAATCAAGGCACCATTCCCACATGTTCCCACTTAGATCGTAGATCCCCAGCTCGTTTGCCATTCTGCCCCCAACTTCATGCGGCGTCCCTTTCGAGTTTCCAACAAACCATCCGACGTCATCAATGTAATCGCTGCCGCTGTACTTACTACCCTTGCTGAGGTTCCCTCCACGGGCAGCAAACTCAAATTCCGCTTCCGAGGGCAAACGAATAGAGTCACCGAGTTGCCCGGAGAGCCATTGGCAGTACGCATTCGCATCATCCCAATTCACAGAGACCGGTATTTTCCCTCTTCCCCATCCGTTATCGTCCGGTTTGCTTCTCCCCGTAGCATCACAGAATGCATCGAATTGATCAAATGTCACCTCTGTCGCACTAATATGGAATGGCCTCACTTTCACGATGTGCACAGGCTTTTCGTCAGCGTAGCCTTGATCGCTGCCCATGCGAAACGTCCCACTATCAACCCGAACCCAGTCAATGTTCCCCAAGTTGACGTAGTCAGTCTGCATGTTATCCTTGAATAACCTGGCAGCGTCATTTATTGCAGTTGATACATTCGTGTTCAAGAAAGAATGGATGTAAGGCTGACTACCATCGGTAGCCAAAATGCGCATCTCAAATCCATTACTCATCGGCTTGCCGGTGACAACGAGGCTGATATTTAGCTGCTCCTTTAGTCCACTTAGAGTGCGCGGGTCATTGGGATCCAACGAAGTCAGGTTCAGCGCATCCATCTGCGCCTGAAGGACATTATAAGGAAAGATGGTGAACCTTTTCAGAACGCTTGTATCCTGCTTAAGAAGGTTAAACAACCTTATATCCAACAGCGCGTCACCATCGAACCTCAATATGGCCAAGCCTATCGGAAAGCTGTATTTATTGAATGGATTCCCGGCAGCTAGGGCCGAATACTTCGGAACCATCGTTTGCGCAGGAATCCGGGAATTAGCATTGAGGACGACGAAAATAACCGTCCAGAAGATGATGGCCTTCTGCTTCATTTCGAACCTACTATCAGGTTGACCTTTGAACCCTTCTCGAGCGGAGTACCTGCCTTGGGTATTTGTCTCAAAACCAGTCCGGCATGAATAGGATCCGGTATGGAACTCACAGTACCTAACTCAAAGCCGTTCGAAGATAAAATGGACTTTGCCACATCAAGCTGAGCGCCGGTCAAATTAGGCACAGAAACAATGGAGACAACAGGCGGTTCTGGCTCTTCCGTTTGCATCTCTTCATCCGAACTAACTTTGGGCTTGGGCACCGCGCGGCGTGCTTTATCGGAACTGACTCTACTCTTTGGAAGGGCACTCTCCGATGCAGTATTAATAGTCTCAGTTGGAGGCACCTCCTCCTGCACCTTCGGCGCAGAAGGCTCAACCTGCTTGGACGTTGCTTCCGCGGGGGGAACTTGCTCGTTAGCATTCTCTTGTTTGACAGCGGGGGGATTGGTTTCCCCTTTTGTGGATTCTATTTCCTTTGCCGCCGGGACCGGAGCAGCCGAGCCATTGAAGCTCACCCCCCTATTCATGATTACGATCGTCGCTCCCGCACCCAAGATACCAACGAGAACGAAGGCGAGCACCCACATCCAAACCCGACTCTTGCGCTTGACTGCAGGCATTGCTTTCAAACTTGGCCTATTTGGAAAAGACGGTTCTGCCACTCCTTCCGGTTCCACTTTGACCTGCCGGCTCCCCGCGGGATGAGGCGGTTCAGCCATGAAATCAGAAACTGGCTCCCCTGCCTCAACGCCAGGCTGGTTCTCAGGAGGCACTTCAAAAACGGGGGGCTCACCCCCGTCAAGGCCCGTGTATTTCATGTATTCGGAAGGTGGCACATCGGAGGGCGTGAAAGGAACTGCCGCAGGGGGTTGAGTGCCAATCCCCTTCTTCTTCAGAAGCTCGGCCGGTCGCAGATCCCTCGTAGGTTGCCTGCCGGAAGTTGATTGGCCGGCCGGCCGGACATTTAGCAATCCCAGCAGCTCGCCGCAGCTCTGCACCCTTTTTGTGACATCTTTCTGTAAACACCTGTCCACAACGTCCTCAAGCCAATGAGGGATCTGTCTCAATTTGTTTATAGGGACGTATCTGTAATTGATTATGGCGTTAATAGTTGCTGCAGCATCCACCCCACTATAAGGTAACTTGCCTGTGAGAGCGTAATACATTACGACTCCCAGAGAATAGATATCGCTTCTTCCGTCTACGCCATTTCCCGCTGCTTCTTCGGGACTCAAGTATTCAATGGAATCCGTGGCTCTCTTAAATGAGAGCTGACTCCCCTTCGCCAGATGTGGAATTCCAAATCCAAATAAGATGATCCTTCCATCATTGTGCAGAAAAATACTTGAGCATTTGATGTTGCCGTGCAGGATCCCGCTGCTATGTGCATGACCAAGTGCGCTCATCGCAGGCATCAATATACTAATGAGTTCCTCCGGCGAGAGAGGGCCGTGTTCAGCGATTTTTCTCTGCAAATCGGTACCTTTGAGGAATTCCATCGCCATATAGTGGACGCCGTTATCCACCCCCTCATCGTAGATAGTAATAATGTTGTCCTGCGCAAGCCTGTCAATCGCACGTGCCCGTCGATGAAACCTTTCTGTAAAATCATGATCTTGTGCAACGTCCCGCAGCAAAACCTTTAGAGCAACCTCTCTTCGGTACTGCGCGTGAGTTGCTCTGAAAACAGTCGAAGTGTCGGTCCTTGCGATTTCCTCCAGAACTTCAAACTTGGAAGCAAGTGCACTTTTCACATATCCGAGCGCGTCAAAATTTACAGCCCCTTCTGCAGGGACTTTTTCCTCCGGCTCGATTCCTGAGTCAAGAAGCCTGCTGCAGTGATCACATCTATCCGCGCCGGGGGTTACTTCTTCCCCGCAGTAGGGACAGATACCCCTTCTTTTTGCCCTCGCATCGTCCGTCAAGTAAATGATCTTGGGGATGCTGTCGGCTCTTAACGGCTTTTCGTCTTTCTCTGCTTTAGATTCCATCTCAACCCTCCACTATCTTGGGGGAACATTCTCTCGACTCGCCGCTCACGCGCGAGTCTAACCACAACAACAGAGTCTAGGTATAAGCCTGCCTCTCCTCCCGCAATTCCAAGCCGCAATCTCGAAATTATGATTGAGTTCTTTCGCATCGTGCCTTTCAAGCAGCACTGTTCATTCCAGCCCAGATTGAACATAATTCACAGACCGTCTTTCAAGTGGAAGCTAAACTTAACAGATGAAATAATCAAGCTTTCTCAGAACGATTTCATTTGCTCATTATCGACGATCTAAGGGTGAGAACTGAGGCACAAACCATTTGAATTGTCTCTGGAACACGATATTAGAAGGAACCTATATCAGATAGAGTCCAGCTTGTGTTGTGCACAGAATTGAGCACAAACATTTTCTCTACGCATAGATCTATTCTTCCCTCCGGATCAGACGAGCCATACTTATCCGACCGGATGAACGGTGATTCCCTTTAAGGTATTGTAGATATTGATTCGCCTTCAAATCTAAAAGAGCTTGATCACTGCGCCTTCCGAAGTCCATCTTGATCTGACTTTAATGGGGTTCGGATAGACTCCGAATGGTTCTGCAAATTTGAATATATGACTCTTCCCACTGAAATAATTTACCCCCCCGTCGTGCTGGATGTATGCACTCAAAGTATACGTGCCTGCAGCAAGCCCATTAAGATGAAATTTTCCATCCTCCCCTGCGACTGTGAAAAATTTCTTTCCACCTCCCACAGCGGCAACGACAAGGACTTTTTTGCCTGCCGGCATTACCTCACCTTCGATGTCGCCAAGGCTTGAGAAATCAACAATCCTGAAAGAACGTTCCATGACGGAATCTTTTTCTGAACCGGCAATGCGATATCTTACTTCAAGGCTGTACCACCCGAGAGACTTGAGACCTGCAAGTGAGACTCCAAAAATCGTGGTAGACTGGCGTACGATTCCGCCGGGGACAAATCCTCTTGCGCTATCTCGCAATGAGACCGCAACACTGTCGAAACTGGGGCGAAAAACAACTGGCGAAATGATCTGACAGAATAGTGTATCGTAGGTCGTGACATTCTGGACCGAATCATTGAAATTGAAATAGAACTCGGAAGGATTCGAGGTCGCGCTATCAGGCTTCAAGACAACCGTGTTATTTTCCTGCGACATCGTGTTCGATTGAAGATCCTTAATACTCTCCAAGGCAGCCACCACATAAGTGCGCTTTAGAGGAAGAGACTTTTCCAGCCCTAGAACAATATTGTACCTGTTATCTTCGCACCGAACTGCGTAACCAACGGCGAAATCTTCGGCAGTGATTGAGTCACGCACCAAGAAGTATTTCGCAGAGACAGAAGCAGAGTCAATCACCTGGCTAAACTTCAACAACAAAGAGCTGTCTTTTGCAAGCTCCGCGCTGTACAGTCGTGGTCGTGAGGTGTCTTCAGTTGTAGGCATGAAGTTCATTTCGTTGACATTCTGGACAGAGTCTGTCAATTCGATGTCACGTGTTGCGGAGGCGTAGTTATCCATTTGAGGTGCGTAAGTGAAATTCCTCATCTGATCGTCAAAACAGATTAATCGATACTTTCCGACCGCCAGACCCTGCATGACATATCTTCCACTATCATCGGATTGCGTCACGTATTTGGCGAGATCCATGGAAGGCCTAAGAGTATCGATCTGGTCAGTGACCGGATAGGCTGCAACCGTGTATGCCTGTCCTTTGCTGGAGTAGACCCTCCCGCCCACCGATCCGGTATCGATATTAGAACCCGTCGCAAACACGAGGTTGACAGCCTTGCCGAGAGAATTGCCTCTCGTATCCTCTGCGCCCGCGCCGATCGTCAGAATGTACGTTCGATCTTTCTCCAGCGGTTTCAATAGCTTCACTGTTATTTCTTTGCCCGACCAATCAAAAGCGATCTGTTTGGAATTAAACGGCGGAAAATAAACTGCGTTCTCGACGGTACGTTCAGTCATGTATTTGTCGAAACGAACCACAAGCTCCCGGGAATCGAAATTCAACTGTCTCTGAGACGGCGAGGAATAAACGATTTGTGGAGAGGTCTTGTCGACCGGCCCTCCGGAGGGCGGAACCTGCCCGGCGCACCCGGCAAGGATGATCACAAGAAGAAGGAAGAAAAGCGGAACCGCATGATGGAGTGAAGGACTGACGGAATCGTGGGCTCCGGAATTCCCGGCTTGTCGGATTGATGAACCAATGCAAGTCAATCTGAGGTCTCTGGGACGGTGAAAGCCGGAAGCTGGTAGCCAAATGTTATTCATTTGTTCCACGGTTCGAACAGTTCCGTCTCGATATTGAACAACGAAAGTATCCTGCCGGCGATGAAATCAGCAAGTTCTTCAATAGTCCTAGGTTTTTGGTAGTACGCCGGCATCGCTGGAAGTATGTGAGCACCTGCATCGGCAGCATCCAGCATATTCTTCAGGTGAATTCTGTTTAACGGAGTCTCCCGCGGGACAAGAACGAGCCTTCTACCTTCTTTCAACGTGACGTCCGCCGCACGCTCGATCAAATTTCCAGCCACGCCATGAGCAACCCCTGCGAGCGTTTTCATGGAACATGGCACAACAATCATTCCGTCAGTCTTGAAAGAGCCGCTTGAGATTGTCGCAGCAAGGTCCTTGTTGCTGTACCTGATTACGGTTCCGTTCGAAACCTCACCTCCGTATTTCGTCCTGAATGTCTCGAGAATATTTCCATTCTTCAAAGGAAAATCCGTTTCGCTCTCGATTACATAAGCTCCGTAATCTGAGATAATCAGGTGCACTTCGACCCCATTAGCAAGGAGTGCGCGTAAAGTGCGAAGCGCATATATCGCACCGCTCGCTCCCGTCACACCGAGAACTATTTTCTTTCCGGCGCCGCCTGCTCGCTGATCAGTACCGTCGGACATTAAGTCTCATCCTTTTATCAACTATGCCTGGAGAAATTGATTCCATGATACCTACTAAGATAAATGCAAAAAGGATCAGCATCAAAAGTTTTCCAATATTTCCGAAAGAGACTATCAAGGCAAAAGTGGCAATGAACGAATAAACGACCAAAAAAATCAGGTCGATCACTCCCGCCGAGCGCACCTGGGTTGGCGGGAGAGTGAATGGCAGATGTTTCTGCATCATGGAAAAGAAACATGCCGCGATATTAGTCAGTGCATAGAACGTCAAAGCAGTAGACGCCGATTCGACCAAATTATCCCGCTGAATGATCACGATGAAGATTGCAATGGTCGTCGGAACTTGGACCGCAACAAGGAGCGATTTCCGAACCCCCCGTATAAACTTCCCGAAGCTAAACCCAGGTGCGGCATCGAAAAGCCAGACCGCATCGTGGTCCATCGAGCCAAGCAGACTCTGTGAGAGAAAATAATGGACCAAGATTCCCGTCGTAACCAGAGAAGCGATGGGTGCCACAAACCCAGATGTTAGCAATCCGCCGGACATATCAAACCTGACAAAATGAAAACCCCGAAGCACCCAGTAGATCGAAACCATTACCGGAGTCGCAGCCGTTCCGATCGTCGAAAGTCGGAAGGATCTGCTTCTGAAGATATTTGCTAAGAGAAGCAAGAATCCCGCCTCCTCTTCGGAGCTCTTAACGAAAACGATTTTCTTTAATCTTTCAGTTGCTAGGACCAGATTCGTGTTTGAAGCGGATCCGCCTTCCCTCAACATTGAAACAAGCTTCTCTTGAAAAGGAAAGACAAGAAACAAGATGGCGGAAACTAGAAGCAGCGTACCATAAATAAGTCGAGCACTATCTAGCTGAAATGAGTTTTCTGACACCGAAGGCAGCTGAAACGTCGCCAGAAGGATCAGTGCCATAAGTATCTGGATAACCGTTAGTGTTGAATTGGCGAATCGCCCAGAAAGAGAGGAAATGAAGAACAGGACTCCAAGGTAAATAGTGGTTGACAAGCAGACGGCCAAGACCGCCGCAGACAAAATCCTCGCCAGAAGTTCAGTATCAAATGAAAACAGGAGAACCGACGGGATGACGGCAATCAGGATTACGACCAAATCAAGAATGATTATTGTTGAAAGCGAGGCAAATCGGGAGATTCCCGTGGGTTGGACGAAATAAAAATCTTCCACATCCCCTCCCGTGAAAAACAACCTTCTCGTCTCCACAATCAAAGTGAACAATGCGATCCCACAGGCGAGCACGCCAACCCTCACAGCAAACCTCGCATCGGTTCTATTGCCAAATGACAGCGTCATCATGATTCCAGCCAAGAGATCGGGAGCAAGGAATTTGAATAGGGCGCCGGGAGCAAATGAGCCAATAACCTGCTTCAACCTGAGTTTCAAGACTGAGTACAGCATGTCACTTCATAGATCAACGCGTCCGAATCCTTTTGTATGCCCTGACTGCCCGGAGATGTTGGTCAAAAGTGTCACTAAACCTGTGTCCGCCTTGGCCGTTCGCGACAAAATAAAGGTACGTTGTCTTTGCAGGATACAACGCCGCGATTATAGATTTCTGTCCTGGATTGCAGATCGGAGTAGGCGGCAATCCGATTCTTTCGTAGGTGTTATACGGTGATTCGATCCTCAGATCCTTATAATGGACTCTCATGCGTCCTCCCATGGCATACTGGATGGTGGGATCAGACTCAAGAGGTATGCGCCGTTCCAGTCTGTTATAATACACACTTGCAATAATCGATCTCTCCGAATCAACTTCAGCTTCGTCTTCTACAATCGATGCCATCTTTATCACCTCGGAGACGCTCAGCCCCAGTTGGGCGACCCGGTTCCGAAGGCTATCGTTAAGAAAATTATTAAATTCATCAACCATTCTTTTTAGAATTTCTTTTGGCTCAGTATCGAAATAGAAATCATAAGTCTGCGGAAACAGGTAGCCCTCTAAGTTCTTTGACGGAATGCCAAACGCTTCTGAAGACGAATCCCCAAGGGCTAGATCTGCGAATTCGGTTGAGTCCGTTTCCGACTTCACGATGAAGAATGGAGGCTATCTGGCGTATTGTGAGTCCCTCCGGAATCGTCACGGTTACAAGGAGATTGCTTTTCCCCGTAGCTATGATCCTCATGACGTCGTAGTCAGAAAAACTTCCAGCAAATAAATATTTTCCTGCTTTAATCTTGTGTTCCACTGAAAAAATCTTCGACACTATCTTGAACACGAGCCTGTTCGTGATGACGTCAGCACGGGACAGCTCGCCGTATACCTTATCGGCACTCATTCCCCTTTCAATCGTTATTATTGCGCCCTTGCCGTGGGCATAATGGTACGGCAAAAGGAATGCAATGCACCAGCCCAGAATGACAACGGCGACAACGGCCGAAATAAAAAGTCCTACACTTCTCGCGTTTCTCAAATTAGTCTTCTCTTTCAGCTTACTTACCCAGCCGGGGATCATGTTCATGATTCGCCATCCCTTCACATGAAAAATTCTGGACGTGACTGATCGCCGATAGCCAACCATGGAAGTCCGGCGCTCATCTGCACTTTCACGTTCGAGCCGGCGGGACTCATCGATGACCCTTTCATAGACGCGGCTGACGGCTTCATCCGTAAGGGGACCGGGATTTTCACTGCTGACGTTTTCAATTACCTGCTTTTCTCGTTCAGGTGAGTAGACCTCTAGACCTAGTTTCTCCTTTATCATTCCGATTTCATCCGCATATCTGGCTCGCTTATTGAGGAGTTTGACGATCCGCTTGTCGAGCCGATCTATCTTCTTTCTGAGTGTCTCCATGTCATTCATTCGTCCCGACCCCGATCATTACGAACATCAATCGCAGCTCTGAGACTACTCAAGAATTCATAAGCTCCATCTTCACCTCGATCTGCAGAGGAAATTCTCTTCAACAAAGCAGACCCTACTACTATGCCGTCGGAATGTCTTGAGATTTCTTGGGCAGTCTCGGGCGTGGAAATACCAAAACCGACCACGAAAGGTTTTCGACAGTGTTTTCTGACCCGGTGGAGAAATTCCACGACCTCATCGCTGACCAGGTCGTTCCTTGCTCCTGTCACTCCAGTAACTGAAACGCAATAGACCAGGTCGGTCGCTGCCTGGCTGATCTCTTTGATCCTGCCATTTGTAGAAGTCGGTGCGGCAAGCAAGACCAAACTTAAACCGGCATCCTCAAGACTCTCCCGAACCAAAGCAGATTCTTCCAGTGAAAGATCCGGAATGATCACACCATCAATTCCCGCGGACTTCAATATCTCGGCAAAATTTTTACCGATTCCGTTAAGAAACGAATTTACATAACCCATGAGAAGGATTGGAAGCTCTGATTCTTCTCGGAAAGCTTGGACGAGCTCAATGATTTTTCTCGGCGACATTCCATTTTCTATGGCGATTTGTGCTGCACCCTGGATCACCGGCCCATCAGCAAGTGGATCGCTGAACGGGACACCCAGCTCGACAAAGTCCGTGCCTGCCTTCTCAGCCGACCTGAGAATTTTAATCGTTGAATCGGCATTTGGGTAGCCGGGCATTATGTACGCACTGAGAAGTTTCCTATGCGCACCTTCTTGTGCGATGGAATCAAGCAATCGTCTTATTCTATTCAAATCGAAAACTCTTCGACAATGACGAGTCCGGCACAAACACCAGGCTCGGCACAGGCTTCAATGTAAGGTCGGAAATCATACCGAATTTCTCGTGCTTGAAATGCGCTGCGATTCCGATCATCGCTGCATTGTCGGTGCAGTAAAGCGGCCTCGGAAAATAAACTTTTGTCCCGGTCAATCGGCCCCTTTCCCGAAGCGTGAGCCGCAACTCCTGGTTTGCCGCGACTCCGCCCGCCACAGCTATTGAGCTCACGGAATACTTTGCAGCAGCAGCAATGGTTTTTTCCACCAGGACATCAATCACGGCCCGCTGAAAAGAAGCACATAGATCGCAGAGCAGTTTTTCGTCGCTACCGATTCCTTTCTTAGCATTCCCCCCGGGCTTGCTCTTCAAATCTCGAAGTAGGTATAGCACGCTCGTTTTGATTCCAGAGAAGCTAAACTCGAAAGAATCTTCATTCCCCGACGATTGAATCTTTGGCATGAATGCGCGCGGGAAGCTGAAGGCCAGCGGGTTTCCTTCTTTCGCCAGTTTGTCGATAACTGGCCCGCCCGGGTATCCAAGGCCCAGGAGTTTTGCAACCTTGTCGAAAGCTTCACCCGCTGCGTCATCACGTGTCTGTCCGAGCAACTCATGAGCGTACGGCTCTTTCACGTAGACCAGCATCGTGTGACCACCACTGACGATCAATGCAACAAACGGAAACTGAGGTTTCTCCTCCTCCAGAAAATTCGAGTACAGGTGTCCCTCCATATGGTTGACCCCGACGACCGGAATTCCTCGCGATGCGGCAAAAGCCTTCGCAAAACTCAAGCCGACGACGAGTGAACCGGCAAGCCCCGGTCCATAAGTCACCGCAACAGCGTCGATCTGCTCCGGTGTGAGCGAGGCTTTTTTTAAAGCCTCCTCGACAACCGGAACGATTGTTTCGACGTGAGCACGCGACGCGAGCTCTGGAACAACACCGCCGTATTCGTTGTGAACGAGCTGAGAAGATATAACCACCGATCCTAGCTTGCCATCAACCAAAATTGCCGCAGAGCATTCGTCGCAGGATGTTTCAATCGCAAGAAGATTCATCAGTAAATTATAAAATTAAAGGCGAACATTTACAAGCTTGGCTCGGGCGAAAAATCGCACCTGTGATGATGGACTTCGCCGAATCCCTTATCGCGAAAAAACAATAGATTCATCTAATCGGATAAATATTACATTAATAAGAATTTATCTACGCATAAAGGCATTCGAGGTTTAAACCCGGTAACCTTAGTTGTTCTCCAATCTGAGAACAAACCGGAGATATTCAGATGTTGGGTGATCAAAAAAGAGAAAGAGATAAACAATGAAGAAAACAGCCCTTTTTGTCATTTTCATGACTTTGGCATTTTCCGGGGTCATGATGGGGCAAACACAAACGGCACAACAACCTCCTAGAACCGAGGTGGGACATCGACAGGTAAAGCAGCAAGCGCGAATCAAGCAGGGGGTAAAGAGCGGTGCGCTGACAAGAGGCGAAAAGCGAAGGCTCGAACGACATCAAGCGCGAATTCAAAAGAGGAAACAAATTGATAAAGCTAAGCACGGCGGAAGATTGACCCCCCGGAATAAAGCACAGTTGAATCGCATGCAGAACCGAGCCAGCCGGCACATCTATCGCGAAAAACACAACGCAAGAGTCAAGAAGTAACCCGTCCCGGATCCCGCGTTCAATCAGCTTTTTCCAGCAAGCTCTGACAAGTCTGTTGCGATAGTCTTTTTACGAACCTCGCAATAGATTTCCAATCGCGTGGAGACTTGTCGGGATGAGGTAATCATCTGGGCATTCTAATTTGGCATAAATGAAGAACGAGAAGGGAAAACAACACCAGAGATTGAGACCCACAAGGTCGCGTGCACAATTGATTCACTTCAACCTAACGAGGGGTCGCAGGAAGTCTCTGGCCTTGCAAGCCCCATAAGCCGCTTGCGTAAACCCCGCGAAGTAATACTTCTGGTTTTCCGGTGGTTGATTGTGAGCACTATTCACTTGTCTCAGAATACCAGTTAGAACACTTAAGGTCGCTTAGCTCGCAGCAGTCAGCGCCTCCGCGCCTGAAACCACCTCAAGTAATTCTTTTGTAATTGATGCCTGACGAGCTTTGTTGTACTCGAGCGATAACGTGGTTATCAATTCAGTCGCGTTCTCGCTCGCATTGTCCATCGCCGCCATGCGAGCCCCTTCAGCTGCTGCATTGCTCTCCAATAATACTCTCCAGATTTGGTATTCGAGATGGCGCGGCATAAGCGAATTGAGGATGCTGGAACTGTCAGGTTCATAAATGTATTCGAGTTCAAAGTGCCTTTCCTGAGGCACGAACTCTTCCTTTGGAATCGGCAGGAATTGTTCCACCAACAATCGCTGCTGAATCACATTTTTGAATTCGTTATAGACAATTTCGACGCGGTCGTAAGCGCCGTTTAAATATCCTTTGACTAATTCCGACGCAATGTTCTTAGCGGTTGCAAACTGCAGGTTATGATAAACGCCGGAGTAATTACCGATAAGGTCGAATTTTCGTTTCGAAAAAAAGCCATACCCTTTCCTTCCAGCCGGAAGGAGTTTTACACCTCCCGCCGAATACTGCTCTTGATAGCGTGTCCCAACCAGCTCGTTTGTCGCCTTAACAATATTCGAGTTGAAAGCCCCGCAGAAGCCGCGATCCGCGGTGACGACAACAATCGCAACACGCTTCAGTTCTTTTTCCCTGACGAGAGGGTTCTCACTCAAATCCGCGTTAGCTGCGAGATGCTTCATGAGCTCGCTGATTTTCCGCGAGTACGGCCGCGCCGCAACAACCGCTGCCTGCGCGCGGCGGAGTTTCGCCGCCGCGACCATCTTCATCGCCTTTGTGATCTTCTCAGTGCTCGTCACGCCAGAGATGCGCCGCTTTATTTCACGAAGCGTTGGCAAATCTTAGTCCTTCATGCGCAGTCATCAACTTTCAGCTCCCAGAGCGCATTCTTCTGACGACCGATCTCCGGGAACTGACTGCTATTTATTAAATTGAGCAACGAATTCCTTGGTTATTTCGTGGAGCCTCTTGTCTGTTTCCAAATCGATTTCTTTGGTATCAGCAATCTTGTCTAGGATGTTCTGATGTCTCAGCTCCATCATCTCGATAAACTCTTTCTCGAATTTCTCAATGCTTTCGATCGGCAGCTCATCAAGAAAGCCGTTTGTTCCTGTGAAGATAAGGACAACCTGTTTCTCGACCGGCATCGGAATATATTGCTTCTGTTTAAGCAGTTCCACCAAGCGTTGTCCTCTACGAATCTGTGCCTGCGTTACTTTATCGAGGTCTGAACCGAATTTCATGAACGCCTCCAACGCCCGAAAT
The DNA here is from genome assembly GCA_963768145.1 of uncultured Bacteroidota bacterium. GTDB lineage: Bacteria > Bacteroidota > Ignavibacteria > Kryptoniales > JAKASW01 > JAKASW01. The sequence continues at coordinate 24,186 of CAVYHK010000015.1, read as the reverse complement.
TGCGCAAGGTCTAGTCTCAGTCTTCCCGCGACTTGTCGCATCGCTTTGATTTGCGCGTGCCCGCCAACACGCGAAACGGAGATTCCGACGTTGATTGCAGGCCGAACGCCGGAATTGAAGAGTGCAGGCTCTAGATAGATCTGTCCATCGGTAATCGAAATGACATTGGTCGGTATGTATGCCGACACATCATTTGCTTGTGTTTCGATAATCGGCAGGGCGGTCAAACTCCCACCGCCGAATTCGTCACTTAATTTGGAAGCGCGTTCGAGAAGTCTGCTATGCAGGTAAAATACGTCCCCAGGGTAAGCCTCTCGCCCGGGAGGGCGACGAAGAAGAAGCGAAACCTGGCGATAAGACCATGCGTGTTTGGAAAGGTCATCGTAGATAACCAGCGCGTCGCGGCCGCTGTCGCGGAAAAACTCGCCAAGAGTGCAACCTGAATATGGCGCAATAAATTGCAACGGTGATGGAGTGCCGGCAGTTGCAGAGACAACGGTCGTATACTCCATCGCGCCTTCTTCTTCAAACTTCGCAACTACCTGAGCGACGGTGGATGCCTTCTGTCCAATAGCAACATAGATACAATAGATCGGTTTAATCCCTCTGTTCTTTGCAGTATCAGTATGGGTATATCTCTGATTCAAAATCGTATCTATTGCTATTGACGTCTTGCCTGTTTGCCGATCACCGATGATGAGCTCGCGCTGTCCCCGTCCGATCGGAATCATCGAGTCAATCGCTTTGAGGCCTGTATTCAAAGGCTGCTTCACTGGACTCCTTGCAATCACGCCGAGCGCTTTCCTTTCGACAGGTAGAAGTTCAGTGGTCTCAATCGCTCCTTTGCCATCAATCGGTTGGCCGAGCGGATTGATTACGCGACCTAGCATCGCCTCCCCCACAGGCATGGACATGACTTTGCCAGTACGCCGGACTTGATCGCCTTCTTTGATCAGTGTGTCATTACCAAACAGGATGCAGCCGACGTTGTCTTCTTCGAGATTCAGCGCCATCCCGAAAACACCGTTCGGGAATTCGATAAGTTCGCTCGACATTGCTTTCTGCAAGCCATACACCCGGGCTATGCCATCGCCGACTTGCAAGACGGTCCCTACGTCGTACACGTCAACTTCCCGTTCGTAGCCAGAAATTTGCTTTCGCAATATCGCAGTTATTTCGTCAGGTCTAATTTCAGCCATTTGATTCTCGTAAAATCCTAATTTTTAATTTTGTCACCAAGAGATCCCTTCAGGAAATTTGGAATCCACTTCAACCGTCACACGTCCATCAACATTAATGTATTCCCTCTCACTGCTCACATTCTCCCGTTCACGATTTGCCACGAAGCTGTTGTTTCAAAATCTCAAGCTGTCGGCGAACGCTCCCATCGTAGACTGTATCGCCAACCCGTGCCACAAAACCCCCGACCAAAGTTCTGTCAATCGAGGAGGAAATGCGTATTCGCTTATTACTCAGCTGTTCCAGTTTATGCTGCAACTTCGATTTGTCTGGCTCATCAAGCTCGTAAGCTGAGATCAAATCGGCATTAGCTATGCCTAATGACTGATCGTAAAGAACACCGAACTCGACTGCAATCGAGTCTATCAAAGCTTCACGGGTTTTATCAACCAGCAAGAAAAGAAAACGTTCGGTCAATTCATCGATTCTTCCCTTGAAGATCGCCTCGATTGCTCCCCGCTTTTTAATCCTATCTATTATCGGGCTCTCGAAGAACAGTTTGAGATCATAAGTCGATTTTACCCAGCCATGTATCAAGCGCATGTCCGCAGCCACGACATCAGCTTTTTTCATCTCCGACGCAAGCCCGAGTAGAGCTCCTGCGTATCTTTTTGCCGCCCTTGCTCCTTTCATGAGCGTTTCAGCTTTTTCCCAAAGAGTTGACGAAACTCTCGACTATCTTTTTCTGCTTCCCCTCATCGATCGTCTCTTGCAGAATTTTCTCCGCCGCTTTAATAGCAAGCTCAACAACCAGACCATGAAGCTGAATCATCGCAAGCTTTTTGTCCCTCTCGATTTCATCGCGCGCATTGGCGATAAGCTTATCTCCTTCGGTCCTGGCCCTCGATGCCGATTCAGCGCTGAGTTTTTCGGCAAGCTCACGGGCTTCGCGAAGCACACGCTGGGCCATCTCATCTGCTTTGGCGAGATTCTTGTTGTTCTCTTCGAGGATTCGCTCCGCCTGCCTTTTTGCTTCTTCAGCTCTCTCCAAAGATTGGCGGATTGTTTCCTCACGCGTTTCAAGATTACTAAGGATCGGTTTCCATGCGTAAGCCCGAAGGATAACGAGAAGCACACCAAATGTTAGCGTGGTCCAGATGATCAATCCGGTATTCAGTTCAAGCATATGAACTCCTTCTTAAAAAGGGGCAAAGAAACAAAGGCACTAAGGAGCAAAATCAATTCTCATTCAGTTTATTCACAAGAGCGCTCAGCATTCTTTCGATTTCTCGGCTACTTTCAAACAATCGCGAAAAGTCAGGAGCATTTACCTACTGCAAATTCAAAGCAATTTGTAATTGGGTCTGGATTTCAAAAACCGAGCCCATTGCAATTTGAAGTAACCTAACGTAATCTCCGGTCGATTTCCTTCCATAACCTTCAGCAATTTTGCTCGGAATTGATACCGAGCACCTTCGCATTTGCGAGATCAGACGAAACTGCTCATCCTTTGGAAATGCTCTGGTTAATTTGCAAGTGTTAGTAACAAAGGCAATGGATTTCTGCCAGACGACCAAGACTTTATATGTTTTGACCATCTTCTTAGCATCGACTTCTATTCTTATCATTCTACAGTTTTTGTGCTCTGTCCCTTTGTGCCTATTTGTTAGCTCCTTACTTCAGTGCCAGGATAATGGTGATAACCTCAGCGAAGAGCGTGATACCTTCAATGAGCGCCGCAGCGATAATCATCGATGTTCTAATATCACTGAGAGCTTCGGGCTGCCGCCCGCTGGCTTCCATTGCGGAAGCAGCAAGCCTGCCGATTCCATATCCACCGCCAATAACTGCCAAAGCAGCGCCAATTCCCGCCGCGAGATGAGTCAATCCTAAATCAGACATCAGAGTCTCCTATTGTTTTGTTGAGACGCAAAATTCCCCGCCTTCCCGAAGACATCCCATTAGGGACAGCGTTCCAGTGCAGGCAGGCGTCATTACTTCAATGTTGATGAATCGCCAACCCAACAAAAAGTGCGGTCAGCATTGTGAAAATATAAGCTTGTAGCAATCCTATAAGAATTTCCAATAAACACATGAAAACGGCAAACCCAACCGAGATCGGCGCGATGAAAACCGAATGAAAAATGAATATCAAACCTAACAGTGAGAATATCACGATGTGCCCTGCCGACATGTTCGCGAAAAGACGGACGCACAGTGCAAACGGCTTTGTGAATAAACCGAGAAGCTCGACAACAATCATAATGGGAACAACAAAAAACGGAATGTGGGGCGGCATCAATCCCTTGAAGTACCCAATGAGTCCATGGTTCACAATGCCGGAAATCTGTATGACAAAGAAAGCTATTATCGCTAGGGAAGCGGTCACGTTTATGTTTCCAGTCGGAGTTGACGTGTACGGAACTAACCCCACCAAATTTGAAAACAGGACAAAGAAAAATAATGTCAGAAAATATGGAAGAAGCGCTTTCCCTTTCTCGCCGATGGAGCTGAGTACGATATCGTCCCTCACGAAAATCACAATTACCTCGAGTGCATTCGCCATTCCTCGAGGGACCAAAGAGCTCTTGTGGTAGCTCCTCATCGCGGCGCGCACGACAATCAATAGGAGGAGCATGGCGAACCAGATCATTACAATGTGTTTGGTGAGCGACAGGTCGATCACGAAACCTCCGAGGTGTAGCGGCGGGAATTGCGGTAAATGTATCTCCCCGAATGGCTGGAACTCAATGACGTGGGAATCGGTGACGTGCTCCATTATCCAGCTTCCGTTTGAGGCACTTGACGATAATCCACGATTTAAGTCGGCCGTCGCCGCAGCCGCTTTTGCAGTGTCGGCAAACGCATCAACTACGTTTGCAGCAAGCATGTCTACTGAGCCAAGAAATTCAGAACTCAACTTCACGGCTTAGCTTTTCTCTCTATTTCTCCTTCCGAATGAATGCCCTCCGCATGAGGGGCACTCCTTCGGACAATTCTATTATTAAGCAATATCACTTCAAATATCGTCATCGAAAAATAGAAAATCAGTAAGCCAGTAACCAAACCGATAATATGAATATCAAAAACTTTAACGAGAAGTACGAATACTCCTAGTAGAACCAGCAATCTTATTCCCATTCCGACAAAAACACCCTTCATGAACACGAGGTTGCTCTTGTCAATAAACTTCTCGATTGTTAAGAAACCGATAACGCCGTTTATAATCCCACCAATGCACCCAGGAAGTACGCTAATTCAAAGGCGCGTGTCGCGTATTCCACATGTAAGAAGAAAAGAAACAATCCCCATAGTGAACAGACATGCAAACAGACTTCTGAATATCTTCTTGCGAACATCCTGAACTCGCGCCTCCGTCTCGGCTGTCTTCGACAGAGAGGATTCATTCTTTAGATTTTCCGCCACTCTTACTTAATCTCTGTACTTCTCTTATGAAATTGAAAAAACCGCCAATTAGCCCTGCTGCGGCACCGCTCAGGAGGAGCCAAGGGTATGTATTGAAATGTTTGTCGAGGAAATAACCGAGCAACAGCATGCCAGCGACAGACGCAGCCAGTTCCGTGCCGAGTCCCATGTAGGGGGCAAGCTGCCTGTAAGCTTCACCTAGACTGGCTCCTGTCGCCTGTTTTTTCTTCATCATTACTGCAACTCATCTAAAGAGCTCGCTTCTCTGGTCAGGTCTTCGTTCGCCGCTCATGTCGCACTTCCCGTCAAATATGGCCCCCTCATCGACCACCAACTTGGAGGCTTTTATGTCTCCTTTTATTCTCGCCTTATTCTCGAAGACCAACTTGTTCTTTGCGGTTATGTTCCCAATGACCTTTCCGCCCACGGTAACCGTTTGTGCATCTATATTGCCCGATATGTCACCATTGGCTCCGATCACCAGGTCACCTGTCAACGCAATATCACCCGTAACCTGTCCGTCAACGCGAAGACTTCCCGAACTCGTGATCTTTCCTTCGAATCTGGTTCCTTGCGCGACGATGTTTATCTGTGCTTCTTCTTTTCCCATTTTAGTTCGCCGTTAGTAAGTAGTTTGTAGGATTCAAGTTCTTTCCATTTTGCCAAAGCTCAAAATGAAGGTGCGGCCCAGTGCTTGTGATTCCAGTGGAACCGACCAAAGCTACAACGTCGCCTCTTGCGACTCTCGCGCCGACGCTTACCAATATCTGTTCACAATGCTTGTAAACGGTAGCATAATCGTCTCCATGGGCAATTATCAGGGTATTGCCGCCATTGAGAGTCCAATCAGCGAACAGAACCTCTCCAGCGGCAGGAGCAACTATCGACTGCCCTTCCGGTGCGGATATGTCAAGCCCATAATGTTGAGTAGAGTAATCGACACCCCGAGTGACGAAACCCTGCGTCGGCATCAGCATTGGAAAGAGCCCCTCACTCGATTGAGGGCGAAAAGTCTCGACAACCGGCAGCGATCCACTTTCAGTTTCCATCTTGTTAGGTTCGGTCGTCTCCTGTCGCGCCTCGTGTTGACTTTCGGGCTGCGCGGCTTCGAGTTGACTTTGAGGCTGAACGATTGAAGTATCCGCAAAAGCTCCCGTGTCTCCCAAAGCGCTACGCAGCTTCAGATTATAAGAAGCTAAGTAAGAAAGCTGTTGTTGGACAATCTCGACTTTATTCTCAAGCGTCCTGACTCTCTCAAGCTGCTCCATCTGGGTACTGAAGTATGCGGGAAATATCAGCTTGCCAAACGGCGTTTCAGTCATCGCCAGAAAACTCAACGTGCCGACTAATACAAATCCGAAAAGAACCAGCAGCACTAACTGAAGTCGAGAAACCTTGAGTGTCTTCAACGGCTTCTCGGCATCTGAAAATACAACAAACGTCAGCTTAGCTGACGCGGTCTTTTCATGAGATGATTTATGCTGCATCGAAACAAAATGTAATATAGAAATCACCAACCAGAATGTCAATGAACACCATTGCACTGCAATCGGACTCTCAAGCCCTTAAGGCGCTGTCCCTGCAATTCAAACACAATTCCATTCAGACGACACACGAAATTGGAAGGCGATGCGGGGTCAGTTAATTGAAAGATTTTGTGAGATTGGGTTATCTTATTGCAATATAAAGAAAAAGGTTCAATGCTGAGTCAATCCGAACATCCAGAAACTTAACGTGAGCGTTCTGTAAACTTGAAATTAATCCCCGTCCGATACTTCCTTTCATTTCTCCTGTTCATTTCTACTTCACATAGCACCATTGCACAAATCGATTTGGTAAAAAGATTCTTTACGCCACATATTGTTCAGGTAACCGATGAGCTCCGAAAATACATTAGAAAAGATTTACCAGATGTAAGTCATGATAGGAATGAAGAGCTGAACCGCGTCGATCTGATTTTTGCAAAGGGGATGGAATTGTCGAACAAGGACGTGGGCGATGCCCTTCTATCAATTTCTATTGCAGTTCTTAACCGAACTGATATCAAGCCTACTTTCCCGTTGCTCGGTGTTGTGGAACTTCCACTGCCGGTGGAAGACTCCGCTGACGCGAGGCTGCGGATGGACAATTTGCCCAGGTACATTTTCAGGGATTCGCCGCAGAGCAGGTGGGGCGATAGCGACAAGCTGGTCCACTTCTTTGGATCGGCCTATTTAACTTACGAAACCGGGACAAAGAAATTGCCCGATGTGATTGGCAACTTTGTCGAGCAGGGTGAAGTCTTACTTAAACTCGATGTGGCGGTAGATCCGAGGGATGTATTTGCAAACAGATTGGGCCAGCTATTCGGGGAGGCATTGAGCGATGGGCGAGAAGTGCTTCCTTCAGATTTTCTGAACGCGACGTATCTTAAGAAATAAGTTTCGTGATCAGCTCGAGGTCTTCAAGGGTCGTGAGCTTAAGATTCAGATGCCGTGGCTCAACCACAAAAGCCTTTACTCCGATTCTTTCCATAAGCATGATTTCATCGGTAACCTCAGATAGATTGTCAAATGTCTTGTACGACTTCGACAAAAACTTGGAGAGCATTACTTGTGGAGTCTGCGCTGCATAGAGTCTTGAACGGGTAACTGTCTTCTGGCAAAAATTTTCATTGTCTACCAGTTTCAGCGTGTCTTTGACTCTCGAAGCAAGGAATGCGGCTCCATGTTCCCAACCTGCCGCGACCACGGCATCAAGATCAGATTTCGCCAAAAGGGGCCGGGCAGCATCATGGACACAGACAAGATCATCCTCCGTGATATGCTTCCGGAGGTGTTCATATGCGTTCCACACTGAGATCGCCCTCTCTTCGCCGCCTTCAACAATCTCGACCAGAGCATCCATTATTAGGGCTTGAACAATTTCTTTGAAACTGTGAAATGCATGTTCCGGAATCGCGAGACAAATCTTCTTGACTCCAGAGAGTTCCCCAAAAAGTCTCAAGAGTATTGATATGAGCGGTCGGCCACCGACTTCGATCAACGGTTTCGAGATTCCGCCAAGACGGGTCCCGGCGCCAGCGGCTGGAATGATCACCCCTATTCCTCTTTCCAAGATTATCCTATCATCTTTTTCTCTTCATGCACATTGCGGTTCATTCATTATCCTGCCATCTTTTTCTCTTCATGTACATTGCGGTTCATTCATTATCCTGCCATCTTTTTCTCTTCATGTACATTGCGGTTCATTCATTATTCTACCATCTTTTTCTCTTCATGTACATTGCGGTTCATATTACAAAATCAGCATCGCATCGCCGTAGCTGTAAAAACGGTAATGCTCCTTGATAGCCTTCTTGTAAGCACGCATCATCAACTCATGCCCTGTGAAGGCACTGACCAGCATTATCAATGTGGTCTCAGGAAGATGGAAGTTCGTCACAAGATGATCCACGACCTTAAATTCATAAGGAGGATAAATAAACTTATCCGTCCAACCCCTCCCTGATTTCACATGTCGATCGGTTGTGACATTAGATTCAAGAACTCGAACCACCGATGTCCCGATGGCAAAAACATTCTTCCGAGCATCGATGGTCTGGTTGATGACTCTGGCAGTTTCAACCGGGACTTCATAGAATTCCGAGTCCATCCTGTGTTTCGTCAAGTCTTCGACATCGACCGTTCGGAACGTCCCTATTCCTATGTGAAGGGTGACAGGAACGATTTTCACGCCTTTCTTTTCCAGCCTTGAAACGAGTCGCGTTGAGAAATGCAATCCCGCGGTGGGAGCAGCCACTGCCCCAACTACTCGTGCATAAATTGTCTGGTAGTCTTCCTTGTCCTTGTCGGTCGGTTCTCTTTTGATATAATGAGGCAGAGGCATCCGTCCTATCTTGTCAAGTATCTTGTAAATGTCCCCCTTGTAATTGAACTTTATCGTTCTCCCGCGGCTGGTGGTATTATCAATCACTTCAGCATAAATTTTTTCGTCCTCGAAATAGATCTTGTTCCCGATTCGAACCTTCCGTGCCGGCTCCACCACTACATCCCAAATACCCTCTTCGTGGTTTAGTTCTCTCAAGAGCAAGACTTCTATCTTCGCATTTGTCTTCTCCTTTCTGCCCAAGAGCCGCGCGGGAAAAACTTTAGTCTCGTTTACGACAAGAGAATCGCCTTTCTGAAAGTAATCGGCAATTTCATAGAAGACTTTCTCTTCGATGTCTTCGGTCCTCCGGTCGACAACCATCATCCTTGAATGGTCTCGTGGTATTGCCGGAATCTTTGCAATCAAGTTTCTGGGAATAGGATATTTAAAATCGGCAAGTTTCATAATCTCATTATCCCTTTTTTGTTATTTGACAAACCTTGCGAAGGTTGGAAGCCTCCGCAAGGTTTCGACTTTCGAGATAATTCAGGAACTACTGCTTATCTCTTAGCTTTCTTCGCTGACTTGGTGGTTCGCCTCTTAGCCGTTTTTGCCGCAGGTTTTGTCCGGGCCGGCCGGGATGTCTCCCGGACAGGATATTTAAGAGCGGCACGAGCAGCGGCCAATCTTGCAATCGGCACTCTGAACGGTGAACAACTGACATAGTCCAGTCCGATCATGTGACAGAACTCGACAGATGAAGGCTCACCTCCATGTTCGCCACATATCCCGATTTTCAAGTCGGGTCTCACCGATCTACCTTTCTCCTTCGCAATTTTCATCAGCTGGCCGACACCCTCGCGGTCCAGTACTTCGAACGGATCCTTTGCGTAGATTTCCATCTGCGTGTACGGAATTAGGAAACGAGCAGCATCGTCGCGGCTGACTCCGAGCGTTGTTTGTGTCAAGTCGTTCGTGCCGAAGCTGAAGAACTCTGCAACTTTTGCGATCTCATCGGCGGTAAGTGCACCGCGGGGAATCTCAATCATCGTACCAACATGGTACTCGAACTTGACGCCTTTTTCTTTCATCACCTCTTCTGCCGCCTGCCTGACGATCTTGGCCTGACCCTCAAGTTCCTTCACGTTTCCCACAAGTGGAATCATGACTTCCGGTTCGACCTTCGTTCCTTTTTGCTGAACGTTTGCAGCCGCTTCGAAGATGGCACGGCTCTGCATCTCGGTTATTTCAGGATAGATAATGCCGAGTCGGCAGCCGCGGAATCCAAGCATCGGGTTGAACTCGTGCAGATCCTCAACGCGCTGGTGCACTTTTTCATAGCTGATTCCCATTTGAGCAGCAAGCTCACGTTGCGCTTTCTCCTCGTGCGGGCAGGAATTCGTGGAGAGGGGGATCGAGTGTTCTAATTGTGACGGGTCTTCCTTTCATGGCCTCGAATATTCCTTCAAAATCGGCGCGCTGCAATGGAAGAAGCTTTGCGAGAGCTTTCTTGCGAGCATCCAGAGTATCCGCAAGAATCATCTCACGCATCGGTTCGATCTTCCCCTCACCAAAAAACATGTGTTCGGTTCTGCAGAGACCGATTCCTTCTGCGCCAAATTCAACTGCATTCGAGGCTTGATCGGGCTGGTCTGCATTCGTACGAATTTTCAGAGTCCTATATTTGTCTGCCCACTTCATAATTTTTTCAAACTGCTGATAAATCGGAGCATCCTTTGGATCCAGAGTCTCGTCGATTATGACCTGCAAAACCTCCGACGGTTTTGTCGCGATTTTTCCCTCGATCACCTCGCCCGTCGTGCCATCAATTGAGATCCAGTCGCCCTCTTTGACAACTTTTCCATTTACGCTCATCTTATGCGTCGGGTAATCAATTTCGAGAGCTGAGCATCCGACCACACAGACTTTTCCCATTTGGCGGGCCACAAGAGCAGCATGTGAAGTCATCCCACCTCTCGCCGTCATGATTCCCACGGCGGCGTTCATTCCTCTAATGTCCTCTGGAGAAGTCTCGATGCGCGTGAGAATAACTTGCTCGCCGCGCTTGTTCCACTCTTCTGCATCGGGCGCGTTGAAGACAACCCGACCGGTTGCGGCGCCAGGTCCTGCATTTAGTCCCTTCGCAAGAAGTCTGCCTCCCTTCACAGCGGCATCCTTTTCGTGCAAATCAAACACCGGTCTCAAGAGTTGATTCAACTGGTCTGGCTCGACCCTGCTAAGCGCCTCTTTTTCGGTGATCAACTTTTCGTCAACCATATCAACGGCGATCTTTATGGCTGCAAATGCCGTTCTCTTGCCGACGCGGCACTGCAGCATGTAGAGTTTGCCTTCTTGAATCGTGAACTCAATATCGTTCATATCACGATAATGTCTTCTCGAGTGTCTTTCGGATCTTCTCCAGCTGGTTATATATTCTTGGGGTTCTCTTTCGCGAGGCCGGAGATAGGAATTGGCGTGCGTACCCCGGCAACGACATCCTCGCCTTGAGCATTCATCAGATATTCGCCATAGAAGACATTTGCTCCGGTGGCAGCATCGCGAGTAAACGCGACTCCGGTTCCGGAGGTTTCGCCCATGTTTCCGAACACCATGGCGACGACACTGACCGCAGTTCCCCATGATTCCGGAATGTCATACATCTTCCTGTATGCAATCGCGCGATCATTGTTCCATGATCCGAAGACCGCTCCGATTGCTCCCCATAGCTGCTCTATCGGATTTTCGGGAAAATCGCTGACCGGTGTTCTCTTTGATCGCCTTCTTGAACTGGTTTACTAAGTCTTTCAGGTCATCAGCCGTCAATTCCGTATCATGGTGAACCCCTTTCTCTCTTTTCTTTCTTTCGATGATTGCCTCAAAAGGATCGATCTCATCTTTGCTGTGTCGGTTTCAAGCCGAGAACCACGTCGCCATACATCTGGACAAACCGTCTGTAGGAATCGTAAGCAAACCGCGGGTTGTTAGTTTTCTTCGCAAGTCCTTCGACGACGTTATCGTTTATTCCAAGATTAAGAATCGTATCCATCATTCCAGGCATTGAAGCTCTCGCTCCAGACCTTACGGAGACAAGGAGGGGATTATTCTTGTCACCAAACTTTGCGCCTACCGATGACTCAAGACGCTTGGTCGCTCTGGCAACTTCTTCTTTAAGCGATTTCGGATACGTCCGTCTGTTCGCGTAATAGTGTGTGCACACCTCAGTGGTGATCGTAAATCCGGGAGGAACTGGCAAACCAATGTTTGTCATCTCAGCAAGATTTGCCCCCTTGCCACCGAGAAGATTTTTCATTTCTGCCTTTCCATCAGCTTTACCATTGCCGAAGAAATAGACATACTTCGTTTTACTCATTTTGTAACCTCCATTGAACGTTATTTTCTACGTTGTGATTTTTTTAGTAATTAAAAAGCTAAACAACTCAAGCACTCCTTTCGAAAAAGGATTGCCAAAACTCATTCTCTCAGGATGCCACTGGACGGCGGCAAGGGCAAGTTCCTCGTTGCTTTCGATGGCTTCCACTATTCCATCTTCCGCGCGGGCGACGATTTTCAGACCGTCCCCGATTCTGTCTGCGGCTTGGTGATGCGAGCTATTAACAGTCCCGTCTGCTTCCTTTATGAAACCTCTCAATTCTGAATCTTCAATAAGTCTAATCCTGTGAAATCTGTCTTCGCCGTCTGAAAGTGCTCTATGGATTACGTCCGCAGACCCTGAGCGCGGCTTGTGAAACTTCTCAAGATCGACGATTAGCGTTCCACCGAAATATACATTTAGAATCTGCAAACCCCGACAAATTCCCAGAATCGGAATTTCCTTCTTCAAGGCAATATCGATCAATTTGAATTCAAGGCCATCTCTTTCGGAATCGACGCGGACAGTCTCGTCCGCCCAGTCGCCATAAAGCTCCGGAGCGACGTCAACACCACCTGTCAGCAATAGCCCGTCACATTTTTCGAGCTCTTCAACATTATTCTTGGACAACACTGCGATCTCGCTGGATGGAATGTACTTTAAATATTTTTCGTAGTTGATGTCTTTTTCGCCGCAACCTGACATTCCAATTCTAAGCATGAACCTCACCGAACACTTTCGCAACAGCGTTGTCGATTTGATCGCCGCCAAAATTTACAACAGCCTTTTCGTGCAGAGCATAAATGCGTCGGACTTCTTCCTTCTCTATCAACTCTTCGTCGTGAAAAATCCTTACCGAATCTTTCGCGGTTGTAACCGCTATCAGATCCTCGTAGCCGCCGAAGATTTCATCAATATCATACTCGTCAAACCAATGATGATCGCGGAAAGATTTTCGTTTTACGATCTCAGTGTTCAGGGCTCCGATTCCAGAAAAGAACTGTTCCGGATTCGCTATTCCACAAAAGGCTGCGACTTTCTTTCCTGCGATCATTTCAAGCGGATGGCACTGGCCGGCGTAATCGACAAAACTGTGAGGCAGGAAACTCAATCCCGCCATCGGCGCAATTGAATACTTCCTGGCAAGATCCTCCTCCGGAATCCTCCAATCGCCGTGCGAAGTGAGAATAATGGCATCAGCTTGTCTTATTCTTTTTTTTGAATCACGCAGATTTCCAGCCGGCAAGAAACCATCTCTTAAGTCCGGAAGCGAGCTCCTCAGGAGGACAAAATCCAAATCGCGATGAAGTTCTCTATTCTGGAAACCGTCGTCAAGAATGAAAACATCGACTCCGAATTTCTCAAGCACGATGAGTCCCGCATGATGTCTGTCTCGATGGACCGCAACGGGGACGTCGGGAAAGCATTGTGAGATAAGTGCCGGCTCGTCCCCGAGCATCTGAACGTCCGATTCTTCCCCCTTCTCGGGACAAGAGATAACCAGCTCGCTGGTCACGCGTTTGTACCCTCGCGACAGGACTGCCGGCTTTTTCCCGAGCGACACAATCTTTTCAATCAGATACATTACAAACGGGGTCTTGCCGGAACCGCCCACCGAAATATTCCCAACAGACAAGACCGGTATCGGAAGCTTCTTGACGCCAAGAAGGCGATGGTCATATCCGAAGTTTCGAATGGAAACGATCCCGCCATATATTGCGCCGAACGGAAGCAAGATGTTTCTTATGCCGGTCCCCATTAATTCATTCCAAGTATCAATTCTGCAGCCCGATCCGAGGCGCCCGGGCCACCGAGTATTTTCCTCAGGCTGACATAGTTTTGTCTGATCCTCGTGGCAACGTCATCGTTCATCAAAATCTCTTTTGTAACCGCCGCCGCTTTCTGCGGCTTGAACTCGAATTGGATCAGTTCATCGACAATTTTATTCTGCGCCACGATATTGACCAGGGAAATCGATTTAATTCTAACAAGCAGTCTGCCCATGAGGTAATTAAGAAAACTCGTCTTATAGACAACTACGATCGGCAAGTCGTGAAGCGCAGCTTCAAGAGTGGCAGTTCCGCTTGTTACTATTCCCGCGTCAGCCGAATTCATCAGCAGCTCGACTTCCCGACTCAGATGAAATCTTATTCCAGCCCTGTCCATGGTATCGAGATAGACTTGTTCGTCGATGCCGGGAGCACACCCAATTACCGTTTCAAGCTTGATATTGTCTCGCGCTAATTCTCCTTCCAGAATCCTGACAGACTGGAGCATAGTCGGCAAAATCCTTTTTATCTCCTGCATGCGGCTCCCGGGAAGCAACGCAAGGATTCTTGCCTCCTTTTCACTCGAATACCGTCCACGAAATTCTTTTATCTGCATGTCGGTGGAAATGTCCATCTCATCAAGAAGAGGATTGCCTACAAAATGAGCATTGACATTTTTGCCCTTGTACATTTCCTCTTCGAAATTGAAAATGGTCAGCATCAGATCTACCGTGCGACGAATTTTCTTTATCCGTCTTTTCCCCCATGCCCAGATCTGCGGGCTTATAAAATAAATTACCGTCAGACCATTCTTTTTTGCTAACTCCGCAAACCGCAAATTAAATCCGGGATAATCGACGAGAATCACCGCCGACGGCTTTTCGGTGCGGATTGCCCGCAATAAATCGCGGCGCACTTTGCCGAAAAAAGGAAGCTTAGAGACGATTTCACCAAATCCCATGACCGACATTTCTCTCACATGATGGAGCAGTTCAACTCCGGCAGTTTTCATATTGTCGCCGCCAATCCCGAACACTCGCAGGTCTTCCCTTTTCTTCATGCTTTCAACCAAATGAGCTGCGTGCTTGTCACCCGATGTCTCACCTGCGATTATCATGAAACTCCTCGTCATGCGGCGCCCTTTAACACGTAGATGATAATCAGCAAAAGTGTCAATGAAACCATCGCAATTAAGGACGATCTCTCGGACCGAACAGCTCTCGCAACATTCGGGACAAGATTATCAATGCTTTGAAAAGGTTTTAAACCCGGAACAAAGCGGCGCACTTTTGATGAATAGTCCTTCCAATTCGAGAAGGTCTGCGACAAATATTCTTCTTCAAGAGCCACAATCGCTGAGTACTGGAACACGAAATACACAAGCGCTATGATTTGCAAGTATGGCACCAGTGCGTTCGACATTATCCCCACACCCAAGTAGATCAAAATGTTTCCGACGTACAGAGGATTTCTCACATGCGCATAAGGTCCGCTCGTGACAAGCTGGGTTCCGCCGACTGTGCCCGTCGTGCGCGTCTCGCTCCCGGCGTACGACACGCCCCAAAAACGGATAAGCTCGCCGGCGAGGGCTGTCGCAAATCCAAATGCGAGCGAAAAGGGAGTCGGCGCAGCGAACCCTAGCATTAGAACTAGAAATGGAATAGGGGTGTAGCTCCTGTAAGTAAACAGGTAGTTCTTCCAATTCGTATCCAGCAAACGGTATCGTTTATTTGACGCTGATTCGCTCATTCAGCCAAATAGGCCTCTCTGCGGCTCAACTCGGCGCGGTGACGTTTCCTGAATTTCCCTTCATTGAAGACCTTATCGAGCCGACCGATCACGTCATCAAAATCATCAAATGGGAAGAACGTGATATTATTTGCTTCGCAATACTTCAAGAGATCATCCTTGGCAAAGACAACGTCCGCATATTGAACCGCGCACCTGTCGGAGAAGCCGTTTCCGATGTACACGACAACATCGTCAACTCCGGTTCTGGTCAAGATTTGATATCCCTTGCAGTTCCCGCACTTCGTGCAATCCGACAGATACGGAAATTCGACACGTACTCCTCCGCCTTCGAAGATTGCATGATTCGAATAAAATGGAACAGTAGATATCTTATTTGATTCAAAAATCCTTTCTATGTAGAAATCAAGCCCGTCGCTTAAGACAGTCAGTTCGATTGAATTTGTTTTGCAGTATGAGACAAAATCCTTGAATGTCAGATCGATCTCGAAACCCTCAACGTACTTCAATGCTGCGTCCTTGCTCACTCTAACGTACTCAGCCTCTTTCAGCGTCAGGTCACGGCCGGACAATTCTCCTCTTTTCCATTTCGCGACAAATTTGAGTGCTTGTTCTTCATTTCCGAACTTGCTCAGGAATAAGTTTCCAACGTCCTGCACGGTAATAGTTCCGTCAAAATCGACGAATATCTTCGGATGCAAATTCGTCACGCGCTTCCCACCCAGTCGTCGACAAATCTTACGGCAACCACCTTCGAGACACCCTGTTCCTCCATGGTCACTCCGTACAAGGTATCCGCCGCTTCCATGGTACGCTTGTTATGTGTGATAACGATGAACTGAGTGTCCGTTGAGAACCGCTTGATCATCCTGACAAAATTGTCGGTGTTATTGTCATCCAACGGCCCGTCAACTTCATCCAGAATGCAAAACGGACTCGGCTTGACGAGGTAGATGGAAAAGAGTAAAGCAATCGCAGTGAGCGTTTTCTCACCTGCGGACAGTAAGTCGATTGACTGTGGCCGTTTACCTGCGGGCTTTGCCATTATCTCTATTTTTGCCTCAAGCGGATCCACGTTCTCTTCAAGCCGCAGCTCAGCTTCTCCGCCATCGAAGAGACTCTGAAACGTTATTTTGAAGTTTTCAGAAATCTGGTCGAACGTCTCTCTAAATTTCTGATGTGCGGTGTGGTTTATCTCATCGATCGTGGTCGTCAGAGTCTTCTCCGCTTCCAACAAGTCGGCACGCTGCGCGACAAGAAAATCCAGTCTTTGCTTCTCTTCTGTGTATTCCGAAAAAGCCACGAGATTTACGGGACCAAAAGACTCGATCCGCCCTTTGAGATGACTTATTCGTTCATGGGCAGCGCCGACATCAAACTCAGCGGTAAGATTCATCGATTCGGCCGTCTGCTGTGAAACGTCCAGGTTATATTCCTCTCCTGCGCGTTCAAGAATTGCACTAGCATGCGCGTCAAGCTCACTAATCTTCAGGCTGACTTGATGAACTGCCTCGATGGCAGTCTCGTGATTGGTCCGAGCATCGCGAAGCCTTTGGTCCTCCGCGCCTTCTGCCTCCTTCTTCGAAGACAGCTTGACCATCAATTCACTTATCTGATTGTCCAAACCATTTATTTCAAGACGCAGGTTTGACCGCCGGTCTTCAAACTCGCTTAACCTTCGGTCGGCTTGTTCGATCATGAGGTTTGCCGCCTGAATATCTTCTTCCGCTCTCGAGATTCCATCGAGATTTGTGCTCACCTGCTGGCGTGACGTTTCTATCTCTCTTTTCAGAAAATTCAATTTGTTGACGCATTCAATGTGCTGGGCTTGCACGTTGCGCAACAAATCGTTTTTCTGTTGATAGGCTTTCTCAATAACCCTGACTTCTTCCAGAGTTGTCTGGTAGTCTTTTTCCGATGAAGCCTTTAGGGAACTCACTTTTTCAAGATCCGCTTCAACAAGGGTAAGGTCACTGCCCGCTTCAGTAATCTCAGTTTCCAGCCTGGCAATCCTTGTTTGCATGTCCCCTATCTGGATTTGAACATTTTCAAGATTGCGTTCACTTTCGACATCCGATTGCTCGACCCGCGCCAGTTGCAACTCGAGGTTTCTGATAGTCTCGTTTCCGATTTTAATCGGGAGCTGGTCGATTTCCTTCTGGAACCCAGTAATTTCCTTTTCAAGATTGGACAATTCCCCGGCAAGGCTTCCGTTCTCAGTCTTGAGCTCCTCCAACTGCCGCAACTTACCGACTCGACCGCCTTCGGTCTTACGTGTGCTGCCTCCTCTAATTATTCCTTTCGCCGAAAAAACATCGCCCGAGAAATTCACACAAGTGATGGCGGGATCCTCGCGAAGTATCCCTTCTGCCTCTGAAAAATTCTCCACGACTGCAACGTTCTCAAAAAAATATTTGCTGATCGATCCATTTTCCTGAGAAGTCTGGACATGATCTATCAGACGCTTGTGGCTTGTCCCGCCCAACCGAGATGCCGGAGAGACAACCCTGTCGATACAAATGAAAGTAACTTTTCCCAAATCGCGTTTCCTGAGCGCATCAACCGCGCTAAGTGCGGCGTGCTCGTCCGGAGATACAAGAAAATTCGAGGCCTCTCCGAGAATCGATTCGGCGGCGACGCGGAAAGCTGGTTCCACATAAAAAATATCGCTGAGGATCTCGAATTTTGGCAGATTCTCTATCTCGCCGCGGGCGAGTGCCTTGGCTCCGTCCGGAACTCCTTCCAGATGTTCAACGAGTCCGTTTAGAAAATCAACTCTGGCTTCATTTGTCTGCATTCGATCGCGAATGCTTTGCGCATTTGCCTTTTTATGTTCGAGGCTGCTAAATAGTTCTTCCCGGTGTCTCTCCAGGTCGCTCAGATTTCTCTTCTCGCTATCGATGGCTTCAACAAATCTCTTTCTTTCGGCTCGCGAATCTTCAACCCTCGACAATAGCTGGTTCTTTTCGCCTTCAAGCTGAGTCTTCCGAATGGAGAGTTCATCGTTATGTGATTGAAGCCTTTCGAGTCTGGCCCGAGATCGTTCCCGCTCGTTCTGCTTCACAGCGAGGTCATTCAGAATTCTTATCAGGTCTTCATGGCTGGTGGTCGATTTCTCCCTTGCGGAAAAAAGCTGTTCCTCAAAACTCTTGAATCCTTCCTGTTCCATCGCCAGAGAAGCAGAAATAATTGCCTCTTCCTTCTCAGCGTCAACGAGACTCAGACCAAACTCGTCTATCTGAGACGAAAGCGAGTTGTTCTTACCGGCAAGATCAACCTTGTGTTTTTGAAGCGATGAGATATTCTCGTTGATTCCCCGCTTTCGCTCTCCAAGGACCGCTATTTCCTCTTCGATGCCATGGAGATCAACCTGTTTCTCTGTTCGCAGTTGTCGCAGAGTTGACAAGCTCTTTTCGACATCAACTATCTCAGAGCGAATCAGCCTCAATAGTTCTTCCTGCTGTGAAAGCGCCGTGAGTGCTTTTGTTTTCTCAGTCTCGCTGACTGACAGGCTTTCTTTCAGCGGTGCGACTTTTGACAGAACAGAACGGTACTCTGAGTACAGATATTGTCTTTCGAGAATAGCCAACTCATCCGTAAATCGTTTGTATTGCTCCGCCTTTTTGGCCTGTCGCTTGAGGGACCCCACCTTCTTTTCGATCTCAGCTATCAAGTCATTGACTCTCAGCAAATCTCTTTGAACGTCATCGAGCTTGTTCAGTGCCGCTTTCCTTCTTGCCTTGTATTTCGTTACGCCGGAAGCTTCTTCAAACATCTTTCTGCGTTCATCCGTGTTCTCACGGAGAATATCTTCGACCATCTTCAGCTCAATCACAGAATAGGCTGTTGGAGCCATACCAGAATCCATCAGCATATCCTGGATATCTTTTAGACGGCACTGGTTTCTGTTTATGTAATACTCGCTTTCGCCGGAGCGGAAGACTCGACGCGTGATGCTAACTTCAGAATAATCTACGGGAAGGAGACCCTTGTCATTTTTTATGTTGATTGTCACTTCAGCCATTCCAAGCGCTTTCCGGTTCTGGGACCCGTTGAAAATCACATTTTCCATCGAATCGCTTCTAAGCATGCTGCTGCGCTGCTCACCGAGAACCCACCTTATCGAATCCAGCACGTTGGTCTTGCCGCAGCCGTTTGGCCCCACGACGGAGGTGATACCACCGTTGAATGTCAATTCAGTCTTAGCTGCAAATGACTTGAAACCGAATAGTTCTAACTTGGAGAGAAACATTTTATATGGTTCTATTCTGAGCCAAAAAGTTGTAAAAGAATTTCGTGTATGAAATAACGCCACTGATACCGTTGTAATAGACAACAGCCAGCCCGATTACCAAAATAATGAGTAATGAACCGATGATCCCGACTCGTATAGTCGGCAAATCATATATAACCCCTATACCATGGAACAATCTGAGCAGACTTAACAAAAAGAGTGCTGCGAGAATTATCCACGCTGTCCAAACAAAGCCGGGATCACCGAGCAATCTGAAAAGAATCATGTCCACCAAAATCAATATGGCCATCGGGAGTGTAGACCACGTTGCCACAGTAAATGCATTTACCATTTGCAAACGGATCTTCACAGCAAGTGAAAGCAGCTTGATAACCAGAGTGATCACAAGGACCATTAGAACGCCAAAGACGGTAAATGCAAGAATAAAGTCCGCAGGGTGCCAGACGAAATAATCGATCTTTATTTTTAGGAAACCGCTCGGTACAAAAACGCCAAGCAGCCTATCGAACACATAGTTATCCCGAAAAGCGTACAACAAACTCGAGAGATAGATGGCGATTCCAGCAGCGACCAACAACAGCACCGTTGATGTTTGAAAAGCCGAGATCATTCTTTGGTCGCGTATATCCGCGAAAAAATTATATGGTCTGAAAATGGCGCGCGCCGCGCTCTCACGGAACCATCGCCTGCTATAATGCAAATAGGTAATGATCACAAGAAGCAAAGTCGACAATAGCACGTAGATCATCGGCGGCGAATCGGCATAGTTTCCTATGGGCAACGCAGGAAGAGTCTCGTCACTAAAGAGCGATCGAACCACCATGAAAGCCGGGCGCTTTTCTCTCCAGTAGCTTACGAGGCCGAACGTATACAGGTAAGGATGCCCGTTCGGCATCAGATGCGGAACTGCCCCTTGCCAATCGGCAAAGCTATTTATAGAAATGCCAGCCATGTTTGCTTCCTCTACCGCCCCGTAAGCATCTACCAGATAGCGTGCTTGATGTTCGAGCGACAGGGGATCGGAATAGCCGTTATGATTGTCCATCTGACATTGAGTGCCCACCGAAGAAGCCCAGAATATTATGTTCGGATATAGGCCGGAAAGATTTGCCAGAAAATCTTTCATCTTCCTGGTGGAATTGAAGGGAGTCAGGTCCACGCCGACAAAGTCAGCATCCGTCTTCATGCCGTCGACGGTTCCCGTTAACGGCGTATAGTAAACCAATCTGTCCGTTTCACTGTGAACAAGCATCGAAACCGAAGAGATGAAATCTAAAGTCGGCTTGGCTGAGGGGTCAAGATTGCTCCCTGCCGATAATGCAACTACGCAGGGATGTGAGCACGTCGAGAGTAATATTTCATGGAGATAGTTTTGGAAAGCTCCCTTGTATTGGGCGTCCTCGATAACAGATGGGGGAGCGTCGACAAGCGGCAACTCCTCAAAGACCATTAAGCCAAATCTGTCACAAAGATCAAGTAATCTTGGTGAAGGGGGATAATTCACCACACGTATCGCATTGGCGCCAAGAGTTTTGATAATCGCTATGTCCTTCTCCAGTCCTATATCGTCCACGGCTGCTTCCGTTTTCGGATTGTCTACGACATAGTTCACACTCTTTATGGAAATTGGCTCACCGTTCAAAGTGAATTTGCCATTTGAAAGCCGAAATGATCTGAAACCGATGTTCTCAGAGAACTCGTCGATTAGATCATCACCCTTATTCAAATAAAAAACCGCCTCGAACAAATCAGGCTTTGATGGAGACCACAAACTCAAGTCCTGCACCAGCGTCGAGAAGTGTAACTTCGTATTGTGATTCTGAGCGAGACTGAAAGCGGTATCAGTGGATTGTGCAACGACCTTCCCAGTATTCCTATCCACAATTTCTATGTGCGCGAGCAAATCAATCGAGGTCGCGGCTGAATCGATTCCATATCTCGAAAAATCCGATGCGTAGACCACAACATTGCCCTCCACATTGGCAGAGCTGTTGTTCTGATTCATCGAGATCTTCACGGAAGGAAGATCCAAATACACCGGAGGCTTCGCTTCAAGATAGACATCTCTGAACAAACCGCTAAAACATTTCGGCTGAAAGGCAAGCTGACGTAAGGGGATCGTTGAAACGGGATTCAACTCATTGTCGCTGATAACCTGTATGATGTTCTCGCTGCCCGCCTGGAGGAGCCGGTCGGGAATTCTAACGGTGAATTGAGAGTAGGCTCCATTATGAATGGCAACAAATTCATTGTTCACCCTTATCTCAGTCGATGTTCCCCCTGTGCCAATTGTCAGCGCGAAAACATTTTTTGAAACCAAACTTTCGGGAATGAAAACCCGCCTTTCAAATATGATTGTTCTGCCGTCGGATGTCGCCGGAACATTGACGGTTTTCCAGGTTTTTCCATCGTCGAGCGACGCCTGCCACTCGCCATCGAGCGAAATCTCTCCCCTGGTGGACGTCACCTGCGTGTACGAATTGCCATTTGGCTCCGAATTGGCCTGGAAACTAGGGTTCTGAGCGTAGGAGGTGGTAAAAAAAGGAAAAAATAACAGGATCGCTAATCTTCTAAGGTTCAGGTGGAGCATTTATCGAGGTTCGACTCCCATTATTTATAAATTTAGCAAATTTGCGGGGAGAATGCAATTGAACGGAGAAGAGATTCTCGTTTATTCTTTCCTATTTAGCAGGATCAACGATCTCTTTGCAGCGATTTCGCCGGCGCGTATCATTTCATCAAGCTTGTCGAAATTCGCCCAATTGGTGTCACCGACCTTGGGACTTACGACAATATCAGCCCTCTCAAGTAAAGTCTGATTGAGCAAGTTACTTGTTATCTCGTTCGCTCTAAGCGCGACATCGAAGGCTGTCTTGAGTTTGAGTTCGCGTTTCAACGTCATTGAAACATCGACTGCAATTACCTTTCCGCCGTATGTTTCTAGAGCAGCTTTGACCGGAACGACGCCGGTGGTGCTGCCGTCCGCCAGAACCAGGTTGCCTGACCTGAGCGGCTCAACGATTCCAGGGATAAGAGAGCTGGCAATTACTGCGGGCCGAACCTTGCCAGTCTTGAAAATAATCTGCTTCCCGGAAATCAAATCCGAAGAAATACTGACGAACGGAATCCTCAGATCGCTGAAGCAGATATCGGGCAAAAGGAAACCGACGGTATCTTTGAGAATATTTTCGGAGAAGATCGCATCCTTCGCGGCCGCTTTAAGATAGATGAATCTTCGTCCCAAATTGGCAATAATTCTTTCCGGTTTCTGAAAGGTGTCCGGATCCTCTGACAGCAGAAAAAATGTCTTGCTGAACTTCTGATGAAATCGGCTTCGAAAGAATTTCTTGAAGATTTCCTCTACTTCGACTGCGTCACCGTAATAAGCGTATGTTGCCCCTACGATTGCTCCCATGCTTATCCCGGCGATTCCTCTGATCCTGATTCCTTCAGCTTGGAGTACTTTTAGTACTCCGATGTGCGCCAATCCTCTTGCTCCGCCACCACCAAGAGCAAGGACGTATTCCCGTTTTCTCTTCTTAATTGAAAGCAATCAGTCAGCTCACGAAGGATTCAGAAAAAACAACGGTTGGATCACCCAAGCGAGAACGATGTTTACCAATCCACTCATTATAGCCGTCGGTGCAAGTCAAGGTCATCAGAGTGCTTCGCTTTCAATTTGGGTATTTACGAAGTTCTTAGTTTTCGCGGTCAACTACAAATTTTGTCAGGTTCAACAGGGACTCTTTCGCTGCAGAGTCACGGATCCCTTCGAGTTCCCTCCGCGCGTTCCTGACAAACTCAACGGACTTCGCGCGAGCGCGGCTGATTCCGTCGTAATGCTCAGTGAATGCAATAACCTCCCTGATCCGAGAGCCGCGTTTTTCATTCTTTAATGCGCGCAAGATCGACCTCGCTTCCCGCCTCGGGGCATTTGCAAAAGCGTATATAAAAGGGAGTGTGACTTTTCTTTCGCGGATATCCCCGCCGATCGGCTTGCCAAGGGTCGCCCTCTTCCCCTCGTAGTCAAGCACGTCATCCTGGATCTGAAATGCCATTCCGAGATACTCCCCGAATGTCTTGAGCTGTTTAATTATTTGTTCATCATGGGTTGCACTCACTGCTCCCATCTCGCAGCAGCTTGAGATCAGCGACGCGGTTTTATCGGAGATGATTCTGAAATAGGTTTCCTCATCCATGTCGAGCTGTCTCGACTTCTGGATTTGCAAAAGCTCACCTTCGCTCATTCTTTTGACTGCGACCGAGCTGATTTTCAGTAACTCAAATTCGTCGTGGATCAATGCAACAAGCAAACCTCTAGATAACAGGTAATCTCCCATCAGGACGGCAATTTTGTTTTTCCAGGCAGCGTTGATGGACGCAATACCGCGCCGCATGTCCGCGTTATCGACTACGTCGTCATGGATCAGGGTGGCAGTATGAAGGAGCTCAACGAGTGTGGCAGCGTGGTAAGTGGTCGAGGTAATTCCCCCGCTCGCCTTCGCCGACAACAGAACAAGTATCGGTCGAATCTTCTTCCCTTTTTGGTGCAACAGGTACCGGGCAATAGTGTCCACTATGCCAACCTT
>CAVYHK010000014.1:0-41274 GCA_963768145.1 uncultured Bacteroidota bacterium | reverse complement strand
TGGTAATAAAAAGATATAATCCCTTCTCCTATACTTCATTGGGTTTTAGTGTGCTTTCAAGATTTATTGTGGATTTCTCAAATTCAACACTTACCTTTAGGCCTAACTTTTAAAAAGGTCATAAATACTTTCTCTTTGTTTCTTTATTCACTGGACCTCAATCCTCTTCTTAACTTCATATCATCACTATCAGACTTTGTTCCAATAATCAATATCTTTCCTCCTTTATTCAAAGAACTATACAGCCTCTTTGCAAATTCAGGTTTATTCTTAATGTAATTGCTTGAATGTGCCATCAGGATAAAATCGGAGTTAGGAAGAGTAGTTTCTTCCATCCCATTTTTTATATAAATTACTTTTGGTCCGCATTTCATTTTCAATACATCCATCAATTCCGATGGTTCAATACAATATGTAGTAAGCGCAACCTTATTTTTTAAAAACTTAATTATCGGAAGAGTTAATGTGCCTTCCCCTGCTCCATATCCGTAAAAATACCCAATCACAGCGGCGTGTGAAAGTAATTCCGAATGCAAGAATCGGTCTGGAAGATTCTTCAGAAACTCGCCGTGCTTTGCTGCAATATCTTTATTAGTTGTTTTGATAAATGAAATGAAATCTTCTCGTTCGACAAGATATCCATTATCAAAAAAACCGCCGCGCATCACATTAAATAAAGTATTCGAAAAATGGCGAGAGCCGCTCAGCACGTCTTGTGTCGCTTGCAAGCCGTCAGCGCTTGCAACAATTTTGATTAAATTATTTGTCCCTTCGGCTACATCATTTTTAATCTGTTGAGGGATTTTTTTACCATGTTTGACAAGTTCAGTAAGAGCAGCAACCTTCGATGAATCTTGGGAGAGTTCCGCGACTATGAACCATTCCTTTTCTTGACCTTTGTCTAAAGAAAATTTTGTGTTCATATAATACGCTCCACGAGATGCACGAATGTCTGTTTCCTGCTTTATCGGCAATCCAATTCTGAATGCATCGAGTTGGCGGGATGAAATAAGAATTTTTGTTTTCCTGCATCCAACCGACCACACCGTCGTCGCTTTCAATGCCTCGCTGGGTTCAGCACGATCAACAGGAATAGAACTGAGTGTAAAAAGTCCTATACCCGTATCGGTCTGTAATTCATTTTTCTTATATCCATCGACAAGAGTACTATATTCCATCTGGAACCGACGGTTGATTCCTGAAGGAAGAAGATTCTGCATCCCATCCAGAATATCTATTTGCACCGATGATTTGTTGTGATTCAGCAATTGTGAGTTTTTAATAAATCCAAATTTTTCACTATTTAACCAGGCATAGCGAAACGTCAATGCCAAATCATGATTTATTTCTTCAAAAATTATTTTGTTCCCGTAAATATTTTTGTACAGGTTTCGCTCAATCGAATAAATATTTTCATAATTCTGTGAGAATGGTTCCCAAAGAAATATTTTACCTTGTTTAGCAACAAATAAGATCGTTTTGCTTCCTGTCTGATCCCTAGAATCGTGAATTCGATCGTCGGTTGAATAAGGGAACAGAGCATTATCAGGATTTTTTCTTCCGGCAGTTAATCCTCCTGTGCTGGAAATAAACATCCAATGATCAGAAGAACTTACGATGCTCATAAAAAACGGCGGCATCAGATTGTAGTGAGAAATTTTATAAAATTGCTCTCCTTGGAAATCAACATAACCACCACCGACGGTGTGTTTCTCTTTCTTTAGAATGGATTTACCTACGAGAATTGATTTCTGCTTCATATCGCTTTAACCTTCTGTCCCCTCAGAAAACCGCTCACTTTCTATCATTTCTTTTCGTCATAGCTCGGAGATGTCGGCTGATTCGTAACAAGTTCTGGATACCATTGATGCATGACCAGCTTCGCTTTTCTACCTACTGAAAAAAGTCCCCAGTGGCCTTCCGTACCTGTACCTTTCCATGGCTCATCAAATGCTTCGAAGATAAAAATTGTCAAGCTATCTTTTTGTGCCCACGCATTGACCTCATCGAAATACCGTTTTTGTTTTATTTCATCACCAGCCTTGGGCGCATGATATTTGCCTTCCGAGTAACTTGCCCACCCCGCTTCACCAATATGAACAGTCTTGCCGGGAAACTTTGCTCTTACTGCTTCAAATAATCTTTTAGTAACTGCAAAACCACTATCTATGTCATGTTTTGCCCACATCGGGTAAACATGCATCGCAACAAAATCAACTTCTTTGGCAAGGTCTGTTCCATTATTTAGCCAAAACATGAAATCATCATCAACAGTAACTGGTACGGTGACAGCAGCTTTCACCTGTTTGATATATTGAATCACTTTTGCTTCCGGCAGTTTATGATTCGACCAATCGACCAGAATTTCATTTCCCACGCTTACGGCAACGACTATATCTTTGTATGTGTTTGCAAGTTCAATACATTGAGCAATTTGTTTTGCATTTGTCGCTTCATTTCCCGGTTCGGCGCTTAACCACGCACCAAGCATTACTGATAGATGAATTTTTTCACGACGGATCACTTCCAGAATATCTTTGCTATGTTGATCGGAGCCATATGTGCGGATCAATGTGAAATGTTTTTCAAGAATTTTCATGTCTTCAAGAATCTGAGCCTGCGTAGGATATTTGCTGGAATCCGGATTTTGTCCTTCCCGATATCCTGAATAACATATCGCATTCCCAAACCATTTTTGTTTTGTGAGATCAATTTTATTTGTTTGATCTTGCTGTCCAAGAAGAATAATTGGGCTCATCATAAAAATGATGAAACAGGAAAAAGCACATAATCTTATTTTCATACTTGAGTACTCGTTATTCTTTTTTTCTTTTTGCTAAATCGACCTCGATATTCTCCATCGTTTTTTCATCTAATGAATAAAACCAAATTGCCGCAGCTGCTAACAATCCACCGATTGCCGGAATGATGCTCATCATCAATCTGATTCCATCTTGTGCTGCACCAGTTTGTGCCACATTCGCAACGAATCCAAAATAGGCTAACAGCCATCCTGTCAACGCGCCGCCAACTGCCCATCCCAACTTTTGAGCAAACGTTGCAGCAGAAAAGACAAGTCCGGTCGCTCTTCTTCCTGCTTTCCATTCTGAATAATCGGCAGTATCTGCATACATAGCCCAGATGAGTGGTGCGGTTGGTCCCAAAATAAATGAGATGATAACCTGAGAAGCAAAAATTACTACAATATTTTCTTTAGGAATGAAATAAAATCCAATCGTAAGAAGACTCACGATAACCCAAAGAATCATATACAGATTACGCTTTCCAAGTAGTTTGGTTAAATACTTCGTGCTCATTACACCTAAAATCGCTGCGATAGTACCACTTACCATAAACGCCGATGCCATCGCTTGATCGCCAACGTAGTATTTGAAATAATAGATGATTGATCCAGACCGAATTGAATTGTACGAAAGGGCAAATATGCCAATGAAGAATAGAACTATCCATGGTTTGTTATGTAATAAATCTTTAAAATCACTTTTCACAGAAGATTTCTGATCTTTCGGCGGATGCACACGTTCTCGTGTATTCAAAAAGGCAAAAATAAAGAGAACGATAGCGGCAAGAGAGAATACCACCATCGTCCATTGAAAGCCGACCGCTTGATTTCCTTTTCCAAAATATTGAACGAGGGGAAGTGTCGTTCCCTGAACAATAAAGATCGCAACAAATGCAAGTACAAATCTGTAAGAAGATACACTTGTCCGTTCTAGCGAATTTGGTGTGAGCACTCCCATCAAAGCTGAATACGGAGTATTGATTGCAGTATACGCTGCCATCATAAGTGTGCTGGTGATATATGCATAAATTATTTTTCCGTTGACACTTAGATTGGGCGTTGTAAATGTCAGCACACCAATAATGCCGATAGGCAACGCCATCCAAAGAAGATAGGGACGAAATTTTCCCCAGCGTGTTTCAGTTCTGTCGGCAATAATGCCCATAACTGGATCGATTCCTGTATCCCAAATTCTCGTTATCAGTAGCATCGTTCCTGCAACGGCAGCCGAAATTCCAAAGACATCTGTATAGAAAAAGAGAACAAAACTCATGAACATCTGCCAATAGAAGTTCGAAGCAGTATCTCCAAATCCGTAACTGATTTTTTCCTTTACAGAAAGTCTTTGTGAGTTGTTCTCCATTTTATTCTCCGAATATTGAAATAGCAGTAATGTTTTTTCTTAATCCACGGCCTATTTACTCTATGACTACAGTTTGCAGCGCATTCCCATCTATTTTTGAAGAAATGTTTTTATCGCCGATACAAATGGTATATTCGACTGGATCATCTTTTTGGTTGAGAATTGCAACTGCGATTGTACCATCAGGATTTTTACACGAGGTGATCATCAGACCTTTAATGTCTGATGAGACTCCAATTCTGTATCCGCCAGGTCTAAAAAACCTGCTGAAGTGCGCCATAACATAATAGAGCGGTGTATAATAAATTTCATTTGTCTCCGGTTTTGCAATGACTGGAGCGTTGCACCAATTTTTTGCATGGTTCGGACCACCCTGTGTATCTAAAACAATATTCCAATCAACCCATCCAGTCACCCAACTATTCAATCCACCAATAATTGAACGTGCATATCTATACACGGGGACATATTTTGGGTGGAGAGGTTTTTCTTCTGTAGATGCCCAAGTATATCCCCAATCTTTAGCTTCATTGTTCCAATACCAGGCATCATCCTGCCAGTGAGGAACTTCTGAATCAATGCATCCTTCCGTATGCATAATTTCTTTTGACGGGAATTTCTCATGAACATAATTCAATACATCAGGATACCAATCCACCGTGCTGCTGTACCAATGAACTGCAGTTCCCCAAACGTATTTCGCAACTTCCTGGTCGCTCAAGAGAGTATCGACCCAATATTTCACATGATCCATATTGTGATCATAAATAAGAATTTTAGCGCCTAAATGATCCGTCTGAAATTGCGGGATGAGAGCGGTTTTCAAAAACTCTAGCATGCTGGTTGGTGTAAAGACCATAGTTTCCCACTGTCCGCTTGTATTCTCCGGTTCATTTTCAACTGTCACACCCCAAATGTTGATTCCTTCCTTCGCGTACGCTTGTAGATATTTACTTAAGTACAACGCCCACGTAGCGTAATATTCAGGAAGTAATGATCCGTTATTCCATGCATTGTTATCTTTCATCCACGGGGGTGCTGTCCAAGGAGAGGCGAATATTTTGAAATTCGCACCTTCACTTCTCATCGCATCTTTGATCAATGGGATGATATCATCCTTATCTCGATCAATCGAGAAATCTTTCAACTCTTTGTCTCCCGGCGTATTGTCGTATGCATAATTCATCTCTGAGAAATCGCAACTGTTGATGTGGGTTCGCATCATACTATATCCAGCTTTGTCCGATCGGAAATAAGCGTCGATCACTTCTTGCCTTTTTGCCGGACTCATTTTTTTTAACACAGAAGCCGATGCTTGAGTAAACGCTCCGCCGAATCCGACGATTTGTTGATATGTTTCTTCCGGAGACAGTGTAATAAGGGAAGCAGTTTTGCTTTTCTCTCGAGTTAAAAAGAATACCCCCTTCGGAGTGAGTTTATCTCCCCATTTTGATGTCTGAAAAATTTTGGCTGATTTATATTCTTTTGTTTGATTTGTCTGGCCAGACGCAAGCATGACACATATCCCCCAAATAATACAGACCGCAATTGTTTTCATGAAATATCCTCCTTCGGAGCTAGTGATCGTATGAATCCTCTAATTCAATAAAACGAGAGATCAATTTAACCTGACAATTCCCAGGCATGACCTCAGTAGAGTTGAGATAAAATTCACACAATCTGTTTGAAGCAAGATACTTGCGAAAGAGATAAGGTATAGATACTCCTACTGTTACACGGTTAATTTTCATCACGAGAGAACCGCAAGTTACGGACCATGTTATTTTTCTTCGTTCCCACACACATTTTAAGAACTCGATGTTATAATTTGCTGCCGCTGTTTGGTATGCGTGTCCTGCGCTTTCCAGATGAGCGCACTCGCACCCATGACCGCTGTATTGCCAACATTCGTGTCAGACGGTAAGAGTTTCACTTTCTTTTTAAAATTCACAAGAAAATTTTCTTCCATGCAATATTTGCTCGGTTTAAAAATAAATTCACCGTCAATGGCAAGCCCTCCGACAAGGATAATTGCCTCCGGACTAGAATACGCAGCAGCATCAGCTAATTTCATTCCCAAGATTTTTCAGGTGTAATCAGATGCTTCAAGTGCAAGAACATCGCCCTGCTGCTGATAAGACTGATAATCGTCGTACATGTCTACCCAACTCGACGCCACATTGTTCGCAGGAGCAGATCCTCCTCCGCTGAGCAGAGAGCCGAGGTTGTAAACTTTTATGTCACTACCATTCTTGAAATACCGTCTGTCGATTTGGGTCATCTGGCCGATCTTTTCAGCAAGCGTCATCCGCGAAAGGAGCTGCTCGACTTTCCGATCGAGCTGAATTGAATCCTGACTTTTGCCGGCACCCATGGTGTTTTCAAACCCGAGCAATGTTGTTAGCACGAATAAGATCAACATCTTTTCTGTCACGCGGAGGATCTGGCTGACAACTTCTTTTTGCATTCGCTGGTGATCAATATGATTTCCGAGCTCCCTTGGTTTATGATTTCTTTCAAAACCCAAACAAATCCGGTAATCGGCAGATTCAAACGCCGACAACATTCTCAGGTCAAATACCGTGCCTTTGAAATTGAATGATTTCCGTTCTTTTCGGCTTTGAATGGGTGCTTTTTGCAGCGGCTTGAAGGATCTCTGCGCGGATGTTTATCCGATTGATAAAATCAATTATTGAAATGTGAATCTCAAATGCGGGAAGAACCGGCATTGATCTGAATCGACACATTGTATGTAACGAAACCCCTATGGGCTCCTCCATGTGTCCACGCTGAGCGTCAATACGGCGAAGAGACTTAGTAAAATTGTGAGTCCCACTATTTATGTCCTTGGCATCAGGCGCTCACTTCTCATCCGTTTTCCTGCCCCTCTTCCAGAGCGCTTACTTTCGACAGACGACGTCGGTGCCTCTCTGCCCCGGTGAACCTGGCGGCCAAAAACGTTTTGACAATTTCCCAGGCAACTTCGTCACCCACTACTCGGCCGCCAAGACAAAGGACATTAATGTTATCGTCTTCCACACCTTGATGCGCCGAAAAACAATCATGGATAAGCGCTCCTCTCACACCTTTCAATTTGTTTACCGCGACAGACGCACCTACCCCGCTCCCGCATATCGCGATTCCTCGATCCACCTCACCTTTCGAGATCGCTTTCCCGAGGGGGATGACATAATCCGGATAATCGTCGCCTTCGTCAAGAGTTTTGGCGCCAAAGTCTCTCAATTCGAATCCGAGTTTCTTCAACCTCCTTATGATTTCCTTCTTGAGATTGAATCCTCCATGATCACTTGCTACACCGATTCGCATAATCATCCTCTGATTTCGTTAACGTCAAGACCTAGGAGTTGATGGTCCATTGAATCTCTCTCCCGTAATTTACTGCTTTATCGGGATTCTACTTTCTCAGTAGAGAGAAGCTGCAGGACATCCATATCCACATTCACATTCCAAACTGTCAGTTCCCTGGGAAACCAGTTTAAGTCACCCACAGGAAAATTATTTATTCCGGCGGATAGAAGTTTTGAATTCGAATAGGAAAAATCTTCCGGGGTGGGATAATTGCCGTTCGACGAGTTGTTGTAAACCAGCACGAGGTTTCGTCCGGACTCACGCGCATCAGGGCGATTAAGGCTATCAGGATCATATCCCCACAGAATATTATTCTTAGGATTGGGGGAGTACCTGTCCGTGAGAAAACTCAAAATCAACCGCAAATTATCCGGCATTTTTGCAAACAAAGGATCTTCCCCATCCACGGAACCATGATCAATCATATAAGGATGCCAGGCGAACATCCCGATCGTTCGATTATTCATCACTGGCTCAGGCAGGATAAGTCTCGTCTTCGATTTGACTGTGTCATTGTACAATCGGTAAAATGAATAAAAATCTGTTGTATCAAAGTAGCTTGAATTGTTGCTGTAAAGTACTACGCGTTTCAGCTCTTCGGGGTTTTTCGGCTTGAGAGTCCTTCCAGCAGTCATCAGCGTGTCCACATTTAGCACCTGCCCATAGAGAAGAAGGTCAGGATCCTGATGCGGTCTGTCCTGCATTCGCTCCGCTGCGAAATGGCAATTGACAAAGAGGTTGTTCGAAATATATGCTTTCTTGTAATAGCTCTCGAGAAAACAAAATTTCGCACAGTTGACCACCGTATTATGGTCACAGAAAAAGTAGTTCAGACCGGTACCTTGAGATTGCAACAGCCCGAATCCGACATTCACGATCGTATTGTTTATCTCGATTAACGAGTCACAAGGTGCAGTGTAATAAATGACTCTTCCGGCCCACCACTCGTTTGTATAATTGGCATTTCGGAAAAGATCGTTTTCCAGATGCGCGGTGGTCCATTTCGAGGCGATGTGGATCGCCGGTCCCTGCATCCATTCGAATATACAATGATCGATCATTAGGCGAGAACTATCCGCTTCTTCGAGAATCGGTTCCCACAACTGATGTCCGTTCGACACCCAGGCTAAGAACCAGATATTCTCCAGCGTGGCATCGCCGTGGAGGTCAAGTAGTCGATCGGCATCATAGTGGCCGGTGCTGTCCGGAGCAAATTGAACAACCGCCGGACCGGGGTCATCCGACGCTGGAGCAGACTCTCCGACAATTCGGAGATGATACCCGTTCGTGACGATTGCCGCGCTGTTTATGTAGCGCTGGCCTCTCTGCAGGACATAGACTCTATCTGGATGAGCGCGTCTTCCGTCAGAAAGTGTGTCGCCCATGATCGCATTGCGCATGGCATCGGTACCAGCATTGCGAATGAGAAAGGTATCCAACTGCTGAGCAAACAAATATGTCGAATTCACAAATGAGACTAAGACAAAGAAAGAAACAAGCCTGCCCATACGACTAAACTCCGCTAAAAATTATAAACAAGCAGCATTATACAAGGCTGCTCTGTTATTCTTACCGGTCTTCGTGCTCCGTTACCTAATCTGTTCCCATTCTTTATAGAATGGTTTCTTTCGGAACCATGTTCCTGCGCTAGTTAAGGTCCACGCGACGATTGTTCTGAAATATCCCCACGAATGATACCGTCGAGGTGATTCATAGACAGTCACATCCCACGAGAACAAGACTCTTCCACGTTTCCTAATTCTTGAAAAAAGCTCAAAGTCTTCACCGGCAACGATGTCCTCTTTGTAGCCACCAACATTCTCATAGACTTCTCTTCTGATCATCTGACATTCCCCCCTCGCGCTGCCAAGACCCACAGAGTTCAAGAAAAAGAAATACGCATTCCAGACGGTACTAAACAGTCTGTCCCTGAACTGCTCAAGTTCGGGGACACATCTAATGGGACATGTCATTGCGACATAATCGTATGGAAGAAACTCTTCTTCAGCCACTGAGAGAAACCTCTCTATGTCAAGTCTAACGTCCGCATTTATGAAAAAAAGACTGGCTCCATCAGAATGTTTTGCGCCTTTTGATCTGCACGCTGATATTGATCTTGGTTCCCCTTGTTGATAGCGGAATACTTTATCACTGTACTGTTCAGCAATTCCAAGCGTGCCATCCGAACTCCCCCCGTCTGACACTATGATTTCATACTCAAATCTTGACTTGAGAACCGGATTGTTTAGTGAGGCCAAAAGCCCCGGCAGGAGTTTTTCTTCATTTAGCGTCGGAATGATTATTGAGTATTTCAAAATCAGAAATCCGTCGAGACCGTGGCGTAGAAGAACTGGTCGGCGAATGTCTTTGACATATAGATATTGTCAATCGATTGGAGCGAATAACTAATATCCAAGAAGTATTGCCTGATCGGCTCGATGCGTGTTGAGAGAGTGAAGATGTCGCGATTAACTCGGTTGCCCATTAAAAAGGTGTTTAGAATCTTGTGGTCCAAGGCACCTCGATTAACGTCACCACCGAAATTCTCTATGACGTTTCCTTTGGCATCATATAAGAATCCTTCCCCGGACCGCTGATGTTTATATAAGAAATCAAGTTTGACTCGACTAGTCAGATAATAATTCAGCGCGAGCGCAATTTCATCGGAGTTTGGAGGGAGTGCAGCGCCGATACTGATTCCATAATGAGTGTACGTGCTCTCATTCGTTCGATGGGAGTAAACAAACGGATCAAGAAGAGTGTATTCCAGCGTCGCCGTCAGATCCGTTATCCCAAAGGGTTCCGCGTACATCAATCCAGCTTGATAACCAAATTTATTATCGTCACGAGTCGAATCCTTATGGCTGAGGGTACCAAAATCGAGGTCGTCGATCAACAAAGTAAACTGCAGCCCTAAATTTCTGTACGGCTTCACTTCACAATCGAAACCCAGCAAGGAATTGTTGTTGTCTTTAGCTTGTGCGGAGAAATCTGCTTGAGTTAAAAAGCTCACAGGATTGATATACGTGAAAGAAATCGGTGCATTGCTGATAATGACGCTCTCATAGAGACCCACCCTGAACGAATTCGAAAATTCAATATCCAGACGATGGCCCACAATATTTTTCGACGCCAAGGGAACTCCAAGGGAATCGCCTTTGATGTTGCCGTAGAAGAAAGCGTACCTGAAAAATTTGTATTTAACATCCAATCTGGCAAAATCAAAAGGAGGAATATTATCGGAGACAAAAAGCTTATCGATGTACCCGTCGCCCATTTCAAAATTGTCTCTGCCAAGAGTCAGAGATACAGCGTGATTATCGCTTTCGAGGCGCATGTATCCGACAAACCCGTCGATGTATCCATAGTCGACAAACTTTTCTGACGCTGTCAGGAGCGGATCGGGGCCGTACGAGCGGCTGCGTTCCCCAAGCCCGTACCATGTTGATGCTGTCAGTGTCGGATCGTAACCGGCTGCGACCATTCGTGCATACTTGTCGCCGCTCATCTCTTTACCGGTCGTCAACTCTATATAGAAGCCGAGCGTATTGTAGAGTGTACCTCTGAGTCGTGGACCTATCTGTCCCAGTGTCAAATGAGTTTTGGGAAAACTTTCCGCATTGAAATCTCGATATGAACCCGATGCCAGCCCGTCAAGAAACAACGAGAAGTCTTGATCTGTGTACGAGACCAGATATTTTTGCTTATCGTCGCCTACAACATCCAAGACATTTCTAAAGCTGAAATCTGAAAGGAGCGAATACGATTTGTCAGTGCTCTTATCGACGTCATAGCTGAATTCCACCAATAAATCGGCGAGTATTTTGCCTTCCGTAGGGGTCAATTTATCTTTTGACTGCTCTATCTCCTTCAAGTATGAAGCGACTTCTCTTCTGCTCAACGGAATCATCCCGTTGTTGTAGTCGATTATCTTCCTCATGCTTAGACTCTCGAAAAAAGGATATACTTTATGATCCACCGGGACCAACTCCGTTTGCCCCCGCAGTGTCACCGGAGATATGATGGATAACACCATGAATAACTTGAACAAACCCGTCGAGGAATTCTTCATACCAAACTCCCTTTCTGCGCAGAAATCATTCGGCTCACACTTCAAGTTAACTATTTCGGTGCGACGTCACAAAACAATGGCATGATTTTTTTGTGGACGCGTGTCGCTCAAAATTGGAAATTTTATTTGGATGGCTGGCTTCGCAGTGAATATTCCCTGCGACGTTTTGGTTCCAGGAAACGTCCTTGGGTTACGTGATGGAATACCCAATCGGGATAACGATAAAACATCTGCAATATGGATTTTACGAAAAACAAGGGATACCTCTTGAAAATTCTTCTATAGACTCCGCCATCTGTAAAGGTCTTATGATTAATCGAATCAATCACCCTGAACAGTTCATACGAATCGAGATGGTCCGTTCTGATATTTACATTAACGCAATCATAATAAGAATAATCGTGAAGATTTGTTATGTAGTTTCCTTTCAAGAGCTCCTCTCGTAGCTCAGTACCAGGATAGGGTGTAAGCGTAAAAAATAAAGCCATATCCATCCCTAACCTTTTTGTGTACTCATAAGTTCTCCACAGACTCTCCTTGTCATCGGATGGGTTGCCAATTATGAAACCGCCAACAACAAAAACATCATTCTTCTGAAGCGCCTTGACCACGGCTTCTGTCTCGCTCGTATTGAATTGATTGTCCTTGCTGAAGAATCTTAGCGCATCATCGGAGTCGCTCTCGATTCCCAGAAAAACCCATTCAAAGCCGGCCTTCTTCATCAACTCTGGCAGGTGGGGATTTCTACTAAATCCCTGGATGCTTGCCTGCGTCACATACCTCATGTCGTTTAGTCCGCTGGCGATTATCCCCTCGCATAGTTCTTCAAAATGTGTTTTGTTCAAAACGATATTGTCGTCGGTAAAGAAAATGGCTCTTGCCCCATGATCCCTAGCATCTTTTATATCTCGTAGGATTCTTTCAACGCCGAATTTTCTGTAGCTCCGGCCGTACATTTTTGTTATGGTACAGTAGTTACAGGTAAACGTGCAGCCTCTTGTAGTCTCAACGACATCGCCCTGGTACCTGAAGATTCTGAAGGATTTGTTCCTAATGACCCTGATATCTCGATCGGGTATCTTAAGATCATCAAGAGCGATTAATTCGCTGGCAGGATTGTGAACAATCTTTCCATCTTTCACGAAAGAAACGCCCGGAATATTATCGTAGCTTGTACCTTTGTGAATCGTTTCTATGATTCTGTTGAAAGTTACTTCTCCTTCCCCGCGCACCACAAAATCAAAATAATCCATATCCTTGCTCCGGAGAATCTCTTCGTAGTCCACCGTCGCATGGTAACCCCCCAGAACGGTTTTCACATCTGGAAGAATGCTCTTTGCAATTTTTGCAAGCTCAAGCATTTCGGAATATTGAAACACCATGCAGCTAAAACCGATCACATCAAAACTGTTTTTCTCAACATATTTCTTGAAGAAGGATTTAGCTTTGAACCGGACCGCGACAAGGTCCAAGATCTTCACTTCGCAGATTTCCCGATTGACGTTTGCGGCAATCGACGAGAGTCCGCCGTTCGGCAGAGTCATCAAGAATGCACCATACCCAGTAATCTTCGAACTTGCAACCAGTAGACATTTTATCATTTGCTTCCCCACATCCAATAGTTGTCAATTGATCGTACGAACGGCACACGAACTAAAATACTGTATCTTGTTAACGATAGTGCTGGCGGCACCATAAACTTGTTTGCAAGCACTTGGCTCTCATTCACGAGGGCATTATGATTCAGTGCATGTGTTGTTTTGGGCAATTCACATACCATCTTTCGGATGAACCAAAAGGATGAAAATATTGCGTTTCGGACGGGTTGGCGTCAAATTTACTGGAAACGAAATGCCAATCTGAGGCATCGAGACGCAAAGAGGAAAAATGTCACCGATTAGCTGTCTACAAATGGGAAGGTTCCTCATGCGTGAGACAGTGCAGTGTGCCAAGTCCCCAGACCAAATCGAGAGCATGAATGCCGATGACAGGCCGGTCGTTGACCAGTTCGCCGATTATGCCAAGGGCTTCCCTGTCATTTGGATCGTCAAATGTCGGAACGAGCACCGCGGCATTGGAGATATAAAAATTTGCGTAACTCGCGGGTAGTCTTTGTCCCTTGAAAATCACAGGCTCCGGCATCGGGAGAAACACGATCTCCGGCCTGGAACCGTCCTCTAACTTAAAGTCCTGTAGACGCTCTCTGTTTTCCTGCGTCGCCGCATGATTTTCGTCTTTGGTATTCTTTTCCTGAACAATAAGCAGAGTTTTTGCATCTGCAAACCTGCAAAGATCATCAACATGCCCGTGAGTGTCATCGCCTGCGATACCTTTCCCGAGCCAGAAGACATTCCTGATTCCGAGATAGCTTGCGAACACTTCTTCGTAATCCTTTTTTGTGAAGCCCGGATTCCTTGTTTGAACTTTATGATCAAGCAGACACTCTTCAGTCGTAATAAGTGTTCCACGACCATTTGTGTCGATCGCCCCACCTTCGAGGACAACATGTTTTCCTTTGTGTTCCGCAGTGAAGCTCGTTATGCCGATTTTCTTCGAGATGAACTCAGGTAGTTTCCGATCCTTTTTATAATTGGAATACTTCGCCCAGCCATTGAAATTGAAACTGACCTGCGCAATTCCGTCCTCCCCTTTCACGAAAAGCGGTCCCGCGTCTCGCGTCCAGCCACGGTCCGTCTTCATCGTAAAGAACTCAACGTTATTTAATTCGACGTTTGCGGACTTCAATATCTTTTCGGCGTCCCTCGCGTGTTCTTTCGATTCGACAACTATACGTGCTTTCTCTCCGTGCGAAATTCTTTTTACAATTTCAGCATAGACCCATGGTATCGGCTCGAATTTTCCGGGCCAGTCACGTTTGTTGTGAGGCCAGCCGAGCCACGTCGCTTCGTGAGTTTCCCACTCGGCAGGAAGGCGGTGGTCTAGCCGGATCGGTGAATCTTTCGGGTGTCGTTTCCTCATGAAGTAAGTCAAAATTCAAAAACCAAATGTCAAAAAGGGAAATATTCTGCAGGCCGTTGCTTGACCGCGGGATACGGTTGCTTACTCTTCTTAAGCTTGATGACAATTGCAGCAATGATTTTTGAAATCTCCTCGGCTTCATTTAGCAATTCCCTCATCTTTTCCTTATCGATATTTAAACCGTCCCTAATCAAGCAGAGCCAATATTTCGTTTCATTGGAAGACTTCAAAGCGATTTCATAGAACCTTATGAAGTCCTTCCTCGAGTGAGCTCCTCTTGCTTCAACCAGGTTCGCTCCGATAGAAGTGGACGATCTTACAAGCTGGTCGATTAGACTGTAATGAATTCTGTTCGTTTCAAACGAATCAATGAATTTTATTACCGCCAACGAGAAGTAGCAGCTACGTCTCTTAATCTCGTGTTCCATCTTGTCCTCCGGTCAGCAACCTATATTAATTCCTTCTTCTTGGATTTCGACCTTAGATTCACGTTTTTGACTTTTGAATTTTGACCTTTGACTCGCCTATCTGTCATCCAGCAGCCTTTCCGTCATCCCCGCGTATGCATCTACTCGTCTATCGCGGAGAAATGGCCAGTTCTGTCTGATGTACTCGATCCGGTTTAAGCTGATTTCCGCCAAAAGAATTTCTTCCTTGTCAACAGATGCCTGAGCTATCACAACGCCTTGCGGGTCTGCGACAAATGAATGCCCCCAGAATTCTATTCCTGTCCGGAACGGATCCGTTCGGATACCCTTGTCGTTTGGTTTTTCCAGCCCAACCCGATTGACCGCAGCAACGTAAACTCCGTTCGCGATCGCATGGCCTCGCTGGACAGTCTGCCACGATTCAAATTGCGCTTTGCCGTGTTCGGCTTTCTCGTCAGGATGCCATCCAATTGCCGTCGGATAGAACAAGACACTTGCACCCTTTAGAGCGGTCAGGCGCGCGGCTTCTGGGTACCATTGATCCCAACAGATGAGCGTACCGATGTCGGCCCATTTCGTTTTGAAAGTATTGAATCCCAAATCACCAGGAGCAAAATAATATTTTTCGTAAAACGCAGGATCGTCGGGAATGTGCATCTTCCTGTAGATGCCTGCGATTTTACCGTCGGCGTCGATTATCGCGGCGGAGTTGTGATAGACTCCAGGTGCTCGTTTCTCAAAAACCGGGACAATCACCACAACTTTGTTTTTCTTCGCTACCCTGGAAATAGTTTCCGTCGATGGACCGGGAATCGTCTCCGCTAACTCGAAATTTCTTATGTCCTCCGTCTGGCAAAAATACTGCGACCGAAACAACTCCGGCAGGCAAATGATTTTTGCACCTTTCTTCGCCGCAGCCCCGATCCATGATACGGCTTTCTTCAGGTTGCCCTTCAAGTCTGTTCCCATAGCGATTTGTAAAAGTCCGATGGTAAAATCCCCCGGGCTATCCATCTGCTTGGATTTTGGTCTCATATTTCAGTCCCATTCCAAAATAACAAAAGTCACCAAAAGTTTCATAGAGGATTATTCCGACTCACTTTTATCTGCCCACTCTCTCTTCCTCAAGGTTCTCATCCTCTTCTTAAGACTCCGTTCGTCGCCTTGCCGAGTAAGTTCCAAATATCATCGATCCAATCCAAATGCTCAGGCTTCATCAAGACAGAACGCAGACAAGTCATCGTACCGCGATCTTTTTCGATTTTAGCTGATGCGAGGTCGAAAAATTCTACAGGCAATTCTGCCAATGCAAGATGGAGATTCCGTTTTGCAGCCTCACTGAAAACAGCTTGCGAGAGTTCAGATGCTTCGCTGACCTTTTTAGCAACCGGCGCCCAGACAACTATGTCAAGCTCCGGCGGAAAAGCAGTGATAAATCGGTTATCAGTCCCCAATCTTCCGTACAACTTGAGTGCCGCGTGCCTTCCGGCGTCAAGAGATCCTGCGAACTCGCCGCCCTTGATAAGAGGCAGGAATTTCTGCGTAGCCCAAAGGGCGACCGCGGATGCTCCAGCACGGGAACATTCCAGGCTTATCTCGCCAAGGTGCAAGTCGCTGGATGTGAAATAAGTATATGGAGAGTCATGTCTGTAGAATCTCACAACGGCCGGATCACGGAAAATGACGCAGCCGCAGCCGTATGGTTGAAGCCCATGCTTGTGAGGATCTACAACAATCGAATCAACCTCGGATAATCTGTCGAACGATGATTTCGTTGTCGGGTTCAATTTGTCAGTCAGAACGAAGTATCCGCCGTAAGCAGCGTCAGCATGAAGACGGAAGCCGTACTGCTCGCGGAGTGCGAGAAGTTCAGGAAGCGAGTCGACAGAGCCGGTCGCTGTCGTACCGATCGTTGCAACGACAGCTCCCACATCGCCGCGTTTTAATTTTGTCCTCAGGGCGTCGATGTCCATCTTCCCGCAGTGGTCGCAGCCGACAGATTCAAATTTCAAACCGAGCACATTGCTGATTCTAGAATGCGTGTAATGCGCCTGGTCGGAAGCAACTACTTTTCTTCCTGGCTTAAGCTGCCCTGCAATCCACAACGCTTCAAGATTTGCCATGGTCCCGCCGCTGGTGAGGTGACCGACATGAGTCTGCCACCCGAACATCCGTGCGATCTCGGCAACGGCTTCTTTTTCCATAGCGGAACTTGCCCGTCCGCCATCGAGCGCGTGGTTGTTGGGATTGATCCACATCGCAAGCATGTATGCAATCCGAGCAATCGGATGAGGCGGCTTCAACATTTGACCAGCGTACAGAGGATGGAAATATGGATAATTGTCTTTCATCCGTTCGGCGGCCTCGTGGATCACCCTCTCAAGTCCCTTCTTATTCTTGAAAGACGTTAAGGCAGAGGGCAAATCAGCGAATCCTTTTTCCAACTCCCCAAGTGAAGAACGAAGAATGTCAAGCGACACTTTCTCAAAAACACCGGTTGAGATCGTGCGTTTATTTCTAGCCTCCTGCTTCTTCCCTTTTGCTCGCTTGTGTCGATTCTCCAATCAGATTTCCCTTTTAATCGTGGCTTTCAACAAGATCGTTGCTAATGATTAATTTAACGAGCGCGGAGAAATGAAGCCAATGAATGCAAATGGAAATAAATAAAAGGCGCCGCCAGTCTTGAACTTTGACTTGGTTGGCTGGTCTCGTGGAGCTACTGAACTTAGCGGCGCCTATTTCCCCTCTTGGGAACAACCTAATAAACGGACTTTAAGCTAATGTAAAATTGTG
Source organism: uncultured Bacteroidota bacterium (assembly GCA_963768145.1). Taxonomy (GTDB): domain Bacteria; phylum Bacteroidota; class Ignavibacteria; order Kryptoniales; family JAKASW01; genus JAKASW01. The sequence goes on along the minus strand of CAVYHK010000014.1, from coordinate 23,467 downwards.
TTTAAGATGAGAATAAATCTAGGGCAGGGACAAAGGCATAGAGGGACTAAGTGTCAAAGGAGAAGTAAATCAAGCGACATAGCCAAGGATATGATCTTCTGTGGAAAAGAGTTCTAAAGAGAATCTATTTTACCAAGTGCCTCTGTCTCTTTGCGCCTTAGCGCCTTTTATTGGTACTTCCCGCTTGAAGATTAATCCGTTCAACCATGTAAGAATGATGACCAAGAACCCCAGCGCTATCAGCCAGAGAAAATGGAACCAGCCTCCGACAAGCATCACGACAAATCCCACCGAGCGGACTGTATCCACCCCGCGGCTCATGTACTTCTTTACATACTTACCCAGGCGCGATTGTTTCTGCTTTTCAAAATCCATAAGCTTGAGCATGAAAAGGGAAATCACAAGCGACGGCACGAACGCAACCGCGAGCCCTTCAATTATAAGATGAAGCCAAAGCAAATAAACCGCGGTGAACGCCGTGATGACGTCGGTCGTCAATTTGAACGGATGAATCTGGTGATACAGAGTCTTATCAAAGATATTCATTGCTTAATAGATCCAGGATGTGTGAGAATGTTCATGCTGAGGAACCCTGTAAGGGTGATAAACTTCACGTCGAAGTTCAGCGAAGCGAAATCCATTTTGATGGTACAGAGGAGATGATTCTCCCCTTCGCTCGACATGAAATAGTAAGCGCTTGCAAGGAATCGATCCTGCGGTCAGGTCTGCCTCGAAAATGCTCATGCGTAGATTTCGCGTTTAAGTTTTTCCCAGTCCCTTTTTTTCATCCGCACTTTCAAATGAAGGCTATCGGGGTGTTCGTTTTCTTGAACAATTTCTGCAACTGAGAGTATTTTCGCCAGCTTCTCCGATTGCGCCGGCTTTATGCGGAATGATTTCTCAACTATGTCCGAGCCCATCAGCGCGAGCATCTTGTCTTTCAACTGGTTAAGATTAATATGCCGCTCCGCAGAGACTGCGATGGAATTACCGTCGTACTCTTTCAGCACGGTTCTGACAAAACCGAAGTCTACAACGCGATCCACTTTGTTGAACACCAGAACTCTCGGTTTTGCACTGCAGCCAAGCTGGGAAAGGGTCTCGTCAACAATTTTGATCTGCTCACGGAAAGCCGGGCTTGAAATGTCGACAACGTGCACGATGTAATCGGCGAACGAGACCTCTTCGAGGGTCGATTTGAACGACGCAACCAAATCGGGCGGGAGTTTTCGAATGAAGCCAACGGTGTCTACGAGAAGACACGGAATGGACGGAGAGAGATAGACCTTTCGCGTAGACGTGTCAAGCGTTGCAAAGAGTTTGTTTTCCGTGAATGCATCCGCGCCGCTAAGCGCCTTCATCAAAGTCGACTTGCCTGCATTGGTATATCCGACGAGCGCAAACTTTGAGACATCATTACGGCGGCTGCGGCGCAGTTCGCGCTGATCCGAAATCTCTTTCAATTTCTCCCTTAGCACAGAGATTCTTTTCTTCGCCGCCCTTCTATCAACCTCGATTTGTTTCTCACCGGGTCCCCTCGTTCCGATAACGCCATACTGTTTGGAGAAATGGCGCCACTGCCCGGCGAGACGTGACATGCTGTACTTGAGTTGCGCCATCTCGACTTGGAGTTTTGCCTCGCGTGACCTCGCCCGAAGTGCGAAAATGTCGAGGATAAGCCCGCTTCGATCCAACACGCGCCTGTCGATCGTGATCTCAAGATTTCGGATCTGCACGCCGGAAAGGTCGTCGTCGAATATCACAAGGCTTACATTCTCCGCCTCGCAAAAGCTTTTGATCTCTTCCGCTTTGCCTCTTCCTACGAAGTATGCCGGATCAGGAGACTGTCTTTCCTGACAGATTTTTCCGACGACTTTGGCACCCGCTGTATCTGCAAGAAGGATCAGCTCGTCAAGAAATTCGTCGACTCGTCCGCGCTCACCGTTCTTAAACTCGACCCCGACGACAAGCGCCCGATTCCCACGGGGGGGGTCAGCGAGTTGGCCGCTATTCGGTGAAATCAATTCTGTGTATCAGACCTCTGCGCCTGAGGCGCATCAGCCTTCGGCTGAGTTTCTTCATCGATAATGCAGAACAATTTAAGCAGTCTCATCAAAAAGTTCTCATCTTTGAGACAAAAATCTCCAAGACCAAGCAAAGCAGTGCGACGCCGGCAAAGAAGGAAGAGAGATCCTGACCGCGCCTGAGTTTCTCAATGCCAGCGGTGGCATTCTTATCCGCAGGCAACAAGAAGATGTTTTTCTCACTAAAACCCAAACCTTTTGAATACTCAATTACTTCAGCAGGTAAAGCTTTTGACAGGTCGGATTCACGCGGGTCGATGTTAACGGATATCTCGCAAAAGGTCGAACCATCCGTCAGAGAATAAGTTCCAAGCTCGTGAAGGCTGTGAATAGAAAACTTTGCCGCACCTCCAACATAACGCGGGATAACTTCAGACCTGCTGCCGTCCGGCCCAATGAGCCAGGCGCTCTTGATGCCTCCCAACGAATAGGTATAATCTGCTCCTTCTCCTGCAAGAATCTGAATCGGTCTGTATTTGACTGCCGCAGAATAAAACAGGGCGCGCTGTACCACCACAGGAAAAAAAGGAGACATCGGGAAATTCGAGGATGAACTGTCAGCGGGAGATGCAAACACAAAAACAAAACCGCTTCCCACCTCCCGGCACATGAGAAAGGGGCCTGACGATGTGCCCATTAGGACATGGACGATGGGATTCGGTTCAATTTGCACCATATTGGATATTGCTGTCACGAGCTGGTTTTTTACTTGTTCTGCACTCTGTTTGGAGGAAAACATGCCCGAGAAAAATTCATCTCCCGCATCAATCCTCTCGATGCTCACAAAGTTTCTACCGCTGCTCGAAAAGGAACTCACGGTCCTTCCTACACCCATTAAGCGAAGTAGTCCATCCAAAGAGCTGACTTGAGACAACGATGGAGCAAAAAGTACGATTCCACCACCATTTCTCAGGAAGTGATTTAGCTTTGCCTCAAAACGCTGGCTTGGTGAATATTCCTCGATAACGGCCACGTCGGTCTTCGACAGATCCATGTATGTGAATTGATCGGGTGTCACAACATTGGCAGCAATGCTTATTGAGGTATCCATGATGGCATTCAGCGCTCTGAGAACAAAGTCATCTTCCTGTTTTGTTGTCACTAATGCGACACTCAATTCCTTGATAGCAAAAAACGAAAAAAAGAATTTGTTGTCGCTCTGAATTGAATTATCATCGATCCCGACAACACCTTTGTGGAACCCGCCGTCCAGCACATTGAAGGCGAGATTAACAATGCGTGAACCCCCCGCCGGCAAGTCCGCAACGGATTGCGCGACCTTTCTGCCATCTAGGAACAAACTGACAACGACTCCATTCTTCTCCGACCGACCATTGTTGACAACAGTGGCCTGAACGCCCAACGGCGAATTCACCTCTATCACTTCGTCTGAGAACTTGACACTTGAAACCGACAAGTTATTGTCCAGCGCCTCATTCGTCTGCAAGAAAAAAAGGCGAACATCTGCGAGGCTCCGCGTGGCAACGTAATTGCCGCCACGACTATCTTCAAGCTCATTTCTAGCTGCGAACGCGGTCCGCTGCAAATCACCGAGCAAGTAGATTTCCTTATGAACATAGTTTGACGATTGCAGCTTACTCACAGCCGCCCCGATCGCAGAGGAATATCCTATTCTCACATTTGATGGATCAATTCTGGATACCAGCGGGAGGAGAGACCGAGGATCGGTACTCGAAAGCACTTGTGAGGTGTCGCCATATTTGATTTGACCGACGCCAGACGCTAAGATTAAGTCGACATTGTCCCCGATATTAAGTTTGCTTACCAGATTCAAAGCCGTGCTCTTCAATTGAGAAAAAATCTCGCCGTATTCGTTCCTCGCAGTCGTAGATGGAGAGTCATCGATAATCACAGCAGACGACGTCTTGGAATCATTACCACCTATTCCCCTCACGACCGGTCTGGCAAACGCAAATACCAATGATGCGATAGCAAATGAACGAAGAAGGAGAAGGAGAAAGTCTCTCAGTTTGACTCGTCTCGCGGAGGCATGTTGTATTTCCTTGAGAAACTTTATAGAGGAGAATTCAATCTGTCGAAGTTTCTTTAATTGCAAGAGGTGAATCAAAATTGGAGCCCCTGCAGCGATGAGCCCGAAGAGGACAAACGGATTGAGGAACGTCATGCCCTTCTATCTGAGTCGGCGAGCTGCTTCCAGGGCACATCTTTGACGCCTGAGATCTTGTTCGCATACCTTGCAAGCACGAAGAGCAAGTCTGAGAGACGATTGAGGAAAATGAGAGCTTCCTCAGAAGCCTCTTCTTTTTTCTTCAACGGGACGACCAACCGTTCCGCCCTCCGACAAACCGTTCGAGCATTGTGCAAGAACGAAGCCGCTTTAGTCCCTGCGGGAAGGATAAACGAATTAAGAGATCCTAACTTCGATTCGAAGTCGTCGATGAGCCCTTCGAGTGAGACGTAGTCTTTGACTGTTATCCTTTTCATAGCGGGACTCTTCACATCCGATGGAGTCGCCAGATCCGCACCCAAGACAAAAAGCTGATTCTGGATTTCACTCAAGACGAGGTCAAGTATCTTATTCTCGTTGAATGACCGCGCCGCTCCTATGACGGAATTAAGCTCATCGACGGTTCCGTATGCTGCAATGCGTGGGTCGTCCTTCGGAACTCGCTTACCGCCGAATAGACTAGTCTCGCCTTTATCGCCTGTCTTCGTGTATGTCTTCAAAGTGCAACCAACCTTTCAAGCTCAATCGAAAGCTCCATAAGGACATTTGCCTTCGGCTGTTCATCCGCAGCAGAAAACGCCCGTGCCATATTGCGGCAGGTGCGCGCTAACATCTCAATGTCGGAGGAATTCTTCAAAAAACGCGGCTCGAACGAAAAGCCCAAATCGCTGATGAACTCTTCCGCGTCTTTCCACGACATTATTCTTCCATTATTAAAAACATCCACAAAAATCTCTTTACCTTCAAGGACGAACTTTACCAGGAAATGGGCCGGTGCTCCTACGCCGAACATAGGCAGGTTCAATCTCCGGCCGACCAACAAATAAATGATGCCAAGTGAAATCGGAATGCCACGGCGGGTCTGGAGAACGCGGTGCAAGATGCTGTTGTCTGGATTATAATAGTCCTTTGAATTACCGGCAAATCCCATCTCATTCAAAAAGAAATCATTAACGCGGTGAACTACCTCGAAAGGATCTTCCACTGCAGCAATCCTCATCCCCAGTTCATTAGCGAGCTCATTAAGCTGGCTCTCGATGAGAGCGAACTCGACTTCCGGATACAACGGTTTTGCAATCAGGTACAGGGCTCTCTCAAGAGAAAAGTCACGGTGCGACGCGAAGTCCAACAGAGAATCATAAGCCTTCTGAAGCTTGTCCAGGTATATTCTTGAGATTAGATTTTCGATGCGCTTCTTGACGCGAAGGTCGACGTTTGATTTCTCTCTTTCGAGAAGCAGCGCAATCTTGTCGCCACCATCGATGATCTCTTTTTCCACCACTGCAGAGACTTGCGGATCTTCGTCGTCTAAGAGCCTCACCAATGCACGAACCTTGGACTCAAGTTCCTCCGCCACTTAATCAATCCTTTTGGGATAAGTCATAATTCTTCCCAAGCTCGCTCGTCAAGAATCTTGAAAGCAGTATCAGGGTCGTCGGCAAATCTAAACAATTTCAGATCGGAACCACTGATCGCGCCAGCTTCCACAAGAGCATCGAAATTCAGTACCTTCTTCCAGTATTCCGAGCCGTAGATTAGTACAGTCATCTTTTTCTTGATTTTTCCCGTTTGAAGCAGAGTCAAAACCTCCATCAACTCATCAAGTGTCCCGAAACCACCCGGAAAAACAACGAGCGCCTTGGACAAATAGGCAAACCAGAATTTTCTCATGAAGAAATAATGGAATTCAAAATTGAGCCCTGGAGAAATATAGGGATTGGGGTACTGCTCATGTGGCAGACTGATGTTCAAACCGATCGAGAGTCCTCCTGCCCGAATAGCTCCCTTGTTCGCGGCCTGCATGATGCCGGGTCCGCCACCCGAGCAAACGACGAATCTTTGTCCATTACCGTTACTCAATTTCATTGACCAGTTGGTCAGCATCCAGCTCAACTTCATTGCGTCTTCGTAGTATCTCGCCATTGCTATTTCAGCTTCCGCTTTTTTCAATTTGTCTTTGAGTTTCCTTACTTGACTAGGTTCGGATTTCCGCCTTAACAGCCTATGCAGATTTGACTTCGCTTCTCCCAATCTCTTCTTCGCCTCTCTTATCGACACGTTGCGGGCTGAACCGAAGAACACGATAGTATCCTTGATCCTAAGCCGTCTGAACCGAGAAAGGGGTTCGAGGTACTCAGAAAGGAGACGAATTACACGCGCATCGGGACTGTTTAGAAATTCAATATCTTTGTAAGCCTTCTCCGGAATTTTGACTCGAGAGATAGTAGATTCTTTCCTGGGCATTCAAATCCTATCGGTGGATGAAATAATTATTTTGGTTCTCATATTTGGTCTCCGCCACGTGCGCCGTCTTCATAAAATTGACCGCCCACCATCGACAACAAGAATCTGCCCGGTCACATACTCAGCGTGAGCAAGGTAAAGAAGTGCATTGGTAATATCTTCGGCACGACCGTAACCCTTGAGCGGAATTTTGCTTTCATCAATGTGTTGGATGTTGCTTTCCTCCTCTCCCGGAATTATGATGGTTCCTGGAGCGATGGCATTCACCTTGATCTTCGGAGCAAGGGCTCTTGATAGCGCCTTTGTCAGCATAATGACGCCCGCCTTTGCGACATTGTAAGCAATATGTTCCTGCCACACCTGCAGTCCTCCAAGCGACGCAAAATTGATTATTTTTCCTCCATGCTGCGCCATGATTCTTGCTGCCGCACGTGCGCAGTAAAATTGTCCGGTGAGGTTAATTGAAATAACATCATCCCACAATTTGTCAGAAATGTCCGTGAACTTCTTCGGGGATGGAAAAATTGCGGCGTTGTTCACAAGAAGATCGAGTCTTCCGAAATGATCGACCGCTTGTTGAAACATCCTTTCGACCTGGTGCGAGTCTCCGATATCCGCTTTGATCGAGATTGCCTCTATGTCAAGCCTTGCAATCTCTTTGACTGTGCACGCAGCCTCCTTGGTCGATCTAGAATGATTGATGACAATATCCCATCCATCTTCTGCCAAAGCGAGTGCGGATTTTCTCCCTAATCGTCTGGCACCACCTGTAATGAGCGCTACTTTTCTTCCGCCCGGCATTTTGGATTTAGCCGCCATTTTACGTTGCCCCTTTTTGAACAAACATCTCAGAAACTATCATGCTAATACATTCCAGATTCTCGGCATCCACTTCATCAAAAGCATTAAACTCTGTGCTGTCCAAGTCAAGGATACCAAGTAATCTATCTTCCTTTAGAATCGGCACCACGATTTCACTTCTTGAGTCGGGGTCGCAGAAAATGTGACCCGGGAATTCGTAAACGTTCGGCACGATGATGGTTTTCCTTTGCTCTGCAGCTTTCCCACAGACGCCGCTTCCAATTCTTATGCGAGTGCAGGCGACTTTTCCTTGGAACGGACCCACCACAAGCTCACCGTTCTTCAACAAATAAAATCCAACCCACGATGTGTACGGAAGCCCCTGTTTCAATGCCGCTGAAATGTTCGCGAGGTTTGCAACGACGTCATTTTCGCCGGTAACCAACGATTTTATTTGTGGAACAAGTTCGGCATAAATTGCAGCGCGATCCCCAACAGACAAGATTTTTATTTCTTCCATCGTTTGATTCAAGACATAAATGGGAGAGGCACCAACTCGGCCTCTATATTTTTACCTCCAACCCTTACAAAATATTTCGATCCTGGAACAACTTGGTGCATTGAAATATATGCGAGCGCAATTTCTTTACCGAGCCCGACCGACCTCACTGCACTAGTGACAATTCCTGTTTCGACTTCCGCGGCTGATGAAGGTTGGTTCACGTCGAATATCTTTGACCCAGCATGAGTCTTAGAAGCGGTTACAAGGCCAACAAGCCGCCTTCTCACTTTATCGTAAGTCTGTAATCTTGCCACAACTTCCTGACCCACGTAACAGCCTTTGCTGAAACTCACTGCATCAAGATCGTTCACTTCTAACGGGTTAACGCCTTCATTAAGTTCACTTGGATAAAGTGGAGTCCCAGTCTCGACGCGCAACACTTCAAATGCCGCAAGCCCGGCCGGCACAATATTTTGTGATTTTGCATTATCCAGAAGCAAATTCCACACCGATTCCATATCATTTTGATTGACAAGAATGACAAAACCTTCTTCGAGCGCCAGTTTCGTTTTCGACAAAAAGACTTCACGAGAACCAAGAAATGTCCTTATAAAATTATTCATCGGCATCTTGGTCAAGTCTAAAAGCGTCCTGTGGCTCGAATGGGCAACTTGCTTCAGGAATTCCGACGCAGAAGGCCCGGCGACAAAAAACATCGGGAAGGTTTCCGTTACGTCCTCAACTTTCACATCTTCGGAAATGATGAACTTCTCTATCCATTTTTTGACGTTGGCGGAATTTGTGGGACTCGTGCGCAAGAGCAGACTCTCCTGCTGCGCATACACCGTGCACAAGTCAACTACTCTACCCTTTTCGGTCGCAATAAAAGTTTTTTTCCCCATTCCAGGGCGCATCCCGCTCAAATCATTCGTCGAGATTCTGTTGAGAAGATCGAGAGCATCCTTACCAGTGAGCCTTAGCTTCCCGAAATGCGAAATGTCGAAAATAGCTGCCTGCTTTCGAGCCGCCGCATATTCTTCCTCCATCAATGTGTATTTCTCAGGCACAGAAATACCGCCCACCTGAACCAACGCGGCTCCTAACCTTTTATGCAATTCAGCCAGCCTATTGTCGAACATTCATAACTCCATCAACTCTAAACGAATATATTACTCTGGAAATCTTGAATCAATGAAAGGGGTGCTTGACGAAAGTGGAATGACATAAACCACCACGCAAGAGGAGGTGCCCCTGTTCCATAATCTCTCCGCTGACCATCATGGTGAGGCCAATTAAGACCATGTCCCGTTTCTCCCTTTGAACTTAGCCTGCCGATCCCGATTTTCCAGGTGCGTCGGCCGATCTGATAATCTCACTTACGAAGTCACAACAATCCGATTCTGAGCCGGTCCGGCGTCCTGCACAACAGACATAGCGTAGACTAAGGTAGGTCGCACCGGCTGGAACTTCCACTCTCTTCTCCGTCAAAAAGGGGTATTCTCTCTCGCTGGAAAGACCGGGTCGATCCTTCCCGCCGCTGCGTCCGTTGCGGCCGAGACTGTCGGATTTACCAACCGCCATGTTGGCAAATCCGACACGGCCGGGATGTTCCAGGTTCTCATCAAGGCTCCTCAAAAGATCTTATCTTCCATTCGCATAATGACTTATCACGACAAGGATCGGAAACCGCCAGCGACGGCACATGGCTTGCGCGTATGAAAAGCGATCTTATGAAGGCCTTAGAGCGTCGCAAGGTTTACGCCTAAAATCAGAGGAGTTTGATCATGACAAATTACGATCAAGTATTTTGGCTAAACGTCACCAACGTTTTGCTCGGGTTAGTGACACTTGCATGCATCCTCGTGATTGGCTTCGCAACATTGAGAGAAATTCGGCAACGCGCCAGGGCGAAGGACCGCGTTGAAATGGATGATCACTCGTTTGTCCTCAGTGGTCTCGGAGTCACCATGGCGGACGGTGGCAAGAAAAAGGGCGATAACGAAATGCTTGTCATCACAGAAAATGGTATCGAATCAGTTCCGAAGAAAAAAAATCAACGGGGAAAATAGGATGTTTGGACTAGGGAAACAGAAATACTTCGGTGAATACCGATGAGATGTCCTTTCTTACGTGAAGCGCAAGTGAAGTCGTGCGGCGCGTCGGAATTCAAGAAGATGATCATCCGAATTCCGACTCAATCCGAAAATGAATCAAACGAGCGATGCTCAACTCCCGAATATGATGTTTGTCCATGGGTAAAACAACGCCGCGAAGAATTCCCTAATGAAACCCGGTGTCCCTTTCTTCAAGAATTACTTGTTCAATACTGCTCCGGCGCATCGGTGATCAAGTACGTCCCGTACAGCGACCCGAGTCTTTTGCGCTGCGGCACATCAAGCCATCGTTATTGCGAACTCTTCCTCATGATTTCGCATCCGAATCTTCTGAAGTCTCATGAAGTTGACGCGCCGACTGTCGATGCAGAAGATGGAGGACCATGGATCATTGATGGTATTCAAACAACCGGCTGGCATTATTATTCCACTAATCACATGTGGTTAGAAATTGACGAAGAAGGAATTTGTCATATCGGCGTTGATGCGTTCCTCGCAAAAGTCATTGGCAGAGTCGACACGCTCACATTCGCAGCAACTTCCGGCAACCATCATCCGCGCATAGTAATAACCGTAGATGGCGTTGACCTCTCTATAGTCTTTCCGAACCGTTTGAACATTACCGCGATAAATTCCCATCTGCGTGCTGATCCAGACCGAGTTATTACTGACCCCTACACATTCGGGTGGCTCTTTGAGGGCATTGAAACAAGTACTTCAGGAGAAGCTGGTGTAGGGCATGGATTGAACCACGGCAAAAGTGCGAGAATCTGGATGCAGAATGAGACCGCCAGGCTGTCGCAATTCGTACACGAAAAATTTGCCGGCGTTTCAGAAACCGAGAATCGCCTCGTAGCAGACGGCGGAGCTTTCACCGGCCAGCTATCCCGGCATCTGAGCAAAGAACAATTATTGATTCTGTACGCCGAATTCTTCCTGGCTCGCAAGTGAGTCGATAACGTACCAGAAGGAGTGTCGACCCCAAAGAACCGCGGGAAGAAAATGTTTCTTTCGGAAGTCGCGACCTCCCCTTTTATGATTGCTTATGGAATCTGGATTTATTCGCTCTCTTTCAGATACCTCAAGGTATCTCCGCAAGAGATGGAAATAACCCATGAACAAGGAACTACATAAGCGAGAATGCCCTCGGAAAGGCCCCCGTTTTGCGGGATAACCTGCGTGATGGCCTAATCCCGGGAACACGTTGCTTTTCTAAGGTCGCAATGAGCATAGTATTTCTGCGGAGGTTCAGATTTTTCCCTGGGTCCTCGAGCTTCCGTAGCAGAGGGGGAACTTGATCTTTATCACAAAATTCTAGTCGATAGTCATGCCTGATGCAGGAATTGGCGAAAACGATTTCTGCGTCAGTGCGAGAACTTAAAGCAGGTTTGACCTTTACAATTTTTTCAAAGGTGCAGAGATTCTGGAGTAGATAACGAAGAAGATGGAACGGCTTCAGTCTATGCCTGGAAATGAAAAAGTCGGTTTAGGTCTCCCAGACGGCAGAGCGCGAGTGAATGACTTGCCGAAAAGCCTTCCCGAAGTCGATGTAGACAGCGCTTGCAGAAGTGCTCTCGGTGCCATGGCGGCTTCATTTGGTCGACATTCATTTTTACCAAGTGTTCCTGCAAGGGAAAACAACCGTGAACGGAAAGACTTCTGCTAGTGAGAGATTGTTTTAGAGCGCGGATTTTGCTAAACTCTTTTACCGGCAATAAAGGAATGCGTTCTTGCTTTCATGGCGCATAATTAGCTCTAATCCGACAAATAAGGCGTCATTATTCATCAAAGGACTGTTTCAGTATGGAAATCGCGAGACGACAAATGAATCGTTGGACGAAAGCTCAGGAATACGAACGAGACTGGTGGAGCAAGCGCAAAGAGCTCATCAATCTTGCTTACTACAAGACGCACGCTGATGTTTTAACATACGAGATTAAAGGGCTGCTAAAGATCGACAATGATACGAAGATCCTGGAGATTGGAAGCGGGGCCTGTGGCATTCTCACATTTCTCAAGAGTGATCACCGATCCGCGGTTGACCCGCTGGAGCATTTCTATTCGACCGTGCCCAAGTTCGTCGAGTTCAGGGATCCGACAGTGCGATATTTCGACTGCAAGGGTGAGGAGCTGCCATTCGACGACGGATCATTCGACTTCATCATAATGGACAACGTGCTTGATCATTGTGATGATCCGTTTACGGTCATGAAAGAAGCGGCTAGAGTTTTGAGGGTCGGCGGCGGTGTCTTTTTTCGTCAGAATACCTACACTGTTTGGGGCCATTTTTTAAGAACGATCCTGGAACGGTTCGAAGTCGACAAAGGGCATCCGCACACGTTTACTGAAAAGCAACTTGAAGGATACTTCGCCGCCTGCTCATTGAAATGTTTGAAAGTGAAAGGCAAAGGACACTTCAATGCATGGCGCCGCGAATTAGGATCGGGAAAATCCAGAGAAATGATGAAAGCGCTTTTGTTTGCCACACAGGACACAATAATTTCCATTCTCCAGAAAGAATAGGATGAATTCCTGGTAGGATCCGTGAACGGGGGAAGCGGTGATTCCAATGACGAAAGTTAATAAAGAACGGCTCTGTGCTGAGGGCGGAAACGAGAAAAGATGTAATGATGCAGAGTCAAGCGCTATCTTTCTATCTGATATTTCTTGATCTTTTCGTAAAGCGTCGATCGGTCGATACCTAGAATCGACGCCGCTTCTTTTATGTTCCCGTCAGTTCTTTTTATCGTCGCTTCTATTACAAGTTTCTCGACCTCATCGAGCCTCAAATCGTCGGGTACGCTCCAGATCTTTCTTCGATTGCCGTTTAACTCGAGAAAGCCAAAATCCTCTTCCGTCAAGACTTTGTTTTTGCAAGTTACCATAGCACGTTCGACCGCATTCTCTAATTCGCGGACGTTCCCCGCCCAATTGTGATCCATGAGAAGCTTCAGCCCGGATTCCGTGATGTCGTCGATCTCTTTTCCAAGCTCATGCGAAAGCCGCTCGATAAAGCTTCTCGCAAGCAGCGGAATGTCCTCCCGCCGCTCCCGAAGAGGAGGAATGCAGATGTTGATCACATTCAGACGATAGAATAAATCATCGCGGAATTTTCCGGATCCTGACGGCCTCATCAAGATCACTATTTGTCGCTGCAATCACACGCACATCGACACTTAACTCGCCCGTCCCGCCGACCCGATAAAACGTTTTCTCTTCCAGGACGCGCAGCAAATCCGTCTGGAGCTTAGTCGAAATATCTCCGATCTCATCAAGAAATATTGTGCCCCCATCTGCCAACTCGAATTTTCCTTTCTTTTGCGAAACCGCCCCAGTGAACGCCCCTTTCTCGTGTCCGAACAATTCCGATTCGAGCAAAGTCTCGGCGAGAGCAGCACAGGAAACGCAGATGAAAGGCATCGAAGCACGGTCGCCGGAATAATGGATGGCACGTGCTATCAATTCTTTCCCGGTACCGCTTTCACCTTGAATGAGAACAGTGCTCTTCAGACTTGAAATTTCTTGAATGAGTTGAAAGATTTCCTGCATCTTCGGATTCTTGCTGATAATGTCGCGGAAACTGTATTGCTTCGTCAGCTTCTTTCGCAGGATCATGTTCTCGCGCTGAAGGTTCTTCACTTTTATGATCCGCTCAACGAGAATCGAAATCTCTTTCGGGTTGCATGGCTTGACAATATATTCCTGCGCACCTTCTTTCATGGCGGATATTGCCGTATCAACCGTCGCATAGGCGGTGATAATAATGATCGATGCATCTTGATGGATTTTTCTTATATCCATCATGGTCTCGATGCCATCCATCCCACCCGGCATTTTCAGGTCGACGAAATAGATCGCATAGTCTTTTCCCTTTGACTTTTCCACTGCAATTCTCCCCGAAGCGGCTGAATCGACCGAATAGCCGTCTTCCCGCAGCCATGCCGCGAGAGATTCTCTCATTATCTCTTCATCGTCAACTACCAGAATTTCCCATTGCGGTTTCATCTATGAATCTCCTTCTATGCGCTCAGCTCCTGGCTTTTTGCTGCCAGGAACTGATCGCAAACTACTTCTGACTTCTCACATCATCCAAGTTCTCTTCAAGAATGATCCAACAGCTTCTACAGAAATCTTCAGATTTCAGATCAACTTGCATAATTTCGGTCGAAAGCGACATCAAGCACCTCTTGTCTGCGCAATGAATTAGACCGAATGTATGTCCCAATTCGTGCGAAACCTCTTTCCTGATTCTTATTACGGTCAAATCCTTATCAGGTGGAAGGCCATAGAATTCCGGTTTGAGCCGCGCCAGCGAGACAACTGCAACCTTACCGGCCAATTGAGCCTGGCCATAAACGAAAGTCAACATCGGGATGAACAGGTCCACTTCGGTTATTGCCAGGATTTTTTTCGTGCTCGAATCGGAATTGTTCGCAAGGCTCTTGAGAATAACCGTTGAGCTGTACTGCGCTCTCTTTTCATCGCACGTATAATCAGGGATTGGCAATGGAGCGTGCATTTCCACCTCAGGTCCGAACATTTGCTCGACATGCCGCTTGATCATTTGCATCATTTCTTGGTCCACATTTCCCAGCGACACGATCTGAATCAAAAGCATTCCACTTACGACTTGAGGTCATCGTTTTGTTTCCCGGTCACCGGATTCATGAGAGACTGAGTCTTCTTTATCGGCAATATGACCTTGAACGTCGTCCCTCCGCCGACCTCGCTATCAACAGAGATCTCTCCTCCATGCGCGTCGACAATCCCGTAAACGACTGACAACCCGAGTCCGACCCCTTTACCTTCGCCTTTCGTTGTAAAGAAAGGATCAAAGATTTTCGGCATGACGTCCGATGGAATCCCATCACCTGTATCGGAGATTTCCAGAACGACAGAATCATCATCCTGCCGGGTTAGAATAGCGACTGTTCCATGTCCTTTACTTTGACAAGCCTCGGCGCCATTCATAACCAGATTTATTATGACCTGCTGCATTTGTGAACTGTCACACTCAATCCGAGGCAGGGTATCGGACAGGCTGAGTTTCAGTTTGACATCACCAAGCTCAAGTCTGTGTTTCAAAATTAACAACGTATTTTTTATCACACTATTGAGATCGACATTGGCGCTTTGAGGCTTCGATCTTCTCGAAAAGGCAAGCAAGTCGGACACGATTCTTCCGACCCGCGTCGTCTCGTTTATAATTTGACCCAGGTATTTCTTGAATTCCGCTACTCGGTCTTTGGGAATACCATCGTCTCTCAAAACTCTATCCAAGAGCATCGCAAGGTTCAAGACGCCGGAAATCGGATTATTTATCTCGTGTGCCACGGTAGCCGCAAGCTGTCCGAGCGAAGCCAGGCGATCGCTTTGGAGAAGCTTCTGGTGTGCTACTTCAAGTTCCCTTGTTCGCTCTTTAACTTTTATTTCAAGGTCCTGAGCAGCCTGATTCAATTCCGTCATCGCTTTATTAAGTCTCTCGCTCATAAGATTGAATGCACGCGCGAGCTCGCCCAATTCCTGGCTCGAACTTATTTCTATAACGTGACCAAGCTGCATCTGGCTGACGGCCCGAGTACCCGCTATTAACTCCCGGATCGGTCTGTCAACGAATCTGCGCGTAAAGAAGATGATGAAAAGTCCAATTAGAATAATTTGGATCCCCGTGACAACATAGACCTCCCGCCTTGCCGCTTGCATTTCCTGGTCGAGCGGTTTCAGATCGAACGCAACATCGAGAACACCGAGAACATTTGTGGATTGCGGATGGGCATGGCACGAAGCCTCGCTGCAAGATGGTTCGTTGTAGATGGGAGTGATCATTGCAAGCTGGCGGCTGCCGTCACTTGCCCTGACGATCCGTGAACGCGACGACGCATCTATATTCACGAGAGGCTGGCGTGCAGACGAATGGCACATGGCGCAGGCTTCGGCGTTCTTGTCAACCTGTTTTTCGTCTTCCGCTTTTGTCGTGAACATCACTACGCCTTCTTTATTAAAAATCCTGATTCGACTGATTCCCGGATTGGCGGCAATTGTCCTCATCACCTGGTAAGCGGAAGAACGATCATTTGCGAGCATCGCGTGCCACATTGCACTGGTAATCCCTTGGGAAAGCTGGTCGGCGCCGGTGATCATCGCATTGAAGTGTTTGCCGTTCGCGATTCTTCAGGCTGATGAAGCCGGATATCCCCGAAACCACCATTACGATGATGGTTAGCGAGATAATTATCTGTTGAGATAAGCGCTTTGGCATGGTATTAATCATCTAGAACTGCAAGACACTCTTGCGTCTTGAACCGAGCTCCATTCACGAGAAACACTTCAGAGTTATTCTGCATACCGCTCGGGGACAGCAAAGGCTCAGGCACTGATGAATCTAAATTATAGATGAGCGGTATGAGTTGTCAATTCACCGAAGGAATAAATTTCTGTTGAACCTTATTAGATCACAAACAATGCTTTGAATTATACCTCGCTTTTATATTGACCACAAAAAGGAAAACAAAAGATGGCAAGAGCAATATCAAGACAAAGACGAGTCGATAAGCAGCGGAAGGCAAAAATCCGCTACCGAGATGCCGCTGAAACCTATTAACTACATGATAATCGTCGGCGGCGCTCTTTTGATCATTATCTCCTACATCATCCTTGCCGAAAACGACACAGTTTACGGATTCATTCCGCTCAACTTGGTCCCAATTCTCCTTTTCATCGGCTATCTAATTGTCATTCCATTTGGAATCATGTACAGGAAGAAGAAGGAAAATGGTGTGGGCGGAGTCCACAGAATCAGAACCAGTCCGCGGCAAAATAGAAGATCAGAACTTGAGAAGGTAAGAAGCTAAGGGAAAAAGGGTTGTCTCACCTTCTTAACTTCCAAACTTCCAATCTTCTGCCCGGCAAAGTGCCTCATAATTTGCCGCAATAGTTTTACTTGATGTCTTCCAGGGTGTGCGCAGTCGATATGAATGCCGCTTCGAACTGTGACGGCGGAAGATAAATTCCGCGTTTCAACATCTCGTTAAAATAATCTGCAAATTTCTTCGTGTCGCTTTCAATGCGGACTCGAAAGTCCATGACCTTCTTCATTCGGTGAAGAACAAGTGAACATTGAACCAACGCGATTGAGATCGTGTAGTTCAATCCGAATTTCCTTAGATTGCTCGTTTATGCCAGTCTTCCAGAAGCTCTTCCCAGCTTATCCCAATTTTCTTTATAAACTCTTCTGACCGTTCGAGGATTTTCAACTGCGCGAGTCCTGCTGCCATCGCAAGCGGATTGCCGGAAAGTGTACCGGCCTGATAAACCGGGCCATCCGGCGAAATCATTCTCATTATCTCCTCACGTCCGCCGTAAGCCCCGACTGGAAGTCCGCCGCCGATAATTTTCCCCAGAGTCGTCAGGTCAGGTTTGATCCTGAAAGTTCCTGAGCACCGCCGGGAGCAAGACGAAAACCGGTCATCACTTCATCGAGAATGAGCAGCGCACCGTTCGCATGCGCAATCTCCAAAAGCTTGCCGAGAAAATTCTTCTTCGGGAATCACCACACCCATGTTTCCGACAACCGGCTCGACAATCACCGCGGCGATTTCGTTTTTGTTGTCGTTGAAAAGTCTCTCGACGGATACGAAGTCGTTGAACTCAGCGACAAGCGTCAACGCGGCCAACTCTTTCGGGACTCCAGGCGAGTCAGGCACTCCAAATGTCGTCGCCCCTGAACCTGCCTTGATGAGAAAACTGTCAAAGTGTCCATGATAGCACCCAGCAAATTTTATGATCTTTTCGCGGTTTGTGAATGCACGAGCAACTCTTACCGCGCTCATCGTAGCTTCAGTTCCGCTATTCACCATCCTGACGAACTTCTACAGACGGCATCATTTTGTGGACGAGTTTTGCCATCTCGATTTCACGTTGCGTCGGTGCACCGAAGCTCGTTCCGTTTGCCGCGGCTTTCTTTATCGCGGCAACAACCTGCGGATGAGCATGGCCCAAGATCATCGGTCCCCATGAACCGACATAGTCTAGGAATTTATTTCCGTCGACGTCGTAAATGTACTGCCCCTTTGCCTTGCTGATGAAAAGCGGATCACGCCCGACAGATTTGAATGCCCTGACCGGAGAGTTCACGCCGCCCGGCAAATATTTCTTTGCTTCGGAAAAGAGTTTTGAACTTTTGCTCGTTTTCAGATTTTTCATCTTGGCCTCGGAATGAACTTAATGACGAATGGTTTGGAACCTTGGAGTGACCTTTTAAGTCTACATCAAACCGTTTCGAATATACCACTCGTACGATTTTCTTATCGCATCCATGACAGGATGCGGCTCGAAAGCCAAGCTCGCGCTTTGCCTTTTCGGAAGAAAAATAATGCGGGAGTGTCGCGCTTACAACATGCGCTTTTGTCAAAACAGGCGGTTTTCCCGTGAGATCTGATACGGCTTCCATTAGCGAAGCCGCTGCCCTGGCTGTCCAGATTGGAACGCGGACGTTCGGCGCAGAAGCTCCGACAACTTCCGCAATTTTGCCAAAGAGATTCTTGAAGGATAGGTTCTCACTTCCAAGAATGTATTTCTCACCGGGTTTTCCGGATTTTAATGCGGTTATCTCGCCGTCGACGACGTCATCGACGCCTACAACACACATCCCGCCGGTTACATACGGAACAATTCTCTTCCCTTTCAGCACCCGCAAAAGAACTCCGAAGTGCGAATAGACGTCGCGCTGCCCCACAATGGACGCTGGGTTTACTATGACGACATTCAATCCCCGTTCGGCCGCTTTGAGCGCCTCAATCTCGCCTAAATGCTTACTGTCGCTGTATGCAACTTTGTACTTAAACCTGTTATACTCGACGGTCTCGTCAGCAATATCGCCCTGAGCGGAAATTCCTATTGCAGCAACGGAACTCGTATGTACCACTTTCTTCACGCCAGCACGCAGCGCCGCATTCATCACACTTCTTGTCCCTTCGACATTCACGCGTAGCAGCTCTTCCCGCCTCCTGTTATCGAAACTGACCAGTCCGGCGGTATGGAAGACAAAATCGGATCCTTCCATTAGTTGAGACAGACTCCTCTCATCAAGAATATCTCCACGAACGATTTTGCCGCTGAATTCCTTAAGGCCGAGAAGATTTGATTCCTGACGGACGAGAGCTGTCACCTCGTAGCCGAGTGCCGACAGACGGTGGCAGAGATTTGAACCGATTAGCCCGTTAGCTCCCGTGACAAAAACTTTTTCCATGTGCGCTCTTTGGCCGTGTGAAAGTTTTTGAACTTTCACATGTTTCACGGCCTATTTCTGCAGCTTCGCCGCATCCACTGCGTAATACGTCAAAATCAAATCTGCGCCCGCTCGTTTGATCGCAGTCAGCGTCTCCATCATTATTCTTTGCTCATCGAGCCAGCCGTTCTTCGCCGCCGCTTTTATCATCGCATATTCACCGCTGACCTGATATGCCGCTGTCGGCATGTTGAATTCATTCTTTACCCGATATATCACGTCCAGGTACGCAAGCGCGGGCTTCACCATGACGATGTCCGCACCTTCGTCGATATCAAGTGCGACTTCGCGAACCGCCTCGTTAGCATTCGCCGGATCCATCTGGTGGCTTTTGCGATCGCCAAACTTAGGAGTCGATTCTGCAGCTTCACGGAAAGGTCCATAAAAACCCGAAGCATATTTCGCGGCGTAGCTCATGATCGGAGTGGAAAGAAATCCGTTTTCATCGAGGAGAGTCCTTATCGCGCCGACCCTTCCATCCATCATGTCGCTCGGCGCAACCATGTCGGCACCAGCCTGAACATGTGTCAAAGATTCTTTCGCAAGAAGTTCCAGGGTTTCATCGTTCAGAATTTCCACCTGGTCAGGTGCAACTTCCTTTAGTACTCCGCAATGCCCGTGCGATGTGTATTCACACAAACAAACATCAGTAATGACAAACAGTTCCGGCAATTCTTTCTTCAAGGCGCGAATTGCTTGCTGGACAACGCCATTTTCGTCGTATGCTTCCGAGCCGTATTCGTCTTTATGCGACGGGATTCCGAAGAGAATTACAGACTTTACTCCTGATTTCAGAACTCCTTCGCATTCGCGCACTAGCTCGTCCACGGACAACTGGAAAACGTTCGGCATCGAGGAAATCTCGTGCCTGACCTTCTTGCCGGGCACAACGAACATCGGATAAATAAAGTCGGATGGCTGAAGCACTGTTTCGCGCACCATCTCGCGAATTGTTTCTGTCATCCTCAACCTTCGCATTCGCACGGTTGGGAAACCGGTCTTCTTCTGATACTCGGTCGTTGAAATCATCTTTGTACTCTCCTTTCTAACCACGGCGGGCTATTTGTCCTTTAGCTCCGCAATCATCAATGTTACAACCCTTTTCAACTTCGGGATTTCATTTTTGCAGACATCAAAAACAATTTCGCTGTTCAGATCGAAATAGTGATGCGAAATAACATCCCTCATCCCCATCGCTTTCTTCCTTTCAAATTGAGGATAGCTTATTAGCACTCTCTTCTTAGTAATCTTATCAAAATTCTTGATGCTTTCCCCAACGGCAATCAATTGCATGCAAATGGAGTCAAGCTTTTCAAGAGTTTTCTCATTCTTTAAAAAATCAGCCGCCCTCTTGATGGATTTGGACCTTCTCAATATCCTTTCCGAAGACAATAGGTGTTGTCTTAATATCCCATTGGGTAAGCCATTGTCAAACGTAGATACCATGGCTTTCTATCTGGTCTCTCAGTATTGGGCTCATCTTCTTCCTAATTATTGCAATGTCAACGCTGCACCGCAGAACTTTTTCCAAATCTTGCTTTATGCCAATCAGGTCAAACATTCTTGGCGGGCGCAGGTCGACAAATACGTCAATATCACTGCCTGCCTTCTGAACGCCTTTAGCAACTGAGCCAAAAATGCCGATTGCCTTAATAGATTCCTTATAACGGGAAGTCGCTTTGTATTTCTTTATCGTGCGTATCGCTTTCTCACGAGTCATAAGTTTTTCCATTGCCGTCTAAGATTCTCTCTGATACCTTTTTTCCATTTGCAATGCAATCGGCTACTGAAATGCCATCCTTGTAATTGCTACAAATATAAAATCCTTTGTGGAGGCTTTCAACGCGGGATACCGCATCGATGATCAAGAGATGCCCGATATTGTACTGAGGAATGGCTCTCTCCCATTTGGAAACAGATTGGAACGCCGGCTCGCCTTCAATGTTCATCAATGCCGCATTTTCTTCGTGAACAACTCTCGCGATTTCGTCCGTCGATAGTTTCACCACCTTCGGCTGACGCGATCCGCCAATGAAACTCGTCAATTCAACATAGCCTTCTGGGGCGCGGTTTGGAAAGATGCTTGAGCTCCAGATCGTTCCGAGAATCTTCCTGTTCTCGATTTCCGGGACGAGAAAACCGAAACCACGCAGATCTCTTTTGACTTGGCGTCGGTTGTAACCGAGAATTGCGACTGCAACCGGGGGATACTTTATCTTGGCCAATTCGATCGACAACTCGGGAAGCCAAGATTTGATAATCCCGGCGGCGGCATAAGATGGAGTAGAAAGTACAACAGCATCGAATTCTTCCGAATCCGACTTTCGATCTATGGAAAACTTCACTCTTATTTTCGAGCCATCCGGCATCACCTGCTCCACAGCGGTACTATACCTTATCGTTTGTTCAAAACGCCCTGCGATGGTCGTCGGCAAAATTCCCATTCCGCTCTTGAAGGCGAACAGTTTCGCGGAGATCTTTGCCTTCTCCTGACGTTTTTTCCGCTCTCCCATCCCCATGATTGTTCCCTTGACCAAGCCCCCGTAATTCTCTTCAAGAGCGTATAATTTGGGAAATGCCGCTTGCACGCTTAGCTCCGAGGGATTGCCGGCATACACGCCAGCGACAAAAGGATTAATCGCATAGTCCAAGAATTCCCTTCCGAGACGGCGGGTCACGAAATCCGCAATGGATTCCTCGTGACGCGCGCGGCCAACAAACGGTTCACCGAAGAGTCTGATTTTCCCGCTTGGAGTCCACAACTTTGTCAAAAGGAATGAACCTACTCCCGAAGGAAGTGCATGAAGTCTTCCGCCCCGCAAGATAAAACGATACTTTGAATTCTCATCCGCGTAAACTTTTTCTTCGCTTATTTTTAGATCATTCAAAAGTTCGTGGATAACAGAATTGGTTTCTGATGTGCTGTTCGGGCCATTTTCGACCAGATAGCCATCGATGATCTTCGAACTGATTGTCCCCCCAGGGTAATTCTCCTTTTCAAATATTGTGACATCCGCTCCCCTCTTCTTTAGAAAGTGGGCAGTGGAAAGTCCTGATATCCCTGCGCCAATAACCGCAACTTTCATTTCTGCCGGAAATCCGTTTCCCCGATGTCAAACTCCCTGGCCTTGTCCAGCACAAGCTGTGACAGAGCCTCAATAAACTTGGGCGAGTCGTTGAGCGCCGGCATCATCTCAAAATGTTCTATGCCAAGGCGTTTCGCTTTGTTTCGGAACAGATGGTTCACTTCATACAGAGTCTCAGAGTGCTCACTGACAAAACTTATCGGAACAACCAATAAATTCTTAACATCGTTCGCTGCAAGTCTCCTAATCTCGTCAAGTGTTGGTGGCCCTAACCATTTAACCCGCCCGACACGGCTCTGGTAGGCAAGCGAATGTGGATTAGGAAACCTTTTTGACACAAGTTCCACCGTCTCAATTATGTGGCGCTGATATGGATCGCCCCGTTTGATGATCCTCTCAGGAACCCCATGGGCACTGAAAAGGACATGTACCATGTTACGAATATCGCCCTTAAACTTTGCGAAAGTCTCGCCAATTCGCTCGGCAACAGCATCGATGTAAAGCGGATGATCATGGTAGCTTTCAATCTGGAGCACCTTCATTCTTCCGCTCAGATTCTTCGCAGCCCTGTTCCATTCTGCGAAACTTGACAGCGTCGTCGTCCGAGAGTAATGCGGGTAAAGTGGGAGCAGAATCACGTTTTCAATATTGTCTTTCAAAAGCGCCTTGTACGTTTCTCTAATGGTCGGCTTGAAGTATCTCATCCCTACATAAACTTTTGCATCCAGGTCTTCGCCGAGCGAGTTCTCAAGCGCTTCCGCCTGCTTCATGGTCAGCTCATATTGCGGAGATTTTCCACCCATGATTTCATAATAGTGCTTGGTCTTTTCCGCCCTCCTCTTCGCAACGAATCTCGCCAACCCTTTTCTCAGGAGGCCTCTCAAAGGGAGTTCGATTATATAAGGATCCATGAAAAGGTTAAAAAGAAATTCCTCGATATCATCCATGGAAAGTGGACCACCAAGATTGAAGAGAACAACTCCAATTCTTTCGCTCATTGATCGACCCGCCTTGTCTTCACAAGCCCAACAAGCTTTTTCACATTGTCAACTGGTGTGTTAGGCAATATTCCATGGCCAAGATTAAAGATATGCTTTCCCTTGGGGGCATTCTCCAGTATTTTTCGTGCCTCCGTGGCAAT
>CAVYHK010000013.1:0-3000 GCA_963768145.1 uncultured Bacteroidota bacterium | reverse complement strand
ATTATTCGGATCGACCGTCAAAGCTTCGTACCAGATGACACTTGCCGAGTCCCGCTGACCATTCTTGAAGTAGCTGTCGCCAAGCTGACACCTCAAGACGACATTAGAAGGATCAGTCTTCAATCTTTCGTTGAGCAGTATTTTTGCTTCATCATATTTTTTCAGGCTCGTATAAGAACGGCGCAGTCCGTCAAAATAGATAAAGTTATTTGGCGACGCTAGATACAGTTGCTGATAGAAGTCCAAAGCCTTGTCAAACTCCCCGGCCTGCTCAAGCGCTTGCGCAATTCTAAGTTTGTTCAACTCGTCGACGCCCGTGTTCTGCGCATGAGCTTGTGAAATCTGAATTGCCACGAGGATCATCGCGGCTGCCAACGTCGCTCTCATCGGGTTAATATAAACTTGTCTTCCTGGCTTAGCAATGAACAAGAATCGCCTGCGTAGGGCAAACGAAGCCTGCGGAGCGTTTCAAAACGGAGAGATCCCATCAGGATTCAATTCTGGAAATCCATTCTAGTTCGGCAATCAATTGAAAAATGGAGCAGGCGGAGATCCCAACACGGAAAAGCAGAACGAATAGCGCAGTTGTTAGTCCACTTGATGCGCCGCAGGAAGTGCACGTAACCGGGCAATTAACTCCCGCGTTCTTCATCAGGAAGCCCACAAAATGTTTCCGGATATATCGTGGAACAACACCAAACAAAAAAGGGTCGCACGTCAGTGCAACCCTTTTCCTCATTGCTGCAGATTTGATATCTACTCAAATGTCGTAATAAAGCATGAATTCATACGGATGCGGCCTCAAGGCAACTTGTTTGACTTCATTTGTCATCTTGTAATTTATCCATGTGCTGATGAGGTCTTCTGTAAATACGTCGCCGCGCAATAGGAATTCATGATCCCGCTCAAGAGCCTTAAGCGACTCTTCCAGCGAGCCGGGAGTTGAGGGAACGTCCTTCAGTTCTTCGGGCGACAAATCGTAAATATCTTTGTCAAGCGGCTCACCCGGATCAAGTTTGTTTATTATCCCGTCAAGACCTGCCAGGAGCATCGCCGGCAAAGCGAGATAAGGATTTGACGACGGATCAGGCACGCGAAACTCCACCCTCTTCGTCTTCGGGTTCTTCGAGTACATTGGAATCCTGACGGCAGCGGATCTGTTGCGCTGGCTGTAAGCTAGATTGACCGGTGCCTCGAATCCCGGAACAAGCCTGTGGTACGAGTTGGTTGTCGGGTTTGTTATCGCGCAAAGAGCGGCCGCGTGCTTCAACAATCCACCGATATAATGCAATGCCATCTCGCTCAAGTTTGCATAACCGTTTCCGTAGAACAAAGGCTTGCCAGCTTTCCAGATACTCTGGTGAACGTGCATGCCTGTACCATTATCTCCGAAAAGGGGCTTCGGCATGAACGTAACCGTCTTGTTGTGCTTCGCCGCCACATTCTTGGTAATGTATTTGAAGGTCAACATGTTATCGGCCATGGTCAACAGCGGAGCAAATCGCATGTCAATTTCAGTCTGGCCTGCTGTCGCAACCTCATGGTGGTGGACTTCAACATTGATTCCAACCTGCTTCATTGTGAGGAACATTTCCGACCTTAGATCCTGCAAGCTGTCTGTAGGTGGAACTGGGAAGTAACCTTCTTTCGTCTTGGGGCGATATCCGAGATTTTTCCCGTCGCTGTTTCCGCTGTTCCAAATGCCTTCTTCGGAATCGATCTCGTAGAATCCTGCGTTCACTGTCTGAGCGAACCTTACATTGTCGAAAATGAAGAATTCATATTCAGGTCCGAAGTAAGAAGTATCCCCGATACCCGTTGATTTCAAGTAGGTCTCGGCTTTGCGCGCAATGTACCGCGGGTCTCTGTGGTACTGCTCGCCAGTGATAGGATCGTAAACATCACAAATTACGTTAAGAGTTTTGTGACTGGTGAACGGGTCGATGAAATACTTCGTCGCATCAGGAATAAGAACCATATCGCTTTCATTGATCGCTTGGAATCCGCGGATACTCGATCCGTCAAAACCTATTCCCTCTTCGAACGATCCATCGGTCACTTCTGACGGAAGAACCGAGAAATGCTGCCATTGTCCCGGAATGTCGATGAATCTGAAATCGATAACTTCAATTCCATTATCCTTGACGAACTTTAGAAACTTATCTACCTCGCTAGCAGACTTTACTGCCTTTGCCATGTTTTCACTCCTCGGTTAATTGTTTTGAGTTTTTAAGATTGTCGACTCTTTTATGGTGGATAGTACTACGCTAGTTTTCGTGCTCAACACTCCGGGCCACGATTGTATTCGCGACAGAAGTTTTTCAAGAGAATTCGTGTTTTCGGCTCGAACCTTTAGAAGGTGCGACCCTTCGCCTGTCACGGAATGACACTCAAGAATTTCTTCCGTCTCCCTCGCGCGCTCCATGAACATCTGGTAATGCTTGCTGGAATCGATTGAAACGGTTATGAACGCCGTGATATCTTTGCCCAGTCGCTTCGCGTCCAGAATTGCCGTGTACCCTTTTATGAATCCTCTGTCCTCTAGTTTTTGGATCCGCTCGGAAATGGTTGGGATCGTAAGTCCTAACTGTTGCGCCATCTCGTTGAGCCTTGTGCGTGCATTCTTTTGGAGAATCTCCAAGATCCTATGGTCGATCGGATCGAGTTTCTTCTCAGTTAGTGCTGTCATCTTTAGCTCGTTTGTCTTAGTAATTAAAGTATATCACACAAATAAGTTAAAATAATAAAACCTTTTTGTCAAGTGAAAAATAAAGAAAGGTGAGATGAATAGACTTCTTCGAGCAGCTGAGAGATCAAACAGCGCCAAGAACAAAAGGTCAAAAGCAGCTCTCACAGATCCAGACCGGCGCGAACATCCCTGCGTCGTCGGCTTCCAGTCTCAATACTGATTTTTGAGAACGGCTTCTTTAATCCATGCTTCGAACAATCGCTTCTCCAAACTCGTACGTACCAACTTCCTTCGCCCCTTCCATAAGTCTG
>CAVYHK010000012.1:0-104240 GCA_963768145.1 uncultured Bacteroidota bacterium | reverse complement strand
TGATATATTCGACTCGATACATTCTAATGAAGAAATCCCTTTTTAGCAAGTGGACGAAAGGAAAACCTGCGGAGGGTTGGCAGAGAGAGTCGTAGGAATCCCTTACACTTGCCCTTCGTTGTGGTCTGCGCGACTTCGCTAAATCTTTCGCTTTCTACGGTTTCAAGATAGCCGACCAACAAATATTCACTGAGCTTTTCCTGTAATTGATTCTTTATATATTTGAATGGAATGCAGGTATCTTATCAGGGACGAATCTGCCAGCAGGGTAGAAAAATGTTTGGGATTAGCTTAAAAGGAGGATGAAATGAAAAAGGCACTACTTCTCTTTCTCGGCTTGACTTTTCTCTTCGGGGGGAAAACGTTCGCCCAGTACTATGGACAAACATCGCTCGAGAAATCGTTCGAACAAAACGATCTATTTTTCCAGCCAAGTTATATCAGCCCGTACGATATCGGTTCTTCGGCACTTTCGACGCCGGGAGTGATCGACGATCCGTTTCTTAATTTGCAGGTGAATCCGGCGTGGTTCGGAACTGACAGTGCAGGTACAAACCATCTCTACCTCGATTTTCGCTCCTACCGCCAGACCGCGACGCTTTACCAGCCGGTCTATCCGATGTACTACACAAATGGCCCAGCGGTGAGGACGGAGTCAGTCATTTTTCCGTACTACTACGTCAACTCGGAGCCGATCATCGAACCTATACTGTCTGCAGCATTCCTGACAAATCCACTTCCCTCGAGCGTGCCAGGTCTCTTTGTGGGAGTGACTTATCAGGCGATAATGCAGGACTCGAAATACTACACTATACCGTTCGATATTTACCAATCGTACTTAGGCTACGATTATAGAGGGGCATCCGTGGCAAACAGCTCCAGCATACCGATAACCACCGTCTCATCGGGCCAAGACAACATGCACCACACCGGAAATCTCTTCTCGTTGTACGCGGGATACGAAGTTACGCCGGATCTGAAACTTGGGCTGCGTCTCGGAAGGGTCCTGCTCAGCGAAAATGGATCCTACGGGGACAACAACTACTGGGACAATTACGCGTACGGCTCCGGCTCGTCACTGTATTACAACATTGAGAGCAGAGATCAGGATTATAGCCATTGGGACCTATCAGGCGGTGTCGAATATAGAATTGCGCCGCAAACCACAGTAGGCCTTGCTGCCGGATATCTGCAGGCGACCGTCACACAAAACCTTGTCAGCAGGGACACGTCGTACTACACTTACAATCCCAACAACGACTTATCGATCTCGTCCGAGACGACAACGGAAAACTGGAACCACAGCGGCAAGACATATTACGGCGGGGTCAACCTTACCTCACATCTCAACGACCATCAGACCATAACTCTGCTGTACAATTACAACAGGGAAAACGTAGACCTCGGACTGGCGTCGAACGTAATTGACACATCGTATTACACCTATTCCTATACATACGACACGACCTATTCCAACAGCGTGTCTAACTCCACCTTCCTTGAAAACAGCGGTGGCGGCGGCACGCTGACGCAGACAAGCCACAGGCTCCTCGTATCGTTCAGATGGAAGTTCAGCGACGCGTCGGAATTGACGGTCGGCGGGATTGTCAATATCATGAACCAGTCCACAAACACAAACGAACCGACAACTGCAAACGGGCATTCGTATTACAACACTACCGGCAATACATATAATTATCTTTATTATGATACCACGCAACAAAACAAGAATCTCCAGTGGACCTTCACGGTCAACAGGTGGTCATTCGATGTTCCGGTAATCTTCAATTACAGATTCTCGGACAAAGTGTCGCTGCTGATAGGACTTGACAAACAGATCTCGGAGTGGAAAATCACGGATCAGACGCTGATCATCTACTACCGGAACTTCGAGAACGACAGTTATAGCGGTGTCACGAACAAATCGAATTACGGTGAGCTCTACGTATCGCCAGAGCAGGATATCAGCGATGTGAACACGACGTTCCTCGCCGGGCTGACCGTTTCGCCTGCAAAGGAATTCAACGTCCGGCTTCTTCTCTCGCCGAGCGTCCGTGCATCGTTTGCTGGCGTGTCCGCTACTAATTTCCAGTGGTGGCTCGGAGTGAATCTGTATCCATAGCTCTTAATACCTACCGGATTCAATTCCCCCTCTCTGCTCAATGCCTGAGAGGGGCATAAATTTTACTCGGCGTCCCAACTTTGTCGGGATCCCTTCGGGACAAAAACAGGTGGCCTGAGACAGTTCTGAGACAACCCGCAGGACTTGACATTCAGTCCCAAAAGTTTTAGCATACTGCCAGCTAATTTTACCAAATTCACGATGATAAACACAAACTGCTTTTTCCTCTTTGTTATGAACAGGAGAATAATCAATGATCAACTTCTTGTTTGCCATCCTTTTTGCGAGCCTGACAATCTTCTCTCAGCCCGCTATGCTCGATGACTTTCCCACGCTGCCGCTCGGCTCCTCGGCACCGGAGTTCAATCTCCCCGGCGTCGACGGGCGCAATTGGACGCTCAACGACTTTGCGGATGCCAAAATCCTCGTCGTGGTCTTTACATGCAATCACTGTCCCACGGCCCAGTATTACCAAGACCGCATCAAGCAAATCGTCACCGACTACAAGAGCAAAGGTGTCGCGCTGGTTGCTATCATGCCCAACGATCCCAAGTCCGTCCGGCTCGACGAGCTGGGCTGGAGCGATCTAAGCGACTCGTTTGCTGAGATGAAAATCCGTGCCAGGGATTCTCAGTTCAACTTTCCATATCTCTATGACGGTGAAACAGAGTCCGTTTCGCGTGCCTATGGCCCGGTTGCCACGCCGCACGTGTTCGTCTTCGATGGCGCACGGAAGCTGCGATACGTGGGTGCCGTCGACAATTCGCAGCGTATTGAACACGTCACGAAGAACTACTTGCGTGATGCGCTTGATGCCCTCATTGAAGGGAAGGAACCGCCCGTGACTGAGACGAAGGCCGTCGGCTGTTCCATCAAGTGGACAGGCAAGGAAGAGCTGGTGAAGGCGTATTTGGAAAAGCTTGACGAGGAACCCGTCTCTGTCTCGAAAGCCGACACGACGGTGTTGCAAGAGCTTAGGAAGAACGACTCGGGAAAATTCCGTCTGGTGAATTTCTGGGCGACGTGGTGTCCACCATGCGTCGCAGAGTTCGACGACTTCGTGACCGTGAACCGCATGTATCGGCACCGCGACTTCGAGCTTGTGACAGTGTCTATCAATGACACGGATCAACAGAGCCAGGTGCTGGAGTTCCTCAAGAAGAGACATGCTTCGAACCGCAACCTCATTTTTGCTTCGAACGACAAGGACCACTTGATGAATGCATTCGATCCTCAATGGCAAGGTGCCGTGCCCTACACAGTGCTACTCGATCCGGATGGAAAAGTCATTTACCACGAAGTGGGAAGCGTTGACATGCTAACAATCAAGCGCGCCATTCAAAAGGGGATGAACGAGCGTAAGCCCTGGTAGTGAAACATCCTGTGGGATGACGGAATGCCGGTGGAGCGATCGTTCCCATTCATCTGTCATTGCTTCGCCTCAGGTGGAGAGGAACTCCGCATGGCGAGATAAACGCCGTGACGGAGCGCCGCCTTGCGGCATCTCCCGCTCATCCGTTATACAGAATGAGTATGCGGGACCACATCCCGCTGGCGCATTACTCACAAAGATAGGAGTCCTTCGGGAAGCATCTCTCCTACTCTCCCTGTAATTGTGAGCAGTTCCACCGCCGATCCCACCTGGTGCTGTTGAAATACGCAACAAGCCCAGTTGAATAATTCATCGCAGATTATCGAGGGAATTTGCTGGTCTAAGCATTCTCAACAGATTATCTCCTTTTTCGCGTTGAGTTTTTCTGCATACCGTCCGATCACTAAATCCAATCCAGCCGAAAAGAATCTTGACATGATGCTAAGTGCCGTGGATTTGATAGGTTACGCAAATGAATTTCTTCGTATCTAGAGAAGAGTTTGGAACGGGAGTTGATCAATCAGTGATGAAACAATGGTCCTCCCGGCTACAACAAGTTCTGCGGGAATTTCTTCAGCAAAGTAAGATGAAGTCCGGAGCGGGAGGTTCGAATCTTTAAAAAGTTCTTTTTGATTGAGTGTTTTTCGAACAAAGGACTAAGAGTTATTCAAGTATGGACGAGCACAAAAATTCCTGGAGGTTGAAATGGTTGCGATATTTGTAGTAGCGACTATAGTCGTGTTTCTCACCATCGATTATTTTGTACAGCGCGCTGAGAAACGCAAAGTGGCACAGGCTGTACCAGTATCTTCGCAAGCACGGTTTGTCATTCCCAAAGGTTATTTTTTCGGAAGAGGGCATACCTGGGTCGAGATTCTGGAGAATAATCTGGCACGAATCGGGCTCGATGATTTTTCTCAAAAGATAATCGGAAGAATTGACGATATCGCGTTCAGTCCTGCCGGGAGTGAAGTTGCCAAAGGTAGCAGGTTATTTACGATTCGACAAGGAGACAAAACCCTGTCATTCAAAGCGCCGATTTCCGGGAAGGTCATCTCATTTAACGACGAACTCACTCAGTCCCCCGGCATGCTGAGGCAGAAGCCCTATTCGGACGGTTGGGTTGCGATCATAGAACCAAGAGACATTGATAAGGAAACAAAGCTTCTTTCGAGAGGAGACGAAGCAGCACAGTGGCTCAAGGAAGAAATCAAGAGATTCAGAAACTTCATAACGGCACAGGGAGCCGGTAATTCCCTATCTCCTTCTCCAGCTCTTGCCGGAACAACACTAATGGACGGCGGAACTCCTGTCGATGGCGTGATGGAGCATTCTTCCAAAAGGACGTGGCAGGAATTCGAGAACGAGTTCTTGACAGATGGTGGCAGCAGAACGCAGAGATAGAGGAAGCAAAAGATGAACAGGCAGGTTGGAATTTTGGTGGACACGACCCAATGTATCGGCTGCATGGCATGTGAGGACGCGTGCGCCGACAAATGGGGTTTTCCTCACACGGATGTGCATGAGCTTTCAAGTCAAAAGAATACCGTGGTACAACAGTGGGGAGAGACTTACGTGCCAAGGCTCTGCATGCACTGCGAAAACCCTTCCTGCGCGTCGGTTTGCCCGGTAGGCGCCCTGCACAAAACGGCTGACGGACCCGTGGTCTATGACGAAGAGAAGTGTATCGGATGCCGCTACTGTATGCAAGCCTGCGCATTTCAAGTTCCCAAATACCAATGGAACAAGCCGAATCCGAAGGTGATGAAGTGCAACATGTGCTACGAGAGAGTTGAGGCCGGCAAGCAGCCGGCATGTGTGGAAGCATGTCCGGCACAGGCACGCGTATTCGGTTATAGAGATGATTTGCTTGAAGTTGCGAAGAAGAAAGTTAAGGAGAATCCGGCGAACTATGTCCAGCACATATTCGGTGAAACTGAAGTTGGCGGTACCTCGACGATTTATCTCGCTGGGGTCGATTTCGCGAAATTGGGATTCAAAACCGACCTTCCGAAGACCGCGCTCCCGCAATATACATGGAACATCATGTCCAAGATACCCGACTACTTTGTGTGGGGAACCACTCTCCTTACAGGCTTCTGGTGGCTGACTAATCGAAAAAAACAAGTCGCTGAATATGAGGCAAAGTTGAAACGTGAGGGATCAGATGGCAGCGATGGAGATGACTAGTAGAACGCCGCTGGCAGACAAAATGGGCGCCGAGAAATCCCTTTATGCATTCGCGAATGCAAAATCAAGAGTTGTAAACTGGTTCAGGCATATCACATTTTGGAAATCAGTTTTCCTGGTTCTGATGGTCGCCGGCATGTACTCCACGGTGGTCAGATTTGCATTTGGACTCGGTGCAGCGACGAATTTGAGCGATAATTTTCCCTGGGGATTGTGGATCGGATTTGACGTCCTTTGCGGAGTTGGACTTGCCGCGGGTGGGTTCGTCGTCGCCGCGGCGGTGTACGTGTTCCACCTCGACGATTACAAGGTTTTGATTAAACCTGCCGTGTTGACTGCATTTCTCGGATATGTCCTCGTGGTGTTCGCGCTCCTCTTCGATCTTGGACGGCCATGGAACATCTGGCATCCGCTTGTAATGTGGAACCCGCACTCGGTCATGTTTGAGGTGGCATGGTGTGTTATGCTTTACACGATGGTTCTCGCTTTGGAATTCAGCCCTATCGTATTTGAAAGATTCAAATTGGAAAAAGCTCAAAGAGCGGTCCATACCATGATCGTCCCGCTTGTCATTTTAGGTGTCATGCTCTCCACACTTCATCAGTCGTCCCTGGGTTCGCTTTACCTGATCACTCCCGAGAAGACTTATCCGCTTTGGTATTCCGGAAATCTTCCGTTTCTTTTCTTTCTGACGGCTATTGCAGTTGGTCCTGCCATGGTTACTATAGAATCTTTTCTGAGCTCGCGCGCGTTTCATTGTGAGATCGAGCTACCGGTCTTGTCGCGCCTTGGGAAAGTGTCAGCTGTAGCCCTGGCGGTCTATCTTGTTTTAAAAATGGAAGATGTCGCGAATTACAAACTCGTCCCGTACCTGTTTACTCTTAACCTTGAAGGAATACTTTATTGGGCTGAAATAATCGTCGGTGTGTTACTCCCGATGGTTCTTCTGGTTATTCCTCGAATCAGGACAAGCAGACGGGGTTTGTTCAACAGTGCGATCCTTATCGTGACGGGATTTGTTTTGAACAGGATGGATGTCAGCATAACTGCGCTCGAGAGGCATTATGGCGCAAATTATTTTCCAAGCTGGATGGAGATTTCAATCACGTTGATGATAGTTGCCATCGGGTTTGGAGCATTCGCGTGGGCTGCAAAGAACCTGGCGGTGTTTCCGAAGCAAAGGAAGACGGCTCTTCATGCCGAAAGTTACGAAGTTGTGATACTCGACGCTCCCTTGGAGAGCAGTCCCGTTTTCGCAGAGAAAGAAAACTAGAAAAGGAAGGTATGTCATGCCCGAAAGATTATCTGAAGAGAATGGCAAGTCGGTGAATCGCATAATTCCCGAAGGCGTTTCAAATTGCGTTTGGGTCGATGCCGGACTCGTTTCCTATAAACTCTGTGATCGTGACTTCGAGTGTGAGGAGTGTCCGTTCGACCAGGTGATCCGGCAGGAATCCCGCCGAAGCTTTCAGACTTCGACTCCGTCGAGAACTTCTTCTGGGAAGGAAAGACACTCAGGAGACTCTCTCGCAAATACGGAACCTCTATCTGGTTTAGTAAGGCAGCTTCTTTCTGCGTCAGCTACGGACACGCCGCCGGCGGGACGGTTTTATACTAAGAACCACCTGTGGGCGAAAAAGGTCGAAGAGACGCGCTATCGTATCGGACTGGACAAATATGCCGGTCTGCTTTTTCATGATCCGATGAGCATAATTCTTCCTCAGGTCGGCACGTTCTGCAGACGGAATGCACCTCTGGCCTGGATTATTCTCCAGGATGGTACAATAGTGGTACGTTCTCCTTTGGATGGCAGAGTATCGAAGATCAATTTTCAGCTAAGAGTGTCTCCGGCACTGATGAATTCGGATTCGTATGAATCAGGCTGGATGTGTGAAGTTACTGGCGTCGAGCAGGAATCTCTTGTGCCGGTTTTTTGCGATGAGATCGCTGCGAAAACATTCTACGACAATCAATTCCTTGAGTTGGAGCGAACAATTGTTTCCGACCTCGGGCAAAAGGCTATCCAGGTAGGAGTGACAATGAATGACGGCGGAATCAGCCCGAAAGACCTTAAAGATATTCTCGGTCCCCAAAGATATATTTCTCTTTTGAAGAGGCTGTTGTCACTGGACGTGTAATCTCACACGGCTGTCGAAAGCTGTACCTCGAAGAAAAGTTCGTGCATTAGAGCCTGCCTTAACCTTGCCAGATAGTGGAATTATGCCACGATGATTGCCAATTCCGATGCTCAAGAGCCTTTCCAATCCACGATGCTACTTTTCTATCGCTTTTCTCATTAATTTTCAAAGAATTTCATCTTTTTCCCGGGGTTTTCTCGGCATAAGGATTGTTGACCCTTTGTGAGGGAAATGAAGCGGATTACAAGATTCTTAGCCTTTAGGCTTTTTGTGATAGTCCTTCTCGTGATGCTCGTTTCGACGGCGATCTTCACGACCCTGATGCTCAACTGGCATTCGGAAAAATATTTGAGCATTACAAAAGATTGGGCTTTGCGAACGAGCGACCTGATAGAAAGATCCACTCACTACAGCATGCTGCAGAATAGGCGTGAAGATATTTACCAGACAATAAACACTCTCGGCTCGGAGTCTGGCATCGAGGCAATTCGCATTTACAACAAGAAGGGTGAGATCACATTTTCGACCGTAGGCGGAGAAGCGGGAAAACTTGTAAACACAAGTGCGGAGGCTTGCAATGTCTGTCACCAATCGGGAAAACCACTGCCCTCAGACACATCGAGCGGCCTCACGAGAATATTCTATGCGCAAAAAGGGTATCGGGTTCTCGGAGTGATCACTCCGATTAGGAACGAGCCAAGCTGCTACAACGCGGACTGCCATGAGCACTCTGCATCTCAAACTGTTCTGGGCGTTCTGGATGTTATGCTGCCGCTGAAGGAGATGGATGCGAATCTGTCTCAGTTACGTGGTGCGACTTACTTAGCGTCAGGATTAATGGTAATCGGAGTCACCGTGTTTGCGGGGATATTCATCTGGATTATGGTAAATATTCCTGTGCGGAAGCTGACAAGTGGAACACACGAGGTGATGAAAGGCAATCTTGCTTATAGAATACCTCTTCGCTCTCAGGATGAGATTGGTGATCTCGCGGCCTCATTCAACAAAATGACGGAGGAGCTTGCCAGGGCGCGGGACGAGCTTACTAAGTGGGGACAAACCCTCGAAGAAAAGGTCGAGCAAAAGACTGAGGACCTGCGCCGGGCTCTGTCGAACATGGTACAGATGGAAAAGATGGCATCGCTAGGAAAACTTTCCGCGAGCGTTGCCCATGAGCTGAACAACCCGCTTGCGGGGGTGCTCGCTTATGCCAAGCTTCTAAGGAAAAAAATATCAAAACAAGATTTCTCTCCGGAAAATCTCAAGGAGATTGACGATGAGCTCAGCATGATCGCCGACGAAACTACCAGATGCGGAAACATCGTGACCAACCTGCTCCTTTTTTCGAGACAGAAAGTCGGCGAATTCCATCCCGAGAATCTCGCTCCGATCATCGAGCAGAGTGTCAAACTCATCGCGAATCACTTGGCGGTGAACAATGTCAAGTGCGAAGTGAAATCGCCCGACGTACCCATCGATATCAATTGTGATCCTCAACAAATCGAGCAAGCTCTTATAGCTCTTGAGATAAATGCCATCGAAGCGATGCCGGAGGGTGGTAATTTGAAAATAGAATTGAAGAAAGTTGAGAGCCTGAATGCTGTGCAGATTAGGGTCGAAGATACCGGTGTCGGGATCGGTAAAGAAGATCTTGACCACATCTTTGAGCCGTTCTTTACGACGAAGAAGGACGGCAAAGGTACAGGTCTTGGTCTCGCAGTAGTGCACGGAATTGTTGAGAGTCATAATGGCAGGATTGATGTAGAGTCTAAGGTGAATGTGGGGACGACATTCACCATCACGCTGCCTATCAGCTCAGAAATTCCGGAGGGGGGAAATTTTCAAATACACAACCCGAAGGATCCGTTCGGGAAGGGAAGAGTTGAAACATGAGCATGGCAAACAATAATAAGTCGCAGCAATCGAGCATTCTTGTCGTCGATGATGAACTTTCCGTGAGAGACTCGTTGAGTAAGTGGTTCAAAGAAGACGGCTACAGGGTCGGCGCCGCTGAGAATGCCAACAAGGCACTGAATCTCATGAACGAAGGCCCGTGGGACGTCATACTTCTCGACATAAAGATGCCCGGGATGGACGGACTCGAATTACAAAAAAGATTGAGAGAAATCGACAAGACGGCGGCAATCATCATGCTCACTGCTTTCGCGTCCGTCGACAGCGCCGTGCAGGCTTTAAAAGAAGGAGCCTTCGATTATGTAACAAAGCCTGTCGATCCGGATCATTTGTCGCACCTTGTTCAGAACGCGCTCAGGACAAAAAAGTTGTCGGATGAGAACTGGCGGCTGCGCCAGCATATGTCGGAACTTTCCGGAGCCGATGAAATTGTCGGAGAAAGCCCGCAAATGAAGAAGGTGATCGACCTTGCGAAGACAGTGGCACAGACGGATACGACCGTTATGATTCGTGGTGAAAGCGGAACAGGCAAAGAGCTTATCGCGCGGACTATCCATGCAAATAGCGACAGAAAATTTTTTCCCATCATTACGGTTAATTGCGGAGCAGTCCCTGAAACGCTGTTGGAAAGCGAGCTTTTCGGCCATGAGAAAGGGGCATTTACCGGCGCGCAATACCGTCGTAAAGGGAAATTTGAAATGGCAGACGGCGGTACAATTTTTCTTGATGAGATCGGATCAATAAGTCAAAAAATGCAAGTTCAGCTCCTCAGAGTTCTGGAGACGAAGCAATTCACGCGTGTCGGTGGAAACGATTTGATTTCAAGTGACTTCAGAGTGGTATGCGCGACTAATCGCGATCTGGAAGCGGCGATTGCGGAAGGCGGTTTCAGAGAGGATTTGTATTACCGATTAAATGTGTTCACGATTTTTATTCCGCCGCTCAGGGAAAGACGGGTCGATATTCCGCCGCTCGTGAACCATTTTATGAAAAAATATGCGGTCTCGATGAATAAACCTTTGCTTGAGGTTGATCCGGAGGCTATGGACGTTTTGATTCGCAACAGGTGGCCAGGCAATGTCCGTGAGCTTGAGAATGTAATTGAAAGAGCCATGGTGCTCGCCAAGCCACCGGCCGTTAAAGCGTCAGACCTGCCGTTCCAGCTTTCCGAAGATCAGGAAGAAAACGGTGCAGGTGGTGATCTACTTTCAAGCATGGAAAAGATTCATGTCGCGAAAATGCTCGACAAGCACGGATGGAACATTACACGGACCGCGGAAGCGCTCGGGATCGACCGGGTTACACTCTACAGCAAGATTTCGAAATACGGTCTAAAGAAGCCTTGATGCGGCATAGCCGCATAAATTCCAAGCTCCAAAATCAAGATCCAAACAAGCTCCAATGACTAAACTCAAAACTCTATTACGGCATCTATTCCTTTTCCTTTGGAATTTGGAATTTACTTGTCCGAAGGACTCCTTTCGGAGGAACTTGGAGCTTGCAACTTGACATGATACTTCTTGTTCCAATCGCCCCGACGGACAGTTCCTTGTTGCCATCTCTTTCGGCACGGATCGAACAAGTTTTCGCTCAACAAGTCGAAGTAATCCAGCCACCGTTAGACGGTTCGTTTTCGTTCAATCTTTCACGCAACCAGTACAACTCTACTTCTATTCTGTCTGCTCTCCTTGAACAGCCCTCTGAATTTTCGAACAGCCACATTCGGGCAATCTTGTCGGGAGCCGACTTGACCACCAAGGTCCTCGGCGTTACGGAAGGAGATCTGTTCGTGCCGGTTCTTACTTATGTCTTCGGCGAGGCACAACTCGCAGGAAGAGCCGCGGTCGTATCATCGCATCGACTTCGCGACGAACTTTATGGCCTGCAGGCCGATGACGACTTGCTGGAAACCCGACTGCTCAAGGAAGCAATTCACGAGCTCGGCCATACCTTCGGTTTGATTCATTGCAGCAATTACCTGTGTGTGATGCACTCGTCAACAGGAGTGGAAGAGATTGACGTCAAAACGGAGAAGTTCTGCGAAGATTGTGGCGTGCGGCTTCGGTCGGCAATTCCGACTCTTTGACTCGGGAAGATGGCGCAACCTCGCCTGATCGTTCAATTACTTCAGCAAAATCATTTTCTTTGTTGAGACAAAATCTTTTCCGTCATTCCCATGAGTACTTAATCGGTAGAAATACACCCCGCTTGGAAACCGAGTCATATTCACAACTTGGTTATGCCTGCCAGCATCCATCATTCCATAATCCCAATATACCACTTTCTCGCCCAGTACATTGTAAATCTCCAGTGTCACATGGCTGATTATTGGTAATTGATAATTGATTGTTGTGCTCGGATTAAATGGATTAGGATAATTCTGGAACAACGCGAAAACGGCTGGAACAACGGGCGGGTTTTTCACACCGACCAGAATCTTTGTGCCATATTCTTTTCCGTTAATCTTGGCATAGACCAAATAGGTATCGCTACAGCCACCAAACCAGGAATCGTCGAATGAACAAAGTCCGAATCCGCTGCTGAGGGTGTAGTCAAATTCGCCTTCTGCATCAATAACTGGTGGGAACTCGCGGAAAGATTTGGTCCGCGTCGGTGCTCCCAGAATTGTATCACTCATAACGGACGCATAGGATGCCTTGAATGAGCCCAGCAATGAATACGGATTTTTTTCAATGGTGAGAAAAGTATCGCCGAGCGCTGCAAACAAGCTATCGACTTGACGCTCCTTATTGGGTGAGCTGGAATCGTATCGAAAAACACATCCAGTTAAAGAATCTATTCTTTCGTAAATATTATCGGAATTGTACACCATGGTCTCATAGTGAAATCCATTCGGAAGGAGTGTATCGCCAACTGCTTCGACTGAGCCAATAGAAGTATCTGGTACGCACGGTTGTCCTCCCATGCTGCAATCATACGAGATAGTTTCATATTGCCAGTAGTCTCCGGTCTGCAAGGGATAATATTCCAGGAAGTCTCTCTCCGGTGCGACTAATCGGAACGAATCCAGGGTGTAGGTTGGCGAGCCCCAAATCTTGTCCTCCGTGTATTTTACAATTCCGATGCCCTTTGCAAGCCACGAATCATACCATCCTGCATCATCGCAAAATGGCACGTGTTTGAAATGATAACAATGAACGTAAGTGCCCGAAGGTGTAGAGACCGTATCTTCTTTGCCGGCAAGGATTATCAAGTTACCGAAAGTGC
The DNA here is from genome assembly GCA_963768145.1 of uncultured Bacteroidota bacterium. Classification (GTDB taxonomy): domain Bacteria; phylum Bacteroidota; class Ignavibacteria; order Kryptoniales; family JAKASW01; genus JAKASW01. Next base: position 91,276 of record CAVYHK010000012.1, on the reverse strand, counting down.
AATCAAAAGACCCAAGCGGCAGTTCCACCGTGTCGCCGACATTAGTGTTGAAATTGTACAGCAAACCCTCAATGGAGTCGCTGAGGCCCCACATTACGAACACGCTGTCATTTGAGGTTCTAAACCATGACGAAGGAGGATAACCAAGAAGGGACCAACCGTAGAAAAGATGTCCGTGTACTGTCGCAGTGTCGGTTATTCCTTGCGTTAAGGTATAAGGTTGAAAAGAATAGGTCCATTGGTACCCGATACGTAATGGGAAATACGAAGAAGTATCTGCAATAGGCTGAGGAATGGCAGCTCGAAATGGAGCCAAAGCCGCAAGGACAAAGACAGCCAAGAAATACTTGACGTGTTTCATAAGTCATCTTCCGTTTGAAACTGGATGGCAGTTCAATTTCATGGGCTAAGTCTAACCTTCATAAGGTTCTTAGTTCATCATTCCGCCGAACGCGTCGCTCTGGGACAATATTTCATCATTCCATTATTCCACTATTCTGCTGTTCCAGAAATCGTTATTTCACCAAAACCATCTTCCTCGTTGCGAGCATGCCGCCTGCGGTGACTCTGCAGAAATAAACTCCGCTTGCTACTGCGACACCACGCGAATCGGTTCCATCCCAGCGGGCGGTATAAATTCCAGCAGGAAGATCGTCGGAGAATATCTTTTTTACCAGCTGTCCGAGTTCGTTGTAGATGGCCACCTCCACGCGCGAGTGCGACAGCGACTGTGGCACAGAGAAAGCTATGATGGTCGATGGATTGAACGGATTCGGGAAATTCTGAGCAAGAGTCAAAGTAGCAGGCAGCGGGTTTTGTGAAGGTTGGGCTTTGATGCCGGTCAACAAGGAAAGCCCTGCAGTGCGGGCTGAGCCGGTCGTGTCCGCCAGGTAAATGTTCACCCCTGATGGTCTAAGCGATGGAGAAACGTTGTACAAAGTCTGCCATTCTTCATCGGTGAGCCGCTTGAAATTTACACTGAGATGCTCATAATAACTCATCACAGGTCCGACAAAGGCGGTCGAGACTCCGCCGGGAAGTGCTGCCACGACCACTGCCATATTTATGGGGCCCGTTCCAACATGGAACACCCACCCCACAGGATTGCCTAACGAATCGGTCGGTGCGGTATGCACATCGGCTACAACAAAGTTCTTCTCAGTCGGAGAGTTACGGTTAGCTCCGCGGAACCAGTCGTAGAACAATTGTGGATACCAACCATCATAGGTAGATCCTCCGCACTCAATCATTGATGGAAGGAACATCATGCTTTTCAAAAATGTCTTTTCGGATTCTTTAAGCGGCGTACCAGAAAGCTCCTCTCGTGAAATGTTTCCGAGTGTATCGGCGATTGCCTTCAGATTCATGAAATAATTGGCCACGGCAATGTCTTGAAGCGGAGACTGCTGAAATTGTTGTTCTGCAATGGAAGCATAGGACTCCACAGCATCGTAGAACTCTGGCATTGGCTCCACGTAACTCTCAGGAAACGAACAAACGGGTATTCCTCCCGAGTATGATTGTTTGGCGTAAAGAAGATTATCGTGCCTGAGCTGTGCCCATGAAGCAAGCTGCGTGTTCATTTTCTCCTGCCACCATGCTGCGGTTTGCATGAAAGTAGGAAGCGTGTCCCTATTTGCTGGAGGATTGAGAGACCGAATAGTATTCGACCATGAGTTATACATCGACTCTTGCCAGAAGTCCTGGCCGTACGAATCTATGAGATAACGCAGCGCTGCAAGATCAGATGAATACTGGTAATAATCCAAATCCGGCTGGAGAAGCTGCGCAGCACCATTATTTCCCTCGGCGAACAGAACGTCGAGCGAAGACGGAAGCATTCTCTTAATCGGCACACCATTAATTACAATTTTATCGTAGACAACATTCCCCATCACATAAGAATCGATTACGAAGCGCTGTCCCAAAAGAAGGAACGAGGACGCTGTCTTGATCCTTTCGGGGGTCATAGGATCAGACATGAGAATCTGCGATAGAATTCTCTGAAAAGCGAAAGGCTTGGCTGCGAGTGTATCCTGGAACTCTCTCCATCGAAGAGTATCTAACAATTCATGCGCATCTTGGAGATTGATTTCTTGAGAAATGGATGAGATGTTCGGCAAAGTTACATTGTCCTGCTCACCGACGAAGAATTTTATGATGCTGTCGATCTGATTAAGCAAAGGAAATGCATTGCTCGTGTCCGCAAGCTCCTTGATCAGGACGGCATCAATTGTCTGTCGCTGAATGTCAGCGTCCGTTTGGGGCGGAGGCGGAGGTGCTGAAACTGGAGCTATCAAATATATTTCGATTCTCCCGAGCCACATCATTGCCTTGAAGTATTGCGTCAACGCCGGAGTCAGTGTATAATGTCCGCGAGGAGTGAACTGGCTGAAATCGATTGTCCTTGGTGTGGAGGAAAAAATCGGATAATCGGCAGGTTGCTCTGCCGCTATTAAATTGAGAAGCGCATCAACAACCCCTGCGTTTCCACTGTATGTCGGGCCTGTGGCGCTGCCGAGAATGACTTGTGGAACCGTAAGGTAAACGTCTACATCGTTTAGCATCACCTTCATCGCCGTATCAGCCGAGTATTTTGCGACCAGCGCAGGAAGCTGGTTGTGGAGATTGGCGAGCAGCGTCTTAAGATCTCCTATCAAGATCTGTTGTTCCACGTTCATCAGGATTGCGTCGTAAGACATGTGGATGGAATGCAGAATCGCATCGGTGGATACGAACACCGGCAGGTCTTTGCCATAAACATCGAGAAAAGCATCGCCGAACGAATTACTGAAATTCGCACTGTCCATTCGCTCGGTGACGACGAAACCGTTCTTCGTCAGAAGCGATTTCTCATCGGCGGTCAGGCTGTACTTTACATCAATGCTGTCAAAATATTCCGCACTGCTGTAATTTGTTTGTGCCTGTGATTTGAAAAGTCCTGCAGAATAAAGTGAGAGGAGTTGACCGCTCGTCATGTCTTTATGAGACGCAAGAAATTGTTCGTAAGCGTCGAGACTGAATTGCTGAGCTATTCCTATCTCAACAAAGAGTCCCATAAAAAGGATTGTCAAAAAGGTTTTCATCGCACACCTCCCACCTTAGGCTTTTAATTTGAGTTTCTTAAGCCGTCCCTCTTTGTGGATAGCCTCCACACTGACTTTACCCTGTACGCTGGAAATTTAGGTTACAAGGCTAATAAAGTCAAGTTTTTCCTGACCGGACGGTGGGAGAATTCATTTGGCTAAACTGGGAGCGAATCTTGTCTTGCTTCACAAAGGAAGACGAGCAGCATCACCATCGACAGAGAATCCCCAAAATGGCTATTCGAACGGGTAGGAAGCCCTCTTACTCCGAATGATCATGCGAAGAAATGGAGCCCAGGTGGTGCAGGATAGTCACAAAAATGGCACACGAGTGACATAGAAAACAGAGGTTCCTATGAAATCTTTTTGTTCGCGTATATCTGTTCAACCCAAATCACCCATGTGGTGTTTTTGTTGAATGCCATGATGAATCGGGTTTCAATAATCCACTTCATAAGTCTGTATGGGCCTGCTTAACCCCTTTACAGTAATCGCCTCCAGCGGCCTGGTCCGCACTTCTTTTGTCGTCATCAATCTCCATGAGGATTCCGAAATAATTATTTGTCCCGGCTGTGCAATCGAACATAGCCGGGCTCCCAGATTCATATTGTTCCCCAACACTGTATGATCCATTCTGTCTTCACTTCCGACGTTTCCGACGATTGCCATTCCCGTATTTATCCCGATACCCACCCGAATTTCTTCCTGGTATTTTGTGTCTATGCTGCTTATATCTTTCTGGATGTCGGCAGCGCAAAGTACAACCTCATCAACCATTTTTTCACCTTCGAAAATCGCGATCAACTCATCCCCCACATATTTGTCAATGACACCGTTATACTTCGTGACTATTTGCGCCTGCCTGCTGAGATAAGTATTCAGCAACTCGATTACGACTTCCGGCTCGACCCGCTCGGACAACGCGGTAAATCCGCGAATATCGGAAAAAAGAACCGTGACATTTTTCCGCTCGCCGCCGAGCTGAATCTTCGCACCGTCCTGCCGGATCATCCTGACAGTGGACGACGAAATGAACTTTGACATCAGAAACCGCTCCTTCAGGCCCAGCACCATTTCATTGAAAGATTGAGCCAGTTTTCCGATTTCATCCCTCGATTTGACTTCCAGGTGAAAATCGTAATTCCCTTTTCTTATCTGCTCCGTACCGCTAACCAGTTTTCTCACCGGAGACGCGATTCCCTGCGCTATCAGAAACGCGCCGACAATTGCCACAATGAGCGCGATAACGCCGACGGCAAGGATCACATTCTCAATTGTCTGGAATGTGGCAAGTGCATGATCGACAGATACGGATGTCACATAGACCGCATCGTTCCCGCTTGAAGCATGCGAGTATGCGCATAAAAAATTCTCGCCATTTAATTTTGCTTCTTGCTGAAAAGTTTTGCCGGCATTCAATACGGAATCGACCAATTTCTTGTTCACCAAATAGGAACGCAAGAGATCGAGCTGGGCTATATCGGATAGGGTCGAAGCCTCAACACGATTGATGAGTATGAATGAAATGTCGCTTTGAGTGTCGTGCTTGAGCGAAAGCGCTTCATCCCGAGTGATGAGGTTGCCGAGAGTGAGAGTTCCTATCAGAAAGTCCTGGAATATCGGGACTGTAACTGCCTGATATAGTCTGTCATCGATCACCCAAATTGAAATATCGTCTGTGGAAGGGTCCTTTCCAGCCAGAGCTCGCTGGACCGATGACTGTAAGGTGAGAGTATCACCGTATTTTTCCGGATGATCGAGACGAAAAAGAACCTGTCCCTTTTCGTCGGTAATTGTGAATAGATCGACATGAACTAATTTCGCGGGGCTTTCCTGCCGGTAGAGTACATAATCTTTAATGGTAGCCGGATCCTTTGTGGAAAGCTGCGCCTTCAAAACCGGAAGCTCCGAAATCAACTTGCAAGATTCCACGAGCCGTTGGTTGCGGAGAGAAAGGAATCTCTTGAAGGTCTGAAACGTGTTCGTGAAGTCTTGCTGAATCTTCGAGTTGGTGAGTGCATGAACTTCTTCCCGAACGACGAGGAGCACCGAGCCGCTGATCAACACCACGAGTGCAGAGGTTAGAACAAGGAGGCGCTTTCGAAGAGAAGGGGTAAAAAGGTTGCGAATTAAGTTCATTTTGCTGCTATTCCAGTACCGGGTGGACCGTTGTCGTGTTTCCAGCGGTGACCGTTATTTTCTCATCTTCAGAATGAAGCCTTTCATGCCACACTTTCATTGTATACGTCCCCGGAGGAATATTTTCCATACTGAAGAAACCGTGTTCGTCGGGTTTGGTATAAAACGAATTATTCAGGACTATGATGAAAGCCGACATGTAAGAATGAATGTCGCAAAAAATTTCCGCAATCCCTGTCTTGTCGAATTTAACCGGGACAATCTCGCCCGTGGGCCGTCTGCCGATATTGAATCTCTTAGTCGGCGATAGTGAGAACACATCATGATAGGTGTTGTCCCGATTGACGAAATTGACGACCGTGCCTTTCAAAATCGGGAGGACATGCGGAATGAACGTGGCGTTTCTTTGATTCATGGTCTCTGCCTGCGGCTCAGGATTATCATCCGGGTGAAGTCCCTTTCCTTCCAAGTAGATCACCACGTTTTCATCTTCATTAGTACGTCTCCCCATCCCCGGCATACTCGTCATCGAACTTCCATATCTCGCTCCAGGTTCACTGCGGATGAGCTGCGTCGCATTGTGCAGCTCGATCGTTCCTTGAATTGTGCCGGTTTGTGCTTGAGTGGATTCGTTCTTACCCTGCCCAGTTTCGATGTTGCACATCAGGATGAACGCGATCAACAAGAAAGCAATAACGCAGAAATTTTGATTCTTCGTCATGTGGATTCTTAAAAAGAAACTACCACCGCGAGCCCGAAAACGTCCAACTTTGGCTCTGGACTTACGGAAATATTGGTCATCTGGTAGTCTAATTTGATAAGCACGGAATGCGCGGGCTTGTATCCCAGTCCAACAGCGTAACTGGCTACGTTGTTGTCCCAAGTTATGCTCTTGCCATAAGTGGCTGAATAAAGATACGGGTCGGTGATGGTGCTGAACCAAAGGGGATTGTAGCGCAGTGATAAGAAAAGTCCTGGGATAAAGGGCGCATCGATTCTCATATCAAGAAGAAGTTCACGGCTGTCGAGATTCAGCCAGGCTCCCGGGGGTAATCCGCTGACATATTGGTAGTTGATATTTGAAGTAGTGTACGGCGACTTGAAACGGTTGAAAATATATTCTGCATCCAGCTCATAATATAAACATGAAAGTTCAGCGTCGGCCCCGAATGTCATTTGGGTGTATCGATCAAGAGAGAGGGATTGATTCACGGAAGTCGGAGTCATGAATGGGCCTGATGAATACGATAGGCCAAAAGTTCCCCATATTGCCGGATGCAGCGAGATTCTTCCTTGAACCGACGGATTATCATTTACATTGTAATCGCTCGAGGTGGAAGAAAGCGGAGCGTTCGTCAGGGCAACATCATATTGCAGGAAGCTGTCTATGATCGAACCTGACGCTTCGGCTCCAACGTAATATGCTCCAGTGTATATCGTGGTTAAACGTCCGCCGTATTGAGCGCTCGCGACTTCGCTCGGATCAAGATAACCGGTTTGCGGCGAAAGGTTCTGTGGATAAGTAAAGAAGAGAGGGTACCCTATAAACGGATTGTCGGTCGCAAGCTGGCGTTTTGCGAACAACCCGAACGGTGTCACGATTTTTCCCACTGAAATGGAAAGCCCATCGCCGATGAGATTGGAGAAAGTCGCATAAGCAAGCTGGAAGTAGACTCCTTTGAAGTTTGGTGAATCCTGCGGGCTGTTTGCAAGACTTGTGGTAAATGTGATATTATCATCGATATCCGCTTCCAAGAAAAGCTGGAATTGATGAATGTTGAGCTGGAGGTTATCGTTAGGAAGGGAATTCAGAGCCGGGCTGCTATCCGTACCGCCTTTCAGTATTTGAAAATCGTAAATTCCCCACCATTTTACTTGACCGAACGAAGGCGTGGAACTAAGCGCCCACACGGCTATCAATATGTGCCTGGTCCTAACAAGATCGAGAAATTTCAATGAAAAACGCACCCGGCTGAGATAGTAGTACAATACTCCTTTGAATGCCAACGATATAATAACCATTGTTTCAAATTAAGAGTTTCCAAAGGTTCGCATAAAATGTGGGCTGGATTACCAGATTATCCGCTACGGATGCGAAAGGTCGTCTCATAAAATCGGCGGCTCCTTCTTCAAGAGACTTTAAGACAAACTCCCGAATCTTGATTTTGAGAAGGGTTGGCCTCAAACGAAATTCAAAACGTGATGATGATCTAAGATGAGCCTGTATGGATAGGAGCATTCAGCGACAGCTTCTATCCGTCACTATCAACTTCATGGTACCCAGATTGTCGGAGGCGATGGCGCTCCACAGAATATTAGATCGTCAGCGATTGAATCCAGCTTTTTTTAATGCCGGGTATATTCTCTTGTAGTCCGCAAACAGCCGGGAATACATCTTATGATTTTGTTTGTCAGGTATTATTTCTTTTCTTGTGCCAGTCATTCGTACTGCAGCTTCCTTGAATGATTTGAACCAGCCTGCACCTACTGCCGCGGCGATTGCGGCACCCAACGCGGATGCTTCTGTGGTTTCAGGGATACAAATATTTTTCCCGGTTACGTCTGCTAATATGGAACACCAGAGTCGATTCGCGGCACCGCCGCCTATTGTAACGAATTCATTTAACCTTGTCCCGATAACGCGTTCAACCGAGCGTACTTCAAACAGTTGTTCGAATGCGATCCCTTCAAGGATGGACCGATAGAGATGTCCGCGAGTATGAGAAGATGACAGGCCGACAAACGCTCCTCTGGCGTTTATATCCCAATAAGGATTCATCGCGCCGCACAAATACGGGAGGTGGAACAGCCCGTCACTTCCGACTGGAATTCTTTCGGCGTCCCGCTCGAGTTCCTTATAAATGTCAGGCTCTCTTGCCGGATCGATATTCAACACTTTTCTGATCAGCCAGTCAATTGCAAAGGTTCCTGCCCTCAGACTGCATTCGTAATAATACCCGCTGTCGGAACAACTGCTCATCGTACGGAAGGCTTTGTCTGTCTTGTATTTAGTTCCGTAGATGCCTGCCACAACCGCAGTGCCCAAGTTAAGATAAGCACGGTGCGATGTCAGCACATTCGAACCCAATCCGGCAGCCTGTCCATCTCCACCGCCGGCGACAATTAGTGTATTTGCGCTCAGGCCTGTCGTCTTTGATGCGTGCTCAGAGATTCTTCCCAGGATAGTACCCGGACAATGTGTTTCGGGCAATTGATTCTCTCTTAATTCCAGCGCCTTGAAAACTACAGGGGACCAAGTCTTGTTTTTCAAATCGAATAGTCCAAGCGGGTCTGCGCTTGCCCAGCTCGTTTTGAACGAACCTGTCAGTTTCCAGACAAGATAGGTATGCACGTCGCAGATCTTTCCAATTTTCCTAAACACATCGGGTTCATGCCTCTTCATCCAGGCGAGGCGATAGACTACCGGCGCATAATCCGCAGGCTTGCCCGTAATCTTATGAATCCTATTCTTCCCGATTTTTTGGGCGAATGGCTCAACTTCATCCTTGCATCGCTCGTCGAGCCATATGATCGCAGGCCTAAGAGATTTTCCGTCTTGATCCAGCGTGACGAACGTCTCTCGTTGGTTTGAAACTGCCAGAGCCGCAATTCTTTCGGGATCGACTTCGCTCGTTATTTTCTTCAAAGCGGTTCGAGCGGAACGCCACCAATCCTCCGCATCCTGCTCATAATAATTTGGCTGAGGTGAGTGGAGAGAAATAGCTTCGCTTGCATGCGCCGCTATTCTTCCTGTTCTATCGAAGGCAATTGCTTTTGTACTTGTGGTGCTGCAATCCAGCCCGACCACGAGGTCGCCGTCCTTTATTCCACGGATGAGTTTCATTCTGGTGAACCGTGCTCAGTCGATGAGAATCGTCGCTTTCATGACGCCGTCTCGATAGTTTGCTGCCAGATCAAAAGCCTTTTGAGCCTCCTCCAGTGGGAAACGGTGAGTAACCATGGAGTCCATGTCTATTCGACGGAGCGCGAGGAGGTCAATTGCTTTTTGCGTACAGTGATTCTGCCTGCGCACGTTTATGATTGTAATTTCCTTTCGACGCAGCTCATGTATTGGAAGAGAGACTTCATCCACCTCGGGAATACCTGCGATTACAAGATTGCCCCCCGGTTTCAACAGCTCCACAGCCTGGATGATCGCCCGCGGGTCACCGCTGCATTCATAAACGACATCCAACAGCAGCGGCTCTGCACCGGAAATTTCTTTCACAATATTTGCGCGGTCCGGATTTCCCGACCATGCGGGGTTTAGTTTTCCTGCAAACGCCAGGCGCTCCTTGATTTTGTCCGTAACATAGACTTTGCCGATGTTCTTTGTATGCAGGACGTAAAAAACGGACATCCCAATTGGGCCGACTCCGAGAATGGCAATGTCGGCACCGGCGGGAGAAGCCGATCGCTCTACAGCATAAACAGCTATGGCTAAAGGTTCCGACAGAGCCCCTTGCTCAAACGTCATGCTGTCAGCCATGGGGAAACAATTCTTCTCAGGAAGCACGACATATTCACACATGGACCCTTCCAATTGGCCGGGAGCACCAAGGAAGCGAAGTTCACGGCAGGTGTTTTCCCGCGCTGCCCTGCACTGATCGCAGTTGCCGCACGATACAGCCGGATCGATTGCGACCCGCTGCCCCTGCTTCACTCGCGTCACTGCTTTACCGGTTCTCTCCACTGTGCCGGCGGTCTCATGCCCGACGATAAAAGGGTACCGGACAATTTGAGAGCCTATCCTTCCAGTCGTGTAGTAATGAATGTCTGATCCGCAGACACCCACGGTCTTTATCCGTACCAGTACATCCGTTTCATTGACGATTTTAGGTATCTGGTACGATTCTGGTTTCGAACTTTCCCGGCGCTGTAAGTAATGCGGCTTTCATTTCATAGCGTTCCAAGAAGACGATGCTATCATATCAAGAAGTGTGTTCCACTTTGTTTAATGGTTTAATATGCTAAGTATTTCGATTAAACACTACATACATTCATTTGTGCATTCAAAGTTCTGGTAGTGGCTCATTTTGGTTTCTCCCGCGGATTTCGCAGATGAACGCAGAAACAATATCAGCGAAAATCAGCCTGCCTACACGAAGCGTTTCGCGCAGTCAGGCGTGATCAGCGGGAGATAAATATCTTTCGATTTCACAAAAAATGAAATTGAGCCACTACCAAAGTTCTCATCTCGTTGACATTACAAGAACGGCCGGCTATATTCGGTTGAGATGGCTTAGGGAATTTGAGATCGTCCATGGTGAGTCTGCTGATCTTGACGGAAAAGATTCAAACACTAAGCAATACCCAACAAAAAGAAAGGGACCGAAAATGTTGTCATTATTTCCTGGTGTGTTGCTGCATATAGCTGCGATCGTTTATCTCGTTGTTGTCATCTACGTCCTTGTTCTCGTCTCGAGACTTGTCAGAGCAGTTGAACGGATCGCGGACAAAATAACTTCCTCTGATCATAGACAGGTGTGACGACTTCTCCTGGCATTCGATGCTTCAGCAATTGCTCCGTGCCGTTCGCTGACGAGAGCAGCACACGCTTTTTGTGCCATTTTGTTGAAAACAAAACCGTGGACTTCTATATTTGCTCCTTGAGACGGATTGGGATTTGGACTGAGAGCGAACATCTTAGCATTTATCTAACGGAATAAGGATGCTTCGCCGGCCACGGGTTCACCCCGTGAGATAAGCCGAGATTCGGAATGAGTTGGAAAGGTTTTGACAATTATCTCACGGGTTCACCCCGTGAGATAAGCCGAGATTCGGAATGAGTTGGAAAGGTTTTGACAATTATCTCACGGGGTAAAGGAAGAACGAAATTCCCCGGAAGGGCACTCTGGAGTCATCGAAAGAAAGCATGACTTAAATTTCGGGGGATTGTGGCGGAAGACAGATTGACGAAATGACTTCGAGAAATATTTTTTCACTGCGACGGTGGAAAGAAGGAAGCAATTTGCAATCTACAGTTTCCCAAGCTCCCTCTTGACGAACCGATTATCGAGGCTCCACTCGGCTACCTAAATGCCTAAGAGTTCATACGAGTAGCCGACAGAAATTATCAAGTTGCCCGTGTGGCTTGTTCCATCCTGTGAATATTTCTGGATGTTTGCAAAACCGTAAAGTCCACGAACGTCTAAGGAGACACTTCCCCTGCCCGTGACAGAAATGATGGCGCCGACTCCGCCAGCAGCGCCGTAGTTCACTTTATTGATGCTGCTCATTACATCGGTGCTTGCGTCAAAGGATGCAGATTGACCGGATGGAGTTTCGTTCTTGTCGAGGTAAATTGGACTCGTGCCGCTTGTCTTCTGAGTTGCATTAAGAAGAAAACCTACGTAAGGTCCGGCATTCACGTTAAGCCTCAAGCCGAACCCGCCAAAAGCGTACTTCGCAAGCACAGGTATTTCGAGGTAGTTAAGAACAGACGCATTCTTGAAGCTCGCGTAATAGTACCCACCCAACGGTGACGGTGGCAAAGAAGTTACGGGTTGCAGACCGTTTCGCTGTCCACCCTGCCCGTCGAAATTAATTTCAGGCTGGATTGAAAAGTTATCTATGATCCCGAACTCCGCTGTGATACCGAAATTGGGGGCGAGCCGCGATGTGTAACCTTCGCTGACCACGTTGCTCCCGCCGCTGAGACTCGGCACGCTAAGACCCCCTTGAATTCCGATTCGTACTTGCGCGTGAGATGATTGCAACGTTGAAAAGAATACTGACATAAACAACACAAAGACTGGAATAGCTTTTTTCATCGGGTTCTCCTTTGGTTCAGTATTAAAGCAATTTTCTTACGCGGTTTCAATTACTCTCTGTACAGACGATTCCCTGTTGGATAAGTTTTGTTTCACTGCAAATCTAAAACGTTATTTGCAGCCGTCCCCTTCGCCCGTCCTGCCTCTGACTTCTTGCTTCCGCTCTCTTGATTTACTCGCAGCAGCTCTTTCGTGTCCCTTTGGAACTGCTCTTCTTCATAATCGACTTCCAGATTATCGCCCCGGCGAAAACTGTGAGCGCAGTCATGAACACTATTTCGCCTATCAAATCATGGCTCCGATATTATACACGACAAATGCAACAACCCAGGCTATCGCAAAACTGTAGCCGAGAAAAAGGAAACCGAACTTCTTGCCGCCTTCGCGTACCATCACGGCAACCGTGGCGAGACAAGATGTGTATAGAAGCAGAAATATCATAAACGACAGGGCAGATGCCGGTGTGAAACTTGACCTTATCACTGCTCGCAGATTCTCGTTGCCCTCATCGGTCTGGAGCGTTTGAATTGTCGGTGTGAGAAGCGACATGAAACTCTCCTTCACGGCGGAGGCAAACGATGTCGCTTGTTTTCCGAGTGCCGGGAAGAACCGAAAGGGAGGATGTTGAGACGCAAGATTTTGCGTCTCTTCGGAATATATTGTGCCCATCGAGCTTAGAACGATCTCTCTTGCAAGAAAGGCTGGGATTAGCGAAGTAGAAATTCTCCAATCGTTGATGCCGATCGGCTTGAATATTGGTGTGATCGCTTTCCCGATGTATGCGGCGGCGCTGTCCGATTGGCTCTTGATGTTCGGCGGAGTATTCAACAAAACCCAAACTGCAACCGATGCGGCGAAGATGAGAGTTCCCGCTCTATAGATGAAGCTTTTTACTTGAACCCATGAAATTCGCAGGACAGTTCGTATCCTTGGAATCCTGTATGGCGGAAGCTCCATCACGAAATGCGAGAGCTGTCCTTTATAAGCGGTCTTTCTCAAAAAGAAGGCTGTCAAAAGTCCGATCAGGATTCCCACAAGATAGAGGGAGAATATCACGATTGCCGGGTGAGTGAAAAATAAGACCGCGAAGAAGGAAAATATGACAAGCCTTGCTGGACAGCTCATGAACGGGATCATCGCCATCACTAACATCTTGTCGCGTTTGTTTTCCAGAGTTCTTGTTGCTATAATTGCGGGAACGTTGCAGCCGAAACCGAGGAGGAGCGGAATCATTCCTCTTCCATGAAGTCCGAGCCGGTGCATGAACCTATCCATGAGAAACGCGATTCTCGGCATGTACCCGGACATCTCAAGGAGCGCGAGCAGGAAATAGATTGTGCCGATAAGAGGAACAAATGTTATGACGAAGCCTACGCCGCCGACGATCGCTTCGGAAAAGAAGTTCATAATCCATTTGCCGGCGCCGACACTTGTAAGCAAAGTTGATATTAGCGGCGAAGCAAAATCATTGATGAGAGCGGTGGCCCAATTCATGAGCGGATTGGAAAAGTCAAACGAGACTTTGAACAGAAGAAACATAATGAGAAGGAAGACCGCAAATCCCCAATATGGATGAAGAACCACTTTATCGATCTGGTCGGTTATGTCCCTCGCGGTCGGTTTTTTCTTTTTTCCGGATGGATCCCTTCGGGAGAAGACTTCGTTGTAGAAACCGTTTGCGAAGGCGTATCTTTCTTCCTTGATGATGCTATGAATACTTTTCTTGTAAAATCTCTCTAACTCTACCTTTTCCTTGTTTTCTCCATTTCCCTTAGACAGCAGTTTTATGAGCGTATGTTTATCAATCGCGCCATCATTATTGGCTTTCTCTTTGCTGGGGGCGAATCCGCCTCTGGCGCAGATCCGCGTGAGAGCTTCTTCTATCATCAAATTGTATTTCACCGGCTTGGGGATCACTTTGCCTTCCGCAGATTCGATTATTGCATCCAGCAGTTCCCCGACACCTTCACCGGTTCTCCCATTTGTTTTGATGACCGGGATGTCCAGAAGCTCCTGGCTGTGATTGCTGTCTATTTCTATACCGCACTTCACAGCTTCATCGACCATGTTTAACGCAACCACCATCGGCCTGCCGAACTCGAGAAGTTCCGTCGTCAAGAGGAAATCTCTCTCTGCGGTCGTCGTCTCAACGACGTCGACTACAACATCCGGGTTTTCCTTTGTTAGGAAGTCATAAGCGACCCATTCATCCTCCGAGATAGGTTCAAGCGTGTATATTCCGGGAAGATCGACAAAGTGAATGTCGTATCCCTTATAATCCATGAAGCCTTCCCGCTTCTCGACTGTAACCCCTGACCAGTTACCGACTTTCAAATCTGTCTTCGCGGCGTGATTAAGAAGTGAGGTCTTGCCCACATTCGGATTTCCGGCGAATGCGACTTTGATGCTCTTCTTCATTTTACCTCGATATTCTTAGCGACGTCGGAAGTTATAACTATTCTTGAGTTGCTCGCCTTTATAAGTATTCCTCTGCCAAGTTTTCTCAGGACTGTAATTCGTTTCCCTTTACGAAGTCCCATTGCTTCAATTTTCTTTATCGCATCGTCACGGTTTGTGAAGCCGACAATTTGTGCAGCCTCACCAGCTTTGAGTTCTTTTAAATTCACTTGGGGCAAACTCATTTCCAAAATTTTTGTTGCGCTTCGATTTCAGTTTGTGATTTCGTCGAATGGAGCTTCAATTTTAAGAGTCGGTTTTCTTGCAGTCGGGGCAGAGTCCGAAAATCTGGTGCGAATGGCTGATCAATTTGAATTTGAATTTCCTCGCGATTGCCTCCTGGCTGCGCTCGATGTTATCATCTGTAAACTCGATAATCTTACCGCATTGCAGACACACAAGATGATCGTGATGGACACGTCCAAATGCTTTCTCGTAGCGCGAGCCATGATCCTTCAACCGTGTCTTGAAAACAAGATCGCATGTCTCAAGAATGTCGAGGGTGTTGTAAACCGTTGCTCTCGAGACTTTGCTTCCATTTTTCTTCAGGTTCAGAAAAAGCTCATCGGCGTCAAAATGTCCTGATGCAGCCATGACAGCTTCGAGAACCTCGAAGCGTTCAGGAGTAACCCTGTGGCCTTCCTGCCTTAGATAATCTTCAAGCTTCTGTTTAGCCGTTTCCATCTCGCGTCCGTAATTTGAATTAAGTCTAAATAAGTTATCTGACGTTGAATTCTGGTTCAAGGCATGTGCCATTCACCGATCGGATGAAAACCGTCAATTCCGCCCGTTTCAGGGGATTTTGCCAAAAACGGGGATGAACTCCTGAGATGTCTGGCAACCACGAGTTTTCTATTGTTCGGAATCGGCAGACTGAGTTCTCGTTGTCAAAAAGCTTCTGACAATCCGGCGTAAATCATCCTGCCTGTCGACGGAATTATGCCTGGACCGGGATATTCATCCGTTCGCATCGTGAAATATTTTGCATCCGTCAGGTTATTTACTCCAAATCTGAATTCATACTTTAGGATTTTATAGGAAGCAGAGAAATCAATTATCGAGTATGATGGCATGATGCCTATCAAACCGTCCGGAGAAAACATCGTATCCGCTGGGTCGCCATAGCAAGAAGCGGTATAGGAATATTGTGCATTCATTGAAAAGTTGGCAATACTGTAATCGATGCCGAAACGATCGGTGTACTTCGGAGCGTATGGGACATAGTTCCCGTCGAATTCACCTGAAATGTAACGCGCATCCGTATAGCCAAACGAATTATAAATGCCGAGTCTGCCAAACGCGGCGCCGGGGATAATGCCGTCCAAAATATTCAATTCGACATATGCCTCCACTCCTTTATGATCGTCAGACCCCGTATTAGTTTCCAATTGATAGGTGAGCGTGTCCTCGGATTGCTCGATGATGCCAATATCGTTTCTAATGCGCATGTAGAACAGACTCACATCAAAGTTCAGAAAGTTGCCGACCATCCCTCGATATCCAAGGTCCACGTCATTTGCCGAGGCATCTTTCAAGTTCTGGTCAATCTTGGCAATTGTGCCAAAAGGCGTGAGGTCGCTGTAAGTAATTGGACGATAGGATTGACTGAAGTTGGCATAGATGTTGGTCGCGTCAGAAGTTTCATGTTCTACACTCACCGCGCTTAACAAAAATGTGCGTGCGTGCTTCTCGTCGTTCGCGTAGACATAGGGCTGGCTTGTGTCGCCATCTTCGTTCTCGGCATAGCCACTCGCGGTCGTGCCCAAATATTCCAGGCGTAATGCCGGCGTTACGCTTAGATGATCGTTGATTCTGAAAATATTCTGGATATAAGAAGCGATGTTCGTCGTGTGGAAATTCATGTCCTGTCCCCACGGCGAAAGAGTGGTGAGATCGAAGTTTGATCCAGTTGTGCCCTCTGCTCCGTCTTCCCTGATAAGATATGAATATGAGTATCTGAGTCCTAATGAGATCGTTTGATTTTGTCCAAAGAGGTCGTAATTGGATAGAAACCTCAGCTCATTGGTAAATGTGTCAAAGAATTCACGTTCGACCTCGCGGGGTGAATAATTCAAATCCGACATTATGGTATCGGGAACATCGGGCGGCACATCCTCGTTGCGCCAAACTAGGTTGCGCTGGCTGAGAAGATACGACGACAAGAGACTTATTGAGGTGTTTTCATTTACGTCGAAGTCGACGTGAGCGGCGATGACATTCCATGGGGTATCAAGCCAGTTTCGGCTGCGAAGTGATTGCTGGGGATTCGCGTAAAACATTGAATCCGTTTCTCCTCCGGGCATTTGAATGAGATTTCGAAGGCTGGTGTATTCTATTCCGACGTTCAAGTTTTCCGAAGGATTATATTTCAGGCTTGCGAATCCAGACCATTGGGTTTGCTGCGAATTCGCGCGCCACCCGTCGAGACGCCTGTACTGCAGAAAACCATAGTACCTGAAATCTTTCACTGTGCCGCCGATCGAATTGAAACTGTTAAAGAGCCCGTAGCTTCCCGTCGTCTGCGAAGTGTTGATCTGGATCGTCTTTTGTTCACCGTCTTTCAGCTCGTAGTTCACCAAGCCGCCCAGCTGCGGTCCGAACGATAATGCTGCACCATCACGAAGGATAGTAATGCTTTTTACCGCTTCCATGGGGGGCAAGTAATAAGCTTCATTGTATCCGTAGAGATCCGCCGAAATGTTATAACCGTTCTGACGCGTGTTGGTTTCGATGCTCTGGTACGGGTTGAGTCCGCGGAAGCCGATGCCATTTGCCGTAAAGCCTCCCATTTCATTCTCGGTGATTTCTACTCCCGGTATTCGCCCGATGATTTGTCTCGTGTTGTTAATAGCTTTGTTGGCATCGAGGCTGTCGATCTCAAGAACCTCATTCTTCATGCCGGCATAAATCGTACCATCTTCGTAATCCTTCATTTGCCCGATCCCATCCATGATTCTCGCGCTTTCGACGGTAATTTCTTTCAGGGTGAATGTTGAATCGGGCACTTGAGCCAAAACCGGCGACTCAAGCAAAAGCATAGACACTGTCAAGTATTTGGCTGGCTTGCACACTCGAGCTCGGATTTCTTTTTTTTGACGTGACGTTATTTTGGTCGCATGTATTTGAGCTGTTTTCACGCTGATGCTTTTTCTGTCCATTTTTTCGTTTTCTGATCGATTTTGTTGTTACTTAGACTTAATCTAAATTAAAAATACGTCGATCTCATCCTTATTGTCAAGGAGAAAGAAATGTTCTTGATTTCCGCGGAGAATTAGAGCGACGATTCCTAAACTGAATCCTCTCAGAAAGCCGGAGCAGGAACAATTGTCAGCATGGAATTTTCATTCGTGGGTGAGTTGTGGTGTACTGGAATGGGAGGCCGGGTTTGGAGACACAGTCTGTCTTGGGACGACGGGCCACAGCTTGCGGTTTGAAAGGCTTGAAGAATTGTGATTCAAAAGGGCGGGGGTGCCATCCCGGAAGGAGATGGCAGATCACCCCGTCGGACTCAAACAAACCTGTTTGTTACTTTTGCTGTGATAAATAGTTTTGTATGCTCATCTGTTTGATTTGATCCATTTGCGCTTCAAGCCAGTCAATGTCGCCTTCCTCATCGAGCAGGTTCGATTTGAAAAGTTCACGCGTGCCGTTATCGCCAGCTTCTACGCAAGCCCGCATGCTGTCATTGTAGCCCTTAACCGCCAATTTTTCGGATTCGTAATCGGATTGTAGCTGCGCTTCAACATCCTTTCCTATGTTAATGGGATTGAGCTTACTGACGCTCGGTTTACCCTCAAGATAGAGAATACGTTCGATGATTTTTTCCGCGTGCTTCATCTCGTGAATAGCTCTCTTCTCAATAGCTTCGTGAAGTTTGGTATATCCCCAGTTCGCGCACATCTCAGCGTGTACGATATACTGGTTGATAGCGGTAAGTTCCTCTGCCAGACGGAGGTTAAGAATTTCAATAATGTGTTTGTTACCTTGCATGATTTTCTCCTTTCTTGGAATTGCAACTATTAATTGAAATTATGATCTCTGCACACAAATCGCAAGATATTCTTGGCCAAGTGCGCGGTGAGACAGTTGCCCTCTCTGAAAAAAGAATCGCGAATCCTGGAGTCCCCGGAGCTCACGATTTCTTCGAACATGATAAGTTTCGATCCGGCCGCGGCCACAAGTTGGCGAACTGCGGCGCCGATATGCCGCCCGGTGGAACCGGTTGTTAGCTGACCGTTTTTGCGCCGCCCTTTCAGAAGCCATCGGAGACGTTCATGCTATGATCAAGAGAGGTCAAATCGGTCAAGGTTCATGACTTTGTTCCATGCCGCGACAAAGTCGTGCAGGAACATTCTCGTGTGAGTCTTTAGATCCATAGACCTCCGCCAAGGCTCGGAGCTGGGAGTTGGAACCGAAGACCAGATCGACACGCGTGGCGGTCCACTTCAGCTTATCCGTCTTGCGATCACGACCTTCGAACTCGTCCTGGGCTTCCGATACCGCTTTCCACGTCGTGCCCATGTCGAGCAGGTTCACGAAGAAATCGTTGGTCAGCGCCTCCGGCCGCTTCGTAAAGACGCCGTGCTTCGTCTGTCCGAAGTTTGTATTCAGGACGCGCATGCCGCCCACAAGAACCGTCATCTCGGGCGCCGTCAGCGTCAGCAATTGTGCCCTATCGACCAGCAACTCCTCCGCCGATACAGAGAATTTGGTCTTGAGGTAGTTGCGGAACCCATCCGCAACCGGTTCGAGCACGGCGAAGGACTCGACATCGGTTTGCTCCTGCGAGGCGTCCATGCGTCCCGGCGTGAAGGGAACAGTCACCTTGTGACCGGCATTTTTCGCAGCTTGTTCGATGCCAGCGCAACCGGCCAGAACGATCAGGTCAGCCAGTGAAACCTTCTTCTTGCCGCGGGAATTCGCTTTGTTGAATGCGCTCTGAATTCCCTCCAGGGTCTTGAGCACCTTCGCGAGCTTGGCAGGCTGGTTCACTTCCCAATCCTTCTGAGGGGCCAGACGAATGCGGGCGCCGTTGGCACCGCCGCGTTTGTCGGAGCCACGGAAAGTGGACGCAGACGCCCAGGCGGTTGAAACGAGTTCCGACACCGAAAAGCCGGAAGCCAGGATCTTGCGCTTGAGAGAGGCGATGTCCTTCGCATCGATCAGTTTGTGATTGACTTTAGGAATGGGGTCTTGCCAGATGAGGTCTTCTTTCGGAACCTCCGGGCCGAGATAGCGTGCGCGCGGGCCCATGTCGCGGTGCGTCAACTTGAACCACGCCCGGGCGAACGCTTCCGCGAACTGATCCGGGTGCTCCATGAAGCGCCGCGAAATTTTCTCGTAGACGGGATCGAACCGCAGCGAGAGGTCTGTAGTCAGCATGGAAGGCGCAATATGCTTTGATGGGTCGTGCGCGGCAGGCACTGTGCCTGCACCTGCGTTTCCCTTCGGCTTCCACTGATGTGCACCGGCCGGGCTCTTCGTCAGCTCCCATTCGTAGCCAAACAGGTTCTGGAAAAAGTCGTTGCTCCACTTCGTTGGCATTGTGGTCCAGGTTACCTCCAGACCGCTGGTGATCGCGTCAGCACCCTTGCCCGTGCCAAAGCTGCTCTTCCAGCCGAGGCCCTGCTCCTCGATGGGAGCCGCCTCCGGCTCGGGACCCACATTGGACGCAGGGCCAGCGCCGTGGGTCTTGCCGAATGTGTGACCTCCGGCAATAAGTGCCACCGTCTCTTCGTCGTTCATTGCCATGCGAGCAAAGGTCTCGCGGATGTCCTTGGCCGCCGCGATCGGATCCGGGTTGCCGTTCGGGCCTTCCGGATTGACATAAATCAGTCCCATCTGCACAGCAGCGAGAGGATTTTCAAGATCCCGGTCGCCCGAGTAGCGCTTGTCATCCAGCCACTTATTTTCGGAACCCCAGTAGGTGTCTTGTTCAGCTTCCCAGATGTCTTCACGCCCGCCGCCGAAACCGAACGTTTTGAATCCCATTGATTCCAAGGCGACGTTGCCGGCGAGGATCATCAGGTCGCCCCAAGAAATTTTCCGGCCATACTTCTGCTTGATCGGCCAGAGCAGCCGGCGCGCTTTGTCGAGGCTGACGTTGTCAGGCCAGCTGTTGATGGGAGCAAAGCGCTGGTTAGCGTGACCTGCGCCGCCGCGGCCATCGTGGGTGCGGTATGTACCGGCGCTGTGCCATGCCATGCGGACGAATAGAGGTCCGTAGTGTCCGAAGTCCGCCGGCCACCACTCCTGTGAGTCAGTCATTAGCGCCAAGAGGTCCCTCTTTACAGCTTTGAAGTTGAGACTCTTGAACTCTTTCAGGGTAATTGAAATCCTCTCCCATCGGATCGGACTTGGAGGAATGCTGGTGCAGGATGTCGAGCCGCAGCTGGTTCGGCCACCAGTCTCGGTTCGTCGTGCCTCTGCCGCCCGTTACCGGGCACTTGCTTTCTTCACTCATGATACTTACTCCTTTTCATCTTACGGTATTTAATAATAATAGGAATCGTTCCTAAAATAGATTAATCAATGCCAAATGTCAAGGCGAAAACTCGGTGAATATAACGATAAGAACCGGTTCCGGCTGAATCTCCAATGCCACCCTCCGAGGTTGAACATGAAGCAGCCGTACAAAAATATTTTCGGCAGGTCCATACAACTTATGCTCTTTCGGTATGTTACTCAGAGGCCACTCCACAGTGTATGCCGTCTGTGCTTTAGGAAAAAACAACGAGATGGTTTTGGTTTCTGATCTTCATAAACTCCATCTTAGTGGTAGCTGTGTGTTGTCAATACCCTGACCGAGGCAATCGGAAAGCTGCATTTCCGGGGTCTTTGTTTATCGTACGACCATGATGTCCGGCCCTCATCTTTTCGCAAAGCCTTGCAGGAATTAGCTGTGCGCTTGGGCGCAGATGACTCATGCTCGTAGCACTTCACTTACTTTATTTGCAAGCTCGGCGGGGGTGAAGGGCTTTTGGATGAAGTCAATCCCCTCTGCAAGAATACCCTCCGGACTGAGCTCATTCGCAGTATAACCTGACATGAACAACGTCTTGATCTTGGGCCGAAGTGTCTTGACTCGCTCCCTCAAGCTCTTACCGCTCATCACAGGCATGATTACATCGGTAAG
Organism: uncultured Bacteroidota bacterium; assembly: GCA_963768145.1. Classification (GTDB taxonomy): domain Bacteria; phylum Bacteroidota; class Ignavibacteria; order Kryptoniales; family JAKASW01; genus JAKASW01. Next base: position 69,686 of record CAVYHK010000012.1, on the reverse strand, counting down.
TAGAAGGTGAATTGTGCCATCGTAAGATTCGCACAACCGCAACGCCTCATTGGGCTCTATGGCCGTTAACACACAAAAACCGTATTTCTCGAGACTCGCCTTCGTCAATTCGAGGATGTCTACCTGATCCTCAACAACGAGTATTGTTTCGGTGCCCAGCACGGAAATCTCGGATGACTGCTCCAGCGTTCTATCGGCCTCTTCGTAGGATGGTGGCAGATAGATTTCAAACGTCGTCCCTTCTCCCAACTTGCTTGTCGCATAGATATATCCATTGTTCTGTTTCACTATTCCATAGACAGTCGATAGTCCAAGTCCGGTCCCCTGTCCTTTCTCTTTTGTGGTGAAAAAAGGTTCGAAAATCCTCTTGACTGTCTCCTCATCCATCCCCATCCCAGTATCGGTGAATGACAACTTCACGAATTCGCCGACAGTTAATCCGGCGTGATACTTAACGTAATCCTCGTCGATTGAAACGTTCATGGTCTCTATGGCTATTGTCCCAATTCCTTTTATGGCGTCCCTTGAATTTGTTGCAAGGTTCACGAGGATTTGATCAAATTGTGACGGATCGATTTTAATGTTTCGAACATCTCTCCCAGGATGGAATACCAGATTAATGTTTTCGCCAATAATCCTCTGTAGCATTTTCTCAATCGACTCAATCGAAGAGTTGACATTGATTATTTTGGGAGAGATCATTTCCTTTCGGGCGAAAACGAGCAGTTGTTCCGTGAGGGAGGCAGCCCTTCTGGCAGCAGCCAGAATCGCATCCAGTGGCTTTTCGTTCTCTGGGTCTCCCTTGAATTTCCTCTTGAGAAGGTGAGCATATCCGATTATCACGCTCAAGATATTGTTGTAGTCGTGCGCAACCCCCCCGGCGAGTTGGCCGATACTCTCAAGCTTCTGTGATTGCAGGAACTGCTCCTGGAGCAATTTCCGATCACTTATGTCTTGCTTGACTGCGACGAAATGAGTTATTTCCGCGTGATCATCCCTGACAGGAGCAATTGTCATCTCCTCTGTGTACAGATTTCCGTCCTTTCTTTTGTTGATAATCTCTCCGCGCCAGACCCTGCCCGATAAGATCGTATCCCAAAGGGATTTATAGAATTCACGGTCATGCTTTCCTGATCTGATGATCTCACGCGGATTCTTGCCTAGAGCTTCGGCGATTGTGTAGCCCGTGAGTGACTCGAAAGCTGAATTGGCCCAGACTATGTGTCCGTCTCTGTCGGTTATGACTATTCCATTTGCTGCTGTGTTGAGAGCCACGCTCTGAAGGCGGAGTTGTTCTTCGACTTTCTTCCGAGGGGTTATGTCACGAATGACCAACTGAATGGAAGGTTTGCCGAGATAAGGTACGGGCGCGGCGCGTACTTCAGCTTCAAGAGTCTTTCCATCGAGCCCAAGAATCTTCATTTCCTGCAGCGGCGGCGCTTTCTGCGTTCGCATCATCTCCTTGACACGGCTGACAACAATGTCTTTCGAATCGGGGTGGACGAAGTCGAAGATGGATATCCCGATCAACTGTTCCGCGGAATCCGCCGCCATGGGTTTTAGTGATGCCGGATTGACATATACAACTTTCTCATCCCTGTACACTACAATTGCATCTGGTGATTTGTCGACGAGCATCCGGTATCTCTCTTCACTCTCGATGAGCAGCATCTGCGCACGTTTGCGGTCTTCAATCTCGCGTATGTGCACCACGATCGACTTGATCAACGGATCAGACAGCATGTTCCGACCGGCAGCCTCCACCCACGTCCATGAATTGTCTCTGGACTTTACGCGATATTCCACACTGAAAGGTTCACCCTGTTTGCTGGTCAAAGAGAATTTGTTTCGTACATTTGCCATATCATCAGGGTGGACCGATTCGAATGCGCTTTTGCCCATTTGAGCGTTCATCGCCAAGCCTGTGAAACGTTCGAGGGATCGTGGATTGAGACAATCGGTTATCTTCCCTTTTTCGTCAAGAAAAATTATCGCGTCATAAATGTTCTCGATGACTGCTCGAAACCGCGACTCGCTTGCCTTCAACGCTTCCTCGGCGTGTTTTCGGTCGGTGATATCCCGTGATATTCCTTCATGGTATATGATCTTCCCGCTTTCATCAAGGATGTATCTCGCGCTGTCTTCAAACCATGCCTCTGTTCCGTCCTTTCGTTTCAATCGGTATACTTCCGATGCAGGCGAGAATCCGGAAAACCTAAACTCTCCTTTTCGTTCCGATGGATGGAAATAGAGTGTCTCCGGAATATTCATCGCCAGCATTTCATCATTGCTGTATCCCAGCATCCTGCAAAATGCGGGGTTCACTTCCACGAACCTTCCTGCAGACGTGCTGAGATAGTAACCATCAGGCATCGTCTCAATGAGATCATGGTATTTCGCTTCGCTCTCATGTAGCGCCGCCTCCGCACGCCTGCGCTCTGTCAGGTCTCTGGCAATACCGACAATTACTTGTTCGCTCTCGAATATCAACCTCTTCAGCGTGACCTCAACGTGGAATGTACTCCCATCCTTTCTCTGATTAATCGTCTCATACGTCTGCACCACGGAGTCCTGGCCGGAAAACCGGACCGGAATCGACTCTTGGCTTCCAGGGGGCCGAAGGTCACTAATGGTTTTTGACAGAAGCTCAGCTCTAGTATACCCAAATGCCTTCTGGGCCGCTTCATTTGCTTCGATAATTCTCTGGTCTTTCTGACGGATGCACAGTACCATTTCTGATAGGTTCTTGAAGAGGAGTCCATACAGTTTCATCCCTTCCTCGGTCTTCTTCCGTTCTGTCACGTCATGTATGATCGAAAGCACGGCTTTCTTATGCCTGAACTGAACTCTGGTTGCGTGAACCTCGACGTTGATTGTTTCTCCATTTTTGGCTTTGAGCCGCCATTCCCCCTTGGGTTGAAAGCCCGAATCACTTACCCCTGGTACAGCTTTAGCAAAGCGCTCCACGTCCTCTGGCGGACGAATCTCAGTCGCCTTCATTTTCAGGAACTCCGACCTTGTGTACCCACACCTCTGAATTGCCGCTTCATTGACTGCTAGGAAGTGAAACGATTCGGGGTCAAATATCCACATCGGCAGTGGATTCTTCTCAAAGAATGGGCCCTTCAGTGCCCTCTCAAAAGAGGAAATCGATGCCCCGGGCCTCTTTGATGATCTCATGCCAGTCTTTCCCCTTTACTTCAATTATCGGTCTTCGGAAGCCATGAAACCGGATCGCAGGTTCTCACGGCACTTCCCTGAACTTGCGCCAATTCCGGACCGCAATATCTTCCACTCGGACAATTTGTGGAAATATGAAGAAATATACAAAGCAGACGGTGGTGTAGCAGTTCGCCCATCAATCTCTCGACGGCACCCGGTTGACTAATGGGAATCTCCAAGCTGATAGTCCGTCGGAAGCAACGGGATCGGTCAGCAAGTTTCTGGATGGTTTTGGCTTCTGATTTTGGTAAATTTACTTATACATGAGCGAAAACGCACTTAAAATATTGACCCCCCAATTCATCTCCCAATTATCCGGAATGGAACTTAGAGCAAGATTGATCGTTGAAGGATTTCTCGTCGGGATGCATCGAAGTCCGTACCACGGCTTCAGCGTCGAGTTTGCAGAACACAGACAATATTTCCCAGGCGACGACATAAGCAACATCGACTGGAAAGTTTTCGGCAGAACCGACCGTCTCTACATAAAACAATATGAGGAAGAGACGAATCTTAAGGCTTACATTCTCATAGATGCAAGCAACTCGATGGGATTCCCCAAACCGGGTCTCTCGGGCAAGCGCGATGGTGAGGTAACCAAACTTGAATATGCATCTTACCTTGCCGCTGGCTTGATTTACCTGATGATGAAACAGCAGGATGCAACCGGTCTTGCAATTTATGACGAAACGATCAGACGTTTCTTTGAACCGCATCTCACTTATTCGTACATGAAATTGCTTCTTGCGGAGCTGTCGGACATGCGGCCCAATGCAAAGACCGCGACAGCAACGGCGCTCTCTTCTCTTGCCGAGAGAATAAAACGCCGCGGTTTGATAATTGTAATAAGCGACTTCCTGGATGAAACCAGGAGCGTCATCACTGCGTTGAAACATTTCCGTCATCGGAAGAACGAAGTCATAGCATTTCACATTCTGGACGACTCAGAAATAAACCTGGATTTTCCAGGCGACACCCTGTTTACCGATCTCGAAACAGGAGAACACATTTCCACGCAGGCTCCCGCTTTGAAAACAGCCTATAAGAAAAGTGTAAGCAGCTTCATCCACGAGTTGAAAAGCAGGTGCTTCGAGAACGACATCGATTATACACTCATCAGCACTTCGACGCCGTTTGATAAGGCTTTGACAGCATATCTAACGCGAAGAAAGAAGATGTTTTGACAACAATAATGTCGCAAAGAAAACTCACCTGACCCCCGAATCATGTTCGGGGCAAGCTCTGACCCTCTTCTACGAGGAGAGGGGATGCCAATTCCTTTCCCTTGTGGGGGAAGGTCAGGCCTGTCCCGCAATGTTCTTATGCGGGGATGGGGTGGGCATGCGGAAGTTCATTACCCTTGAAGGTTTTCGCAGATGCTGTTTTAAAAACCGTACAAGTTTCTGGAGGCATTCCACGAGTAACAATTGTGGCGTGGCACTTCGAATTTGAGATTCGATAAGGAGAAAATGTGGAACCAATAATCTTGTCTATCATCGCATTATTGTTCGTCGGAATGATTTTGATTTTCCTCCAATTCAGGAATCTATCAACCAAGCAGCACTCATCATCAGAACAAGTAATGCAATTGTTTACCGTGTTTAAAGCGGATGTCGAATCCGCAATTAAATCTGCGTCTGAGACGACACGTACCAACAATGAAACCATGGCAGGCACACTTCAGCTGGTGGCGAATACCCTGTCTAAAGGAATGGAGGAGAACCGGGCAGGAACAAACTCGCAGGTCGAGCAGCTTGCGAGCCAAGTTTCCCAATTAGCAAACATCGTCGGCAAACAAGTTGAAAGCCTTCGCGGGTCGGTTGAAGAGCGTCTCACCAGCATCGGTTCTCAGGTCGGGGGGCAGCTCTCCGAAGCCAATAATCTATTTTCGTCTCTTAAGCAGGACTTCGGTCAGTTGAAGGAGTCCAGCAATAATATGGTCGAGATCGGAAAACAGATAAACCAGCTGCAGAATATTTTAAGCTCGCCGAAACTTCGTGGAAACCTGGGCGAGACACTCCTTGAGGATTTAATCAAACAAGTCATACCGCAGGGCTTCTATGAATTTCAATACACCTTTCGTGATGGATCAAAAGTCGACGCAATCATAAAGACTTCCGAAAGGCTAATCCCGATCGATTCGAAATTTCCGAAAGATGAATTTGAGCGTTACGTTAATGCCGAGAGCGACTCCGAAAAAAGCAACGCCATGACAAAGTTCTCGAAGGCGCTAAAAGATCAGATTGACGACATTGCTGGGAAATATATCAAGCCGACCGAGAACACCTTCGATTTCGCGATAATGTTCATACCTTCGGAGAGCATGTATTACGAGTTACTGATGCAAGAAGGCGATGAGAACGGCGCATATCGTTATGCAATGAAGAAGCACGTCATTCCCGCCTCGCCGAATAGTTTCTATGCGTATATTCAGGCGATCGCCATAGGGCTAAAAGGAATGCAAATCGAGAGGAATGCCCAACTGATCCGCGACCAGCTTGCCCAGCTTGAGAATTCTCTGCTGAAGTTCGATGATCATTTCGAAACGCTCGGCACGCACTTGAAGAATGCTGCGAACAAGTACGATGATTCTCACGAAGCGTTGGGTAGATTCAGAGAGCGCCTGCAAGGAGTTGCGAAAATAGACGATGATGCAAAAAAAATAGAATAAAATGGCAATTGTTCTTACGAAAAATTTTGGTGGCGAAGCGGTAGAAGACTTTGCAGCCGAGGTGAAGCGGCGTGCCGCTGTAGGCTGTGCGAAAGCCGCTTACGATTTCATCTATATTGTCCCAACTCGCAGACGTGTGCGCGAATTGCAGCGGGAGCTTGTGGGAGAAATTGTCTTCGGCAGACTCCCGATCTATACACTCGAGTTGTTTGCCCGGGAACTCTACGCAAAATTAAGAGTAGGCAGGCGAATAATCTCCCCTTCGATGCAAGGAATGATTGTAAGCGAAATATTATCTGAAGATGAGTTTAAGTTTTTTAGATACCTATCCTATCGTCCCGGCGGCAGGAAAGGGGTCGCACCAGCAGGCACGATTAAGAAGATTGTCGATCAAATTGATTATCTCAGAGAAAATGGAATCCTGCCCGAAGATTATGAAAATTTGCTCGTCGCAGCGGAAAAATCTGAGCGGCATAAACTGGAAGAATTCCTTCGGATCTATGAGGAATACGAAAAGAGTCTCGGCGCGAAACTGATAGACAGCGCAGGACTCCTCTCGCTTCTGAACCGTGAAATTGCGGCGACGCCGGAATTAATCGGCAAGAGTTTCCCGGGTAATCTTATCCCGCAGAGCTCGATAGAGGATGCCGGATCTGCGACTTTCTTTGTCGAAGGTTTTTATGACTTTAAGAAACCTGAGCTTGAGTTCCTGAGAATCCTTTCGTCTCAAAAGGGCCTCTCGTTTCTCATCAAACTCGATTGCGTTGAAGCCAACGAAAACCTCTTTAAAACAATGCTCCGGACGGCCTCGGAGCTGACGGCAAGAGGATTCAAAAGGATGGAAGTCCCGCCAACTGGACCACGAAGCATAAATGATTCTGACGGGGCTAGAAGCCGGAAATCAGAAGACGTTCAAGATCTTCGTGAATATTTTGCTTTAAATTTGTTTGCGGAAGAACCACCGGCTGTAAGACGCAACCTCAGAGAAAAGGTCTCCGTCGTAGCAGTGCGCGATAAGCTGCGTGAAATAGAATTTGTTGCGGAAGAAATCAAAGAGATAATCAAGAGCAATCCCGGCCAGAAATTGGACAGTATTTGCGTTGCTTCATACCTTCCACAAAACTATTCTCGGATTGTAAGAGAGGTCTTTGCTAAGTACCGGATCCCGGCAAATGTCACGGACCGTTTTACCCTCGAAAGCAATAGCGTCATAAATGCCCTCTTGTCGTTCATCGATATCAGATTAGCAGATTACGAGCGAAGTGCGTTGCTTCGTGCCATAACAAACAGGTTCATCGTTATCAGTGACACTCTGACGCCAAGTGCAGCAGGCAGCATCATTTATAACGCGGCGTTTCTTTGCAAGTTTGAGAGGGGTTTAAAGAGTTTCAAAGAAGCGATAGCATCCCGCCTCGAGTTGCTCGGCAAACTCAGTTCGGAAGAACTTGACGAGGATGAGATCCAAACCCGTAGGAACGCTGAAACACTTAGACAAGCTCAGGCTATCTTAGAATCCGTTGAAAATAAGTTGGCTCCGCTAAACAGGGAAATGACGCCATTCGAGTTTCACGGCGCGATGATATCTCTTTTGAACAGCCTCAGAGTTCACGAAAGTATTGCGAAGATTGTTGCGCGAGATGTTCCGGCAGAAATAGTGGAGCGCGATGCAAGGGCACTCTCTGCCTTCCTCGATGTCATTGATGAAATCGTCGATGTCGAGACGCAGAAGGGAAATACAAAGATTGAGCTGGATATCTGGATGGAGAAACTTCGCTCGGCGCTCTCGTTGACTCGGTATAACGTTCGTCAGAAATACGGTTATGGCGTGTATGTGACTTCACTTGAGGAAATTCGCGGGCTTGAATTTGATTACCTGTTTATCGTCGGACTGAACGAAGGTGAGCTTCCGACTAGGTATACTCCCGAGATTTTTCTGCCACTCGTTTCACAGAAAGAAAATCGGGAGATGCAGCCATATCTTCAAAGGTATCTCTTCTATCAGGCAGTCAACTCATTCAAAAGGGGATTGTATTTGGTCCATCCTCTCAGGACAGATGAAGTGCGACATACTAGATCGTCGTTTATCGATGCTGTGCAGGATGTCTCTGATTTTACAAGCAGTGATGACTCGAAGAATGAAGCGCGCTCAAGGAGTATTTACAATATTCAGCAAGCGATAGAAGCTTCACCAGAAATCTTGGAGCACATCGGACTGGAAAACGCTCGTCTCATCCCTTCGAATTTAGAGCGATGCAAAAGAGCTGAACTCTCAAGGTACCAGAATAATATGGAAAGCGAATTCCACGGGAAGATTGGAGAGACTGATTCAATCAGACGTTTGTCAGGTCTGTTCGCGGAAAGAATCTTCTCTGCTGCTCAATTGGAATCTTTAGCCAGATGCGGCTTCCAATATTTCGTGCGCAGGGTCTTGCATATCGCTGAAGTCCCAGACATTGAGACATCCTTAAGCGCGATTGAAAGAGGTGCAGTTCTCCATAGAATTCTGTTTCGATTTTACACTGAGTTGTCAAAAACGAACAAACTCAATATTGTGAAAGATGAGCTCGAACTTCTGCTTGAAATCGGGAAACAAACCCTCGATGAGCTTGGAATCACACATGATTTGTTCGAAGTTGAGCGGGAAACAATTCTCGGTGCTTCCGGCGTAAAGGGAACGCTGGAACTCTTCTTAGAGAAAGTTCAATCGAAACTTTCGGAATATGGTTTCCAGCCGAAAGAATTTGAATTGGGCTTCGGGATGCCGCTTGCGAAGCGAAATCCTGCTCATTCGGAAAAGGAAGCCAAAGAAGAGATTCCTCCGGTGAGAGTTGGCAACATATTCCTGCGCGGAAAGATCGACAGAATTGATGCTGACTCAAATGGGCTGACAATTTTTGATTACAAGACTTCTTCAACCATTCCAACGAGCAAGGATGTCATCGGCGACAAAATCTCGCCGCAGTTAGTTTTGTATTTGAACGCCTTACATCAGCTAATCGGCGAGAACAAAATCGAAGGGAAAGTCAAAGGAGCTGCGTTCATCTCGATAAACCGTGACAGGCTGATGAGCGCGGAGGACGGAAAAGATTTAGTCAATTTTATCGTTCAAACGGATGGCTCTGAATTGAGGTACAATCCGACATTCGGTAGCGGACGCAAATTGAGCTCCACTGAGGAATATCCGAAATCGATGGAAGAACTCCTTGCTGAGACCGAATCAATTTTCAACGAGAAAGTGTCCGAAGCAACGACAGGTCGGTTCAATCTCACAGAGTTTTCTTTTGAGAGAGTCTGCACTTTTTGTCCCTACTCCGAAACTTGCAGGATAGCTCTAAGCGGGGAGAGATTCTCGAGTAAGGAATCAGTTTAACTTCATGCCGACTATCTCTTCTGAGTTTCTGACGTAGATCAATCTCCCGTCGACACCAAAGTAAAAGTCCGCCAACGGCACGTAAATGTTCTTGTCGGCGATATCTTCAAAAAGAACTTTCCCTTCTGAATTTGTAACAACTAAACAAGCGTTATACAGAGTAGTTCCTTTTTCCTCTTTTCCCGATGGTACATAAAAGCCAAAAACGTTCTTCTGTCCAAATCTAAGGAGTGTGGGTTGAATGGCATCGGAGGGAATGATTGGAAGAGCGATCAGTTTCATTTGTGAAACTGGCTTGTCACGGTCTGTCGGCTCCTGTGATCCTCCCGAAATGAACTCCATAAATTCTGGCAGAGCCAATTCTGACAGGGGGACTTCGTTTTTATCGGGAAGCTCAGACGAAGGAATCTCACTCTCGACCCCAGTTCGTAAATTTAACCCAATTATCGATTCGGACGAGAATGATCTTTTCAAGCAGTGGATCGTGCCATTTTCAACGCTCATGAACGAGACTTCCTGATTTTGCCACAACAATTTCCCGTTGTGAAGATCGAGCGCGAAGATTTTGCCCGGGGTAGGCATGTCGGGTCTGGCAAATTGTTGAAGGAGGACGGTGTCTCTGTAAACTGTGTTTAGGGTGATCCACCACTCCTCTTTAAGTTGATCGTTTTCCCAAACGAGTGAGCCTGAAGCCAAATCTATTCCAGCAAATCCCACCGCTTTCTTGTCGACATCGCGAAACTCGGCCACGAGCACGCCGCTTGCGGGAAAAAGGCGCCAAACTTTCTTCCCACTCTTGCCGGTTCCTTCGCGGAAAATCCAGTCCGGCTTTGTCCTTTTCTTAAGAAACTTCATCCAGAAAAATAACAGACCGGAGAGAAATTACATAGGATCAAAAATTGACGGTCACGTTGCCGAGCGAAGAACACGAAAATTTACTTGATAAGTACCATTTTCTTTGTTGCTGTAATATCTCCTGACACCAGACGGTATAAATACACGCCGCGCGGGATGTTGACCGCGTTGAAATTCGCGGAATGCAACCCCGCGATCTGGTCCTCATCCACTAATGTCGCAACTTCTCTTCCCAAAACATCATAGACTTTCAGATTGATCCGGAGCGTGCAGTAAAGACAATTGCATGCTTTTTGGATCCTGGTACTAGTTCGTACTTCCAGGAGACACTCCTATCATAACAAGCAAAAGAAATTAGAAAATTCACTTCCCAATCCGGATTAAATTAGTTTCGAGGATCATAAGGCTAAATGAGCTGAAGGACTCAGAAGTTCCTGAACCTTTGGACGTAAAATTAGAAGTGGTGGTGTTGCAAAAAAATGGCTTGTATTTTCGAATGAGTTGGTGTTATTTAGACCGCAAAAAATCGGAAAATGTCGCAAAAAGGAGCATTTGAGAGGTCTTGATGACGAAGGTTGAGCTTGAGGAAGCGTTAGAGCAATTGAAGTACTTGGATGTGCCCATCTGTGAATTACCCACAAAGATCAGTGGGAGTTTTCTAAAACTTATAAAACGGGTCGAGGCGGAAGCCGCAAGAAAGAACATCAAATTCAGGCCGGAATACTACCTTGGTATCGGCTGGGGATGCGTGAACAAGAGCATATCCATCGAGATTCCGTTTTGGTTCCAGAATGAAACCCTGACTGCTATCGAAGACGAGATGGCATACGATGGAGTTGAAAACGAGAGCGAAATCAAGATGGGACTTCGGCACGAATTCGGACACGCTCTGAACTACGCCTACAAACTTTATCTCGAACCTGAGTGGAGGAAGATGTTCGGAAATTTCGACAAGAAATATTCAGATTATTATCGTTTCAATCCATGGAGCAAGCGGCATGTAAAGCATCTTCCCGATTACTATGCACAGAAACATCCCGATGAGGACTGGGCAGAGACTTTTGCAGTCTGGTTGACCCCCGGAAGCAATTGGCGGCGAGTTTATTCCAAGATGCCGGCTCTTCAAAAACTCCTCTATGTTGACAAGAAGATGGGTGAGATCAGCTGTATCGAACCGATCAACAATAGGATTAAAAGGGATGCTCCAATCGAGAAAGTTAAAATGAAGATCAGAGAGTTTTACGGGGCAGATGACGAAGATCTCAGTCCTTCCGAACAATTGCTTGAAGATGTCGAAGCCATGCGCCGGATTTTCCCGAACGGTTTTCGGACGAAAAGGAATCTGAAAGATGCGTGGAAACTTGTTCATAAATTCTCGCCGTTGATATCCCAGAAGCTCTCGGAAGAATTAAGCATCCAACATCACTCGACAAAGCGAACCATGCGCTTGCTTGAGAGTATCTGCAAAACCTATGATCTGAAAACCCGTCAGGGAGAGGAAGAAGAGAAAATAATCGGCATCTCCATTTATCTATCAAAGAAATTCAGTCAGGATTAGAGAAATCCGAATGGGCGCTGCGCTGGGGGAAAACGTGGCGGAGATAAACCGGAAGGTTTCGCGGGCACTCCTGAGATCCCCCGATCCATCGCGAGAAGTGAAGCTCATCGCAGTTTCAAAAACTCTTCCTGCGGAAAAACTCGTCGAGGCTATAGATGCTGGACTCTTTAGATTTGGGGAGAATCGGGTCCAGGAAATCATCCCGAAGTTTGAACAACTTAGGGACAGAGAAATCGAGTGGCATTTCATCGGGCATCTTCAGGCGAACAAGGTAAAAAAACTTCTCGATGTCCCGACAAAATATATTCACTCCGTAGATCGCCTGGAAGTGGCCATCGAATTGGAACGCCAGTTGCAGAAACGAGGGGAGTCGAGGGAAGTTCTCGTAGAAGTAAACACATCGGGTGAAGCGAGTAAAGGTGGGGTGCAACCGAAGGAGGCGATCGAGCTGGTACGGGCGATCGGAAAGTTAGAGACGATCAATGTCAAAGGTTTGATGACGATCGGCGCGTTGACTGAGAACGATGATCTGGTGCGGAATTGTTTTGTGAAACTGAGAGAATTATTCTCTCAAATTCGGGAAGAGGCGGTCAACAGGATCGAGATGCTGGAACTTTCAATGGGAATGTCGGGCGATTTTGAGATTGCGGTTGAGGAGGGAGCGACGATGATAAGAATAGGAAGTGCAATCTTCGGGGAAATAAACGCCAAGAAATAACAGGCTGAAAATGACAACTCAGTAGATTCTCGCGGATTCGTTGTCGCTGACCGTGAATATCTGGGCTTATTATGCCACGCCCGTGTATTCTAAAGCAGATGCTCCTTGTTTTTTTTCGATTGCATCAATAAATTTCCCGTGCCTGCATGCTGAAGCGAGTCTGATTCAGGGTGCCGGCATTCATACCAACTCGGAGAGAGGATGGAATTTCAAAAAAGTTCCGAAGACGGCAGGAAAATTCTTCTTTCAAAAGAAACTCCAATTGCAACAATCCAGCTTAATCGTCCCGAAGTCCTAAATGCATTGACTCACGAGATGATGGTCGAGCTTACCAGTTGTCTGGAACAACTCGATTCAGATGACACCGTAAATTGCATCGTCATCACTGGGAATGAAAAAGCATTTGCTGCCGGCGCTGACATAAAGGAAATGGCAGATCCGGATACGATGGAAATGTTGCTGAAAGACGATTTCGCCACATGGGATAGAATCAGAAAGATAAAAAAGCCTTTGGTAGCCGCCGTCAGCGGCTTTGCACTCGGCGGCGGGTGCGAGCTTGCGATGATGTGTGACATCATTATAGCCTCCGAGACAGCGAAGTTTGGTCAACCGGAAATAAACATGGGCGTCATGCCTGGAGCAGGTGGCACGCAACGACTTGCAAGAACCGTTGGCAAGCACAAGGCGATGGAAATTGTTTTGACCGGTGAGATGTTTGATGCGAGAGAGGCGATGCGGATAGGATTGGTCAGCAAAGTAGTCCCCACTGAGTTGTATTTGACGGAGGCAAAGAAATTAGCGGCAATTGTCGCTTCCAAACCACCAGTAGCTGTGAGGCTTGCGAAGGAATCCGTGCTGAAGAGTTTTGAGATGCCGCTCGAGGCTGGACTGGAGTTTGAGAGAAAAAATTTCTACATGCTGTTCTCAAGTGAAGATCAGAAGGAAGGTATGAGGGCCTTTGTGGAGAAGCGCAAACCACAATGGAAAGGGAAGTAGTTAATCGCTGGGCGTTGATAGGTTTAAGTTTAGGACAGAAAAGATGAAACGGAAAATTGATTTTGTATTGAGGTCTCATAATGGCTCGATAATTTTTGAGGACGAGAATATTATCGTGATTGACAAGCCTGCTCACCTCCTCGTCCTTTCGGACCGGTACAACCAGTCTCTTCCGAACTTGAATCGCATGCTGAGGGAAGAGCTTGGCGAGGTATTTGTGGTGCACCGAATCGACAAAGAGACCAGCGGTGTGATTGTCTTTGCGAAGAATGCGGAGACACATGCGGCACTCAATTCGGAGTTCGGGAACAGGGAAGTGGAAAAGACTTACCGGGCGATTGTTGTCGGGACGCCGAAGGAAGACGTTGGGATCATCGATGCTCCTATTTCAGAAAGCCAGAAACATCCCGGAGTCTCGAAGATCGATCACAAACATGGCAAACCCTCCGGGACAAGCTACAGCGTGATCGAAAAGTTTGACGGTTACGCATATATTAAAGTGACCCCGTCAACTGGGCGAACCCATCAGATCAGGGTACACCTCGCATCCGTCGGGCTTCCGATTATGTGCGACCGAATCTATGGAGACGGGAAGCCGTTCTTTCTATCACAGGTCAAGCCCAGATACTTTTCCGAAGGTGATGAAAAACCGCTGCTTTCAAGAACCGCTCTTCATGCGGAATCGATTTCGTTTGTGCACCCTGCGACCAGAGCGCAGGTTTCATTCTCGGCGGAAATGCCGAAAGACATGCGGTCCGTATTGAATTATTTGCGAAAATTCAGATTGTTGAAAGAACCGACTGTTTCCGGAAGAATTGGTGAAACGCAGTTGGTTCCTGTGGAGTCTGCATAGACTCGCGGCCTGAATCCTCAATTGAAATGAACAGAGCAGCTGAGTTTGATATGGAACGTTTCAGCTTAGGTTTTGGAGCCGCGAGAATCGTGGCCGGCGAGCGTTGGTAAAGAGCGATCGTAAAAAAATTAATGAATAGTCTGCTCAGAGCACCAAGGATAATGAAACGTTTAGACTAAAATATTCTTTTGTGCCCCTATACTGGCGTGGTAGTCTGGCTGGTCTGTCGTATCGGGAAAGGAAAATAAGATGGTAGTCACGTCAAAGCTCTCCAACGAGGAACGAGAAAAAAAGATGTGGGAGAAGATTCGCTCGGGTGAAACGATAGAAAACAGGGAGGAGATGAGCGATGGCTACTTCGAGAATCTTGTCAATCTCATGCTCCAGCAAGCGGACTCGGAGCTTGCCGCAGCTTTCGGGTGCGTGCCTTGGATTTTGCAAGCCCCTACTACCGAAGAGAAACTTGTCGTTGCAGACTTAGTCAAAGACGAATTGCGCCATGCGAGAGCAATGTACAGACTTCTCGAGGACCTGGGCATCGATGTCGATTCTCACGTAGCAAAGTACGATTATACGTTCAGGGTGGAAATGAAATCGGACGAATTGAAGAACAGGCGGGTCTCGGACGACAGGCGCTTGAATATTTTCTGCTATCCGATAGGTGCCTGGGTAGATTTCATCGTCTTCCGGTTTTGTGTGGATCGCGGTGCAGGCCACCAGCTTAAGGAAGTAAAAGAGTCTACGTACGGCCCGTGGAAAAGGGAAATCGAGCGTATTTTCAATGAGGGAATGGCACATGTGAACCATGCCGACTATTGGATAAAAAAGTTAGCCCTTAACAAAACAAGCAAGATAGAGGTGCAAGCGGCATTGGATAAATGGTTTCCGCGAACAATGAACATATTCGGCAGACCAAAAACTCATCGGAATGAGGTCTACAGGAAATATGGGCTTAAGCAAAGAGACAACAACATTGTTCGCGAGGCGTTTGCCGATGAAATGAGATTGAAATGCAGCGAATGCGGATTGAATCTTCCCAGTTGGAAACCCGACTGGGGGAAAGTTGATGAAGGCGGAGTGATTTCAGACTGATGAAGGCTGTAGGAATAGCCGGTACCGGAACGATGGGTGCCGGCATCGCCATCTCGTTTGCGCGGAGCGGCTGGGACGTTTTGCTCTATGATGTGGAGAAGGAAAATGTCGCGCACGCATTCGGAGTGATCAGCAAGGAATTTCAGCGGGAAGTTGAGAAGGAAAGAATCAGCGCTGAGGACGCTCAGGCTTCGATTGCGAGAATCCACCCACGCATGCTCCTCGCCGATTTTGCGGAGGTGCATCTCGTCGTCGAAGCTGTCACTGAAGATCTCCCAATCAAGCAGGCTCTTTTTGCGAAGCTCGATGAGATTTGCGACTCGGGTGTGCCGCTCACGTCGAACACTTCCAGCCTTTCAATTGGAGCGATCGCCCGCGACTGTAAGAGGCGTGACAAAATTGCTGGGCTTCATTTCTTCAACCCAGCTCACAAGATGAAACTCGTCGAAGTTGTGAAAACAGCTTTCCTGTCCGAAGAGACAGCGGTCGAGCTTGCCCAGATCGTGCGGCAAATCGGCAAAACTCCGATAGTAACGCGCGATATGCCTGGGTTCGTCGTCAATCGATGTGTTCGGCATTTCTATCTCGAGCCGCTTCGATTTATTTCGGAAAGAGCAGGAAGCATCGAAGAAATAGACTTCGCCTTCGAATCATCGAACTTCCCTATGGGACCTTTTAAACTTCTCGATCTCGCGGGCCTTGATGTCAACTTGCTCGTGTCAAAATCCATCTATGAGCAGTTTTTCCATGAGCCTCGATTCAGGCCGGTCCTCCTTCAGCAAAAGATGGTGGACGGGGGGTTGCTCGGCAGAAAAAGCGGAGAGGGTTTTTATTCTTATAACGGAAAGGGCTCAAGAGCATCCTTGAAAATAGATCGACGCGAGATTTTTGTCAGCGAAAGTCTCCGCGAGATGGCACACAAGATGGGTGGGAAACTTGAAATGAAGCATCCGTTGAACGACATGCAGCATTTCATTCTTGCCCGCACAATTTCTATGATGGTCAACGAGGCATTCTTCATGCTGGAAGAAGGTGTTGCGGCGGGTGATGACATAGACCTTGCGATGAAATTGGGAATGAATCTCCCGAAGGGGCCTCTTGAGCTCGCAGATTCGATAGGCAAGTACTTGATTGCAGAGTTTCTCCAGGCGATGCGCCGTGCTTACGGCGATATTGACAGGCCATGTCTTTTGCTGTCAAATTGATAAAGAGGAGAACTTCCCCGTGAATAAATCGTTGTTTTACGTTTCTCTTCTCCTTTCTGTATCCGCAACAGCACAGCCGCAGGTACTGGGGTTCAAAGAGTTGCAGCAATTCCTTCCTCGTGGAGATTTTCAGACCTACGCGCGTGGAAAAATGGATGGCGAGACGTCATCCATGATGGGGTTCGCAACTTCTTGGGCTCAGGTTAAATACTCATCATCATCGGATTCGAACAAATGCACGGTCTCCATCAAGATCACCGATATGCTTAACATACCTTCATACATGTCTTTGCCGCCGACGCCCGCGGAGAATCCAGCTCGTCCAGTTGGCTCAGAGCAGAAAAAGACCGTGAGTTACGACAGCATGAACGTCATTGAGACCTTCGACAGCACTTCGCATCGGGCAAAATTGCAGGTTGCTTTGGCGACTAGATTTCTGATCGAGATCAACGGAGAAGGTCTCGCTGGCCCGTCGTCGCTCTATTTATTTCTTGACAAAACAGGAATCGAGGGTCTGAAGAGAATTGCTCAGGCGGGGCCGAACAACCCGATGAAATAACTTTTGGCGGGTCTCAATCCCCAAATTCAAACTTTGCGGAGATTCTGAAACTGCACAAGGTCGGCTGAAGTGGTCGAGCGACCCCGGTAGGGATAGCCCTAACACCGATGATTGTAAGCGAATTTGTGTCGTGCGTGCGCCGTGAACGTCGCTGCTCCGGAAACATGAAGAGAAAGACGGTATGTGGGCTCGGGACAATGCGCATCAGTGCCCGGCAAGGAATTTCGGCAATTATCGAATTAACTTAATAATTGAGAACTGGTTTCTTAAATTGGTTATAACCAGGAAATCAATTGAGGAGAGAGTAATGAATTGGTTCAACATATCGCGGCTTTTTCATTTTGTCGGATTCGGAATGATCTTCACGCTCCTTTTTGCCGGGCCAATTATCGAGTCGAACTTCAGATGGGAAAGCGACATCAGGATGAAACTCCATTCGGCAAAACTTCTTCGGAATATCGGCCTCCTTTCGCCGTTTGCCGCACTCGTCTTGGTTATAAGCGGGATAGGAAATATGGTTGCTCTTGGAATTACTTTTGCGGAACTCTTTGGAAGCCAGGCGTGGCTGGGGATGAAGTTAGTGATCTTCGTCGTGCTGCTTGCTATGGGAATGGCGTTGAGTCCGAGGACAGCCCGCCAGCGATTGATTCTCCTCGAACATTTGAGCCAATCCAATCCGCCGGAAGATATTCGATGAAAAGATGGATTCCCTGGACAGGAAACAGACCACTTTCTTTGTGATTAATTGGATTCTCGTCCTAATGATCTTGCTCCTGACACTGTTCAGGCCGTAGGAATCTAGACCAAGAAAGGGATTACTATGAAATCAAAAATTGCGGAACTGATCGTTAAATACTCGAACCAGCCCGGCGATTTGATTGCGGCGGTGGATGGCTTGACGTATTCGGAATTGGACAAACGCCTCAAGCCCGGGAAATGGAGCATAAGACAACAGCTAAGTCATCTGGCGGATTCGGAAATGAACATGGTACACCGGATGAAAAAGGTCATTGCGGAAGACAATCCGCTCCTGCCCGCATTCGACCAAGACAAATGGACTGATAGGTTGTTTTACGATAAGGCGTCAGTCGATGACGCGCTCGCCATGTTCTTTACACTTCGTGCAGCCATGGTGCCGATATTGAAGCAGTTGAGCGTCAAGGATTTCGACAGGAACGGAATCCATACCGAAGACGGGAAAGTGACGCTGTTGAGGCTCCTCGAAAATGCGGTTGAACATGCAGAACACCATACGAAGATGGTCGAGAAAATAAGAAGGAAATTCAAGATCAAATAACCGCCGCCATGAAGGAATATAAACTTTACATCGATGGAAAATTTGTGGAGCCGCAAAGTGGTAGATATGATGTGACAGTGAATCCTTTCGACGGCTCTGCCATCGCAAGATTTGCAGTTGCTTCGGCAGGAGACGTTAACGAGGCCGTGTGCGCAGCCCGGCGGGCTCACGAATCCGGTGTATGGAGCGGACTCTCTCCAGAAGTCAGGGCTGGTTATCTTGAAAAGATTGGCAAAAAAATTAGTGCCCTTGCGAACGAGCTTGTCGAATTGGAGGTTCTCGACTCAGGCTCAACGATCAAGAAAGCGAAGGAGGATATTCTCATTAAGCGCGCGGGCAGTCAACATATTCGGCAAGGCTGGAGTGACTAACTATGAATGGGAACTCTCAGAAGTGTCGAAAGCCCGATTCGCGAGAAATTTCTTGCGACGCGAGCCGGTTGGCGTTGTTGGCGCAATTATACCTTGGGATTTTCCGTTCAGGATAGCGGTCTGGAAATTGGGTCCTGCTCTTGCCGCTGGGTGTACCATCGTGCTGAAACCTTCAGAGCTGACTCCGGTCACGGCGATGGAACTTGCGAAAATAATCGACGAGGTCGGCCTACCACCTGGAGTTGTCAACATAATTTCCGGGTACGGACCCGATGCGGGCGAGGCGCTTGTCATCCATCCGGGCGTTGATAAGATTGCCTTCACAGGTTCCACGGCAGTCGGCAGGAAGATCATGCAGCTTGGCTCAGGTAGTCTTAAGCGGCTGACGCTTGAATGCGGCGGCAAGTCTGCAAACATTGTCCTTGACGACGCCGATCTTGAGATTGCAATCGACGGAAGCATCTTCGGAATGTTCTATCATTCCGGTCAGTGCTGCGAAGCGGCGAGCAGGCTCTATGTTCACGAAAACATCTACGATGACTTTGCATCTGCACTTGTCGAGAAAACCGGGAAGATGATAATTGGAAATCCGATGGACCCAGCGACCGATTTAGGGCCGCTCATATCAAGAAAGCAGAGGGACAGGGTTCTCGGCTACATCGAGGAGGGGAAGAAAGACGGCTTCAAGATTCTGATTGGCGGCGGCATTCCCGTATCCCCCAAATTAGCAATGGGAAATTTTGTTGAGCCTACAATCTTCGCCGATGTTGACAATAAGTCCGCGCTTGCGCGGGAAGAAATTTTCGGACCTGTATTGGTGATGAACAGATTCAAGTCGGATGAAGAAGCGGTCGAGCTTGCAAACGATACGTCGTATGGTCTTGCGGCCGGTGTGTGGAGCAGAAACATTGGGCGGGCAAAAGAAATGGCGGCAAAGCTGAAAGCCGGGACGGTCTGGATAAACGAATGGCATTTGCTCAACGAGCGGGCGCCGTTTGGCGGCTACAAGCAAAGCGGAATTGGAAGAGAATTAGGCAGAATCGGACTGGAAGAATACTTAGAGGTAAAACACATCCATATCGACGACGGCGTGCCTCGGGCAAAGAGAAGATGGTACGACACTGTGGTGCCGAAGTAGAGAGTCAAAATCCAAAAGTACGCCTTCCACATCTCAATGGACGTTATCGTGTAACTCTTGTAAGAAAATCCACTTGTTGACTTTCTGATATTGAAAACTTGCGCGCCCAGGGGTGGATTGTAAGGTGATCGCAGTTTCCGTCTATTCAAAGTAATATCTTACACCGACCCACGCGCTTTTTGAAGAGGAATTCCCGGTCAAATCCCTAAGACCCCCAATCTTGATCGCGAATCTTTCATCGATGCGATAGTCGATGTTAACACTGTAACCGCCAAAATCTGAGTTGTCTATGGCATTGCCGCCGGTTAACAAATATCCCCCGCTGCCAACCCACAAATTGAGCTTCTCTGTGCCGAATCCGCTTCCAAGTCCGAGGGTAAACATTCCTGAAGATGCCAGTGGAAACTTGTGTGCGAATCCTAAGTCGGCGTATAGGATTTTCCTGCTTCCCAGTCGCAGATAAGGATCTAGAAAAGTTTTTGTTCCTGCACCCACGCCAAAACCAAGATACTCCCAATCGCAGTCAACCCCGCCATTAATGTAGCCATAAAGTTTCTTGCCGCCTCCATAACTGTCAACTGGCTCGACGTCGGTAGGAAGAAGTCCTCCGTCAACATGAATCGTCGCTCGATCCTGAACCTTTTTCCTGTATCCCGCATGTATTTCCTGAAAAGTCATGGTCTTAGTGGGACTTTCGCATCCGGTCCAGTAATTTGATTGACCTGTCAGAAGATCCAGGTCGAAACTCTGGCTCAATGTGTCGGTGACTGGATTGTACCCGAATGCCATCGGGAATACTAGAAAAATGAGGAATGTGCGATAACCCGATTTCATTTTCCGTTTCCATCGCAAAACATGACGAAGTAAATTAGGAATACATTGGAGATAAAAAAAGCGCCTGTCGGCTGGTGACAGAAACAATCGTTTCCCAGATAGAAAGGCTGCCTTCCCCGAAAGAAGAATTGTTATGGTTTCATCACTTTTGTCGAAAGCTTGCAATTTGAGACCAAGGCCGCTTTGACAATTTTCACGGCGGAACCGGAACATTCAGCAGGCAAAACAGTTGGAGAGGTTTGTATTTCGGGACACCGTTAAATAACTTGTTAAGTCAAAAATGGTATTCGAGAATCATCTGACAAACAATACGGGACAGAATAGTTTGGAGATTGGATGAGAATCGCAGTTCTGTTGGGCGGGAGTTCTCCTGAGAGGCTGGTCTCTATAGCTTCGGGAAAAGGGATCATCAAAGCGCTTCGAGAACTGGGATATGAAGCAGTCGCTATTGATCCGGCTCTTGGAGATCATCAGGTTTCCGAGTTCGAACTCTTATCACAAGCAATCGAAACCACACCCCCTTCTCAGGAATTTCTTAGAGGCTTATCGCCGAAAAACTATTTAACCGCCGTCGAAATGCAGACACATAATCATTTTGACCTGGCTTTCATCATTCTTCACGGCAAATGGGGTGAAGATGGAGTCATCCAATCGCTGCTTGAACTGGCTTCCATCCCTTACACAGGTTCCGGAGTCATGGCAAGTGCGATTGCGATGGACAAGGTCATGTCAAAGAAATTATTCATGCAGCATGGTATACCGACTGCTAAGTGGTACGATTATCGCAAAGACATTCTACCTCGTTCTTCGATAACCAGAAAGAAGATTTCCCAGTTAGGATATCCCAACGTTGTCAAGCCTAACGACCAAGGGTCATCGGTTGCAATCACGATCGTCAAGAGTGAATCCGAGCTTGACGCAGCGCTCGACGACGCTGAAAAACTTTCTGATGTTGTGCTTGTTGAAGAGTATATCCCTGGTGCCGAACTGACGGTAAGCATCCTGGGTGATGAACCTCTTCCGGTAATTGAGATTAGACCGCACAACGGATTTTACGATTATCATCACAAATACACAAAAGGAATGACGGATTATCTGGTTCCTGCGCCGATTGAAAAATCATTCAGCGTGAAGCTACAGGAGATCGCGCTCAATACATTCGAGTCACTTGGCTGCAAGACTTTCGGTCGTGTCGATTTCAGAGTGGGCAGTGACCAGATCCCTTACTGTCTTGAAGTGAACACAATTCCCGGAATGACTGAGACAAGTCTTGTCCCCAAAGCTGCCGCGGCAATCGGAATTTCTTTCAAACAGCTTGTGGGAAAAATTGTCGAGCTAAGTCTGAAGGGTAAATGAGGTCAAAAAATCTTCACGGATTTTTAGGAGGTATAAAGAAGAAAACCGCGGTTGTTCTTCTGCTTTTATCGATTGGTTTCGTGTATATGCTCTTCGACTCGAGAGGGTTAATCCAGCGGATCAGACTCGAAACCGAGAAATCTTCCCTTGAGAAGAAGATCCAAGAGTTAGACAAAGCGAATGCGCTGATACAAACGGAAATTCAAAAACTGAAGAGTAGCGATCAAGAAATTGAACGGATAGCCCGAGAGAAGTATTTTATGCATAGAAACGGTGAAAAAATCATCAAAGTACAGCCAAATTAAGCGAACTTCTCAGGGGCGCGAATCGAGATTGTTCTCTCCGCCAAGAGCTGCAATTCCCTTGGCTGAAAGAGTCCGGCCGCGGAGATTTGAGGAATTTGTCGGACAGGACCATCTGGTCGGAGAAAGCGGAACTCTGCGAAAAATGTTAGACGCGGGAAATGTGCGTTCCATGATCCTGTGGGGACCGCCAGGTACCGGCAAGACAACTCTTGCGCGTTTGATAGCGGGAAAACTTCAGGCAGACTTTTTCCAGATCAACGCAGTCTCTTCAGGCGTGCAGGAACTCCGTGAAATCATCTCCACCGCCGAAAAATCTCTTGAGATGGGAAGGCGAACAATACTCTTCATCGACGAAATTCACCGGTTCAACAAGGCTCAGCAAGATGCGCTTCTCGATAGCGTTGAGAACGGATCTATAATCCTTATTGGTGCAACAACGGAAAATCCCTCGTTTGAGGTCATCTCACCCCTCCTCTCAAGAAGCCAAGTTTATGTCCTGGAAAACCTGGGTGAGAAGGAACTCAAGACCATACTTAATCGTACTCTTGAACAGGATGAAGTCTTCAAAGAAATTAGCGGGTTACCGGGAGAATACCGCATTATTTTACCAGATGCAGAAGAAGAAATGGTTAGATTAAGCGGCGGAGATGCGAGGGTAATGCTGAATGCACTTGAAGTGGCGACTGATCTTGCCAGAAAGCAGACTCCTTTCCAGATAAATCGCGAGATTGTTCGGGAAGCTTACCAAATAAGGCACTACAAATACGACAGAACCGGCGAGGAACACTACAATTCAATCTCAGCCTTTATAAAAAGCGTGCGGGGCAGCGACCCCGATGCGGCGGTTTACTATCTTGCACGAATGTTGGAGGCCGGAGAAGATCCAAAATTCATTGCGAGAAGGCTCATCATCCTTGCCTCGGAAGACATCGGAAATGCCGAACCTTATGCCCTGACTCTGGCAACAGCTTGTTTTACGGCAGTCGATTACATCGGTATGCCTGAGGCCCGAATCGTGCTTGCTCAGGCAACTACGTATCTGGCAAGCTGCCCTAAGAGTAATGCGTCGTATATGTCGATTGAAAAAGCGGCTGCCGATGTGCGTGAAGTGCCTTATCTTCCCGTACCGCTTTATCTGAGAAATGCGCCGACAAAACTAATGAAAGAGCTTGGATACCATAAAGGTTACAAGTACGCTCATGAATTCCAGAATCATTTCGTCGAACAACAATATCTGCCCGACGAAATCAAGGATAAAATATATTATGAACCGACTGAAATAGGCAGGGAATCTATTTTGAAGAAATATCTCGAATCAATTTGGACTAAAAGGAAAAAGTAGCTTAAGCTACAGAAAGAAACTTATATAGATGGATTACATTATTGGAGTTGATCTCGGAGGAACCTTTATCAAAGCCGGTGCTGTATCAAAGGAAGGAGAGATCCTTCATCAAATCTCCATACCCTCTAATGCTGAGATAAATCCGCAGGCAGTCGTTTACCGGATAGCTGGTGCGGTTGAGGCGATCAGAGAAAAGCTTAGCAACAGTCAGCTGTTAGGGATCGGGATAGGATCGGCGGGAATTGTAGACCTTGACGGCGGCACCGTGAAATATCCGCCGAACTTTGCGAACTGGACCGTCTTTCGTTTGGGTGAAGAGGCATCAAAGCTGGTTGGTGCGTGCGTTCGAGTTGAAAACGATGCAAATGCCGCCGCCGTCGGGGAGTTGAGATTCGGCTCCGGGAAGGGGTTAAGAAATTTTGTGATGATCACTCTGGGAACAGGAATGGGAGGCGGTTTTATCGTCGATGGGAAAGTCTTTCGAGGCGAGAACGGAGGAGCCGGTGAAATCGGACATATTACGATCAACTACAATGGGCCACTTTGCAACTGCGGCAACTATGGATGCGTCGAAGCTTATGTGGGACAGAAATACCTTTCACAAAGAGTTCTTGAAGAACTGAAGTCTCATCCTGAATCTATTATAAATGAGTTGGTTAAACGCAATGGGGAAAAGCTGGAGCCAAAACTAATCAGTGAAGCTGCAGATGCAGGAGACAAGTTCGCGCTTAGAATTTGGGATGAGACCGGAATGTATGTGGGAGTTGCGGTTGCTTCGGCACTTAACATGTTTGACATCGATGCTGTAATTGTTGGGGGCGGTGTTGCGAAGGCGGGAAGGCCGCTAATGGATTCCATTGAGAGGACAGTCAAGGCTCGAGTTCTCTCGTCTATCAAAGCAAAGGTGAAAATCTTGCAGGCACAACTGAAAAATTCTGCCGGGATCCTTGGTGCAGCGGCGCTGATCGACAGCTAGATGCAGGTGGATAATGTCACAGAAATCTCAAGTTTGAATACGAAATCGATGCCGACAAATGGAATTTCCTGTTTATGATTTTGCACCAAGATACGTGGATGTGATAGTTCACGGTATAATGGCAGACATTCCATTTCTCGGAAAGCCAGTCCATGTCCTCTATCTGGAAAAGATTCGGAACCTCACGCGCAATGCTCCCGCGCTTGGGGTTGGCTGAATCCGGAATCAGATGTGTTGTGAAGAATTCTTATCCGATATTAATCTTGTTTTTTACTTTTTCGACACTTCAAGCGTTCTCAATGGATCTCAGCGCCCTGGGACAAGACACCACGAAGGCTAGCCCGGCAACTGACACGACGAAGATTTCTCAGAACCCTGTTAAGGATACAACCGCGTCGAAAGAAGAGATTGATTCAGTTGTAACGTACAGTGCAACTGACTCGGTCGTCTACTCCATTGACAGCCGCCAGATGACGCTCTACAAAAAGGGGGAAATGAGCTACAAGGATTTCAAGCTGAATGCCGGCCAGGTCAACATCGATTGGGATACATCGTTGCTTACAGCGCAAGGTCGGAAAGACAGTGCTGACAAGATCGTGGAACAGCCGGTCTTCAACGATGGCGGAGAGGTCTACAAGAGTTCTCACGTCACCTACGATTTCAAGACCCAAAAAGGGAGGGTCAACGTTGCAAATACAGAGATCGACAAAAGTTATTATCATGGCGAACTAATAAAGAAATTCGGGAAGGATGTTCTCTTCATCGACAATGGTCGATTTACAACTTGCGATAAAGAAGATCCTGATTATTATTTCCAGAGTTCAAAAATGAAACTGGTTGTCGACGGCAGAATCGTTGCGGAGCCGATAATTTTTTATCTCGATGGCGTGCCGGTGTTTGCGCTTCCGTTCGGCGTATTTCCAAGCAAGGCTGGGAGGCGGAGCGGCATAATTACACCAGCGTTCGGCGAAAGCGCAGATGCTGGCAGGTACCTCTCTCATTTCGGTTATTTCTGGGCAATAAACGACTATTCTGATTTGACAGCTACGGCAGACTGGTACACCCGCGGGGGGTATGTGCTTAAGAGTGGACTGAGATACAATGTGAGATATTATCTGAACGGAAGTATTTATGGAGCGTACAGTTACAGGTACACCGGCCAGTCCGGGGATGTTCCTACCGCAACGGAGCCCCAGGGTTACAATCTTCAAAAAGACTGGAACCTTCAATTCACGCATAACCAGACTATTGATCCGAGCACGCAGCTTGTCGCAAACGTCAACATGAGCTCAAGCAATTACTTCCGAACTACAAGCATTGACTACGACCAAATTCTCCAGCAGAATCTTGTTTCGGACGCTTCTTTATATAAGAATTGGGGAGAGTCCGGCAACAGCTTGTCTCTCAATATTCACAGGGATCAGAATCTTCAGAACGGATCGATCTCTGCCACGCTCCCGAGCTTGAGTTTTTCACATTCGATGAGCTATCCATTCAAAAGCTCAGAACATTCAGACAATCTCAACGATCAATTGTCATGGTACGAGATGATCGGATACTCATACAGCGGACAGTTTGTAAGCCAGACACAAAAGAGTTGGAATGCTGCTGACAGCGATTTTGCGAGATCGAGTCTGTACGGCGCACAGCATTCGGTTTCGATCAGCGCGTCCCCCAAGGCAGGCTTTTTCACAATCTCTCCTTTCGTGTCAATAACCGACATGATGTACGGCTCACGTACAATTGTGTCTGAGGATTTGCAGGGCTCTAACGGGGAGGACAGCCTCGTTTACGCAAAACAACCGGGTTTCAACAATATTGGATATTTCCGCACCGGAGTTTCCGCGAGCACGAGACTCTTTGGAATTATACAGCCCAACATTTGGGGGATCACCGCTTTCAGGCACACGTTGCAGCCAAGCATTACGTTTACTTATCAGCCTGATTTTTCGAAACCTAACTGGAACTACTATGGACATTATACGACAATCAAAGGCGTTGACCAAAAATACAGTTATTACTCACAGGGAATTTATGGTGGAGCACCGTCCGGAACTGTCGGAGCGGCGAGTTTCGATCTCAGCAATAATTTCGAGATGAAAACACTATCGGGCGATACGTCTCAAACCGAGAACAAGATCCAGCTTCTCAATCTAGACTTGAACACGGCTTACAACTTTGCCGCTGATTCGATGAACCTTTCACCGCTTTCAGTGAGCTACCGGACAAATATCGCTCAGAAATTTGACGTCGGCGGAGGGGCAACGTTCAACTTTTACAAATATGATACGGCTTCAGGGGGTAGAGTAAACAAATTCTTGTGGTCAGAAGGGAAAGCGCCCGACATGACCGACTTTTCACTCAGCATTAATACTTCGTTCCAAGGCGAGAAGAAGAAAACAGCATCAAGCCAGCAGCCTCGATCCTTGGATTCTCTCGCGCAGCAAGATTCATTAAAATCATTGCAGCAATATAATGGATTCTATCAGCAGGTTGAATCTCCCGATCTCAGCATACCATGGAATCTCAGCCTTGGAGTCGTTTACAGCCGAACCAGACCCGCTCCTAGTGAACTCCAACAGACTGCAAGTTTTAACATGCAGCTCGGGTTCAACCTGACAGAAAACTGGAAAATCACGGTAAACGGCGGGTATGACATTCTCCAGCATCAGATTGTCGTGCCAACCGTGACAGTCTACCGCGACTTACACTGCTGGGAAATGAACTTGAGGTGGAACCCGATAGGATACTATCGGGGTTTTAACCTTGAAATAAGAATAAAAGCTCCGCAACTTCAAGACATAAAGGTTACAAAGAGAGAGGATACCTTAGTTGGATATTGATCGGAAAGTCATAAATACAAGAGTGCGTCGTGCGAAGGTCAGTGACGTGCAGCAAATCGTTTCGCTGATAAATTCCTATGCAGAAAAGGGAGAGATGCTTTACCGATCGCAGAGCCAGGTTCTTCAACAAGTAAGGAACTACTTTGTAGCCGCCAGTCCGAACTTGAACAATCATGACAATGGAGACTCTTCGCTGGAATCGTCGGACTCTATACTCGCGTGCGGCTCACTAGACATAACCTGGAATGATCTCGCCGAGCTTCGTTCCCTGGCAGTCGAGCCGGACACACTGGGAAGGGGACTCGGTACGCAAGTCGTCGAAGCACTCATGCGTGATGCGTCAGAGCTTGGGTTGAAACATGTCTTCGCACTGACTTACAAGCCGCATTTCTTTGAAAGGCTTGGATTCAAGATTATCGACAAGCAGCAGCTTCCACACAAAGTCTGGAGCATTTGTATCGATTGCTTGAAGTTTCCCGTTTGCGACGAGGTTGCGATGCAAATAGAAGTTGAAGATTGGGTGAAGAATAGAATCCCGCACGAGGTGAAATGAAAACTCGGAGGCAAGCCCAATCAGACTCACCTCCGAAAGCATCGCATTACTTAACGAGAATCATTTTCTTCGTTGAGACGAAATTCTTTCCATCGCTGCCTGAAATGTATATTCTGTAAAAATAGATCCCGCTTGAGAGATGTGTTCCGTCAAGCGTTACTTGATGGTACCCGGCAGGCTCATCTTGATTGACCAGCGTTTTTACTTCCCTACCCAAAATGTCGTACACTTTCAATATGACCTGCCCATCTTTCGGCAGCTGATAGCTAATCACTGTCGATGGATTGAATGGGTTTGGATAGTTCTGAGTTAGTCCGTATTCCACCGGAACCTCGCCCTGATTGGATGCAAAGTCCTTCTGAATATTATCATTAGCTTTTGTCGTATCGCTTATTACGAGCAGATTGGAATATATCCTGTCCAGGGCATCGGCAGAAGAGGCCGAAACGTCGAAGGAAAGCCTTTTTGAGATTCCAACCGTGTTAAACTTGTACAATTGCCTGAAATTTACGCTGTCGCTGAAACCTAACCTCGCTACGTTTGCGGTGGACGCTTTTGCCGCGGTGTCGGTAATGGATGCAAAGCCATATAGCGTCCCGTTCCACTCGCTCGACTCCACGCTTAATTCAAATTGACCGCTACCCGCTGTAACGTTAAAAGGAAGTGTCGACATCGAAGCATCTTCCGGCGAGAAGCCTATCTGACTGCCAGCCACTTGCACATTCCCGACCTCGATGATCGCGTTGGATTTGTTGTTGTCATCCGTCAATGACAAGACCTTGTACACTTTTGTGAATGCCGGATGAACCGGATTTACTCCCTCGGTATAAGAAATCTTTTCACCCCACAGTTTGCTATTGTCCCTCGATTCGAAGGATAGCGCATACGGCTGAGACGAATTCTTTCCGGTTATGGACTTTACCGCACTCGGCGTCGATTTCTCAAGTAGACTGGGACAATATACAGACGTAGTATAATGGTTAGACAACGTGTACCATGTTCCTGCCGATGTCATTCTGTAGGGATTGGTTATGTACCCGCCTGCGTCCGCATAGAGAACAGACGCTCCGCCGTTTGAATCATTGTGTCCGGAAATCGATGCGCTTGCTGGCTGGTAGCCGTTCCCATCAACAAACTGCGTTACCTGAGACCATGTCGTTCCGTTCTTGCTACAGTAGAGGACGACATAGCGGTTGTGTACTTCGTCAAACCCGATCCATACTAAATGGACTACGCCTGCCCCATCTACAGCGACCTGCGGCGATTGACTTACGTAGCCGATAGCGCTGACAAGTGGAGTACTCCCTTCGTCTGACCAGCTCGTGCCGTTGAAACTATAAAGATGACCATTAACACCGTCGTCCGTGGCAAGGTAGAACTTGCTATTCGACGGATTGTACGCTATCGAAGCGGGCTCAGGGAGTCCCGAACTTTCGAGAAGACTTGTAATACTAGAATACGTCAATCCGCTATCCGAAGATAGGCTATAGTAAAGGTCGTAATCCGATCTGTACACCACGAGTATTTTCTTTCCATCGCTTGAAGCTGCAATCACGGGCACACCTGGATAGGAATAGTCAAAAGTGCCTATCGTCCTTCGAATCGCGGTGGTGTAGGGTTTTGCCGGCATTATCCTTTTCACGCAAACATTTCCGTTATAACTACCTATTTCGGACCACGTGACAAAAACATAGTTTCCACCCGCGCAGGCTGAGGGCTCGTGTGACGCCGAAGCGCTGCTTAAGGTGTCTTCCTGGGTCCAGGTCAAGCCGTTATCTGTGGAGCGCGTCCACCAGCCTTTGTTTCCCGATTCGTAGAACAGGTCAATCCCGCCTGCAGCGTCCGTCACTATCTTCCTCTGGCTCATTATGCCTGCGGCTGAGGAAAAGCTCGATACAAGATGGCCCTTGTAAAGAGCGGTAACCACAGCCCCTGCCGAGTCAAACGCCACCGCCGTCTGCAGTGCAGAAGAATTTTGAAAATGAGCCTTCCCTCCCGGTGCGCTCCAGTTTTGAAAATATCCGGTGTAGCCGTTTACATTCGTCTGCGTCGCTGGAGCGGAGACGGTATAGTATGTAGGAACTTTATTGGGGTCCTGGCCCAAGAGCACACCTTTGTCCGGCGAATTAAGTCCGATATTGTTCTGTGAATAATTTACAGGTCTTGCCCAGTCTGACATTCCCTTGTTGCGCAGACCGTAGCTGTCTGTCGTATCTCTGCGCCATGGATCGAGGAAGTTCAAAGTCCCACCCGGATTGCCGCCGTCGATGAGCTGTGCCTGAAGGGTTGCATCGGCCACGTGGTTGAAGTTTGACAGAAAAGTGGTTGCACCTCCATCGACATAAAAGCTGTGGTGGTTTGTTACATCCGGCAAGCTGTTCCAGTTATTGTATTTCTCTCCCGAAATTACATTAGTGTCGCCACGAAAGGTTTGTGTAGAGTATTTCGGATAGCTTGGTGTTGCCCCCGGTGAGAAAGGCGCGCTGAATGAAGTGCTATTCCATACCTGCAACACACCGACACGACCGCCTTCCTGTGTTTTCTGGTCAAGGGTCACGGTGATTGGAGCCCAAGTAACACTGAATGTTTTTGTCGCCGTCGCCGTGGTAATAATAGACGTACAGTCTATTGGAGAATTAGGACATTCTGTCTTGTCGTTCTCCGTCTGCTGAAAGTAGATTGTGTGACTTCCTATCGCAAAAGGATATGAAAAACTGTGCACACCTGGGGTGGCGGGGCTAAGTACAATGCTATCGCTCCATACGCCATCTATTTCTACTCCCAATCGCGGGTTAGGGTAATTTGTCGTACCAAATTCCAATTGATTACTGAAAGTCACCGTGACCGTAACTGTTGTTTGGCCATTTGGTATTTGGGTCGAGCTCATACTGTTCACGATAATGGTCGGCGTGCCGGGAGGAGGCAGAGACCCTCCGGCCTGGGCGGTTTTGAGACAAGCAAGCGCATTTGCTTTCCCGTATCCAGCTCTCGCGTCCCAAGAACCGTTTCCTCCCTTTCCTTCGATCGGAGCCGCGCTGCTTTCGAGGTCAGTAATAAAATTGTCCCGTGTTCGAGTAAGAAATGCGTTGAAATAAAGTGCGGCAATGGCAGCGATGTGAGGCGCAGCCGCCGATGTACCATAAAACAAAGGATAGCCGTCAGGCCAATATGGGTTTCCAGTAGGATTGTTGCCAACCCAAGTGGAGACACCGGAGGTTGCTGTGACAAGTGGTGTATTTTCCGAGCTCCATTGATTCGATAGAGTAGAGAACATTGTCAGTGGTCCACCCGAGCTGTACGTCGCCATCTGATCCGGTAATTCAGCATCGTACGCGGCAACCCCAATCACTTTGGGATAACATGGATGTCCGTAAAGGTGTCTGTTGTCTGTGTCCATGTTGCTGAGCTTGCCAGCAAAAGCATTAGAGACTATCTTAAAATCAACCGGTGTAGAAGTCCCGGAATAATATTTAATCGAAAGCGTGTACAATTTTGTGCTCGATGTTGTATTTTGCACATTGACTCGTTCCCTTGGTGGATACGAACCATTCTGAAACTGCGCTATCTCACTTTGTGTGACCTGAGTGCCACTTTCATCATAAACATACAAATTGTAATCCGATAATGGATGCTTCCACGATGTTGCCCACTCAAAAAATATTACTTGAGTAGAGTTTGCGTTTACCGTAAAATCAAGTGTGGTCTGACTGTTAGGAAACACATTGAGATTCCCCGGGCCAATATTTGTCGTCCCTGAAAAAACAGAATATCCATCCGGATCGTTGTATATGGAATAATTATCGTTGCCTCCGGCAGAAACGAATGTCCCGCCGCTGCTCAGGAAATTACGTATAGCAGCTCCCAATGTATCATCTTCATCGGTAAAATACGGTTCATTGAGAAAGCCAACATCGTCAACTATGATCTTGCATCCGTTAGAACTCAGTGTCTTAACTGCATTTGCAAAGGTTACATAGGTTTCACCTGAGCTGCAAAACCACAAAGTTGCATAGGGTGCAAGATCATGGACTATTTCGAGCATGGCCGTTCCCTCGTTTCCACTTCCAGCATCCAGTACTTTTCCAGTCATATCAGGCAATTCAAAATTGTTCTTTGCGTCCTGCCAATTGTCAACTCCATCACTTATTACACCGACGTTAACGCCCAAGCCACCGACTGAAAACTGCATACGAGCAGAATCCGCTTTCAATTGCATGTCTCCGGCACTCGTCACGCTTTTATAATGCGGTCCAACTGGAATATCTATGCTTACGACTGCAGGAATAGAGGCCAATTTGCGCAAGTTCTTAGGATGGATCTGACATAGAATATACCCAAAATCCTTTGCAGCAAACACTACTACTCCATCCAAAGATAGTATGACCGTTTCTACATTTGCTTGTTCTGATCTTGGTCTTATTCCGAGTTCTATTCTAACCCGGTCTTTTGAATCGGTCTTAAAGTCCTTATCATGATCAAGGGCAAATCTAAATCTTTGTCTTGCCTCGACGGACGTATCGGCTCTTTCAGCATCTCGGAGAAGCTCATATGTCGGTTCGTCTAATTTCCTTTCATCGTTTGTTCTTGCCGCGTACTCTTTTTCGGATTGCTCCATCTGCTCCAGCATGTGAGCATTAGAGTTATTCTGGCCAAAAGTAAAATTCGCGCTTACCAAAATGGACAGCACAAATGCCACAACCATTGTCCGTTGATTTTTCATTGTAAAGCCTCCCTGCTTTAGTGTTTGATAATCTGGCCGCTGGAATATTTCGTTGTTTCAAGACCGTTTTCTATGGACAATTCATTTATTCATCTTCTGCCAATCGTCACTACTCCATAAGGAGCATCCTCACCAACAGCCACGATGATATTATCCCTTGTTGCGACCGAATTATAGTTACCCGAATTCAGTTTCGTTTCATCAAAATGGCTTTTCCACGATGCACCATTATATGTCAGGATTTCACCAACGCCTCCCACCGCCACAATACTATTAAAGCTCGTTCCTCTAATTCTATAAATGTAATAACTGGTAATGTCATACTTTCCGTTTGTCCAGCTCAAGTTGCTCAAACTGTTTTTCTGAAAGATTCCACCACCTGCTACATAATATTTTTTTCCCGCTTCAAACCAAACGCTGCTCAGGTTCCCTGCATTTATTCCTGCAGTGTCGAGCATCTGCACGCTGGTACCATTTATTTTCAGCACCTCTATTCCGGGTCTTACCAAAACATCTGCCGCCACCGCCAATATTTCTCCCTGCCCTGTCTCAGCATTGTAGTCCCCCCA
This sequence comes from uncultured Bacteroidota bacterium, assembly GCA_963768145.1. Lineage (GTDB taxonomy): Bacteria > Bacteroidota > Ignavibacteria > Kryptoniales > JAKASW01 > JAKASW01. The sequence goes on along the minus strand of CAVYHK010000012.1, from coordinate 36,283 downwards.
AATATCGTTGATGTCCAAATCTATCCCGCTCGGAAGGGCCTGCCAAACTGTACCATTATACCAAATAATTGTTCCGGCATTACCTACTCCGTAGAGAGACAAACTGGAAGTTCCCCAAAGTTTCTCTATTGTTGCATTTGGATCAGATAGAGTTAGCCGAGAAAAGCTCAGTTGCGCTTGAGGAGAAACACCGTCCCAATGGTACACACTCCCGGCCGCAAGCCATATATCATTCGGATTAACGACAAGAATTCCTCTAATCGGTGTCAGGGGGTACCCCGCATTATCTAACAACTTTATCAACTTCCAACTCGTTCCATCCCTTCTTGCTACACCATAAGGATACAAATCCGCGTGTCCCGTCGAGTCATAGCCATAGATTTCTCCGACTGCATATGCCAAGGTGTCGTTTATTATCGCCACATCGTTAAGTACGCTCGATTGCGAGCCACCAAGTTCAAACGTCTGGAACGTCCAGTTGTTACTCGTTGTGTCAAGGGTGGTGACCTGAAGTGCTTGGCTTTGCTCTGATGGCTTCCCATTTAGCATGTTATATGCAACGTAGTTGTAAGTCTTATTTGCCTGAACGCTGTCGTCAACCACGGTGGTGTCCGTACCGCTGAAGTGTCCGCTTATGACTGTTGTGCCATCTCTATCGATTGCGAAGTCTCCGCCGCTAGTGGTATTGACAAAACTTATCTTTAGCCAAATTTCGGTGCATTCCACATCTGCTGCAGTTAGTTGAACATTCGATTTCGATGGTCCAACGGGAGAGCGGCAGCTCGATGCAGAAAAGACAAGACTAACTGTTACTGCAAAAAGCAGAATTGAGAGGGTAAATATTGGCTTTGACTCACAAGCCATGATTGAATTTAATTTGTACGTCATTAAAGTCAAATCTTTTTTCACTTGGCAGTGCCGGCTTTTACGGACACAACGCTCCCTTTCAACGTCATTATCTTCTTAATGCAAGACAGGTGCCATCCTTTTTGGCCTCAGGATTTTGAAATTTGAACGGTCACTCTGCCCATTGGGTCAACCGTTACCCATTTGATTGGGTAAGAGTTTGCCCACCACGCCATGATCGCGATCCCCACGTGCCTCATCAACGCTTCTCCTTTTTCTCTATCTGACCAAGACTCCTCTATCTTTGAAAAGACCGGTTACCAGATAACCATGAAAGTCGGCTATGCTGGTTGTTCGTCATCCCGGAAAGAAGAACAGTCCCGTCCTCTGTGGCGCCCACGAGCGCGCAGGTCCCCTTCTAATAGCAGGCTACTTCGCTATCTCACTGATTGTAATAACCTCAATTCGCTTCTTCCGTGCCCTGTAAGTTTCGATTCCGTAGACCATGCCAACCATCAGCGACACAACTCCCACAGCGAGAAGAATCGCAAGCACAGGGTTTGTCCCATCGGGAATAAGCTGCGCGAGCCCAAAATTTATCGGCGAGCCGTAAACTATCATCAGGTGCACAACATATATAGTGAGTGAACTCTTCCCGATCGCCGGCAAAATCTTTGGAAGTCGCGTAACCTTCAAACTCAAGTATCCGGCGCAACCAGCCACGAATGCTACGATGCCAAATCTTAGAAAGTTGATTGCCGGTAGTGCTCGCCAGTAATCAATGTAGGGAGAGACGAAAAGGAGCTGGACGGGAAAGAAAAGAAGAAACAACAGGAGCGAGCCTAAAGACACCCGCATAAAATTCTTCGATAACATTCGTGCGCGAGTCTGCACGGACATTGAGAAGGAAGCTGCCCCGAACGAAGCCCCGGCAAAAAGGTAAGCCGAGAACGGGAAGAAAGTAAAAAACGAACCGGAACGGAACGTCAAATAAGAATAAAAGAGCGGGTGCAGAAAACTTTCCCACCGGATGGTTTCGGTTATAGGCGCTATCGCAAGTGACAGAAAGGCGACGACAACGTAGGAACGAAACAGCGTCTCGGATCTTTTCGCGAACAGCGCAATAATGAGAATCACTAGGAGAGATAACGAAATTACATGAAGCGCGTCCACATAGAAGAATAGTTTCAAATGGTCTGCAGGCACGTTAGATGAATCGAAAAGAAGTTCAATAGGGAAATGAAGACCATACCCCAAAAGAAGGAGAGTAACTATTCTCCTGATCCGCCTGTGCTTTTTTTTCTTTGGAACGCTCAGGACGCCGCCGTTGATCTTGACTGTCGCGAATACAAATGCTAGTCCCGCCGAGAAGAAAAAGAACGGAGCTGTCAGTCCACGGAGAAATGTCCACAATTGGAACATAAATGCGGTGCCGTCTTTATACATCGGACTCAGCATTGCATCTACGGTGTGTCCCTCAATCATTAACACAACGCCCACTGCCCGGATCAAGTCGAGAAGAACGAGTCTATCCTTGTTTTCCATTTTGAAATAGAAATTTACTTCAACAGGACTTTAGCTTCAATGTCAGACACCACATCGAGCGAATAGTTGAAATGTCTAGAAGGAAGCATTATAAAATTTCTCAATATCGAAACGAAGCGGATTTTTTTCGCCCCTCATTGCAAGTCAACCACATTTCGGCCTAACACAGAATTTCATCAGGCTAACTAATTTGAAGGCGCCCCCGGTGACCTCAGATACTCCTGATAGCCCATTTTCTTGTAGTAATCCTCTGCGATGTATTTCAGCACCGGCTTGAACTCCGCGGGCTTCATGTAACCGCTGACATAGGTAATCGGCAGGCCATCCGAATTTAGGAAGACCGTTGTAGGGTAACCATTCACCTTATAAGCCCTGGCGATATCGGCCTGCGTCATTTCCTCATTCCCTACCGTTTCCTTCTTATCGCTCTCGGCATTTAATCTTACAAGAATATAGTTCGATGTCAGGTAACCCTTGATGTCTTCATCGCTGTAGGTATCTTTCTCCATCTTCTTGCACCAACCGCACCAGTCAGTATAGACATCAATGAGTATCTTCTTTCTTGCCGCCGACGCTTGCCTGATACCATCGGTATAATTTGTCCAATTGAGGTCGCCGCCGCTGCCGCTGCTCGTAATTGCACTTACAGGTTGTTCCGAATTGGGATTCCTCTGAGACAGTCCGGGAACGGAACCTGTGCCCGTGACGAACAGAAAACCTAACCACATCACCAGGATCGAGTTCATTTTCTCTCCTTGAGTTAGAAAATATCGTAGTGATATATGAACGGTGCAGGTGCCTTAAAAAGTTCATCAAGTCTTGCTGCAACCGGCTTTTCACCCTGAGCAAGACTAAATCTCAGAGCATCGCTGGGTTTCAGGAAACCGGAATAGATCTGCGAAAATATTTCAATGTCCGATTCAAACTGAACATTTTGTTTTGTCTCATCGACTACAGTTTCCCCATTGTGAACATGCAGGTTGAAATTCCGGGAATTCTGCATGAGGCTTCCATCGTTGACTCTAATAACGAAGTCCGCCGGTGAATCGAAATTATGATGTAATCTGCTGAGCGCATCAAAAACATTTATCACTCTCAGCATGAAACCCGCCGCAACTGTGGAAAAAGATTTATATTCAAAAAACAATCTTCGGTATTCAGCTTCGCTTGGTTCCTTCAGGAAAAGGTGAAGGGGGTAATCGGCTGGAGCCAGAAACTTAATGCGGCTTACCTGTTCGCCCAGTGCGCCCACAAATCCCCACAATCCGCGGTGGACTGCCGCATCGAGTCCGACGAGTTCTTTAATGTTCAAGACTGTCTTGCCGACAAGTCCATCGGAGCGATCATGCTCTTTGTAAACTTCAAGGACTATGTAACCCTTTACTTCGCCGTCATCGTAAACATAAGCGTCCTTGAACTTTGGAAACACAACCAGATCCCAGAAGTTATCGTTCCTCAAGAGGGTGAGCCTGCCATTTGTTTGCATTTCCTGCTGCAAAACTCTCTTCAGCTTGTTCTTGTCTGCTTTGTTAAAAGCGCGGACATGTGATCGCTCTTCTCCCGATAATGAACGGGATTCGGAAGGGAATTGGGAAATATTACTCGGCGTAATTTCGTAAAACATTATGTTTCCAACATAGCCGTAACCGAACTTCTTGTAGAAATGGTGTTTGAATGGGAACAACATCGAGATCGGGTAATCCATTTCATACATTTTCCTCAACGCATCTTCCATGAGGGCTTCTGCGATTCCACGTCTTCTCGCTTCCGGTTGAACCGCAACTGCAGCGATACCTGCCATCGGCATTTTTGTCCCGCGAGAGTAGACTTCAAATGGAGTTATTCGAAGACAACCCACAATGCCAGCATTGATTGTCTTGTCTTCAGCAACGTACATGTTGGATAGGGAATAACGCGGATTATTTTCAAGGCTGACGCGAATGACGGAGGTTTCTTCCAAAAAGGATTTTGAAAGAAGTGAAGCTAAGGAGTCGGTGTCATTGCCTGAAGCTTGACGGATTATCATGGCTACTGTCGCGGCTCCTCCTGCATGCGTGATGGGTTGGATTTGTCGGAGATTCCGCCCGCGAGAATCTTGTCGGTCTCATTTATCGACTGGATAATTGCGTCGTAGACTTTCCTGACGGCAATGCCATCGGTCCCGCTGCCGAAGGTGCAAACGTGGGGGTAACCGGGGCATTTCGAGTGGCAGAAATCGTCCGGAGGAAGAATGATCTTAGAAACGTTCCCGACAGGGCCCCACAACTTCGGCGAACAAGCCGTCAGGGGACAAAACATTGAGACGGTTGGAGTGTTGACCGCCGCAGCGACATGCATCGGTCCCGTGCTTGAGGAGACAAGCAGACTCAATTGAGAGATGACGGAAGCCAATTCGCGTAGCGATAGCTCCCCGTAAGTGGTCTTGACACTCCTATCAACCATTTTCAAGAGAAGATCTTCCTGATTTTTTTCGTGACTTGCACCGGTGACCAACGTTTGAACGCTGCTCCTCGCGAGCATGTTTGCCAGTTCGGAGTACCTTTCAATCTGCCAGTTAGGCGAAGAGTGACCACTGCCGGGATGGATGCCGACAATGGGACGTTCCGTGTTAAAGCCTCTTTGCTCCAAAAACTTGCGGGCTGACTCCTTTTCCTCTGCGTTCAAAAAAATCTCGGGTTTCCTCCGTATTTTCTCGGCCCCGATTTTCTTTGGAAGGTCGAGCATGTAGTCCGACTCATGCCTCAGCGGGTTGTATTTCTTCCGTGACACCCCGTGCATGAATGTGATCACCTCGTACAAGATATGTCCGACACCAACGCGGTATGGGATTCCAGCGAAAAACAACAAATATGCAAGCCGTTTCGTGGGGAGAAGAAGAAGAGCCGTATCAAATCTGAACTCCCGAATCTCCTTTATTTTTGTTCGGAAGTTTTCTTTCAGCGGATCGTCCGTTATTATGACATTCAGATACGGATTTCCCATCAATAATGAGCTTGTGTAGGGGGAGACAAGGGCACCGATAAATGAATCCGGAAAGGATTCCTTCAGAGTGTGAAAGACTGGTGTCGAAAGGACAACATCACCGGTTCTGTCCGGTCTCACCACGAGAATTCTGTTATGTCGTCTGCTGAGAATATTCAAGAAACCTGGCTCGTTTGAGTTTCAATATAAGTAAACGGGCCGTATGATGCATTGTTGCCGAGGTGCCCTCAAGCTTTTCGACGTCCACGTCTTGAACGGGGGCTGGGTATCTGAAGTTAATCCAAGTCTAGCTTATCGTTTCATTTTTTCACTTGCATTAACAGAAAGGTGAAACTATATTAAAACCGAATTTAAATGATATTCGACGAGGATCCCACCCTACCCCAAGAATCCTCGGACTATCCGTACCGACCTGCTGGCTACCCCACAGCGGGTCGGTTTTTTTATGTGCCCTCTAGAAAGAATGTCGTCGATAGTTTCACAAGTTAAACTCGACCAGTCTTCCTGCGACTCATAGTTAGACATCTTTTGAATCAGCAGAAATCTTTTCATAACTTGTTTCGATTCCTTTAATTGTGTCAAAACCCGGAGCAATCATGGACCTGAACAAAATCCAAACTGCAATAAAGTCGCTCGGGATCGACGGCTGGCTCTTTTTTGATTTTCACAACCGTGATCACCTCGGCTTGAAAATTCTCCGAATCGATCCTCATGCTATGTCAACACGCCGGTGGTACTATTTTGTTCCCGCGGTTGGCGATCCTGTCAAACTTGCCCACCGCGTCGAGCCGACCAAATTAGATCATCTCCCCGGAAAAAAACTGATGTATTCAAGTTGGCGGGAACTTCACGAGAATCTCAAGGAGATTCTCGGTGCGAGTGGATCACTTCGGGACAGGCCGTCGAAGATTGCAATGCAGTATTCACAGATGAATGCAATTCCATATGTCTCAATCGTAGATGGTGGTACAGTTGAGCTTGTGAAAAGCTTTGGCCACGAAATCGTTTCGTCGGCGGATTTAGTCCAACAATTTGAGGCTCTCCTGGACGAGAAGGCGATCAAGTCCCATTTCAAGGCTGGCAAACTGATCGACAAGATTTTAGATGAGGCTTTTGACGAAGTGCGAAAATCGCTGCGGAGCAAGAACTACAAAACGGAGTATGAAATTGAGCAATTCATTGAGAAACGTTTCAAAGCAAATGGTCTTGTGACAGACGATCCGCTGATTGTCGGCATAAATGATCATCCTGCGAATCCGCATTTTGCTCCGACTCCGAAGAACTCGCGGAGGATAAAACCGGGTGACAAATTGCTTATTGACCTCTGGGCAAAGTTCGACAAACCGGGGTCTATTTATTACGACATAACATGGTGTGCATTTGTCGGCGATGATCCTCCGGAAGAATATGTGAGAGCATTCCATGTTGTCCGTGATGCAAGGCGGGCAGGATTCAAGTTTCTGAGTGAGAGGTTGAACGCAGGCAGACAAGTTGCTGGTTGGGAGGTTGACGATGTATGTAGAAGTGTGGTCAAGGAAGCCGGCTACGGTGAATATTTCACGCATCGTACCGGGCATTCGATTGGCGAAGAAGTCCACGGTAACGGCGCGAATATAGACAACTTTGAAACCCAGGACACACGGCTCCTTGTGCCGGGATGCCTATTCTCGCTTGAACCTGGAATCTACTTAGAAGGCAAAATGGGAGTTCGGTCGGAGCTGAATGCTTTCATAGAGGGTTCAAATAAGGTGATGATCACCGGAAGAGAGCAAGACGAGCTGGTGCTGATTCGTTAAATGGTCAGTCGACAGTGACTGGTGAAAAGTCGTTACTCCTCACTTTTAACTATTAGTTTTTTGCTGTTAAATTGAATCATCGTGCCTAAGCAGCCAATTACCAAGAAGAAAACAAAAGCCATGGTCAAACACAGTTTCGAGAAGGATTTGAAGCAATTTGTAAAAACACTAAACCATTATGTTTCTACCAAAGATGGTCAATGGGCGATCAAAGGATTCATAGACGTTCTCAAGAATGTTTACACAATTTCGGCAGACACTAAGATTATTTCAAAGATCCTTGAAATCCATCTTTTTCCAAAAATATTGAAGTTTGCGACCGACAACGGCTATGAACTGGTTTTGGCTGAGCATCAGAATTACTATCCTGATATGACTTTTATGAACAAGAAAGACAAAAAGATAAAGTTCGCGGTGGATTTAAAGACGACGTACCGATCGAAGAACGGAGAGTATTGCAACGGGTTCACACTAGGATCACACGGCAAGTACTTTGTCAATCGCGATAGCAGGAAAAACATACAGTTTCCTTATAAGGATTACCTCGGACATTTCTGTCTGGGTATAATCTATACACGAGCGAAAAATTCGAAAGTAGATGAGACAAAGACATACAAAATCGATGAATTGGACTCCATAACTTCCGTAATCAAAGATATGCAATTCTTTGTTGCTGAGAAATGGAAAATCGCAAGCGACAAAGGAGGAAGCGGAAATACAGCCAACATCGGCAGCATAAAGAGGATTTCCGACATTACGTCCGGAGAAGGAATATTCTCAAGGCTTGGCGAAAAGTGGTTTGACGACTACTGGATGAATTATGGGAAAATTAAGATACAGAAAAAGAACGGGAAATTCGGAACGATCAAAGACTTACATGATTTTGTATTATATAGAAATGGCGACGTAAATTTAATTGTGAATAAGGCTGGCAGGAGTCGGACTAAGAAGAAATGAAACTTGTAGTACCTCCCATAAAAAGCCAGGGAATTAAGACCAAACTCGTTCCTTGGATTTTGTCTTTGGCACCAAAAGTCAGTGGAAGGTGGGTAGAGCCATTCTTGGGAACGGGTGTTGTGGCGTTCAATTCTAGGTACTACAACGCCGTCTTGAACGATTCAAACCCTTACATCATAGATTTTTACAGATCTGTTCAAAACCGAAAAATAACTCCACTGATAGTGAGAGAATACTTGACCAAAGAAGGCGATAAACTGAGAAAAGCGCCTGATCAAGGATACGAACACTATCGGTTCGTAAGAGACAGATTCAACTCGAATCGCGATCCTTTAGATTTTTTATTCCTATCGAGGGCTGGGTTCAATGGAATGATGAGATTTAACAAAAGTGGTGGTTGGAATATTCCCTTCTGTAAGAAACCCAATAGATTCTCACAAGCCTATATAACAAAGATTGTGAATCAAGTGGACTACGTGTCACAAATAATTACCCCTGAGTGGTTCTTTTACAAAAGGAGCTTCGAAAAAATAATCGAAATGGCTAACGAGGATGATATCATTTACTGTGATCCCCCATATATTGGAAGATATGTTGACTACTATAACGGCTGGACCGAAGATGATGAAAGAACATTATACGAAGCGTTGAAGAGAACAAGAGCAAAATTCATTTTATCTACATGGCATCACAACGAATTCAGAAAAAATGTAATGATAGATAAATTCTGGGCTGATTTTAATATTGTCACCAGAGATCATTTTTACCATTCTGGGGGAAAGATTGAAAACAGGAAGGCGATCGTTGAGGCTCTTGTGTTTAACTTCCCTTCAGATATAAGGAAACATAATCATGACATTAGAAAGCGCGCCGAGCAATTAGTGCTTCTCGAAAAGACAACCCAATACACGTTAAGACAAGGTAGAAAACATAAAGGTTAAAGTCTTATCTTTAATTCCTGGTTTTTCCTTTCCCACTCATCTTTATTAAATTGAATTGTCATGTCCAAGCAAACAATCAGGTTCGCATGTCAGAACTGCGGGTACGTCTCGCCGCGCTGGATCGGGCGATGTCCGGAATGCGGAGAATGGAACAGTTTTGTTGAGGAGCTGATCAGCGAGCCTCCCAGGAGCAAGGAGACCAAGGGAAAAGTAGATATTGTCCCGCTGAGCGAAGTCGACTTGACTGAGGGAAACCGTCTCTCCACAGGAATTGAAGAATTTGATCGAGTGCTTGGAGGTGGGATTGTACCAGGGTCAATCATCCTTATCGCTGGAGATCCTGGCGTCGGCAAGTCAACTCTAATGATGCAGCTTGCTCGAAACGCAAAATTAGGCAAGATACTCTATGTGACCGGCGAAGAATCACGCGCACAAGTTAGAGTACGTGCGGAAAGATTGGGGATAACCAGCCTGAATAATCTTTTTGTGCTCTCCGAGACCGATCTCGAATTGGTAACGAAAGCCGTTTCTGAATTTAATCCGCCGATTCTAATTGTCGATTCCATACAGACGATCTATCACCCCGAAGTTGTGTCCGCACCGGGAAGTGTCAGCCAGGTGCGAGAATGCTCAGCAAGACTTGCACAGCTGGCGAAGCTTACCGGTACCGCGGTTTTTGTCGTCGGGCACGTAACGAAAGATGGAATTGCCGCAGGACCAAAAGTGCTAGAACATATTGTCGATGCGGTATTGCAGCTTGAAGGCGAACGGCATTACGCCTTCAGAATTCTCCGTGCAAACAAGAATCGGTTTGGATCGACGAATGAGATCGGAATCTTCGAGATGAGAGAATCTGGGTTAGTCGAAGTCGAAAACCCGTCGGAGATTTTCCTCTCTGAAAGAAGCTACGGCGCCAGCGGCTCGACGGTGACCGCTGCTATTGAGGGAACGAGACCAATACTTTTGGAGATCCAGGCGCTCGTTGCGCCGACAGGCTATTCGGTACCGCAACGCACCTCGACCGGCTTTGATTATCGGCGCCTCAGCATAATCCTCGCAGTTGTGGAGAAAAGGCTTGGACTGAAATTAGGCGGATTCGATGTTTTTCTTAATGTTGCAGGTGGAGTCAAGGTCGATGAGCCTGCGATCGATCTTGCCGCGGCTGTCTCTGTCATTTCGAGTTATAAAGATATTCCAGTTGACTCGAGCACAATCGTAATTGGGGAAGTTGGACTCGCCGGAGAGGTGAGAAGCGTCAGCCAGATCGAGCGTCGGGTCCAGGAAGCGGCAAAGCTGGGTTTCAAGAGGGCAATCGTGCCTCATGCAAACTTTTCCCGAAGGGATCCATCTGGAAAGGGGGCAAAGTCGAAATTAGAAATTGAAATCGTCGAGGTTCAGAAAATCTCAGAAGCAATGAAACTGCTGGTGTGACAATAAGCAAAAACCAAAAATGTAAGATCGTGAAATGAAAATTGTCGGCCTAATAGGCTTGCTCGCAATCGTTGCTTGCTGGATTCCACAAACGTTAGCGGTTGTGAGAACAAAGCGCTCCGACATGAGACTCTCCTTCCTTTTGCTGTATTCCCTTGGCAGCATCGCATTGACTATTTATGCAATTGGCGATCCTATTTTTGTTGCTCTGAATTTGCTCGCGGCGATCGGCAGTGCAATCAATCTCTACTTTAAGGCATTTCCGGGTAAAATGCAAACGTGAGTACCTCTAATGTGCAGCGACCGCAGCCTGACCGTTATAAGTGTCAAACACCCAAATCCAAGTTCCAAGCAAAAACAAAATTCAAAACAGCAAAAACGAGGTAGTCGAGTTTGGGCGTTTTGTTTTTCCTCATTGGAATTTGTTTGGAGGTTGGCATTTGTCCCGAAGGGATCCATTCGGAGAACTTGGAGCTTTCATGAAGATTGTTCTTGCAACTCACAATCGTCACAAAGTTGAAGAGATCAGAAGCATCCTATCCGATCTTCCATTTGAGCTTTTGTCTTTGGATGATTATCCGGAGATTGGCGAGATAATGGAAGACGGAGAGACACTGGAAGATAATGCAAGGAAGAAAGCAAGATTTGTTTTCGATTCAATTAGAAATTCAATCCCGACTGCGGAATTCCAGCCGGGACAAAATTTTCTTTCGCTTGCAGACGATACTGGGCTTGAGGTAGATGCTCTCGGCGGAAGGCCGGGGGTTTATTCCGCGAGATATTCGGGCGAGAACTCAACTTATGAGCAAAACAACAGGAAATTACTTCTCGAAATGAAAGACGTTCCTCTTGAAAGGAGAGGCGCGAAGTTTCGCTGCGTGATTTCGATAATCGGAAAAGGAATAGATGAGATTGCTGCGGGTGAAATATCCGGACGAATCCTGAATGAAGCCAGAGGAAAAAACGGTTTCGGGTATGATCCGCTGTTCCACCCGGACGGGTATGAAACAAGTTATGCGGAAATGGATTCAGAACTCAAGAACAAATTGAGTCACCGGGCAAGAGCACTTGAAGAAGCGAAAAAGATTTTGATTGAATTGGCAAGAACTCAATAATGTCAGTTTTCTGCCGATTTTCGCCCGTTGCGTTGCAATTTCTTCAGTCCAAAACTAAATTGATAGAAATCTGAGGCATCCATGGCGAGCCAGTCACCCAAAAAGGTTTTCATTTCCATTGCCGGAAATATCGGCAGCGGGAAATCGTCCCTCACCAAACTACTCAGCAAACATTTCGGCTGGGTACCTTTCTTTGAATCGGTTGATGATAATCCGTACCTTAGCGATTTCTACGGCGACATGAAGCGCTGGTCATTTCATTTGCAGGTTTACTTCCTATCGAATCGCTTCAAGAACCACAAGAAAATCATCGAGATGCCGGAATCGGTCGTACAGGATAGATCGATTTATGAGGACGTCGAGATCTTCGCCCGCAACCTTCATGAAATGGGCAGTATGGACAAACGCGACTACGAGAACTACCGTGAGCTTTTCAATATCATGGTCGATTATTTGAAGCCGCCAGACCTTCTCATCTATCTCCGGGCGAACATCGACACGCTGATGAAACAAATAAAGCTCCGCGGGCGTGAATACGAGCAAAGCATAAGCAAAGATTACCTTGAACGGTTGAACGCCAGCTACGAAGACTGGATCAAGAGATATGACACCCGATTGAAGCATTCGGGTGCAGGCATTGGCAATCTTCTCGTTATCGAGTCGGATGGGATAGATTTTGTCAATAACCATAAACACCTGAACGACATTATCGCGAAGATTGAGCGCGGATTGACTAGATGATGCAAATTCCCAAGGATGACCTATCTGTCTGTTTGCGGCATTTTCCTATCTGCACGGATTTGTGCCTTCCGTGTTGTCTGTGTCCCATGTTTTTCGCATGACCCAACCTACATTCGGCGGTAAGCGCTTAGTCTCAGAAACAGAAATAAAATTCCTAAAGGGAGTCGGTCCAAGGCGGGCCGAGGCACTTGCCTCGGTCGGCGTCAATACCCCGCTCGACCTTCTTTACTATTTTCCCCGAAAATATCTGGACAGAAGCCGAATTATCAAGATAAAAGACGCGCAGTCGGCGTTGCTAACGCCGGATGAGGTGACATTTGTCGGAAGAATAAAATCGCTGTATGTCAAAAGAGGGGGACGGCAGTTCCTTTTCCTGAGATTATCGGATGAAACAGGGACGCTGCGGTGCGTCTGGTTTAATGGGGTCCAATACTTTTCTCATGCATTCAAAGAAGGCGAGCTGATTGCTTTTTCAGGAAAAGTTACAACGTACCAGGACGAGCCGTGTCTTATTCATCCGGATTATGATCACCTGGAGGATGAATCGGACGAGGAGTTTTTGCACACCGGTGGAATAATTCCTGTCTACCCGACTATCGAAGGACTGAGAAGGGTCGGACTTGATTCGCGAGGATTGCGACGAATCATCTGGAAACTTTTGGAATCACAGGAGAAGTTCGAATTCCCCGACGACGTTCTACCGGCTGAAGTCCTGTCTACAAATTCTCTTATGAGTTTTAAGGAGGCATTGGTTTCGATTCATTTTCCTAAAGATGAAAAACGCCTCAACTATTCGCTGCGCAGGTTTAAGTTCGAAGAGCTTTTCTACCTCCAGCTGCTTCTCGGCATCAGGCGGAATCTTCTGAAACTTGCACCTGGCATCCAGATGTCCTCTGGAAAAGATCAGCTTGTTAGAAAGTTGACAAACGAGATTCTCCCCTTCAAACTCACTGAGTCGCAGAAAAAAGTTCTACAGGAAATCTTCATCGACATGAAGTCGAGTCACCCGATGCAGAGGCTTCTCCAAGGCGACGTCGGCAGCGGAAAAACCATTGTCGCGCTCATCGCAATTCTCATCGCGGTGGAAAACGGTTACCAGACAGCTTTCATGGCACCGACGGAAATTCTTGCGGCGCAACATTTTGCGACAGTGAAACAATATGTCGATCTGCTTGGAATTGAATCTGCAATTCTCGTTGGCGGTCAAAAGAAGGGAGATAGAACACGAGTCTATTCAGATATTGAAGAAGGCAAGGCGTCTATTGTGGTTGGGACACACGCGCTCATTCAGGAGAAAGTAAAGTTCAATAGGCTTGGTCTTATAGTGATTGACGAGCAGCATCGCTTCGGTGTCGTTCAGCGGATGACACTCCAGGCCAAAGGAGAAACTCCCCATTTATTGGTCATGACGGCAACTCCGATACCGAGGACGCTGTCGCTTACAATTTATGGCGACCTTGACATCTCAGTCATTGATAAGATGCCGGGCGGACGGAAAAAAATTAAGACGGCGTTGCGCGGCGAATCACGGAGAAATAACATTTACAAGTTTATTCGTGAACAAGTCCTGGCGGGGCGGCAGGCTTTTATTGTATATCCGTTGGTTAACGAAACGGACCCCAAAGGGGCAGGAAAGTCGGATCTGAAAGCTGCAACGCAAAGCTTTGTGCAGTTGAGAGATGAGGTCTTTCACGGGTTGAGAGTCGGTCTAGTTCACGGGCAAATGACGGAGACAGAGAAGAACGACATCATGTTCGCCTTCAAAAAAAACGCCATAAACATATTAGTTGCGACGACCGTGATCGAGGTCGGGATCGATGTTCCAAATGCCACTTTGATGGTAGTGGAGCACGCCGAGCGGTTTGGTCTGAGTCAGCTTCACCAGCTTCGCGGGAGAATAGGGCGCGGTATTTATCAGTCTTATTGCATTCTCATGACGGATGAACAGTATCTGGATGAAAAGAAAATCCGAACAAGAGAAGACGCGCTCGCATACCAGAGACTCAAGCTTTTCTCCTCCACATCGGACGGCTTCAAAATCGCGGAATACGATCTCATGCTTCGTGGCCCGGGAGAATTTTTCGGAACCAAACAGAGTGGAATCCCGCCGTTGAGGTTAGCAGATCTAATCAAAGACCGAGACATAATAAGTCAGGCAAGAAGATCGGCGTTCAAGATCGCCGAGCGGGATCCACACCTCCGAGAAAGTGGGCATATAAAGTTGCGGGAAACTCTTTTGAAGAATTACAAAGAGAGTTTGGAGTTCTTGAAGGCAAGCTAGGAGCCTCTGAAATCTCAGGTTGACAATCTAAATCGAAGTTCTTAGACCTATTTCGGTCTCGACTTATAAAACTTTGACACTGCCGGGACCAAGTACTCTTCGAACGCTCTCTCGAATCCATAGACCGGATCCCACCCCCAGTCTTTTCTTGCTTCCGAATCATCGGCGTCTTCGGGCCAGGTGTCGAGGATAGCTTGCCGTTTCAAGTCGGGTTTAAAGTTGGTGACTGCTGATGGGAATGCTTTCTTCACCCTTTGGCTCAGCTCGCGTGCCGAGGGTGAGAATGAGCTGACATTATAGACCTGACGCCCAAGGTTCTCGTGCGGCGCCGCATCGAGTTTGAGAAGCGCCGACACCGCGTCCGGCATCGCCATGAATGGAATTCTCGTGTCTTCGCGAACGAAGCATGAATATGCTTCGCCCTTGGCGGCATAGTGGAGCATCTCCGGCGCGAAGTCACTTGTGCCACCCGTCGGAAGAGTAACAGCGCTGATCAATCCGGGAAATCTGACGCATCTGAAATCGACCTTGCCCCCCATCGGCTGCGCATCGAGTTGGCGATAAAACTTCGCATAATATCTCCCAAGCCTCTCGCAATAGAGTTTATTTATTCCGTACATAGTACTTGGCTCGGTCCACTCGTCCTCCTTGATTTTTCCCACTTTATGTTTCGTCGCGACATCAGGCAGGCCATAGACCGCGATCGAGCTTGGATAAACGAATTTTATTTCTTTTCCCTGGAGCCGCGATTGTGTCACGGCCATCTCAAGAAGATTCAGTGTCCCGTCAACATTGACTTTGTGTGCAATTGGTGGCTGGCGCTCGGCGCGTGTGGAGAGGAGAGCGGCAAGATGATAAATGGTGTCGAAGTCGTGGCCGGTTGCCATGGAATCTAGGAAGCGCCCGTCAAGAATATCGCCGGTGTAAGTCTTGTAACATTTCGAGCGTGTGGAATCGTCAAGAGAATTCAGGTCGAGCGCGACCACTCTTATGTCCTCGCGCTCTGCAAAATATGAAATCAGCCCGTGTCCTATTTCGCCGTTGGCGCCAGTTATTAAAATTGTCTCCATTTCATTTCCTTGTAGGATAGTGAGAAAAATCATTCTTGGTAACTCGCCACTACATAATTCTTTTGGACCTTAGCGCATGACGAGACGCAGTCACAATTTGCCGACTAAGTTAAATCTTACGATCTAAGTTAAGCAACCCCCGATGACATTCTTGTCGAAACCATAATGGGTGACGACTATATTATTTGGAGGATGGAGCGCCTCCTGCCTAAGCTCAGACTTCCATGGAAGAAATTGATTTTGAAACGCGTGGTTCATAGTTTGAAATGTAACCAAATCGAATCACTATTTGCGGTGGCGTATTATGAAGAGAGCGTCCTACAGGATCACTAAGGTTGGTTCACTTAATAATCTAAGGCTAGTAGAGGAAGAGCTTCCCCCTCCTGCCGAAAATGAAGTTTGCATCGAAGTCAAAGCGATCGGTCTCAATTTTGCCGACGTATTTACGATTCTGGGATTGTACAGCGCTGCACCGGAAAGAGATTTCATCCCCGGACTTGAATTCAGTGGAATTGTGGTGGATAAGGGGACAAATGTCTCCGATGTAGAAGTCAACGACAGGATAATGGGAACTGTGCGGTTCGGGGCATACACTACTCATCTGAACATCGACCACAGGTACGTCATGAAAGTCCCTGACGGCTGGTCGTTTGAAGATGGCGCGTCGTTCATAGTGCAGGCGCTGACGGCATACTACGCGCTCGTCCGGCTTGGAGGTTTAGCGAAGACGCAAGATTTTGCGTCTCAACAGATCGTGCTCATACACAGTGCCGCAGGTGGAGTCGGAACTTACGCGAACCGGATCGCAAAGAAATTTCTAGCATATACCATCGGCACAATCGGAAGTCCGTCTAAGATCAACCGGTTGGAGTCTGAAGGATTCGACGACATCATAGTCAGGAATCGCAATTTCAAAGCAGAATTAAAAAAACATCTCGACGGGAAAAAACTCGATTTAGTCCTTGATGCCATTGGAGGAAAAGTCCAGAAAGACAGCTTCGATTTTCTGAACACGACCGGAAGGTTGGTGGCTTATGGACTTTCGGAATTCGCGTCGCCCGGAGCAAGGCCAAACTACCTCAAGCTCGCGTTCAAATTCATCACTATGCCGCGGTACCATACCCTGACTCTCATCGAATCAAACAAGTCCATCATGGGTTTCAACCTAATTTGGCTTTACGACCGAGTCGATGCGCTAAAGAAAATGTTGGACGAAATTCAATCCCTTCATCTTGATAAGCCTTACGTCGGAAAAGTATTTTCATTCGAGAAACTTAAAGATGCCATAAGAGTGTTTCAATCGGGTGGAACAACAGGGAAGATTGTCGTGGAAGTGGGCGAGTAGGCTGGTTGACAGAAGAGATTGGCACAATCTAAAATTATAAGGAGGCTGGCTATGAAATGTTTCTTATCCATAATCTTTCTCTCTTACTTCATCATAGCTGATTATTCGTTTTGTCAGTCGCGGGGGACCAATTCACAGAATGATTTGGCAAGAGCTAAGGAATTGTTCAACGAAAAACAGTACGACGAATCAAGGGTGATTCTTCAAGAAATAATAAATAAAAACGGGAATCAAGCCGAGCCTCATTACTGGCTGTCGAAGATTTTCTACTTCAAGAACGACGTCGACAATGCCGAGGATCAAGCCGAAGAAGCCGTGAAGCTTGAAGGCGACAGTGCGGAATACCATTACTGGCTCGGTGTATGTTATGGAAAGGATGCCCAAAATGCGAGCATTTTTCGTCAGCCGTTTCTAGCAAAAGATGTTAAGAATGAGTTTCAGAAGGCGATCGAAATCAATCCAGACCACATAGGTGCGCAATCAGGACTCGTGCAATTCTATTTGTTCGCCCCGGGAATTATGGGAGGCGATGAGAACAAGGCTATTGAACATGCAAATATCGTTTTGAAGTTGGATGAGATCCGCGGGAGGATTCTTTTCACGCAAATATATCTCTATCAGAAAAAAAATGATGAGGCTGAAAAGGAATTTTCTGCGCTCGAAAAGAAAATCGGCGATGACCGGAAGTACTATGGTTTCTACAATATGTACGGATACTTTCTGCTCAACCAGGGGAAAATCGACATGGCTATTGAAAAGTTTAGAAAGCAGGTTGAGCTTGCTCCGAACGATGCGAATGCCCATGACAGTCTCGGCGAAGGATTCCTGAAGAAAGGGATGCTTAAAGAATCATTGGCGGAATACAGCCAAGTGCTTGAGATCGATCCGAATTCTAAGAATGCGCAGGAAAAAGTGGAACAGATTAAGAAGATGATGGAGAGCAATGGGAAGAACTAGGGCAGCGGCATCCCGCGAGGGATTCCTCGTCGGATACCGCCGTAAGTTCGGGTGATCATGGTGTGGAAGTTAAGAAACCCGACTGTTGCCTGGGCTTTCATTTCGAAGTTGGGGTATCAAAACTACTTCCTTTCCTATTGCGGGAGAAGTGGAAATTGGGCATTCGGCCCGATCCTCCATGGCTGATTCTCTCTTCCGATGGAGAGGAATCCTGTGCAAATAAGCCCTTTTTCATTGTTCCCTTGCACAAGGGGCTTGCCCTGCAGATTTGCATCCCACGAGATCTTTGCCCCTAAGTCCTTTGCATTCCATCCCTTGGCACATTCCATGTGGGTTGTTTATTCATCAACTTGGACTTAAATTATTGCCGAAATTTTACATAATAATGACAAAATGGCGCATATGAACGGTGAGGATAGTCAGAGACCCCACTCCGGGGAATTGAGAGTATATGTGGAGACGTATGGATGCCAGATGAACCTTGCGGATACGGAGATAGTCCTTGGGATAATGAATAAATCGGGGTACTTACCGACTCAGATCATCGATGAGGCAGATGTGATCCTTCTCAATACTTGCAGCGTCCGGGAACATGCCGAGGAGAAGATTCACCAGCGGCTCGGAGTCATAAAGAAAAAGAGAATTGATAGACCGAATTTGGTTGTCGGAATTCTTGGGTGCATGGCAGAACGTCTTCGCGCGAATCTCATGGACAAACATAAAGTTGACGTTGTGGTGGGACCCGATGAATATCGCAAGCTGCCTCAACTTTTGGAAGACGCAATTAGCGGTACGCGGGGAATAGGTGTGCAACTCTCCAGGACGGAAACTTATGATGACATTGTGCCATTAAGAACCG
This sequence comes from uncultured Bacteroidota bacterium, assembly GCA_963768145.1. GTDB lineage: Bacteria > Bacteroidota > Ignavibacteria > Kryptoniales > JAKASW01 > JAKASW01. The sequence continues at coordinate 17,417 of CAVYHK010000012.1, read as the reverse complement.
AAGGAATCTCTGCCTGGATTTCCGTGATGCGGGGATGCGACAAGTTCTGTACGTTTTGTGTTGTCCCATTTACTCGGGGTCGTGAGAGAAGCCGGACTTTGAAGAGTGTCGTAAGGGAAGTGGAGAGGCTTGTCGGGCAGGGTTTTCACGAGGTAACTTTGCTCGGCCAAAATGTGAATTCTTATCGCGACGACAATTCGGATTTTTCCGATTTGCTTGTGGCGGTGGCGAAGGTCGATCCTGACCTGCGTGTGAGATTCACCACTTCGCACCCGCAAGATTTGTCAGATAAGCTGATAGATACCATTGCGAGCCATGACAATCTTTGCAAATATGTCCATTTGCCGGTGCAGTCTGGGTCGAACGAAGTACTCGAAGCAATGAACAGGACTTACACACGCGAATATTATGTCGAGCTTGTCCGTAAGATTCGCAGTAGAATTCCAGATGTTGCATTGTCGACGGACATAATAACGAGCTTCCCAGGCGAGACAGAAAAGCAGCACCGTGAGACGCTTAATCTAATGGCTGAAATTCGCTATGATGGTGCATATATGTTTAAGTATTCTCCGCGCGAAGGAACCCCTGCATTTAGATTAGGCAGCGATCTCACAGATGAGATCAAAACGCGGAGACTGAATGAAATTATCTCATTGCAGCAGAAGATTTCATTTGAAGTGAACCAATCGATGATTGGCAAAGTGGTCAAAGTAATGGTCGAAGGGGCGAGCAAGAAATCGGATTTGCAGCTAAGTGGCAGGACTGGTTCCAATAAGACAACTATTTTCCCTCTCGGCCCATTCAAACCGGGAGATATAGTAAACGTGAAGATAAACAGAGCATCGGCCGCGACATTATTCGGAGAGGTTTTGACGAGCCTTAATTGAGATGAAAGCGAGCCCGTTGGTCAATTCAATTCTCTCTATCATAATTATGACCGCATGCCCGGTGCTTGCGCAGAGATTTGCAAGCAGAGATACCCAGACTGCAAACAAGCCCGATATTGGTTTCATGAATGCCGAGAAAGCATATTTCGCATTCAAAGCTGGTGATCTCGATGACGCAAGAAAACACCTATTGTCTGCGGACGCCTCAAATCCATTTGCCATGTTTGTCCGTGCCGCTTTGATACCGGATGCGGGGCAGGCCACCAATATTTACAAAGTCATTGTCAATGAATATCCCGGCAGGCCGATCGCTCGCGAGGCTCTGCTGCAACTTTACAAGTACCATTACGCAGCAGGCAACTACCGGTTAGCCCGTGCGGATTATCTTGAGCTCTGCAAGTATCCTGGAGCGACTCAACTTGTTGATCCCGCCGGTTTGGAAGACACAGTTCGAAATCCAGCTTTGCCAGCATCTGCGCAAGTGCAAGGCCCAGAGCTTCAAACCGGATCAACGTCGAACAAGGTGGAGAAATTCTCAGTGCAACTTGGCCTGTTTTCTACGCGAGAGAATGCCGAGAGACTTGTGGCTCGTTTGAAAACGGAAGACATCAAAGCAACCGTTTCTTTGAGGACGTCAGCGGAAAAGAAATTTTATGCGGTGACGACTGGAAAATTCTCGACTCGGGAAGATGCGGAACATTTTGCATCCCATCTGAAAAGCAAGTCGATTGATTGCGTGGTCGTGAAGGCAGGAGAATCACGGGAATGAAGATCACCGTGTTAGGTTCCGGTTCTGCTTTTTCTGATTTGTCAAGGCTTAACAGTGCCTATTTGGTGGAGAGCGTCAATCAATGCTTCATGATCGACTGCGGCTCAGATGCGGTTCGCGCCCTGCAGAAAGCCGAAGTAGATTTCTTTTCGATTCAGCATATTTTCCTAACTCACATGCATGCTGACCATTGCGCCGGTTTGCCAGCAGTTCTAACTGCTATGCATGTGCTTGATCGAAGAGAGCCGGTGCGGGTCCACGTTCCAGCGACGCAGCTTGACTTTGTAAAATCCTGGCTCGCGAATTTGTTTATTTACAATGAAAGATGGTCTTTCAAGTTCGATCTGTTGCCTCTGGAAGCTGGCAAGAAGAATCTCGGCGACAATGTGGAGCTTGAATTCATCCCGACTAACCATCTCGCTAAGTATATAGAACCGGCATTGAAGGCAGGAATTGATCCGCTGAGTTTCGCCGTGGTGGTGCGTGAACGAAACAAGTCATTCTTTTTCAGTAGCGACATCGGCTCAATCGGTGAAATTGATTCACGGATTGAGGGCTCTCTGGCGCTGATCGAAGCCGCACATCCGGAACTTGGAGAGATCGCTCAAATTTCTAAGAAAGCAAATGACAATATCTTTTTCACTCACATTCCACAAGAACTTGAGCCTGGTGGAAAATGGAGAAAAGAGTTGCGTGAAAAGTTTGGAGTAGGAAGGATCAATGCGGTCCATGACGGGCAAATTTTTGATATTTAGCGAAATCTCACGCGTTTTCAAAGCGTGTGAAAGCTATAGTGATTGAAATGACAGTCGAAGAGTTTCAAGATAAGTTCGGCATAAACGGTGTTTCGACAGCAATGAAGGAAGTTGTCGCAACTGTAATGCAGGTGGCTCCTACCGACGTGACTGTCTTGATCAGCGGCGAAAGCGGGGTTGGAAAAGAAGTCATTGCGCGAGCGATCCATGGTGCAAGCATGCGTGCAGGTAATCAACTTGTTGCAGTAAATTGCGGTGCAATTCCTGAGGGTATCCTTGAATCGGAACTGTTCGGGCACCAACGCGGAGCATTCACCGGAGCCGTAGAATCTCGCAAAGGTTATTTCGAAATTGCGGATCATGGAACTCTGTTTCTCGATGAGATCGGAGACACACCACTATCCACACAGGTCAAGCTCCTCAGAGTTATTGAAACTGGCGAGTTCATGCGGGTCGGCTCCTCATCGACTCAAAAAGTTGATGTGAGAGTTGTCGCTGCCTCCAACAAACCGCTCGAAGCAGAGGTCGCACGTGGGTATTTCAGGCAAGATCTCTATTACAGGTTAAGGTCAGTTAATATTTTTGTCCCGCCGCTGAGAGATCGTCGAGAGGATATCCCGGCACTTGTCGAGCAGTTTGTGCAGAATTTTACGACGAGCCAGAAAATAAAATTTGGAGGGTTCACGCCGGAAGCGGTCGAAATTCTCAGTGGTTTGGAATGGCCCGGGAATGTTCGCGAGTTAAAAAACTTGGTCGAGAGCATCATTGTTCTTGAGCGAGGCAACCAAGTCACCGCGGCAACTCTGGATAAACATCTTCCGAGGTCTGGCGCATTCTATTCCACCGAGACGACGAACAAGTTTCTTCCGATTCGGGTCGGCAAAACCCCGGAGGAATCTGAGCGGGAATTAATCTTGCGAGCTCTGTGGGAAATTAAGAACGACATAGTGGATCTCAGAAGTTCAATAGAATCCAACGCGCTTGAAAGAAAATTGGCGCTTCCGGCCGCCGCCGATGCCTTTGCCAAAAGTGTGCCTGTTCCACAATTTACATCGGGTGAGAATTCTGGGGAAGATGGAAAAGATTTGAACATCGAGGAGATGGAGAAGGTGCTCATTCAGAAAGCGCTGCGCAAGTTTTATGGCAATAAGCAGCTTGCCGCGAATGCCTTGGGGATTAGCATGCGTTCTTTGTATCGCAAGCTTCAACAGTATAAATTAAGAGACATGTCATGAAATATTACCTGCTTTTGGCGTTTTTATTCGCCTCTGCCGGATGCACCTACTCTTTTCGCGGAGCTTCGCTTCCGCCTGGGGTCCGCTCCGTCGCCGTGCAGGTTTTCGATGACAATAGCGGGTTCGGCGATCCGAACCTTAGAATTAATCTCACAAATCAGTTGACGCAGAAATTGGTTGCCGACAATACGCTTCAAGTAACAAACATGTCAAGCGCTGATGCTGCAATAATCGGGACTGTAAGCAATGTGACGACTCAAGCTGCCGCCGTCGCAGGAAATCAACAAGTCGGCAAATGGCAAATCACAGTAAATGTTTCAATAAAATTTCAGAACCTTAAGACACAAAAAAATATCTGGTCGAAAGACTTCTCAAATTGGGGAGACTATGACCCAAGTGCAGGTCCTTCGAACAGAGATGCAGGCTTAACCCAGGCAGAAGACAAGTTAACGGAGGATATCCTCTTAGCTGTGGTCACGAACTGGTAAATGCCAAAGGAGCATGATAAAATGTCACCGCGCGTCGAGAACGCACTTTTAATTTTTTATATAATTGTCTTGAGCTTCCCGTTCATCTTCGGGTCGAATGGCTTCTTGATGATATATTATTATTTCAAGTATCGGAAGAAGCAAGTTGCACGAAAGGGAGAGTTGAAAGACATCCCGGTTGTCACGGTCCAGCTTCCGGTTTACAACGAGCTGTATGTCGTAAATCGTGCCGTGGACGCAATCTGTGCATTGGACTATCCGAAAGACAGAATTGAAATTCAGGTTCTGGATGACTCGACGGATGAGACCACTTCCATCTTAGCGCAGAAGATTTCCGAAAAAGCTCGCGCGGGTTTTGACATCAAACATATTAGAAGAAGAAATCGACAGGGCTACAAGGCCGGTGCATTGAAGTATGGACTCGCTCAGGCGCGGGGCGAGTACGTGGCGATCTTCGATGCTGACTTCATCCCACGAGTAGACTTTCTTAAGAAGACCCTTCCCTATTTTGTGGATGCGAAAGTCGGCCTTGTTCAAACGAGATGGGAGCATATCAACAGCGACTACTCGCTGCTTACGCGTGCACAGGCAATTGCTCTGGATGGACATTTTGTAATTGAGCAGCAGGTTCGGAACAAAGCCGGTTTTTTCATCAACTTTAATGGGACGGCAGGTGTTTGGAGAAGAAGCTGCATCGAAGATGCAGGTAATTGGGAAGCTGATACGCTTGCCGAGGACCTCGACTTAAGTTATAGAGCCCAGCTTAAGGGTTGGCATTTTGTGTTCATGAAGGAATATACTTCTCCCGCAGAGCTTCCGGCGGATATAAACTCACTTCGCTCGCAGCAGTTTAGGTGGACAAAAGGTGCGATCGAAGCGTCGAAGAAACTTCTTCCGAAAGTCTGGAAATCGAAATTGCCTCTCCGTATCAAATTACATTCTACGATTCATCTATCTTCCAGCATGGTCTATCCTTTCGTACTCCTGATAGGAATTCTTCAAGTTCCGATAGTCTTTATCAAACATAGCGGGGAATTCGACGCGACGTTCATGATGATGAGCGGATTCATATTCGCGTTTTTCGGATCATTTGTGTTTTACCTCTACAGTCAAAAGGATGTTTACAGCGATTGGAGAAGAAGAATCTATTTGTTCCCGGTCTTTATGGCGGGAAGCATGGGGCTTTCGGTAAACAATACCAAGGCAGTAATTGAAGGGCTGATGAACAGGAAATCGGAGTTTGTCCGCACGCCGAAGTACGGCGGGACGGGCAAGCAGGGCTCATGGGCAGATAAGAGGTATACACAGCGAAAAATGAACTGGGTCTCGATCGCAGAGTTTGTTCTGGCGCTTTACTGCCTGGCGGGAATTATTATGTCGATTGTTGACCTTGAGATCGCGGCTATTCCATTTCAGCTGCTGTACTTTGCGGGCTTCGGCACGATTTCCTATCTGTCAATCAGGGAGGCTTTGATCGCAAAGAAAGCGGCAGTTCGGTTTGCCCCCAAGACTGAGCCTGTCATACAAAACATCGGCAAATGAAATAGAAAACTGATGACGCGGTCAGGATGGAATTACACGGATCAACAAAGTGCAGTCTTTTCCGAAAGCTCTCATCCAGGGAATCCTAAATTCTCATTTTTTAATCTGAATGAATTAATCTGTGAGGATTCGTCTCATCATTGTTTTAAGTGTGCTCTAATCTCTAAGTATATCTCGCGACAATGACCTACCATTATAGCAACGATGACGAAGACTTTCTCAAGTATCTTGAAGAACGGGTGCAGACTAATCCGGCGTCGTCATTTTTTGCGATGCTTTCATCTTCCTACCTCGTGACGGATAGGATCGCTGAAGCGTTGTCAGTGGCTCAGCGGGGGGTCATATCCCATCCGAACTATTCGACAGGTCACATAGTTCTTGCCATGGCTATGATGAAAGCCCGCCTGTTTTATGATGCGAGGAAAGAATTAGCCAGAGCAATAGATCTTAACCCTGGTTCCAAGATCGCTGAAAACCTGGCAGCAAAATTGGACAAAGAAGAACAAGCCGATGAAATTGGCAGAAAACTTGCGGAACAATTTCAAAAGAACAGGGCCGGCGGCAAAGATTTGATGAAAACCATCGAGGAAACGATTGAAGCATACCGCCCAAAAGAGACAGGCGAAGATCTAATTATACCGGGGCTGGATGCCATAATCGGTGACGAACATTCGCAGATAGAAACGCAACTGCTAACATCGACATTATTCCCTTCTCAAGTAGAGAGGCATCCCAAGCATCTCGACCTTGGACACGCTAGGGAGGAGATGCCGGGAATGTCCGGAAAAGTCGAAGGGCGTTCGACAATCGCAAAGGCAATAATAGAAAGAGTTGCTCGTGAAATTGAATCGAAGTCCGGTGAATCTCCCGATTTAAGGGAGGCAGAGAGCGAAAAACCGTTGATCCAAGCCGAACCATCCACTGTTGAGATTCCGCCAACGGAAAAGGAATTCATCGTGCCCGAGTCCCTTTCTTCGACTTTTGAGCCAGATGAAGGCGGACCGGATACCGGTGATTTTGATCTTGATGCACTCGCACGTGAGCTCGAAGCCGCGGAACCGATAAGGCCCAACGATGATCGCCCACGGGAGCAGAGTGAAGAAGCGGGCATAGAACTTACTCCCGAGATTGTGACAGAAACGCTCGCCAGGATCTTCGAGCAACAGGGGCAATTGAAAACAGCTATTGAAGCGTACACTATCTTGATCCGGAAGAAACCGGAGCAGGCGGAGACTTACCAGAAGAAGATCGCCGAGCTCGCGCAGAGAGCAAATGGGTGAGGAAACTATTTCCGCAGAACAGAAGAGTGTCTCTATCCGCCGAATGTTCAATGATGTCTCCGGCCGCTATGATTTTCTTAACCATTTCCTGAGTGCAGGGATTGATCGGCACTGGAGGAAGCGGACGATAGGAATCTCGCGGCTTCGTGATGGGGAATTATTCCTGGATGTCGCTTGTGGCACCGGCGATCTTTCGATTGAAGCGGCGAAAAAGAATCCATCGAGAATAGTGGGAGTCGACTTTGCGGAGAAGATGCTACGGATATTTGTAAAAAAAAAGAAAGGATTGGAAGTCGGCGGTGGAATTGATGCAATTCAGGGTGAAGCTGAGAAACTTCCTTTTGCCGATGAAACTTTCGATGCAACGGCAGTTGCCTTCGGGGTAAGAAACTTCGGCAATCTTAAGGCGGGTCTGACTGAAATGCGGCGGGTTCTCAAGAAAGGCGGAAGGGTCGTGGTTCTCGAATTCTCAAAGCCACAGTTCTTCCCTGTCAAGCAAATATATTTTTTTTATTTTAAAAGGATCCTGCCGCTGATCGGAAGACTTGTTTCCGGAACCCCTGCAGCCTACTCATACCTTCCGAAATCTGTTCTGGTTTTTCCGGACGGCGAATCCTTTGAGAATATCCTTCGAGAGATAGATTTCCATGACGTGCGTTCAGTTTCACTTACTTTTGGAATTGCCACGGCGTATTTTGGAGTAAAGTGACTTGGAATTCTCAACTTTAGATGTTGAATTTTGAATTGTCAATTCAACATTGAGAATTCAAAACTCGAGATTTGAAATTCGTGGATGAACTCGTCCAAATAGTGACTGACAACTTCGATGCGATAACCGACCGCTGGATATCGTCCATCGAGGTCCATTCCAAAGTATTTCGGAAGCACGCATATTCCATTTTACCGAAGTCAGATAACCGAGCTCCTTCACTGCCTTATCGATCTCCTCCAGAGTCTCGGTCCATCTCGTCTTGCCAGATTCACGGACCGAATCGTCAAGCCGCCTTATAATGGTTTACTGACGCTCACGTCTGTCCATGAGACGTTTCTAATTGGAGAAGATGCCATCATCTCGGTTGTCAAAGGAAAAATGAAAAACAGGGATGACATCTTCGAATATTCACGGAGAGTTGATGGCTGTTTTCACGAGATTATTTACCAGTACGCCAGAGCATATCAGGCATATCAAACGGAGGTAAATGCTTCACGAAGGAAAGTCGTAGAACAGCAACGCGAAACACTACTGATGTTTACAAATGCAATCGGTTCCGCGAATTCTTATGACAAAGCACTCAATGCTGCGGTCAGGATAATAAAAGAGGAATCACGTTCGACGGCCGTTGAGTTCTTTGCCTTCGAGCAGGCAAACGAAAGCTTGACTTTCAGACTTGCGGTCCCGGAACAAGTGCCGACAGCGGGCGGCGATTTTCTCAATGCATTGACGAACCAGTTCAAGAGCGAATCGAGCGCCCGCCGCAGCTACGCAATCACGCAAGAAATCTTCGGACACAGACGACTTGTGCTGATGCTTCCGGTTTCAGCGGGAGAATCTCTCATTGGATTACTTCTTCTCGCATTCCCCCCCGTTCCGATGAGAGAAAGTGACATTTCGGGGCTTCAAGAGGAGAGTCTTGATGTTCTGCTCGCGATGGCCGATCAACTCGGTTATGGTCTAAAGAGATTTCTGCTTGAGGAAGAGGTAATCTCCAAAGTGCACTACATTTCCATGCTGACTGACAACTCAGGCGATGCGATAGTGGGCCTTGACGAGCAAGACAGGATCGTGACCTGGAACAAGGGAGCTGTGCTTCTTTTCGGATTTTCCTCGAGCGAAGTGAACGGAGAGTCTTTTTCCGCTCTACTGCCTCGTGAGAAAAGAATTATCGGGGAGGATGAAGTCATTCTCGACCGTATCCGCAAGGAAGGAATTGTCAGAAACTTCGAGCTTGATTGTGCAACGAAGTCTGGACAAAGGGTGATCGTAAGCTTGACAGGGAGCGTTTTGAGAGATGAACAGGGGACTTCGATAGGTAAGGCGCTTATCATTCGGGATGTAACGCAGCTCAAACAATATGAACAGGAGCTTCGGCAGACCGAGAAGCTCTCGTTTATAGGGCACATTTCTGCCGGCATCGCTCACGAGATCGGAACACCTCTGAACATAATTTTGGGCAACGCAGAGTACCTGATGATGGATATGAAGCCTGATGAAAAAGGCTCTGATGAATTGAGGATGATAATTGGCGAGACAAATAGGATAGCAAAACTGATCCAGCAACTTCTGGATTTTGCTCGTCCGAAAAGAATGAGAGCAAAACCTGTGGATTTGAATTCCGAGATCAATACGGTCCTTCAATTGATGAGGAGCCAGATAGAAAAATCATTCATTGATCTGGAACTTGATCTTCGAGGAAAATCTTCCGCCTGTCTTTGGAGATGCTGCCCAGCTTCAGGAAGTTTTCGTAAATTTAATAGTGAATGCGATTCATTCTATGTCCCGAATTGAGCAAGCTCAAGTCGGAAATTCTTTGGACGAAAATATCTGGCAGAATGGGGGCTCGAAACGCTGCCGGCTTACGATTTGAACCGGAACCGTGAGAGACAAGAATTTTGACACGATAGAAGTCGCGATTGCCGACACAGGATGTGGAATTCCTGAAGAAAATCTGCAGAAGATATTCAATCCCTTTTTCACGACAAAGGAAGTGGGAAAGGGAACCGGCCTTGGCCTTGCGATAACTCAGAGAATAGTGCAGGATCATAAGGGAACGATCTCGGTGGAGAGTGTGGTTGATAAGGGAACGATTTTCGTGTTGAATTTTCCGGTTCATAATAACTCAGTGGAGACATGAGAGCAGACATATCAATTCTTGCAGTCGACGACGACGTAAATATGCTGGCAATGCTTGAGAAATTTCTGAAGCGAGCCGGCTATACTCTGGAAACCACTTCAGACAGCGTGAAGGCAATGTCCATGGTTGATGACAAGAATTACGACATCGTCATCACGGATATTCAGATGCCGCGCGCGACCGGCATGGATCTTTTGAAGCGCGTGAAAGAGCTACAGAAAGATACGATGGTCATAATGATTACCGCCTTCGGCTCAGTTGATTCTGCCGTCAACGCAATGAAGGCTGGTGCCTACGATTACGTCAGCAAACCGTTCAACATCGATGAGATACTGGCGCTTCTCGAAAGGGCAACGCAACAGAGGAGGCTTCAACGCGAAGTCGAGTTTCTTCGCCAGGAAGTGGAGCGTAAGTACTCATTCTCGAATATCATCGGCAAAAGCAAGGCAATGCAGGATATTTTCGCGTTGATTCAGAGGCTCTCTCATGCCCGGAGCAACGTCCTGATAACTGGAAGAAGCGGAACGGGGAAGGAGCTGATCGCGAAGGCGCTTCATTACAACAGCGACAGGAGAGCGATGCCGCTTGTGACAGTCAACTGCAGTGCAATTCCGGAATCTCTCCTCGAAAGCGAACTTTTCGGACATGAGAAAGGTGCATTTACGGGTGCCATAACTTCGAGGCGCGGGCTCTTCGAAACTGCAAATGGCGGCACACTCTTTCTCGATGAGATCGGGGACATGCCGCTCGGCTCTCAATCTAAGTTGCTGAGGGTGGTGGAAACCGGTGAAGTCCGTCCCGTCGGAAGTGACGAGATGAAGAAAGTGGACGTCAGAGTGATAGCTGCAACACATCGCGATTTGAAAGAATTAATCAAGCATGATCAATTCAGAGAAGATTTGTTCTATAGGCTGAACGTGATTTCGATTCATGTGCCGGATCTTAAAGACAGAACCGAGGACATCTCTATACTGGTTGAACACTTCATGAAGAAGTACGGTGAACAGTTTGGAAGACCAAACATTCGCATAACGCATGAAGCATCTGCCTGTTTGATCAAATATTCGTGGCCTGGCAATGTCAGGGAGCTCGAAAATATAATCGAGAGAAGCATCGCTCTTTCCAACGGGGAGACTGTTGATGTAAAGGATCTTCCGGAGCATCTTTTCCAAATGAAGTCAAGCGACCTCATCGACGACCTCGCTGTAGACAACATGCCCCTGACTGAAGTTGAGAAGCGCTACATTGTCAAGATACTCCAGCGGACAAACTGGCACCAATCGAAAGCCGCCCAAATTCTGGGGATAGACCGAAAGACTCTGTATAGGAAGATCAAAGAGTATAACCTGGTACAAGGGTAAATCAAGGCGACGGTCTTTTCGGTCGGAGACGGTGCATCAAGACCCAGATGCGCCTCCAGGAGCAGCTTAACCTTTCTTGAGCACAGGGATTTGTCTTCGTTCCTTATTGTTCGCTAAGCGAAGTTTTCCTGAAGCCTTAACTTGTAGCATCTCTCGTACTTTAGTAAGATTCCTAATGAGACTAGCGGGGAATTTGTTCGGTTTGCTGATTGCTTGTATATTCCCATTGTACAAAGAGGAGAATAGCAGCGATGAAGATCAGTATCTTCTTTTTCGGGGTGTCAATTCTTCTTCAAGCCGGGTTTCTTGATGCTTTTGGCCAGTGGGTTCCAATGACTCCGCAATATAGTCCAAATGTTTTGTCATTGGCACTGAAAGGGGCAAACGTATACGCCGGAATGGACAACGGTGTCTTTGCCTCCACTGACAATGGTGCAAGCTGGAATGCTTCCGTTTTGACAGGTTCGACAGTTCGTGCGATCTATGTATCGGATGAAAATATTTTTGCAGGAACCGACAGTGGTGTTTTTGTGTCCACAGATAATGGTTCAAGTTGGTCGCGAGCGGGTATGGTGGACACTTCGATAGTTGCTTTTTGCACGATGGCTGGTCAACTGTTTGCCGGCACAAGGGGGCAAGGGGTGTTTGTTACATCGGACGACGGAGCCACATGGAAACTTGCAGGGCTAGCTGGTGACGCTGTCAGCGCGTTGGCGGTCAATGGTACAAAAATCCTCGCATCCGTCTCCTTCATGGGTGCCTTTGTTTCTCTTGACAGTGGAAGGACCTGGAACGCCTCAAATAACGGGTTGACTACTGCCAATGTGGGGCCTCTCTTGGTCGGCAGCACTAAGACCTACTTAGGAGCAGACGTCGGCGTGTTTGTATCCCCGGATAGTGGAACGAATTGGACTTCTCTCAATTCGGGCTGGAAATACGGCCAGGTTACTTCCATTGCCCAAAGCGGAGGTAATCTCGTTGCTGGCACCGCCACAAATGGGATAACGTACTCGACGGACAACGGGCTAACTTGGAACGCATCTAATCTGACAAGCTGGACCGATCCGTGGTATAGCATGCCTGTGCAGATCGTGTGCCTTGCAGGTTCCGATTCATCGGTCTTTGCGGGTACCACATCAAGCGGACTTGAGCCTACAAATTCGAGATGGAGCGGTGTCTTTCGCTCAATCAACCATGGCCTGACTTGGATGCCTCAAGGTCTTAGCAGCAGCCGCATTCGTACCCTTATTTCAAACGGGAAGTACCTGTTTCAGGGAACTGATGGCGGCGGGGTCTTCACTTCAAAGGACGATGGTGTGACATGGGCACTCGCAAATACCGGTCTGACAGTCCCGACGGTTTGTTCTTTTGCGGTTAAAGACTCGGACATATTTGCTTCCACGTTGACTGACTACGGAGGCATATTCCGCTCCACAGACAATGGAGGTAGTTGGACGTTGACCACATTGAAAGGTCGACAAATATATTCCTTGGCAGCAAATGACTCATTTCTCTTGGCAGGAGGCCCGTCGGGGGGGACCTATACTGGCGGTTTGTTTATTTCGACTGACAATGGTGCATCATGGACTGAATCGATTTACAGTAGCGGTGAATCCGGTATCAACTCGGTTGCCATCGGGGATACAAATTTCTTTGCGACCGACTTGAATAATCAGGGTATCTTTGTATCGACCGATCAAGGGCGAAGTTGGATGTCTCAAAATGGTGGAAGCTCCATCGCAGTTGTCGGAAGAAACATTTTTGTCGGCGCCTTCTATAATACAGTTGGCTTCCTTTCAACAGATAACGGGATGACCTGGTCCCAGACCGTGACACCGGGAGATATTTATAGGGTGGTGGTCAGCCATGACACGATGTACGCTGCAACTGATCATGGCATCTTTGCTTCTGCTGATTTGGGAGTAAACTGGGGGGATGTCGGTGCCGGACTTGGACATGCATGGTTTTGGAGTCTCGCAGTGGCCGATGGATACCTCTTTGCTGGCTCTGGCACAGGTCAAGTTTGGCGCCGGCCACTCTCACAAATGAACATTGTCGTTCTTTTCCCTCCTGCGCTGGTGAGTCCCAAGAACGATTCCAGTTTCTTCGCGGATTCCGTGAGGTGTGTCTGGAACTCAGTCGCAGGAGCTGCATATTACAGGTTACAGGTCGGATACGATTCTGTTTTTTCAAATATCTTTGTTTACGCGCCCACGATTGCGGATACAACATTTGAACTTAAAGGTCTGAGCAAAGGAACCAATTACTACTGGAGGGTGGGTGCAGGAGACTCTGCTACCTCGAGTAGTTGGTCAAGACCGTGGGTGTTCCACGTCTTAAGAGATACGGCCGATCATGGTATGGGATGGGTTCAAACGAGTTTGTCTGGCTCGCGCGTGCAAGCGCTTGCCGATAGAGATAGTACACTATTTGTTGGAACGAATTCAGGCGGTGTGCTCCGCTCGACAGATAATGGCCAAACTTGGAGTCTTGTTGACTCTGGTTTGACCTGTCGGAATGTCTCATCACTCGCGGTGGACGGACCATATATCTATGCTGGTACTTATTCAGACTCCGGCGGTGTATATCATTCCGCAAACAACGGAAACAGTTGGTCATTGACCGCTTTGAACGGCCGGCAAATCTATACATTGACAACGGATGGCACTTATCTGCTCGCTGGAGGTCCGGCCGGAGCAAATTATACGGGCGGGTTATTCATCTCGACAAACAGCGGTGCGTCTTGGACACAGTCGATTAACAGGGGGTCACTCGGTATTAACTCGGTGGCTGCCGGCGGAAATAACTTCTTTGCAACTGACTTGGATGATCAAGGGATCTTTGTGTCTACGGATCACGGGAAGAGTTGGACATCCCAATTCGGCGGAAGTTGCATTGCAATTGCCGGAAGTGATGTCTTTGTGGGAGCCTTTTATCGTTCAGGAGGATATCTTTCCACAGACAATGGCGTGACGTGGTCGTATGTCGGAGCCAACGGCCCCATTACTGCTACGAACGCTCTTATCGCAACTGGAACCCGCATTTTGGTTGCGGTGCCCCAAGCTCATGTTTACATGAGTGCCGACGGAGGGTACATTTGGACAGAGGTAGACAAAGGCCTATCCGAAGACATCACTTCATTTGCCGTAAGTGACGATTACCTCTTTGCCGGATCGAGTGCTGGGCATGTGTGGAAGAGACTTCTTTCGGACATTCCGACGGCGGTGGATCGGATTCCCGATGCAATACCATCGCGCTATTCGCTCAGGCAGAACTATCCCAACCCTTTCAATCCGACAACGGTCATAGAATATCAGCTTCCCAAGGCGGGCGAAGCTATGTTAAAGATCTATGACGTCCTTGGAAGAGAAGTGACGACACTAGTCAATGGAAAGCAAAATGCCGGATACTACAGTGTCACATTCAACGCCGGGAATTTGCCCAGCGGCGTCTATTTCTATCGGATTGAAATAACTAGTCATGATGGCGAAATATTCACGGCAGATAAGAAGCTTTTGTTGTTGAAGTGAAATTCTTTTTGTTCTATGGCCCCCAGCTCGGCGGACGCCATGGAATTTCTTGATACATTTCATCTGTCCAGTGGCATGTTTGCGATATGAATGATATATTGTCACGTATTTCTCTAACCAGACATGGAAAAATCTATTTCTGTAGATCGTTCTTCACTTAGTCTTTCCATTTTCTTCCCCTGCTACAATGACGCGGGAACCATTCCTTCGATGGTTATCAAGTCCGATGCAGTTGCCAGGAAAATAACCGATAACTACGAAATAATTGTCATCGACGATGGGAGCACGGACGGCAGCAGGGATGTCCTTAGATCGCTTCAACCGACTTATCCGAAGTTACGGCTTGTTTTCCACGATAAGAATCGCGGTTACGGTGGAGCATTGAGGTCGGGCTTCGAGAACGCCACTAAGGAATGGGTTTTCTACACGGACGGTGATGCTCAGTACGATGTCGATGAACTTGAAAAACTTGTCCTGCTCATGAGCGACGACGTGGATTGGGTGAACGGGTACAAAATAAAAAGGCATGATCCACTGCACAGGATCATAATTGGAACCACTTACCAATATTTGATAAAATTTGCATTCGCGATAAAAGTCAAAGATGTGGACTGTGATTTCAGATTAGTCAGGAAGAAGATTTTTGAAAAGGTGAGGCTGGAACATGACAGCGGCGTCATCTGTGTAGAGATGATCAAGAAATTTCAAGACGCAGGCTTCCGGTTTGCTGAGATAGGAGTGCACCATTATTTCCGTGTTTACGGGAAGTCGCAGATATTTAATTTCAAGAGACTCGCAAACGTGCTGATAAACCTCGTCCAATTGTGGTTTGAACTCGTAATTCTCCGAAGGGGAAAGAAAAAATGAGTGGCAAATTGGCAGATCAATACAAAGACAAAAGAATTCTCATAACGGGCGGGCTCGGCTTTATAGGAAGCACTCTAGCTTATAGGTTGGTAGAGTTCGGCGCAGATGTGCTTCTGGTTGATTCCCTCTTCCCGGATTACGGCGGCAACATGTTCAATATTCACGGAATTGAATCAAAGGTGAAAGTGAACATCTCCGATGTAAGAGACCGCTACAGCATGAATTATCTTGTCAAGGGGAAGGATTATATCTTCAACCTCGCCGGTACATTGTCCCATATCGACAGCATGAGCGATCCTTTTACCGACTTGGAGATTAATTGCGTTGCCCAGCTTTCAATTTTGGAGGCGCTGCGTCATAACAATCCGGAAGCCAAAATACTTTTTGCCGGTACTCGTGGGCAGTACGGTCGGGCAAAAAAGCTGCCAGTGACCGAAGAACATCTTATGCAGCCGACCGATGTAAATGGAATAAACAATATGGCCGGCGAATGGTATCATATACTTTATAACAACGTTTACGGAATTCGTGCCACTTCCCTGCGGCTGACCAACACTTTCGGGCCGCGTCATCAGATGAAACATCACCGTCAGGGTATTCTGAATTGGTTTATCCGGCAGGCGATAGACGGAGTAAAGATAAAGATCTATGGCGATGGGAGACAAATACGTGATACAAACTATGTTAGTGACGTTGTTGAGGCAATGCTCCTTGCGATGGTTAATGAGTCCACGAACGGAGAGGTGTACAACCTCGGCGGAACTCCAATCAACCTGAAAGATTTTGTCGAAAGAATGTCGGCAATTCATAGCCGCGTTAGTTACGAACTTATCCCGTTTCCTCCAGAGGCGAAGAACATCGAGATCGGAGATTATGTCGCAGACTATTCAAAATTTAGCAAACTCACCGGCTGGAGGCCATCGACTTCGATAGAGAAAGGAATCGAGATTACTTTTGATTATTACACGAAGAACAAAGAACATTACTGGTGACAAATGATTTCAGGCTCTAAGATTCCTTTCGGAGATCTCAGTCGTCAGATAAAGGCAATACGCAGCGAGATCGATGAAGCTGTCGACGCGACGCTTCAAAGTGGATGGTTCGTACTCGGAAGAGCAGGAGAGCGATTCGAATCTGAATTTGCCGATTATATCGGGACCAAATATGCCATCGGAGTCGGCTCAGGAACGGAGGCGTTGCACCTCGCACTCCTGGCCGTCGGTGTCCGACCCGGCGATGAAGTAATAACCGTTGCGAACACATGCGTTCCAACTGTCTCAGCAATCTCGTTTGCGCAGGCTACTCCCGTGCTCGTTGACTGTGATCCCGTAAGTTATAATCTTGATCCAAATAAACTGGAATCTGCAATCACGACAAAGACGCGTGCCATAATGCCCGTCCACCTTTATGGCCAGGCCGCAGATCTCGACCCGATCATCGCGATCGCGAAAAAGCATGGTATCCCTGTTGTCGAAGACTGTGCTCAGGCACATGGAACGGAGTATAAAGGAATGAAGGCGGGCACTTTCGGGGAAGTTGCCGCTTTTTCGTTTTACCCCAGTAAGAATTTAGGGGCTTATGGAGATGGCGGTGCCGTGTTGACGAACGATAATTCGCTTGCGGAACAGCTTCACATGCTTAGGAACTACGGGCAGGAGAAAAGGTACTATCACACCATCAAAGGTTTCAATAGCCGTCTCGACGAAATGCAAGCCGCAATCCTATCTGTCAAATTGAAACACCTGGACTCCTGGAATAAAAGGAGGCGAGACATTGCTTCAATGTATAACTCACTTGTCAAGAATCCTCTTATTCATCTTCCGCAGGAGATGAAGTATGGGAAACACATCT
>CAVYHK010000011.1:0-42772 GCA_963768145.1 uncultured Bacteroidota bacterium | reverse complement strand
GAATGCTCCTTTTATAATTACTCTTTGACCGAGCGCAACAACTAAAAGGAAACAGGATGCCGCAAGAATTTGTAACGGATATCTTTGATATCTGTGGTAATCAAACCTTGCAGCAACGAATATTAGAACCATTCCAACTAAAACCTTGAACAGATGACTCTTCAACAAGTATGCAGGGTTTTGAAATTTTAGTTCTGACCAGAAGGCGCTCGCGCTATAGACCACGACGAGGCTCATGAACATAAGCGAGAGAACGGCAAACAAAAACCATTTGTCCGCGCCCCGCCGCTGAAGTTCTGGCGCATAATTGGCCGGCTTGAGTTTTGTGCTCAAAGTTCCATCACCAGCCTTTTGAATTCCCGCCCGCGGTGTTCGTAATCGTGAAACATATCGAAGCTTGCACACGCCGGGGAGAGAAGAACGACGTATCCCGGTTTCGCTTCACCGCGTGCCTTCGCGACAGCATCCTCCATTGATGACGCCATGATGCAATTAGTTTTGTCGGCAAAATCCTTTTGCATTTTGGCAGCAGCCTGACCGATCAAAATCATTGCAGGAACTTTCTTCCTCACGAGATCGAAAAGTGGCGAATAATCATTCCCCTTGTCTTTGCCACCGGCAATCAACACGATCGGAGACTCAAAACTTCCAAGCGCGTACCACACCGCATCTACGTTTGTGGCTTTTGAGTCATTCACATACCTAACGCCATCAAGCTCGCGTACCGGCTCGAGACGATGTTCAACTCCCGGAAATTCCTTTAGAGATTCGACAATTGCCTCTGATGAAACCCCGAGACAACTTGCCGCAAGGGCCGAAGCAAGGGAATTGTAGAGATTATGAACGCCAGGAATCCTTATTTCCGCCGACTCGATCAGGAAATCCTGTTTCCCTTCTTGCGTCAGAAAAACCTTGCCGTTTTCCGCGAAAGCCCCGGCAAAAACCTTCTCTCTTACGCTGAAAGGTAGCTTGATGGTATCCAACCCAGAGCAAAACGCGTTGACGGCATCGTCATCACAGTTGTATATCGCAAAATCATTAGTGGACTGATTCCTAAAGATTCTGAACTTTGAGTTCTTGTAGGCCTGATAGTTTTCATATCTGTCGAGATGATCCGGCGTAATATTGAGAAGCAGCGCAGCTTTAGGTTTAAACGTATCTATATGATCCAATTGAAAACTTGACACCTCCACCACCGCAACAGATTTCTCATCTGCGTCGAGAACATAATCTGAAAAAGGAAATCCTATATTTCCCGCGACTATTGTTTTCCATCCAGCCTTTTCGAAAATCTTCCCAATCAACGTGGTCACCGTTGTTTTACCGTTTGAACCCGTTATCGCGACAATCGGGGCGCGGCAGAACCACGACGCGACCTCCACTTCACTGTAAACGTTCAAACCAACTTTCAGTGCATGTTGGACCAGATTTGAATTTGATGGTACACCTGGACTTATCACTATGAAATCAGCATCGAAGATCCTGTCGGTGTGATTTCCAAACTCATACTGCAGTCCGAGGTCCTGCAGCGTTTTTATCTCTTGTGCGGCATCTGCCTCAGCCTTCTTATCGCTCACGAAAACAACTGCCTCTTGCGATTTCAGAAGTTTTGCAACTGACAGTCCGCTGCGAGCTGCGCCCAAGACGGAAACTCTAGCCGATTTTATTTTATCAGGTTTTGCCAACCTATCTCACCTTGAAAGTGGTTAAGCTGAGTATCGCCAATAAAATTCCGGCGATGTAAAAGCGGGTGACGATTTTCGGCTCCGATACACCCTCGAGCTCAAAGTGATGGTGCAGAGGTGCCATCTTAAAGATTCGCCGCCCCTCGCCGAATTTTCTCTTCGTGTACTTGAAGTAAAGAACCTGGAGGATAACAGAAAATTCTTCTGCCAGAAAAATTCCACCAAGTATGGGGAGAACCAGTTCTTTTTTAATCATTATCGAAATTCCCGCGATAGCTCCGCCGAGGGCGAGTGAACCGGTGTCGCCCATAAATACCTGTGCCGGATAGGCGTTGAACCACAAGAAGCCGAGAGCTGCTCCGACGAGAGCAGCGCAATAAACTGTGAGCTCCCCTGTACCCCGAAGATAGATAATATTAAGATAACGGCTAAAATCAACATTGCCGGAAATGTAACTCATCAGCGCAAGGGTCAAAGCCGTTATGCCAACCGTACCGACCGCAAGTCCGTCAAGTCCATCAGTTAGGTTAACCGCGTTGGACGTGGCGGTAATTACGAAAATCACCACCGGAATATAAAAATAGGAATAATCGAAATTCAGGTTCTTGAAAAACGGAACGGTCGTTACCGAGTTGAAGGGATGAAACTGAGGTGAGAAGAACAAGGCTGCCCCCACGACCAAACCGATGCCAAATTGTCCGATCAGTTTATATCGCGCGATGAGCCCTTTGCGTTTCTTTCGCACCACTTTCATGTAGTCGTCGGTAAATCCCAAAAGGCCCAGCCACACAGTGATTAAAAGGATCAATTGAACGTATGAATTTGTCAGATCACCCCAAAGCAGGAGGGGTATAACCACAGATCCCAGTATTATCAACCCGCCCATTGTCGGAGTGCCGGCCTTCGAAAGATGAGAAGCAGGTCCTTCGACTTTTGCCTGCTCGCCGATCTGGTGTTTATGCAGTTTGCGGATTACAATAGGACCAATTACGAAGCTGATCAGCAATGCCGTTATCGCAGCGAGTGCCGAACGAAAAGTGATATACCTGAAAACACCGAAGCCCGGAGGATGAAATTGTTTTTCGAGGAACTCAAACAAAGAATATAGCATTAGCGAACTCCTCTACTCTGCAATTTGCCCGTCAGGGCATCCACAACATCTTCCATCTTCATTCCCCGCGAACCTTTAACCAACACCACATCTCCGGGCGTCACCGTCAGCAAAAGTCTCTCAGTCAGCTCCTGCTTATTATCGAATGCTTCCGTCTGCAATTTGTCAATCGTCCCCCGCTTGGTAAGGAAATCAGCGGCAGCCGCAGTTTCTCTGGAAAGATTCCCAAACGTGAAAAGGTAATCGACGTTTGTTTTCGCGATTTCTTCTCCAATTCTTTGATGCTCACGCGCAGCAGATTCGCCAAGTTCAAGCATGTCGGCGAGCACTGCAATCCTCCGACCTCTCGTCGAAACGACAGACAGCCAGCGGATGGCGGCAATTGCGGATTCGGGATTGGAGTTATATGTGTCATTCAGCATCTTCACACCGCCGGCTTCGACAAGCTGCATCCGTTTTTCATAAGCTCGATAGCCCTCCAATGCCTTTCTTACCTCCTGCGAACTTATTCCAAAGCGATATCCGATCGCCGCGGCAGCAAGGCCGTTCAATGCATTATGGATTCCGGGTACTCTCAAACGGACCAACTCGGTTTTGCCCTCATATCTCGTCTCGAAAAGTGCTCGCCCTTTTTTGTCCATGCCGAAAAGTCTGCCCGAAAGATTCCTGCGAACGGAAGCTGCGGCTTGAAAACCGTAACTGAATCTATGTCTCGGAAGTCCAGGCATGCTGATTATTCTTGCGTCATCCGCATTGACGAAAGCAATGCCGTCTGACATTGTGAGAAAATCAAAAAGGGCCGATTCTTCTTTCATTACACCAGCCAAATTCTTAAAGAATTCCAGATGTTCGGCTCCAATGTTGGCAAGAAGTCCGGCGTCCGGATGAAGGATCTCACATAATCTTCTGATTTCGCCAAAATGGTTCGTCCCAATTTCGACAACGGCAACCTCATGATGTTTTTTGAAACCGAAGATCGTAAGCGGCACACCAATCTGGTTATTGTGGTTGCCTGAAGTTTTGGCGACGCTGAACCTTTTCCCCAGAACTCTGGCTGCCATCTCCTTTGTAGTAGTCTTGCCATTTGATCCGCCGATTGCTATCACCGGCATTGAAAATTTTCTGCGGTAAATACTTGCGAGGTTGCCAAGCGCCTGAGTCGTGTCATCGACGACGACGAGGGGGTAGCCAATTGCCGATGGCTGGCTGCTGACGGCCGATTTGTACCATCTTTCTGTCAACGATCGCGCAAGCCACTTTTTTACCGATTGCATCAGGTACAAAGTCATGCCCGTCGAATTTTTCACCCCGAAGAGCGAAAAAGATTTCTCCTTCTGCAGCCCTGCGCGAATCCGTCGAAACGGTCTTCGCCGTCTTGAACTTTAAGTTGTAAAATTCAGCTCCAGAAAGTCCACGTATATCTTGCAGTGTAATCAATTTCTTGAATTTGATCCTAAATCTTTTGAAGCGGTATTTGTGATGGCAATCAACTTTTCTCCAAAGGAGAATTCTCCGGCGTTTTTAAGGCCTTGTCTATTTCCTCACGCTCGTCAAAATGATACTTGACTCCTTTCACGTCCTGGTAGTTCTCATGTCCCTTTCCTGCGAGTACCACCATATCATTAGGACGCGCAAGAGCTATAGCCTTCTTGATGGCTTCACTTCTATCAAGAATGCGGAAGACATTTCTCGTCATGAGGTCTCATTCCCGCAAATATTTCGTTGGTGATGTCCTCAGGGTTTTCAAACCGGGGGTTGTCGGAAGAGACAATTGTCACATCACTCAGGTCCTGCGCAATTTTTCCCATCTTCGGCCGCTTCGTGCGGTCACGATTTCCGCCGCAGCCGAAAAGCGTCAATAGCCTTCCGCCTTTTCCTTCGGAAGCCAAAATCTCTCGTGCAGATTGCAGGGCTTTCTGGAGAGAATCCGGGGTGCCGGAGTAGTCGATGACGACCATGAAGCCTTTCCCTGAGTCAATGCGCTCGAATCTCCCTCTCACATCTGGTGCCCTGGACAAGACTTCAGCGACCAAACGAGCATCATATCCAAAGGATACCAATGTTGCAAACACTCCGGCAAGATTGTAAGCATTGAATTTTCCCACCAAGCCGGATTTGATTTCAAATTCTTCTGCTTCGTGCTTTATTGTAACTTGCGTTCCGTTGATACCGAATGAAGACTTGACGATCTGAAAATTGGCTTGAGGGGCAAAGCCGTACGTGATCTTACGCGCCAATGTGCCTGCAGCGATTCTTTCACCGTATTCGTCATCTACGTTCACAACCGCTAAGCTGTCTGCTGCCAATGAATCGAATAGGATTTTCTTCGCCTTGAAATACTCTTCCATGGTCTGATGAAAATCGAGGTGGTCTTGAGTAAGGTTCGTAAAGATAGCTGCCTTGAACGGGATTCCGTAAACGCGATCCATCACAAGCGAATGTGAAGAGACTTCCATCACCGCCCACGTCGCATGCTTTGACACAGCGGCAGCCATCATGCGGTTCAGCTCGAACGACTCCGGGGTCGTGTTCGTTGCCGGCTCAAACGTCGCACCATTAAGCATGTACTTAATAGTTCCTACAAGAAGGACTTTTTCTCCCGCTGACCGGAGTACCCACTCGATCAAATACGTGCTTGTAGTCTTGCCGTTGGTTCCCGTTACCCCGATCACTTTGAGTTTTTTGCTTGGATATCCGAAAAAGTTGGCAGAGATAAGCGCAAGAGCGCGGCGGGTGCTGGGGACTAGTAGTTTTGTGGTGTGGTGAGAGAGGAAGTATTCGTCATTGACGATACTGTTGTCCTCGACCGCAACCGCGCTCGCGCCGCTACCTATTGCATCAACTATAAAG
Organism: uncultured Bacteroidota bacterium; assembly: GCA_963768145.1. Taxonomy (GTDB): domain Bacteria; phylum Bacteroidota; class Ignavibacteria; order Kryptoniales; family JAKASW01; genus JAKASW01. The sequence continues at coordinate 37,126 of CAVYHK010000011.1, read as the reverse complement.
CGATGACCGTCAAATTGTGCACCTTTCATCGCAACGAACAAAGAACCTTTTTTCACTTTTCGCGAATCATAAGCAATATTGGTAATGTCTCTCTCAACATCGCCGACTATTTCTTTCACTGCTACGTTCTTGATGAGTTCTTTAATTTTCATTTGTATGTTCCCAACGCATTAAGACTCTTGTTTTCGCAATTGATGACGACCACTGATTTCTTATTTATTGGCGAACCCGGATTCGGCGACTGGCTCAAAACCTTTCCGCTGCCTGCAACATGAAACTGGATTCCTGCTGCGAGGAGAAAACTCGTTGCTTTCCTGATGCTTGCTCCGTGGAAATCAGGCATCTTCGAGATTTGTTGGGCGTCCACGAGGTTAATCTGAACTGTTGAACCCTTCGGGACCAGTTCTCCTGCGTCAGGTTTTTGGGACCAGACTACGAAACCGTTTCCAACCTGCTTCTGCGGGGCGACGAGACCGGAATTCTCCAGGATTGCCGCCGCGGAAACCTGGCCTAAAAAAGGACACGTCAGGGACCATGACCGCTCTTGAGTCCGTAGTGTTCTCCAAATTCTTTCCGCTGGGGTTGCGCACAGGCTCTGCTACGCCAGCCTTTCGGTTTTTCTGAGAAGGAGGAGGCGTACTTGATGCCATTTTGTCATTCTCGCTCGAAAAATCGGTCGTCCTTCGTTGCATGATTCCATAAATTCGGGTGGCAATTTTCTTGAAGATCGGTGCCGCCACGCCACCACCGGTATATCCGTTCATGGGCGAGTCAATCATTATAAACCCCACAATCGCTGGATTGGGGACAGGAAAAAACCCGGCAAACGACGCACGGTAAAATCTTTTCGAATATTCCCCGTCAATCAGCTTCTGAGCGGTTCCTGTCTTGCCTGCCATCAACAGATCGTTGATTTTCGCCGGGAGCCCTGTGCCATGTTCAACTACATCTACGAATAGGCCCGTTAGAGCCTGTGCCACTTCAGGACTCACGACGCGTCTGATCTCGGCAGGTGAATTCTGGAAGACCACGTTTCCCCTGGAATCCGTCGCTTTGCTGACGATATACGGCTTCATAAGAATCCCGCCGTTTGCAATCGCCGCATAGGCCTGAGTCATTTGAAGAGATGTAACCATCACCTCGTAACCAAACGCCATGAAAGGCTCGGAAATTTTGGACCATTCAAAAGGCTTTTTCAATTGTCCCGGCGACTCCGCTGGAAGTTCTATTCCTGTTGCCGCGCCGAAGCCAAAATCCCTTGCATACCTGTAAAACTTTTCTGGGGGAATCTTCATCCCAACTTTCGAAAACGCGATGTTGCTCGATAATTCCAAAGCCTGCCTGAATGTTACCCATCCTGCGTGTTCAAAATCCTCAACTACTCTTCCATGCAAGGTGTACTTGCCGTTCTCGGCAAAAATCAGGTCGTCTGGTTTTTCAACTCCCTCTTCAAGCGCCGCACAAGCAGAAACAATTTTAAACGTCGATCCGGGCTCGCCCGCGTCGGTTATTGCCCTGTCTTTGATATCTTCAAGAGAATACTTGGTATAGTCAGAAGGGCTGAACTGTGGATAGTTTGCAATTGCGAGTATCTCTCCTGTATTAGGATTCATAAAAACTGCCGATCCTGCAGAAGCCTTTGCACCCTCGACGCCTGCAGCAAGCTCCTCATCGACGATTTGTTGAATATTCAAGTCGATGGTCAATTGCAGATTGCAGCCAGGAACAGGATCGACTCGCGGATAATCGACTGAAGGCATCCTCCTGCCAATTCCATCGCGCTGCATGATTTCATACCCGTCTTTACCTGCCAGCAACGAGTCAAACTCAAGCTCGATTCCGCTTGCCCCTTTTCCATCAATGTCTGTGTATCCAAGAACCTGGCCGGCGACAGATCCATACGGATAAAATCTTTGTTGTTGTTGCAGCCGTATTAGTCCATAAATGTTAAGGTCCCGGAGCGAAGCGACTTGATTGGAATCAATACTCCGAGCGAGCCAAACAAACCCCTTCTTGGTATCCATCTTCCCCGAGAAAAATTCAGGAGGTCTATTGAATACGGCAGAGAACCTCTCTGAAATTTCTTTCTCATCGGTGGAACTCAAAAGCTGCGGGTCGGCCGCATACGAATAACCGTAGTTGTTGGAAATTATCAGTCCACCATTTCTGTCATAAACCATTCCTCGATTCGCGCGAAGCGGCACACGGCTCTCGTATTGTTTCTGCGCAACCTGCTGATAGTAAAAGCCCCTGACTCCCTGAACAAATCCCAGCTTTACAACAATTGGTATGAACAACAATCCAAAGAGTATGCGTATAAAATTCACTCTGGCTTTATAGTTTACGGGGAAGCCGGTCGATCGCCCCTCACGAATCGGATCTTCACCGGCAGAGTTCTTCCTGCCCAAGGGAGGATTATTTTGTTGTGTCCCTTGCATCCTTTCGTTCTGCCTCATCCAATTTGTTTCTGTCAATTTCTATTTTGTCGAGAGTCTGGCTGCTGTAGACGAGACCAAGTTTTTCGGAAGCGATCTGCGTAATTCTTTCCGCACTTGATAATTTCTTTAGTTCGGCTTGCAGAGAATCGTTTTGAAATTTTATCTCTTTATAAGTCGAATCGAGAGAACTTATATCGCTGACTAATTTATCCACAGTGACGCTATTGTTGACGATGACCAGAAGCACGAAAACGACGACGGCAAGAATGGCGATGAACTTGGAAACGGTGAGCGATGGACGCTTACTCTGCCTCGTTCCTGATCTGTCGCCAGCATTCTTTTCTCCATTCTCCCGATCTATCTCTTCGCTCATACAATTTTTTCGATCGCTCTCAATTTTGCGCTTCGAGCCCTGCGATTCCGCAAAATTTCATCCCGGCTCGGCAAAATCGGTTTGCGCGTGAGGATCTTGGCGCGAGCAGTCTTTCCACATGTACAAACAATCGCGTTCGGAGGACAAACGCATGTCGAAGCCTCGTACCTAAATTTTTCTTTTACAATCCTGTCTTCCAAAGAATGATAGGAAATCGCCACGATTCTACCCCCGCGAGAAGTCAAATCGACAGCAGCAGCCAATCCTTCGGACAAGGAGCCAAGTTCGTCGTTCACCTCGATGCGAAGAGCCTGAAAAATTCTCGACAGGGTTTTTGCGGATTTCCCGCAGACCTTTCCGACAATTTCGGCGAGTTGGAATGTCGTTTCGATCTTGCTTTTCGCTCTACTCTTTGCGATGGTTCTCGCCAATGCACGAGAGCGAGGTTCTTCAGCGTACCCACTGAAGACATCTGCAAGTTTCTCGACATCATAAGAGTTTATCACCTCGTAGGCCGAGGCTCTGAGATTCTTATCCAGACGCATGTCGAGCTTTTCATCTCGCCTGTAGCTGAACCCCGGCTCACTGTCGATCTGGTATGACGATACACCAAGATCAAAAATAAACCCAGCGGCTGAGTTGATGCTTACGTCCTTAAGAGCATTCCTGATCTGGGAGAAATTTTCTTGCACGAAAGACAGCCTGCCGTCCGAAGAGAAAGAATCATTTGCCAGGCGACGAGAGTTTTCATCAACGTCGAACGCAATGACCTTCGCGTCAGGATTCAATCGAGATAGGAGTTCTCGCGTGTGCCCTCCTCCTCCGAATGTTGCATCAACGTATGTTCCGCTTAAATCTGCAGCCAAGAAATCGATGCTCTCCTTGAGCAGTACAGGTTCATGAAATGGAACCATTATTTGTTGACATTCACCGCCATGATCTGTTCCACAACGCTGGCGTAATTTTCAGGTTGAGAATTGAGATATTCACTGAACGTCTTCGGATTCCATAATTCGATCCGCTCAAGTGCACCGATAATCACCACTTCTTTTTCTATCTCGGCAAATTCAAGTAAGTTCTTGGGAATAGCGATTCGTGATTGTGAGTCGAGAGGAAATTCTTCAGAAGCCCACATTAGGAGGGTCCTGGTAAAGTATCTATGCTTTTCCAGGAATTGATTCAGGGATCTAAGCTTTTCTTCAAGTCGCTGCCATTCATCGAGGGGATAAACGTAGAGGCATTTTTCGACTCCTCGGGTGACCACAAAGGAATCGTGAGATTCGGCGGAAAGGCTCTTTCGCAATTTGGCAGGAATGCTGAGTCTTCCCTTGGAGTCTAAAACGTATTCGTACCGCCCTTTAAATGACGACATTTCCCTCTAAACTTCCACATTCTTTTAGCAAACAAGGGAAAAGCTGGGAACTTCCCCACTTTTCCCCACCACGTTGGAAATTTAACCAATCGACTCCAAAAGTCAAGCGGATTTTTATGACTTTTTTCCACCATTTGAAATTGTCAAAAATCAGGGAAATTCGCGGCTGTTTTGAGAACCGACTGCCGTTATAATTTTTCTACTAAACAAAGGGAACAAAGTTTTAGTATGCTTCTTGACAGCTAAACTTGTGTTTTGTAATTTAATGTACCATGGCAAGAGGGATTACAAAAAGACAAGGCGAGGCTCTTGAGTTTATTCGACTCTTCATGAAAGAACATTCGAAGCCTCCGACATTCCGCGAACTGGGTGAACAGATGGGAATCAGTTCTACCCGCGCTGTCAGCGATCTACTGAAAGCCCTCGAGCGAAAAGGCTATATCGAACGTGAAGCCGGCCGCTCGCGCGGAATCAATCTTCCCAAAACCGAGCTTACTAATCCGGACCTTCCGCCTTCGGTCAGAACCATACCTGTCGTTTCACGGATCGAATCGCGCGAAGTCCTTTTCTCCAACATCGTGGATGTCCTCCACTTCGACGCGAAACTCATTCCCGATGGAGAGCTTTTTGCGGTGAAAGTGTCGGACGACGCGATGAATTTCGTCGGGCTCTTCAAGGGTGATTACGTTGTGTGCAGGAGAGTACTGATGCCGGATCAGAACTCGCTCGTGCTTGGAAGTGCAGCAGGAGTGTTGATCGTGAGATTCTTCGAATTAGTGAACGGGAGAATACATCTCAAGCCATCCAACAAATCTTATCAGGTACTAACCTTTTCTCCCGACGACAGACAATTCTTCGTAGCCGGCGAAGTGGTGCTGACATTTAGGAAGACGAAATAAATTTTGAAATACGACAACGGAAAAAGACAAGTGTATTGATGGCACGCAAAGTTCTCACTGCCGGCCTGCCCGCCGCTTGCTGGCGGGAATGCTATGCGGAGATATGGCAGGCTAATTATAGGTAGGCGGCATTTCTAAGAGGGATAAATGATGAAAGTAAAAGCATGTTATCAAAGGATTAGAACTTGGAGCAATGCGAATCAAGGCGTAATTGCACTTCTTGCCCTTGTCATTGCTACCATAGGTATTCTTCCTTTGCAGCACCTCGATATTTCGTTCGCAAATTCTTTCCTAAATATAGTTATTACTGTTTTAGCTTATGACATTCGCATACCAGTCTATCTTCTTACCATAATATTAGTGACACCCTTCTTATTTGCTCTTTATATCAGAAGGAAATTTGGCACGTACTCAATGAACATAGATTATTTAGCTGGCAAATGGCGAAACCAATGGGGCACACCAAGCAATGGTGGTGTTGAAGATGTGACAATAACGAAAGATGGAAAATATCTTGTCGATGGTAAACATATTTTTCATGTCAGAGAATTTCAATTTGATAAAGATAAGAATGAAGTTCGTTTTGTAAAAATTGGTGTTGCAATAAACGATGTTAGAAAATTGCTCAATGTCTTAAAGGTCGTCAATAATGAATTGCTTGAAGGTATGGAAGGAGAAATTCCCATCAAGTACACAAGATTGTTGCAATAACCGCGCTCTAACCAGCAACTCAAGCTTACGGAATGAGCCCGCCTATATACAAGACATTTCGGCGGGCAGGCCTGGTACGTTAAGCATGGCGTGTAGAGGTTTCGGTTCTTAAAAATAAGCTTTTCAGCATGAACTTGTTTCGTTCTGTGTATTTTGTGCGCCAAAGGTGCAAAAGTTATCAGTGCGGCAACTTAGCCGCCATCCGTTGGATGGAATTGGGTCTCAGGCCAACCTACTCCCCGTCGAGACCGGCGGGAGATGAGCAAGCGGATAGAGGCATCGCGCGGCAGGGCAGCCGCCCGGTATGAGAGGAGCGAGCCGGTGGCAGCCACCGACGACCTGAGTCCGCAGCGCTTCTACCACGGTACACGGGCTAACCTGAAACCCGGAGACCTAATAGAGCCCGGCCATACCTCTAACTACGGTCAGAGGAACAAGAGGGTCTACGTTTACTTGACCGGCACCCTGGATGGGGCCGTCTGGGGGGCAGAGCTGGCCATCGGCGAAGGAGCCGGCAGAATCTACATGGTGGAACCGACCGGCCCAATCATGGACGACCCCAATCTCACAAACGCAAGATACCCGGGTAATCCGACGAAGTCATACCGCTCCCGGGGAGCCGCTGCGGGTCACGGGTGAAGTCACAGATTGGCAGGGGCACTCCCCCGAGACGATCCAGGCCATGAAGGACAGGATCAATGGTCTTGAGCCAATTGACGACTGAGATACTCACCACGCCTGCACCTCGTGGCAACCTCGCCTGCCAACTGCGGTGAGTTCGGCCCGTCCATCTAACAAGCGCTTCGAGCCGAAGCCGTGAGCTAGAATGGTCCCAATGCGCGAGAGCGCGGCTCAAGCGCAAACACGTTAGGCAGCAAAGGTCATATTTTTATATTGGAGGTCATATGAATCATAATTCAAATTCTGATGGGACAAAAAAGTCAAGTAAAGAAAATGTTTGGGTCGGTCTGATACTAGTGGCACTTGTGATTGGTGTGGCAATTGGCTTTGCCATTGAAAGCTTAGTTGTCATAATTGGGTGTTGTATTGGTCTTGGCGCAGGACTTGGCTATCTGCTCGGCAGGAAAATCAAAAAAAACAGAATCAATAAGAAGTAACAACACCTATCCGATGGTTCAAGTCGCGAAGGTCCGGAGGACTCCTTTGGAGGATCCCCTCCTGACTGAAAGAACCAATCGTCGGCGAACGCGCCGCGCAACGAGCTACATCGCGGCAACTGTTCGCCGCCGCAGCTTCCTGTCCACCGAAGTCGTTCTTTCGACGAAGGCGGAAGCTCCGGTCCGTTAGGGCGGCCTTACAGGAGAAAGATGATGAATTACAAACGTTTCTTTATTGCTATTATCGCTATCTTTGTTTTTGCCATGATTTGGAATGGGATTGTCCATCTTGTTCTCTTGCGTGAAGCAGATTCTATTCTGAACTCAATCGGTCGACAAGAATCTCAGAGAAATATGTTCTTGTCAATACTCGTGACGGTAATATTGGCGACATTATTTGTTTGGAGTTATGCTCGGTTTGCAAGGCGAGGAGATTTACGCGATGGTCTTACACTTGGATTATTCTTCGGGCTTCTTGCTGGTACCTTGGTCGATCTTAATCAATATGTTTTATATCCGATTCCAGCATCTCTTGCAATTACATGGTTTGCTTTCGGTCTAGTTGAATTCTGTATCTATGGTGTCTTGGTTAGTATTCTTTATCCAATAAAAGATAAAAAAGCCGCCTAACCAGCGGCTCTCCGAAGGAGTCCTTCCGCCGAAGGCATTCTTTCGGAAGAACAAGCTGACCGGATGAATCGCGGAGAACCCCTTTTCGATCAGATCATTCTTCCAGCGTGCTCAAATCCCCTTCCGGCATTCCGAGCGCACGCGCTTTCAATACTCGCCGCATGATCTTCCCGCTGCGCGTCTTCGGAAGCGAAGGAACAAACTCGATCTTCTCGGGTTTAGCAATGGGCCCCATCTCATGCGAGACATGCTGTCTCAACTCCTCCGCAAGTGTATCGTTTCCTTCAAAACCCGACCTAAGAATCACGTAAGCGTGAATTCCGACTCCTTTTATTTCATGCGGCAAACCGATTACCGCAGCTTCGGCAACCGCATGGTGGCTCACTAATGCGGACTCAAGCTCCGCGGTTCCGAGTCTGTAACCGCTGACTTTTATAACGTCATCCACCCGTCCAATTATCCAGAAATACCCGTCTTCGTCTTTTCGAGCGGAGTCGCCGACAAAATAATTTCCGGGAAAACGACTCCAGTAAGTACTCACATATCGATCCGGATCCTTGTAAATTGTCCGGAGCATTGAGGGCCACGGCCTCTTGAGGATTAAGAAGCCTTCCTCGCCCGGCTTCGCAGATCTGCCAGCTTCATCGACAACATCTGCTTGCACGCCAAAGTATGGTTTCGTTCCGGAACCGGGCTTGAGCGGTGTGGATGGAAGCGGAGTAATCATGAACGCTCCGGTTTCCGTCTGCCACCAGGTGTCCATGATGGGACATCTCTCTTTTCCGATCACTCTGTGATACCATCGCCAGGCCTCCGGATTTATCGGTTCGCCGACGCTGCCGAGCAGCCGCAGAGTGGAAAGATCGTGACGATTCGGCCATGCCTCACCATAACGCATTAACCCACGGATTGCAGTAGGCGTAGAATAGAGGACGGAAATTCCATATTTCTCTATCATGGTCCACCATCTGTCGGGATATGGAAATGTCGGGGCTCCTTCGTACATAAATGAAGTTGCTCCGTTTAAAAGAGGCGCATAAACGATATAGGAATGTCCGGTCACCCAGCCTGGATCTGCCGTGCACCACCATCTGTCTTCTTCTTTCAAATCAAATACGTCTTTGAGCGTCGAGTAAGTCCCGACCATGTATCCACCGTGAGTATGAAGAATTGCTTTCGGTTTCCCCGTGGTGCCCGAGGTGTATAAGATGTAAAGCGGATCTTCGGCATCCATCACTTCTGTGGGACATTTTCCACCGTTTCGGGTCAATGGAAGGTTCATCAATTCATGATACCAGTAGTCACGCCCCGCTTCCATCGCCACTTCTTTGCCGGTTCGTTTCACGACGATTACCAATTCCGGCGCTGCGGTTCGCTTCAGCGCTTCATCGACAATTTTTTTCAACTCGACGGTCTTTCCATTCATGTACCCACCGTCAGCGGTCACGATTACCTTGGATTCGCTGTCTTCTATTCTTCCGTGGAGGGCTTCAACGGAGAATCCCCCGTAGACGACGGAATGTATCGCACCTATCTTTGCAGTTGCAAGCATAGCGATTACGGTCTCCGGGATGCGAGGCATGTAAATGGTAACCCTATCTCCCTTGCTAACTCCCATGCTTCTCAGGACCTTCGCAAATCTACAGACTTCCCTATCCAAGGCATGATATGAAAACGTTCGCAGCTCACCATTTTCGCCTTCCCAAATCAATGCAAGTTTGTTCCGCCGCCACGTCCTAACGTGCCGATCAAGTGCGTTGAGGACGATGTTTGTCTTCGCCCCGACGAACCATTTGTAGAATGGCTTGTTTGAATCGTCGAGAACTTTATCCCATTTCTTGTACCATTCAAGCTCGCTTGCCCGCTTGCTCCAATAGCCCTCAAGATCATCTTCCGCTTCTTTATAAAGCAATTCAGGATTCTGAACATTCGCCTGTGTTACCACCTCGGGTATCGGATAATAGATCTCACCGTGGAGTCCTTTTTCTTCTTCATGGTTCAGCAAAATGTCTGGGTTTTCTTCTACCATTTCTCGTATCGCTCCTTTACAGTTTCTGGATTCAATTCTAAAGCACAACATTCCCTGACATTAAACAGTTTCCATTCAAATGAGTGCTTTTGACGTTCAGCGACAAATTGTCTGTAGAGTATTTAAACACACACTACGCCTCAATAACCAAAAAACTTACAGCGTCACAATCGGACTTGCGTGTGTTTTTGTCCCAAGTCAAGAATTAAATTGCTGGATCTACGCTTTTTTTTCGCGGGTTTGACAGTACCTTGGCGGCACAATCGTTGATGATTTTGACACAACAAACTCTGGCTAGCTATGAACAGAACTCTTAAACTGAGTGTGCAGAAATTTCCGCAGCTCTTTGCGGCATTGAAAGAAAAAGGATATTTGATAATCGCACCAGTGCTGAAGGATGGCACGATTGTGTATGATCAAGTGGATTCTGCGGAGGAATTACCTATTGGCTGGACCGATCAACAGAGTCCAGCGACTTATAGGCTTTCGAAGGACGACAAGGGAAGGTATTTCGGCTTCCATGAAGCGCCGCAATCATGGAAACGATTTCTCTATCCCCCGCAAAGAAGTTTGTTCCGCGTCAAGAGAAACGGAAAAACTCTTGAGCTTCAGAAAAAGACGGATACAAGAACCAATTATGCCTTCATCGGAGTACGATCTTGCGAATTGAAAGCAATAATGATTCAAGACCTGGTGTTCAATTCAGAGGAATATGGAGACGAGGATTACAGGCTCCGACGAAAAAATTTGTTCGTCGTTGCCGTCAATTGTACTGAATCGAATGACGATTGTTTTTGCTCCTCCATGAAAACAGGCCCAAGAGCAAAGGAGAACTTCGATCTTGCATTGACAGAGGTCGTAACCAAAGGGGAACACTACTTTGTAACCGAAGTTGGAAGCGAAAAAGGTGCGGCGATCATCGAACACACCGACACGTCAGAGGCTACCGAACAAGAGATAAGTGACGCGGCAAAACTTGTCCGACACGCTGAGAGCAAAATGAGGAAGTTCGTGGAGACTTCAGATCTTCCGAAACTTCTTTCCGATAACCTGGAACATCCGCAGTGGGAAAATGTAGCGAAGAGATGCCTGACGTGTGCCAATTGCACCTTGGTCTGTCCAACGTGCTTCTGTTCAACTGTCGAGGACACTACAGACCTCTCCGGTAACGAGGCAGAGCGATTGAGAAGGTGGGATTCTTGCTTTACAATGGACTTTTCCAAAGTCGCCGGAGGAAATTTCAGGAACACTTCCAAGTCACGCTACCGACAATGGCTGACACACAAATTTTCTTCGTGGGTGGATCAGTTCGGAGTTTTCGGATGCGTGGGGTGCGGAAGATGCATCACGTGGTGTCCCGTCGGCATAGACATAACCGCAGAAATAAATTCCATCAGAGATGGAAAGGCCTAACAACAAGAAAGAGAAAAACATATGGAACCGCAAGATCTAGCACAATCATTGCAAAAGCATCCTTTTCTACTCGACGCGGACGAGGATCTTATCAAGACTCTAACCTCATGCGCGTCCAACGTTGTCTTCAAAGAAGGGGCAAGATTGTTCCACCAAGCTGAGGATGCAAAACTTTTCTTTCTCATAAGAAGCGGTAGGGTCGCGCTCGAGATCCAAGCCGGAGAAAAAGGAGCCATCAGAATCCAGACCGTTGGACCGGGTGAGGTCTTAGGATGGTCATGGCTCATATCACCATATCGGTGGCACTTCGATGCGTTAGCTCTTGAACAAGTTCATGCCTTTTCAATCGACGCCAGTTGTCTGAGGTCTAAATGCGAAACAGACAACCACTTTGGGTATGAGATGCTTCGCAGATTCTCTACGGTACTCGAACGCCGCCTCGAGGCAACCCGCCTGCAATTACTCGATATTTACGGAATTTATATGCGCGATGGCGGTAAGAAGATAGACGCCAAGAAGTAAGAAATTGAAAATGAAATGGAGCCGTTCTAAATGAGTGAAACAATCCTCGAATCCACAACCACGGTAGACAACCGATTGGCCTCCTTGGCGGCAAGACCGATGGTTCCATCATTTGCCGAGGTACGACGAGTCATTTGGGAAACCGACGACACGTTTACTCTTCACATCGATCCCCCACAGGATGATGGCAAGGGATTTTCATTTGCAGCAGGTCAGTTCAACATGGTTTATGCTTTCGGAATCGGAGAATCCGCTATCTCCATAAGCTCTGATCCCGCAAAGCCAAATGTTCTTGCGCACACGATTCATCGTGTTGGAACTGTCACAACTGCCCTCTCCAAAGTCAAACGCGGAGATCTGGTTGGGATTCGCGGACCTTTTGGAAGAGGTTGGCCTCTAGATGAAGTTGTCGGAAAAGACATTTGTATCGCAACCGGCGGAATTGGCCTGGCCCCATTGCGACCTGTCATCTATTCGCTTATAAGGCGAAGAAACGAATTCGGAAGAATAGTAATTCTCTACGGAGCGAGAAGCCCGCTCGATCTGCTATACAGAGTCGAACTTGAACATTGGAGCAAGGTCCCCAATACGGAAGTAATCACCACTGTGGATCGCGGTGATTCAACATGGAAAGGTCACATCGGCGTCGTCACGAATTTGTTTTCGTACGTCAAGATGGACTCCAAAGAAACAATAGCGATGGTTTGCGGTCCTGAAATTATGATGAAGTTCACCGTGGAAGAACTCCAGCGAAGAGGACTGGCACCAGAACAAATCTACATTTCAATGGAGAGAAACATGAAATGCGGAGTGGGTCTTTGCGGGCATTGCCAGTTCGGACCAGAATTCATCTGCAAAGACGGCCCTGTTTTCAAACTGCCGGAAGTATATCACTTACTCGATAAAAAGGAAATTTAATATGCCGAGACGTGCAACCGATAGAAAACCTAAAGTGGCGGTTTTCAAATTCGCTTCCTGCGATGGCTGTCAGCTTTCGCTCGTGGACGCAGAAGAAGAACTTCTTGCCGTGGCAAACGCAATCGACATTGCGTTCTTTCCTGAGGTAAGCTCAAGGATGCTCAAAGGTCCATACGACATCGGAATTGTCGAAGGAAGCATCACGACCCCACACGATGTCGAGCACATCAGGGAAATAAGAAAGTCATGTGCGGCATTGATAACGATAGGTGCCTGTGCCACTGCCGGAGGAATTCAAGCGCTAAGAAATTGGAAGGATATAAAAGATTTCATACGGATCGTTTATGGATCGCCGGAATACATTTCTACTCTTGACAGGTCGCTTCCGATCGGTTCCTTTGTTCATGTGGACTATGAGCTTCGCGGTTGTCCAATAAACAAATATCAGCTTGTCGAGGTTATCAGCGCATTTCTAAACGGGCGAAAGCCAAACATCTATACGTACAGCGTGTGCGTTGACTGCAAGCTAAAGGGAAATACTTGTGTCATGGTAAGTCGGGGCATTCCTTGTCTCGGCCCCGTAACGCAATCAGGATGTGGAGCGCTTTGTCCCGCGTATGACCGCGGCTGTTTCGGTTGCTTCGGCCCAATGGAGTCCCCCAACACATCGTCTCTCGCAGACCACTTTAAGGAGCTCGGCGAGACGAAGCTTGATATTTCGCTTGCCTTCCGAACATTCAACGCTTATGCAGACGCATTCCGCAAAGAAAGTGAAGCCCATGAATAGTAGCAGAACGTTAAAAGTAGACTATCTTCCGCGAGTCGAAGGAGAAGGGACACTCATTATCAAGACAAAGAATTCGCGTGTTGAAGATGTTAAATTTAAGATCTTTCGAGCCACCCCGTTTCTTCGAAGCATTCTTGCGCGGCAGAAAATACTTTGAAGCCCCGGATATCACCGCACGTATCTGCGGTATCTGCCCAGTCGCGTACCAGATGAGCGCCGTCCACGCTATGGAAGATGCGTTTGGAGTCAAGGTGGATGGACAACTCCGGGAATTGCGCCGCCTCCTTTACTGCGGCGAATGGATAGAGAGCCATGTGCTTCATGTTTACATGCTCCATGCACCCGATTTTCTAGGATATCCTGATGCCATCCAACTGGCAAAGGACCATCCCGAAGCAGTCCAGCGGGCATTGCGGATGAAGAAAACCGGCAACGATCTGGTTGCGCTCCTTGCAGGACGAGAAATTCACCCGATAAATGTGAAGGTCGGCGGATTTTACAAGCTTCCACGGAAGGAAGACTTTTCGAAAATCATTGATAAGCTCAAACAGGCAAGAGATGAAGCCTACCAAACTGTTGTCTGGACGGCGACATTGCCATTCCCAAATTTTGAATATGATTATGAATTCGTGTCTCTCAGTCATCCAAGCGAATACCCGTTCAACGAAGGGCGGCTCATATCGAACAAAGGCCTCGACATAGATGTCCACGAATATGAGCTCATGTTCCATGAGACCCACGCTCCATATTCAAATGCGCTGCAATCGACGATGAAAGGGAGAGGTACTTACCTGACCGGCCCCATGGCAAGATACAACTTGAATTTTGAGAAACTTTCCCCGATGGCATTACAAGCCGCGAAGGAAGTCAAAGCGATCCCGCCGGTTTTGAATCCATTCAAGAGCATAATTGTTCGCGCAGTTGAGACTGTCTACGCCTGCGAAGAAGCCATCAGAATTATTGAGAATTATGAGGCGCCTGAAAATCCTGCCGTTAACTATTCAGTAAAACCGGGATTTGGATTCGGATGTACCGAAGCTCCTCGCGGAATTCTCTATCACCGTTACCTAATTGGCGAGGACGGACTTATCAAAGATGCGAAAATTGTTCCGCCCACCGCCCAGAACCAGAGAATGATCGAATCGGACCTGAGGAATTTCGTCACGGCAAACATAAGTCTGCCGAAACAAGATTTGACCCTTCAGTGTGAACAATTAGTGCGCAATTACGATCCATGTATTTCTTGTGCGACACATTTCTTGAAATTAGAAATTTCAGGCACCTGAAAGCAAGAATTGTCAATCAAGGTGTAATCAATTTCAATCGCGGGAAAAAGTTCCAAGCTCTCTAAATGAGTCCCGTCGAGACAGACACCAAGTTCCAAATGATTTCCAAATTCCGCGGACTAAATCCTGATCTTCAGACAAACTTGAATCAGCGCGAACTGATTGTTTTGGTCTCAGTGGCTGAGACTTGGAGCTTGTTGGGGGCTCAGAAGTTGTTGCAATTCGGCTACACCTCACCGATTGGGAAATCGTAAGCCATGAGGAGTTCGTTGATAACAATTGTCGGGATCGGCAACGGGTTCCGCGGGGATGACGGCGTTGCGCTCTTTGTCCTGAGAAACCTGAGAGAATCACTCCCTTCGCAAGTCAGGACTGTCGAACTTACGGGTGATCAGTCCAACCTGCTTGAACTGATGAGAGACACAGGCAGCATGATAATCGTCGATGCGGTCTGCTCAACGGCCCCCTCCGGCACCATCTTTTCCATCAACGCAAGTGAGGAACCCTTCCCCAGCAATTTCTTCACGGTTTCCACGCACGGGATCGACCTCGCGCAATCAATCGAACTGGCGCGGACGATGAGGCAACTACCTGCGTTTATCTTGATCTATGGAATCGTAGGAAAAGACTTTTCTTTTACAACATCACTCAGCCAACAAGTCAAGGAATCTGCGGAGACGGTCAAGAACAAGATCCTCAGTGAAGTTGATCGAATATTGAAAAGTGAAACTGCAGAGACGTAACATATCCTGGAGAGATGCTACGTCTGTCCTAATCGACCTTCGCTTCAGCGATATAATAATCTAAGTTTGTGGCGTACGGCGAATCCGGAAAATTCTTCTTGACACGAGTGAGCAAATCGGTCGCCCGGTCTTTTTTTCCAATCTTGATATAATTTCTCGCGGCACCGATGAGATATTGAGGGGTAAGAAAACTCTTTGAATCGCGCGAGCCGGCACGGTCGTAGTACTCGGCAGATTTTTGGTGGTCTCCTCTGATTTCATAAACTTCAGCTATTCCTGCGTCGGCGCTCGCTTCGAGCAGCCTGTCGCTCCCATCGTAGTCCTTAAAGTACTTCAAAGCCTCATCATAGCTGCCAATATAATAATAGCAATCCGCGAGATAAATTTTGGCTTGCTCACCAGTTTCGGAGCTTCCGTAATTATCTACGATAGACTTCAAGCCGGTAATATTACGGGTTGGATCTCCGTTGATTGCCATCTGATATGCCCCGCCATTAAACAGATTGAGGACCTGTGACAGCTCGGTTGCGGCTTTCAAGTTGTCCGAATTCCTATTATTCAAATACGCAATGACTACAATGACTCCGATTACGAGCCCGGTTATGGTGCCGCTGACCAGTTTGCGGTTGTTCCTGAAGAACTCAGTCGCTTTAACGTAAGTGGTGATCAGTTGATCTTGTTTGAGTTCCTTCTTCGTTATTCTTTTTCTCGGCTTGAGCATAAAATTATTCCTTATAACAAATTCTTAAATGAAGCGGCAATAAAATTTAGCCAAAAAAAGGTCGCGGTAAAAGGAATATTTTCATCCCGGAGCTGATGATGGCTCCTGCAATAAGAAGAGAAGTTGTTTTACGCAATGCAGGAATGGATGAAAAACATGGACCCAGGAACAAATCGGCTAATTTGCTCACCCTGTTTCATGGCAGGAGATTTGAAGTCACTCGAGGATTCAGGAAACATATCGCTGGAGAGCAGCGCCGCGGGCAAACAGGAAAATTCCCGGTTTCTGGATTGGTTTTATCGCGTAGCGAGATGACTAGACGTCTTCCCACGAGAAAATTTGTTGGATGGATTGGAAAACGACATCACGCTTGTCACGAAGTGGTCCCTTCGGGACAAAGACTCCCGCCGGTAATCGGGAAGCTCATTGAGCAAATTGCAACGCCGACTACCGGAACTTCGATTCTACATTTTTTCCGGCGCGCTGATCCCTAAAATCTTGAATCCGTTCGAAAGAACAGTTCTTGTCGCGAGACACAAAGCCAGCCTAGATCTGGCAAGCTCTCTATCAGGGATTACGACGCGGTGCAGATGGTAGAATCTGTGAAAACTTTCTGCAACTTCCTGCAAGTAGTTGATTATTCTATGCGGCTCAAAGGTCGAAGCTGCCGACTCGACCACTTCAGCAAAAGCTCCGAGAGTTTTTGCAAGATCGGTTTCTTCTTTCTCCTTCAGCAAGCCGACATTGAAATTCTTGATGCCATCAACAATTTCCTCGTCGGTCAAAAATTTTTCACTTCCAGCGAGACGGATAATGCTAGCAATCCTCGCGTGTGCATATTGCAGGTAGAAAACAGGATTCTCCTCGCTTTGTTTTTTCGCGAGATCGATATCGAAATTTAGATGCGTGCCGATGTTTCTCATCAGGAAAAAGAACCTGACGGCATCTGGTCCCACCCAATCAATAAGTTCATCAAGCATGATGAAATTTGCTTTTCGCGTCGACATCTTGACGACTTCGCCGTTTTGAAGAATCGTGACGAATTGGTGAATCAAAACCTTTATCTTCTCTGTGTCATAGCCAAGTGACTTCAGTGCAAGTAGAACATCAGGATAGGTTGCGATATGGTCAGAGCCGAAGATATCCACGATAAGTTCGAAACCCCGCCGAAATTTTTCGATATGATACGCAACATCAGGGAGTCGGTAAGTCGGCTCACCGCTGCTTTTTACTATGACTTTGTCCTGATCGCCACCGACAGCAGTTGCCTTGAACCATTTTGCACCTTCTTTGTCGTATGCGAGCCCAGCCGCCTCGAGCGCGGCGATGACCTCCTTTATTTTTCCGGTTTCGTAAAGTGAGTTCTCATTATAAAAAACGTCGAATTTGATTTGAAGCCGACTCAGTGTTCCTTTAATGTTCACAAAAATTTCATTCTCGGCTCTCTCTTTGAAGATGCCTTCCGATGGTTCATTTGCCAGGCTTTCTCCGTATTCGTCATATAAATGCTTTGCTATGTCGCGGATGTATTCGCCCTGATAATAGTCCTCAGGGAAATCGATTTTCTCGCCCATCATTTCATTATATCTGAGGCGAACTGAGTCACCAAGCACACGCATCTGCCTGCCGGCATTGTTAAAATAATACTCGCGCGTCACATCGTGCCCTGTCCATTGAAGCACGTTCGCAACCGTATCCCCGAAAACAGCATTGCGTCCATGTCCGACCGTCAATGGACCTGTTGGATTTGCGCTTACGAACTCAACTTGCGTTTTCTTTCCGCCCGCGATATTCGATCTGCCAAAATCAGCTCCTTTATCCAGGACTTCATTTATGAACGAAACAAAATATCTTTTTGCAAATTTAAAATTAATGAAGCCCGGACCTGCAAGCTCGCAATTTTCGACCAGCGAAGGATCAAGCTGGAGAGTATCGACGATCTTTTGCGCGACGTCCCGCGGTTTCATCTTCAATTCTTTAGCTGCAAGAAGCGCAAAATTGGTGGAGAGGTCGCCGTGCGACTCTATTTTCGGTTTTTCAAACGAGTATCTCGACGGATATTTTGAATCCTAATTTTTCCAGGGCCGCCAGAACCTGCGACTTAAGATAATCTTTCATTGTCAGGTTCGGCCCGTTTCAGAAGGCATTCTCGTCTTATCCGATTGCCCCCCTTTAGGAAGTACCCGCCTTACTTTCTTCGCCTGAGGACCAGATAATCGATCGACGATTTTCTGGACTCTTGCGTCGCCCCAAAGTTTTTCGAGCCCGTAAAACGGTCTGGCATCTTTATGAAAGACGTGCACCACGACATCGACATAGTCTATCAGAACCCATTGCAAATTTTGCAAACCTTCGACGTGCCAGGCTTTCTCTCCAAGCTCCTCCATGCCAGATATGATCGCATCGGCGATTGCCTTCACATGGGTTTCAGAATCACCTGTACACACAACAAAATAATCGGTCATCGAGGTCAATTTGCGAAGATCAAGGATCAGAGCGTCTTTCGCCTTCTTCGTTAAGGCAAGCTCTGCTATTTGATGCTGGAGCGTTTTCTTGTCCGACATGCTATTCAATGCCCTCATTTGGTTCCAATTTTTTTATAATCGTTCCCGATCAGGACTTCAACATCGACGTAACTTCGTGGATCCAGTTTTGTAATAACATTCTGTTTGTCGACACCGAGCGCCTGGGCAACCCTCAGAGCATTCTGGTAATTCCCTGCTGCATCAACAACTGTCGTAGCCAGCCTGTCGGGAGTGGATCCGTTAGTCATCTCGACAACATCGAAGCCCCTCTTCCGCAAATAAAACGCGAAACTCATTGCGATGTCTTTTTTGCCGCATTCGTTGCGCACGCTGACTTGAATGAGCTTCTCGGTCCTGGTCGGAGAGTCTTTCTCCGCGCGGATCGGCTTGACAGGTGGATGGATCAGAAAACGATCAACGACAAAATAGATGAGCACGACAGCAATTAAAGCTACAAAGACTTGCGACACAACGGCAACAGATCTGTTTGCGATTGGTGAGAACTTTCCGTTAAGCCTCTTCATCAACAATGACTAATGTGCCCTAAAACTATTTGTCAGCGTTTATTCCTCCGAAAGTGTGAATAACTTCATCGCAGGTATTGATATTGCAGTGCTGCCCCCTGAGGATACCGATGCGCAAATAATAGAGAAGACTTTTGTTCAAATTACCCCGGAGTTCCGTTACCATCCCCACGGGTTGTAATAGTAAGGATTGTAATACCGGTAAAGCGGGTTCTGGTTAAACTGCAAATCTATTTGGAAACTGTTCGAGGGATGATAATTGAGATCAGCCCGCGTCAAGTAAATCCCGTTCAGTCCCTGAGAGAATTTGCTTCCAAGCGAACTGTACGGAGAATTCAGCAGGCTAACATCAGCGCTAAGCGTCAGCGGATCACTAATTTTGTAACTCATGCTGTTTGTGTAAGTCCCGAGAGCTAAACCCTGGTTCCCAAAAGACATGTAGCTCATCGAAACCGATTGACGCATAGAAAAATTTGCAGGATTGAAAAATCCGAGAAGCAAATTGCTCTCGTCTGAGTGTATCAGAGAATTCTGAACGCTCGCTTGATTCGAGAGCTGATCTCTAAATTGAGCAAAGCTTACCGAACTCAGGATGAGCATCAACGCCATTAGGCTGCCGATCTTCTTCATCGCTTCCTCCGCATTCTAGTGAAATTTTAAACAAATTCAGAACAAATGTCAAATCACTAACTTAGACGCTTTACTGATTCAACGGTTCAACGAAGAAGGTTTGTTCCCGCAAATCACGCAGGTAGGCACTATTTTCTGGAAGTCTCTTTTATCATGTTCACCACCCGGCACGCCGCGAATGCGGCGGAGAATCCGCCATTAATATTCATTACCGCAACCCCCGGCGCGCATGATGACAGCATTCCGAGCAATGCTGATAGTCCCTTGAAGTTGGCCCCGTATCCAATGTCGGTCGGAACCGCAAAAATCGGCTTGGACACCAGTCCGCCCACCACGCTCGGCAACGCGCCCTCCATTCCCGCGATCACAACGACCGCTGATGCCTTCTGGATCACGTCGATGCTCTTCATGATTCGGTGAATTCCGGCAACGCCGACATCATAAAGTTTTACAAATGCGACACCCATCGCGCCGCAAACATCAACTGCTTCTTCCGCCACAGGAATATCGCTCGTTCCAGCAGTGACAATGCAAACGTAAGGCTCATTATCAGCATTCTCTTTCAAAGGGACGGGATTAACAGTAAACGTGTTCGAAATATTATTCCGCCGTCCTCTGGGAAACTTCTTCCTCAACGCTTTCATCTTTGCATCGGACAGTCTCGTAATCAAGATAGGCTCATTTGATTTGGAGAGTCTTTGAGCAATGCCGAGAATCTGCTCGGTGGTTTTGCTTTCTCCATAGATAACCTCGCCTAATCCAAGTCTAATACCGCGACCATGGTCCACCGTGGCATATCCCAATTCTTCGATGCCAAGCGGCACATACCTCAGCTTTTCGAAAGCCTCTTCGGCGGTTAGTTTTCCCTTTTGTATATCGGATAGGATCTGCTTGATTAGCATTTGTTTGCTCAGACAGTCCCGCCGCCGGTTCTGTACCCTTCAAGGTCGAGTGTCACCCAATCGTATCCGCGCTCCTTCGCTGCCGCCACCAGCTCATCTCTCAACTGGACCGCTAATAGCATTTCCTCGGGCGAAGTCTCCAACCTCAGGAACTGCTTGCCATTTGATTCATGCATCCGCAATCGGAAGATTTTCAGTCCGCCTTCACGCAGTATGTTCTCAAGAGTGTCTATGTCTTTTAATTCTCGTTTCGTAATTTGTATTCCTCTCATGATTCGTGAACTCAAGCAGGGACTTGAAGGTTTGTCAGACAATTCGAAACCATGAAGCCGCATCAGCTCTCTAATTTCTTCTTTCTTAAAATCATAGGTAGCAAGTGGGAACACGATCTCGTTTTCGAGGGCTGCCCGATGTCCTGGCCTGACATCAGATTTGTCCGATGCACTGTAACCGTAGGCGATCCACTTGCAATTATTCTCCGATGCGACTTCTCTAGCTACACTGAATAATTCCGTTTTGCAGTAATAGCATCTCAATGCGTCGTTTTTCAAATAATCCGGATTTTCGACCTCAGAGCTGTTCCTCCAAACATGTTTCACACCGGTTTTTTTGACGAAGCTTTCAACGTCATCTTTATCGTGGGTCGGCATGCTCTCGCTGTTCGTGGTGAGCGCAATAACGCTGCCACCATGCTTTCTCCTTGCGTCTTCAGCTGCCCAAAGGAGAAAGCCGCTGTCGACGCCTCCCGAAAATGCAACTACCAATCCCTCGACGGAATATTTGCCGAGACAACTCGTCAGCGCATCATACTTTTGCAGCAAGTCGTTCATCGTTAGATCTGTATTTGATCTTTCTCTAAGAGAGTACATTTGTTCAGACAATTTAACATTTCCCCGACCTTTTGGAAAGGTGAAATTGAATCAAGGGAGACGCAAGGTTATATTATCAAACAAGATGCAGAAAAAGAATGCTTTCCGCAAGCAACGCTAAATTCCAGTGAGCCCTCGATCAGACAATCAACTCACGAGAATTCGGATTTGAACAGTCAAAAGAAGGGGTCCTTCCAGAAGGACATTCCTCTCTCTGCCGATCTTCCTGAAAAGCTATCCGAAATAAGGTCCATCCTCGCGCTTCCTTTTGAAGATCCCGAACTTGTGTCCTTACTGGAGACAAAATATCCGAATGCGAAGATAGAGGTCATTCGAAAACAAGACATCGCGGGGATTCAGGTGTACCCATTGATCCAGATGCTGCGGAAGACCAGGAATGACCTTGTGGTCGCGTCGCTTTACAACTCGACGGCAAATCGTACCACAAGCATGACAGAATTGATGTTGAGCATGTGCAGGTCGCGCCAGAAATTCATCCGTGATACGAGTGGAAGGTTTCTAAGAATTACCCGGTTTCATATTGCATTTGGTGTTGTTCCTCGACTTATTCTCGGCTCGTTTCTAGGTGTGGTGTTCTTGACTTTGAACGAAATATTTTCTTTTTTTATGTCGTTCATTTCGCAGACAAGAGAACGACGTCTACCCCAGTCTGCAAGCGGCGGTACAATTTTATTTCTGCGCACCGATCTTGCCGGTCAGCTTTTAGCCGGCGGGTCAGTATCCCATGTAAAAGGCGTCGTCAAGGCTTTTCTGGATTTAGGTTATAAAGTCGTTTATGTGGCGGATGCAAAACTGAGTGCACTCCCATCGGAGGTGGAACAAGTTGTAATCCAACCGATTCGCACTCTCGACTTCTTCGATGAGTTCCAACTTCTCGCATTCAACATTCAACTCGCAGCAAGGGCGGGAATTCTGATTCGCCGTTTCAAGCCGGCATTGGTTTACCAGCGCCTTTCCGTATTCAATTTTGCCGGTGGAATCATTTCAGGAAAGGCCGATGTCCCAATGGTTCTTGAAGCAAACGCTTCCGAGGTGTGGGCAAAGAAGAACTGGAGTCGTCTCTTTTTCGAGAAGCACGCGACACGCTGCGAGTCAATAGCGCTCAAGATGGCGGACAGAGTGTCGATGGTCTCCGAGGCTGTTCGCGACCAGTTGGCACCATACGGATTACCTGCAGAGAAGTTTATCGTCAGTCCGAACGGAGTTGACACCGAGGAATTCAGTCCATCTACTGACGGATCACGGATTCGCAGGCAATACCACTTAGAAGACACAATTGTGGTCGGGTTTATCGGGACTTTTACAAAATGGCATGGAGTCGTGACACTTTGCGACGCGGCGATAACCGCGATAAAACAAAACTCGCGCCTCCGTTTCATTATGATCGGCGACGGCGATCTCAGGACGATTCTCCAGAACAGAGTTGCGGAAATGAAATACGAGAAATACTTCGTTTTCACCGGACTTATACCTCACCGTGATGCGCCGAGTTATTTGGCCGCGTGCGATATACTTGTTTCCCCCCATCTCGGTTTCGCTGACGGCACAAAATTTTTCGGCTCTCCCACGAAACTTTTTGAATATATGGCAATGGGAAAACCAATAATCGCAAGCAGGCTCGAGCAAATTGGAGACATCATTGTTGACGGGTTCAACGGATTGTGGATGACACCGGGAGATAAGGAAGGACTCGCGGAGAAGATCTTGCTTCTTGCTGCCGACTCCAAATTGAGAAAGGAACTCGGTGAAAAAGCGAGAGACGAAAGCGAAAAGAAATATACGTGGAAGGCAAATGTGGAGAGAATCCTCAGCCAATTAACTTAGACACTCAACCATGGACTCCCGAAATTCAATAAGAATATGGAAACTATGCAATGCAGCAGAATGACTTGAAAAGCTTCTATGATCAAGAAGCCGTCCGCAACGTTGATGCGGGAACTCGCCACCTTATGTGGTATCGATTCCGCACCATGATGAATATGATCAAGGGCAGGCATTTGTCCGTCTTGGAAATAGGTGCGGGAGACGGTGACGTGGTCATCGAACTTTCCAATAAGGGATTCCACTGTTTTGCGATGGACATCTCAGACATTCGTCTCAAAAAATACGAGAATGAGGCAAAACAGCAAGGCATTCGCCAACTTCTAGGAAACGTTGAGGACAGGATACCACTTGAAGATGAATCGGTGGACGTCGTCCTCTGTGGAGAAATCATCGAGCACGTACCCGATAATGAAAAGGCAGTGCAAGAAATTTATCGTGTGCTGAAACGTAACGGACAATTCATTCTGTCTGTGCCTTACAAAGAGACGCTGAAAATTGCAAAGTGTCCTGATTGCGGGAAGCAATTCGAGCTGAACGGTCATCTTCATACTTACGACAAGAAGAGCGTGCAAAGCCTCCTTGAACGACATGGCTTTTCCATTGCCCATTTTCATATAGGACACACTAAGTTCTCCAGAGAAATATGGAGTCGATGGCATTCTCCGACGGCCCTTCTCCTGTGCCACCTTGTTGATAAATTGACTTATTCTCTCTTCAGGGCATCTGACACATGGATCATGGTAAGAGGAATAAGGAAAGTTGGAACATAAGCATTCCGAACCCATAATGCATCTGAACCGCGGGGCAGCCAACTCTTGAGCGACCAGTTGGACAACACTCAGAACCTTCTCTTTTACAGGATAAAGAGCGTAACCAAACACTCCATGGTGTACGGCCTGTTCGATTTCTTGGGCAAGGCCGGAGCGATCATCTTGGTCCCGCTATACGCGAAGATGCTGGGGCCAAGCGAATACGGAATGCTGGAGCTCTTTACCGTCACCGGGGCACTCCTCTTGATCACATCCGTGCTGGGTTTCAACTCCGCACTCATGCGATACTACGTGACAGAGAAGAACGTCGACGAACAGGGAAGGATTTTTCAGACCGCATTTTTGACGGTCGTTATTATTGCCGGGATTATGGTCACAATTTTGAGCCTGTTCGCATCCCCCATCAGCGCGGTATTTTTTGGCACAAAATCATTTGCTCACTTCTGGCGGCTGCTTTTCGCGACAACCTTTCTGGACTCGATTACAACTATCTTTCTCGCTCTTTATCGTTCGCAGACCAGGCCGGGACTCTATTCTGGAGTGAACTTTTTCAAGTTAGTTGTGACACTTCTGTTGAATGTGCTGTTTGTCGGATTTTTGAGAACAGGTGTTTACGGTGTCTTGATCGGGAACCTGATCGGTTCCGCCTGCGGGCTTGCGGTAAGTCTTCCGTTCAGCGTGGGGGTGATTAAGATTAGATTTTCCCGAAAGTATTTCATACTCCTTTCAAAATTTGGTTTGCCCTTAATTGTGGGTGGCGTTGCCTTTTTCGTCATAAACTCCTCCAGCCGTTATTTTCTGGAAGCTTATACAACCCTGGCAGATCTCGGCGCTTACGCTCTTGGGTACAAAGTTGGAATGCTGATGTCGCTCGCCGTCAACGCATTTGTGGTTGCCTGGCCGCCGTTGATGTTCAAGATTGTAGAAGATCCTCAAGCTGAGAAGACCTTTGCAACAATACTCACCTACTACCTCTTCGTAACTTGCGCGTTATTAATCGCAGTAGGTTCCTTTGGTCACGAAATCATTACTCTGATCGGCACGCCTGAATATTACGCGGCTTCAAGAATTATCATCTTAATTTTGGTCTCTTACCTGTTCCAGGGCGTGTACTATATAATGACCATAGGTGTCCTCCTCAAAGACAAAACGAAGATAATTTCAATAGTTGCCGGATTGTCTGCGATCATAAACATCGCAGCCAACTTTATATTGATACCGCGGTACGGTATCATGGGAGCAGCAGTCGCCACTGTGATTTCATACGCGGTCCTCCCCATCGGAATATATTTCCCGAGCCAGCGATGCTACCCCATCAACTTCGAGAAATCCCGGATTGCGAAAGTTGTCTTTTCAGCGACCGTGATTCTCGGACTTAATAGTGCAGTCATCGGACATGGAAAAATCTCCCTGATGTTGGCGAAACTGGTCCTTGTGGTGCTTTACCCAGTGCTATTGTATGTCGTTGGGTTTTTCACGGATGAGGAACTAACAAGAGGTAAGGTAATCATGGGGAAGACGGCTCGAAGGTTTTTCGGATCGCGAAGCAGACAAGGGAAATCCGCCAGCTGAGCCTGCTTGATCAACATCCCCGCCAAAGATCGGCGGGATTTTCCCGCGAAGCGGGATCCCTTCGGGACTGACCAAACAACTTTGTCATTTAATCATCAACATTTGTTTTGTTCCGACGAAAGTCCCTTGCGAAGAGCTCGAGACGAGTCTATAGAAATACACTCCACTTGCATACCTCGACGCGTTCCATGTTACAGTATGCAGTCCCACTGTCTCTTTGTCGTCAGCGAGTGTAGCTACTTCTCTACCAAGAACATCGTAAATCTCCAGAGAAACGTAGCTGACCGCTGAGAGCTGAAAGCTGATCGCTGTTGATGGATTAAACGGGTTCGGGTAATTCTGCATGAGGCGAAACGAGCTTGGCTGAGCTGAAGGCTCCCTGACCGCCGTGACTCCACCGTTCGTGGTATGAAGTATGATTCCATTTCCGACAGCCCAGCCGTCGTTCTTGTCGATGAAGAAAATTGAGTTGATAATCGGACGTCCGGATGAATCAGAACGCTGAACGGACCACGTCAAGCCGTCATCGCTAGTGTGGATTATTCTGCCCTGGTCATCGCAAACCCAACCGTCAGAAGTGTCAACAAAAAAGATCGACGTGAATCCATTATAAGAAGAAATTGGGCGGCTCAGAGACCAGTTCAAACCTCCGTCGTTCGACTTACCCAAGAATCCTTCGTCGCAAGCTGCCCACCCGTTCAAACTATCTGTGAAAGAAATTGATGCTGCGGATCTTCCTCCGATTTCACTCGGCGTCCAAGTAATGCCGCCGTCCGATGTTTGGAGAATAACATATTGGTCAGCGACATATCCATGTGATTTGTCTATAAAGAAACCGTTTCCCAAATAAGAGAAATAATCTGTCGTGTCTGCGTATTGTTCTCGCCACGAGAAGCCGCCGTCTGTAGAATGAAATATTCCACCGTATCCGATGTAGCCACCCATCTCATAGTTGCCGGAGATCCATCCGTTCGCACTGTCGACAAACTGAACCGTGTAAAGACTAAAAGGAAGATTCGTTACCATGACTGAGTGCCATGTTATACCGCCATCAACGGAGCGATACACAGTTCCACTATCATTAGAAACCCAAACAAGAGAATCGTCTACAGCCGACACGCTCAATAGTGATCGGGTCGAGACTTTCCGTTGGATCCAACTTTCGCCCCCGTCGCTTGTAATCAATAAGGTGCCGTTGGACTCTGCTATATAACCTCTCTGGTTGTTTAAGAAAACCACTTGATCGCAATTGCCAATAGTGTTTTGTGTGGTGATCCATTGAGCTTCGAGAATTCCACAAGAAGAAAGAACACAAATAATTGACGCAGCGACGGCCTTAGAAATATTTGTTGTCAGGCAAACTAACTTCTTCAACAAAAGATCCGTTGTCATACTTTTACTTGATTAGCACCATTGCTTTTGTCTTTTCAATACGTTGATTCCCTGAAAGTGAAACCAGCTTATAAAAATAAACACCGCTTGCGAATGCTGATGCGTTCCATGCTATCGTGTGCGCGCCAGCGGTCTGTTTCTCGTCAACCAGTGTCGCAACCTGCCTTCCAAGAACATCGTAGATCTTCAAAGAAACATAGCTGTTAGCTGCCTGCCCCTTCGGGGGTAGCTCATAGCTAATCGTCGTTGAAGGGTTGAATGGATTAGGATAGTTCTGAGACAAAGCAAAAGTCACCGGTTTGGAAGACGGCTTTCTGACGCTGGTTACTCCGCCGTTTGCAGTGTGGAGGACCACGCCGTTCCCCACAGCCCAACCTCTGTTCTTGTCGAGGAAAAATATAGAGTTCAGACTTGGCGAAGGTAATGAATCGTCGGGCCTTTGGATATTCCAAGTGACACCCCCATCGGAAGAAAACACGATGCCTCCATAGTTATCGCATGCCCAACCTGCCAGGCTGTCGACAAAATAGATTGATGTCCACATCGGTCCGTGGAAATCGTATCCAATCGTCCAAACCGAGCCTCCATCAGTCGTCCAGTATATATCAGGCTCTCCTCCACTCCAACCTCTTAAAGCGTTAATAAAATACACGCAGCATCCGTAATCACTGGCAAGTCCAGTTGTTGTCCAAGTTGTTCCCCCGTCGCTGGTTTGCAGCACTCCCCCTAAATCTGCGACCCATCCATGAAGTGAATCAATGAAATACCCCTTTCTTATATAAGCGTGAGACTCATCGCTGAAACCACTATCCGCATACTGCATCTGCCACGTTAATCCACCATCAGAGGAATGATATATGGCCTCATATTCGCCGAAGCCGTAGTTTTGATAATTCACGGTGGTCCAACCATTCAACCTATCCACGAACTGAACTGTGACAGGCGTGAACCAGAAACTCGCTACTGTATCCATTTGCCATGTATCTCCGCCGTCTCGGGAGTGGCACACCATTTTATAGCTCGATGCCCACACCAAGCTATCTCCAATTGCTGAGACACTCGAGAACCATGGTACGTCTATTTTATTTTCCTTCCAAGATTTGCCTCCATCCGTCGTAACGAATAGAATGGCACCGCTCGTGTCCGTATACTG
Source organism: uncultured Bacteroidota bacterium (assembly GCA_963768145.1). Lineage (GTDB taxonomy): Bacteria > Bacteroidota > Ignavibacteria > Kryptoniales > JAKASW01 > JAKASW01. The sequence goes on along the minus strand of CAVYHK010000011.1, from coordinate 8,984 downwards.
AACGCTGTTTGCAGCAATATACCCGCGCAGGCTATCCACAAAAATGATCTGATTGTATTGCACACCGCTGTCAGGAGTCACATCAATCCATTGAGCTTCCAGAAGCCCACAAAAAGAAAAAATGATGGCAACAATTATAGCTACTGCATTAGAAATTTTAGCCGACGAACTCCATAATTCTCTTGATAAAGATTTCATTGTCGGATTCCTATTTGACTAATATCATTCCTTTTGTCGTTTCAGTACGTTGATTTCCAGAAAGTGAGACTAGCTTATAAAAGTAGACTCCGCTTGCGAATGCGGAAGCGTTCCATGTTATTGTGTGCGCACCGGCGGTCTGTTTCCCGTCAACTAGTGTCGCCACCTGTCTTCCAAGAATATCATAAACCTTCAAAGTAACATAGCTGCTAGCTGCCTGCCCCTTCGGGGATAGCTCATAGCTAATAGTAGTTGATGGATTAAATGGGTTTGGATAGTTTTGCATGAGACGAAATGATTTCGGCTGGGGTGAAGGCTCCTTAACTGCAGTTACTCCGCCGTTGGTCGTGTGAAGTATTATTCCGTTTCCGACGGCCCAACCGTTGTTCTTGTCCAGGAAGAAAATCGAATAAAGAGCGGGATAACTAGAAGTATCAGAGCGCTGAACGAGCCATGTATTGCCGCCGTTTGTAGTGTGCATTATCCCTCCATTGTAGTCGCACACCCAACCACTCGAAGTATCGACGAAGAACACAGAAAAATATGCAATGTCCGGCGGAGATATCCCCCCATAGACTTGAGACCAGCTTACTCCCCCATCCGTTGTTTTGCCGATGCCATGGATGCCTACCGCCCAACCTCTCAGAGTATCTAGGAAAAAAACAGACTGCATGTTCTCAGCCCCTCCAGCCCAAATAATGGGGCTCCAGTTTTTCCCTCCATCCATGGTGCGTCGTACTCCTACATACTGTGCTGCCCATCCGTGAAGTGTGTCGACAAAATAGCCTCTGCCCTGATATGTGTAGTAGTCCGCTGTGTCGGCAAATTGTTGGCTCCACGTTGTACCGCCATTAGTCGAATGGTGTATACCCGATATCTCTTCGGCACCCAACTGACCCTGCCACACCAGCCATCCATCAAGGCTATCAACGAATTGAATTGTCAGCAATGAATAGCCGACGTACGTATTCCTCCAGCTTCTGCCGCCGTCCGTTGAATGGCATTCCTCACCATAGTCACTTGATGTCCACACCAGATTTTTCCCGATCGCCGAAACGCTCAAGAGTCCTCCCTTTGCTATCGTATCTGTAACCCAAGATGCGCCGCCGTCGGTAGTACGAAGAATTGCTCCTGTCGTGTCAGGGGAGGGAGCTCGTAGATCAGCGGCGATGTAGCCGGTGAGACTGTCAACGAAAAAGATCTGGTTATAATATATGTTCGTATCCGGAGTGAAGTTCATCCATTGAGCTTCCAGAAGCCCACAAAAAGAAAAAATGATGGCAACAATTATAGCTACTGCATTAGAAATTTTAGCCGACGAACTCCATAATTCTCTTGATAAGGATTTCATTGTCGGATTCCTATTTGATTAAAACCATTCCTTTTGTCGTTTCAGTACGTTGATTTCCAGAAAGTGAGACTAGCTTATAAAAGTAGACTCCGCTTGCGAATGCGGAAGCGTTCCATGTTATCGTGTGCGCACCGGCCGTTTCTTTTCCGTCCACGAGCGTCGCGACCTGTCTTCCGAGAATGTCGTAAACTTTCAAAGTAACATAGCTGCTAGCTACCTGCCCCTTCGGGGACAGCTCATAGCTGATGGTGGTCGATGGATTGAACGGGTTGGGATAGTTCTGGAACAGTTCGAAGTTCGAAGGTCTGCCTGAAGAAGGGGGCTGAGGCACGGACAAGATAACGCCGTTTTTGTTATATACTGTTACTCCAAACTGAGAAGCTGTCCATACGTTTCCTCGTTTGTCGAACGCAATATCATTGATGCTTCCATCCGCTAGGCCATCAACCCCATTAAAATTCGTCCACGTGACTCTATCGAACTGGTAAAGTCCGCCATCAAACGTGCTTGAGTATGAAGAACCTGCCCAGATAGAACCATCCGGTCCAATACGTACTGATGAGATCGGTTCACTACCAACATTTGGCCAGCCAACACTTGCCCAAGTCGTGTCGTTGTATTGCCACACACCAGCGCTGTCGCTGCCACACCATTTGACGTCATACTGATCTACCGCGATAGAGGTAGTCCCACTATGTTTGGTAATGGGATAGAAGTGCTGATATGTTCCATCTTTAAAACGGAGGATCCCGGAGTCACCGGCAGTCCAGATCGTGCCGGCAGAATCGACGGCAAGGTCGCGGATTTGCCGGACTGCGATATTCATCGGGAGAAGATATGAATCCCATGTCATTCCATTGAATCGCGACAGTCCCTGCGCCGTCGAACACCACACTGAATCCTTATTCGATACCGTAATAGAGGTGATTGTATCTGAAAGGAGTCCGTCGGATCTCGTGAAGTTGCGCCAAGAATTGCCATTGTACATACCGATTCCCTCCGTTGTTCCGACCCAGAGATTACCGTCATGATCGAATCGTACGACTGTAACGGTATCCGAAGGGAGGCCGGATTGGACCGTGTGCCACGATGCACCATCGAAAAAAGCCAATCCGCCATTTTCGGTCCCGACACACCTTAGACCCTTCGGGCTGGCGGCAACGCTCGACACGTGAAAGTCTGGCAGTTCGCGGCTAAGCTTCTTAGTTTTCCACTTGCCGTTTTCCAGGATGGAAAGATAGCCGTTCGGGTGACCAACCCACAGCCGTCCCCATCTATCAAAGGTCACGGTCAGCGCAACGCTGTCGGCAAGTCCGTCCGCGGTGGTGAGCTGTGTCCACGATGAGCCGACTCCCCGGAACAAACTGCGATCCGCGACCCACACCGTGTCATTTCGAACCGCGATTCCGGTGATGTACCAGGAGAATATACCCGACTTTACGAGGGACCACGAGCCTTTTGACCTCCGGCCAAGGCAAATCCCAGTTGTGCCCACCCAAATTGTTCCATCGGGGGCGACCGTGAGCGCAGTCACATAGCTCTTTATTCCCGCCCCATACAAGCCCTCTACATGCCAGCCGAGGCTGTCATAGTAGCTGACATAGCTATCCCCAGCACCGTACCAGATGTTCCCGCTACTGTCTTGAGCAAGCACGCCATCGCCATCATCGGAAGCAAACAATGTCCAGCCGCTTGGAGTTAGTCGATGGACACCGTCCCACGAGCTGCACCAGAGCGAACCTCGCCGATCAACAAGAACGTCAAAGGCATTCAAGATTGTGTCCAGCGGAAATGATGAAAAGGAATTACCTTTGAGCATTGATACGGGTGAGGAAGCAAAGTAAAGACTGCCTTCTGAATCCGAAGAAATGCCCGTGATATTGTTTCCAATGAAACCGTTTGCACTCGTGTAAAAATCCCAGTTGCCTGTTTGCAGGTTCTCGCGGTATAAACCTGTGTTGGTGCAGGCGAAAAGAGTAGAATCCGATGCGATAAATATTCTCTGGACATCACCCGGTGCCGGAACACGATACCATTGTCCGAGTGATTGGGACTGCACGACTGGCGTGATCATAGTAAAGAGAAAAAGGATGGTAACAATTGCGGCTACTGCATCATAAATTTTCGCAACCCAACTCCATAATTCTCTTGACAAAAATTTCATTGTCAGATTCCTACTTGATCAACACCATTACTTTTGTCGTTTCAGTACGTTGATTTCCAGAAAGTGAGACTAGCTTATAAAAGTAGACTCCGCTTGCGAATGCTGAAGCGTTCCATGTTATCGTGTGCGCACCGGCGGTTTGTTTTCCGTCAACCAGTGTCGCTACTTGCCTTCCAAGAATATCATAAACCTTCAAAGTAACATAGCTGCTAGCTACCTGCCCCTTCGGGGACAGCTCATAGCTGATGGTGGTCGATGGATTAAATGGGTTGGGGTAGTTCTGCTCTAGCCGAATCTGGCTGGGCACAACCGAAGGCTTTCGGGTAACGCGCAACGTAGTCTCCACGCTTTTGAATAAACCGTCAGGTGTACCAGCATAAATATATCCGTTCTCGTCAACCGCCAGACAATACTCTATTGAATCTGGTAATGTTACTGACTGCCAGGTGTATCCGTTATCGGAAGAGCGATAAATACCATCGTCCGAGGTGCCCGCGAATATGATTCCTTCGCGATTCCTTACCAAACATTTTACCACACCGCTATCCAGGCTTGTCGGTGCCAACGAGTCTGTTCCCGCTGGAATGCGCATGACGCCTCTCCCTTCTCTATCATATCCGACCACTCCTGCGAGGATATCTCCGTTCGGAAGAAGGAGCAACGAATAGGATTGAGGATAAGTCCAGACATACGAGGGTCTAAGTGGAGGCCATGATCCGCCGTTGTCAGTGGAGCAGACAACACCATCACTGTCATTTGCCGCATACATAAAACCATTCGACGCGACAACGAGTGAGTAGACGTTTGCTACAGGCGCCCAGATTGTTTTCCAATCCGTTCCCGATCCGCTGTACCGATAGATCGCCCTTTGGCCCGCGGCGTATATCTGACCGAACGAATCGACTGCAAATGTAAAAATCGATGAATCACCGATGCCTCCCCAGTGCCAACTTTCGCCTCCGTTATCTGAAGCGTAAGTACCACAGCCTTCGGTTCCGGCCAAGATGTTTCCCCCTTTTTCGATAAACAGAGAAAGCACGGTTGTATCCGGCAGACCAACCTGTTTCCAAGATACGCCATCATCGGAAGACAGATAGATTCCACCGTTCCCACCGGCAAACAACAGACTGTCTTCAATGGCAATTGCATTGACTGCGGAGTATTCGGTGGAGAACCCTTGCGCACTACGATTCCATGTCGTCCCGTGGTCTGATGAACAGTAAAGTCCCTCAGAAGTCCCCAGGAATATTACCGAATCGCTTGTTACCACGACAGCATATGTGAAGAGACTCGGAAGATTCCCATTTATGGATTGCCAGGAACCTCCCTCGTCAGTCGACATTAATATTCCCTTACCAAAGATCGTAGCGTACAAATAATCGTCCGGCCCCTTCGAGAACCCATCTATCTTTAGACTAGGAAGGCCCGTGATTGTCGAGGTCCATGTTTTTCCGCTGTCTATGGAGCGGAAGACTCCACTGTCCAATGATGAGGCGAAGAGGTGTTCATTCGGCAACAATGCGAACCAGTTAACGCCGTCGTCCTCAACATTGGTGCTCAGCCAGGTATGAGCGCTGTCGGGGGAGAACATTATGCCCTGCCATGTGCCTGCAATGACTTTGAAATTGGAAAGCGCCGCGAGGCAATCTACAACTATATTTCCCATTCCCCCTCTTTGCCAATCATCGATGGTCCAAGGCGGAGAATCGACCGTCGATTTGTAGACCCCTTCCCCACCACCGCCGCCCCAGTAAATAATGCCCGACGAATCAACGGCGAATGCATGCGCGCCTCCCAGGAAACCCTCAATTGTCCAGGATCGGCCGCCATTAGTCGAAACGAAAACATTACAGCCATCGGTAGACTGTGTACTCATAAACGCTACGCCCGATTGGGCAAACACCAATGATTTGGTTGAGTCAGGAATCCAACCGCTATCGGCGGGTATCCAATTCACACCGCGGTCGGTCGATCTGTAAAGCTTGCCCCAAATCGGAACGTAATAATTTGGTGGCGAGGCAGCAAAGAGGATGTCTCCCGGACCCACAGCCAGGAAATTTATCGGTACATTGTCAGGCAGGCTTTTTATGGATACGTATGGTCCGTTCGTCTTCTGCCACGTGATCGATTGCGCGTTCAAGTTGACTGACGCGAGCATGGAGGCTAAACCGGCAAGAATCAAATAGCAGAAGATAGGACAATGGACTCTTCGGCAAACCATAGTGATTCGTTCAATTCGATTCCTCTTTTCCCCGGTAGGCATGAGACACCTCGCTTTTTGCTACGAAAGGAAGATATACGTAGAGTTCCGAAAAATCAATGAAGGTCAGATCGTCCGGTGGGAATGCCTACCAGCTCATTTCGTAAATGCGCAGATCACCGTAGCACTGTGTTGGAATCTCCCTGACAAGTTTACCCGGACAGTGACGACACTGTCCGCTTCGTGTCTGATATTCTTTCCAGATTGGCTTTGTTCCCCAGACTTCGGGGTCGCCCGTAATCATGTACTCAGGCTTGAACGAGTCGAGGTCTTTCAAGAAAGCGTGTAGATTTCGAATGTCAGACAATGATTCATTCCCGTTCAGACCAGCGTTTATCGTTCTGTAGTTTTGCTTATAGAACGCAAACCAAAAAGTCATAGAACCCCAGACACGAGAGTCAGGAGGAGTTGATTGGTGCAATTCGGCAATCACGTTCGAGTACGAACATTGCCTGTTTTCATAGAGAAGATACGCATCACCGACGAGTTGATTCAGCGTAAACACTCCGAGGATGGAGATTGCCAGGAGAGATGAGCCTGTTCGGAAAGGGGAGAGGAACGAACCGTCCACGTTTTTGCGGAAATGTGGCAACGCCTCATCCAGGTATTTTGCAAGAAGCATGATTGGAAGCGGAAGGAACGTGGTCGCGTAAAGTATACTTTTGTCCGAAATGAACATCACCGAAAAGAAGAACTCAACGCCTGCTGTGATCAGAACGAGTTTGACGATCTTGTTTTCCGAACGAAAACCAGTCGCAATTCCGAAGATGTATATCAACAAGATCGGAAGCCTGAATGGAAATTGCACGTAATCGACCAATCTCCGCCATTCGCCCATTAGGTACGATGCCGGCCATCTCCACTGCTCCTCTACCGGAGGTCGGGAAAGCTGACTCCACCATGTCGCGAATCCGGTATGTGCATCGACCGTGATAACATAAATGGCGTAAGGAGAAAATGCTATGATCGCTCCGATCGTGAGGATCCAGAACTCCTTCGATTTAACCACTGACAGCCATTTCTCCACAATGAAGATTATCACAACTGCAAGAAGGTAGAGAATCGCATTGGGATGTGTCCAGAGTGCAACACCTAGGAAAAGACCAGAATAGAAATATTTCTTTAATTCTCCGGTCTCCAATGCAGAAAAAAGGAAATACAGCGAAAACATTTCCAGAGTCGCAAGATAGATTTCGGGCCTGATTGTCCGGGCGGAAATGAATATCATGGTCTCGATCCAAAGGAAACATGAAATCAGGACTCCTGCTCTTTTTGAGAAAAACCGTTTTCCGAACATGTATCCTGCCAGCAAGAGCAGCGCACCGACAAGGACAGAAGCGATTCTTCCTTGAACCACGCCCACACCGAACGCTGCAAAGAATGGCGCAACTACAAAACTCAAGAGCAGGCGAGGCTCAAGAAAGTGTTCACCATATCCGTCCCGCCCTGTTAATGCCGGATTGTACAAACGTCCATCATGCTCAAGAGTGTAGGCGGTTATCGATTCCCACGGCTCGTCCACCCAGACTCTCGGGTATCTGTCAATCATAAACATTGTGGAACAGAAGTAGAGAACTAGGACTATCAGGAAGACACTATTTCTGCGAGCGAATTCCAAGATTTGCGATTTCTACTTTGCGGCTAATAAGATCCCGATCACCATAAGAGCCACTCCGATCCAGCGAAGCGTGGATATTTGCTCTCCAAAGAAGAAATATGAAAAAATCAGGATGGAAATTATTGTCAAGGACATCATGATCGGAAAGGCGAGGCTCAGATCGAAAGTTTGAATTACCTTCACCCAGAGGAGTGCGCTGACCGCTGCCATCGCCATCCAACCCAGCGCATATGGATTTGTTATGACGGCGATGACGGCTTTGATGGGATGCGCGGTGTCAAAAGAAAAATTCGGACTTACAGTTGCCTGCTTAAGGAACAATTGTCCGGCGACACCGGCAAAGGTCGAGATAAACAACAGTAAAATCGCTGATGGTGAATATTTCACGCTGCCTCCTTCGTTGCAATTGCGTAAATGGAACTACCGATTGGGAAACGGACGAACCGGAGCAAGATGTTTTCTGTCTTCATGATGACTCGCAGAATCGAATTGATTAAAGGCGAGGGCATCGAGACATCCGACGATGATGCTTCGCCCTTCTTCTTGAATATTCTGACCAAAAACACAATCGGGAAAAGCAGGGTATTTCGATAAGTTGAGAACCTGACACTGAAACCGGCTTTCTTCAATTTTTGACAGACTTCATTTTTCGTGTATCTTTTCCTCGTGTAGACGACTTCATCATGCTGGCCGCGAAGCCATTCGAAAGCGGCACACTGCAGGATAAGAACTCCTCCCGGTTTCAAAACTCGATATAATTCTCTCAGAGCACTCTCGTCATTCCTTACCCATAAATGATAGAGAACATCAATGGAAATTGCGGCTTCAAACAAATTTGTATTGAAGGGAAGTTTCTCCAGACTTCCGCGTGCCAGATTCTCGATGCCGCGGGAATCTTTGCAGAATGCCAGAGCCTTGGGCGACAAGTCAATCCCAACGGGATCGCCGAATTTCCGCAGCATCATAATATTGCCTCCGGTTCCACACCCTGCATCAAGAAGTCGTACCCGTTTTTCCCCGAGAAATTTTCGTAGCGAGCTCTCGATGAGCGTCCGTACCCCCACGTACCACCAGAAAGAATCCTCGGTCTCGAATATTCTCTGGTACTCATCTTCCCTCATGAGCCGATTCCGCCGGGTGCTTTGAAACTGTTCAGACTATCACAGATATAGTGAACTTCTTCATCGGTTAATTCAGGGAACATCGGCAATGATAGCTCTTCAGCTCCGTGAGCCTCGGCTTCAGGAAAAGAGCCTTTCGGCCTGCCAAGATCAGCGTAAGATTTCTGAAGGTGAATCGGGATGGGATAATGTATGACGGTCTGAATTCCTTTGGAAGTAATGAACTTTTGTAGCGCATCTCTGTATGATGTTCGAATTGGATATAAGTGGTA
>CAVYHK010000010.1:0-139259 GCA_963768145.1 uncultured Bacteroidota bacterium | reverse complement strand
AGTCCCGCAGTTAAGCCACGGATTCCTGCCAAAGTGAACCATAGGCGCGCGGTCACGCAATGCCATAGCGGTCGGCAAGCTCTGATGCCTGGCCCGGCCGACCAAACCCCATGATGGTGACAAACGACTCCTGCACCTCCTGCAGGTAACGAGCTAACAGGAGCGCCTGGCGTTCGGCTCCTCCCATCCCCAGGCGTGGCAGGACGATGATGACGCGCCTGCCGCGCAATGCACCTTCATGGGGATAGCCAACTTGCAACGCATGGAACCCTCGACCAGCCCTAGCGCGCCATGGCGCACCGAGTTAAGCACAGAATGTGTCAGACTTATTCGCGATCCCATTACCTTCCTATTTCGCCGTTGTTTGATCCGAACGCTTCAAGGATTCTCTCGTACGATCCCAAATAGTCCTCGATCTGGCGGTTCAGGTCGAAACGCCGCTTGGCGTCCTTCCGCAGCGCCAGCGCCAAGGCGCTTACGCAACGGCTCATCCCTCAACAATTGCACGATTCTCTGTGCCATGGCGTCAGCATCGCCAGCCGGCGTCAGAAAGCCGGTTTGCCCATCCACAATTTGTTCCGAGATTCCACTGACCGCCGTTGCGACCACCGGTGTGCCGCATGACAGGGCTTCGAGGATGACATTAGGAAATGTATCAACTCGCGCCGCATGGATGTAAACGTCGGAAGCCTGATAGGACCCTTGCGACCTCCCGGGGATCCGTCTGAAGGGGATAAGCGAACATTGGCATTGCCAATACGCTCGGCAGGCGCGTCGTCGCCCAGGGCAAGAAACAACAAATCCCCGATAGCGGTGCATTCTGACACCTTGGCGACGGCTTCACGCAAGGTTCGGAAATCTTTACAAATGTTCTGGCGACCGTGTTTCGCGGCAAACAGCAACACCCGCGCCTGGGAAGGCATTTCCAGCTTGCGTCGGACACTCTCTTTATCTTCAGGGTGAAACGCTGACAAGTCCACGCCGTAAGGAATAATTCGGGCTTCTTTTACGGCCGGGGCAAGAATGGACTGCTCTACCTTCCGCATGAGCCACCCGCAGGGAGTAGACAGGTACAGACGACACTCGCCATAAATGGCGCGTTTGCGCTGCCAGTTGTAATCCGTCGCATCACGCTTTGTGGGAGCGTAGATAATGGCGATACCCGCCGCGATATTTTTCATTCTTCTTTTCCTCGTACCCGATAGTTGACGGTGGCTTGTGAAGAAAAATTATATGGACAAAGGAGAATAGGTCTTGCAGAATGTCGGAGCTGCAAATGTGGAATCCGAGCTAAACGATATTGTCGTTTCACTGAAGGAAGAAACCGGCCGGGGATGACCAAACTTTTTCAGAAGAAATATAGATTTGTCATCATGTGCGCCGTCCTGCTTGCCGTATTCAACCAGTTGTCGGGAATAAACGTAATAATGTATTACGCGCCGATGATATTTGAGAGAGCCGGCGCGAGCACAAATTCGGCAATGCTCCAGGCTGTCGCCGTCGGCGTAACGAATATGTTATTCACAATCATCGCAATGTTTTTCATCGACAGGTTCGGACGCAAGACGTTGCTGCTGATCGGTGCAGTCGGAATGTTCCTTTCTCTTGCCGGTGCCGCTTTTCATTACTATGATGAGACCCTTTTCGGCAACGTCGTGGTATTCATCGTTGGCTTCATCGCTTTTTTTGCATTCTCACAAGGAGCCGTCATCTGGGTTTTTTTGGCGGAAATATTTCCGAACAAGGTCAGATCGAAGGGACAGGCGCTCGGATCATTTACTCATTGGATCATGAATGCGGTAATTGGCCTGGTGTTTCCGATCGCACTTACGCGTCTCGGCGGTGGAAATGTGTTCATGTTTTTTGCAGTCATGATGATTCCATTTTTCTTCTTCGTGTGGAAAGTGATGCCGGAGACAAAGGGGAAATCGCTTGAAGAATTGGAGAAGATTGTAGTTCACGGAGAATAAGACTGACGAGAACAAATGGGCACAATTGAGATTTGGTCAACAAGACTTAACTGGAGAATTTCATGAAGACAAAGACCCTACCGATCTTTATTACTTTCTTAGTCATGGGTATTGCGGATGCCATAGGGCCGATGTCCGATGCAGTCAAGCATCAATATCAGCTGAACAACGTGATATTGACGCTGCTGCCGTTCTTCGTTTACATCGCCTTTGCTATCTTCAGTGTTCCCGGTGGATTGATTGCAGCTAGGATGGGCAAAAAGAACCTGCTGGTTCTCGGCTTAGGTTTGAATGTAATAGCAATGGCAATTCCTAGTTTGATCGATCCCGGTTTTGTTTTTCTGCTGGCATGCATTTTCGTGTTGGGGATTGGAACCACTTTCCTGCAGGTTGCGGGAAATCCTATCATGCGTGATGTCAGCGTTGCGGGAACGTACAGCCGCAATCTTGCGCTTGCACAGGGAATAAAAGGGGTGGGTTCTTCAGCTTCCGCATATCTTGTAGGGTTGGTGATGGTTCTTCCTCTGTTCGCTCAGATGGGCTGGCGTGGTGCTATTCCGGTCTTTTTTGTTTTCATGTTGCTCGCATTTATTTTTGTTGCGCTTTCGCAAATCGACGAGTCGAGAGCAGATGTGCCGCCAAGTATCAGTACCTCTCTAAGTCTTTTGAAAGAGCCAGTTTTTGCCTTTGCCGTTCTTGGCATCTTCCTCTATGTTGGGGCGGAGGCGTGTATGGGGCGTTTTCTGAAACCCACACTCGAGGGACTCGGCCTGGCTTCGGATAAGGCTGCCTTGTTCGGCCCGACTTTTTTCTTCGGCTTTCTCACGATCGGTCGTCTTGTGGCCGGGAGCATAAACGTTAACGCGCGGAAATTTTTCAGAATATCGGCCGCACTTGGACTGGCTGGTCTGGCATTGGTGATGACCAACGTTGAAGCTCTTTGCATCGTTGGAGTTATTTTGGGCGGGCTGGGATTTGGGAATATCTGGCCGATGCTTTTCTCGATCACGGTTGAAGAGAGACCGGAACATTCTAGCGAACTATCAGGTCTCATGTGCATGGCAATCAGCGGCGGCGCCATCATACCGCTTGTTATGGGAAAACTCCTGGATATTGGCCTGACCTCAATGTCTTACATCATTCCCGGTATTTGCTTTGTATATCTGGCGGCACTTTCGATCAAGGGCGGAAAGAGACAGAAGGTGAATTAGACGAGAGTGCGTTGTACGACCCTGCATCAACAAATAAACATAAATGATGGAGCGGGAGAGGAGACCGATTAGCACGGATTGAACACAAAAAAGTCGATAATGAGTGGAGGTCCGCACATCCCGTGTTTTCCGCGCGCTACACTTTTTGGTGTTCTGGTTAAATAGAGAGGTTTGTGAAAATGGAATTTCAAAATGATAAACGAACCGTGATGACGCTCGATGCTGGCGGAACAAACCTTGTGTTCACGGCAATACGGGGAAATGAGCAAGTCATCGAGCAAATCACATTGCCTTCCAACGCAGATGACCTGAACAAATGTCTATCAAACATTGTGGAAGGATTCCTTCAAGTAAAGAGCAAATTAAAAACTAGACCCGTTGCAATCAGTTTTGCATTTCCCGGTCCGGCAGACTATCCAAACGGAATCATCGGTGATCTTCCAAACCTCCCGGCGTTCAGAGGCGGCGTTGCATTGGGTCCGATGCTCCGGGATAAGTTCCAGCTCCCCGTGTTCATCAATAATGATGGGAACTTGTATGCTTACGGTGAAGCAATCGCTGGCTATCTGCCCTATATAAATGATCTTCTTGCGAAAGCCGGGAGTCCGAAGAGATATAAGAGTCTTTTGGGGTTGACTCTCGGAACGGGCTTTGGCGCAGGAATAGTCCATGATGGCAATCTTTTTATCGGCGACAACTCCAATGCCGCCGAAATATGGCTTTTGAGAGACAAATTGAGTCCGAAGACTAATGTCGAAGAACATGCGAGCATCCGGGGGGTGAGGGCGATTTACGGTCGCGAAGCACGGATAAAGTCTGAGGATTCGCCGGCGCCGAAGGATATTTTTGAAATTTCCACCGGAGAGAAGCAGGGCAATAAGCACGCCGCACTCAAGGCATTTCAGGAGATGGGGGAAGCGGTGGGCGACGCAATTTCAAATGCGATCACGTTGGTCGACGGGATCATCGTCATCGGTGGAGGGCTTGCTGGTGCTTCAGAAGTGTTTCTTCCGTCTATCGTGAAAGAGATGAACGGCAATTTCGTCGACTCGAATGGGAAACAGTTTCGAAGACTGGTACAGAATGTCTACAACCTGGAAGACAAATCAGACCTGGAAAAATTTTTGAAAGGCGCCACGAAGGAAATCAGCGTCTACGGCACGAATAAGAAGATGAAATACGACCCTGAAATGAGAACCGGAGTGGGAATATCCAAGATCGGTACAACCAGGGCGATTTCACTCGGCGCGTATGCTTTTGCATTGAACTCTCTCGATAAATAATCGTCACAATTCCGACTCACTGCAAGAGTGACCCGGAGTTCCCACTGTCATGATAGATCTTCTAGATGCCACATCTAACTTGACATTGGACATTTGGTCACTTACCTTGTGGAGTAAACATTTACGGCGCCCGGTTTCAAGGGGATTCTGATGTATGGCTGACTTTGAAGGACCGAATCAAGGAAGTGGCGGGGCGGGCAAATGTCTCAGTTATCACGTGCTCTGAACGAGAACGAAAGGGTAACGACCGAGAATGGGAAAAGGGTGCTTGCGATCATCAACTAATTTGATTACAGACCGAGTGCCATCGGGGTGCTGTAGGAATATTCCCTGTGACTTTCTCCAGCGTCCGCATCAAACTTGATCTGAGATTTTCGACAAATATTGAATTGAGTGCAGTTTACTTGACGTTAAATTGTTCGAGAAACACTTGAGGGCCCCGGCACCCGCACTTTTATTCTGTTCTTTAGAAACAAGAGCGGTCAGATTTTTTCAGCGAGAAAGGATGCGCGAACAAGAGTGTAGCGATGATAATGATTTGTGATCGATCATAGATGTGCGTCCAGTCATAGGTGGAACGACTTGACATGATCTATCTTTACGGCGCAAGGAAATGGAGTCCCGGAGAGGTTCCATTAGTTTTCGCAGGAGTAGTTGGCTTTTTTTTTCAGTGCAAGCGGCAAAATAGTTTTCTAATTTTTTGAGGAAAGATGTGGGCTTTAGCTACCATTACAAGCGTAAATCCATCTATTTCCATTCCTCGGTTCAATCCACTCAAGTTCATGATACACAAGAAGGGAGCATAACATGCGCTTTTTCTTTACAACAGTTCTGCTTTTTCTCTTAGGAGGAATAGCGTTTTCCCAGACGAACCTGTCGGGAACTATTGCCACGGACTCTACCTTAAAGTTGGCCGGCAGTCCGTACAGGGTAACCGGAGACCTGACGGTTAATTCTCCACATACCTTAACAATTGATTCCGGCGTCGTAATAAGATTTCAAGCCGGGACGAATCTGTATGCAAATGGGAATCTCCAAGCGAGATGGGTTACTTTTACCTCGAGCAAAGACACTGTCGGCGGCACACCCCAAAAAGGCGACTGGAGCGGAATACGAATGGGCTCCACAGGTGGTTCCAGCGGAGTGTTCGACACGTGTCAAATTAAATTCGGTGGTTCTAACGGTGTACGCAGACCTCTACGTTTATAACGGAAACACGGATATCGAGGGTTCGACGATCACAGGTTCGAGTACCGACGGTGTTTACGTTGGGCAAGGCACATTGACTATTAACAACTCGACTCTTTCAAATGCCGCAAACGCTGGGCTCGCTTTTGCAGGAGGGACAAACATCAACTTCAACTCGTCAACTATTTCCTCCTGTGGATGGCCGATACAGTACAATGGTACGGCTTCTTTGGTATTCAACGGCACGAATAGTTTGACAGGGAATACTCATGATGGTATTTACATGAACTTCAACTACACAGGCAGCATGGTTTTGGATACCGTTGCGATACCGTATTACTTTCCTGGCGATTTCTACGTAAATGCCGGCGCTACTCTCCGGATGGCAAGCACTGATATTCTGAAATTCAACAACAACGGCGCGCATTTGTATGTAAATGGAGCTTTGGTTGCAGTCGCCGGGCCAGGGCAAACTATTTCCTTTACTTCATATCTGGATGATAATCTAGGCGGAGATACCAACGGTGACGGACAAGTTACCCAGCCTGCCACAGGAAATTGGGGCGGAGTTTATTTCAACGGCTCAACAATGGACTCTCTTTCCGTTATGAGACGATGCTGGGTTTACTTTGCCGGGGGCGGCAGCATCGGCGGAATTTCGATGGACAATGCGAGTCCCACGATAGACAGCTGCAACATGGTGAAAAACTACTACGGTGCCATGATGCAGGACGTGTCCAATCCCAAGTTTACCAACAATACTATTGGTTCCTGTCAAATGGTTCCGATAGCTATGTCGTTTTCCGCGAACCCGGTCTTCAGCAACAACACGTTTTCATCTTCCGACAACGCATACGATGCGATCGGCATACTCGGTGGGACTCTCCCCGCAAGCTCCGTCCTTCCGATTCATTCGTTCACCAGCATCCCAAATGTCACCTACCTGCTTCTCGATCAAATTACTGTACCGGTCGGTTTGACACTGACGATTAATAAAGGTATAGTCATAAAAGGATTCAACAATAATCAGGTCATAACGGTCCAGGGTAAATTAGTTGCCAACGGGACAACGGACAGTTGATCGTATTCACGTCTGTAAACGACGATAACTTTGGAAATCCAGGTCGTACGAACAAGTCCGGCACCCACCCGGCTCCCACAATTGGTGACTGGGGAGGAATATCTTTCGAACCGGGAAGCGATTCGACGTCGGCTCTAAACTATTGCCGCGTGACTTATGCCAGCCTGCCGTGGGCACATTACTACCATGCGACCTGGTACTATCAAGGTGAAGTTTCAATTTTCAATGCAAGTCCGACAATCTCTAACTGCAACATTGGGGACGCGACTTATGGTATATATGCCGCACTGGCATCCAATCCAAAGATTTTAAGCGATTCGATTTTCAATACTACTTATACACCAGTCGCTATGTCCGTTTCTGCAAATCCAACCCTTTCAGGAATCGTATTCAAGAACACGGCTTGGACCGGTCTTGGGCTCCTGGGTGAATACGTTGCCACGAACGGCGAAGTCATGCAGAGAAACGTTGCGGGTTATACAAACATTACCTATGTGATTCTTGCTGACATCACAATAAATACCGGAACCTACGTCACTGTGGATCCTGGCGTGGTAATCAAATCCGATGGCCCCGGGATTTATGTTAATGGAGGATTCAAGGCAAAAGGAACAAGGTCGGTGCCGACCTGGTTGTCTTCACGTCGCTCAATGATCCGAACTACGGCAATCCGCAATATACGAGCAGCAGCGGTGGAGCTACGCCACCAAAAGCAGGGGATTGGAGCACGATTCGGTTCCAGGGTCCGAGCGATGATGCTTTCTGTAAGCTCGATAGTTGCATCATCAAGTTCGGTGGAAATAACTTCATGCCCCAAACGGCACAATGGAGCATGGGGCCTTGTGACTTTTACGGATGCGAGCGGTACGCTGTCAAATTCCACTCTCTCAGACTCCTACAACTTCGGGATCAGGTGTGAAAACAGTTCCACATCCTTCGTCAGTAACGTATCAATCTCCAACTGTAAATCTGATCCTATAGGAATGTCTCTTCTTTCCAACCCGACGTTTACGGGTATTACTTTTACCTCGAATGCCAGCAAGGGAATCAGAATACTGGAAGGGACCCTTTCTTCAAACGCCACATTAGCGACCCGAAATCTTGCTGGCATCACGAATGTCGGCTACATAGTTGATCAACTTACCATAGGGCCGAGCGCAGTCCTCACCATACAACCCGGCGTGGTGATCAAGTTCATGTTCAATTATGCGGACTATCAGTACGACTACGCAATCAATGTACAGGGAGCGCTGGTCGCCGACGGAACCGCCACTCAGCCAATCGTCTTCACTTCGATGAAAGACGATTCCTATGGCGGAGACACGAATAACGATGGAAGCTCAAGTACGGCTGCACCGGCAGATTGGTGCTCTGTTGATTTTACTGCATCAAGCTTGGACAGTTTGAATTCAATGAAACACTGCATCGCTCGATATGGAGGGTATCACTACTGGTATGTTACCGGACAATACTATCAACACGGCATGGTTCGAGCTTTCAATTGCAATGCAGTGATGGATTCTTCTACTCTGGAGCTTTCAAGCACATCGGGGTTTGGTGTATTTGGTAATGGACACCCTACAGTAACAAATACGCAGATGGTCAACACGGCATATACCCCGGTGACCATCAGCATGTTTTCAAATCCGACTTTCACCAATATCACAGCCAGCAATGCGGGCTACATGGCAATCGGCATCGCACCCGAAACTTATTCAGTAAACGGAACTGTCCCGATTCGCAATTTTGCAGGCTATAACAACATTACTTACTCCTTTACAATACCTGCACAATAAACACCGGGACGACAATTACAGTGCCTGCTGGAGTCGTGTTCAAAGGTGGCTACTGGCAGGTGAACGGGGCTCTGGCTGTCAATGGCACTGTGGCAATGCCGGTTGTGTTTACGGATACGAGCGACGACAGCTATGGAAACCCATTGATACCAACCAGAACGGCTCTCACACGAGTCCCTCCATTCTCCCGAGCACATATCAGAAAACAACCCGAAGCGTTAGCAGAATTAGTTTTGCGCAGGCGAGCACAGATAGCCTGTGCGTTTTAAGACATGCCATAATCAGATACACTGATGGCGGAGTCAGCCTGCAGCAGGCATCACCGATTATTGTCGGCTGCACGTTCGACAAAACAAACTGGGGAGTTTACCTCAACGGTGTCTCAACCCCGTCACTCGATTCTTGTTTGTTCCGAAATTTAACTTATGCTCCCATCCAGACTTCGCTCATCTCGTACCCGAGATCTACATTGGCCGATTCGATGAGCGGGACAACTTACAAAGGCATTGGCGTTTTATATAACGAGACCTTGTCGCAAGATGTCACGCTGGTGAAAAGAGATTTTGCCGGGCATAAGAACGTACCTTACTTCTTCCAGAATTATACCGTCAACACGAACGCGGTCTTGACAATTGCCCCAGGAGTGGTCCTGAAATTTTTCCCTGGAACGGGCTTGACCGTCAACAAAGGCCTCCTCGCAGTGGGTGGGTCAACACCGGACAGCACGATTGTCTTCACTGACCTGCGTGATGATATTTATGGAGGCGACTCAAATTCGGATACGACAGCTTCGATGCAACTAACCGCAGTGGACTTCATCCTCAATACTGGGCTCCCGGCTGGAACGGAATCACGGTCAACTATACTTCGTGGGATTCATTATGCCAATTCAGTCATTGCGTTCTCAGTTATGCGGGCTTATATACTGGCTACTATTATAATCTCGGGCGCTGCGATTACGACTAACAGCAAAAGTCCCCACATAACTTTCTCCACGATCACCAATAATTATAATGGTGTCGCTGCGTCAGGTGCTTCGAACCCGGTCATCAACTACTGCGATATATACAACAATTCGCACTACGGTGTCGACAATGTAAACACATCTTTCAACATAGACGCGAGATGGAATTGGTGGGGCGACAACTCAGGACCGACGGTTGCAAGCAATCCCGGTGGAATCGGTCAAGCGATATCTGATTCAGTCATCTACACTCCATTCGGCCACCGGATCCCTGAATCCTATAATGGGTGACGTCAGCTTGAACGGCATCGTTCAGGCTTATGATGCCTCTCTGATTTTGGAATATGTCGTTAATCCAGGTGATTACCCGTTGAATGCAATCCAGCAAGCGGTGGCAGACGTAAGCGGCACCGCAGGAATAACTTCTTATGATGCGTCTCTAGTCCTGCAATACGTTGTTAACCTCATCTCCGGTTTCCCCGCCGAGATTGGCGCAAACGTGAGCAAGATTACACCTTCCACGAAAAAACAATTTGTTTTGCAGAAGGTATCCGGCGTCCGGCTTTCAGTGGGAACAACGACTGTTTTGCATGGTGATTCATTTACAGTTCCAATTAATTTGAAAAATGTCACCGGCGTAGCATCGGTGGAGATCGCTCTAAAGTATGATCCGCACGCTGATGACCATTCAACGCCATGCTAAGATTTCAGGTGCAGCCTCAGGAATGCAAATGAATTATTTCAACGACAAAGAGAAGGGATTGGTTCGCATTGCTATGGCAGGCTCAGCAATGCTTCAGAATGATGGAGACATTGCGGATATTACTTTCGATGTGTCGAATGACATTCGCGGAAAACAAACATCACAGATTGCCATTGTAATGTTTCCTTGCAAACGAGAACGATCTTACAAAACTCGCAACTCCTGCCGATATCCAGATAATCGGGAAACCAACTTCGTATCAGCTTGACCAGAACTATCCCAATCCGTTCAATCCATCTACCACCATCGGTTATCAGTTACCGGATGACAATACTCAAGTCCGATTAGTGGTTTATAGCATAACAGGACAGATTGTTAAGACGCTTGTTGACGCGAACCAAAATGCAGACGTGTATAAAGTCGTTTGGGACGGGACGAATAATTCCGGTACAAAGGTCAGCAGTGGCGTATACTTCTACAGAATCGCTGCGGGCAAATTTGTCCAGGTGAAGAAACTCTTGTTACTGAAGTAATCAACCAGCGCAAAGAAATCTTGCGGAGGTACTAAATCTCCGCAAGATTAAACCTAAAGGTGCTAAATGGTTAGAGCTTTAAAGTATTTGACGCTTCTCCTCCTGCTGCCGGCCTTATCGTCGGTTGCCACGGCACAGGTAGGATTCTCTATATATGATACTCGCGGCGTGAAGCGGATCGAAGCTGACAATCCCGATCTACGTGGATACCGTTCTTACCGGCAAAGGAGTGACGGCGTTTCAGATTGAATTAAGTTATTACTCGTACTACATGTCGTTTGACACAGTTATTACAACTAGTACCCTAAGCCAGTCGTTTGGGTCGATCAGTTATAACGGTACAACTCCAGGGACCTTGATTATTGCTTCTGCAGGTTCTGCCCCGCTCACGGGTAATGGAGTCTTGATTTACGTCCGCTTTAGGCTTCTTGCCGCCGGAAATAATATTCCTCTCTCCTTTTCAGGCGGAACTGCGAACACCTTCCTTAATGAAGGAAATCCAGCAGTGGTCCTTCGCAATGGAAGTATCAATATACTTCCTGCTCCTTCGATCTATCTCAATCCCCCCAACGCTTTGTTGGCGGTGGGTGATCAGCAGCTATTCACAGCATATTCCGGGATATCTCCCTACCATTGGTCTCTAACTAATCCTTCGGTTGCTTCGATTGATTCGAACGGACTCTTGACTGCGACTCACACCGGATTTACGAAAGTCGTGGGGGAAGATTCGGTTGGGACGATCGATACCACGACTGGAATCATTGAGATAAGAGCGTTCAGGCTGACAGTACGGGATACTTCTGTTCATGCAGGGTCAGACGTCTTGATCTGCCGATCTACACTAGCAACTCTGACTGGCCTGAATATCAAGGCGGGCTCTTTTCAAGTCCAGTTTGATCAGAATATTTTGACCCCGACAGGGGTTGTCCAGACCGGGAGCCTTATCTCCTCTTATACCACCCCGCTCAACAATATCAGCAATGCGGTTTCTAGACTTGTCGTTTGCGGGAAGCTCCCCTTTGAGCGGAAGCGCGTATCCTGATGTATCTCCAGTTTAAGGTGTCAAAAGCAAACTCGTGGGCATCGATATTTATCCTGCCAATATTGTGTTCAATGAAAACATTAAAGGAGATTCGGCGAGCGGCAATTTCCAGACAATAAATCTCGCAAGCTTGAACATCAACCCATCAACAGGTAATCTGATTGACGGAGACACTTTGCGATTCACTGCGACAGGAGGAACACCTCCATACTCCTGGTCAACAAGCGACCCGACTGTCGCCTCGATAAGCAGTGACGGATTGCTGACGGCACTCAAAGGTGGATCAGTTACAGCGAATGCCGTCGACTCGTATGGTGGTATGGGAAAGTCGGGGACCATTCGAGATCTACGATACTCGCGTCTCGATTAATGAGACAATAGGGGTGATTGGTGACACTGTAGATATTCCGATCTATATTTCGCCAATGACAACAAGTCTGCAGGTTCTAAGCTTGCAGGCGACAATCAGTTACGACTCATCCATAATGCACGCAATCGGAATCATAAACACTGGAACGGTGAGCAGCGGTTGGACGTTCAGCGCTAACATTTCGGGAAACCAAACTGTTTTTGCGGGTGCAGGATCCAGTCCTCTCTCGGGGAGCGGTATCCTGTGCAAGATGCGTTTCGTTGTCCCTGCATATGCGACATCCGGAAGCTCGAACGGCATATACTTTCAGCAATTCATGTTCAATGAAGGCAAACCGAGAGCGCAAACAATCAACGGCAGCATTACAATTTCCTCTGTTGGTTTGCCTGCAACTCCCACGAACTTGAACGCCGTTGCCGTCAATTATGGAAGAATTGATTTGAGCTGGCAGGACAACGCAACTAACGAAACGGGTTACACTCTTCAAAGAACGTCCGATACCACATCGACATGGTCAACTCTTCAAGTCTTTGCCGCCAATACTACGACCGATTCCGACAGCGGCCTGATAGACGGGACGAAGTACTTTTACCGCGTCTTCGCTTCAAACACCGGTGGAAATTCTGGTTTCTCCAATGTGTCCAGTGCAATCACCCCGATGAGACCTCCAACTACCCTGACTGCGGCTCAAATTGCAGGTGAAAAGATCAAGTTAACATGGCAGGATAATTCAAGCACTGAACTTGGATATTACATAGAGAGAAAACTTGGTTCCTCTGGAACCTACGCAGTCTTGGATTCGGTTGGCGCTAACGCAACGACGTTCACAGACTCAACCGGAACACCCGGCAATAAATACTTCTATCGCGTGAGAGGGTATAACTCGGTTGTCACATCGGCATATTCTAATGAAGTAAACCTGACTTTGACGGGAATTAAATCGGACCGACCCGGCGTCCCGGACAAATTTGACGTTTCACAGAACTATCCGAATCCTTTTAACCCTTCGACGAAAATTACATACCAGCTTTCGGCTGCTGGCCATGTGACATTGAAGATTTTCGACGCGCTTGGAAGGGAAGTGGCAACGCTCGTAAACGAGAATCTTGCGGCAGGATACTATGATGCCACATTCAATGCAGATAGACTTCCGAGTGGAATATATCTCTATCGGCTGACTGCTAACGGATACGTCTCCGTAAAGAAGATGTTGATGATCAAATAATCAAAATGGATGTTCAGTCCCGAAGGGATCCCGCTTTTGCGGGAAAATCCCGCCCTCACTTGGCGGGAGTTCTGATGAAATAGATCCAAGGATGTGGTCGTAAACGGTGCCCTGCAAAATCGGCACACTTCTTAACTGAGGTGTGCCTTTTTAATTTCTCCAGAATGGTGAATCATTTCCTCTGACAATTTGTTGTCAGTAGCGGCAGGCAAACTGCCTGTGCGATCTATGCAAGTATTCAATTAGACTTTTGGGAGAAAGAATGAAATTAGGAATCTTTGGAACAGGAATGGTAGGGAGCACTATCGGAACAAAGCTCGTTCAACTCGGCCATGAAGTAAAGATGGGTTCACGAACTGCGGATAATACCAAAGCTGCAGAATGGGTGAAAGCAAATGGAACAAAAGCATCGCAGGGAACATTTTCCGATGCGGCCATCTTCGGCGAAATTCTATTTAATTGCACATCAGGGACGAAATCGCTCGACGCATTGAAACTGGCCGGTGACAAAAACATGAATGGTAAGATCTTGGTTGATATTGCAAACCCGCTTGACTTCTCGAAAGGGATGCCGCCGTCCTTGAGCGTCTGCAACACAGATTCGCTGGGAGAACAAATCCAGCGGGCGTTCCCGAATGTGAGGGTTGTAAAGTCGCTCAATACTGTCAACTGCAAACTCATGGTAAACCCTTCATCGGTGGCTGGTGACCATGATAGTTTCGTAGCAGGGAACGATAAAGCCGCAAAAGAGAAAGTTACTCAAATTTTGAAGGAATGGTTCGGCTGGAGATCTGTTCTTGACCTTGGTGATATAAGTGGAGCACGCGCTCTCGAGATGCTTCTTCCGATTTGGTTGAGACTGATGGGTACCTTCCAATCTCCGAATTTCAATTTCAAGATTGTGAAATAAATCTAGTCAACCTTTTGGAGGGCCGCTGCATAAATGTGTATGATAAACGTGATTCGGTCGAGGCGTCGATCTTCCTGCAAAGTATAGGACTCATCTCCATTTTCGGAACCGCAGGCAAAAATACGCCCCTTCGCGTATCTCATTCATTTCCACATCTGGTACCCCTTGTGGCAAATCATCAATTGGAGGTCCCGGTTTCCTTTTCGTAGAATCGAAGTAGCCACGATAGATTGGAAGCCTATCATGCTGTTTCGCCATACGTTCGGTTTCATCAGCGATCAGCATGAGACCTCCGGGCTTTGCAACTCTAATCATCTCTGAAATTGCGTGCCGCTTGTCTTCAAAGTAATTTATTGATCCAACGTTGAAAACGGAATCGAAGGTATTGTCAAAAAACGGAAGGTGTTCAGCTTCCGCCTGAAATATCTTTGCGTTTAGATTGAATCTCACGATTCTCCGCCGACACTGTTTCAGTTGTCCCAACGACACATCGATTCCATAGTATTCAGCCTGGCCCGGAAGGAATTTTATGTTTACTCCGTTTCCGATTGAGACCTCAAGCACCCGGTCACCCTCCTTCACTTTAAGAAACTTCAGATACTCATTGCGTGATCTCTCTTCTCCACCACTCAATGAGTAATAAAGCGTTTGGCTGAACTCGTATAGCGGTGCGAGAAGGTCGTAAAATCTTCTGCTTTTTCTGTTTGAATCCGACAGGTGTAGAGGATCCATGAGCACAGGGATATCGTCGTAAATTGGAAAAATGTCGCCGCTCTCGCTTCCGACAAGTACTTTTCCCTTAACGGTCGATCTCAGCTCGAGCCTTTCATGGTTTTTCGGGCTGCATATAAGTTCAAGTGTTTGACGATCGAGCCAGGAAACCTGCGACCGCAATTTGATCTTCATATTCAGTATTCAGACTTGAGTGAACAAACAATCAATTTCCAAACTCTGTAGTACACTAAAATTAAGACACCGTTTCCATTGAAACTATCATCGCTTCCAGATAAATTTTTTCTACAGATTAATTTTCTCCAAAGGGAGCCCTTTGGGACAACCAGAAAGGTGTTTCTATGCCATATCCAAAACCGACAAGACGGAGCTGGGCTGAGCCATTTAAGATAAAGGTGGTTGAGCCTCTCAAGACAACAACTCATCAACATCGAATAAAAGCCATTGAAGAAGCCGGATACAATACGTTTCTTCTTCGTTCCGAAGATGTCTACATCGATCTCTTGACAGACAGCGGCACAAACGCTATGAGCGATTACCAGTGGGCAGGTATGATGCTTGGCGACGAGGCTTATGCCGGCAGCAAGAATTTCTATAATTTGGAATCGAACATGCGGAAGTATTACGGCTACAAGTATCTGGTGCCGACTCATCAGGGACGAGGTGCCGAGCATATCATGTCGCAAGTCTTGATAAAGCCGGGCGACTTTATCCCGGGCAACATGTATTTCACCACAACCCGTGAGCACCAGGAGCTTGCCGGCGGGACTTTTGTCGACGTGATAATCGATGAAGCGCACAACTCGGAATCGACTCATCCTTTCAAGGGTAATGTCGATCTTCAGAAGCTTGAGGATTTGATAAAGAAGGTCGGAGCGAAGAAAATTCCCTACATAAGCGTCGCTGCAACGGTGAACATGGCCGGCGGCCAGCCGATATCGATGGAAAATATAAAAGCCGTTCGCAAGTTGACGAGCAAACACGGAATTAAGATCATTCTCGATGCAACCCGCGCGGTCGAGAACGCTTACTTTATAAAAATGCGCGAGGACGGATATGAGAAAAAGTCGATCGAAGAAATTCTGAAAGAACTCTGCTCGTTCACGGACGGCTGCACGATGAGCGGGAAGAAGGATTTGCTCGTGAACATCGGCGGTTTTTTAGCCGTGAACGATAAAGAAGTTTTTGACGAAGCCCGGAATATGGTGGTGGTGTTCGAAGGTCTTCATACCTACGGCGGCTTGGCAGGACGCGATCTCGAAGCCATGGCACGCGGAATGGAGGAGATGGTTGACGAGGATTATATCCGGTCGCGGATCGGGCAGGTCGAATACCTTGGTCAGAAACTCATCGACTGGGAAGTGCCGATAGTAAAACCGATCGGCGGTCACGCGGTCTTTTTGGATGCGAAGAAAATCTATCCTCACATCCCTCAGGATCAGTTTCCGGCGCAGACACTGGCGGCTGAAATCTACATCGACTCAGGCGTGAGGACGATGGAAAGGGGAGTAGTATCCGCCGGCCGTGATCCGAAGACCGGGGAAAATAGGCATCCGAAGCTTGAGCTTGTCCGCGTGACAATCCCGCGGCGCGTCTATACTCAGGCTCACATGGACGTTACCGCCGAATCGATCCTCGAAGTCTATGAGAATCGTAAGAAGGTCAAAGGGATGAAGATGGTCTACGAGCCGAAGCACCTGAGATTTTTCCAGGCGAGGTTTGCAAGGGCGCAAAAGTCTTCAGGCACGTAGCGGAATTGCGTGCGGGAGAAAAAGTCGTGGCACGCAACGAGATTCTTCCCGTGAGCGGGCCATGAAGCGATCCCTGATAGCCTGTCCCCCAAAGGGGCGGGCCGATATGCTCCTGATCGGGAAGCGTCTCTATTCTCGCCGTCAGGCCTTCGTGCACGGCGGCATCGTGTGCTATCCTCGCCGATTGATTTCCGAATCGGAAGCCGTTATTTGAAATTGTATTCCAGCTCGATTTGATAACCTTCCCGATTGGCCATATACATTCCATTTCCATGAATACCATTGAGTTGACCGGTGCCTGAGCCCTTGGCAATTCGCAATGTCGATTTTGCCGCTCCACCCTCGAATGTGCCGTTGTCTTCGAGGACGAAGGTTCCAGACTTTCCTAATAATGTTCCATCAAAATATATGAGTCCTACGTAAGAAGCGGAGGATTTGTGTTGATCCTTCGGGTCAAAATGAGCATAGAACATCAGATACTCGACTAAGCCCTTCCCTTCGATTTCTCCACTGAAACCGTATTCGACGGAGGCCTTTGTCATTTTCTTTTCGGGAGTCATTTCTTGATAAGTTGACTCTGCCCACTTTTTTACTGTGTATGTCCCTTTAGCTTTCATGTCGATCTCTGTACATTAGGTTTGTTTTTACGAATCGAGTGCTAACATTTGATTGTTCAAGCCACAGTGCATGACGCATAACGTTTGCAGGCACTACGCCGTGCCGTTTGGCGCTATCAACAAATTCATTTTGGCTTTGCGCCAAACGGCATCATGGAGCGAGTACAACTGACTTTGTGAACTAGACTTCAACGGAGCATTACCAAACGAGCGAGCGTCGTAATCCGTCCGGTTGAGCCGCGTGTTGGGTCCGTCCGTGTTAGATGTCTGGCCTAGGCTTACTCTTGCCTGACTATATCGACCGAGATCTCCACCGCCGGAATCGTTCCTCTGTTCTCGACCCAGTGTGTGGTGTTCCTATCCTCGGGCCAGCCCACTCCCGGTCCATAGTCCGTAGCAACTCCATTTCGATGGTCAGTGATCGTTCCTTGCAGTATGTAGACGGTGCCTGGTCTGTCTTTATGGTCGTGAATCGGGCCGATGACGCCTCCAGGCTCGATGGTCACCAGACGCATTCGAAGTTGGCGCCCTGCCATGCCCTCGATCTCAGGGCCAAGGTCAACCGTTCGAAGTAACTTCACCGTAACACCTTTCGTCTCAGGTGCCACCTGTTCGTTTTTCATCGTGCTCTCCTTTCTGTACTTCCAGGGGCTAACTCCTGTTTATATGGTTTCCAGATAACATCGCTCTCTGGGTTCATGAGGTGTGGCGCAAAACGCATTTAGAAAATGTGTCTTTGCCTGCGCATAGCCAGGAAAATTACGAACACGTCGTCCATTAGTGATGCTGCTGTGAAGAGTCTCTTTCAAGCTGGAAGAAACTCTCAAGCATCGCTGCAACCATTCGCGGGTCCCTTCCTTCGATGTCGCTTCTGTGAATCATTCTTACAAGTTGTCCGTCCTTCATCAATGCAAATGACGGCGAAGAGGGCAGCTGGCTTGTGAAATAGGTTCTCGCTTGCGCGGTCGCATCCTTATCCTGTCCGGCGAAGACGGTCGCCAGACTATCCGGGACAGTCTTTCCCTTGAGTGCCATCTCGACTGCGGGTCTTGCGATTCCGCTTGTGCATCCGCATGTCGAATTGACAAATATTAAGAGCGTTCCTTTGCTGTTCTTTATCGTATCGTCGACGTCTTCCGGTTTCCGCAATTCCTTAAAACCGAGCGAAGTAGTGCGCCGTCGAATGTCCTCTACAAATAGATCAACTGGCGTTGCCATTGGTGTCTCCTGTCATTTACAAACTTAAACACCGAATCAAGTGAAATAGTTTTCTGCATAAGAAGATTGACCACTGAAAGGCAAAGGAAGAAGATCTTTGTCCTTGCCAAATGAGCGCCTTGTGCCCCCCATAAGATGTATTTAATAAGTGAACAGGGATTGAAAGGCTGTTAGCCTTCTCGAGGCCAACTTAATCCATCATTCCTCCGAAGGAGTCCCTTCGGGACAATAGTCCATTAATCCATCATTCCGTTTACAGATGCGTTATCGCTTCGAGTATCTGATCGACTTTCTCTTTCGATTCCGCTTCGCAGTAGTACCTGATGAGCGGCTCTGTTCCCGAGGCGCGGACCAGCATCCACCCGCCGTCGGCAAAGAAATATTTGTATCCGTCGATGGTCAGGACGTGATCGATCTTATGTCCTGCGACTTCCTTCAGACCCTTCTTCAATTTCTTGAGGACTTTTTGTTTGTACTGTTCGGTGGTGCGAACATCGATTCTTCTAAATACGTGCGGTCCAACCTGATCGAATAATTCCTTCACGAGTTCTCCGAGTGTCTTTCCGCGCTTGACCATCATCTCGCAAATTGTCAGGCCGAGGAACAAGCCGTCTCGTTCCGGTATGTGACCCTTCAATCCGACGCCGCCGCTCTCTTCGCCGCCGATGAGAACGTCCCGGCTGATCATCACTGCCGCAACGTGCTTGAATCCGACCGGCAGCTCCGTCAAAGTGAGGTGGTACTGTTTTGCCAGGATGTCCGGCATCTCGCCGACCGAGACCGTCTTCACAACTTCACCGCGAAGTCCTTTCGTTTCATAGTAATATTTTAAGAGCAGGGCATAGACTTCCTGCGGCCCGACGAATCTTCCGGTCTCGTCAACTGCGCCGATTCTATCTGCATCGCCGTCGGTGGCGAGTCCGACATTGTAATTTCCTTGAGGCACGAATTTCAGCAGCTCCCCGAGATGCATCTCGATCGGCTCCGGATGCTCGCCGCCGAACGACGGATTAAACTCATTGCGGATTACGGTCGCATCTTCGATAATGTGCTTCAGGATTCCCTGTCCCGCGCCGTACATTGCATCATGGACAATTCTCAAGCGAGCGTTTTTGATCGCAGCAATATCGATTTTCTTTTTCAAATCATCTATATAGATTTGCCGCAGATCTGCTTTCTTGATCAGGCCTTTCTTGACCAGGTCGTCGAAACTTTTCTTGATCCCGTCGATTGACTTCTGCGAAGTCTTGTTCGCTTCCTTCTCGACTTTCTTGACATACTCGACTTCTTCCGGTCCCCCGAAGTCGGCTTTCAATTTGAAGCCGTTGTACCTTGCCGGGTTGTGGCTTGCGGTAATTACGACTCCGCCTGCCGCATCGAACTTCGGAATCGCCAGCGATAGCGCCGGTGTCGGACAGTAGCCGTCGGAAAGAATGACTTTCAGACCGGTGCTCGCAATAACCTGCGCGGCTCTTTCCGCAAATTCCTGCGACTCAAAACGGGTATCGTACCCGATCAGGATTCCGTTCTTTGCTTTCTTATGTTTCTTGTAGAACTTCGCGGTGGCGAGAGCGACTCTTGAAACGTTGTCGAAAGTGTAATCCTGTGCGATAATTCCGCGCCAGCCGTCAGTGCCGAATTCTATCTTTGCCATTTGTTCGCCCTTTTAGTTCTTATTCGAGTAATTCATTAAGGAAGCAAGCAAAATTAAACCTTTGCCTTTAGAATTTCAATGGTTGGCGGAGATAAGTTTATGACTAAGTGGCTCAATCCGGGTTCTTAATTGAGAAGGGAGACGACCATGGGTCTGTCCCCATCCCGCTTCGCGGTGACTGACTCATAATTAAGCTGGACGGGACACGCTCCTGGCCGGGAAGCTGCCTGTCCCGATACGTTCCTGATCGGGTAGCGTCTTTGTCCCGCATGTTAGTTGCAGTTGCCAGTCATTTAAGCAAGAGCAGCTTCTTGATGTCATGGTACGTTCCTGCGTCAAGCCTATAGAAATACACGCCACTTGGTAAATTGCTTCCGTCAAACTTCACTGAGTAGATTCCTGGGCCCCGGTGTTCGTTGACTAGCGTTCGCACCTCCCTTCCGAGAATATCAAATACTCCCAATGTCACCATGGAATTGGTCGGCAATTGGTAGCTGATCGTGGTCGAAGGGTTGAAGGGATTGGGATAATTCTGCATCAGAGAAAACCCGGTTACCAATGGGCTGCTCACGCGCCCTCTAATTCCTGTATTTCCTCCAGTGAGAGTGCGCAGAATCATGCCATAATCTCCTACTGCCGTTCCTGTGCTGAAATCGGTAAAGGAAACGCCATAGAGGTCGTACGTCGTTCCACTATATTGGCCCTCCACGCTTATGTAGTCGGGAGGGGGGTAAATCCGAATGATCGTTCCACTGTCTCCTACCGCCGTCCCTGGATTGGCACCTGTGACGGAAACGCTGTGGAGAGTGCTGGTCGTTCCGCTCGACAGCCTTAACCACACTGCTCCGCCATTGGTGGTGCGGAGAATCATGCCGGAATCTCCCACTGCCGTTCCTGCGTTTGCATCGGCAAAGGACACGCCATTGAGACGATTCGTCGTCCCGCTGGGCTGCCTTGTCCAACTTCTTCCGCGATCGGTCGTGCGAACAATTGTCCCGCTATCTCCCACTGCGGTCCCTGTGTTTGCATCGGCGAACGAGACGGCATTGAGACGATTCGTTGTCCCGCTCGACTGGTTTGTCCAAATTGTGCCGCCATCGGTGGTACCGACGATCGTGCCGGAGTCTCCCACTGCCGTTCCTGCGTTTGCATCCGTAAAGGACACGCCATTGAGAGCACTCCTAGTCCCGCTTAAATCGTTCGTCCAGGTGGCACCGCCATTAGAAGTATGAAGAATTGTGCCACTATCTCCCACTGCCGTTCCTGCGTTTGCATCGGCGAACGAGACGGCATTGAGACGATTCGTTGTCCCGCTCGACTGGTTTGTCCAAATCGTGCCGCCGTCGGTGGTACCGACGATCGTGCCAGAATCTCCCACTGCCGTTCCTATGTTTGGTTCGGTGAAGGACACACCGCGGAGCTTATCCTTCGTTCCCCTAAACTGGCCTGTCCAGCTAACCCCGCCATCAGTGGTACGAATCATCATGCCACACTCTCCCACTGCCGTTCCCGTGTTCGCATCGGTGAACGAAACGCCATAGAGAGTTTTCGTCGTTTCACTTGACTGAGCCGTCCAAGTTGCTCCGCCATTAGTTGTCCGAATAATCACGCCACTATTCCCCACGGCCGTTCCTGTGGTCGCATCGGTGAACGAGACGCTCTCAAGATGATTAACAGAACCCGGCGGTCCGGGATTGACGGAGCCCGCCCAAGTTGCACCGCCATCTGTGGTGCGAAGTATCACCGCTTCATCTCCAACCACCCATCCTGTGTCAGCATTGGTGAAAGAGACCGCAGTGAGCCAATCCCACGTTCCACTATATTGTCCCAACCAACTTGCGCCGCCATCCGTGGTGCGAAAAATTACGCCGTTTTCCCCGACCACTGTTCCGGTGTCGGCATCTGTGAAATAGACCCCCGAGATCGCATATATGGTCCCGCTTGACTGCGCCCACCAACTTGTTCCGCCGTTTGTGGTGCGAAGTATCGTGCCTTCTCCTCCAACCGCTGTTCCGGTGTTGGCATCTGTGAAGAAGACACCATTGAGCAAACAAGTTGTTCCGCTTGACTGAGTGGTCCAGCTTCCGCCACCATCGGTCGTGTGAAGAATTGTTCCAAAATCTCCCACCGCAGTTCCCGAATAAGCGTCCGTGAAGAAGACGGAGTAGAGAGCGTTCGTCGTTTCGCTTGACTGGCTTGTCCAACTCGCACCTCCGTTGGTCGTGCGAAGAATTGCTCCGTTATCTCCTACTACCGTTCCCGTGTTGCCATCGGTGAAGGACACACCCCAGAGATGGTTTCCTACACCGGGTGACCAAGTATTCTGCCAGAACCAGCTCGGCTGGCCATACGAAAGATCCTGCCAGAAGAACAGCACAACCAGAAAATTGAATTGCAGGAGTAAATATTTTTTCATAGGTAATCCTCCCTCTTGATTGGCGGGCAATTGCAACTAACGTCCGCCAGAAAGAAGTCGCGGCGCGCATCCACGTTATTCCTATGAGCGCGGCGTGAAGCGAACTCGATATTATATACCATGATGAGCGTCTTCTTTCTGGCTGTTATCTGCCGTGTGCCGCATATTTGACTTTCTCATTTAAATGATATAATATTGCTAAGCAAAATCTGGAGTTCAAGATGCCTGTAATCAAACCGATATCCGATCTTAGAAACAAAGCGAATGAAATATCTGCGCTTGCCCACGAGTCAGACGAGCCTATTTTCATCACTAAGAATGGCGAAGGAGACCTAGTCGTCATGTCAATCGCTCAGTACAGCAAGCTCCAACTTAAGTTGGAACTGTTCAGCAAGTTGGCAGTCGCACAAGCTCAGCGAGCAAGCGGAGACAAGGGACGAAGCCTGTCTACTGTGATGAAAGATATTCGCAAGCGCATCCGTGAGTCGGCATAAGTACAGTATCCGCCTCCTCAGAGTTGCGGAGGACGATTTGGCGGAGATTGTAACATACATCGCAACCGACCGTCCTTCGGCCGCTGAAGCTCTTGCATCAAAGATTGAAAAGAACATACAACTCCTCTCAGATAATCCCTACCTCGGACAGGTTCCGAAGGAAGAGGAGCTCGCGCGGTTCAATTACCGATACCTCATTATTGAAAACTACCTTGTATTCTACACGGTCGAGAGCAAAACCATTTATGTTCATCGTATTCTCCATGGCGCTAGAGACTATTTGAGTTTGCTCTGACCACTCGCGGCACATGGCAGATAACGTGACCCGCAAAAAAGTCCGTCCCGCTTCGACAACATAAATGTGCGAAGCTCGATGAGATTGGCGAAGCGGGATGAAGCGAGAACCATGATATACAATAATCGAGCGTCTCTTTTCTCGTTGTTAGCCGCAGCTTTTGTTACGTACCATCTTGCAGAATATATCGTCATGAATGGGAACCAATCGGTTTTGACATCGTGTTGATGAGGCGACCAGAGAGCCAAAAGGCGCCAAACAAGATGCCGCCGACTTTGGGAGGCCGCTTGACCAGCGATTTGTCTGCAACGACATCAATTTCGCCTCCGAGTGTATCAACCAGAAACCACCAGAAGGCAACGTTGCTATGTTGGTTTAGTCTCTCAGTGCACGCCTTAATAGTTCCAGACAAAGTAGCTTGTGCAGGAGGCGCGCTTGCCTTCGAGAAAAGCCCGCTTGGGATGAATGAATTAGTTGCCAGTTTTACGCTACCAAAGACTCCACCTGAATTGAAAGATGCTTCATCATCGAAGATGTCAAAATCTAAGCTAGCGAAGGCGGTCAATTGTATTTCGTAACTCTTCGGAAAAAGTATCTCCTCGGCAAGACGGAAGTCGGGAACGTCAAAGACGAATGGATATTCTCCGCCCTGTGGATCATCAAGCTTAGGTGGGTTAGCCCATGCGTGATACGCTCCATCTAGTGGACTGTCACTCCTTTCAACAGTATCCGTCAAACAAACGTGGCGTCTGCTTTCACCTGCAAAGTGAGGGTTGACTCCGATCAATCGGCTACGCTCGTCCACTTGGCAGAAGAGCTGCGCTCCAGAGGGATCTTCGTACAAAAAGTACGTTCCCAAGTCACACGGCATCGCGCGTCCCACATTTGTTGCCATCTCTGCAAAGGACAGCAGGTCTTCTTTGGAGCGAATGTCAAAACCGATATTAGATAAGTTACTCATGCCTGTTTACAAAAGTTGCGGCTAACGTCCCGCGCAAAAAAGTTCGTCCCGCTTGCCGCAATAAATACTGCTTGGCATCCACGATGCGGCAAAGCGGGATGAAGCGAACACCATGGTATATAATAATTGAGCGTCTTTTTTGCGCGTGTTAGGCGAAGTGTCCGCTATGCGGATAACCATTTCACTAGCCCTTCATCGTGTTGCCAAAGCTCGTCGAGTTTGAAATTATTCTTCGCTTTCGATTTCCTTTCTTGAACGAGAGCCGCAAACTGACCTCTTGAAGATGTGGGATGAGGGACACCAATTACGATTCGCTTAGGGTAGATGTATGCCAGTGCCTTATAGGATTCTCTGCCTACGGCGATCAAAGGCCAATCAGGGGGAACCAGCTTCAACTCATCATTCAAGAATCGACTAACACATGTCCGAAAGGTCTGCAAGGAAGGTGAGGGTTCTGCTTTGTCGCTTTGACATTTAACCAACTCGGTCCACAGGATAGGCCCAATCAGATTAGCGTTTCTAATAAAATCCCTAAGCAGCTTATAGTATGGAGGATATTTGTGTTTCCAATAATTTACAACCGAAAGATAGGTGGGCCCGTTTTGCAAGTAGAAATCCATTTCCTGCATACTAGCAGTGCCAGGGTTAAT
Organism: uncultured Bacteroidota bacterium; assembly: GCA_963768145.1. GTDB lineage: Bacteria > Bacteroidota > Ignavibacteria > Kryptoniales > JAKASW01 > JAKASW01. Next base: position 114,195 of record CAVYHK010000010.1, on the reverse strand, counting down.
TCCTACGATGACACATCCTCTATGAGGATTCTCAGCATCTTCAACAAAAAGACAACGTGGAAGTATGCCTTTTTCTCTGTCGCATGTAATTCCTTCACAATGTAGACGACATTGAACAAGGCGCTTGCCAATCGTTTCAATAGTTTCACTTAACTTACTCATTTAATTCTCCTTCGCGGACATTTCGCCTAACTCCTCGAACTACGACACTATGTCGTCTTTTGTGCCAATATGGAATGTTATACGACATATGTCGTTGTTTTTGTTTTTAGTTGTATTGCACACAGCAACCATTCCCACCAACCTTCGTGTGTCGTTGGAAGAATATAACCGCCCTCCGCTGAAAGGTCAAACAGACGAATCTTGATTTGAAGATGTGATATATAAGATCACAAATCTATTTAGCTTCTTGTGTTCGTGTAAATGACAGCCGAATGTATGGTCATCAACTTCCGAGGTATGTTATTTCAACTTTTGAAACTCCGTTAAGCTCTTTCGAAGTAAAAGTCTTTGTTTCTCCGAGACCAAAATGATACGTATCCAGCGTTTTCCCGTGGTTCAAGAATTTCAAGATTACGGGAACGCCATTGGATACGTTCAATGTTATTCCGCCCTCATTTATCTGGTTCGCGGAAGGCGAAGTGCGCGCACGATCTGGCAGAGTGAAACCAATTCCCGGGCGCGGGAGTATAGTCAGAGTAACCCTGGCGGTTGCGGTCACCACCTGTTCTTGCGAGGTTGAAGGACAAACCACAAAACTGAGAACCAAGAGAGCGCAAAGTAGTACGTTCCATCTTGTTTTCATAGCCCTCTTGCCTCAACTGTCCCTTGATGCTAGGTTTCTCACTCCGCGACCATAACGAAGTGATGCCCAATTCATGCGCCCGCGCGGGGCTACGCTCAACTTTGACAAGGAGGTACTTATGCTCGTTTATCGAAGTCTCTGCCTATCACCCCGTACGGGACGCGAAAAGACTATGTAGCCTGTTCTAAATCAATTTACTCGGAATCTGTCGTTGCCCATTACTTCCAGTTTTCTAAACGCACTAATAATTTGATCAATTGCCGTGGTTAGTCCTGGTAGCGATAGAAAATCTCCGTGATCATCTTGCTAGGACAAGAACTGTGCCACCCTTTTGTCGTCATTTTACCGAAATCTTGATGGCACAGTCGCTCATTGTGTAAACCCATACCCATCTAGGTGGGTAAACCTTTACACATTAAGACAGTGATGATAATGATTCTCTGTTATCCTTGGAGCTTGCCAGGTTGGTCATAGACCCCTGATTTCGTTCTTCTGAAAGACGCATCGTTACGATTCAGAGCTTACTGGACTGAAGAGGGTAATCGAAGAGGAAATGGAATTGAGTACATTAGGAAAAAAGGGCGTGAAGCAGGAAGAAAACACTTCTACTTGTAGCCACCGTGACCCAGATCGGTTATTCGCAAGACGTAACAACAAGACACACGCATTGCACTACCGTCTTCAGGGAATCAAACCACATTCCTGTAATAGTTAAATGGTGGCTGACGTCCGCGCGAATCACGGACGACCCGCCCTCCTTCTTTTATAATGTGCGCGCCATGAAACGAGATTCCAAATGAACCTATCCCGGTCCAGCTTCGCGGTGACTGACTCATAATTAAGCTGGACGGGACACGCTTCCAGTCGGGAAGCGTATTTTAGCCGATTGCCATACGCGGCGGCAATTGATTTCATGTAATACATTTGTTATAATTTAGTGTGAACAGGAGAATTTACCTTGATTAAGACAGCAGTTCGACGGGTGGGCAACAGCCTTGGAATTACTTTGCCTAAAACCATAATCGAGAACCTACATCTCAATGAGGGAGATGAACTCCACCTTGTGGAAACAGAGGAGGGGCTCATTATTACGCCGTTCGATCCTAAGTTCACCGAGTGGGCCAAGGCGTATGAACATACAAATAGGAAGTTTAGAAATGCGCTCAAAGCACTCGCAAAGTAATGCCTGTCCCCATGGGAGCGGTTAACTTCATACCTGAGGAACTTGTCCTCGTGATCCACGCCGATCTTCTAAAGCGATATGCCGGACGAGCTGGACTTCGGGATCGAAATCTTCTCGAATCCGCGCTTGCCGAGCCGAGGACAACTATCGGTGGAAAGTTTGCCCACAAGACGATCTTTGATAAGGCCGCCGCGTACGGCTATCATGTCTGCAAAAACCATCCATTCATTGACGGCAATAAACGAGTCGCCCTGGTGCTAATGGACACTTTTCTCCAAAGGAACGGATGGGAGATTGTTGCCCGCGAGGAAGATATTTACTCAATGATGATTGCCCTCTCCTCTGACAAGCTCTCTAAACCACAGCTCGCTTCATGGCTCAAAGAACATTCCTCCAGACTTCCCTCTGATTGAATTGCGATTGTCCGCCACAGCCGCCGAAAAGGATTACATTTCGTTTATGTGTTCTCTAATTGTGATTCTGGATGTGCACGTTTCCGACTTCATTGGTCCTTCGTGCATTCGCGGCAGACGGTTGCCTTCTTTGGAATCCACAATTCGCAGTACTTGCATTTCTTTCCTGCTGTCAATGCAACTGCAAACGCAAATGGCCCAAAGATCGCCGCTAACACGAGCCATACCAGCGGCAGCCCCCCGCGCCGGTCTGCGACAAACACGGTAGCTATTGCAAACATCGCTTGAATAACCGCCAGGTAATTGTACTCCATCGTATTACTCCTTTTTTAGTTGTGAACTGATGTAATCGTTTCCGGGTGCCACATCATGTATAAGACAAATGATTCTCAAATCGATTTCGACCGTTATTTGGAGTTGATACTATTTAAGCAAGAGCATCTTCTCGGTGTCACGGTACGTTCCTGCTTCAAGTCTGTAGAAATATACTCCGCTTGGCAAATTGGTTGCGTTGAACCTCACGGAATGGCTACCCGTGCTCTGCCGTTCATCGACCAATGTTTTCACTTCTCTTCCAAGAATATCGAATACCTTTAGGGCTACAAGTGTGTTGGTCGGTAATTGATAACTGATCACCGTTGTCGGATTGAATGGATTAGGATAGTTCTGTTCTAGAAGGTAGCTCATCGAGAGAACTTGACTGAAGACCCTCACATCGGTCACTTCAGATATTGGTGCTCTCCAGACACTGTGAGAGGTTCCAGCGAAAAGATAATTGTTGGTTGCAGCAAGAGCAAGTATATCCATCAAGCTTGCACCAGGCATTGCAGTCCAGGTTGTTCCATTGTCGATAGAGAAATACGCGCCTTGGTCAGTGCAAGCGAAGAGTGAATCGCCTCTCATTGCAAGAGTGCCTACGCTCACAAACTTCTGACCCGAGTTGACCTGAATATCAATTTTGCTCCAGCTATTTCCGTTGTCAGTGGAGTGAGAAAGCCCTTCCTGAGTGCCTGCGAAAACGTTTGTGTCGTTGGCCGCCAGAGCCCGGACCGTGTCGTTCGAGAGGCCAGAATTCACCTGAGTCCAGCTTGTGCCATTGTTATTCGTGCGGAAAACTCCTCCGCCTTGAGTTCCCGCGAATATATATGGGCCTGATATTGCAAGGGCCCAGGCATTTGTGTTTGTAAGATTGGAATTGATTGTAGTCCAGCTCTCTCCATTATCGGTGGAAAGGAAGATATTGCCATCGGGCCCATGGCCTTGACTACCACCATTTGAGGCAACAATTGTTGTGTCGGTGACAACGAGGGCATCAATGAAACCGCTGCAATCTGATAAATGAGTCCAGCTTGTTCCATCGTCCGTGGTGAGAAATATCCCACCGCTCCTGGTTCCGGCATAAAGACTTGATCCTCTCACGGCAACACAGGTGATGGAGAGCGACATGCCTTGATTAACTTGAGCCCAAGTCATCCCGTCATCTGTGGAACGATAAACTCCATCCATGCCTCCAGCGAACAAGTACAGTCCGTGGACCATGAAGCACGGGACCCCTTTAGGTGAAGACTCGATAAGACTCCAAGACGTTCCAAGATCGGTCGAGAGGAAGATACCTTCGCAACATGTACTTACAAACAAATATGAGTTTTCGATGAAGACCGCATCGGTTGCCCACCAATTGGGTAAGTTGGAATTGACCGACGTCCAGCTTGTCCCGTTGTTCGTAGATCGAAAGACGCCCCCACTACCATGGACCGAATAGTTCCCGGGCATCGTGCAATAGATATCGGTATCTGAGAAGCAAAAGGACGAAGATACTACCGTTTGAGGTAGGCAATCCAGAATCGGCAGGAGTCCAGCTTGCACCGTTGTCGGTAGAACAAAAGATGCCGCCTCCATTAGTCCCTGCGAAAATACTTGTACCGGTTATCGCCAGAGTGTGGACATAAAGGTTTGTCAAACCGTTGTTAATTGCAGTCCAATTTTTCCCGTTGTTGGCCGATAGAAAAACGCCGCCATCGGTCCCCGCGAAAAGGTTTGTATCCTTGCATGCAAGAACTTCGACATACAAATTTGCCAGACCATTGTTGGTTTGGGTCCAGGTTGTGCCATTATCAGTCGAGAGAAAGATTCCATATCCTCTCATGTCATCACACCCAGCGAAAAGATTCGCCCCTACCTTGGCGAGTGAAGTAATATTGAGGAATTCAGGCAAATCGGCCGCGACCTGAGACCAATTGACTCCATTGTTCGTGGAATGAAATACACTCCACCTGTTGGAAACAAAAATATCCGAGTCGGTAGCCATAAAAGCTATCACACCTCCACCATAGGGTCCGTTGGTTTGAACCCACTGGGCGTATGCTGCACCCGTAAACGAAAATGACAGCAGGCATGTGAAGAGTATCGTAGTGAAAGTACGCATAGTGCTAACTCCTTCTTTGATATTGATAGGGCAATTGCAACTAACGTCCACGGCATTCACTTTCGTGAGCGCTCCTTCCTTCATAATGTGCGCGCCATGAAGCGAGAACGTTGTTCATACAAATGCCGAGCGTCTTTGTACCGCATGTTAGCCGCCGTCAATGCGTCGCTTCTCTGCAAAGGCTATGGCTTCTTGCCACCAGGCCATGAAGTGGGACTTTGCGACTTTGCCCTCTTGAGAGCGGTCGCAAGACTTGTCTCGACCTTATCAATGAAGTCACTAAAAGCGCCATGATCGTTATGCTTCCTCACAGAGGCGATCAATCCCTTGATATCAGACTCTAGAGTGGCATCTTGGTCGAAATCTTGCTTGTCCATATTGGCGAGACAGGATGTTGCCAATGCGGTTAGAACCCTCTGAGCGTCGGTCTGATCTTGACTCTCAAGGTAAAACTCGCCCGCTCTACAAAAATCATGACATGCCGAGGGGTAATTTCCAGTTGCGACGGTGGAATTGCCCTGTAAGTGAAATATCCCGCCGTGCGCATTAGAAACTTTTGCCTTAAGATTGCTGGTCGCCTGTTCCACCATCCCGTCAAATTCCTTTTTCAGGTCTTTCTTCAGTGTCGATCTAATATCCTGGCTTATTTGAACCTTCAGGGACTCCAAGTCTTCAGCCAGCTTCCGTCGCGTCCCTTCGTATTCAATCCTGAAAGTGCGGTTGTGGATGTACTCGATAAGAATTGGGATCAGAACACCGACAAAGGCGAGCAGAGCAACAGTATAAGTGACTAATTGAGTAAAGGCTCCTGAATAAAACGAATTGACTCGTTCTAGGATTTGAATCGGATCTGGCATTTGCTACCTCCCTATCTTGTGGAAAAAGATTTCTTGAAATCGCGTCCCTTGAAATTGATGGCGCCTAACGTCCGCGGCAACAATGCAGCGCCGCGTTGAGTGAACTCCTTTATTCAATATGTTATGAGGAAACGTCATTGTTGCCGCTGTTATGCGTTCGTTGTTTTGCTCCCGCTAGATGACTTGGGTTGATCAGAGTGTTTGGTCGAGGTTACGTCCCCACTTCCAATTCTTGCATCTTCGGAGGCAGGCGGCTCACCCGCGCCCTTGTCCACTGACTTTGTCTGGATGTAGTACAGGATGACAACCAACACCACGATGACTAGGATCCAAAGAAGGAACCAAGAATTATTCTCAAACCACTGTCCGAGTTGGCCTGTGGGAACAAGGGTAATGACCTCCCCGACCCCGGCATCATGTGTTAGTTTTATCTGTCCGATGTTGTATGCAGACGGCGCAGATTTTGTCCAAGCAAAGAGAAAGACTTCCTCTTGCGGCTGAAGCGTTCCAAGTCGAATCACCTCTTCGCACTTGCTCTCTACGGTGTTTTCACCTGTCCGACGGATGGCCACTCTTGCTGCGTAAGGAAGATACAGAGTAACGGATGAAAGAGCCTTGGGGCCCTCATTGACAACATCCACAGACCAATATCCATTCAGAAGAGAGTAATCCAACGGAATCTCGTTCGGAGTATTAGAGCGCGTGAACCATGATACTTGATCAAGAATCCGTGAAGCAAGATGCTGTTCATCTTGATTGTGTATCGATTTCAACAGTTCCGCCACAGCACTATCAAGCGCTGGCCTATCGGTCAGCTCATGGTACTTCTTAAACTCCGCGTTGAGAGCGTTAGGAAGCACAAAAACGCCGTAGGTTACAGTAGCGGTTAAGTCTTTTTCAAGAGCCTTCGAAACCCAAGCCCCAATTTGAATCAGAGCTAGGATTGCGGCCAGAATGATGCCAATTGTCTTTACTGGGCCGAGAATTTTCATGTGACTTTCTCAATTGATGTGATGGTTATGATCGTAAATCAAAACAATGACGCATAACTATTGCAATAACGCATTGCCTTTTTGTAACATAACTGTATGAAAGACCAACAAAAGATTCGTTGTTCTACCTCTGCTCTGAAATCCATAGGACTAGGTTGCATTCATTCTCCCCTGTGCCACACCGCGCCATTCATTTCGCTAAGAAGGTAGTTTCTCTCCACTACATAGTCAAGCTTCGTGGCGCCGTAGCTCCCGATTTTGAAACACTGCCCATGGCGTTGCTCGGAGAGTATTCCTCTGGACTGCCTCTGTACACATCTTCGAAATTATCCAAATTTTGGGCTATTGCTAACTTTCCATTCTACAGCAACTTGCTGTCGTGGGGTACAAAGCCGATGTTTTTACACCCGACTTCGATACTCGAAGTATCGGCCTCGATACTTTTAGTGTCGCCTTCGATATTCCGACACTCGGCCTCGATACTTTTTGCCTCGGTTTCCATACTCTGAGTATCGGTCTCGATACTTTTGCACTCGACTTCGAGACTTTTTTCTCCGAAGCCGATGGTCTGGACTGCGGTTTCCACACTTTTTGTATCAAACCCGATACTTTTCACTCCCCCAACGGGATCCCTCGGACGAATTCGAGCTTTTGAGATAGAAAGACGCAGGGGCGACTGAAGAGTCGCCCTGTTGGTATCGGCTATTCCGAGGGACTTATCCGGGTTGGATTACCACCATTTCCCTTCGGATGGTCGGGGAAACGACTCTGCAGGTCCTCATAGATCGCTTTCGCGGCGGGAAAGGTCCCGCTTCCCGCTATAAACGTGCGAACCTCGACGGACACGGCAAAGTGGGATGAAGCAAGAACGTTTCACGTATGATGCCGACCATCTTTCTCGCGTGTGTTAGGCGTTCGTTGCCTTGCGATGAACCCATCCAAAATCGAGCCTATTGCTCATTAAACTCTGGCATGTGTTGTATGAAATCTATGAAGCTAACACACCGATTCTTAGGGACCGAACTTCCAATCCAATTGGCCGAATTTCTTCTATGCGCCTTCCGCAAAGGCTTTCGCAACTTCAAAGGGTTGTCTAGGAAGAAGTAGGTCTGCATCGTGTCTGGTTGGCTGCCAAGTTGAACTCCTTGATACCACTTGTCGACAAGTGCTGCGTCTCCCGCATAGGATTGTAAATCACCTCTGATGTCCTGCGTTGCAGTTGGATTAAATGTCAGAATACCGAGCACTTTCGAAAGACATGAGATTCCTTCTGGGAAGCCCGTGGCATAGCGCGTGAAGTGGGGCGCGAAGTACAACGGCGTCACATAGCTTTCATCGCGTCGATAAACGTTAAAGTCGGTGAAACGTCTTAGCTCGGTCGCATCTCCTAAATCCTGAATAAGTATTTCTCTCATATAACTCACCTGATAATGACGTTGGGCGTAGGATAGGAATTCTTGTACAGGAGGAAGGCTTAAGAAAGCCCGAGTGTTAAGCATCTCTGCAATATCGAGCCAACTAATGTGCTTAAACAGAATCCTCTCATTGACTAATAAACTTGTTCCTCGGTCTTGCGTCAAGAAGCACATCACTTTAACATTGGCGTTTTCTTGAAAACAGTCCAGATACTGAGTCCTCTGTCTTCCAATGCCAGCTTCACGGACTTTACACTCTATTATGATGTGGAGGTTATCCTGAACAGAGAGTTCAATATCAGTCCTGCCTTCAGGGTGAGATGTTTCCACTTTGACCGATAAGTTGTTGTAATGGCTATCTGAATAGCGGAAGGGCAGTCTCAAGAGATGAATAAAGGCGAAATACACAGCCTTCTGAGCTGAGAGGATGTATGCGAAAGACTTTGCGAGTGCTGTCTCATCGTCTCCCATCAGTTCAAATAGGGATAAATAAGTTGAATCACTTTTTGCGGATTTGATCATCATATGTTTTCATTCGATGGAGCAACGCAATGACGCCTAACGTCGTGCCGCACCACGCATTGGCGTCGCTCCCCTGTTTTAATGACGGCACCATTGAGCGAGCACCTTGCGCATAAAATGACGAACGTCGTCATGCGGGTTGTTATATGAAATTGTTTTGCGTTCGGATAAGGGAGGACAAAAGCGACAAGGATCTCCAATCATTTGGATCTACTCTTGCCATGTGTGCGCTTGTTCCTTTTCTTGTGGGGTCGGTATGCACCCTGTTCTTCGCGGACTTGCTTCGGTAATGGCAACTCTGGTAGTTGGTAAATGTGTTCCTCGACCCTGAAAAGGCTATAGTCTTCAATGGGTGTTGACGCACTGCTCTTGTTGGTCGCCATAGAGTTGAGAAGACTATTTGAATCAAAAGACAACTCCAGTTGCTCAGACAAATCGATGCCTTTTCTGTCAATAAAATCGCCCATTGGTTTGGTGCCGAAGTGAAATCTCTGAATGATTGTCTTGAGGGCTTGTGGGCTGTTATCAATGCCGATCCAATTGCGTCGTAATTCATTCGCAGCGACGAGGGTGGTTCCCGAACCAGCGAAGCAATCCAACACAAGGTCGCCCTCATTCGAAGAGGCTTCAATAATGAGTTTCAACATTTCAAGATTCTTTTCAGTAGGATATCCCGTGATGTGGATATTTTGATTGTGAGCGTCTCGATATTCCAGCCAGATGTCCTGCAAAGGAATACCACCGTTCTGGTCAAAGAAAACCTTCCGCCTAGGATTTCCGCTGGGGGACCAGTATATCTCACCTCGTTTATCCATTTCATCCAAAGTAACGGGAGGGTACTGCCAATGCTTTCCGGGTGGTGGTAGCTTGCCCCTCCAGGGTTTTCCAGTCTCACCGTTTCTAACTCCCGGAGCATGCACTGGAACCTTCTTGAATCGTTTTCCTGTCTTAGGATCAATGTAATTGTACTCTCTCTTCATTCGTTCGTCATTCCAAGGGAGAGCAGGCCGATGCCAAGTATATCTGTCTGTCTTAGTATAGAACAATAAATAGTCTGAGACATTTCCGAAAACTTTTCTCGTGTAGTTTTTCGGATTACATTTCTTTCTGGTGATGAGATTCCTGAAGTTGCGTTCTCCGAATATCTCATCTAGGAGCAACTTGACTGAAAACACCATTTTGTCGTCAAGATGGACATAGATCGAACCACTCTCTGAAAGGAGTTCTCTCAAAATGACCAGCCTCTTTCTGAGGAATTCCAAATAGGTACCTCCTTTAAGCAAATCTACATAGGCGTCTTCTTGAGAGCGAGATTGGAAGACACTGTTTGTTGCGTAAGGAGGGTCGATGTAAACGAGTTTCACCTTGCCGCTTAAAGATGGATCACGAAGCAACAAAGCAAGGACCTCAAGATTGTCCCCAAAGTAAAGTTGTTTGATGTATATCGGCTTCCCTTGCTTAGGATAGACTTGCTGTACTTTTGCTGGTGGAGTAGAAAGGATTTCCTTCTCTGCGCTCTTACCTTCATAGGAAAGAACAGCACTGCTTTGCTCGCCGTTCAGCACAATGCCTGTGCTGTTCCACTTTGTTTTTGGTAGTCCAGTTGCCATACTTCGCTACTCTCTATTGCTTCAGCCAATCTAAGGCGATTCTGCTTGGTACCATCCTCAATGTAACAACAAGAACTCGACCCTTTCCGCTCTTTTCAAGCCGTTCATAATCATCCCACATTGAGCCGAGCAGAAGGCCAGGCCCATCATTGACAAAAATTACTTTAGTCGGGTAGCGATGTTTCCGAGTGTAAGACAAAACTTCGTTGGCGCAGTTAAAGTATCCCCCAGTCCGATCATCCTCCTGTGCCCCGCCTCTATCGCTGTCATAACGTGCCAATCCTATAGCCAGCGGTATGTCGTTACCTCGTTCGTATAGTGCAAAGTCGACTGGTCGTTTCGGGTTTGGGTAATCATCAAACACCGTTCCCATCAGGATGTCTTTTCCGGCCCTTTCGGGACCCTTCACGGTGAGAGTCGGGAATTGCCTTCTCAGAACGCCAAATAATCGTTCAGTAAGATCGTATCCCTTCTTGCCTCTATCTTTGTACTCCCACAGGATTGCGCACAAAGCTTCGTCGGGAACAGGACGAGACGCAAATTTCTTTTGAACCTCTGGAATCGGTCTGAATCTTTTCCCAAAATCGCGACAGATCAAATCAACGGTAGTCTTCTTTTTAAGCATCTCGACTGGTGTTTCGGGGCTGACGTACTTCCGGAAGACACGTGCGAGTTGCACGCGAATCCATCCTTCAGAGATATTGCAGATTTGTCGGAACAGCGCTTCGGACGATTCGGATGCCTTGAGCAATTGACCAAACATTACTAGAACGGGCTTGTACAGTTCGCAAGCTTCGGGGAGTATATCTGGATAGTACTCACCTGATGCGAGGGTTATCCAGCTTGCTGCCTCGCTTTTATATTCACCAAACAGCTTCATTTTCGTAATTCTCTTTTTTGAGTTTGCCATACCCTTGGGTTTGGTCATCGTTCACCATAAAAGATAATGAATAACGGTCAGAATTGCTGAGGAGCACCATCTCATGTTATGCCCGCTAAGCAAGACAATTCCAGAGGGATGTTATACGACATAGCTTCTTTATCTCCCTTTTGTCTGAAACTTTCCCCTAAATCTAACCACCATACCATGAAATTTCAAACTCTTGGACAAAGTAACACGGCAGGAGAATTGCCACACGCCGCCCTTATGTTTTCTGATTATTGTACCCTCTTATATATGAACTGAGCATCCTGTTGACTCATAGAGAACTGTTGCCGAAGCCTAAGAAGGTTGAGGGCGATTTAAAATATTTCTAGGCAAGAGTTCAGCCTGGCCCAATGCCGCCTTGTGGTATCTCCCGCTCAATTATTCTACATAGGATGCGGGATCCCGCTTCGCGGTGACCCAAATATGAATGTGCTGGACGGGACACGCTCCTGGTCGGGAAGCTGCCTGCCCCGATGCCTTTCCCATCGGGGTCTTTGTCCCGCATGTTATGCGTTCGTGAACGCCCGCAGATTTCTTGACTGCGGTTCACAGATATGTTAACTTCTTTCATGAGGACAATCGAGTTCTTTCGGACAGCATCTGGTGATTGTCCTGTGGAAGACTTCCTTGACTCCCTTTCAGATCGGCATGCCCAGAAGGTAGCCTGGGTTCTCCGGTTAGTTGAGAGACTCGAAATCGTCCCACAGCAATATTTCAAAAAGCTCATCGACACAGATGGCCTATGGGAAATTCGCGCCCAAATGGGTGGAAATAGCTTGCGGCTGCTTGGTTTCTTTGAAAACCCACGACTTCTAATATTAACAAATGGATTGGCAAAAAAACAGCAAAAGATCCCAACAAGGGAAATCGAGGTGGCAAGACAGCGTCGAACGGATCACCTACAAAGGAGAATGAAGAAATGAGCGATGTCGAACGATACATTGAGCGCCGCAAAAAGCGCAGCCTGAAGTTCAAGGAGAATTTCGAGTCGGGGTATGAAGCGTTTGAGTTTAGTGTGATGCTTCGCCAGGCACGAGAGAATGCCGGCATAACGCAGGAGACTATCGCCAGGAGACTCCGTACCAAGAAATCAGCCATATCCCGAATTGAGAACCATGCTGAAGACATTCGCCTCTCGACTTTGGGCAGATACGCAAAGGCACTAGGCAAAAAGCTCAAAGTCAAACTCTCCGATTAATTCATTCGTTGAACGCCGGCGTCCATGGCGTCCTAACTCCTCAAACTACGACATCCGTCTTCGTTTATGCCAATGTGGAGTGTCACACGACATAACCTCTCCCGACCCTTGTCGGGATGTAGTTCATTTCTATTGTGTCCCAAGCTTTCCACTAAATCTAACCACCATACCATGAAATTTCAAAATCCTGGACAAAGCATCCCGCGTGGAGAATTGCTATATGCCAGGCTCATATTTCCAAGTCACTGCACCATCTTGTATATGAACTGAGCGTCCTGTTGCCTCACAAAGAACTGTTACGAAAGGTCAAGGAAGTTAAGTGTAATTTGGAATATTCTTAGATAAGAGTTCAGCCTGTCCCGACACGCCTTTGGTCGGGAAGCGTCTCTTTCTCGCTTGTTATACGCGCCTTGCAACTTTGCTGATTGCGGATTCAAGGTTTAGCCTCACTTGTTTCTGAAAACTATGCCAGTCAATGTATACTCGAACGCTGGCCTTTGCGACGGTGAGAGCCAAAGGAGACAATTCCAGCTTCTTAACCAGAAGCCACATTGAATGGTGGATGGTCTGTGAGATGCAATATCGGTCGAACGTTGGAATCTTGTTCGCATCCAAGAATCCCCGCTCAAGCGTTTTAGGAACCACCCTAACGTTGTCATCCCACAGTTGCTTCTCATTGTCGCTTCTAGGATTGACAGCACCTTCCCTGTAATCCATGGACCATTGCTCGAAGGCCGCTTTGCACTTTTCGTAGAGAACTGATGACGCTATTGCAATATCGAGATCGGACTGCTTTGAGAATTGCCTTCCAAAATCGGGAGGAGGAGCCAATGAGAATCCTGTTCTGCCACTACCAACAAGTCTGATCTGGAGCGGATGCACTTCAAGTCGCGAAGAAAGCCAAGCCCGCACTATTTCGTAAAGCATCGGCGCCTCAGCGAACGCAAAAGGAGTACCGTCAATTATCCAGTGACGTATCAGACCCGTGAATTCTGAATCCTCAATGAAGTTAGTAGCTGATTCAAAATCAGACTGGCTTCAGAAAGCCTGGCTTGAGCTTGGTTGCTTCCTGGCTTATGGTAAATGCCTGCATGGTGTTCCAGTCCTTTATAAACATTTCCCGTGGAATGCTTCCGATAGAGATTGACAAGGTGACGGCATCGACGTTCAATCTGAATAGCACGTCTGGTAGGCGTCACGCTTGGCTGTGGGTACTTGAGTCGAGCCACCAAGGATGCAGCTTCCCACAAGGTTGGCCGCTCAATGTTGATTCCTAACCTTGAAGACGCTTCGCGCAATCCGTTCATCTTCCAACCATAGTAGGCAATGTCGAGGTAGAGCGCGGGTAACTCCTTTTTGGGAACTACATCACGGACAAGTGTTGAGAGCAATATTTCCTTTGCCTTCCTGCTAATTGTCGTCTCGTAATTGCCGGAAAGAACTCTAACGACTTGTTGCTCGATGGTGCTGGCGCCTTCCCTCTTACCCAAGATGGCAGTTCTCCAAATGGCTCTGGCGATTGCGATGACATCAAAGCCACCATGAGAAAAAAAGCGATGGTCTTCGCCAGAAATGAGCAGCATGCAAAGGAGTGGGGAGACCAGAAGGTGGCTGGCTCGCAGCTTGGCATGCGTCACCCCTAACTCGGTCTCAAGCCTCTTCCATTCATCAGCAAAGAAAAAGCGCGCTGGAAATCTCATTATGAAAGCAATCGTTTTCATTATCGCATGACTTTTGTTTCAAAGTTGAGTCGCAAATCGCTTGTAACGTCCGCACGAACCACCCCGTGCCGCCGTTCCATGAAATTATAAGATGATGGCGGCATGGAGCTAGAACGATATATAAACGTGACGAGCGTCTTCCCCCTGCTTGTTATGCGGCGTTGCATCGTCACCAGTCATCACTCTAGGACTTGGTACGAATTGTTATTCTTTTGCCAAACTACGATAGCTTCGTACAGAGCAGTTCCTTGGAAATCATCTTTCTCGTACGCGACTCGAATCATAGCATCAAGTATCGCAAGAGTAACTTTGCCAGCTTTGGAATTGCCAAACGTAGCAGTCAGGCCCATGAGAAGTATCTGAACCAGATCATGGCCACAACAGACCTGCCATGGATCACTTCCTATTGCCATTATAGTCTTGAGATTGACTTCGATGAGATTTAGATTGACCGAGCAGCCGGATGTGTTGGACACTGCCTCTCTGATCATCGCAGTAATGTCCGTTGAGAGTGAAGGCAGACGCACAAATCGGTGGAAATCCATACCTTTGAAACGTAGATTCAAGTTGTCTCTCTTAGTGGTAGACAACCATCGGAGGTGCGCTAAAGGAAGACCAGCTTGGATCACAAGGTCCAGCACTGGCTTTCCCAATTTCTTGCACTTAGAGGCTGAAGTGAGTTCATTCAGTATTTTCGTAAACGACGACGAGTTCAAGATCATTGTCTCGAGATCGTGTGTATCAGTGTAAAGGATGTTTGGTGTTGGCGGTGAAACGGACTCAAGGCGGTCAAAATCAGCATCCACTATAGTTACAACTCCTGTCAGGGCGCCGTCCAGAATCATTGCCGCCTGAATCGCGGTTGCTTTACCGTTAGCAGGTACTATCCGGCAGAGAGATTCATGAAAGAATCTCTTGTATACACGGACATCCGTGTCTCCTTCTGCTATGACAATCGCTCCGGAGTGGAGAGTACGCGTGAGCCTGACCGTATTGGCTATATCTGATGCTGTCAAGTAACTAAGCATTAGGGGGGCCTTTCAACTCAACTGTGAGGTCCCATCGATCATGGATTATCTGAGGCGAGTGAGTTGCGATTAGGATATCTAACGTGCTCAATTTCGCGATCTCTTGAAGGTCATCAAGGAACTGTTGCTGCCATGCCACGTGCAAGGACAACTCCGGCTCGTCGATCAGAATGAGCGAATTAGGACGGACCTTGAAAAGCAATTCATAAAATAGGACCAGCTCATGCTGTTCACCAGACGATAGACTCTGAGGGGGAACTCTTTTTGCATTTGAGGCTTGGAATGTGAAGCCTTCTCTCTTTCCTATTGACATCTGTTTGTACAGAAACCGGTTGTTCACGATCCTCACAAGCAAGTCGATCTTGTTCGTAAGTTCATCAAACACGCCAAGCTTCTGTTTTACGTCGTCTATATAAACGGATAGTACGTGCAGGTTAGCGGGATCTATATTGAAAAATTCTTGAAAGTCAATCTCTTGCTCTTTATCAAGCAACCCCGCCACCATCAAACGAGTGCGCTTTTCCTCAAGCTTTTTCAAATCCTCGCGAAGCTCATCGATCTTTTTTTGCATCTTCGATACGCCCTTCACAAGTCGCGTCGGAAAAGAACGATCAAGAGATTGAGATAGAGAAGCGTATTCTGCCAGCTTCGATTGGATCATTTGAACCAACTCTTCAGAATAATTCAGGACCGCGGGGATCATGGATGCGCGTCCTTCTGGCTCCCGTGATCTTCTGGCTCTTGCGGCCGCGAGAAGGCGTTGCGTTTCGATGAAGCGAACGTATACCGTGTTACGAATATTCTTGAGCCACTCGGGCTCCCCCTCTTTGATCCGCCCCTCAGGTCTAAACGGGAGTTGGTCCGCGAATCTGTCAAGTACTTCTTCAAGCGAGAGATTCTCTTGCGTGAGAGAATAATGCCAGGTCGTTTCTGCGATTCTGTCCATTCCTGGTATTACCTCTTCAATGATGGAGAGCGGGAAATGCATTCTTTGGCTACGTAAGGGTTTTATTGTATGGTACTTTGGTTTGCTGTTCGGTTTGCGCAACTCGAAAATCAAGTCCTCACTGGGCGACTCCATCATGGGATCTTCTCCCTGGTTCTTTCCGCCCTTGCGTAAGGTCAGGACTTGCCGATCATCGAATGTGACACTAAACTCACCAAAGGGCACTGCACGTAAGGCGTTGTTGCGGCCAGTCAAAACGGCATTGGTCATTGTAAGAAGTACCGTTTTCCCGATCCCATTCGGGCCATGGATGATCGTAATATGTTCATCTGAATTAAGCGGAATTTTGTGGGTAAAAATTCCGAAAAGGTCTCGCACTGAGATTTCACTTACACGCATGTTGGTCACCTCAAATGTAAATTGATTCTATGTTTTCGATTATCTTGCGAGTTTTCGATCTGCAATGCCGCATAGCGTGATGCGACAAGAACTCGTTGCTTTCCCCCACTATAAATCCCGCATAGCGTCCAGTCATCGGGCGAACGCAATGAAGCGAGCTCAATTCATAAAAATGACGAGCCTCTTCTTTCTGCTTGTTATGTGCAGTGGACGCCCGCTTGTTATTATTCATTTGATGGAGTGAGACTTATAATAGTATAATGGATAGCAGCTACCCATCCAATCTTTTGACTTCACTATCGCCGCAACCGTACCTGAGGCGAAGATTATCCATACGTCACCATAATTCCAGTATGATTCGCTAGCGCATTTATCTTCAACGCGAGGGGTGCCAGCTGACTTCTTGACATCCGCATAAGTCATACCAATATCGACATTCGAGACTGCTTGTTCAGAAATCTTTTTCATTTCAAAACGAATGGCATCCAGTCCATCTATTTCCTTAAATATTTCATTACGTTGTTCCCTAGCGGTATATGAATTGTCGGGCACCATTTTATTGATTCGACTTTGTAATTCTGTTAATTGAGCATGAAGGCTGTTTAGGTCATCCTGCTGTTTAAGCAATTTGGCCTGTAGTTCGTCGTCACCCTTTATTTGCTTCAGTTTGCTATAGATATCCTTGGTATTAATTGTCGCTTTCACTTTTGTAATTAGGAATTGATTGCTGCCTTCCAGACCGAATTTTTCATCCACCACTTCGACCTTTACTAGGGCCCCAATGAACGTTGCAATATCAGATTTGGTAACATCTGAGAAGTTCGACTCGCCATTATTAATGGTTTCTGACACGTTTCGGGAAAATTGCCCTTCCAAGTAAGTCCCTGCTTTCTCGATACATATTCTCTTCGCCTCAATCAGAGAAATTCGCCGCGCATCGTTACGTGTATCATTGTCTCCAAGCATATATTTGTATGTGGCGGCCAGGGTATCAGACTGCGCAAAACAAGAGATAACCAAAGCATGAGAGAGAAAGAGAGCAAATACAATTTTCATAAATACTCTGTGATTTAGCATTATTGGTCAGCCATGGTTGCTCTAACTCCTCGAACTATGACATTATGTCGTCTTCCCCGTACCGGTTCCGTCTTATGCGACATATGTCGTTTATTTGCTTTTTGTCCGAAGCCTTTCCCCTAAATCTAACCACCACACAATGAAATTTCAAACTTATGGACAAAGTAGTACTGGCTCAGTTTGAACCAGACAAAAAAAGAGGGGACGGTCGGGCGAACCGTCCCCCCATCAAGTTAAAGAGGTATTGATCGATTTTAAGCTAACTAGCCCACGTTGTCAAGCGATGTCCTAAGCCGCTATTCTCTCCCGTCCATAAATAAGAGATTGGTTGGCAACCCCAAATTGGGCGCATTCGCAAACGGAACTCGTTCTGAATCTCTTTTCTTTGGTACCCCTTTCGCTGATATTCTTCGACTTTGAAAGAGTGGGATTGAATTACCGCGGGACAATTCCTAATGTTTCTGCGAAAGGATTTTGGCTGGAAATATTATGAAACGGATTGTCTGTTCGTTGCTCTTCTCAATGATCTTCTGCGCATGCAACCAACCGGGCCCCACGCAGCCCACCTTTTCAGGTTCGATGTCGCTCGATGGATATGGCGAGGTTCTCGATTCTACATATTACAAGGTTTGGTCGGACAGCTCATGGGAGGCGTTCTATCAGGACACAACGATAAATGGAATAACCTATATTACCATCCTTGACGCCTACGGCAATGAGTATTTCTACGACTCTCTGGGTTACTGCGGCTTCCAACTCCCTCAAGTCTACGGTCAGAACACGATCATTTTTGACGCGCCGCTTCCATCGCTGCCCGATACCTTGGTCGGAAACCAAACCTATGCGCTGCAGACTACATTCTCCTTTGATGGTGTGAGCTACAGCTTGATTAATGACGAGACTCTCGTTGATACATCTACAATCATTCTCTCATTTGGCACGTTTACAAATTGCCCCGGAATTGAGTCCAACCAGGTGATCGCAAGCGGCAATGTAGCCGTCGCTGGAAACGACTTAGTGTACTGGCTCGCCAGGGGTCCCTCCACAATCGAAGAAGATTTGCTCGACTATGGTTATAGCATCTTTATGTCGTACGGAGTAGTCAATGACATAGGTTGGGGCGTAAGCTTTCCGAAAGAATCTTTCAGCGGTGTTCATCCTCATTCCGGCAGGGTTCTCAATCCGAAACCTTCCGTTGCATCTTCCAGTCAATCGATGCTTGACATGCATTCTATTGCGCCGATGATTCTAAAAGGTATAATTCCAATGACAAGGTCCAAATCACAACTTGCAAATTCCAAATGCGCGCCCTTGGAGCCATCCCGCATTCCACATACAAAATATTGAGCGGGACAAATTCCAAAGAGATAAATTTCAAAACGGAAGAGTTCAGGGAAAGATCTTTCTTTTTGATCATTGGAAGTTGGAGCTTGCCCCGTCAAAAATATTTGTATGTCGGTCACCGCGAAGCGGGATCCGCATCTTGTATAGAATAATCGAGCGGGAGATGCCGTAGGCGGCATTTGGAGCTTAGAATTTGGAGTTTGGAGCTTTCTACATATTAGCTCTGTGATTGAAATTACCGGTCATTGCTTTTATATTCTCACCTGTGTGCCGAAGCGCTTTGCAGGCACAAAACAAATAAGATTTTGAATTACAAGTATAAAGTATCCCGCCTCGACTCATTTCCAAAGGGGCGAACAACTGGCGCAAAGCTATTCAATCATCCAGAATCATGCATTAAAAGATTTAGCACGCTTGCCGCCTTGCGGCATCCCGCACCATTAAATAAATCAGATGTCGGAGCGGGAGATGGCACGTGAGCGCCATGCGCCATCCCGCATATCCTATTTTGATATAATTGGGCGCGAGAACGGGACTGATTTTCGCGGATCAAGAACAAAACGGGACAAGAAATCGGTGTCACGAAGTGATCCCTTCGGGAGAAATCCGTAGGAATCCGTGGTATCTGTGTGCGAGCTTTTTCTTTTACATATTCCGGGATAATGATACGCGCCATGGCGCTGCAGGCGATCATTTTCTCACAAATAAAAACGGAGCTACTAATGGCTGAAGAGGTTCGATCAGGTTCCGGCACGCAATCCTTTGTGCCTGCCGAAACCACAATGAGGGAATTCACTCTAAGAGCGCTGCTGCTCGGTCTGGTAATGTGCGTTATCCTCGGTGCGGCAAACGCCTATCTGGGTTTGAAAGCAGGAATGACCATTGCCGCCACTTATCCGGCGGCTGTCATTGGAATGGCGGTGCTCAGGATAATGAAGGGGAGTCTGCTTGAAGAAAACTTTGCCAGAACTGTCGGCGCAATCGGCGAATCGATCGCAGCCGGAGCAGTATTCACGATTCCGGCATTTTATATCGCAGGTATCTGGAAGCAATTCGATAGTTCTCATTATCTGGAAGCGACGGCGATCATGTTTGTCGGGAGCGTTGTCGGCATTTTGTTCGTCACGGTTCTGAGACGCGTCATGGTCGAGGACAAGGAGCTTCCATTTCCGGAATCCGTTGCGGCGTCGGAAATCCACAAGGCCGGTAGATCCGGCGGAACAGGCGCTATGTATCTGTTCAGTGCGATGGGACTCGGAGCCGCAATTCAGGCACTCGGACAGCTCAACTTCTTCGCCGCTGCGTGGGAAAGGTTTATCAAGTTCACGCCTCTCTCGTTGTCGCTCAAGAACGGGAACTGGAACATCCACAATCCAATCGGGTGGCGGCACGCTTATCACGACTCCCGGTGTCAGTCCGGCTTATGTCGGTGTCGGCTATATCATCGGATTGCGCCTTTCCGCTTTGAACTTCGCCGGCGGAGTTTTGAGCTGGGGACTTTTTGTGCCGCTTCTTCTTTACTTTGTCGGACCAAATGCACTTCCCGTTGATGCCTCGCAGGACGCATGGATCGCACTTAGCTATTCGGTTTGGCTGACCCTTGTTCGCCCGATTGCAATCGGCGGAATGCTATTCAGCGCGGCATACACTCTTTACAAAATGAGAAAAAGTCTGAGCGTCGGTCTCGGCAGGGCTATTGGCGACGTTAAAAGGGCTGCCGCTGGTGGAAAAGTCGAGATCAGAACGGAACGCGACATGGACTTCAGGTATGTCGGCGGCGGAATTCTTCTTGCGGGCATCGCAACTTTCTTCATATACAATTACTTTGCGCAAAACGTCGGAGCCGCTCTCACGGCAACGGTTGTCATGCTGGTAACAGGATTCTTCTTCGCCGCGGTTTCGGGATATTTGGTCGGAATAATCGGCTCGAGCAACAATCCCGTGAGCGGACTGACCATTTCCACATTGCTGATCGCTGCGATTCTCATGGTGGTGCTCGGGCAGACCGGCGTTGCCGGAGTTGCCGCAGTCCTCGGAGTTGCCGCCGTTGTTTGCGTTGCCGCCGCAGTTGCGGGCGAGATGCTGCAGGATTTGAAAGTCGGACATATACTTGGTGGTACACCATGGAAGATGCAGGTCGGCGATTTGATCGGAGTTTTTGCCGGTTCGGCGGTCATGTTTATTCCGCTTATGATTTTGAACCAGGGCGACATCAACCAGGGCGGAATCGGTTTCGGCGGGCGAAATCTGCCGGCTCCGCAGGCTGGGATGATGGCTGCGCTTGCGCAGGGAATCGTCGGCGGACACATGGCATGGCCGCTAATCATCGTCGGAATCCTGATGGCGTTCGGATTCATCATCAGTGGCGTAAAAAGCCCGATGCTGGTATTTGTCGGAATGTATTTGCCGTTCGGAACCGTCGCCGCGATATTCGTCGGCGGATTGATACGAGGAATAGTCGATCTGATTGCGAAGGCTCGCAAGTGCAACGAAGCTCAGACAGGCAGAGTTGAAAACACCGGAATTCTTCTATCGTCCGGCCTGATTGCAGGAGAAGCCTTATGCGGGCTGGTGTTCGCGGGGCTTGCGTTCTACAACATCAAGTGGATTTCGATTTTTGCCGTTCCGAGTTTCGGAGTCAGCCTCCTTGTGTTCCTGCGTCCTTGCTCTGGTTTTGATTTACTTCCCGATTCGCAATGCGGGTTCGCCTGATCAGCCTGCGCCACCGAAAGCGGCGATGTAAACCGCGGATCACGCGGATCGAAGGTTAAACAGGATTTAGCAGGGCGGTCAGTTTTGGCCGCCCTTTGCTTTTGGATGGGTAGTGGCTCAGTTTGGATTCTCCCGCAGATTTCGCAGACTTCGTCGTGAGCGTTCGACTGAGGCTCACGCCGAAGGCTCAGTTGAACGATGAACGCTGAAGACATATCTGTGAAAATCTGCCTGCCTGCACGAAGCGTTTCGCGCAGTCAGGCGCGATCAGCGGGAAACGAATATCTTCCGGTAGCTCGAAAATTGAAACTGAGGCATCACCTTTAGATGGGGTGATTTGTATGGTTGAAAAGCCATATCTATATTAGAGAGTAAAAGTAAGGTGTGGGATATTGTCAGAATCTCCGTCCGAGGGACTCTTCGAGAAGGACTCCTTTCGGAGGATCTCATCAGGAGAGGAAATGAAAAAGAAAATAAGATACACAAATGAAAAGATTGGCAAAGTTGAAGTCGTAAAGGACTTCTTGCCAAGACCGGATGAGCTTGCTTTTAGACAGGCAAATGTGAAGGTTGTTAGAGACCATCTCAAAGATCATTCGGCTCATGGTTCATCCAAACCATGATACCTGAGGCGGAATTATTCCGGGCTTGTCCTTCCGAAGGAATGCCTTCGGCAGAAGGACCCCTTCGGGGAATCTTTGATGCTTGAAGCGCAAAATCTATTGGGGGGTACGTCATGAGAAAACATGAAATCCAGTGTAAGTACTACTATTGCGAAACAAGCGAGTAGAGCTCCGAAATCATCAAAGCTCCCAACAAAACTGAGGCGCTTAAGAGATTTGCTAAGAGGAAAAGAATATCGCCTTTGGAATTGAAAAACCATGAGGATTGGCGTTGGTGGGAAGGAGTGTGGTTTGGTCGGTTTAAATTCATGAGAAGGGTCGACTAAAAAACCCAAAAAGAAATGATAAGTTACGAAAGAGGACTTTTCTCAAAGCTCAATTTGCCGTCCAGAGAAAAAGTAGTCGGGGCACCACCATCCTCTTATTCCTTTCCCATCCTCGAGCTATATTTACTAATTAAATGGATTCGAACCATCCATTTTCCTTAACAAAAGGCTAATTTTGAATCAACACACACTAAACGATAATTGAATACCATTCTCGTCAAGTGGGATAAAATAATGGCAGTGCATCAGTTTGAGACGAGATTTTGTTTCCCGCAGATGGCGCAGACTCCGTCGTGAGCGTTCGACTGAGGCTCACGCCGAAGGCTCAGTCGAACGATAGACGCAGAAACAATATCCGCGAAAATTTGCGTGATCAGCGGGAAATACCTTGCTTCGGACTAGCTGTAGAAAGAAAGAATGAAACTGAGACACCACCAAAATAATAAATGGGAACCGAGAGTGATTAAAAAGAACCGTAATCCTATCTTTGCTTTGTATTTGTTCACGTGCTTTTTCATCTGGGTTGCGGCTGCTTGTGCTCAGGATAAGGACGACATGGAATTCGACGAGCCGGGAAGTGAACAGGTTCTCAATCGCCAGTTGTGGGAATTTGCCAAAGGAACTCCGTACGAATCCGTGGAAGACTATGTCGCAAAGGCACAAGAGAAATATCGTGCCATGATGAATGGAAGCGATTCGCAGGATGTTGTGTCTCTCCCGACCGGTTGGAAAATCCAGCCTGCGGGAATGCAGGTTCAGGTCGGGCGGCTTCCCTACGAGGCAGTTATGTTCAACGGAAAACTGGTCGTGCTGAACACCGGATATTACTACAACGAGCCGCAAGAGGTGTCGGTGATCGATCCCGCAAGTGGGGAAATCACTGATACGGAAAAACTCAATTCCATTTTCCCATGCGCAGTGGTTGGAGTGGACGGAAACCTGTACGTCAGCGGCGGATTCGACTCCAAAGTCTACGTGACTAACAAGAAGTTCAAGTTCGAGCGTGAGTATAAGGTCGGCGATTACGCGGCGGGACTTGCACCGGTTGATTCTCAGCATATCGCAGTCCTGTATCTCGTTACTACCGATTCAACCAAAACACGACGCGATCCGTTCGGCAGAGGACATTACGCGAAGGGGAAGATTGCGCTGCTAAATCTCATGAACGGAAGGGTCGAGAGAGAGGCCGTAGTCGGCTATTTTCCCTATGCCGTGGAATTTGTAAACGGGAAATTTTACGTGAGCGTGTTGGGGGAGAACAAAATCAACGTTTATGACTCGCAATTTCGTGAACTGAAATCCCTGAAAGTTGGAACTGCGCCTGCAAGCATGACGGCTGACGGAGACTACATTTATGTAGTGAACACGACGTCCGATGACATCTCGGTGATTGAAACCAAGACCGACAAGATTGTTCGCAGGATCATTGTCGGAAGGAAAGGATATGAGTCCGGCGTTTCCCCGACTTCATGTGCGATCAGCGGCGGAAAACTATATGTGAGCGAGGCGACACTCAACGCTATTGCAGTCTATCAGTTGACAAGCGGCAAACTCCTCGGCTACATTCCGACAGGATGGTACACGACTAAAGTTCTTGTGGGCGACGGAAACCTATTCTCTCTTAGCGCCAAGGGAATATTTCCGAGACGTCCCAACCCGCATGGACCATCTCCCATCACGGACGATCGTCGTCCGGACTACATCCTCACCCTTCTAAAAGGGGCTGCAGGAATCGTTCGGGAAAATTCTATAGAAAGGAATTTACCCGAGTGGACGAGGCAAGTCGAAAACGGTTCCCCGATCTACGGTCTGCAGCAAGGAATGAAGCTTCCGATCGAGCATATTTTTTACATCATAAAAGAGAATCGAACTTACGATCAGGTGCTTGGAGATCTCGGGCGGGGAAACGGCGATTCGAGCCTGACAATTTTTGGAAGGTCTATTAGTCCAAACGTGCACAAGTTGGCGGAAGATTTTGTCACGCTGGACAATTATTTCGCAGATGGCGAGGTAAGCGTGCTTGGACACAGCTTCACGACAAGCGGCTATGCAAGTCCGTTTCTTGAGTGGGTTGCCAACATGGAATACAGTGACAGGTATAATGGGTACCCATTTGGCACTGTCCCTACCGTCTTCTCGAAGACGTACATTTGGGATGCGCTCGATGCCAAAAAAGTCGATTACAAAATCTATGGCGAGCCTTATTATCTCATGACTGCCTCTTATAGGACTATTGAGAAATTTTTTGGAGCCAACAGCGCCATCGCGAAAAAGTTCTACGCTAGCAGCATGGAGCTTGCCGCGAAAGAGGACAGAGGCCAGGAATTCAGCGAGTTCGTGCAAACGTTCTATGGGAAAGCGAACAACAGAAAGGACGCACTTAGACTTCTCGACGACGATGTATTCACGAAAGGCATCTCGGCAATCTTCACCGGCGACAGCACTCTTCATGACGCGCTGCGAAAACACGTTGGTTTCAAAAAAGCGTTCGCGGAGTTTCTGTACCACTATTCTCTTAATTATTACACGTGGGACCTCTGGTACTCCGATCTCCGGCGCTTCGAGGCGTGGAAGGCTGATTTCGAACAGCAATTGAAGTCGGGAAAGGTTGTGCCGTTCGAATATATCTGGCTCCCCAATGATCATACCGGCGGGACAAGTTCGAGTTATCAAAATCCTTATCAACTTGTGGCACAGAATGACATAGCTCTGGGTTTGATGGTACAGACGATTGCCAAAAGTCCGATTTGGAAGAACAGCCTGATACTTGTTGAAGAAGACGATGCGCAAAATGGTCCCGACCATGTCGATGCAACGAGGACGGAAGCGCTTGTTGCTGGTCCTTTCGTGAAACGGAACTCCGTGGTCAACGACCGTTACGATCAGCTCAGCATGATTCGAACCATAGAGTTAGCTCTCGGGCTCGATCCGCTTAACTTCGGCGATGCCATGGCGGTGCCGATGTTCGGCATTTTTTCTTCCGAGCCGGATTCTGCGGAATATGTTGCTGCGCCGGCTTCTGATAGTCTGTCAGTTTCGGACAAGTTTATTCTTGATAAACTAATTTTCAGATAGCTTGTGTCATTGAGTTTTGATAGCGGAGACTTTTTGACCATAGAGGGCTCTGCGTATATCATGAAGGTTCGCGGCGTTGCGAAGCCAAAGTCAAGACAGATAACGGCTAAAGCGTTAAGTTGGCCTGAGAAAAAATGGCGTTAAGAAAATTTCGGAGCGGAGCGTTAAGTGCCGCGTTGCGGGATACCGCATCATCAATCATAACTATAATGAGGGAGCGGCAAAACAAATATTGGTTTCCTCTGATTTGTGGAAATGTAATGTGTTTTATTTGTTTTAGCTCCGCGGAGAAATTTTTAGCCAGTTTTTCTCCAGCCTTGATTTTTTCTTCGGTTCTTTCTTTTGCATCAAGGCAAAAGAAAGAACGTTATTCCGGCAATATGCTTACTCCTTGTTTTTACTGTGCCGATATTAAGTGTGTTCATTTTCTTTTGCTCGCCCAAAAGAATCGGAATCGCACAAATACATGTACGGAGATGAGGAGATTCCAATCTTTCTGCACGACGACAATTAAACGAACCAAAAGTGAGCGCCTTGCGCCATCCCGCATCATTGTATCGAACTATCATGTCGGAGCGGGAAAAATGGCGTCCCGCGAAAATGGTTCCGACAAATTCTTGTCGGAAACGTCCCGTCCCCTGATAAGGGAGGCGATTTTAATACACGGTTTCCCGTGCATCATGGTTGAGATCCCCAAAATCGCCTCTTTGGTCCTCCTGGAAGATTATGTGAATGGGGGACGTGACGCCATTTTCGCAAGGGAGACTTCTAACATGATGCTGACTTCTATCGATGCAGGAATTTAGTTGAAAAAATCCGGCACGAGTTTGTGCACTTTTCATCAGGCAAGAAATTTCAGACCTCAGAATTGAAGTCCGGGGCTGACCAGAAAGTACCTGTCTTTGCGAGCCCCGCGAAAGGCGGGGTTCTTCGCAATGACAATGTCCTTCTTTTGGGACAGCCTCGAATTGAACTCATGGGGTCAGTCGTCAACCAATCTCAAAACAAAATGGTGAGTAGTGAAGATGAATAATGAACCAGGAATTCCGGCAAAAGAATTAGCATTGAAGATCGATCACACCCTGCTTAAGCCAGAGGCGACGCCTTCGGAAATTGAGCAAATCTGTAAGGAAGCAATTGAGTTTAGCTTTGCGAGCGTCTGCATAAATCCGTCCTACGTCAGACTTGCAAAGGAAAAACTTGACGGTTCAAACGTGAAAGTCTGTGCGGTTATCGGTTTTCCGCTCGGTGCAACGACCACGAAGTCGAAAGTTTCCGAAGCTGAAGAAGCTATAGCAAACGGTGCACAGGAAATCGATATGGTCATCAATATCGGGAGACTGAAGTCACGAGATTACGGCTACGTCGAAAATGAGATTAAAGAAATTGCCGAACTTGCTCATTCGAAAAGGGCGACTGTGAAAGTGATAATTGAGACCTGCTTATTATCTGATGAAGAAAAAGAGAAAGCATGTCTTCTTGCGAAGAGCGCCGGAGCTGATTTCGTGAAAACCTCCACGGGTTTCAGCAAGAGCGGAGCAACTGCGGCGGATGTCGCTTTGATGAGAAGAGTTGTCGGGACCAAAATGGGCGTGAAGGCGTCGGGCGGCGTAAGAAGTTACGATGACGCGATTCGCATGATAGAAAGCGGAGCTACGCGAATTGGAACAAGCTCGGGCGTAAAAATAGTTTTGGAGTGTAAGCAAAAAACAAGTTAGAATGAGGGGCATGGGAAGAAAAACCATTCTCCCCCCGGAAGAAATCCTCTCGATGCAATATTCCTTATAAAATCTCCGCTCCATGGATTATATTTTATACGAGCGCTTTCAGCGTCATGCCTTAGATATTATTAATAAACGAACGGCAAAAGGAGTTTTTTCTGTCCACAGGATTATTGAAAATAGTTGTCCCGGCATCGACATCGAACTTAGGCCCGGGGTTCGACACGCTTGGACTCGCGGTAAATAAATATCTCACAATTAAAGTTGAGCCATCAGCGGATTTCTCGATCAAAATATCCGGCGAGGGTGCCGACCGGATTCCAACTGGCGAATCGAATTTGACATTTAACGCTTTGAGAGAAATTCTCGGCGAGGTTCCGAAACTAAAGTTGGACATTCAAAATGAGATTCCTTATTGCGGGGGATTTGGAGCCAGCGGCGCTGCCATTATCGGCGGACTGATCCTCGGCAATGAGCTTCTTCCCAGGAAACGGAGTTTCGAGGAAATCTACAATATTGCAATAGGTATCGAAGGCCACCCGGACAATGTGAGTGCGGCCCTGTTCGGCGGGCTTATCGTCAACGCACAAGGCATGAACGGAAAGTACTCGCACATAAAAATCCCTGTCAATGATACACTGAAATTTGTTGCGATACTTCCCGATACAAGAGTGAGGACAAGCGCTGCAAGGAAAATGCTTCCGGTAACGGTCGCACTTCACGAGGCGGTATCTAACGTTCAACACAGCTCGCTCTTGGTGGCAGCATTTGCCGCGGGAGATTATGAAATGCTCCGGTATGCCATCCACGATGAGCTGCATGAAAAACACAGGAAGACACTTATCCCGCACTTTGAGGATTTCGAAAAGGTCGCTCTTGAAAATGGGGCGCTCGCATTTGCCATTAGTGGAGCGGGAAGCAGCTGCATAGCGTTTTCACTCAACGGATACGACAAAGTCCAAAGCTCGTTTAAGAAACTGATTGAAGACTTAAAGCTCGATTGGCAGACGGTAATCCTTGAACCGGTCAACAAAGGTGTCGAAGTCTTTACGCAATGAGAGTGTTTCCAATGTTCGATGGTATTATCTGTCCCTCGGGAATTGGAACTTGGTGTTTGGAGCTTGGAGTTTTTCAAAACAATGAATACCATAGCGATCGTCGGTAGACCAAATGTCGGAAAGTCGACGTTGTTCAATCGTCTGGTCGGTGGAAGACCGGCGATCGTCGATCACGAAACCGGGGGTTACGCGCGATAGGAATTATGGGACTTTCGAGTGGCGTGGAAAGAAATTTACCATCATAGATACCGGCGGGTTCGTGCCGGACTCAAAGAACATTTTCGAGCAGGCTATCAGGGAACAGGCGCAGTATGCCGTTGATGAAGCCGATGCCATCGTGCTTGTCGTTGATGGATCGACCGGTGTTCATCCGGTCGATAAGGAGCTTTCGACTATTCTCAGGAAAAGGAGCAAGCAGGTCCTCCTCGCTGTCAACAAGGTTGACGATGCGAAGCACGAAAGAAATATCGGGCAATTCTTCGAACTTGGTTTTGAAAATGTGATGGGAATTTCCGCGCAGCTTGGCAGGAGTACCGGCGATCTCCTGGACCAGTTAATAAGACTTTTGCCCGAGGGGGAAACCGCAGATGAAACCGGGTCAGGAAAAAAAGTGGCAGTCATCGGCAAGCCAAATGTGGGTAAATCGTCTTTTGTGAATTTGCTGCTCGGCGAGAACCGTTCGATAGTCACAGACGTTCCGGGAACAACCCGGGATTCCGTAGATTCTCATTTGAAATTTCAGGATCAGGAAATTACCCTCATCGACACTGCCGGTCTCCGGAAAAAAAGCAAGATAAAAGAGTCGGTGGAATTCTTCAGCGCGTTGCGAACCTTCCAGTCCGTGGACCGGTGCGATGTTGCAATAGTCTTGTTCGACGCTCCCATCGGTGTAGAGAAACAAGATCTTCAAATCGTGGAATATGTCATCGAGCAGGGAAAACCGACGGTCATCGGCGTCAACAAATGGGACTTGATCGACAAGAAAAATTTCAGCGTTGCTGAATACGAATCAGCGATTAAGTCCCGCCTTCGGCTTTACGATTTTGTCCCCATGATTTTTATTTCAGTTTTGCAAAAACAGCGAGTCCACAAGCTCCTTTCGAGAGCTCTTGAGGTTCAAGAATCGGCGAAGTCGAAGATAAAAACAAGTGAACTGAATGATTACCTTTTACCATTAATTGAAACGACTCCACCGTTTTCGAGGACAGGCAAGGAGATAAGGATTAAGTATATAACGCAAGTCGAGAGCAAACTCCCCACCTTTGCATTCTTCACAAATTTGCCCGAAGAGGTGTCGATAACCTATCGGAGATATTTAGAGAACAGAATCAGAGAGAAATTTAGATTCGCAGGCGTGCCTATAAGATTGGTGTTCAAACAAAAATAAGATGGAAAGCTCATATTCGATGCTGGAACTGGATTCATTGTCGAAGAAATTCGGCTCGTTTACTGCTGTTGAAAATCTATCGCTCAAGGTCGAAGTGGGAGATATTTATGGGTTCCTCGGTCCGAATGGTGCGGGAAAAACCACGACAATAAAGATGATCGGGACTCTTCTAAAACCGACTTCCGGCACCGTGAAGATAAACGGCATCGATGCGCATCAGTTCCCCCGGGAGGCGAAGAAGTATCTTTCTTATGTTCCCGACCAGCCGTTTCTCTATGAAAAGTTGACCGGACAGGAATTTCTATCTTTTGTCGCGCGCTTGTATGAGATGAGTAAAGAAGATACGATCGCAATGGCGTTGGAAGCCTCGGAGATTTTCGAGGTGCTGCCGTGGCTAAGCAAAAGGATTGAAGATTATTCCCAGGGGATGAGACAGCGGCTCATATTGACCGCGGCCTTCATGCACAAGCCGAAGCTGATTGTTATCGATGAACCGATGGTTGGGCTCGACCCGCGAGGTGCGGAGACATTTAAAACACAAATCAGGCTTGTAGCGCAAAAAGGGACGGCTGTTTTCTTGACGACTCATCAACTGTCCCTTGCAAAGGATATTTGCACTCGCATCGGGATTATTCGCGCGGGCAGACTCGTATTCGAAGGCACAATGCGGGAATTTTCAGGCGATGGTCCCGAGCACCTCGAGCAAAGATACATGGAATTGAGTTCGTAAAGCGAAAATGTTAGGCGAACTGATAAAGACCAAGTTGCGTCTCCTTTACCTGGAAGGGGGAGACCGGATAAGCCGCCATCTGATCAGGTCGGTATTTTCCGTGGTAACCTTTTCGATCTTCGCCTATCTTACGTTCATCGTCGTGAAGTTTTCAACAGGGTACATTATAAAGGATGCCAAACTCGGCCTCTTTCTTTACCACAGGCTCCTCGCACTTGGCTTGTTCGTTTTCTTTGCTATCATCAGCGTAGCAAATACTCTCGTTGCGTTTGGGACGATTTTTAGAAATAAGGAGGCCGAATTCCTTCACACACTTCCGATCAAATCGGTTGAGATTTTCGTCTCGAGGTTCCTCGATTCATTTCTTTATAGTTCTGCGCTGATGATGGTGCTCATCATCGCCGCTGTTGCGGGCTACGCTGCATATTTCCACAACGTGTTAGCAGGATTACTCGGAATTGTTCTCGCCATCTTTCCCCTGATACTTTCCGCCGCATGTATCGGCGCAATTATCTTGTTGCTCGTATTAAAATTTTCAACCAGGATTTCAATTAGGGTAGCGGTCCTGGTTGTGACAGCTTTCTATGCCGGTGGAACATATTTCTACATAAACCTCAACAACCCGTTCAAGCTATTCAACGATGTCATGAAATATTATCCGCACATCGACAGGTATCTGGGAGCGCTCGATCCGAAACCCGATTATTTTGCGCCCAGTTTTTGGTCGGCAAACTTCTTTTATTTTGTGAATACGGGAAATCTTGCGGGAGCTGTCGCCTCCGCCATGATCGTTTGCGGAATTGCCGCGGGTTTGTTCGTCTTGATGATCAAGCTCGCAGATAAGTATTACCAGGATGCTTTCTGGATCGCCCGGCATAAACTGTTCGAAAGAAAGGTGAGAAAATCTAAGCTGGCAGTTGATGCCGAAGTGAATTCCGGTGTCCGAATGTCCGGAGAATCCATTTCAGGGGTTTTTTTCAGGAGACATTCTGTATCGCTATTGCGGAGAGACTTGCTCCTTTTTATTCGCGAACCAAGCCAGACTTTTCATTTTTCCATTATGATTATCTTGATAGGAATATTTCTCTTCAATCTATTTGCGATGAGAATCTATCTGCCGGATACTTTCATAATTACTTCGGCGTTCACTTTGATATTCGGGTTCAACAGTTTTCTAATCGTTTCGCTGGCAGTTAGATTTGTATTTCCGATGCTAAGTCTCGAAGGTGAGAGCTTTTGGCAGTTACGGTCCTCGCCGCTTGACCTGGAACGGATTTTCTATTCCAAGCTTTTGCCAAGCATTATCATTTCATCGCTGATCGGTGTCATCCTCGGATATGCAGCTCCGTCGCCGTTCAGAAATTTCCGCGGATTGATTCCGACCAGCATGGTGTACGGGTTTGCGGGTGGAATAATATTTCCGTCGATTGTGATGGTATTTGGAGGTGCATTCGTTGATTACAAGGAGAAGAGTCCGGTTCGGATTTCATCTTCACATGGGGCGACGATCTCGCTTCTCGTCTCAATTGGAGTGATGGCGATATTGAGCGCAGTTGTGTTCAATCGGACATTCTCTTATTTCAGTTATCGAGTGAACCTTCCCGTTGATCTGTCTGGAGTTTGGGTCTTAGGATTGGTCGCACTTGTTTGCGTAGCAGCGGCGCGCGTGTTTGGGATGAAGGCTCTTCAGGCGGACCTCTGAGCTTGGTGATTCCCGCAAGGGAAACTAAATCACTGTGCCATCATAGCATTGTAGTGTGGTTGGATTAGAGCGCCTGACTGTCACCTACAGTACCTATGCTGGAAACAGCTATCACTGCCATCACATCTATTCCAATGCCTATTCGGGGTGAGCTTGAGGATTTTCTGTGATGGTTCGTGATGGATAGATAATGCGGGTCCGCACGAGGTTCACAAACCATTAGGGCTACTACAAGAAAGATATGCTAAGTAACTATTTCTGAGAACCATGCATGCGAGTATGTGCGTAGAGACCTAATTCAACGACGCCGAGATTTAAAACAACAAGGACATGCCTATTGTCCAAAAAGTTGACAATCAAACTAACGGGGGCTATATTCTTGCAGCAGGAATGAGGTCCGTGGTCGTGAATTCACCCAAAGAGAGAACCCTATTATGAAACAAATAATTACTCTTTTCATTGTCTATCTCACATTTACATTTGCAAGCAATCTGACGGCGCAAACTTTTCCATACCAGGACACGACCCTATCCATTGAGCAGAGGGTCGATGATTTGATCGGAAGAATGACATTGGATGAAAAAATTGGCCAATTGGTACTTATGAATTATCCGAATATCGCCACGCCCTCTGATATTGCGTCCCACTATCTCGGGGCGGTTCTTGCTTACGCCGACAATGCCCCTGCCGGGAGGACGCCTCAGGCCTGGGCTGATCTTCACGATTCACTTCAGTCTTATGCCTTACAAACCCGGTTGAAAATTCCTCTTCTTTTCGGTATCGATGCGGTTCATGGATTCGGGGCAGTGGACGGGGCGACAATATTTCCGCACAACATCGGGATAGGGTGCACCAGAGATACGGTGCTTGTCGAACAGCTAGAACGGACCACAGCGACAGAGATGAAGGCCACGGGACTTGATTGGACTTTTGCACCTGTAGTAGCGGTGGCGAGAGATGAAAGATGGGGCCGCACCTACGAATCCTTTGGAGAAGATCCAAACTTAGTGAATGAGATGGCTGCGGCAGCGGTGCGCGGTTTTCAGGGTGACACGTCGGCTAAAAACGTGGATGTGCTTGCTTGCGCTAAACATTTTATCGGAGACGGAGGGACTGCCGGCGGAGTTACCAATGGAAATACCGTGTGCAATGAGCAAACACTGCGGACAATTCATCTGCCGGGGTACCTGTCTGCCATTGAACAGAATGTTGGCTCTGTCATGATAGCTCAGAACCAGTGGAACGGTGTCCATATCAACGGGTATCCTTTCCTGGAAGACACACTGTTGAAACAGGAACTTGGATTCAACGGACTTGTCGTTTCAGACGCGAACAGCTTCTTGTATGCCGGTGATCCCACTGTCCCCTTTCCAAGTCAAATACTATATGGAGCTGCTATTAAACATTCCATCAACTCAGGTGAAGATATGGCGATGATGTCAAACTACGGTGCATTTAATCATCGCACTTATATCGACACTATTAGAAGTTTGATTAACCAGGGAGCTATACCAATCGACCGGATTGACGATGCAGTGAAGAGAATTCTAAAACAGAAGTTCCGGCTCGGTCTTTTTGAGCATCCGTATGCAAATAGATCTCTGCTTTCAACGGTAGGCTCAGCGGATCACCGTGCAATTGCCCGCCAAGCTGTGCGGGAGTCCATGGTGCTTTTAAAAAAGAAAGATGGAATTCTTCCCCTGCCAAAGACCGGCGCAAGAATATTGGTAGCAGGCGACAATGCAGACGATCTTGGATACCAGTGCGGAGGATGGACGATGAGCTGGCAGGGGGCAAGCGGGAATATCACGGCGGGCACGACAATTCTGCAAGGAATTCAGGCCGCAGCACCAGGCGATTCAATCGTTTTCTCCAAAACAGGAAATTTTGCAGACACATCCGCTGCTTATTTCATAATCATAATCGGTGAGATACCGTATGCGGAGTTTATGGGAGATAGGTCGAATTTGGACCTTTATTCGAGTCAAGTGGCGTTGGTTAAGAAGATGAAGAACTACGGTGCTCCTGTTGTACTGATTCTGGTCTCGGGCAGACCTCTGATCCTTGCGCCGGTGCTTCACTACTGCGACGCCATTTTTGCAGCGTGGCTGCCGGGAACGGAGGGCGAGGGAGTCTCGGATATTTTGTTCGGGGATTATCAGCCGAGAGGAGTGCTTTCGAGAACATGGCCGAAGAGCAACTCGCAGATTCCCATAAATGTCGGTGACAGCAGCTATTTCCCCCTCTTTGCTTATGGCTCCGGGATCCAGTCACTTGCGGACTCTCCTCTTGGATCGGCTCCCGTTTGTCTGTCGTCAATAGTTACGTCGGACGGGGCACACATGGAATTGACGTTCAGCAAGCCGATGAAAGATCCATCTTCCGAATCTTATCAATTCAACATACTACGAAACGGCAAAATACTAACAACGGCGGTCGGTGCGTCATTGAAGACTCATGACAGCACGACTATGGTTCTGGCTTTGGACAAAACCCTGTTCGGTACAAAGGACGCTGCTTCGAATATCGTACAACAGTGGTACTTTGGAATCCGCTGATGGTGGAACACTCCAGCCGTTCGGAAGCTTCGATGCGTACAATTGGTCTAGCAGTGCATCAGCCGTTTCCTCCGGCCAAAATAATGCCGTCCCACTTACCGACGACCTGGAACAGAACTATCCAGATCCGTTTAATCCAACGACAACTATCAGCTATGAGCTATCGACTAATTGCCATGTCACCTTGAAAGTTTATGATCTTCTCAGTAGAGAATTGGTGACGCTTGTTGATGAACAGAAGAACGCAGGAGACTACAAAGTCACATTAGACGGGAACCGACTTGCCAGCGGAGTCTACTTCTATAGACTACAGGCGGGAGCTTACAGTGTAACAAAGAAACTTTTGCTCTTGAAATGAATAGAGAACTGTAACTACCACGAACCACAACACCTCCCAAAGGGACAGGCGCTCAATGTATATCATGGACGAGAACCGATTTGCAAATCATACGTCTCGTTTCGGAAGTCAGGCGGTCATAGGGGTTTTTCAGTGATATGAACCCGCGGACATTTAGTTTGTCAAAACCACTCGTCTTTTTCTCGATATCATTTGATACTATCTTTGAATCAACAATTAGAAGGAAGACGTCGGCGATACAAGGTGGTGATCACGAATATTTCCAGAAGCTGTAAAGCACAGAAAATGAGGGCGGAGATGAGAAGACTGCTGTTTTGGATATTGTTAGTCCTTAATCCTTGTCTTTGTGCTTTGCCTCTTTACGCTACTGTCGATGGAACTACGGGGACTCCTTTGGGTGGACTCGGAACCGGCGCGGTGAAGTTTTGGGCATCGAACGGCACTTTCTTCTTTAATGATCAAACCCCAACGCGATATGGAGATTATCAGACTCTTGCCGGTGCACAATTTCAGCTCTTCGCAATTAGAGACGGAGTGATTCAGACCATTAGTTGTCTCAAAGCTGCGCATGATTCTTCTGGGCGGATTATGGATGATGCTGTTTTCCCAACGCATCAAGTTGTTTTTGACGATGTGAATAATGTAAAAATCAGTCTTAATGCCTTTGCTCCATTCCTTCCTTCCAACAGCGATACGATGTCAACTCCGTGTGCATTCTATGAATTCTCATTTGTGAATTCTGGAACTTCTGACGCCGAAGTTGCAATTGCTTTCCAGATAACCACAGGACAGAATCCTGCCATCGAGTCCGGGAAAGGTTTGGCTGACGAAAGCAGTGCTCACCAGAAATGCGTCTTTGTTTACGATGAAGACGGTTCTGCCACGGTAAGTGTTGGCGGCGGTAATGCTTTTTTTCAGTCTGGTATATGCGAGAATACTATAAACGGAACCACGAACCGGGTAGCAGCAGATTTCAAAATCTCTGCTGGAGAAACAAAAACCGTCACCTTCATTTTCGCGTGGTATAATAATTCTGATCCGACGAGATACTACTACACCGACCTTTACAAGAACGCCGTCGATGTCGCAAACGCAGGGTTGTCACATGTGCTGGAGTTCAAACAGAACGCTTTCTCATTTGTGAATAGAATGAGGTCATCGAATTTGCCGGCATGGCTTGTCGACCAGACGCTTAATTCCCTCATCAATATCGTCAATAACAGCATTTACACAGCGGATGGGCGTTATTGTCACAACGAAGGAATGTATCAGATGGACGGGACGATGGATCAGATGTGGCATGGTCGTCTGATAAACATACAGCTTATTCCCGATATTGCATGGAAGGAGCTGGAATATTGGGCGCGATGCCAGAAGACATCAGCTGGTGTTGAAGGGCAGATCCATCACGACTTTGGCAGCGATGGTTCTTACACTCTTGCCGCCTGGGACGAAACAGACTATTCTGATTATCGAAACATCGATCATTGGGTCGATCTGAATTGTGGATTCATTATCAACACCTATGAGGCTTATATCTCCACTGCGGATCAAGCGAAGCTTACTTTGCTTTGGCCATATGTTAAAAAGGCCGGACAGAGAATCCTGAACCAGGTAGTGCTTGACGGTGATAAAACTTATCCGTACACGTTCTCGACTTCGCTAAGCTCTTACGATGCCGGAGGAAATTCACAGGCTTTCAATTCAGGGCTGTCGATCGTTGCTTATGAAATTATGCGGTCGCTGGCTCAGGAATTGGGAGAAACCGCTTTGGCCTCGACGTATGACAGCGCGTTTAGCACCGCTGTCACGAGTTTTTCAAAGCGATGGCTTGATCTACCGGTGTCAACGGGCAATTACTGCGAATCTATTTTCGGTGGATTATGGATTTCGAACTTCTTAAAGATGGACCAATGCTGGCCTTCAAACAAACTCGATAATTTGTTCTTGACGATAAGTAATTTCTATGATCCGCTGAACAATGGACTGGGATATTCCGGCGGATCTTATTCCGAATGGGAGACATATCTTGTTTCGCATCTTGGTGGATATGCACTGCAAACCGGTCGTACCGACGTCTGGCGCGCTCTGCAATTCGATATGTATCAACGAAATTATGCGGATCGCAATCGAGTATTCAATGAACAACTTGGAATACCATCGGAAGTCACAAACCCGAACTATGCAGCGACCGACCCAAGCGGTGCAAGCCAGTATATCAGCATTCCGGTAGTCTGGAGAAATTATTATGACCTTGTCGGTTACCATCGGAATAAAGTGACCGGCGAACTGTGGCTTGAACCGAATCTTCCGCCGGAATTGAATCACGTTCTTACAAACGCACTGATCATTTCACCTGAAGGCTTGGCATCGATAAGCGCAACCGAAACCGGAACGTCGTGGCAGAATCAATCGATCACCTTTATACCTGACCAGACAATACATGTGGATACTCTGTATATAAAAGACAAATATGCAGATAGCGTCCGGTCGGTGCTCGTGAACGGGGTCCAACAATCCTTTGTACGAATTGGAACCGGATATCAAAAAAGATTGAAAATACTCTGGTCCGGCGATGTTGGATCGTCCGGACTGACAGTAAGTGTGACAGGCGATCCGGTGGCACCGGAAATTCCCGCGACACCTGACCAGTTGAAGGCAATCCCAATCTCGCCGAGCAGAATTGATCTTGTTTGGCGCGACAACGCCACGGATGAAGTCGGTTATCGCATTGAATGCAAAGTTGGTGGTGTGTTCGCCGTGATCGGAACGGTAGATGCCAACGATACAATATTTTCACATACGGCACTTCTTCAGAATACGGAGTACACTTATCGCGTTTCGGCGTTCAATGATGATGGAACTTCGGCTTATTCCAACATGGCAAGTGCCACCACACTCGAAGTAGGAAATGGGGAAGTAGTGTTCGCGGTGAATGCCGGAGGCCCTTCGTATCAGGGAAAAGACGGGACTCAATACGCTACAGATGTAGGTGCATCATTCTGCAGCGGAGGAACCGCCTATTCGACGGCATCTGCGGTAGGCAATACATCGGATGGGACGTTGTATCAGACCGAACGTTATGGAGATTTTTTCTACAATGTTCCAATTGAGAACGGCGAGTACGAAGTGACTTTGAAGTTTGCTGAAATCTACTGGACATCTGTCGGTTCTCAAGAATTTAATGTAATGGTGGAAGATTCATTAGTAATTTCAGATTTTGACATATTCAAGCTTGCTGGCTCGGATTATGCTTATGATATTACAATGCCGATTACGGTAACCGATGGAGCACTCAGCATTTCCTTTATCTCCATCATAGATCATGCTAAAGTCAGCGCGCTTGTCGTACGAAAAGCCGAACCAAGCGGAGTAAACAACGGTAAGGAAGGATTGCAAAAGCCACTGGTGTTTTCACTTTCACAGAATTATCCCAATCCGTTTAATCCAACGACGACTATCAGCTATGAACTATCAGCTAATAGCTATGTTACTCTGAAGGTTTACGATGTACTTGGGAGAGAAGTAAAGACGCTAGTCACTGAGCGACAGAACACAGGAAACTATTCTGTGACTCTGGATGCGGGCAATTTGCCGAGTGGGGTGTATTTCTACCGGCTGCAGGCTGGAACTTATTGTAATACAAAGAGACTTTTGCTCTTGAAATAAGCGGGCAGTTGCAAGTAACAACACAAGCCACAACCCCGATTGACAGCATATCGGGGCAGGCATCACGCTATATATATCGAGTTCGCTTCGTGCTGCGCTCATTGGGAAGTTCTCGATAGTCGACGCGACGTGGTGCGACACGCTGTTATTCATTCTCGTCTTGAATAGGATTTAATCTCAAGATTGTGAGAGTAGTTTTTCTCGATATCGATGGGGTACTAAGGACTAAACAAGGTCTGAGAAGGGCTGTTGTTCGTCGTGGAGAACCGGTTCCCGATTTGTGGGACGACCAAGCGATAAGAAATCTGAATAAGCTTATGGAAAAGACTGGTGCAAATATTGTAATAACATCTACATGGCGTTTGGGGAACACTCTCGAAAGTCTACAAAAGCTCTTGAACAAAAAGGGTATCCATGGTGTGGTGATCGGGAAGACGCCAGAACTTGGAGGAATAACAATTAATGCTGCTAATAGGATGTCAAGAGGACAAGAAATTGAAGCATGGCTAAAACAGCAGAAAGGACAGTTCCGCTTTGTTATCCTCGATGACAATCCAAACTTAATGCCTGAGCAAAAGCCGTTTGCCGTGATATGTGAACCAGAAAAAGGGTTCGCCGATGATGCAAAATACCAATTGGCTTTCACGATATTGAGCAGCAAACTGTACTGAAAGTCAACTCTAATCTTGCCAATGCCTGATCGGATCACTAACTTGTCATTGGTACACAAATTCTAGAGCACTTGAGATGGGAACCAAAGGTTCACGGCAAGAAGAGAAGTCCCGACGGCGCTGGATCAAACACCTTTTCCTTTTAGCGGTAGGCACCAGTTCACTAATCTATAGCCAAGGGACAACTAATCCCGAGATAAAACCATATGTAGACTTCCTCAAGTCGCAAGACGTGTCAGCGAAAGACTATGTGATCTCCCTTTTCGACAAATACGATATGGTTATCATTTGTGAAAGGGTTCATACGGAGATCACACAATACGAACTATATCTGAGCATCATTCAAGATCCTCGATTCAAGAAGTCGGTCGGCAGTATTTTCACTGAGATTGGTGGGAGTAATCTGAGTCCCAAATTAAACACCTTTCTCCATTCGGAAGGGCTTGCCGCAGACTCGGTGAATCGTGCGTTGGTCTACTTTCAGCGGAGTTGCAGCTTCTATCCACTCTGGGATAATACGAATTACAATTACTTTGTCCATGGACTGTACGAACTGAACTCAAAGTCACCAAAGGAAGAAAAGGTGAATCTCTATCCTTCCGATATCCCGTTTGATTGGTCCGCCGTGGATGAAGGGAAATTAAGGGACCTCTGGGAACATATAGGAGATCGGGACAGCATGATCGCATCGCAGATTATTCAAAGACTTGATAGTATTCGGGCTTCTGGGGCATCAAGACAGAAGGCATTTGTGATAGTGAACTACAGACATGCTTTCAACGACAAGTTCCAATCCAATCCTAGCGTGAAAGCCAATAATGTTGGTCGATTTCTATTCGAGCATTATGACGGGAAGATCGCGAATGTGTACTTGAATTCCCTTTCTTTCGTATCTGCACGTTCCGACAACGATGTCCAATTTTCTTGCACGGCGGACGGCAAGTGGGATGCAGCATTCAGGGCTACTGGCATAGATGACGTCGGATTTGATCTTGCGGGATCACCTTTCGGTGATGCCAACTTTGATATTTGGCCTTACAAGAATCCCTTTAACTTCAGAGAGATTTTCACGGGGTTTGTCTACTATTTGGCACCACAGGGATGGAGAATGAGTGTTGGTGTACCTGGCCTTGTTGATTCGTCGTTTGCTGGGGAACTTAAGGATAGATATAAACTTTACGCGAAGCTTCCTAAATTCGCGAGGTTCTCCGACGAGGCCGCAGCAAGCCTTGAGACCTTGAAGCAAGAGCATGCTACTAGGAAAGAATTCAAGACGGAAAATCTGGACTCATTGCAGATTCAAATTAACAAATGGCTTCGAAGATAATCTATGGTGACGCGCCCCAAAGAAACCGATCCAGCGTTATATTAGAACCAAAGTCGGACCGCTGACTTTGCAGTTGTACTCCTTGTGCGGCAGTCAGGTCGCGTTGTTTTTTCAAAAGAGCTGTCTTACTTTGACTCGTAAACTAGGAAACGATAAACGTATGGTGATGATATAACATCTATTTATCATAGGTCCGCATTGTCATTTTGTATGCAGCTTGGATCCTGCACAACTTTGGGTTGCTAATTGCCAAATATAGTTAAGTGGGGGTCCACAAAGGAGGTTTCAGTTGGGAACGAAACGTAAGATATTTGCATGTCTTTTTATGTTGGCGTTGTTTCTTTTATGCCAGAAAGAAGAAGTCTTGTACGCGCAAACAAATCCTGCAATGGTGTTAGGCATCAACAAGCCAATTGGCACTGCAAGAGGAATATTTCCCGGAAGAGTTGTTTGGGTCCATGATACTATGGTCGCCAAGTGGGATGGTGCTACCGGATATTGGTGGGACGACAAAAGCACTTCTCAAAAAGAAGTAAACAGGATGTTTATTGCTTCGCTCACGTCTCTTACCGGCGAATCACAGGAAAATAAAGCATGGGACAAACTGTTCAGGTATTTTAATGCAACCAAGTGGAATATCGACAGAGGATATGGTAAAGATGAGAAGATTGCCGTCAAGATAAACGAGAACAATACTGACGCACATGCAAACAACAATAACATTAATGCGTCACCTCAACTGGTTTATGCGCTTCTGCGCAGTTTGATTCTTGCTGCCAATGTTCCCGAGAGAAATATTACTGTATTCGACGCAAGCCGCTTCATTACCGATAATATCTTCAATAAATGTCACTCCGAATTTCCAGAAGTTGTATTCGTGGATAATGTCGGAGCCGACGGCAGGGTGAAATCAGAATATGTGGAAGATGTTATTCATTACTCGGTCGATAATGGAAAACTCGCACGCGGACTGGCGAAGTGTGTTGTAGAAGCCGATTATGTTATTGATATGGCGCTTCTAAAAGGACATGTTGGACAAGGCGTCACTCTGTGCGCTAAAAATTACTATGGAGCCCTCAATATTGATAAAGATTGGCGAAAGAATTTTCATGATAATTTCGATCAGGATAGAAATGGAAAACCCAAATATATGACCTTTGTCGATTATCTTGGTCACAAAGATTTAGGCGAGAAGACAGTGTTGTTTATGATAGATGGAATCTATGGTTCGAAGGATGTGGATGGAATTCCAACTCCGAAATGGACAATGGATCCATTTAATAACAACTGGCCCGGGAGTTTGTTTGTCTCTCAAGATGGTGTGGCAATAGACGCCGTAGGACTTGATTTCCTGAGTTCCGAGTGGCCTGGCATGATCGATATTTTTTATGCGGACAGCTATCTCGTCGAGGCTGCAATGGCTAATGATCCACCCTCAAAAACTTTTTATAATCCTGAAGGTGATAGCATTCGATGCAAGAGTCTGGGTGTGATGGAGCACTGGAACAATCTCCGGGAAAAGAAGTACAGCAGGAATCTCGGAAAACAAACCGGAATTGAGTTGATATATAAAACCATCACTGATTGAGATACTAAACAGAAGAACCAAGGCTGGGATGTCGAAGAGCTTACGGGACAGAAAGGGGAAATGAACTGCAGGCACACTAAGAACCCGCCATCAAAATTTTCCAGGCAAACCGCTTCGTTCTGCACATGAACAACTCCGCGGCAACCGATCTTATGTCGCAACTTCGGAACGACAGGTAGGTAGAAAGGGGAAGATTTGTCATCCTTCCCGTCCATATCGAAAACCACTTTATTTACAGTGTCACCGGTTCTAACACGCGAAGACGACAGAGAATTGATGTCTTCAGTCTAGCTGGTCACAGGTTGATATTTTCCAACAAATGAAGTAGTATCTAGCAGGAGTTTCAGAATATCATGCCAAGATGGTTCGCCGGGAAGAATCCACTATCTAGCCCGCCGCCTTACTCGGATATTGAAACAACTGAGTTTGCCAAATCCATACATACCATGATTTGGCTCTTGGTCACCATCGGCTCGGTGTATTGCGTTGCCATGTGTATCTATTATCCCTCCAACACGATCCGATGGCTTTATGTCGAATTTTCCGTCGTTGTTATAGCTGGGTTAGGGTTCTGGTTAAACTCCAGGAAGTACGCGTGGGCAGTGTTCCTCCTAATGACAAGCTTGATCTGGGCGTTGCTATACGTTCTTGCATTCACATCAGGCGGTGTAAGATCCACCGCAACCTCAGGATATTTAGTCGTCGTTCTTGCTGCCGGTTTGCTGATGGGTGGAAGAACAGCCTTAATCATGGCAGTCATTTGTTGGTTGACAGAATTATCATTCGTCTACCTGGCAAAGCATAATCTCCTTCCAGCTCCTCAGGTCTCGTATGGGGAGTTAAGGTTGTGGATGATCCATGGTGTCTATTATGCACTGGTGATGTTTTTCCCGTACTTGACTACCCGTAGCATTAGAAGATCCCTTCAGAGGGCGAAGGTCGAAATTGGCTATAGGGAACAGACGGAAAAGGCCCTCAGGGAAAGCGAAGAAAGGTTTCGCTATCTATCCGCCGCGACATTTGAAGGAGTTATGCTTCATGATTCCGGAATGATCCTCGACGCTAACGAAGCCTTTGCGAAACTCTTTGGCTTTGAGAGCCCTGATGAGTTGATTGGAAAAGTCGGGTGGGAAATACTTCCGTTTACGGAAGAATCCCTGGCATTCCTCAAGAAATTCTCA
The DNA here is from genome assembly GCA_963768145.1 of uncultured Bacteroidota bacterium. Taxonomy (GTDB): domain Bacteria; phylum Bacteroidota; class Ignavibacteria; order Kryptoniales; family JAKASW01; genus JAKASW01. Next base: position 70,646 of record CAVYHK010000010.1, on the reverse strand, counting down.
GCAACGGGGTCCACTGAACCCGTTGAGATAACAGTTGTGCGCAAGGACGGAAGTATTATGGAAGCGGAGACCCGAGGAGGAGCGGCATTGTATATGGGCCGTAAGGTAAAAGTCGTAACGATGCGGGACATTAGCGAGCGCAAGCAAGCGGAAGAGGAAATCCGGAAAAGTCGCGAGCTGTTGAATTCAATTCTGGAAACGTCTCGGGATGGAATCGTTGTCGAAGATGAATACGGAGCGATTACATTTGTCAATAATGCGTTTGTCCGAGTATTACGGTATGAGCGTGCCGACGAACTCATCGGAAGACCTCTCACAGCAGTCCTGGCTGCTGAGGATAACGAACGGATATTGGGGTATACGCGCCAGCGACTTGGCGGCGGAGACGCACCAACAATCTATGAGTTTAAGGGAAGATGCAAGGATAGCACGTTAATTGATCTTGAAGTATCGGTCGCCTTGACCGAATTCGGAGGGAAGAAGCATATCTTGTCTGTTGTCCGTGACATTCGTGATCGCAAGAAGGAGGAATTCGAACGGCAACAGTTAGAGCAACAGATTCGTCAGTCGCAAAAACTGGACAGCATAGGCCAGCTGGCAGGAGGAGTCGCGCACGATTACAATAACATACTTGGTGTAGTGATCGGGTACGCAGATTTCCTCAAGTCCCAACTCAATGATGGCGACAAGCCCATGGGGCCTGTCAATGCAATTCTGGCGGCCGCGAACAGGGGCGCAGATCTGACAAGACAGTTGCTTGCGTTCGCAAGAAAGGAGATGATTTCGCCGAAGGTAATCAATATGAATTCACTGGTCGAATCAATTGAAAAAATGCTCCGTCGAATTATTGGAGAGAATCTCAGACTGATATTTGCCCCCGGCGAGGATATATGGAATATTCAGATTGACCCCTCGCAGTTCGACCAGGTTTTGATCAACCTCGCGGCAAACTCGAGGGATGCAATAGAGGGTACCGGTACGATCACGATAAAAACGGCGAATGTTTCATTGCGTGAAAATGAAGTCGGAGAGCATTTGGGAATCAGCGCGGGTGACTACGTCAGACTTACGTTTCAGGACACAGGGGCGGGAATGGACGGAGAGACGATGAAGAGGATATTCGAGCCCTTCTTTACCACAAAGCCGAAGGGGCAGGGCACAGGACTTGGACTGGCGACGGTCTATGGAATAGTGAAACAGAACAACGGAGATATTTCAGTCGTGAGCAAGCCTGGGGAAGGGACAACTTTTGAAATATATCTGCCAAGGTCCTACAAGGAGGCAGAAGTTGAAAAGGGGCAGCCTTCTGAAGAATCGATTCGGGGGAGTGAAGCAATTCTGATTGTAGAAGATCAGGCCGACATGCTTGAAATTGCTAAGACAAGTCTGGAGAAATACGGATATAAAGTCATGACAGCGCTTGGGCCGGCTGAGGGGCTGCTGGTCTCAGAGGCATATGCCGGAAAAATTCATTTGCTGTTGACCGATGTCATCATGCCGAATATGAACGGGAAAGAACTGAGTGAGAAGATGGCCGTATTGAAACGAGGAATTAGAACATTATTCATGTCCGGATACACGGCAAACGAGCTTGCGCCTCAGGGAATACTTAAAGAACACGTGCATTTCATCCAGAAGCCATTTACTCCTTCCGAGCTCGCCAGGAAAGTTCGGGAAAGTCTTGATGCGAAGATTGGTGGAGAATAGCACAGACCAAACCGTACAGCAAGTCCATCAACAGGATTTGACAGAAGCATCTGCCAGCGTCAACTTTGCCGATCTGTGATCGGATCACTAGCTCTGGTTTTGTGCATAAAGGGAAACACGCAATAGGCATTTCTTTTCTAAATTCCCCAAACCCAATTGATATACGTTGTCGATGCCTCAGAGGATCGCATAGTTTGACCGTAGTGTATCAATAATCTCATTATTGCGACGCCGAATACTAAAGTTGTCCTTTTTGGGCACGGAAGGTCTTTGGTTCTGGAGGTCACGAAATCTACACACAGTGGTTACATATTTGTATCGCTTTCTAGTGCTCCGCTATCATAAGTCGCAATTTTGTAACATTTTCCCCGTCTTTTTTTGGCGCAATTGTTGAGGCATATATGCTTGAAAAGTTCGGCACGAAGCCATCTGATCCATCAGGAGAGTTGAGGGACGATATGGCTTCACGAATTAGTTCTTTAAGCTGCCTTTCCAATCCCAGGAGCGGCGTGGAAAGTCTTCGTCAGTTCGAACTTCAGGTGGATGAGTCTATCTACTCGGAGATTGACAACTGGATTAGGGCAGCCTTTGAAATATTAACGCGAGAGTGATTAACTGGCAGGTATCTATCGCAAGATATTGTAGCAATCAACTTAAAGGCGATGGCGAGATCAAGAGGTGAGGATGAGTTCAGAAGCGAATCAGAGAGATGTGACACAAGAAGAGCGTCCAATTGAAGTTGCATTGGTTGAGATCCTCAAACAATCAAAAGGAGAATTGAATGGGGAAAAGACCATTAATGAGGAGGACGCATGAATAAAAAATCGTTGGCGTTCACGTCAATCTTTGTTATCCTATTATTGGGTGTTTCCCAGCGGCAAATGGCTTACGGACAAATTACGTCGCCTGCGAACTATTCGTATTTGACTGCAGGAGCTGACCAGGAGATAACATGGAGCGTAAACGGTGAATCCCCCAAGACTGTCTTGTTACAATACTCGACGGACGGTGGATACACCTGGAACGGCATTGGCTCCTGCGCGATCTCATCAGGCTCTTACGATTGGGTTATTCCCGTCGGCATAAATTCCTGGGCTTGCATGGTCAGGATACAAAAATGCGATGGCAAGAACTACAAGACTTTTGCCTCAACGGGCACATTCTCGATTTACGGGCTTAATCCAAGTGTAGGCTACCAGGAGGTATTCAGCCACCGTCTTGTGGCTACTAGCAGTGGTGGCAAGAAATAAGAAATCGTCTTGAACGACTGGTATTACCCGTAACCTAATGTAAATTCTTGGGTGTGTCATAAGATTGAGATGACACACATCTACGACGCGTGGAGACTCATGGGTGCGAAAACACGAAAATGGGTCGCCCGCAAAACATGAGAGATACGTGGCCCAGTCGGAGCCTGCCATCAAGCGACTTTAAAGAAATTCCTTCGTTCTACCTCCGAACACTGTCGGTGCAAGCGATTTTATGTCGGAGGTATGGAGCGGCATGTGAGAATAAAGAAACGGGAGGTATCATACCTCCCGTTCGCATATTCCGACATTGAACTCGAACCGCAACTCACTTCATGAATGGGTACATCTCCACGAATCCGAAATTACTTCATCAGTACCAATTTCTTTATGGACTCGAATCTTTCTCCGTCATTTCCCTGTGCGATAATCCTGTAGTAGTACACTCCGCTGGCAAACCTGTCCATGTTCACGTTCTCGTTGTATCGACCAGCATCCGTCATTCCATAATTCCAGTATTCCACTCTCTGTCCGAGCACGTTGTAGATTTCAAGAGTTACCGCAGAAGTCTGCTTCAGATCGAATCTTATCGTGGTACTCGGATTGAACGGGTTCGGATAGTTCTGGTACAGAGCATAATTTTTCGGAACGTCGACAGTCACCGTCAATGTACTCAGGTCTTTCGTCGTTCCGTTTGTCGATACACTCTGGATCTTGTACTGGTATGTCTTGCCGGAAGTTACTTTTTTATCCACGAAGTCGTAAGCTCTGCCGGTGCTGCTCGTGCCTAATCCTCTCAAGCTGTCGTTGCTTGCGTAGCTTGAAATGAGTTTGAAGGCCGCGGCCGGACCGTCTGCCCGCAAGATGTTAAATCCAACATTGTCGATCTCAGATTGAGTCTGCCATCGAAGCTCCACCTGATCGAATGATGAAGAGACAGCCTTGAAGTCAGACAGTTGCACGGCAAGAGAATAGTCAACGCCGTTACTTGCGTAGATTGAGAGCGGGTTGTTCAAACCTGATACAATTACGCTCTCGCCTGATCCATCCAAGGACGCTGACTCTATCTGGTTTGTAAGGTAATCGGTCCAGAATATCATTCCTGCTAATGAAGCCACGAATATCCCCCTCGGATTCGATGTTGAGATCGACTCGACGGTTGCAGCATTGGAACCGTCAAGGTTCGCCGCCATGATACTCCGCGATGGTCCGTACTCGGTCCAGTAGATTTGCGAGTGGATGATGTCCACAGCGATCCCGGAGACGAAGTTGGTCGTGGCATATATATGTGTCGCATTGCTCCCGTCAAGGTCGCACCAGCCGACGTACTTTGTTCCAGCACCGTTGTCCGTCCAGTAAATCTTTCCATTCACCCCGTCCACAGCAATTCCGGTCGGAGCTGAAAGCCCCGATGTCAGGATATCCTGCATCGATAAACCGTCGAGGCTTGCGCTTCTCAGTGTCTTGCTGCCGTTTTCCACCCAATACATCATGCCGTTGGATTCGTCTATCGCAATTCCACGCGGGAGACTCAGTCCCTCCACCACCGCGGTAAAGCCTGAGGCATCTCGATTCGAGCACATTATTTCTCCGCCCAATACGTTGGTCCAGTACATCTTGCCGGATCCCGGTTCGATCGCGATCCCGTATGGAGTGTAGAGACCCAGGGCGACCATGTTGAAGCTTGAACCGTTGAATGCGGAGCTGTCTATTCCTCCTTCACCCAGCTCCGTCCAAAAAATTGATTGTGCAAAACTCAGGTTCGGAGCTATGCCAAGAAAGTAGACTGCTATCGTAACAATAATTTTTTTCATTCCGATCCTTTCTGAGAGTCCTATTCTCGTCATTTCAAGACTATGACGGGTATGTTCCCGCTGTTGCTATGCAAAAGGTAACTGTAAGATACGGCTGAATGTTATTGTGCGGTTGGCTTCCGCCGGTTGCTCCAATGGCATTTGCATTCATGGAACCATTCTGTGTTGAGCCGTAGTGCTCAATCCCTTCGCTATTTACGGCAGGGAGATTATTCGATGGAGACGGGGAAGTCCCGTTCGAAACATCCGCATTAGCAGCATGGTTGTGTGAGGGCATCTCGTTCGTCACAAGTGTGTGGGTTTCCTCCCCACCGTGCTGGCCAACCGCATACGAGCTTAGCCCGCTGCCTGTGCCGGCGTGTATCGGAACTCTGCCGCGGAAATCAGGGAGAGCGAAAGACGTAACTCCATCTCCACCGTACATTGTGCCGAGGAGAGAAAATAGTGCCGTATTCGAACTGATGCTTACAAGACTACCATTACAAAACGCCCAGCCCGATGGGGCAAAATTACCGGCAAACATCATTATTTCACCCAGGTATGGATATGCTACGGTAAGCGGCTTCTGTCCTCCACTGCTGGTAACCGTCTTTTGACCTATCTGAGCGAATGCCTTGGCAACTCCACCAATCAAACTCGTGCCTGCAAGAACACCCAGAGTCTTCGCAAGAAAGCGTCTTCGGTTGGCAGAGCTGATGGTTGTGTCTGTGGTTGCTACTTCTTTTTCCATCATGTCTGTTTACTCCTTTCCTTTTGTCATTTCTTAATTAGCTTATTGAAAACCGCTTCATAGATGAAACCATTTTCGTCGCGTCCGATCGGTACGATGAACATATCAAACTCGCCCATCTTTGGGTGATTAAACCTGTAAGTTGATTGGGGGAGGAACGTCTCCGAGGGGCCATGGAACGTAAGAGAAAATCTCTCCTGCACCGTTGAAACGATTCGTTCGGATATCGTTGTAAAAGCCAGTTCCACCTTTGATCCGGTTGGAAGCATGACGTCGAATTTCGTACTCAGGTTTTCCCGGAATGCATCGTAGGAGAGATTGTCCCGTATAGTTGGTCCACTCATCATGCACCTTGCTGTTAAAGGTAAGTATTCATTGCTTTACGAGCAAATCGGCAGTGGCTCAGTTTGGTTTCTCCCGCGGATGAACGCAGAAAATATATCTGCGATAATCAGCCTGCCTGCACGAAGCGTTTCGCGCAGTCAGGCGCGATCAGCGGGAAACAAATAGCTTCTGATGACACAAGGATTGAAATTGGGTCACTACCGGCAAATCGCTCCATTTGATCATGACGGAAGAGCTCGCGTAGTACTTACTTTTCCCGTCGAGCTGCAACCGCAGGAACTTTTCCTCCGCCTCCACTGCTGATGAATGTCCTTCCTGAACCATTAGTACCGAATGCAAAACCGTGTAATCCACGATTCTCTTTTGAACGTCATTCACCCTCTTCAGCCCATAGGGATAGTCCACGCTAAAGACAAACGCTGGGTCAGCAGCTTCTCTTGATCTGGCATTTGTTCGCATCCCCTCGTTGAATCCAACAATACATATAGGTGAGTTTGGACTCGGCCAGGTTGATTGTTGGGGTAGGTCCGCTTATATTCTGTTGAACTTGAAACAACATGGCACGCGAGATTTTTACTGCCCGCCCGCCGCTTGTTGGCCAGAATGCTATGCTGATATGCAGCAGGCTAATCATAGTTGGGCCGGGAATAAAAGAAAATCTTCTTAAACAATGGAATGTAACGATGGCTGAAAGTAAATGTAATAACTGCACTTTGAGAGCAAAGTATGATAACAACCCAAAGTCCTTTGCTGGACGATTCTGGCGTTGGCATATCAACTTTTGTCCTGGTTGGAAGAAATATTTCACTGAACTTTCTCCTGAAGAGAAAACAAAGATAGGGGAGCAATACCGTTTTAAGAAATATCGCTAGTCAAAACTTTCTTCTTGCAAGGATGATCTGGCTTTTTTCCGGAATGGTGACACTCCGCCTAACCAGGCAATCAATCTAAAAGCAGAGACATTAGTGCAAAGATCCATGGCGCGTAGAGTAAAAAACATGGAACTGGGTTTGGGAAGTGGTACAGCTTATCGTTGCCGCAGTCCCGAACAAGAACATTTCGGGATAAACTTAGTTGCAGTCCGTTAGGCAGCGCGCGAAACTATGAAGAAATGCTTCTGTATCTTATTATGCTTAATATATAGAGTCACACTAATGAAGTATACCATTTATGGCCAACAACGCTGGAATTAAAATCAGCTCCTCATCTATGAGGAGACGCAAGTTTCTAAAGATGCTTGGACTCACCGCTGTCGCAACAACGGGGATTCCAGGCATAATAGACCCACTTTACTTCGCCAGGTCTGCAATTACCCCCGGCGAAAAGGGGATATATATTACCGATATGTACATAGGGCAACTGTCCGGATGCGGCGGTGTTATTGTTCGCCTCGATACGAATAAAGGGATTTCGGGATATGGCGAATGCCGTGAAAACGACAGTTATGTTGCAACCGACCTGAGCTACCTCAAGCCGGCTGTAATTGGAATGAACCCTACACAGGTTGACAGAGTTTTCGATACAATGAATAATGCAATCCTGGCTTATTACGATCCGCGCAGCGCCTACTCCATGAGCCTGATTCCTCCACGCTCAGGAGCATTTTGCGGCATCGAGGTGGCCTGCTGGGACATAATCGGCAAAGTGTATAACACGCCGATTTGGAAACTCATCGGCCCTAAACTCAGAGATAAAGTGCGATTATATTGCGACACTACTGAGAGGACCGCGGACACGTTGCCGCAATACGTCCAGGCCCGGTTAGATATGGGGTTTACATGGTTTAAAGCAGATATGACTCTTACTTCCCTGTGCACTGCTAATACCGATTACACCTCACAATCCGAAAGCGGCTATCCTTACACATGTTATACTATTAAAGATTCGGGCCTTCAAAAGTTTGCGAACTACGCCGGGCAATATCGAAGCTTGATCGGCCATGATTATCCTCTCTCATCCGATCACTATCAAGGGTGGGCCAGTAAAATTAATCTCGATGTTCCTTCGGCTGTTAAACTTTCTAATCTTATGTCGGAGTCGAACAATCAGGGTATGAACGGGGGATGGATGGAAGATATCATCCAATGGTGGTATCCCGATCAGTTCGCGCAGGTAACCGCCGGGACAGATATGCCGATTCTTACCGGTGAGGACATTTATAGTTTTAGCGAGATCAAGCCATGGATCGATGCGGGGAGGTTGGATTATATTCACCCGGATCAAGCCTCTTTCGGAGGGATACACGAGACCAGCCGTGCCGCCTTGTATGCGCATTCGAAAGGCATTTTTACCGCGTTACATTTCGCCGGGGGGCCGTTCTCGTTTGCAGCAAACCTTCACATTGCCGCGGGCATCCCCGATTTTCTCGCCTTGGAGTACCACCATGTAGACGATGCGTGCAACTCCTGGTTTGACAGCGTGGTTGACGGTTTTACAAGGCCGTTTATTCAAAGCGACGGCCATTCATATGTACCAAATGGACCCGGACTGGGTATAACGCCGAACGCGACGGCAAGTTCGCATGGTCTCTCATGGACACAGGTGACATAGGAGAAAATCTGTGGTGGTATTAATTGTAGAAAAGGAAGCATGAAATAAAAATAAAACAACTTTTGCGGTTCTCTACGGTTTGGATGGCCGCTGTATTGTCATTCGGAAATGCGGTGGTTGGTTTTACGCCGGTTGCTGCAGCCAATGTGCATGGCAATGCCGGCGCTTCGGCCGGCACAACCACGCTCGACAGCGGATGGATACAGACAAATTGGCCGGCAAGCAACAGCTTTTTTAGTCTTTACACGAGCCAGGACAAGGTTTTTGCACGGATCTGGGACAGTCTTAATGGCGGCCGTATGTTTCTTACCGCCGATGACGGCACGAACTGGACTCAGATCGGTTCTGCAGACAGCAGTATTGACATTCTATCCATTGTAATGTTGAACTCCAAAATTCTTGCCGGTACATGGAATGGTTTTTTTCAATCCACCGACGACGGCAGAACCTGGAATGCAATCATACCCACTGGAATAGCTGCAGACACTACCATATGGTCGATTGTGATGATTAATTCCACTCTTTTTGCGGGCATAACAGGAGGTATCTATAAATCCTCAGACAATGGCAGTACCTGGACCAGAGTAAGTTCGGGAATACCGGTGGATGCCCGTATTACCTCTTTTGTCCCAAGTGGGAACACCATTTTTGCAGGAAGTGCCGGCAACGGTATTTTCAAAACAACAAACGGCGGAACAAGCTGGACTGCAATCAATTCCGGCCTTACTGATCCGCACATCTCCCAACTCGCGGTTTTAGGTACTAGAGTGTTCGCAGTGACCTTGACTGGTGTTTTTATATCCGACAATTACGGCACGAACTGGGCGGCAGACAATTCCGGCATGGAGAACGTAAATTGTTTTGTCATTGTGAATGATCAGCTTTTTGCCGGCACCGATGACAACGGAATCCACTTCTCGACCGACACCGGTGTAACCTGGGTTTCATTCAGCTCGGGGATACCTGCCAACACCCGTATTTGGTCCCTGGCAGTAAACAGCGACGGCATTTTTGCCGGGACAAGTTCCGGTGTCTGGGTTACAACTTCTCCCACTGAAATAAAGATAGAAAGAGGAATCTCAGAACCCTTTTCATTTTCTTTGAAGCAGAATTTTCCAAATCCGTTTAATCCCAGTACAACTATTTCATTCACCCTCGCTAAAAGATCATTTGTGATTTTAAAACTCTATGACATTTTAGGAAGAGAGGTTGAGACACTAATAAATAGAGAAATGGAAGCTGGTAATCATAATCAACTATGGAATGCGGCCAATGTATCAAGCGGTATATACTTTTATCGTTTACAGGCTGGATCGTTTACAGAAACAAAGAAATTAGTTTTACTTCGTTAAGGCAATTGCCACCTTCCAAGAAACTCATTCTCTACCCGTGGTCAAGGAGTAGTAGGTATGAGTTGGAAGCCCAAGGATTCGGCTTTGCACTTTACGTCGTGTTGTTGTCACCATGGTATCGAGGAGAATCAAGTCTCGAAGTCTCGCGGGGAGATTGCTTCTTCTGGAACGTCGATATAAATTCTGTCGAGATTGAAACAGGTGGAACATGACATTCTTACTGCCGGAATGTTATGCCGATGTGTGGCAGGATAACTATTGCTAAGTAAAGCCGCAATTAAAGGAGTGCACTATGAACTTGCATCGTGGCTTCGCAATCATCATGCTTCTGACCATTGTTGGTTGCTCGCAATCATCTTCTCCGACTGAACCACAATGGGATTCATCAATTGCTGGGAAGTCCATATCGTATCCACCGAATCAGAGATTCACCTTGCAACTCGATCTGAATGCTGATGCTGGCTATCAATGGGACATCTCAGTGACGGACACAAATGTTGTGCGAGTCGATAGTACCAATTATAGACCCAAGAGCGGCAATTACAATCAGGTTGGTGGAATCACAGTTGAGACGTTCTATTTCTGTACTCGGTATGCTGGACGAAGCGCAGTCACTCTTGCTGAACGTCGCGGCTGGGAGCCTGGCGTACCAGGAATAGACTCACTCGCCTTTACCGTTAGCGTCGTTCTTTAGAGTTTTCGTGCGACGGCGATGCGTAACCCGTGGCTGAAGCTGAATAAATGAGTTACGTGCAAAAGCCATGTCGCATAAAGTAAACAACATGGAACACGGTTTGGGAAGTGGTACAGCTTATCGTTGCCGCAGTTTAGCAACAGTCCGTCGCACGAGGATAAGAATGATTATTAGAAAAAAGACGGCATCGTCGTGAATCGAAAGGAAAGGAAGATAAAATGAAACTGAAAAGTGTCTATAGGTTTTCTCTTATTGCCGTAGTTACACTGTTTCTGGTGAGCTTGCTAGTTCTAGGTGTCTATCATTTGAGTGTTTATTATGGAGAGCAGCAAGTCCTTAAAAAAGAAAACCTATCGGCCCCTCAAGCTGGTTTAGGCCATGCGATTGGCTACGTTGTTCCAATAGAGAAGGGGCTTCCTGTTTATTTGTTCCCAGAAGAAAGACTTGCTCACTATGGAGTCGTAAGTGAAGAGCCACAAAATTATCCAAACTTGGAACCTGTTGCCACAACGGATGAAAATGGGAAATGGATAGCTCTGAATGTTAAACCGGGACGCTATTGCGTATTATTGTTTGATCCTAATAATGTAACGTTAGTGTTTCATAATGATGACTTCATAGAGGTTAAAGAGGGAACTGTGACTAGATTTCCTACCAGAGAGCCCCCCAAGAGATGACAAAGCTGCGTACAACAAAGCCATGTCGACTAACCAAATCATAACGACAGCGGGTACTGGTCTGCACCACCGGATTACAAGATGGTTGACGACAGGATGGGAGATCGTCCGCATAACAGTTGGCGGTACCGGTCGGGGGATGACGTGCTCTGGAAAATTTCAATCATATATATGAGAATCGAGCCCGAAGTGTCAAAACTGCTTACTTGATATTTGGTTCACCGTTCGATAAATTTTTCACATGCGACAATAACATCTAACGCAGGTTCCAAGGATGGGTTTTCGGTCGCCAAATTCTTTGAAAACAGTAAAATCTTGAGGGGTTGTAGCTCAGTTTGGTTAGAGCGCCTGCCTGTCACGCAGGAGGTCGCGAGTTCGAGCCTCGTCAACCCCGCAGTGTTCGCGCACGCAGGAGGTCGCGAGTTCGAGCCTCGTCAACCCCGCAGTGTTCGCGCATGCGGGAGGTCGTCCCGACAAGGTCGGGAAGCCTCGTCAACCCCGCAAATCTTCCCTTCTTTTATGAGCAAGTAATTCCGACGACTTATTACACATACATCATTAGGAGTTTGATAGAGGGCTCATACTATGCCGGGTCCACCGAGAATCTGCAGCTTCGCTTGTCGCGTCACAACGATGGATGGACTCGATCCACAAGAGCCAAGCGGCCATGGGAACTGGTTTATAGCGAGGAATATGAAACTAAGTCGGAGGCTTTGAGACGTGAGAGAAAAATAAAGAAGATGAAGAGTCGTGCGTATATTGAGGGCTTGATAGCCGGAAGAAAGTAGTCATGCAGGAGGTCGTCCCGACAAGGTCGGGAAGCTTCGTCAACCCCGCATCATTTTCCCGCAAAACATTTCGGATTGCGGGATTTTTTGTTTCCTAAGAAAAATCGTTCCGCCGTCATCGGAGTTTTCCCCGTCATATGCCCGTTAGGTTTCGGAAACTTGAGCTTGGTGACACTGTGGGCTGACTCTCGACCTTGTCGCCTCGAGAGACCACTTTCAGATACAAGGTCTCACCGCCACAAAAACTGGATGGGAAGCGCAATCATTTTTCCGTCAAAGGGAACGTATTCATTTCCCATGTAAAGCACGACCCCACGAACGAAATTTTCACCCACCTCTTTTGCCAAGGAGCGCATATTCTTGAACGTGCCAGCATCCACAGTCGAACTTGATTTCACTTCGATCCCGACAATTGAGCCATCGGCTCGTTCAATCAGAAAATCGACCTCCTCACCTGCCGCAGTTCTGAAGTGATACAGTCTGTAAACACCTCTGCTCCACGATTGATGCTTTGAGAGTTCGGAGAAAACGAGGCACTCCAGCATTTTTCCTAGAAGAACATGGTCGGATAACAACCGTCTAGTGTCTATGCCTAAGAGATGAGCGGTTAAGCCTGTGTCGGTGATAAAAACCTTCGGGGTCTTTATAAGCCTTTTGCTGAGATTACTTGACCAAGCAGGCAGAACTTGAACAAGGAATGTCGTATCGAAAAGCGCCATGTACCGTTTGAGTGTGGTTTGCGGAACACCGGAACTGTTAGCCAATTCTGCGTAGTTCAAGAGTGTACTGGAACGTGAAGCGATCGACGACAGGAGACGTGGCAGCGCAGTGAGACCTTCTACATTGGAAATATCCCGTATGTCGCGCTGAAGTATTGCCGTCACGTAAGACTCGAACCATGCAGCTCTTCTTTCGTTTCTTGTTCTTTGCACCACTACCGGAAAGCCACCACGTATTATCATTTCGTGAAGGCCTTTTCTTTTTCTCTCGTGGTCAGGTATAGATTGGATTCTCTTTCCAAAGATGTAGTCGAGAAAGGAGTCCTTTTTCGAATCTATCTCCGTTTCAGAGAAGGGAAATAGTTTTACAATCTCCATCCTTCCAGCAAGCGATTCGGCAACCTTTGGGAGAAAGAGAACGTTGGCTGACCCGGTGAGAAGAAATCTTCCTGGTGTCCTTTTTCGGTCGACCTCCGACTTTATCGCGAGAAAAAGCTCCGGTGCTCGTTGAACTTCGTCAATTACTAAGCTCTCATCGAATCCTTGTATGAATCCAGTGGGGTCGTTCCTTGCTGCTGCTAGCATACTAGCATCGTCGAGAGTTATGTAGCGTGCCTTGTGGTGCTCTCGCACTATCCATTTGGCAAGTGTGCTCTTCCCGGTTTGCCTGGCTCCTATTAGAAGCGTCACGGGACTTTCACGGAGGGCTTCCAGCAGTCTCGGCGCAATGTTTCTGTATATCATAGTGGATATAATCTATGACTCTGGCAGATGATAATCAACCAGCTAATGGATGATTATCATCCACGCGCTGGTTGCTCTGATCCCGACGCATTTCGCCTCTTTGTCACTCAATATTGCGGGTCCTGCATCAGTTCGGGAGTCTGGTTAAAGATGAGCGTATTCTTGAGATTTGGATTTCAGAAGCTCCGCTTTGAAACCCTCGATCATCTGTGGTGTGATAGAGTCCAGCGGAATGTTACCCTGGAGTCTTTTGAATTTTTCGAGAGCCGATGCATCTATTTCCACAGTTCTGATTGATTTGTTTGTCTGTGAGTAGGCAAGATATTCTGGGATGAAATCATCGACAAACTTTTGCTTGGGTTCTTCGAGTTCATCAATCTTGGACCGGTCTTTGCTTTTTTCCTCGGATTGATAACCGTCATAAAGATATTGCAGATCGGCCTTCAGAACAGGGAAGCGCACATCTTACTTTCAATCTTTTCCTTTCTCGCCTACCTACGATCAGAGTCTTTCGATATTTCTTCTTCTTCCGCCCACAAAGGAAGAAATGATTTCATTGCTCTTTGCCTCCGACCAGTGAGAAAATTGATCGACCGATATTCAGCTAAGTTGGTGCAAGAAGGAATGTATTATTTGATCTTTGAAAAAATGCCGCCATTTGTTCTGTTCCTTCGGTATTCCCTTGCGAAAATGGAGTCCCGTCCCCGCTCCAGAAAATCTTTCAGGATACCTTAAGAGGCGATTTTCGGAGTTTCCTCTGTGATTTGCGGACCACTGTATATTAAAATCGCCTCTTTACCTGGGGAAGGAAATTTCAAAAGTGAAGACGATATTCAGGATGAACTTACCGAGCTTTTTGGCAAGTCAGAATCAATCAACTATATCTATACATCGAGCCAAAATGTAGACAGGTTAGTTTCAATTTATAAAGCTTGTTTAGCTTCGCGAAAAACCTTTGTAGTCGATGTTTATACAGCAAATGTTCTTGAGACACTTTCGGATTTTGCCGGACTTCCTTCACCGCTAAAGGGATTTCCTAACCTCAAAGTTCTCTTCCCTCACAGTTTGACGACGAGCTTGTTCAAACGCGGCTATGGTGAAATGGCTAATAGATTTTCCGTGAGCAAGATCAGGAAGGATGAAATCTCAAAGAACCCATCAGGTTATGTGCTGCTTGTCCGCCCGTCGATGCAAAAGGATTTGGAGAAAATCATTACCAACGGTGGAAATCTGATCTATTCAATGTGGGAAGGCTATAAAGAGCAGCCAGCCACGCAGCAAATCATTGATTGGCTTAAAAGTAAGAGTTTCACAATCCATAATATTCACACGAGCGGTCATGCTGATATTGATACGCTAAGGGAACTTGCTGATACTCTTGCACCAAAGTCAATCATACCGATTCATACATTCCATAAAAGAGACTATAAGAATATTTTCAGCCAAAAAGTTATCGAGTTAAATGATAATGAGATTATCAGTATCTAGCCAACACACGACCATTGTCAGCATGATCACCCATCCCGCAACAGACCGCCCAAACCTTGACAAAGGGGCACACCAGAGCTAAATTGAAACATGATGATTGATCATCACATGCATCAGGGGATTTTCGCGGGATCATTCTCTCTTTCTCTCACAACTCAATATGGAAATCGTTCCACACCACTGCAAATAGAGGATTGAAGAGGCGAAGAAAAGAGAAACGCAGAACAGCGTCGTGCAAACAATAACTATGAGTGTGTCAAGAAGAGCTTTAATATGTTAAGGATCTTTTATCGATGAAAAATATTACGAACAATTTTGCAGCAATTATCATTTTTGTTTTAGCACTGGTCGTTTACTGGACAACTTCGTATCCATCAATTACATGGTGGGATTCAAGCCAATATTCTGCTGCTGCGGTCTGCTTAGGATTGACCGCTCCACCTGGCTCAATACTATTAACGTTCTTCGGTTGGCTCCTCTCAAAATTGACTACACATAATCCGGCTTTCTTATTCAATTTATTTGCGGGATTGATAGCCTCAATCACGGTTGTTTGTAGCTTCTTAGCTTTTAAGAAGATTCTGTCAATGACTGCGGAAAAGGGGCAAACTAAATTCACCCTCGTCGAGGATTTATCTTTAGTAATGACTTCAGGAATAATAATATGCAGTACGACCTTGTGGGAATACGCAATTATGTTCACTCCATATATTTTGACTGCATTATTCACTGTGCTAATCCTTTTGAGTGTCTTGGAATGGTGGAGAAAAGCTGAAGAGAGGGATTCATGGAAGAACCTCTTCCTTATAACACTATTATTGGGCATAGATTTTAGCGTGCATCGCACAAATGCTGTACTTATTCCTGGTATCCTTGTCATAATGTTGCTAAGAAATCCCAGGACATTTCTTAATTATAAATCATATCTGTCGGCGATTTTGGGGATCGTAATTGGTTTGTCAATTCAGTTATTATACATCCCCATGTCCCTGAATGACCCGGCATTTAACATGGGAGAGACCAATAATTTATCGAGGTTGTGGAATTTTATTTCTTTGAAACAGCAGGGCGGAAATTTCTTGATGGATATTTTTGTTCGAAAAGGTCCACTATGGTCATACCAGATACCGTATTACGTCGGTGGATTTGCGAACAACTGTTTTTATTTAAATCACTCTACCATTCTTTTTGGTTTTGTACCAGGCTTGTTAGGGATAATGGGGGTTGGTTATTTGTTTAAGAATGATCGAAAAATTGCTATAGCATTGACCGCATTTTTCATTATAACGATTGCTGCATCGATCATCCAATTTAATCTTCCAGAGAACTACTTCCGCCCGATCTATCGTCATTACTTGCCTACATATATAATCTTCTCAATTTTTGTTTTCTTAGGCACTTTCTACGTGGTTAGTGCACTTACCAGGATTAACAAAAAGAGAAAATGGATATCGATTTCAATTGTGCTTTTCTTATTGCTGGGTGCTTGTGTAACTCAATACATTACTAATTTGAAATATCGAAACGGATCAAAGCAGACCTTTACTGTTGACTATGCAACCAATCTAATTAACTCTGTAGACAAGCATGGTATTCTTTTTGGTTATGGGGATAACAACTACTTTCCCGAGCTGTATCTTCAAATTGGAGAAAAGCTTAGGCCTGACATTTTGCACTGTAATCTGAATTTATTGAATTGTGACTGGTATGTGACACAAAATCAAAGACACGACAAAGACTTTCCTTATAAAGGAGATGGAATTGATTTGCTCAAGATGGAATATGGGAATTGGGTAACGCGGTTTTCTTCCATTCCCATAAGCGATAGTACGAAGCTTGAATATGGATCAAGAATTGATACTGTTCATCTTTCTTTGACAGCGTTTAGACAAAAACAAAACAATTTAGTTCTACCGGCGGATGTAGTATTATTTGATATTTTGAGAAACAATAACTGGGAAAGACCAATATACTTTATCAAAGAAGGTTTTGACGACGGACTCTACAATTTGTTAAAGCCTTATCTCAGTGATGAAGGAATGGTATTCCAATTTGTCCCAGATACATCCAGGCACATAAATACAACAGCAATAGAAGCAAATCTCAAGAAATTTCGAATCGAGGGGTTTAATGACAATTCTATAACCATTGATGATGATTCAAGGGAATGGGCAGAACAATATTATGATATTTTTTTAAATGTCTCGACACATAAAGCAGAAATGAGGGATTGGAAAGAAGCAATGCAATATCTCAAACAAATGAAAGATTTATTGCCGTTTGACAGGATGCAAGCTGATGAAAAAGTGATTAACGAAACAAATGAAATGGAAGAATTGATAAGAAATCACATGCGCTAACATCGGCTCATATGACATGTAAGTTCTGGAGGATAATTAATTCTCTACGGCATCGGAGGAAAACGACGTGCATTTTCTTTTGATTGTAATCGTGATCATTTTGACTGCAGAGCTAATTAGGGAGAGGGATAAGTACATCATTATGGATTCACAAACCGGAAGAGTCCGTGGAGTCGAAAAGAAAGGACTAGGATATTTAGGAACAGTAGTATTGGTTCTAGTGACAGTGTATTTACTCCGACATGTCTGAGATCGCTATATGGTGCTGCCGCTTGCCGATGTTTGATCGGATTACTAACTTATCATTGGTACATCAATCGGGCAGGTCAGAACATAGGGCTAAATATATTGGATGGAATGAATTAGATTTTAAAAAAAGAGGGAACCATGAAGCACATAAACCAATTCAGTTCTTTTCTGATCTTGTCTTTTTCCCTGATTCTCCCTTCGGCCACTTCCGCTCAGGAAAACAAGGTCCGCGCAAGCCTGAAAGCGAGCGTCACGCAGAGCCTGGGAGTAAATACGGATATTACCATTGTCTACAGCAGGCCCGGAGTAAAAGGCAGAAAGATATGGGGTGGACTTCGTCCCCTATGGTATGGCTCCGGGAAATGAGGAATCAAAGGGGAAGCCTTTTCCCTGGCGGGCCGGCGCCAACGAAAATACGACCATAGAATTTAACAAGGATATCCTCATTGAAGGGAAAAGACTGCCGGCGGGCAAATATGGCATCTTTATGATCCCTTCGGAAAAAGACTGGACCATCATTTTCAGCAAGAACAGCTCAGCCTGGGGAAGCTTCTCCTATAACCAGGCGGAAGATGCCCTCCGGATAACTGTGACGCCGGTCGAAGCTCCGCACATGGAGTGGCTGATGTACGGATTTGATGATCTCGCAGGAACTTCAGCGACTGCCTACCTCTGGTGGGATAATCTGAAAGTGCCATTTAAGATCGCACTGCCCTAGGAATAAGCTGTCGATATATACACGCTTGCCAGGATTTCCGCAAGTATTCCAGTCGCGACGGTCCTGGCAAGGTCGATTCCTCCTGCTTAACTGACGGCCGCGCATCAAGCCTGTCTATGCAGACGACTGGTCTCACTCTTAAAGCCATAGTCGAATCGCAAATTCACTTGGGTCGGTTTGCCACTGCTTGACAGGATTACTAACTTTATATTGGTACATCAAATGGGGGCAGGTCACATGTAAGCAAACGACTTATGCATAAATAGAAGCGAGTTGAAGATGCGAAAAAAACTGCCAATTATTTTTACTTTTGCATCCATGATATGCGCTCTCATTGGCTGTATCGGATACGAAGAGACTTCTAAATCACAAGTTCTTGATTTCCATTCGATCGGGTTTACCGGTACTGATACTTCAGCAGTAAAGGATGGATATTCGGTACCTCGGTATGATCTTTACAATTATGATCAGGTGTGTGACAGCGCTGGCTTCAGCGAGCCAAGAGTGCTTAAGACTGTCGCCCCATACTATCCTCCCGAAGCGCAACAGGAAGGAATCACTGGGCACGTTTTAGTGCGAGCCTTGCTTTCCGATACAGGGCAGGTTCTCTATGTCGCGATCATGAAAACTGACAATCCTGTCTTTGACAAATATGCTTTATTTGCAGCTACCCAAGACAAGTTTCTGCCTGCGACTTGCCATGGTAAAAAGATTCAGATGTGGATAGTGGTTCCATTTCATTTCATGTTACATTAACATAAAAGCATATTGAGCGTGGTTAACACCCTAAAAAAAACGCACACCTCATTTGAAGTGTGCGCCTTTTGATCTGCCAAATCTGCTTCTGTATCTATTGCAATCTGTCTAACTCAAGCTAATTCGAGCCTGTCAAATTCGGATCGACAACCGTGCCCATGAACATGATTGTATTGTCATGGTTCTCTTTAATTAAGAAGATAAATGGACGATTCAAGTTGACGAAATACGGTCCGCTATGTTGTCCTCCTCCCAAAGCAGCTCCCGCCATAATTACGACCGTGACGGCAGCCGCCTCAGTCCCTTTTTCATTAACGTCGATGTAAGTTTTGTGTAACACGTCTGAGACATAAAGCCCGCCATTTCGATTGATTCTTGTAAAATCTGCATTCGCTGAGAAGGCAATTCCCATTCCCATCTGTGTGAGTATATTTTTCAATTTCGTAGAGTACTCCACCTTAAACTTTGGCATGGTCAATTGAACATCTTGTGGCTTGAGTCCGCCAATTATGCTGCCGAGTTCGTTTTGACTCAAGGCGGAAGCGTTAGCAAACGAAGAGATAATGCTCGGCAAAAGCACAACCATACTGTAATCACCGCTTCCATAGGGTAGTTCTACTGCTTGAAATATCGAGTCGCTATAATAGTTCAGTGTATCATGGACAACCATCATGGAATCGGATTCTGTGCCACCGTTTGCTAACTGAAACGTAGTCACACTCGATCCTGAGGTGTCAGTGAAAAGGTACTTCCATGTGCCGTCAAAGTAGAGTGCGTTTATCAGATACATAATTGTGGAGGGATCGATCGGCGGATTGATTATGCTTGGAATCTTGCCGTTCGTTTTGTCACTCACCCACGAGTTGATGATGTCTGCGGCATTGGAGGCATTAAAATCAAGCGCCCTCACTTGGGCATTGTAATAAACAGAGTCGGTCGTTAGAAAGGTATCGATCACCGAGAAAGAGTTTCTATACCAAATTGAGTTTGCAATATTGAATGTCACATTTGCGTCGAGATTGCTGAACATCGTAATCAAACCCTGGTACGATTGATTGATCTCATCGTTGGTGAGTCCGTCAAGCCCGAGAGTTTTCTGCATGTCAGAATATGTCTGACCGTTTGCACCGTTCAGCGTCATCGCCAATGCCATTGAGACACTCAGCGGGGAAATGAAGAAATTCTTTCCCTGTTCTTGAGTTGCGACCTGCCCGAAAAGATTTGCGGCAAATGAATTGTTTGCAGATTCAACCTGTTTTTCTGAAGTACTAATAGGCGACGGATTAGGATTACTGCCTGGTGATGTCGTATGGCTGCATCCGAAATTTGTCACGACTGCCGCGACCGCCATCATAACAGTGATTAGACGAAGACTGTGCTTCATAGGTCCTCCTCTTTAAAGTTGCACGATCTGTCCCCTTGAAGACATCGACCCTGCTTTACTTTGAATCTTAAGTTCCGAGAAAATCAAATGCAAGTCAACGTTAGCGTAACAATTCTCGGTTGAAGGAATGGGTATAAGTTGCCGAAATAGACAAGGATGCCGAGATTATCGAGTTCACGGACTCAATTGTACATCTTCAGGCTCAAGTGGACCATTCAGAAATGTTGCTAAGAGGTTGCTTTCGGATTTCAGCAGATATTATAAACAGGAGGCTCCACTCGGAGCCTGCATGGTTTCGTTCTCCAAGTGATAATAAGGTGCACAGCTTTAGGCCTCGTCAAAGTAATGAAGTGGTTTATTGCAAGATGGGAATTGCCTTTGGTTCGTCAGTAAGTAAATCAGGTGATTTCTTTCTGATCGATGCTATCGCGCTTTTGATCTGCTGCATCGTGCATGGCATTGTCACCACGGAAAAAACGGCATTCTTCTTATTGTGTCGATTGTGGCTCACCGTGTCTATATTGATTTTATGTTCCCCGATTGCGGTCGTTACCAGGCCGGTAACGCCGGGACAATCTTCGGTTGAAAATGTGATGTTGTACGGAAACTCAAAATGGTTGGCGTCAACCAATTCCAATTGGGAGGATGGTAGAATATCTCCAACGTTGGCGCCATAGCGGGCTGTAAAAACAATATCGGCAACTATCGAGCTTGCAGTCTCTAAGCCCCCTGCGCCGGCGCCCATAAAATAATGTCTGCCGGAATACTTATTAATTACCTCGACGCAGTTGGTTGCTCCATGCACTTGCGAAAGGAAATTATCGTGCTTCACCATCATCGGTTTCACCGCAGCAAATATCTTCCCATCAATCTTCTTTGCATGGCAAATCAGCTTAATGGTACAATCCATTTCATTGGCAAATTCAACATCCTCTTTCTCAATGTTTTGAATCCCTTCCTTCATCAGATCGCTATAGTTTATCTCCTTGCCGAATGCAAGCCGAATAAGTATCGCAAGCTTATGAGCCGCATCGCCCCCGGTTATATCGAGTGTCGGATCTGCTTCGGCGTATCCGGCTTTCTGTGCCATCTTCAGTGCTGACTTAAAATCGATCCCTTCGAGCTCCATCTTTGAAAGAATATAATTGCTGGTGCCGTTCATAATGCCTGAAATTTCCTCCACCTCATCTCCTGTGAAGCTTTCCCGTATAGTCTTGATAATTGGGATTGCGCCGCATACGCTTGCTTCGCAGCCGAGAGTAACATTGTTTTCTCTTGCCGTTTTGAAAATTACATCCCCCTTCTCTGCAAGCATAGCTTTATTCGCAGTAACGACATGCTTCTTTGCATTCAGCGCACCGAGAATTACCGACAGCAGATAATCGCTGGACCCGCCGATCGTTTCGACCACGAGGTCAACCTCTTTATCGTCGATAATCTCGGAAATATATTTCGATGCTTCCTCCTTCGTCAAATCCTTTCCGCCGCCGCGGAATAGGTTGCGTGGAATGTTATACTTTTGAGAATTCTTGCTGGGAAGAAGGTCAACGATCTCCTTCAGCTCAATGGCACGCGAAGAACGGTCAGACAACACCTTTCCCATATCGAGAAGAATTTTTACGACGGCGCTGCCTACAGTGCCGCATCCGAGAATTGCGACGCTAAAAGGTTTCATTGGGTCGTAGTACGTTCAACCTGAAAGACGCAGTAGCCACAAATTGTCCCGAAGGGATCCCTTCGGACACGAACCGAAATTCTTTTGTAATAATTTTCACGGATTATTTCGCGTAAATTGAGTCCACTGATAGAAAATCCGTGAAATCCGCGGCTAATTCTTTTATCGCAAGATTCGAGTTTAAGATTTAGTCGATACATCTGAAACTGAAAATACACAGAAATCCGATATTATTCATGACTGAAGCAGACTTTGAGTGACTATTAGTACGAATGTTAAGAAATAGCAGGTCTCAAGAAATCGAGACCTGCCATGATTTCATCTCCCACTCCGAATGTTTCTAATGAAACGCCGAATTCTCAGGCAGATTCCTTTCATCAGCACACCCTTTAAAATGGTTTAAGGACAGTTCTCGTATAATTACCTTGACGTTGCATCTCGATATGCAAATTGCTTAGTCCGTCCGATGAACAACGTAGCTGCAATCGACCTAATGTCGCACGTTTGGAATGGCACTTCTTTGACAGTGTTAACTATCTCAACGCTGTCTTTGACACACTGAAGCATTATCTCTTTCAAAGAATCCGATTCGTCAGGCTTGTGCTGACCATTTCCATTCGATCCCGAAGAAGCGACGACCCCTAGCTCCAATCTTGTTGTTTGCTTGCCGTCACCGTCTTCAGCCTGTGCGATCTTCCTCAGCTTGAACTCGGATCCTCTTGTGAGTTTGCTACTCTGATGGAAGGCCTCCCGTTATGTATTTCTGTCACGCTCCCTGATGTCGCTGCCGTTCATATCCTCGTACCTCGGAAAAGAACGAAACGCAGCGACACTGCCATAGCCGCCATGTCGGCAAAGTCAGTTTCAATCAGGTATCTCGCCAGTCCGAATGGATCCCTTCGGGAAAGGCTTGTCCCGCGACTTTTTTGAAGCGGGATCGGTAGCCCGCATTTATATCCCCAACCATTTTTCAGAGGGTTTCCACTTTTTCCCAATCACCTTTCCATCAATGATCGCGTCAAGAACTGGCTTAAGAAACTTTTCGATATCAGCAACAACATCACAAAAGTTTTCGGGAGCGTTCGTTAGTTTGCTCTTTGTGAGAAATGCTTTCCACTGCGTCTGCTTGTTCTTATCCTTGCAGAAGCTAGGGTAAAAAACCTGAGGATGGACCACGATATCAGTGTTTCTCTTTTTAAAGGTCTTTCGCATGGCGTTCACCAGGTCCATGCCTTTGAAATCAAACATGCGGCTCATGAGCCAGATATTCGTAGAAGTCTTTCATCCTGCTGTTGAGATCTCCCAGCTTGACCATCGCCTGGAACTTTTCCGCAATGGAACTCTCTTTGCTGTAGCCGCTGAACTTAGAAGCGGGGAAATCGAGAATTGTAGGATACGAGATTTTAGTCTCGCGAGGGCTGACAACGTCTCCGAACCCAATATCGATCTGCAGGTTCACTCGAGCGTTCCTTTGAGTGTTACTCTTACCCCTTCGTAGTCCGCGTCCTCCGCAATTGGCTCTCCAACTACGCCCTCTTGATCGAAAGTCATTCCATCGGGTTCAACTTTTACTCTACAAGCATCCTGCATGATCTTTTCGATCGCGCGGATATTGTTACTGGTCTTTCCGAGTAGGTCTATGTCCTTAGTGGGTCGCGACGCTGGTGCTCCCCAGACAGAAAACATTAATGCACCCTTGAGGATGAACTTGCTGGCATGACGTGTCTTCGACAAACGGTATATGAATCGCTCCATGGCGAAGTACTGCAGGAGTTCGTTGAACGGACGCGAAGTTTCCGTCGCTTTGTTCAGAAGCTTCTGATGTACCGACGCTGCAAGGTTGCTGATTTCGCGAGCCATCTAAAATATTGCCTCAAGATATGGCTGCATAATATCCTTCACTCGACAGATCGCTGCGAACTTCATTA
Source organism: uncultured Bacteroidota bacterium (assembly GCA_963768145.1). GTDB lineage: Bacteria > Bacteroidota > Ignavibacteria > Kryptoniales > JAKASW01 > JAKASW01. The sequence goes on along the minus strand of CAVYHK010000010.1, from coordinate 46,721 downwards.
GTTCGCTTGACTTTATTTTTCCTCGTTGGCGGTACAGACGGAGAGCTTCAACCGCAGTGTCGGTGCCTATCTTGTTACGGAACTTGAAGCAATCAGCGAGCGTCTTTTCAACGGAGTAGACACGGACATGCACCCCGTCTATGACGTGCTTCTCGATCCCTTCTGTGAACGATTTGCCTGTGAAGCGGTATGCCCTAAACGGTGGATGTTCGAGGCGTGGCTGTTCAGCGCCGGAAGGGAGCGCTATGTCAACCTCATGTGGAATGTGAGTTGTCAGATCGTGGAACGAGAGTGCAGATAGAAGGCATATCACGCCATTGGGGATTCTGGTAGCAACCTTCACAAGATCGGGATTGCTGAGTGGCTGACGTCCTGCGATTTTGTAAACCCCGCGGCTGAGCTTTTCAATCTTTCCATCTTTGTGCAGGGAATACAGCGTTGCTGGATGGATTCCAGCTCGAACGGCCTCTGTTGTTCGAAAGATACCACCGTTCTTTTGAAAGGCGGTGATCGCTCTTTCCATTCGGGATGCAGTTTTCCTTTTGACGAGAGGCATGATAGAATTACCTATACTTATTGATTTCGATAGGTAATATTATCAGAGTTTAAAAGAGAATCAAGCGTATTTCCAAGGGCACTCCTCCTACGCCAGAGTTGAAGTCTGTTCCCCGATGCGGTTCGGAATTAACGCAGATAATGAAGAAGTGTGGAGGAAAAGAACCAAGCTGGTGTTCAATTCCGTGCCCCCTATATGCCCCCCATGAAAGAGAAAACTATATCAGGACGGATACTCTGGTATCACAAAATCTTTGAAAACGTTTTAAAATCATCGAATCCGATTTGTATGAAGCACCTCTGCACGCCTGTCACGCAGGAGGTCGTCCCGACAAGGTCGGGAAGCCTCGTCAACCCCGCTCTAAAATCGCGCAATTTAACTTAGATTGCGGGATTTTTTGTTTCTGCTCTTTTGACGAACCACTCTTCAAAGTTCCCATTCCGATTATATTCCGACATTGAAACCAATTTTGTAAACCACTCACGGCAGTCGGCAAAGGCTCGGGTTAGAGGTATATCGAGATTTGGTTGATTGTCATGCCGTCGTTTTGGGGAGTAGTTTCCCACAGGTCATGATCTTTGCAAACCTTAGTAGCAAATGGGGACAACTCAAATCCTCTGCCATGGCTGTTACACTTCAGAGCCTACAGGACAGGAAGATGTGAGAAATTAGGAGATGGCTTAGAGTAGATTGGGAAGGAAAGGGGAAAGGCTATGTCAGAGAAGCAGGACACAAACATGCTATTCAATGAGATCACGAGCGTGCTTTTCTGTTCGTTTTAGAACCAAAAGCAAGATTCCATTGTTCAGTTGTTAGGAAATTAATGATTAAGAGGAGGAAATGAGAATAAACCTTTTGGGATCGCCTAATTCAAATTACAGACTATTCTTTTTGTCAATCATTGCCGGTATCGTCGGGCTCGCGGCAGGAATAATATCGTTCGTGCTGTACAATCTGATAGGACTTTTTACCAACCTGTCTTTCTACCACAGGTTCTCATTTGAGTTCGTTAGCCCACAATACAACACTCTTGGAATTATTGTTATTCTCATCCCGGTAATAGGAGGACTGATTGTCAGTGTGATGGCGAAATATGGTACTTCAAAGATCAAAGGTCACGGAATCCCCGAGGCTATCGAAGCGGTAATTACAAACAAGAGTAAGATTTCCGGGAGAGTAGCAATTCTGAAACCTCTTTCCGCTGCAATTGCAATTGGGACGGGTGGACCATTCGGTGCGGAGGGGCCCATCATTCAAACGGGAGGAGCGGTCGGTTCATTGCTCGGCCAGTTTATCCCGACTACCGCTTCTGAAAGAAAGGTCCTGTTGGCGTGCGGTGCGGGGGCCGGAATGGCGGCTACCTTCAGCACACCAATTGCCGGTGTCATTCTTGCAGTTGAGCTTCTCTTGTTTGAGTTCAAAACGAGGTCGTTTATACCCCTCGTTATCGCAACGGCTGTGGCGACGGCAGTAAGATTCCAGCTTCTAGGTACAGGTCCCATGTTCCACATCGGCTCGATGAATTTCGATATTGCAGGGAATGCGGTTTACTTTGTGATATTGGGGATACTTTGTGGGATCGGAGCCATTGTGTTTACCAAGGGATTGTACTGGACGGAAGATCAGTTCGAGAAACTTCCCATAGACTCACTCTGGTGGCCTGCAATTGGTGCATTAGGACTCGGCATAATTGGATTTTTCATCCCAAAGGTTTTTGGTGTCGGATACGACACGATTTCAGACATTCTGAATAACCACTTTGCGTTGAATGTGCTACTCCTTCTTTTGGTATTCAAATCGTTGGCGCTGATGATTTCGCTAGGCTCAGGAACTTCTGGCGGCCTTCTGGCACCAATGTTCATGGCAAGCGCTGCATTGGGAGGAGCATTTGCGATACTTGTTAATCACCTTATACCCGGAGCGAACCTTTCTCCAGGAGCATTTGCTCTCGTGTCTATGGGAGCGATATTCGGCGCGGCCGCTCGTTCGACATTCGCTTTTATCGTGTTCTCCTTCGAGATCACTCGGAATTACGACGCGATTCTTCCGTTGATGCTCGTGGGTGTTATCTCCTCCGCCATCGCTGTCTCTTTCTTGAAGAATTCAATTATGACGGAGAAATTAGCCCGAAGAGGCGTTCATGTCCATTCAGAGTTCGACGCAGACGTTTTGAGACTCACTACTGTGGAACAGGTAATGGACAAAAATCCGATGGTTGTATACGCAGAGGAAAAAGTATCGGAGTTGGCTGACAAGATTGTCTCGGATGATTTTAACTATAATTCCCAAAAGGCCTACCCGGTGCTCGACGAGCGAGACGACCTTATCGGAATCGTAACACAAGGAGATCTGCTGAAGGCTGTTGACCACGATCAATCGGACAAAAGTGTCATGGAAATTGCATCCACCGATCTTGTGGTTGCCTATCCTGGCGAAACCGTCTTCGATGCCGTGACAAAAATGCTAAGGCATAATGTTGGCAGACTTCCTGTAGTTGAAAAGGATAATCCCCAAAAACTTGTCGGATACTTAGGACGCACCAACATTCTGTCTTCAAGGCTGAAACAAATTGAAGAAGAGTCCGTTATCGAAAACTAATTGGGATTGTTAAATTGGAAAAAAACGCACGGAATGGAAAAAGTTAATGCGAGAAAGCCCTCACAAAGATCATCTTTTTCCCCGGTGAGGGGAATTTAAGAACCAAACGGGTATATGATCCTGCATTAAGGAACGATGGTTTCCGAATCTTCGTAGATCGACTATGGCCACGGTGAAACTCGGAAGAGAAAGCCGCTATCGGCCTTTGCCTGAAGGAAATTCCTCCACTTCTGGAATTGAAAAAGTGGTTCAACCACGAACCTGCAATGTGGAATGCGTTTACTGTGAAGTGATTTGAATCAACACTGCATCTCACGTAAATTTTAGAGAGGAATCATACGAGGAAATGTACTTACTCACGCATGGGATTTTTTCATCCACGAAGTGTTGAACGACCATGAAACAGACTAATGAGTTTCTGCACCATGTCCCTCTCTTCGAGAAGTTGAGCGACAACGAATTAAGTATGATCCGCGGCATTGGTAGTATGAGAAAAGTCGAGAAAGATCGAGTTATTTTCCTTGAAGGCGAGCCTTTCGCAGGATTCTACGTAGTGTTGCAGGGCTCGATTAAGATCTACAAACTCTCTTTCGACGGAGACGAAACCATCCTGCACATTTTGAAACAGTACAAGAGTTTTGCTGAAACACCGATGTTTACCAATTCCAATGTATATCCTGCCTGTGCCCAGGCAATCGAGGATTCAACCCTGTTTCACATCCCGAAAGTCGAATTCAAACGGCTCATGGAGGATAGTTTGTCGTTGGCTATCAAGATATCTGAGACCTTTGCCGTGCGCCTGATGGAACTCAACAAGAAATTCGGGCAGCTTTCTTTGAGCGTTGGGGGAAAGGTTGCTCGCTACATGATTGCGGAGATTGATTCCAACGGCGCGGTCAAGAAAGCGGAACCCTTCTTTGTCCTCGCAATAAGCAAGAAAGATCTCGCCGCTCAACTCGGCATAGCTGTGGAGACACTCTCGCGCACGTTGAGGAAATTGAAAGATCAGAAAATAATTCGTGAGAGCTCGAAGAGGATTTTCGTGCTCGATATGAAACGCCTGCGCGAACTGTCACTATAGGGGTACAGCCCCGGTAAGAGAAGCCGTGGATATACAGACTGGCAAATTAGTTCTCACCTTCTTTATCGCTGAATCATAATTAAAAAAGCCCGCCCACATATTATATGGACAGGCTTTGGTGAGTGCAGAGAAAAACCTTACGCCTGACTCGAAAGCGCCTTCCACATCTTCTTTCTCGCCGCAAAAATCTTCAATGTAAATACAAGTATTGGTATCGATCCCGCCACGATGAACACGACATCCGCTACGATTCTAAGCCACTCGAGCAAGTGGAATGTACCCGCGTCGATAAATGAAAGACCGCGTGCGTGCCAGTAGCCATAGTTGACCACATCGGCAAGCTGCAATACACCGGCGGGAAACATGTCGAGAACTACCATTAACATAAGCCCGATATTCGTTCCCCAGAAGCCGATCCGGACATATTTCTCGTTCCTGCTCCATACATCGTCGGTTGAGAGTTTTCGAAGCGTATACATCATCAAGCCCAGGGCGAGCATCCCGAACACACCCATCATTGCCGCATGGCCGTGGTTCAACGTCAACAGTGTGCCGACCTCATAGTAACTGACGATAGGTAAGTTGATGAGAAATCCGAAGACGCCTGCGCCGAGAAAATTCCAGAAGCCCACCGCCATGAGAAAATAGAACGCCCATTTTTGGCCTTGTGCAATAAGGTTTCCTCCATCGGACGAAGTTTTTCGCGTCAGCCGGATGAAATCCCAGGCGTCGAGTGTCAGAAGTGTCAGCGGCACGACTTCCATAGCGGAGAACATAGCGCCGAGTGCCATAGTAGCATTGCTTTGCCCTGTCCAGTACCAGTGATGTCCGGTCCCGACGATTCCGCTGCCGAGGTAGAGTATCGCGTCTAAGTAGACAACTCGCGTCGCTGACGTTGACCGAACCAAATCTAGCTGGTAGAAAATGACAGCCACCATCACTGTCGCAAAGAGCTCGAAAAATCCCTCGACCCAAAGATGTATTATCCAGAACCTCCAGTTGTCCGCGACTGTGAAATTCGTCGTGGGGCCGAAGAACAAGGCCGGGAGGTAGAAAAGCGGTATGGCAACGGCGGAATAGAGGAAGAGCGAGCTCAGCTCCTTCTGCGATTTGTCTTTCATGGCGGGCTGGAGACCGCGGAAGACCAGGACAAGCCAGATGACGAGTCCGATGATGAGAAGGAATTGCCAGGCTCTGCCAAGCTCCAGATATTCCCAGCCCTGCATACCGAAATAGTACCAGAGCTTTCCGAGGTACTGATTGATCCCGAAGAATTCGCCGAACAAGCTTCCGAGCGCGACAAAAACGATTGCGACGAACAGAATGTTGACCCAGAACTTCTGTCCTTTCGGTTCGGATTTGCTGAGCAGCGGGGGAAGGAAGAGTCCCCCAGCGACAAACGACGTGGCCACCCAGAAGATAGCGAGCTGGAGATGCCATGCACGAAGGACGTTGAACGGGAGGAGTTTGCCGAGGTCGAACCCGTAAAAGCCGAACGGCTCCGCGCGATAGTGGGCAAGAGCGCCGCCTGCGAATGTCTGTAGTACAAATAATCCAGCGACGACAACGAAATATTTTAGCAAGGCTTTCTGGCTTTCAGTCGGCGTCGTGGCGTGGGCATCCGTAAAGCGGTCATCCATTCCCGATTTCCATCCGAGGTAATTGAACTTGCCAAATAGAAAGAGGATAAGCCCCGTCATTCCGAGAAGCGAGACGAGGCTGAGAGCACTCCAAATTACTGCCGAGCTTGTCGGACCGTTACCGGCGAGCTTGTCGAACGGCCAGTCGTTTGTGTAAGAGTAATCTTTGCCGGGACGGTTAGTAACTGCGGCCCATGCCGTCCATGCGAAGAACGACGTGAGCTGACGGAGTTGAGTCGGATTTGAAATGAAATCCTGCGGCAAGCCGGGAGCCCGGTCGGCGTTCGTGAAGTAGTCTGTCCAGTACTGAATTTGGGTCTGGAACGCGTCTGCTTCTGATTTCGTCAGCACCAAAACTCCAGTCGAAGCGTCATACTGATTTGTATGGAGCATCGTTTGAACATCGGCGATAATGCTGTTCTTTTGATCCGGCGAGAGACTGTCATACGGAGTGTTGTACTTTTGCGATGCGAGCTCACCTTGCACTGTGACCGCCCCAAGATGCAGGTATTGTGCCGAATAATCTGGGCCGAGATAAGCGCCGTGCCCTAGAACGGTTCCGTGGTCCATCAGCCCGTATCTAAGAAATATCTCCTGGCCGCCGTTGATGTCGATAGAGGTGAAAAGAGTGTTCCCCTGTTGATCCACAACCTTCTGCGGGATCGGCGGAGCGTCCTGATAACTTCTTACGGCCAGAAAAATAAGTATGCTGAAGCCGGCTATCATGATTAAGACTACTGAATGTTTCCACCATGGGGATAATCTTTCTGTTTTCGGTTCGTCCATATCTTCTCTCCTTGGATACTTGGGGAATGTCTTATATGCCTTTGTCAAAACATTAGGCAACCTGCATGAATAAAAAAATGACTTAGGTCAGGGAATCGCTTCTGAGGACTTTTAATCCGGCGCCTCGCGTTTGCATTATTCCTTCACTAATTGACCAAAGTCAAGGCGCGTGACTCCGCCCTTCAGTAGTTTATTAAAGAAAAACAGGAGTCAATATGACGAGAAGTGATGACACTATAGTGTTGGATGCCAGGCCCATCGTGCCTAAAGAAAAGCATCCAACAATTCATGCTACATTCGATAAGTTGAATCCCGGTCAGAGCATGACACTGATCAATGATCATGACCCGAAGCCGCTCTACTATGAATTCAGCGCTGAGAAGCCGGGTCAGTTCAGTTGGGATTATATTGAGCAAGGCCCCGAAGTTTGGAAAGTTGTGATAACAAAAGCCAAGTAGAACGACTCGGCAACACGCATCCGTGTCGTCTGCAGGATTTCTGGTCAGTCCGATTGGAGATCATTGAGACGGGATGCCTGTATAGTCTCGTAAACATTCCTGACTTGTGTTGTTCGACCTTCCACATATTTAAAATTAACAAACGCAAAAGGAGTAACTCGTGGGTATCTTATATCAATTCCTTTCTAATGATCACGAAAGGCTCGATGGTCTGCTTGAATTGGCCACCGAGAAACCTGGTGATTTAAATATTGAGACTTACACGGAGTTTCGCAAAGGGTTACTCCGACATATCGGGATAGAAGAGAAGATAATTCTGCCGGCAATTGCACGCCTTCAAAATGGTAAGCAAGCAGAAGTCGCCGCTCGGCTTCGTCTTGATCATGGTGCTCTCGTGGCTCTGCTGGTTCCATCCCCCACAATGCCAATTGTCGACACTATCCGCCTAATCTTGCGAGTCCACAATCCACTCGAGGAAAAGGAAGATGGGTTGTACCAGCTTATTGATAGCCTCGCCGGGAACGAAGTTGACGATCTGCTCAAGAGTGTGAAAAACTATCCTGAAGTGCCGATGAACCCGTACAATGATCGGCCAGGGGTGCTCGATGTCGCCCGTCGCACTGTCGAGCGGGCAGGTCATAAACCTTCTTTCTAGCTGCTAGTATGACAGAGAAACACATAGATATATGACCAACATGACTCTCGGGCGAGGACTTTCTTCAAAAAACATCTCAAATCTTTTAATCTGAAATGACACATACAATTAATACATCACTGGACACACGATCGTTTGTCGGGTCTGCGGATCCGGAGAGAAGAAGTTGAAATGAAAAAGAAGCCAAAAGTTCTACTCATGATTTTTCCAGTTGTAGCAGCGGTGCTGCTTGCCATAGGGGCTCTAACCGGTTCGGGTTGCGAATCCGGCAATGCAGATGAAATAAAGGGATCGGAGGAGGCAGTCCTTACATCTGCACCAAACGTCCCACCGCCTATAACCCGAGATTATCCTGCCAAGGTTATCGTTCGCCTTTTCACAAAGGAAAAAGTCGGACGTCTTGCCGACGGAGTTCAATACACTTTCTGGACATTTAACGGCACCGTGCCGGGACCGATGATCCGTGTCCGTCAGGGAGACCTTGTCGAAATCCATTTGAGTAACGATCCCTCCGATATGATGTCCCACAACATCGACCTGCACGCGGTAATAGGACCGGGCGGCGGCGCTGCTTCTTCCGTCACTCTTCCTGGACACACTTCTGTATTTTCCTTCAGAGCGCTCCATGCAGGCTTGTTTGTCTATCACTGTGCCACTCCGCCAGTTCCAATGCACATTGCCAACGGCATGTACGGGGCGATCCTCGTTCAACCTAAGGATGGATTTCCTTCAGTGGACAAGGAGTACTACATAATGCAGAGCGAATTCTACACTACCGGCAACTACGGCGAACCGGGGCTTCAACAGTTCGATCTACAAAAGGCGCTTGACGAAGACCCAACGTATGTTGTCTTCAACGGCTCGGTCGGGGCACTTACGGGTGACAATGCACTTACCGCAGAGGAAGGCCAGAAAGTCCGACTCTATGTCGGCAACATCGGCCCGAATCTAATCTCGTCTTTCCACGTCATCGGTGAGATGTTCGACAATGTCTACGGGGAAGGAGGATCAACGGTCACAAATCATGACATTCAGACGACTTTGATTCCGGCGGGCGGAGCCACAATTGTGGAGTTAGAAGCCAAAGTTCCGGGCTCATATACGATTGTTGACCACTCTATCTTCCGCGCTTTCAACAAAGGAACCATCGGCCAACTAATCGTCAGTGGGGCGCCTAATCCAGATGTGTTTTCCGGCAAGGAGACTGATGAGATTTATCTTGGCGAGCAGTCGTTCATGCAGGATCTTTCAAACGGCAGGATGAACGAGGAGCAAGAACATAAAGAAACCGCCATGCCGAACCTGCCCCCAAGTGATCAACAGGCCAGGATGACTGCAGACCCGGGCGAAACAGGCGAATACATTTTCGACAGGACCTGCATGGCGTGCCATCAAATAAACGCGAATGGAATCCCAAACGTTTTCCCACCGCTATCGGGCTCGGATTTCCTGAAAGATAATAAGCATCAGGCGATCGACTTCGTCCTTCATGGTCACTCCGGCAAACTCACGGTCAACGGCAAGATATTCAACAATACAATGCCGCCTCAACCGCTCAGTGACGAACAAATTGCCAGGGTATTGACATACGTGCGGAGCCATTTCGGTAACAGCATGAATCCCGTAACTGTGAAAGAGGTAGAAACGGTCAAGCAAAAGGGGGTACTGGCGACTAACAAAGTTGGTGTGAAATGACTTACGAGCGGTTATCTGATGAGCACGCTTTTGCGGCTATCCTGATAATGTTCCTGATGGCTGGGGAGTCGTTCGCCTGCGTAAGTTCTGCGGTTGCCATGCCATTTCGCCACAACATGGTTCTCGTCAGAGGCGGACGGTTTGTCCAATTCGCCAAAGAGGATGGCCGCTCAGTGAAGGTCAGGATCGAGCCGTTCTACATGGATCTCCACCCTGTCACTAATCTGGAGTACATGGAATTTGTCAAGGCGAATCCCGGATGGAGACGTTCTCGGGTGAAACCAATATTCGCCGACAGGAACTACCTCAGAAACTGGAGTGGGGACCTGATCATGGGAAAGAAGGCAGCTCCAAACGAACCGGTGACTTACATTTCGTGGTACGCGGCGCGGGCTTACTGTACCTGGCGCGGGAAAAGGCTCCCTACCATCAACGAATGGGACTTTGCTGCCAAGCAGGCTACACACCGCGAAGGTGACGAAGCCGTTCTCAGAAATGAACTAAAAGGATGGTACAGCTCAACCGGCGGAAACATAGAGATCGCTGCATCGGAGGCCGTCAGCAACAAGTTGTTCTCTTTGTCTGCAGAGAGGCTCTGGGAATGGGTTGAAGATTTCAGCAGCGTCCTTCAGAACGGCGAGTCGGATGGTTCGTCTTCGATTCTCTCGTGCGGCGGCGCATCGGCAGGATTCACTGATCCGATGAACTACACTGCTTTCATGAGGTATGCTTTCCTAAGTGGCCTCAAGGCTAATTACTGCCTGCCTAATCTTGGTTTCAGAGCCGTCCTGAGTTTGAATCAAAACACAAAGGAAACAAAATGAGAACCTCCACTTTGTCCCTGCCTGCAATCGTAATGTTGGCTGCGGTAGCTGGATTAACCGCGCTATCTCAAAAACACGAAACGAAAAATCAAGCGATAAAACAAGTTGAGGAGGTCCAGATTCTCCGGGAAAATTGCCCAGAATATCTGCTGCGTCTCCGGAAGTTCGAAAGCTGGCATCAAAGAGGCCTCCCTTTACCAGCTCGAATCGCAATGGACCGATCAAAACGGCGAGGAAGTGCGTCTTTCCGAGCTTCAGGGCAAGACGCGTGTGATCGCGATGTTCTATTCGCATTGCACATACGCCTGCCCAATGACAATAAACGACATGAAGAGAATTGAATCCGCACTTCCATCCGATCTCGGCGAACATGTTGGATTCGTTCTCGTATCCTTCGATCCAGTGCGCGACTCGCCGGAAACGTTGAACAGGCTGGCTGAAAGTCAAGGTCTCGATGGGAAACGCTGGACATTACTCACAGGCCGGGACTACGACGACAGAACACTCGCAGCTCTGCTTGGAGTAGAGTTTAAGAAAAAGGCCAACGGCGACTTCACCCATTCCAATCAAATAACCGTGTTGGGTCCGGCTGGTGAGATTGTTTACAAACACTTCGGGTTGAACCAGCCTATCCTCGACGTTGTTAAAGCGATAGAAAATTGTTCCGCGCGGCAGTAACGACAAATTAAGCAAGCTCAAGATCCTGAAATTTTTCCAACAAAGGAGCGTACATGACACCGACAGAAAAATTACATGCACATCACGAAAAGTTAATAGGTACAATAAGAGTTCTCGCGGAACGCACGGCAAATGATCAAGCGGAAGCATCATTGCTGCTTTCCTATTGCAACGAGTATCTCCTCTCTCATGCAGAGGCAGAAGAGGTAACTCTTTATAAAGCGGATGACGATACCAGCTTCGTAACCAACATGGTCCACGAGCACGGAGAGATCAAACACAGTCTCGAAGTTATCAGCAATGCTTATGACACAGGAGATTCGGTCGCTCTTGGTTCCGAAGTTAGGAATTTCATTGCGCTTCTCAATAACCACTTCGATGAGGAAGAAAACACGCTCATGCCGAGTTTGTCAAAAAAGCTTACCCAGCAAGAGTTAGAATCGCTAATCGCGGAAGCACACCAGATAGAGGCCGAGAAAAAGAAAAGCGATGTGCGGTTCCTTTTTGAATATGACCACAAGAGAATTGACCTAAACATCTCCCGAATGAGAAAATCGACCGGAAATCTCGACGTTGCAAGGCGGTTCTACTCCAAAGCTAGGGCACAACTTCTTAAGCACATCGAGTTAGAAGAAACAGTATTGTTCCCGGCCTTTGGAGAGCACGCTTCCCGGGAGCAAATGGGGCCTGTACAGGTAATGATTGCGGAGCACCGCGAAATAACTTCGTTAATCTCGCCGCCGGCAGACAGCCTGGATGAGCGGATACTCAGCTCGAATGTCGACGCACTGATTGGCAGGTTGGCGGTTCACAACAAAAAGGAGGAATTGATCCTTTATCCGCTAATCAATCGTACACTGCCTCAGGGAGACCGGGGCAAGGTATTCAAGGAATGCTTTGATGGGCTCGCGGGAGTATAAAGAATATTCCAAAAGTCATGTGACGTTTAATAAGTTGAATACTGCTCAGACAGCGATTGTGAGTCCCGCCTCATTCTAGCAGACTGAGGTGCAGAGCATCTGCTCTCGCGAGATAAAATCGAATTCCAACCCACAAATCTCTTGTGCGGTCGTCACATCGCAGCGAAGCGAAGATCCTACCTCGCGGGACTGGCTCGTTCACGCTGCTTGATTCTCGACTCAGTAAAAGGTCTCGACTTATCCTTCAATGGTAATAGCAGAATTCTTGAACCATACCATTAGGGAATGCAATTACTTAAATCAACTAAACCCACCAAGGAAACCGAATGAATATTCTTATTCTGATTAATGACGCTCCATACGGCACCGAAAAAGCTTACAACGCACTTAGACTCGCGATGGCAATTCAAAAAGATCATGCAATGGTACAAGTCAACGTCTTTTTAATGGCAGATGCGGTCAGTTGTGGAATCCCAAGCCAAAATACTCCACAAGGTTATTGCAACATTGAAAGGATGATAAAGGCTTTAGTTCAAAAGGGTGGTAAGATAAAAGTGTAATTCGGTTTTTCCCTTTGTAAGATGCGGATTGAACCTTCTTGGATTGTTCGGCATCATAACTGTGAAACTGAAAAGCGTAACTTGTGTTGTATTAAGTTAGAGATTAAATTAGCCGTCAGATGAATGAAAAAATAAAATACCTGAACATGTTTGTCCTGCTTGCCATTCTAGCGGGGCAGGTCCAGTATGCCTGCACTTCTTACTATTGCACAATGGAGCGCAAGGCAGTGAGTGCTCCTTCTATGACGACGACATCGGTAGCGGATGGCACTGACGGTATTTGCGACGAATGCCAGGGAGTAATCCCTCTACAGCATGGACAGCAGACATTCGATAACAATTGTTTCAAGGTCGTTTCCACCGAAAAGAGCGTTATTAGTAATTTTACCAATTCGCAGAAATCATTTCAAAACTTTGTCGTAGTCTCGCTCATCGGCGATCAGCAGTCATCGGTCTGCTGCCACCAATCAGCTATCAGCTGCAAACTGTTTATTCAGGCTAACCCTCCACCTCTAGATTTACCTACCCTCAATAGCAATCTCCGTATTTAATTCCCTTTCCTGAAAAGGAAGTCTACCGTGTTAAGTGCACGGGGAGCCAAGTATTATGTCGTTTATGATATAGTGCGGCTCGGCAAGTCTTTTTTCCAAGACTCGCCAAACTTCTTCTCATAGACAAATCGTTCCACAGCGAGATCCCGGTGCGCGGGACAAGAAAAAAGGAAAGGTGAAGGATGTTAGTTTTCAAGATTAAATTTGTTTCTCTACTCGTTCTCATAGCTGCGTTATCTGCAGCTGCTCAAACACAACTCGATAGTTTGATTGCAATAGCGATTCGGCACAATCCGGAAATCGGGATGGCTCGCTACGAATCGAGTGCGGCGGAGGCGAGAATAATTCCGGCAAGTACGCTGCCCGACCCGCAGCTGAAGATAGCCGCAATGAACGTTCCAACTAATTTCAGTTTGACTTCTGATATGATGACGATGATTCCGCAGTTCTCGGTCATGCAAATGTTTCCATGGTTTGGAAAGCTTGGCGCAGCGGGTGACGTACGGAGATATGGTTATGAAGCTTCATCGAATAGACTTGTCGGTGTTAAGCTGCAAGTAGTTTCGGAATTGAAAAAAATTTACGGGAACATTTACAGCACTGAAAAGTCGATCCAATATTTGAAATACAAGAACCGGCTTCTACAGAGTGTGGTAAAAGTTTCGGAGCAGTTGTTCGCCGTCGGACAGGTTCCGCAGCAGGATGTCTTCCGGGCAATTGCAGAGCTTACGATGGTACAATCTGACATCATCACGATGCAAAGCGTGCTTTCGGATTTGAATTCAAAATTAGGTGCACTCCTTGGACAGAATGCCCCGTACACCATTCAGGTCGATACGCTGGCGCTTCCTCTGCTCGATTCTCTCTCATCGCTTGAGGCGCAGCTCGGCAGGAACAATCCTGAGTTGAAGGAAATTCAGAATATCGAATTAGCCGCACAGGCAAAGACGGCTTACGCGAGGCAGGATGCGGTCCCTGACATTAAGGTCGGCTTCTCTTACGGATATCGTGGTGCATTGATGCCGGACGGCACGAAGGCCTTGAATATGATGAATTTTGAAGTCGGACTGAGCCTCCCTGTTTTCTTCGGCTCAAGACAGCAAAAAATGATAGATGAATCAGACTTCATGGCACGCGCTGCAAATGAACAATATGGCGCGGCCTTGCTTGGTTTGTACAGTGGGCTACGCTCTACTTACGCGGATGCTGAGGCGCAGGCTCAATTGATACCGCTTTATAGCAAGGAATTGATTCCGCAGTATGAAGCGACGTATAACTCTTCACTCTCTTCGTACTCCGTCGGAAAGACTACGTTTGCAATGTTGATCGATAATCTCACAACACTAATAAATACGAGAATCGAGTTTGTAAAAATAGAATCCGCATACTTCTCGGCCGTCGCTGAGCTTTCGAAGCTGGTCGGTGAGGGAGCCGAATATGGGGGCGGGAAATGAAAACATGTAAGAGTAGTGGACCGAGTCCCGAAAGGTATGAAATATTTGTAGAAAATAATAAAAGGCGGAATGAAATCTTGAAAATCGCAGAGGCAAGGATGAAGAAGACAATTTTGTCATTAGTACATGTCGTGTTGACCGGATTGATCATAGCAGGCTGCGGCAACGCATCAAAAAACGCAAGCGCGAAAAGTGATTCGACGGCTGTTGCGTCTGCCAAGGGTGAAAGAAAAGTCCTTTACTGGTACGACCCGATGACCCCGACGATTCATTTTGAGCGTCCCGGTAAATCACCCACGATGGATATGGATCTTGTGCCGATGTACGCTGATCAGGAGGAGAACAACCCTAACGTCATAAGGATCAATCCCGCCATGGTACAGAATATCGGCGTAGTTACCGCACCCGTCGAGCGGAGGAGACTAACGAGAACCATCAACACCTACGGCGTGGTAACGCCGGATGAGAAGGGCATCAGCGACATAAACACCCGTGTTGGCGGATGGATAGAGGAGCTCTATTTCGATTATACCGGCATGGATGTGAAGAGAGGCCAGGATATGGCGGTCATTTACAGTCCTGAGCTGATAGCTGCCGAACAAGAATTTTTGCAATCAGTTAGCTTCGCTGAGGGGAGCGGACTTACGTCCGCCGAAGTCCCGACAAGTCGGGACGCAGGCGGAAACTCCGCTGCACAATCAAACACGCTGATCAAGAGTGCCCGTGAGAGGCTTGCCTTCTTCGGCATGAGCGATAGTCAGATAGATGAACTGCAATCCACCGAAAAAGTAACAGAGCGCGTGGTTATCCACTCGCCAGGCGACGGAGTCATTCTTGAAAAAGATTTATTCAAAGGACAAAAGATCTCATCTGGACAAACCTTGTTTAGAGTCGCTGACCTGCGCCGCGTCTGGATACTTGCAGACGTGTTTAAGGTTGACATGCCTTTCCTTAAAATCGGATCTCCTACTACTGTAACATACAACAATTCGCAATCATATGACGGAACAGTGGACTTCGTTTATCCCGAAGTCGATGCCACCGCAAGAAGCGTGAAGGTGAGAATCACGCTGGACAACCCAGGCATGGTCATGAAGGTTGGACAATACGTAAACGTCGCAATTCATTCGCCAATCAGCTACAATGCTCTTGCTGTACCATCACAGGCGGTCATTAACACCGGACTCAGGCAGGTAGTAGCAGTTGCATTGGGCGGAGGAAGATTTGAGCTACGGGATGTAAAGTTAGGGGCTTATGCAGACGGGTACTACCAACTGCTTGATGGACTTAGTGAGGGAGACAACATCGTAGCTTCTGGACAGTTCCTTATCGATTCTGATGCGAATCTGAAATCCGCGGGAACCGCAATGTCGTACACGCCGGAAATGAACATGACTCCCTCCTCGTCACAGACCAATAAAGCACAAAATGGTAACATGGAGAATATGCCGGGTATGAAGATGAATCTCCCGCAGAAGAAACAAGACACAAGAGGTAAGAAGTCAGAAAACATGGGCATGTCGAAGATCCCGCCCGCGGGAATTATGCCCGGGATGGATATGGGCGGCAGGAAAGATACAGCCAAGTCTCCGAATGGATCCCTTCTGGAAATGAGTGATTCGACAAGGCAGGAGAATTGACATGCTTGCAAAAATAATCGAATGGTCCATAAAAAACCGTTTCATTGTCATCGTTCTTCTTCTCTTTGTAGTCGCGGCTGGATTTTATTCGCTGACATCGAGTCCAGTCGATGCGATCCCTGATTTGAGCGATGTTCTGGTGATCGTTTATACGGAATATCCAGGGCAATCGCCAACAGTAGTGCAGGACCAGGTAACGTATCCGCTCACTTCTTCGCTTATTTCTCTTCCCAACGCGAAAGTTGTCCGAGGTTATTCATACTTCGGTTTCTCGTTGGTCTATATCATTTTCAAAGATGGTACAGATCTATACTGGGCGAGAAGCCGTGTTATCGAATACTTGAATTATGCAGCGAACCGCCTTCCCCCTGGTATCACCCCAAGTCTTGGACCGGATGCTACACCCGTCGGATGGGTCTATGAGTACGCACTCAAATCTGACAGGAGAAGCCTTGGAGATTTGAGATCGATACAGGATTTCTATCTGAAATACGGCTTGTCCACGGTTCCGGGCGTCTCGGAGGTCGCAAGTATCGGCGGATTTGTAAAGGAATGGCGAGCGACACTCGATCCGAGAAAGCTTCTTGCTTACCACATTTCACCGATGCAGGTGATGGATGCAATTAAGCAAAGCAACGACGATGTCGGCGGAGAGATCATTGATCAATCGGGTTGCGAGCTGATGATAAGAGGTCTCGGATATATCAAGACTATCGATGATATGAAAAACATTCCGCTCGGGGTTTCACGCGGTGACAAATTCTATGCGCTCGACACAAAGTCACGAGCGCTGCCTCAATCTTCCGGAGCGTCTACGGGCTCGGGAATGGGCGAGGCTTCGCAATCGAATATGCCGAGCGGCGGACAAGTCGAAGATCCCGCTGGCGGGAGGTCACTTGCGCCGTTTTCGAGTAACGACTTTTCGAGTGGGACTCCGATCCTTCTTGGCGATGTCGCCGACGTACAAATAGTAGCGGCTGCTCGCCGTGGAGTCGCAGATATTAATGGTGAAGGTGACGTAGTCGGCGGAATCGTCGAAATGAGGTACGGTCAAAATGCTTTCCAAGTTATAAATGGTGTCAAGGAAAAATTAGCCGAGCTTAAACAAGGATTGCCTCCTGATGTCCAGATTGTCCCGGTATACAATAGATCAGATACTTATTAGCCGGGCAATCAACACACTTGAAGACAAGCTCATCGAAGAATCGATCATAGTCGCTTTAGTCTGCATTCTCTTCCTCTTTCATTTCAGAAGCGGATTTGTTGCAATCCTAACTCTCCCAACTGCAATCCTGATGGCTTTTGTCGTCATGAGATGGCAGGGTCTCAACGCAAACATAATGTCACTTGGAGGTATTGCAGTCGCGATTGGAGCCATGGTCGATTCGGCGATAATCATGATTGAAAACGCACACAAGCACATCGAAGCTGACGGTGGAAAAACGGATAGATGGAAGCTTATCACCGAATCGTCTAAAGAAGTTGGGCCGTCTTTGTTCTATTCGCTCCTTGTAATCACGGTTTCATTCATTCCGGTGTTCGCTCTGACAGAACAATCGGGCAAGCTTTTCAAACCGCTTGCTTTCACGAAGACATATTCCATGGCGGCAGCCGCGCTGCTCGGAATAACAGTTGTTCCGATTCTGATGGGATACTTCATCCGTGGCAAGATTCCACCTGAAGAAAAAAATCCGATCAATAGAATTCTGGTTAAGCTCTATTCCCCGGTTCTAAATCTCGTCTTGAAATTCCGGTGGTACGTTCTGACCGGCGCAGTCGTGATACTTGGAATCACGATTTATCCCTATATGAAATTAGGCTCGGAGTTCATGCCGCCTCTCTGGGAGGGAACCCTCCTTTACATGCCATCGACTTTCCCCGGGATTTCCATTACACAGGCTCGCCAGACACTTGAGATGACCGACAAAATTATCGAGCAATTTCCGGAGGTCGAGAGTGTCTTCGGCAAGGCAGGTAGAGCAAACACCGCCCTTGATCCTGCCGGGTTGGATATGTTTGAGACCACGGTAATTCTAAAGCCTGAATCGGAATGGCCAAAAGGGATGACTCCTGATAAACTGAAAGCAGCGTTGAACGATGCACTCCAAGTGCCTGGGATTTCCAATGTCTGGACGATGCCGATAAAGAACCGTGTTGACATGACGAGCACAGGAATCAAGAGCCAAATCGGCATCAAGGTCTCCGGCCCTGATTTGGATTCTCTCCAGGCAATCGGCGAAAACGTCGAAGCGCTCCTCAAGCAGCTTCCCGAAACATCGAGTGCTTTTGCGGAACGTGTCGGATATGGAAACTACATCGACTTCGATATTGACAGGACTGAAGCGGCAAGGTACGGCATCTCAGTCCAGAACATAGAAGATGTTATAAAAGGGGCGATGGGCGGGATGCCTGTCGGTCAGATTGTTTCGGGAATTGAGCGATATCCGATAACCGTCCGTTATTCGCTTGAACAAAGAGATGATCCCGAAATGCTGAAGCGCGTTCTCATACCTACCTCAGCCGGCGCGCAAATTCCAATTGGAGATGTCGCGGAGATGGTAGTTCACCACGGCCCCATGTTCGTTAGAACCGAGGGTGCTGTCCCGACAATTTATGTTTATGTCGATGCGAACACCTCGGATATTGGCGGATATGTAAACAAAGCAAAGCAATATTTGACTGAACATTTAAGGGTTCCCACGGGCTACTTTGTGACATGGAGTGGCCAATTTGAGTTCATGCAGGAAGCCGCGAAGACACTTGCAATGATCATACCTGCTACGTTGCTGCTTGTCTTACTGATTATCTACTTGAACACAAGGTCGATTACCAAGACACTCATCGTCATGCTTGCGGTTCCATTCTCGCTAGTCGGTGCCGCATGGTTCCTTTACATTCTCGGCTACAACATCAGCGTTGCGGTTGCTGTCGGAATGATCGCACTTGCCGGTCTCGATGCGGAAACGGGTGTCGTGATGCTCCTGTACCTGGACATCGCTTATGACAAGATGAAAGCGGCGGGACAGATGTTTACCTTCGAGCATCTCAAGGAAGCGATCCATGAAGGTGCCGTGAGGAGAGTGCGTCCGAAGATGATGACTGCATCCGCGATACTTGCAGGACTTATACCGATAATGTGGAGCACAGGTTTGGGTGCAGATGTCATGAAGAGAATTGCAGCACCTATGGTTGGCGGAGTCGTTACAAGCGTGCTCATGGAGCTTATGGTCTATCCTGTCATTTACTATCTGTGGAGAGGAAGAGATCTGAAACGTTCGGCATTAACATCTAAGGATACGATAACAGAAAATGAGACGTAATGCACATGAAAAGAAAAAGAAGGTAGAATAGTTAAAGGAGAATAAAACACAAAACATTCATCCGTTATTTGTTCAGCTTCCGCTGGCTTTGTCACTGACGGCGCTTTTGTTCGAGATGCTTTACCTTTTGTTCAAGAGGGAAAGTCTTAAATGAGTTGCATCTCCGCTTATTGTGCTCACGGGAATAGCCGTTGTGATCACAGCCATAACCGGTCTGATTTCGGCAAGCACGGTTCCGCATCCCGATGAAGCTCATCCGCTCATGGATATTCATAAAGAAATCGAGTTGGTAGGGGGGACACTTAGTATTCTTGCCGGCCTCTCCCTGATCTTTACGAAAGACAATTTGAAGTGGTTGAGGAGCCTGCTGGTTCTCGCAACTGCTGTGACTATTTCTTATGGCGGATGGTACGGCGGAAGGCTTGTATATACTTACGGAATTGGAACTGCACTTGTGAAAGAAGGCATGGTGGACAGCACGGGGTCCGGTGATATGGAAAACATGAAGATGAACACCTCAAGTAATGGAGAAGGGAAGACAATTCAGCCGAGTGATTCGGGCCTTAAGTGTAAGGGGGACTCTGGTGGCGTGCCTCAACCCAATAATCATGAAAATGCAATAATGCACCAATAAACAGAAAATGTGGAATGACGATTTACATTCCCACCCCTTCACCCAAGGGGCCCACTTGATCGCTGGCGGCCCCGCCCATTTGAGCAAATCCGTGAACCAATCCGGTCGCAGCCGTCGTAGCCGACCAGAGAAGGAAGCCTGCCGCCAGGACCCAATTCACGTTGAACCGGTCCGCCAGCCAGCCCGCGGGGATCTGGAATGCCGCGTAAGTCCAGAAAAAGGATGAAAGCAGAACCCCCAGTTGGGCGGGCGAGATTCCCAACTCGTCCTTCAACAGCGGCGCCGCAATGGAAAGATTGCTGCGGTCGATATAGTTGATGGACACGGAGGCCACCAGCAGAATCAGTACGCCCCTTAATGCAGCCGGCAATCGTGCGGATACGGAGGTAGCGGGAGAGGCCATGGATTTGACACAGGGCGGTTGGCCGTGGGAGGCGCCAACCCACAGTTCACCAGGCTGCTTCCCGGTTGAACGCGCGCTTCCGTTCCAGGACTTCCCGGACCGCGCCAACGGTTCCCTCAACACTCATAGCATACTTCTCGGGGAAATCTGCGTGATTCGTTGCTATCGGGCAGGCATCGGAGGTCGCCGTCAACGTGCGACGATGTTGTGAGTGGGCCGCACGTTGCGCATTGCCCACAGGCTCAGCGCCGTCATTGTCGTGTTGGTGGCAGGCGGCACAAAGGTAGTGTGAGGCTCCGTCATGGATTTTAGCCTGAGTGTAGCGGCCCCGCGGACGTCACGTTGCCACGAGAGGCCTGACGATAGTTGACAGAGAATTCAGCTAGTGCTAGTTTTTTAGCATGTACCGCAAGAAACTGCTTTTCGTCAGCGCTGGAACGCTGGCCGCCGCGGTGCCCATCGTAATCGGCACGCTGACTGCACCCGTCACCAGGGCTCAAACCAGCCGTCAGAGCGGCGTTCAAACCGCGTCAACCACGCCGAAATTCGAAGTGGCCTCGGTTAAGCCGAACAAGTCAGGCGACCCGCCCAATTCCAATTTTCCGCTGGGGCCTGGGGATGTGTATGTCCGCAACGGAGGCTACTTTTCGGCAACTGGTTTTCCGCTGATGACCTACATGACCTTCGCATACAAGATCAGCGGTAATCAGGTTCAGTACCTGTCCCCGCAACTGCCGGATTGGGCGAAAACAGAGCGATATGACATCCAGGCGCGGGCGAACGGCGATCCTGGCAAAGATCAGATGCGCCTGATGATGCGATCTTTACTTGCGGATCGCTTCAAGCTGGCGACTCACTACGAGAACCGGGAGGTTCCGGTGTTCGCGTTCGTCCTATGGAAGAGCGGAAAGACGGGGCCGCAACTCCGGCCGCACCTGGACAAATCACCATGCCCGACCGAACAACCGGCGTCCTCAGCGCCGGCCATCGTGGACGGGTTGCCGGCTTTCTGCAACGGCATTTATCCGCTGCCTTCTACCATCCCCGGCAGCTTTCGTTTCGCCGGACGGAGTGTGACCATCGGATTCATCGCCGACACGTTCAGTGCGGGAACAAACCTGGGCCGCCCGATGATCGATCAAACGGGTCTCAGCGGAACGTTCGATTTCACATTGGAGTGGACGCCGGAACGCCGCGGCCCCGCGCCGCCCGGCGCCGACGTTGGGCCTGATTCGCCGGGGCCGTCATTCGAAGAAGCTCTGCGGGAACAGCTAGGGATTAAGTTACAGTCGCAGAAGGGTTCGATCAGTGTTCTAGTGGTCGATCATGTGGAGCGCCCCTCGGCGAATTAGTGACCCGGCATTCCAGCCCGCACAGCCTCACCAATTGCGTCTCAATGCCAACCACGCCCCGGGAAGGGCTAACCGACCTCCTTACCGGCGACCGGCATTTTGACCAGTCGCGCTTCCGGATGATGTTATGGGGCAGGTCGCGGGATACTTACTGCAGGTAATGTAATTTTCCAACGCCTGCGTAAGCACGGTGATTTGGGCCCGAGAGTTGGCTGTTCACCTCAGGCCCTGTGTGCTTGGCCTCTGATACTCGCCAAGCCTAGCGGCAAGCACTCTCCGTGCAGACTGGAAGTCTGTGCCACCGTCAGCCGATATCGCCGTCGCAGCCGCAGCCGGAATCGCCGTCACAGCCGCAGCCATAATCGCCGTCACAGCCACAGCCGGAATCGCCGTCGCAGCCACAACCGGTGTCATCCACGCAGCCGCACCCATAATCACCGTCGCAGGAACAGCCAATATCGCCGACGCAGGAACAACCGGTATCCGAATCGCAGGAGCAACCGGTGTCGTTAACACAGCCGCATCCCGAATCGGATACGCATGAGCATCCGGTGTCGTATACGCATGGGCAATTGCCCGGCACGCAGTCGCAGGTGCAGTCGATGCCTGCCGGAATCGGCGCGCCGCAGGCAATTGTGTAAATGACGCCGCCCGTGAAGTACTGAGTGCCTTGCGACGCTGGCGAGGATGCCGCAATGTCCATGAAACAGACCTGCACGCGGCTGCCGGATGGCAACGCGTACAGGCGGATGCTCTGTCCGGAGGCCACCGCCAGGTAGCTGTTCTGGGGATCCATGGCGGCCGAGAGACACGGCCCTTGGTTCGCCTCCATCTCGTGTTTCAGAGTCAAGTCGGGTGCGGAATAAAGGCGCGCGGGCGCGTCGGCATAGGCGATGGCCAGCAGTTTTCCATCGGCGCTGAAGGCGAGCGATGTGGCATTCTGCTTTTCCACCACTGAGACGAGCGGCGCCATGCTAGGAAAGGCGTACATGTACAGCCGCAGTTGATCGTGCGCCGCCAGGAACTGGCCATCGGGACTAATGGCGAACGCCTGGCCTGCTGCGGTCCGAAGGGTCCTCCCGGTCGAGAACGACCGCAGGTACAATTGTGAGCCGGAGGTCACCAGAAAACGACTCTGCAGCGGGGGCCGGGTGACGGGGGTTCGTCCCTGGGAGTTCTGGGCACTGCCCTGGGCGGCCGGGGCACCTCCCTGGGCGGACCGTGGAACGGCCACCTGGGCCATCGCGCCAGCCGTGTCGGCAAAGCTGTTCAGCAGCTTGGCGTCCGCGACGGACCAGACTTTGGTGGTTTGATCCAGGCTGACTGAGACCAGCCGGCTGCTATCGGGAGTGAAAGCAACTCCGTTGACGCTGTCCGTGTGCCCCAGCAGCCCGCGGGTCGTTCCACCGTCGGCCGACCAGAGTTCGAGAAGGCCGCTATTCATCGCGACGGCGATAAAGTTTCCGTCCGGGCTCACGGCCACCTGTAAGGGGACGGCATCGGTAGCGATGGAACGGAACAGAGCGCCCTCTGGGACCGTCCAGAACTTCACATAGCTGTCCTTGCCGGCGCTGACCAGAGTCTCGCCGTCGGGGAAGAAACTCAGGCTGTCCACGAGAATCTCGTGGGCGAAGGCGCCAGGCGAACAGATCGCCGCACCAGCGACGGGGGGCCCGCGAAGGCCTCCCGAAGGCTCCCGCAGCAAGCAGGCCCACCAAACTTCGTCGCGTTAGCTTCCAGCCGTCCCGGCCGTGTTCTACACTGGAGACGCCCGGGGTTCCTTCGGCCGCGTCCGGCGGAAGAAGAAAGCCAAGAATCCGATCCTCAAATCGTGTCTTCATGGCCGACCCGACCTCGCCGGTGTTTCATACGATCCAGAAGTATCATACCTGAATCTCGTCTTATGGCACAGGGGGCCTTTGTGGCTATTTACTACCCCTCCAGAACACTCCCCCGGAAGCCGCGATCTTCTCCAGGATCTGGTCCTTTGTCAGCGCGCGGATGATTTCACATCGCCCCGCGCCCGAGAACTCCACCGGATCACAATGAAGGGCTTTGTGACAACAGTCGCCCGCGCAACTCCATTTCGCAAAACATCCGCTGCAGTATTCCAGGCGGTCGACGGTGTGCGCGCGAAGCGCGGTGTACACCTGCTCGTCGAAATCGAAGCCGGACGCGCCCGCCGAGGGGCGCCCATAGAAGAACCGCTCGGCCCACGGTTGATGCTCGTCGGCCACCTCATGGCACGCACTGATATTGCCAGCGGGCGACACGCAGAAATTGTCATTCGCCACCCCACAGAAGCGGTTGGTCGTGGTTCCGAGGCGAGCGCCGGAGAAACGCAGCAACCTCGCTGCTTTGCCGGATGTCCGCCGCGCTGCCCGGAAGGCTTCGATGAAGACCCCGGTTTCCGCATTCGCGGCATCGCGGCCTCTCCCCATCCGGTACAGGGGTTCCACCTGAATGGCCCGCGGCCGGAATCGGCGGCAAAGGAACGCGATGGATTGCGCCAGGCGAGGCGCGGTCTCGGCGGTGACAGTCATGCGGATGGAGTAGCGAAAACCGGTTCGGTCAAAGGCCCGCAGGGTGGCGAGGACGAAATCGCTCGAGCCGCGTCCAGATGGAAAGCGTCGGTTCGCGTCCTGGACCTCCGGCAAGCCGTCGAACGACACGTTGGCGCTGCCTAGGTGTGAAACGATCCACGCCCGTTTGCCTGGCGTGAGCACCCCGTTGGTAGTGAGCGAGCTGCGCAGCCGCAGACCGCAAGACCGAGCCACGCCGCGGGCGTAGAGGTGCGATTCTTCGAGCAGTCTCCAATGCAGGGTTGGCTCACCGGCTCCGTGATAGGCGACTTCGAATGAAGTTCCTCCCGCGGCTACCGCGTTGGCGGCGACGAAATCGATGGCGCGCCGCGCGGTTGCGGGCTGCATGAACACCGGCGGGAGTTCACCGGCCGCGGCATAGCAGTACCGGCAGCGCAGGTTACAGGCGCTGGTGAGAAGCAGCGTAGCGACCGTGGGCCTCGGCGGTCCTTCAGGCGTGGCGTCGGGCGCGCGCTCGTCATGCGGGCCGATCATCCCGCAATTTCGCAGCAGAGCGGCGATCTCGGGCGCGGCGTCGACGCTTTCCTCGCCGGTCTGGAGTTTGCCGAGAAAGCACACGAGCGCGGCATTGGCAATCAGTGCCGCGCGGCGTAGCGGCGCGTACACCAGATAGTCGGATTGACTGAGGGGCAGGACAAACAGCTCCGCGGGTAATCGCAATGGTTGCGGAGCGCTGTTACGCGGTACGGCTTCCAATGGCTCCGCGACCCGCGTCATCTTTGTTTCGGCGATGATGCCGCGCCCGTGCGGAATCGCAGCAAGGTAGCCGTCAGCGGGACACCATCCGCGCTGACGAAAGATTGCCCTCCCGACCATCGCAGCGGGAACACGTAGTCTCGTGCCGGTTCTAACGTGACCGGGATAGTGAGCACCGTGCCGGTCTGGTCGAAGCGCCCACCGTTGAGTTTGGAGTCCTTGAACGGGCCGACCTTGTTCATCGGCATGCTGAAACGAACGACGATGGTCTTCACGCCTGGGTCGACGCTGCCCGCGCCGTCCTGGATGCTGGTCGAGACCACTTTCGGCTGGAAGCGATCTGTCAGCTCGTGCATTCTGGGCGCGACACCGTTGAAGTATTCAGTCACGCGCGGCAGAAACGAATCGAATGTCGGGTACTGCTCACGGCTGTTGCGGTAGGTTTCCAGAAGATTCACAAGGCCTGACATCCAGAAAAACGATCGCGAGTTCTCCTGGCGGATCACGACGCGGGCGGCCTCCGGCCCGTCATGTTCCCTCACGTATTCAATCGTGGCGGCGCGCGACAGCGATTCATTCAGCACGGTCCGCCAGTTACCGTACGACTGCCGCTGCATGGCCGGGGCCACCGCTTTATAGATCTGGCGGACCGCCTTCTCCATCTGCGCCGTGGCCTTGATGGGTACGTTGGCGTACACGTGAGTAAGTTCGTGGACCATGGTGATGCGCCAAGCGGAGTCGAACACGGGCAGTCCTTCGGGGTCCACCTTGGAAACGCCCGGGATGGCGTAGGTCTCTTGCGCCGCAGGGCCGTCGACTAAGTGCACCGCGTAGCTGGAAGCGCCGTTCGCCATTCCGGCGATGACGACCAGGCGGGCTGGTGAAGGGGGCGAAAAGAATCGCGTGAACCAACCCAGGTCGGTCTGCTTTGCGATGAACGCTTGCAGGCGGGCGTTAGTGGCGTCGAACAGGGGTTGCTGCGATTTCAGGAAGCTCTGGAACTTTGTGTCGGCGGCAAATCGCCGCGCGGCGCTGAGGAACTCGCGAGCTTTGGCGGCGTTCCAATTCTGAAACAGGTGGACGCCCTGGCGGTCGAACGGGACCAGTTCGTCAAGGGATTCGGCGTCGCGCACGTAGACCGCGAGTTTCATAGGGGCGTCAAAGCCAACGCCCAGGGCGCTCGCCAATCGGACAGCGTCGTGATCACGGTATGGCGCGAAGTAGCTATCAATGGCCTTGTCGTATGCCGGAATGCGGCACTGGTGATATTCCTTGTTCCCGGCCAGGCGGAACACAATGCTCATGAGTTCGATGCGGGAGTCGGTACCGGAACGCCAGTCTTGTGCCCTGGCGGCGGAAGCGGTCCACAGCAGTAACAGGAGGGCCGCCCAGATTCGGCGAGGCATGCCTCTGTCTTTCGATTATCAAGTTACCACCGGGGTTGGAGCGATACAAGCTCTAGTTAGGTTACAGGAAAACTCTTTTGAGCCATGGCCACCAATTATCCAACCCTAAGTCCAACTGGGCCGGAACGTCAACAACATCTTAGTTAACGTTCGGGAAGCGCCAGGGAGTTGATCGCTTCGTCGACTATTCGCTCTTGGCCACCGCTGGGCCGAGCACACATCCACCCACCGCTCTCAGACCCGCTCCTGGCGCGAATTCAGCTTCTGGGGTTGCCAAATGGCGGATCCGCGCCGATCGTGCCCACCAGTTTAGACACGTAATCCGGCGAGTTGACCAGTGCCAGCGTATCCTTGGCGACCTTCATGCGGGCTTCCAAATCGAGTTGTGGCGGGATTTCCAACCCCGAAGCGCGGAATCCCTCCAGCGCCAGCAAGTGGCGCTGCCACAATTCGACTTCCTTTTGCTGCCGGGCGCGCAGGCGCTGAGCAGTACCAATCGCTGGCCAGCACGGCTTCGCGGGTGAATTGCGCGCGCAGGCGCGGATCCTCGAGCGTCATCCCCTGGTAGCTGCCATGCGCCATGATCTCGAGCAACGCCCGCAGCGGCGGGCAGGCGTGCCTCCACGCTGCCATCCTCGAAATAGGCCAGGGCCACGCGCCGCTGCCTTTCCACGATGGCATCCACCCCGGCGGCGAACATGGCCAGGTCCTGTTTCTCCGGGCGCAACAGCTCTTCCGGAAACACCGCGTCGGGCGTTTCGAAAATGCGCCCCAGGAAGACGTCGGCGAAACGCGACGTGATGCGGTAGCCCAGCCGGCTGGCCAGCACCTTGCGGCCGTCCATGCAGAAATCCTCCACCTTTTCGAGGTAGCCGTTCTCGATCAGAAACCGGGGGTCGCGCTCTTCCACCCTCATCCGGCACCAAAGCTCCGGCACCAGCATGCTGATGTCGTGCTCCACGCGGTAGTGCGGGCCGACGTAGCCGGCCGAGGTGGTAACGGCCGCATACTCGGTCAGGATCAAGGAAACCAGCGCGTTGTTCAGGTCGATCACCGGCGGCAGGGCGTTGAACGGCCCCTTGGTGAGCGCGCCCTCGCTGCCGAAGCCGGTAGTGGAAGGCGATTTGCCGGTCAGGCTGGAGATGAACTCCATGAACAGCTCGGGCATTTCCTGGTAGTGGATCGGACTGTAGACCGCCAGCGGCGCAATGCCGAGCTTCGGTTCCGGCGGATTGTTGCGGCGGCCGGGCAGAACCGCGTTGACCGGGAAGAACACAGCCTGGCCCTCGGGAATGTCGCGGTCCAGGCGCGCAGTGATTTCGGCCAGGTAGGTTCCGCGGGCCTGCACCAAGTCCGGCCGCTTCTGCAGATAGCGCGGATTCTTCGATGGTTTGCCGTCCACCAGGCGCGGATGCGCCGAAGAGACCACGTAGTCGCCGTGCTCCGCAGCCGAGGAACTTCGAAATGAGCTGCTTCATGGGCTGGCTGTATTGGTCGAACTCCACCACGTGATCGACCAGGCGCCGCGCATCTTCGCGCGTGAGCGGCTCGAAATTGGAGAGGAACGTGCCCGGGCTGGCGATATCGGCCTCCGCCTGCTGGTCGAAGCCGCGATGAATCGCCTCGTCCGGCCGCTGGAACAGCATGGCTTCGCAGTTGGCCACCAGTTTGACGCTGGGGTTGCGATATTCCGCGTCGAGATGCGGGAGGGCCGCGCGCGGCAGCACCACCGACGCCGTGATATCGTCCTCCACCTGCACCTTGTCGGCCGGATGGAAATCCGGGCGCAGCTTGTAAATGCGCCAGGAGCCGTCGGGATCGTAGCCCACGCGCAGGTAATTGCTCACCAGCCTCTGGCCGTCGAACTTCAGCTCGTGGCCCAGGTAGCCGTTGATGCGGTCCACGGTGAAGTGCTCCCGCCAGTAGTCGCCCCATTCGGGCCGGTAGTAGCGCTTGACGGTGAACACAAGTTGGCGGATGGTTTGCGGCAGGTCCCGCACCCACTCGTTGTGCTCGTCGGTGTAATCGGCGGAGGCGGTCAGCAGCTTGATCACCGAGCCGAGTGACCGCTCGAGGCTGAGAATCGGCCGGTGCGCGCGGTGGTCGGGCGGCCTGTCCCGGAAGACGTGCGAGTAGTCCTTGTCGAGTATCTCGGCCACCTGGTCCATGTCGCTGCGTGTAGTCCTTCACGAAGACCGGGCCCTTCAGCAGCACGTCGGCGATGGACTTGGAGATCTCGGTCTTGCCGCCGCCGGAGACGGTGGAGGGCTTGTGGCAGAGCGTGCCATCCGGGCGCGCGCCGACCAGCCGCCAGGCCGTGCCGGCGAGCTGCTTTTCCAGCCGGACCCGGTACCCCGAAGGCAGCACGTAGACGTCTCCGGCGCGCAGCGGGATCTGCCGTGCGCTGGCCCTGCCATTCCCAACGGACGGTCCCTTCGCGGACACTGAACGTGGAGGATCTCGGGCACGTAGAAGATGTCCGGCGAAGCGCCGGTCCACGGCATAGCCTTCCGGTTGGACGCTCGGCGCGGCTGCCCAGCAGCCGCATGGCCGCTTCAAACGTGGCTGCTTTTCAGGCGCACCGTGCGGTCGGCGATGAAATCCTGGCCGAGAATATAGGTGGGGAAGGCCATCGCGCCGCCGGCGTGCTCCTCCTCGCACAGCCCGAACAGATTGGCGGCGAAACTGATCTGGGTTTTGACCTCCTTCTTGCAATAGCCGTAATAATTGTCGGCGATGATGGTGACCATGACGCCGGACTGCGTCGCGGCAGGCCACTTTGAAAGGCCTTGCCGCCGTTGTAGAGCTCATCCGGCTCGCTCCAGCACATGCCGTCGCGCCGCTGCCGCTCGGTGGCCTCGCTGGCGTGCGGCAGGCCCAGATCCTTCTTGCGACACCGAGCAAGTGCGGCGCCAGAATGACGCAGCCGGTGTGGCCGGTCCAGTGCAGCACGTCGAGCGCCGCGTCATTTTCGGGCAGGTACGGATCGCCGCCGTTGCCGAAGAGGCTCTCCACGAAATCCAGGTTGCTGACCAGGCTGCCGGGAGCGAAAAAGCGGATCTCCATGCTTCTTTCCGGCTCGCGCCGGTAGCGGGGCACACCACGGGCCGCAGCAGCAGCGAAACGAACAAGCCGCGCCGCTCCGGCTTCGGCGGCGGTATACGGCAGAGCCAGCACGTCTTCCGGAGGACGCAGCGCCTTCTACAGCAGGGCCGCGAAAACGGGCTTGGGAACGGCAATCTTGTCCGCGGGGATGGGCAACCCGCCTTCCGCGATATGGAAGACTCCTTGCGTCGTGCGCCGGTCGCTCTTCGGATTGTGCAGCACGCCTTGCGCCACGCGGTACGAATCGAGATATGGCGAGTGAATGCGCTCGACGCCGGGCGGAAACGAGAGGACGCGCGCCATCCCCGGTAGATCGAGGGTTAGGGTACGGGAGGGGAGGCGTGGCGCTCCCTCGGGGCAAACATCCTTGAGATAACGGTCGAGAAAGCCTTGGAGGCGTGCATCCACCGGGCAGAGAAGATTGTGCAACAGTTGATCTTTCTGGTGGATATTTCGGAGAAGCGGTCCAGCAAGTTGGAGGAAGTAAGGGTCGGCGGCGCTGTGGGGCGCGGATTGGCCCAATGCCGCCAGTTTGAGGCTAATGTAGCGATCGAGCGCTTGATGGGTGTCCATGGGGAACCAGGTGGCGTCGGTGAAGCGCCACTCCTTCCAGCTTAGCCGTCCGCCGGCGCCGTTGCCAGCGCACTAGATATCGCGGCGGCGTGTTACTAGCGGCTCTTTTAGCTTTTTTTTCGCACGACGTCTGCTGGGGATTTCGCCCGACTGCCCGAGCCCAAAGGCGTCGACCTGGTTAGTTCTCGACGAAGGGGCCGACTTTGTCGATCACGAGAAAGTCCACTGGGCCTTTGTATTTCTGCAACCGGAGTCCGGCCTGCTTTACGCAACTGGCCACCAGATCGGAGAATTCGTCAGCAGTGCCGGCGCGGGGGCAGTTGAGCTCGAAACTGTAGCGGCCCGTGAGTCCGGTCTGATCCAGAACGGCGGTTCCCAAGCGTCTCTGCAGGGCCGCGCTGAGTTGCAGCATGTTGGCGTTGCGGGCCTCGAGCAACATGACATCGGCCGTGGGTAACGTGGCGAACACCGATCCGTCATCCAACTCGCCGGAGTTTTCGGGCGTTTCGTTTTGCTTCGCTTCCTGAAGCCTGGCGCCCCCTTTCGCCACGGTGAGAGCGTAGCCGGAGACGGCGTCTTTGGTCGTGTGGTGAATTACCAGGTGGAAACGATCGTTCAGGAGGGATTGCAGCATGAGGCGCACCTGATCTTCCGTGGCATTCGGAGGGTTGGTGGCCTCGACATCGTATATATCGGTCAGAGAAGTGAGACCCGGCGCTTCGGAAATCCTCCACAGCTCCAGATGGTAGGCATAGCTGATCATGAAATCTACGCTGGTGCTCCAGCGGAACCTTCCCACGGAACGGGTCGGGCGCGTGGAAATGATGTTTTGATCGGCGGCCAACTTCACCGACGAGGCAGTGAAGCGCAAGGGCGCGCCGGCCTGCGTTTGTGCCGGCAGTTTCGGTGTGAGCATCAGTCCGGTGGCGAGCGCGGCGACGGCGATCGTTTCAAGCAGCGGCTTTCTGACCAGCGCGAGTTGCCGGCCGACGTGCCCGCTCAGAAATTGCATGGTGCGCGATTCGAGGGGCGGGAAGGTGGTGGCGATCATAGGCTTCCTGCAATTTCCGGTTGTGATTTTAGTACAAAAAGGTTGGGGGTGGTGAACGAAAGCTCGGGCGCCCGTTCACGGAGCGACCCAGCAACAAGCTAACGATATGGGCGGATATGGGACGCCTCGCGGCGCGGGAAGGGGTATGGTGAAAGTATGCCTGCTCCGCAGCATGATGAGGATGTGGAACCGCCCGCGGACGCGTGGCCTTCACGGGCTCGCCAATGGTGCCGGGCGGCGCTGGCGCTGGCGCTTCTCTTCGCCAGTTTGCCACTGGCGGGCAAGCTGTTTCTGGGCAGTTGGGGGTTCGACGGCGCGCCAGGCATAGCGTGCCTGTGCCTGGTTGCGGCGGCGTATCTCTATTTTGCCGGGCGAGAGCGCCGGCCCCCGATCCCCGATTCCGCCGCGATTCTCGACGAGGCCATCCGGCTGGCGGCGTCGGGGGAGACCGGCCGGGGGATCGCACTACTGAATGAAGCGCTTCGGCTGAGCCCCCGTCTCTGGCAGGCGCGGCAATACCGCGGCCAGATGCGTCTTGGAGAACCGGACGCCGCTGAGTCCGCGCTCCAGGACTTCACGGAGGCGATTCGGCTGGCGCCCGACGAACCACACCTCTATATCCTCCGCAGCCACGTCTTCACCCTGCTCGGCCGAGAATCATCCGCGCGCGCCGATCTGGAGGCCGCCGCCCGACTGGGCGGAGACGCCGAGGCACCGGCTGGACCGTAGCTGAAATCACCCTGCCGGGATGTCGCAGTCTGGCAGCGAGGGACCGCTACCGATAATACGAAATAGGGCTCTTGCGAGGGTAATTACTTACTTGACACACAATTAACTGGAGCGATTGCCCAAAATCGGCGTGACAGGGCCGGGGCTAGCGTACGCCCTTGGCGTTGGCCCGCTTGCGCCGCTTTACCCGTTTCGGACGTACCGGCGTCTCGCTCCTCGGGATCTGGAACAGCCCGCGCATTGCGCGCTCAAAGTTTGCCGACGCCTCCGGGCCTTCGTTGTACTCGGCTTTGCGCTTCACAATTTTCACTCTAAATCTTCAAGACACCCAACTGGTTGAGAACATCGAGCAACTCGCCAGTTAATCCTACGGGCCTGGATTTGAAACTCCTCACGTAATCCCTAACAACCTCATCAAAACGGTAGACGATGACGTTGTTGTAAAGCATGATGCTCTTCCAGGCATCTTCTTCCCCTTGACCGCCCGCGAGCTTTCCTAACACGAGCCACCGCTCATAATCTGGGCCCAACATGTCGCGCACCTTGTCAGCAAGAGCCACAAATTTCTTTCCAAAATACTCACTCGCGTCTTTTTCGTACTCTTTAAGACTCCGCTTGGAACCCCACGGCCGAGAAGAAACAGACACTTCAACATGAAGCCGCTTGCCGTCCCCAGGGCTTATTGCCAGCAAATCTATTTCCTTTCGGCCGACCTTCACGGAAGGCATTACGTAATAACCCTTTGATCCAAGCCATTCACTTGTTGTTAATTCGGTGGCGTTCATTTTCATTCTCCCGGTGTTCCTGGTTGCTGGTCAGAAAAGGGTAACTGACGGTACTTGTCTGGGAGGCAGAGCGTATCGCGCGGAAAACAAACACGGAGTGCCAGATCATTCAATACTGCGGCGTTCGCGTGCGGTTTGTTGTCCCATGTCAGGAACTCATCGCACTTCAGTTCCATTGCGGACGCGAGATGAATCGCGTCGGCCCCACTGAAGGATAAGCCGTGGACCCACCGTAAATTTCGGGCCTTTTCCGCCACAAGTACGCTGTCTTGGACCAGAAGAATATAACGGCCAGATGTAAGGAATCGTTTGAATAGCGACTTCACGTCATCGCTCACGTCCCCTTTAGCGTGCGCACATTCTGCAATGGAGAGGGTAGAGGTTAGAACTTCGATCTCTTCGTCATGTGCGGCATTGAGAAGCTCTTTTAGAAACCAAAGGTCATTTTCGCGGTTCGCATCGTTCGTACCGATGGCTTGCAGTGCAAGCTCGATGAAACAGCACGAATCCATGTAAACCTTCCGTTTAACTGGCACGCTCCCTCACGTAGTCAATGAGGTCCTGGAGACCTTGATCCCCGAGAATGCCCGGCGCACATCCGATAAAGCGGTCAAAGTCTTCCTTGGAGAACGTCTCTGCTGGTTCAATCCTCTCAACCCGGAGTTCCTCTATCTGCCGGTTCACCAGGTCGGTCTTTATCGTGCCGAAGACGTGAACAACAGCGTTTTGTTGCTTCAACGCCGTCGCAAGCTCATCGTACTGCTTGCGACTGCTGTATATGCACTTTACGAGTTCGCCGGTCGAGAGTTCTCGTAGTTGGAAGTGCGCGGGAGACGCCCCGAAGAAAACGGAGTGGATTACACCTTGGATTCCACCGTGCGAGCGGACGGTACTCTGCACCTCGAAAGCAATCGAAAGCGCCTCTTGCTTCGTCAACTCACACCACTCTTCGTGCTGCTCATCCGCCTCAGACTGTGGCAACTTAAATTCAACTAATTCTCCAAGGTCTAATGGATCGGCAATCCTGGTATATTGGCGGATTGTGGAGGGGCGCACTCTGGCGTCCGACTTTCGGACGGCTACATTCCTGAACGCCTGCTTGAACGCTCTCGCCTTTCGGTCTTCAACCGGCTCGATTTTTTCGATAGTGCAGCCAAACGACCCCTCGTAAAATCCGGTGCCAAGCCACCCGGCACCCATTGTAATCTGGAGATCTTCGCCAAGCAGCCCGAGAAATCGCTGAAGCTCGTAGGAGATCCGAGCAAGTTTCTCCAACGGGATTCCCTTCCGGCCCTTATTGATTACTATCGGTATGCGCAACTCAGCCATGTGATACACTCCTAGCTGAGAGACCGCGCGCAGTGTTCGCGTCACCGCGTAGCGCAGCCGGAAACGTCGCCCGAGATTTCAAAAAAAGGCCGTGATCGGGAATCACGGCCTTTTCCATTTCTTGCCGCGGCCTTGGCGTGGCCTCAGCATGTTTGCGCCTGTGTTGAACGGGATTTACCAGTCAACTGATCCCACGTAAGCCGCTTGCCGCCCGTGTTCCCCATGACGCTCACGAATCGTTCCGCATCGTTCAGGACCTTCCGGTTATTGTAGCGGAACACCTGCTCGTCCAGGTAACGGGAAAGGTGGAACGGCTCGAACCGAAACGTAGGTCCCGTTCAAGCCGCGCTTCACTAGCGACCAGAGGTTCTCTAAGCCGTTCGTGTGGACTTCGCCCCGCACGTACTCTACAGCGTGATCTACCACTTCATGCTGGAATTCATCCAGCCTGTCATACGATTTCAGGGCATCGGTGAAGAGAGCGGAACCAGCCAGGACGTGCTCCCGAATTTCGGCTTGCAGCGCCTTATTCTTCGCGTTGTCCATAACCTTGGTACGGACCTCTGCCGCCCCGCTCCAAGATCCCCTTGACGGCGGTTTTATCCTTGCCGCCCGTGCCGGTGATGCGGCGGGCGCGTTTCGCAAGCGTGCATGTTGCGGGCCTTCCCGCCAATATAGGTTTCGTCGGCCTCAACCTGGCCCCAGAGCTTGTTGAAGGAACCGGAATGCATGGCAGCCCGAATCCGGTGATTCATGAACCAAGCGGATTTTTCAGTGATTTCCAGGTGGCGGGCAATTTCGCAACTACTCACACCGTTCTTGCAATTGCGAGACCAGCCAAGCAGCAAACATCCACTTGTCCATCGCCAGCGGGCTATCCTCGAAGATGCTCCCGACCTTCACCGTGAACTGCTTTTTGCAGCCCTTGCAGAACCAGATTTTGCGGGTCGAGATAAACGAGTGCTCCATGCGATCCGCAGCGGGGGCAGGTGATGCCATTCGGCCAACGCAGGGCAACTGCGGCAGCAAACGCCTTTTCCGGGTCGCCGAAGTAGACAATCGCATCCTGAAGGGTGGTCGGGAAGTCGGCTGGTAGGCTGTTCATGATTCAATTGTAAGGGTTTTTGGCTTGTGTCTCAAGTAAATAATTGCTGTTGCGAGCAAGGCTTTCATTTGAGCCACAATCGGCAACAATGCCGGATCCCTGCGGACGCCGGCCCTGTTCCCTGCCGAACGGTTTCATGGAGCCTCGGCGTCTGCGCGACTTCATAACCCGCCAAGCGCGCTCGTCACTTCCTACCGCTGCTTTTTGCTCGCCACCTGCGAGGACCCGAGCGCCAGCTTTTCCATGTCATCCAACTGCTTCCGTACCGCGGGAGCGTCGGCGGCGCGGGGCGCCAGCATCAGGTAGTTGCGAAACTCATCGGCGGCTTCGGCGTACCGATGGCGCTCGGCGAGGATGGCGCCCAACAGCCGCGCGATTTGCGGGAACTGATGCCGCGTGTCAAGCTTCTCCGCCGAACGCGCACTTTTCTCGGCCGCCTCCGGATGCTTGAGGTTATAGTTGGCCACCGCGTTACAAAAGAAAGCCTGCGGGTAGTCGAAGGAATCGAGTTGCAGAACCCGATCGGTTACCTCGGCCACTTCCTTCCAGTTATCGGAGCGCACTGCTAACAGCGCGAGATGCAGGTACGGTTCGGGCCAGCGCGGCTCGGCTTTGGCGGCGGACTCAAGGGACTGGTGGGCCTCCCCGGCGTGGCCGTTCTCCATCTGCAGTTTGCCCAGCTCGCTCCAGGCAAACGCGAACTCGGGATCCAGCTCTGACAGCCTCCCGCAGGCTGGCGATAGCCTCCTCCGCCTTGTTCTTCTTCGCCAGGTCCATGCCTTTCTTTAGCGCCTTGCGCGCCGCTTTCGGAGCTCTCAGGGTGGTGGCCGTCACGATGCTGGCTTGGTCCGATTCGCCGATCCGATGAATCAGGATGACGCCCACATCCGGGTTATCCATAGGGCCGCGATTCGCCAGGTTGATGGATTGCGAACGATAGCCGCCGAGCCGCGCGCGCAGGTCGCAGTTGGCGAAGCGATTGGCCGTGCCAAATCCGCGGCCGAGCGACGAGGTATGCGGAATGGTCTGGTTGAAGTCCCCGGTTGTCTCGCTGGCGCCTCCGATCACTTCCATGGTCTGACCCAATTGGACGGAAAAGTAACCACTGCCATCCGTGAGGCCTTCCGAATGCGATGTCCCGTTGCACACACTTTCGATCACCACGGAGGAGGTGGGCGCCGTGCCATCATCCAGCATGACGCGGCCGCTCACCCGGATCGGCGGCGGGTCGTGATTCGCGTTGGTGTTGGGAGTTCCATCCGTGGAAGCGCCTGGTGGCAGCCCGGGCACGCCGCCGGTTCCCGTGGGCGGGATCTGGCTGAAAGCCGGAAACAGCAGAATCGCGGCGGCCGCGATCATGATACCCCGTGTTCGACATTGAGGAGACATTCCCGTTCTCCCCTTGGAAATGATTATGGCACACGCCATCCGCCCGAGCCGCCATTTTCGATACCCTGCACGAGGCGCTTCGGGTTTACCGTGACCTGGCGATTTCCCTCCGCCTTTCTGCTCGAAAACGGATATGCGAATCCCAAAATCGGACAACTCGCAAACGCAAGCTTCTTGAAAACAACCAGTTGCGCCTTGGCCTCCTGGTTGCATTCCTTGGCGCCGGAGGCGCCAATGGCAGGCTTCGTCCAGGATCTGCGTTACGCTCTGCGTACACTTCTCAAGAGTCCAGGGTTCACAGCGGTCACCGTCCTCACGCTGGCGATCGGCATCGGCGCCAATGCGGCTCTGTTCAGCGTCATTGATTCGCTGCTCCTGCGGCCCCTGCCGTATCCCGATGCGGACCGGATCGTCGCGCTATGGTCGACGCAGCCAGACGGTTCCCGCACGAACGTGTCGCCGGCCGACTTCCTCGACTACCGCGAGCAGAACCGCGTCTTCGAACACATTGGCGCCTTGTCGCAAGTCGAATTCAATGTGATGATCGCCGGCGCCGCCGACCGGCTAACGGGATTTCGAATCACTTCGGGATTCCTGGAGTCTCTCGGCGCACGGCCGGTTCTTGGACGCCGCTTCACCTCCGAGGACGACCGGCCGGGCGCTCCCCGAGTCGTAATGCTCAGTTATGCGACCTGGCAGGGAAAATTCGCCGGCGAACGCCGGATTATCGGACAGGCGCTGACTGTCGATGGCGAGAAGGCTACTGTCATTGGAGTCTTGCCGGGAAATTTCCGGTTTGTTTTTTCGCCCGAGCTTCTGGCCCCACTCGGAATCGATGCGGCCGCCTCGCGTAGCGATCACATCCTGTTTCCCCTCGCGAAAATCAAGAGCGGCGTGACATTCGCGCAGGCCCAACAGGGCGTTAAGGTCCTGGCTGGCAACCTCGCGCAAGCCCATCCGGAGTCGCTGAAGGGCTGGAGCGCGGAGATTGTGAACCTGCGGGAAATAGTGGTCGGATCCCCTGCCAACTACAAGGACGTGCTGGTGCTGTTCGGAGCGGTGGCCTTCGTGCTTCTGATTGCGTGCGTCAACGTCGCAAACTTGCTGTTAGTGAGAGCCTCGTCCCGGCAGCGTGAACTTGCGGTGCGGGCCTCGCTCGGCGCCGTCCGCGGCCGGCTCATCCGCCAGGTTCTGACTGAGGGAGCTGTGCTGGCGCTGCTCGGTGGCGCTGCCGGAGTTCTGCTCGCTCTGTGGCTCTCTGAACTGGCCGCAACGCTCGTTCCCTCGCTGATTGTGGACGCCATTTCCGAGATCGGCGTGAATGCAAGAGTGCTCTGGTTCACTGTGGCGGTTTCTTTGCTGACTGGCGTGTTGTTCAGCATCGCGCCGGCCTGGCGCGCATCGAGGCTGAACATTGCCAGCGCCCTCGCTGTTGCGGGCCGCGGTTCCAGTGCGGGCGCGTCTGGCAAGAAGTTCCGCAGCGCGCTGGTGGTTGTTGAGGTCGCGCTGTCGCTCATCCTGCTTGCCGGCGCCGGCCTGATGATTCGCAGCCTTCTCGCTCTCTATTCGACCGACCTCGGGTTGCGCCCGGAAGGCGTAATCACGATGCGAATCACGATGCCGGGGACGCGCTACTCGGGCGCCGCACAGGTGCGCAGCTTCGATCGCGCGCTGCTCGAGAGAGTCCGGGCGCTGCCGGGCGTCCGCGCGGCCGGCCTGTCGCTCTTTCTGCCGCTCGAAGGCTTGGCTTTTCCCATACCTTTTCAGCTTGCGTCGCATCCGGTCGCCGCGACTGAGCGGCCCAGGGGCCGGCTGCACTTTGCCAGCGAGGGCTACTTTGAGACATTCGGGATAACCCTTCGGACCGGTCGCTTCTTCACGGAGCGTGACAACGAGTCCGTCCCGCGCGTCGCAATTGTGAACGAGGCGTTTGTCCGCGAGCACCTCAAAAAGGAGGCGCCCCTTGGTCAGCGGCTGCTGATGGGACTTCCTGTCGTTGGAACGTACGGCGTCGGGCCGGAGGTTGCGTGGGAGATCGTCGGAGTGATTGCAGATGTAAGGGAGCCGGGCGGGAGGACGTTTCCGCGGATGTATGTTCCGGCGATGCAATGGCCACAGGCGGGCGGAGCACTGGCGGTCCGCACGGATCTGGATGCGGCGGCGATGGTCAAGGCGATCCGCGCAGCGGTACGGAGCCTCGATCCTGGCGTTCCGGTCACCAATGTCAGAGGTATGCGGGAAATCGCGATGCGCAGCGTCTCGCGGCCGAAGATGCACGCCTGGGTGATGGGGGCATTTGCATCGGTAGCGCTGATCCTCGCAGCGCTCGGGATCTACGGCGTGATGTCGTACGCCGTGGCGCAAAGGTCGCACGAGTTGGGCATCCGGATGGCGCTTGGCGCGCAGCCGCGCGATCTGCTTCGCATGACGTTCCGTTACGGCCTCGCCATGGCATGCGCCGGTCTGGCCCTCGGGTTGGCCGGCGCGCTCGCGCTCACTCGCGTCCTGCAGACCCTGCTCTACAACGTGAAGGCGACCGACCCGCTGACTTACGCCGGAGTGTCTGTCCTCCTGCTCGCCATCACGCTGCTGGCCGCATATATTCCCGCGCGGTCCGCGGCGCGTGCCGACCCGCTCGTGGCGTTAAGGTGCGAGTAGGGCGACTCGGCTGACAGAGACCGAACGTTTCCCGCGAAGCCGCCCGCACAGGAAGACATCTTCTAAGTCCTATCTGTCGACCCGAGGAGGGCCGGCATGGCCCAGTAGCGAGCGAAATCGACACCCACATTATTCTCTTCTCCACCAGTCTCACAAATCTCCGGGTCGCTGAGGACTCCAGCCCAACCGTCGCTAAACAGGAGTTGTCGTCCGTCATTGACTACCTCGGTTGCACGGTTAGCCCGCCTTCGTCGAGATTGGGGGCGGAAGGGTGTCCGATTAATCGTTTGAAAATAAGGCAGTTCCTAGTTTTCGCTTGCCCAGAGGACGCAGGAATGGCCCCATTCCTGAGCCGCCGGAGTCGCTCCTGGTAGCAAAAGAGAGAAAAAGGTCCCGAAGCAGACTTTTGGGTGTACAATCGATCCTGCCCAGGAATCCAAAACGGAAATCCTGGCTAAAAAGCCTCCAAACAGCGGGTGGGTGGATGTGTGATTGATGGCAAAACGGAGGGGCCGGGTGACCGGTACTCCACCCGCGAGTGCGTAGAGCGAATCGACGAATAGAAAGGAATCCGCGATGCGCGTTTTTATGCGTGCACTATTAGCCATTCTCGTCGTGTCCACACTGTCAGGAATCGTGTGGGCGCAGACAGCCAGCACCGGCACGGTGCTCGGGCTGGTTACCGATCCCGCAGGCGCCGTCGTGCCCGGGCAACCGTCGAGGTGGTGGACGCCGCGACGATGGCCGTGCGCTCGGTGCCGACGAATGCGGCGGGGCGTTACGTGTTTGTCGCCCTGCCGCCGGGGACTTACTCGGTCCGTGCGACCGCGAAGGGGTTTCAACACGCAGAGGTGCCGTCGGTAGTGGTTGAAGTCACTAAGTCGTATACGATCAACCTGCAATTGCCGATTGGCGAATCGCACCAGACGATCGAAGTTACGGCCACGGGCGCGGAATTGCAAACCCTGGATTCGACGGTCGGTTCCACCTTGGGCGGCAACACCTTGATGTCGCTTCCCACGCTAAATCGCAACGTGACGGGCCTGCTCACGCTGCAGGCGGGTTCGATGCCGCAACAAGGCGGCAGCCAGAGCAGCTATTACGGCGGCCAGGTAGCGGGCGCCAAGAGCGACCAGAACTCGATTGTGCTCGATGGCGGCAACGTCACCAGCGCGGTTTCCGGGAACTCGGATTACTACACCAATTACTACGGCGCGCCGGAAGCCCCGATCCCCACCCCGGTCGAGAGCATCCAGGAATTCCGCGTGTCGACAACCAATCCCACCGCCAGCTTCACTGGGGCTTCCGGGAGCGAGACGGTGTTGGTCACCAAGCGCGGCAGCAACCAGTTTCACGGCTCGGCGTACGAGTACCTTCAGAACTCCGACCTGAATGCCAACAGCTGGTCTCTGAATCGCATCCCGCAGGCCCGGCCGGAAAGCCGGGATAACCGTTTCGGAGGCACGCTGGGCGGCTATATTCCAGGCCTGCCGGAGAAGGCCAAGACGTACTTCTTCATCAATTACGAAGGCCGGCGCGAGTTGAATTCGGCGACCGTTAACCGCATTGTGCCAACCGACACCATGAAACAGGGCATACTGCGG
This sequence comes from uncultured Bacteroidota bacterium, assembly GCA_963768145.1. Classification (GTDB taxonomy): domain Bacteria; phylum Bacteroidota; class Ignavibacteria; order Kryptoniales; family JAKASW01; genus JAKASW01. The sequence goes on along the minus strand of CAVYHK010000010.1, from coordinate 5,883 downwards.
TTCCGCGATGCCGCGGGCAACATTGTCTCGTACAATCTCGCGACCTCCACGCAGTGCGGCACCAATGGCAACTCCGTTTGCGACCCCCGCAGAATTGGGCTGAATCCGCTGATCAGCCAGATGTGGAACAAGTACGAGCCGGAAGGCAACAACCCCAGCCTTGGCGATGGGCTCAACACGATCGGGTACACGGGACCGGCCGGGTTGCCCGTGTCGAGCAACTTCGGCGTGATTCGGGTGGACCACGCCTTCGGATCCAATTGGCAATTCACCGCCAGCTATCGTCACTACGTCGAGACGGCGGCGGTGGGCAACCGCCAGGTGGACATCGGCGGCGAGTTAGCGGGCGACACCAAGGGTCAGATTGCGTCGACTTCCAGCATCCCGCGCCAGCCGCGGTATTTCGTGGCGGGACTTACGGGGGTGATCACGCCGAGCCTCACGAGCGAAACCAGCTTCAGTTACATGCGCGATTGGTGGTACTGGAAGACGGCCGGTTCTTTCCCGCAGGTCTCCGGAACCACGGGCTCCATGATGGTGGGCGGCGACAACGATAATGAGCTTCAGCCGGTCACGTTTCGCACCGGGACAGTTCGCCAGCGGGCCTGGGACAGCCACAGCCCGGGTGTGCGGGAGAATCTGTCCTGGCAGAAAGGCACCCATCTGCTCCGCTTTGGAGCCACGTACGATCACACCAGTGTCAATTTCTGGCGGGACGACGGGCAGGGATCGTTGACCGTGCCGGAATACAACATCAGCGTCACGTCCGGGCTCAATATTCCGAGCACCTACCGGCCGCCCACATGCACCGCGGCGCTAACCACCAATTGCCTGCCTTCCAACCAGGCCAGCAACTGGAACACCGAATACGCTGAAGCGCTCGGCTTGGTGGATCAGGCGGTCCTGCTGGGAACGCGCGGGAGCAACCTTTCGGCCAACCCCCCGGGCACCCCTCTCTCGACCAACGTGGATTGGGGTATTTACAGTCTTTACGCGACGGATTCCTGGCACATTTTGCCCACACTGACCATCAATTACGGCTTGAACTGGGGCGTCGACATACCGGCCCAGGAAGCCACGGGCAAGCAGATCATCGCGGTGCTGGCGAGTAATAACCAGGTTCTGGATCCGGTCGCTTACCTTCAACAGCGGCAACAGGCGGCGCTCGCTGGCCAAGTCTATAATCCTCTGATCGGGATGGATCCCATCGATTCCCTCCACCGGGAATATCCGTACAACATTGTCTATAAGGACGTTGCCCCCCGCATCGCCCTCGCATGGAACCCGAAGATCGACGGTGGTGTATTCGGATGGCTCTTCGGCAACGGCCAGACTGTTATTCGCGGCGGTTATGCGCGTTTGTACGATCGTTTGAATGGCGTGCAGAAGGTGATCAATCCCCTACAAGCCCTGGGCTTCGGGCAGACACTGACCTGCCTGGGCCCGTCCACAACGGGTCAGTGCATGGGCTCTTCCGGTGTGAATCCGGCCACTGCGTTTCGCGTCGGCATTGACGGCTCAACAATCCCCATCCCGGCGTTGTCGGCAACCGCCTCGATTCCGATGATTCCGGGTAACAGCAGCGTAGCCGGCGCCAATCAGCCCTTCTCGACGGAAACCTATAACATCAGTCCCACGTATGAGCCCTCGCCGAATAACTCCTGGAACCTCACGATCCAGCGGGAAATGCGCGGCAATTCGGTGCTGGAGATTGGCTACATACGCCGCACTGCGTCTCAACTTTACGCTCCCGTCGATTTGAACCAGGTACCGTTCTTCATGCAGGACGGCGGGCAGTCGTTTGCGCAAGCCTTCGACGCCATCTCGGCGCAGCTTCGCGCGGGCAGCGCTGTAACTGCCCAGCCGTTCTTTGAATCGGTGCTGGCCGGCAGTTCGTTTTGCAAGGCCCCCAACACCAGTTGCACGGCGGGCGTGGTTGCTTCTTACAGCTCAAACTTCCTTTCACAGCAGGTTCGCACTCTCTGGAATGCGATCCAGCCTTCCTTCGCCATGGGCCCCGGCACCGCCGCGGCGACCCAGATGACCACGTTCTTCTTCTATACCAACCGGGGCTGGTCCAACTACAACGCGGGCTTCATCACTTATCGCACCCGCACGTGGAAGGGCCTGTCGCTGGATGCCAATTTCACCTATGCGCATTCGCTCGACGCCTCCGGTCTAAACCAGGACCAGGACACCAGCGGAACGAACGCCTTCAACCTGCGCTATGACTATGGCACTTCGATTTTCGACCGGAAGTCCGTATTCAACCTGCTCGGCTCGTACCAATTGCCTTTTGGTCATAGCGGGAACAAGGTATTCAACCAAATCACAGGCGGCTGGTCCATAGCGCCGATCTTCAGCGCTTATAGCGGGCTGCCGCTCAAGGTCACGGACGGCTCGGGCCAGGAGTTCGGCCAAGGAACCAGCAGCAGCGCGGGCGCGATCCCGCTGGTGAAGGTTACTGCGGGTAATAGCGTGAATTACAACGTCGCCGGCAGTAACGGGGTTGGCACGAACGGCAGTCCGGCCACAGGCGGCACCGGGCTGAATATCTTCGCGAATCCCAGCACCGTGTACAGCTCCTTCCGTCCGGTCGAGATCAGCGTAGACACCACCAGCATGGCCGGCGTGTTGCGTGGCATGGCACACTGGAACCTGGACCTGAGTGTCGCGCGCAAGTTCAAGATCACGGAACGCCTCTCGACCAACTTCACGGCCCAGTTCTTCAACATCTTCAACCACGTGATGTTTGCCGATCCGGCGGTGAGCTTGCAATCTCCGACAACCTTTGGCGTGATCGGCAGCCAGTTGAACTTGCCGCGGATCCTGGAATTGGGTCTGCACCTCGACTTTTGAAGCAGGTTCGAAAAACCGCGGCGCGACAGCGGGATTTTAACCGGGTTCCGGCGTTGTCCACGCTTGCGTTGTCTGGGGATATCGGAAGCCGCCCCTACTTCGCGGGCAATACGAGCTTCAGCGGAGCGTTTTCGCCCGCCACGACTTTGAGCGGCGGAAAGGCCTGTTCCTGCGATTTGAGAAAATCGGGGTCGCCCATGGCCTGCTCGGTCTCCGCCGGGTCCTCGACCACGTATATGCGGTAGACGCCGGGAGGCAGCGGCCAAGCGGTAAAGGCGCCGTTCTGATCCGTGCTCGCAGGCGGGCGAATTCCGGGCGGGGAGGGCACATACGTGGCACCGGAGGGTACGATGATGACGCTGGCGCCGGCGACGGGGCGGTTGTTGGCGTCGGTAACCGTGCCCGAAATGGGGCCGAGCGCGCCTTCCTCCAGGACGGTCAGGCGCAGCGGCGCTTCGGTGCCGTCGAAATCGAATTCGCGGCCAAAAATCTCCTGTCCGCCGAAGCGTAGCGACGCCACCTGACCGTCCTCGACTGACACGCTCCCGCGGTACTGCCCCGGCCAGGCGCCGGGGATGACGAAGCTGCCGTCAGGTTGCACCTTGGCCATGAGCCGGAAATTCGAGAGCCGCCGCTGCAAGGCGATGTGCACCCGCTCCGGCTTGAGCGCGCCTTCGCTGACGATGGTTCCCTTGAGATCCCGCAGCACCGTCTGGGCCACGTTCAACGTGATCCCATCGATATTGTCGCCGGAGACCTCTAGCGTCCGCAGGGCAGAGTACCTCGGCGGGGCGGAATCGTCGGTGAGATTGCCGATTGTAGCCATGAGCCTATATTTGCCGGGTGCGACGTGGCGCAGCATAAAGGTTCCGTCGGGCGCGACCGGGACGGGATCGCCGGTGGAGGTCAACCCGAGCTCGTCAAAAGATATGGTGAGGTAGGCTTGGGCCGGCTGGTATTCAGCGGGCAGAATCACGCGGCCGCTCACCTCGACACCGCCGCCGGGCGCAAGATGGATGTCGGCGCCGGAGGCTTCCTGGCCTTCGCGCAGGTCGATGGCGCGGGCGCCGGCGGTTTGAGCGGCGGAAGGATACCAGGCGGGCAGGTAATCGCCCCAAGGCGCCCCGCCCATCGGACGGACGCGGATGTAATACCGTCCCGGCGGAAGCTTTCCGATGCGATACCGGCCGAGATCGTCGGACTGCACCCTGCGAACCGGTTGCAACTCGCGCACGCCATCGACGGTGAGGTACTGCGCGGCTAAGACAGTCGCCCGGGCGACCGGCCAGCCGTTCTCGTCCAGCACCTTGCCGGCGATGGCGGCTTGCGGCGTCAGGGCCACCCGGACGGCGATGTGGGTGTCTTGCGGGTGGATGGTGACCAACTGCCTCCGCGGCAGCAAGCCGAGGCCGTCGAACAACAGTCCGCAAGACGACGCCGGCAAGCCGGTGAAACGGAAATGGCCAGTGGCGTCCGTCGCCGCCCAGAACGTTTGACCGCACGTGGCGGCCACCCGCACGCCGGGCAGCGGCTCGCCTGTGGTTTTGCGCGCTACTTCGCCTTCGAGCGTGACCTGCGCCAGCGCGGCGGCGGGGAGCAGCAAAAACACGAGCAGTTGTCTTCGCATGGCGTCACCTTCTTCCGCAGCTCATGGTGATGCGCAGCGGCCCCTTGGTTTCCGCGGTTACCTCGAAGCCGTCTGCCAGCACTTCCAGGTCGCCCAGCTTGGCGGATGTCGCGGAGGCGCTAGAACGGCTTTCAGGCCGCACATACGCCTTGTATTTGCCGGGGAAAAGATGCTGCAAAACAAACCGGCCATCGGCGTCGACATGCAAGTTCCGCGGAAGATGGAAATCCTCTTGCAACTGGATCCATACGGGCACCGCGGCGCAGCCGCTTTCGAAAACCACCCTGCCTTCCACATCCGGAGTGGGGGCGAGGGTCAGATCGATTCCATCCACGTCTTCTGTCCCGACGTCGACCGTCTTCCGCGCCGCGGCCAACGGATTTTGGCTCGTAAAATCGCCGGCCGCATATTGGCCCGCCTCAACAACGTACTTGCCCGGCAGAAGGTCCGCCGCCGCGAAGCGATCGCCTGTGAGGGTCGCGAATCCATTCGAGGCGCCGGGCGAAAGAGCCGAGACGCGCACCGATGCAAGCGATCCCGGCTGCGCGGCTGCCGCCAGCCCGAGAATCCGGCCGCTGACCTTTACGCCACCCTGGCTAACGATCTGGAGATCCACGCGCAGTTCCTTGCCTTCGGCGACAGCAACCGGCTTGGTTTCCGACGGCTTCAGGGCGTGCGGATAGAACGTGGCGTGTTGCCTCGCATCGAGGGGCGGCCGCATCGAGGGTTGACCAGCGAAGTAATTCGATCCAGGTCGGACAAGGACGTAATACGATCCGGCACCCAGTGGCGCGATCCGGTATTCGCCCAAATCGTCGGTGAGCGCCCGCTCGTGGCCCACGTATTGATAGCTGCCGTCGTTATACATATACCCACTGCGCCGTTCGCCGATCGGATAGCGCTGAAGCGCCTCGACCTCTACGCCTTCGAGAGGAATCCCGAGCGCGTCCGTCACCTTCCCTACGATGGCGGCGTAGCGTTGCATTTCCAACCGAACTTGCCCGTTCGGGCTGTTAACCACGGGACGAACCATCTCGGCGCCGGGATATCCCCTGGCAGCCTCCTTGGAGCTCATGAATCCCGGATAGCGCGCGTCCACCCGGTAGGATTTAAACTCCAGCCCGGCGAATCGGAAGTGCCCTTGCCCATCGGTGGTAGTGACCAGTGGATCGTCCTGGCCGGACTGGATGCGCACACGCGCACCGGCAATGCCCTGCTCCGTGGAGGCATCGATGACGTCTCCTTCGACGGCGCCTTTTAACGCGGTCTGGGCTCGGGCAGGTTGAACCCACAGAACAGCCGCGGCTGCAAGCCAGGCGGCCTTGACGAGAATCCTCATTCAGACCTCCTTGTCTGAGAGTATACTTCGATGAACTGATTGCGGGAAGATAGACGCG
>CAVYHK010000009.1:0-12419 GCA_963768145.1 uncultured Bacteroidota bacterium | reverse complement strand
CCTAACACCATGGCGACACCCGGGACAGCAATTTCTATAGTAGTTTCGAGCGGGGTCCCGGTCGCCGGGGAGATTTCCGTCCCCGACTTGGTTGGTAAGCCGTTGTCGGAAGCACAGAAAACCATGATGAGTTCCGGCTTCGTTCTTGGGAAGATTACATTTCAGCCAAGCTCAAAACTGTTGCCCAACACTGTGCTTGAGCAATACCCGCGTGCGAATGAAACGGCGCTCAAAGGAGCCCACATTGACTTGTTCGTTTCATCCGCTGCAAAACCGAAGCCAGGACTGGAGAACTGAATATGAGGATGAATTCCTTCGTAGTTGCACCGTCGATTCTCGCTGCGGATTTTACAAAACTTGAAGAGCAAATTCGCCTTGCCGAAAAAGGTGGAGCCGATTGGATCCATATCGATGTGATGGACGGCCACTTTGTTCCGAATCTGACTTTCGGTCCGTTAATGGTATCTGCGGTGAACCGGATCACCGACAAAACGCTCGATGTCCACTTAATGATCGAGAATCCCGATTTTTACCTTGAAGATTTCGTCAAAGCTGGGGCAGACAGGATTATCGTTCATTACGAAGCTGTCGTTCACCTAAATGCCATCGTCAACAGAATAAGAAATCTTGGATTGAAGACTGGGGTTGCGATCAATCCGTCCACGCCTACAGATGTTCTCAAGGAAATAATTCACAATGTGGACCAAATTCTCTTAATGTCTGTAAATCCCGGATTTGGAGGTCAGAAGTTCATAGAAAGTGCGTACAGAAGGCTGAGAGAGGTTAAGTCTCTTGTTCCGAAAGGAAAACAAATCTACATCGAAGTTGACGGCGGGGTTAGTCCGGAAAACGCTTCGAAGCTTCTGAAAGCAGGAGCGAATGTTTTGATTGCAGGGACCTCGGTCTTTAGGTCGGGTGATATTCCGGGCGCAATAAAGAAATTGAAAGCCGCATAGGCGATCAAGAGCAAGCTCTGCTGAATTAGGGGGCAAAAAATCTGTCGGTGCGAGGGCCCAAATCTCAAGCGGCTAGTTGCAATGTGACCTAATTGACTGGATGGCTTCCATGGTAATTTAGAGCCTGCCATGCTGAAGTAACATTTGGGAATTATATACTTGACAAACCGAGTGTAAAGAAGATTTTTGAACACGAATTACACAAATAATTTCCTATTTTCAAATACGAATTTCACGAATATGATCTATTCGTGGCATCCCTGATTTTCGATCTCCTATTGGTGTCATTCGTGGTTTTGAATTCCATTGGTTTTCAGAAGATACAATCTTCCCCAATTTTTCTTGACAATAGAAAACAAACAGGTTATATTCTTGCACCACCAAGGTATTAGGATAGTCTAACCACATCGCGTTGGAGAGTGAAACACCACGTAGGGCTGCTTTCACTTTGAGGCGCGTAATAACAACTAAACTCCTCAAAAGCTTTCGGGACGATTCTTAGAACAGGAACGAAAGAGCGTCTTCGATCTTCAAGCAAATGGATTATGGCCAGTGAGGCATAATTCTTTCTGCCCTAAGGTTGCAGTAGTTCTGACTTATAATAAAACAGGAGGGATTATGGACAATTACTCAATATTCGCCATGTTGTACATCCTGGCACAGGGAGTAGAACGACTGGTTGAACCATTCACTGAAATCAATCTTTGGGGTAACCCCGATTCGACTGACCCCAAAGTCAAACGACAAAGGACACTCTGGCTGTGGGTGGTCTCTTCAGTGGTTGGCGTGCTGGCGTGCTTCTTATTCAACGTGGATTTTTTCTCTCTCATAAAGGGAGGTTACTCGCCCACGGTAAATATTATCTTCAGCGGCATAATAGTTGGCAGCGGCACGAAGCCGGTGCATGACTTGATCACAATCATACAGAGGTATGCCACTAAATCATGAAATCGACAGCTAATTTGGTTTGAAAGGTCAATAATTAATGACTTAGCATATTTGAGATTTGCCGATTAGCGGCTAAATGGGACTTAGCCAAGGCGTCCCCACGATAACACTAGCTCTGGTGATCTTTTTGACCCGACGATGCGACGGCGAACCTCATGGTCTGTGGGACATAGTGCGTGCGGTTGCACAGTGATTGTCAAGTTGCAGTCGAGTTCCATCAGCGCAGCGGGGAGGTTTAACCTGTAAGGAAGCTGGTACAAGTCAAAGGTTTAAGCCCGATACCGGAGGAGAGAGCGCGAGAGGAGAAAGCAAAAAATGAATCAAAAGAAACGTACCGAGAGTCGTTCTAAGAAACGGAGGAAGCCGAAAATCCGAAAAAGAGTAGGCAAAAAAGGAGGAAGAAAATGAATCAAACGAAATTCTTCAACGGCTCAGGATTTAGCCCGGAAGCTGCCATCCAGAATGCAAACGATCAGGCAGATGATTTCATTGCTCAAAGAACAAATGCCGGAAAACAGGTGACTGAGATCAGCCGGGATATCCAAAGCACAAGCCAAAACGGAAACTACTATTATGCAGTTCTAAAACTTGTCTATAATGAAAAATAGGAGGATAAACCGATGAGAAGGACACTTGTTTTTTCCGCTTTGGTTTTATGCTTTTTTCCCCCGGGCTCTGTGCAAACGGAAGTCAGATTCAATAGAAGTTACTTGACGGAAATCGTCACGGGAAAGGAAAAGGGGAGAGAGTTGGAAGTCGAAGAGAGGTTTGGAGAGAACCAGAGAATAGAATTGGATTCCCAGGAGCCGTTCTACCTTGAAATTAGGAGGACTGATGCTCAAGATCCGTTTCAACCTGTGGACTTTGGTGCACTAGTGAAAACCATCGAGATCACGACGGAATTTGGCGATTCCGTTTATCCGGCGATCATCAGAACAGATCTTGATTGCACGCAAGCTCCGTCCCGTTATCCTATAACCAATTGTCTCGATGTCGTGCCTCCCGAGGTAAAAGGCAAGATAAACACTAGAAACGTGTCTGATCTCAGCATCACGGTACGAGTGATTTGGAGAAGCAAGAACGAGGTGGCCGTACCTTGCCAGCAATACTATCCCACCGACCCCTCAGAGGAGCGAATAGACGTATTCAAGATAGACGTGAAACATTTTGGTTTTCTCCTGCTGGTTGACTTGACACCTATAGCTCAGTCATCAGTGGGCCAGGTCCAAGATGTGCTGGTTGGCATTTTAGCAAATTTAAGTTACACGAGCTTTGACTATGCCGTCATTTCAAGAGACAACAATTTCAAAACTGCGATGATCTCGATGCCAGTATGCAAAGTGGAAGGTCGGTCATGGTGGATGCAAAACGTTGAACTGCAAGCTCTCCTAGTAAAGGATCTCCAGAATTCTGGTTCCTACATGGGTTATGGTGGTGGTATGGGTCTTCTCGGGGACACAAAAATACTGAAGTTTGGAGTGTTTTGGACTGGGAATGACCACCCCCGATATTACATAGGCATTTCTCTAGCCGGTTTTGCACAATGGATTGCTAATGAATAGGAAAAGGTGACTTAAAGTATATCTGTCGGGCTGCCTTTAGGTTCATTCAGCACCTGTGAGGAAGAATAAAACATGATTAAGCGCGAAGAAATCGTTCCGTCACTTGAAAACATACTCGCCGATGAGGCGGTGTTTATCTCGAAGCTTCGGGCGATCGCTCTCCACAGCAAAACCTCCGACGAGGTGATAGAACTTGAGAAGGAGATTAATCCGACTTTTGATGCCATGAAAGAAATGGTAGAGGCGGTGGCGTCGAATGAACCAAACCCGAATCCGATCGGCGACGCATTTAAGATCGCGTTCAACAACATCGGGACCATCCTTGAACTCCTTACCGGTCTTCTCGAGGAGCCGGCGACGTGAGGGCATGTCGGTAGAGATAATTAGCAGCGCGCCTTGATTTACGATCCCCACAAACATCATCGCCGATCAATCCGGTTGAGGGATTATGATTATTCCCAACCGGGCGGCTATTTTGTCACGATGTGTGTACAGAATAAAGGCCCGGCAACTCGTGAGCCCCCTTTACAATTTGGCGAGATTGTCAATTCCGATATGAAGATGAATCAATATGGAGAGATTGTCAAAGAATGTTGGGCCGAGATTCCGGCGCATTTTCGGAATGTAGAAATAGATGAATTTGTCGTGATGCCGAATCACGTGCATGGGATAATAATTATTAATGAATCGGAACCAAACGATAATAACGATGACGATGTAGGGGCGAGGTTATCTCGCCCCGATGAAAAAAGAATTGGGGCGACGCAACGTCGCCCCTACAAAATAACGTTGGGGAAAATTGTTGCGTTCTTTAAATATGAATCGACAAAAAGAATTAATGAAATCAACAATTCCACTGGGTCGCGAATATGGCAAAGGAACTATTTACCCCGTGAGATAATTTATGTCTGAATATTATTATGTCTATGTTCTGCTGTCAAAAACCGACAACAATCTTTACACAGGCTATACGAAAAATCTTTTACAAAGGCTGAAAGAGCACAATTCCGGTAAGGTGGCATCAACAAAACATAGACGGCCATTGGAGTTGATATATTGGGAGGGATGCTTAAACCAGAAAGATGCCACAAGAAGAGAAAAGTATCTCAAGTCCTCCTGGGGTAAGCGATACATAAAGAATCGTCTGAAGAATCATCTCACGGGGTGAACGAGCACATCATCCGCAACGTAAATGAATTGAATCGCATTCGTGATTATATCATTAATAACCCGGAGCGGTGGCAGCAAGATGAAGAAAATTGGACCCGATGACGGACCCAAAAGCGAGGAAATAAACATCGGGAATGTCATACGTTCGAGCAAGACAGGTTCGTGAGCCTTCGATCAGATTGGAACATTCCGGCGGCAATCTCCGTACAATGCCAAAGATGACGCGTGCCTCTTTTCGGCTAAGATAAGTCCCGTCATCCGACGTCCGTGTCACAACTTTGAAGGGAGCTGAAAATGACAGATTGTATCGACGAATCATCCCCGCCTCAAGGTGTGTCTCTAATGCGGAGCCGTCAACTTAACGCATTCCTAACTCAACACTTCTAAAAAGGAGAACAGAATATGAACACAGCAGTATCGATGAAACGAATTGTGATTGCCACCCTTTTGGGCCTGGCTCTGGGTGTGGTTTGCGCAACTGCGACATTCTCCTCCGGCTTTCTAAAGTTCACGCCTGTCAATTTAGTTTGGGTGCTACTGAATAGAGGAGTGATGGGCTTCGCTATCGCCATCTCCGGGTTGAGACTGCGCTGGGCCTGGAACGGTATCGTTATGGGACTGGTGGTCGGATCCATCTTCTCATGGTTCCTTCTCATGAACATAGGATTTGGAACGGTGCCGGTAGTCAATGCTTTTATGAATGGGGTATTCGGATTGATTATCGAGTTCTTCACAACGGTTGTGTTCAAGCAGCCAGCGCCTGCAGCACCACGCAAGATGGAGCAAGCCGCTACGGCATAGAAAAATAATAGTCTCGGCTCATGTCGTCGTACGCTTGTGAGGTTCTTCTTGACTTGAGCCGCGGTATGTTCGTCGATACTGCCGATTTCAAGAATCGATCCGGGCCACGCATAGGGACTTTGGAATAATCAAAGTCTTGAATGCATGGATGAACCCGGAAAGCTTGACTATATGGTGGAGACAAATTAGATTTTTGGCGAGATGAATGGCAGGGGAGATAATTAGTGATGAACATTTTATTCAAAACTCGGATGTTTTTCGCCATTATGATTACCTGTGTATTTATCTCCTGGGGAATGCAAAAAAATGTTTTTGCCCAATCGGTCGATAGTCTGATTCAACTTGCACAGAGTGCTTACCATCGAGGGGATTATATGGAAAGTGCGCGACTGTGGAACCTCGCAATTTCGGTGGGGAATCAGGATCCGGTCATATTGTACAATTCTGCCTGCTCATTGGCCCTATTGGGTCAGAAGGAAGAAGCATATTCTCGTCTTGAAGAATCCATAGGACACGGGTTCGACATGGGCGACCATATGGAGCAGGATCCAGATCTAGTCAGCTTGCACTCGGACAAACGTTGGAATAATATCCTGGAGACGGTTAAAGAAAAAGAGGCAATACGGATTCATTATGAATCTCTTCTAGATGACATCACCGATATCTACGGTCTTGCCGAGAATTACAGGAGTACTCGTTCTAAAAATGATGTGCGCGGTACTTATGAAGGATTTAAATTGCCGGACCTTCTTGTTCGAGAATCCGAAGGAATAATCTCCATCAATGTAGCATCTAAAGATTCGCTAAACTTTACCATCAAGTCGAAGGAAGGTCATGGAACAATAAGCTTTTCGGTTTATCCCATTTGGGGTAAAGGTTTACAGATCTGGCAGACAACCGGCGACTTCGCAGCTCTTTCATCCTACCTTGACAACGTGGAACGGAAGAGGCATCAGAAATATTCCGACAGAGTCGCTGCGTTCAGAGATCGGGTCGAATTGTATAAAGATTCTACCGATCACTATGATCTCTCACTGCTGCTTCAGAAAATCCCCGGAGTCATTGACACACTTAATGAATATGTACACAGCGAAAGCGATTATGCGCAACAGACGGCCATAGAAATCGCCGGAAGTACTTGGCCCCTCAACGATCAACTCTTGGACATACTGATAGCTGCCAAGAACATCTACAATACCGGCTTTCGAGTGTGGGCAATAAATTCTCTGGAACGGGTTGGGTTGTCAAATCCCAAAGTGCTTCCTGCTCTCATTGAGTTCGCTGACTTGGATGGGAATAGCGGCGCTCGCGGAGCCATAGCGCGTCTGTGCAGCACCGTGAAAGACTCCATCCCAATGCTTCTTTTGGTGGTCAAATATTCAAATTACGGTGCCGATATGGCAATTCGGCAGCTTGACACCGTGAATTATTCTGATCCAAGAATAGTTCGAGGGCTTATCGATGCCCTACATGATGGATTTGCTCTTGCTCGCGAAGGTGCCGCGCAAGCATTAGGCCACAGAACCATCATGCTGGATGAGATTCTTCCTGCCCTTGCATCTGCCTTGGCAGATAGTGAAAACATTGTCAGGTATGCAGCGGGCGAAGCGTTGTCAAGGTTCGGTAAGATGGGAATATCAATCCTCATTCAATCCCTGAGGAGGGACGATATTTATACTCGCACGTCCGCAATTGAGGCATTGGAGAAGATAAAGCCGGTGACCGATGAAATGGAAAATGCCTTTATTCGATGCCTAAAAGATTCTAATAGCGATGTCCGTGCCACTGCATCAAGTGTTTTGGAAAGATTGAAAACTCCCAAGTCGCGCAAAGCTCTTGCAGTTTATAACGAGGACAAAAAACTTCGTGAACAACAGGATGAGCAGGAATATCAAGCCGAACAAAGCAGGACATTTTCGCTAGCAGAAATCTGTTCACCAATTTCGTCTAATGCAGATTACAAAGAGCCGCTTACCATCCAATGTTCTGTTCCCGTCGTGATTAAGAATGACACAGTATTTCTTCTGACGCTTCATACAGATAGGGATCGACCGGATCAACTTAATATCTGGAAAAAGGTCAAAGGTGGATTCAAACATATAAATACACTGGAGACAGACGAGGGTGAGTATCACGGCTATATTGACAAGCCGATTATCTTTCATATGAACGGAGAGACATTCATTTGCATTCAAAACTATTCAGGGGGCAATGGGGGTTATCACGACGATTCAGTTTATGTTGTGACAGATCACGGAGATTTACAGCATGTAGATTTTATCGCGGCAACTAACGAGTGCGATAGCCTGCTGAGAGATGGCGAAACAATTTGGAATGGCGTTAGTAACGATATTGCAGACGATACGTTATCTTTCTCATTTGGCATCTGGGAAAAAGATGATGCTCACTGTTGTCCATCGGGTGGAATGATAGACGGAACTTATAAGCTTGAAAAAACGAAAACGTACGACCCTATTTCACGAAAAGAAAAGGTGTCATACAGAATTAAAGTCGGCGACTGTGAGAGATTGCCACCGGAAGGAAACAAATGAGTGTGAATATCATTAGCAGGAGAATGTGGTTTATAATTCTTTCTTGACATTGGATATTCCGATGGGCTCCTATTAAAAGAGAAGTCAGTATCGTGGGACGTAACAGACTATTCATCTTCTTGTTAAGCACATTCCTCATCACCTGGGTCTGCTGGTGGGCTCTGGCATTGCTGACTGCCCAAAATCTTCTCAGCTACGGGCAAGCTCCATTTATGGTCTTGTTCATCATAGGCGGACTGGGCCCGACAGTTTCAGCCTTCATAAGTATTGCAATTGCAAAAGGAGACACGGGTTTCAAAGAATATAACAAGCGTCTTTTCAAATGGCGCTTAAACGTATTCTGGTTCATAATCCCATTTGTCATCACGTTCGGGATAGCGTGGGCTTCCTTTGGTTTGAACAAGCTTATGATTAAGGGCTTCAATCCAAGTCTTCAACCATGGTTTATGGTGTTTCCGCTCTTCATGTTTATGATTATTGGTGGTGGCTTGGAGGAGCTGGGATGGAGAGGCATTGCATTACCGGAATTGGAAAACAAATTCACTCCGTTAATTTCGAGTCTTATTTTAAGCGTTATCTGGTTCCTCTGGCATCTTCCACTGTTCTTCATAAAAGGGACTAACCAATACGGATGCATCCTCCTGATTTTTTATCTCGGAGTATTGGGAAATACATTTATCCTCACATGGATATACAACAAAACAGAGAGCCTATTGATTTGCATTGCGTTCCACGCCTCGTCCAACATAGTTGCGGCTATGGGTTTAACTGCAATTCTTGTACGGCCTGCAGAGATCACTATAGGAATGACTAACACATTATTGATAGTAATTGTCGGGTTGATGCTTTTGCTATTTTATCCGCGAGGGAATAGTCTCGGGGACAGAATGCGGGCTCACAAAGCTTGACTATAGTGCGGAGACGAATTAGATTTTCAGCGAAATGAGTGGAGTGGTGTGGCACAGGGGAGAATGAATGCAATCTATTCCCGGAGATTTCAGGGGAAGTCTGAAACAACGAATCCTTTGTTCGTCTTCCATGCGCTTCTGGTACAAAAAACGCAATTCGTTATTGCAGTAGTAAGGCAAAATTGCTTGTTGCACGCTCAATTTCTCCGGGAGGATTTTTGAAAAATAGGCGGACTACATTCCTTGGATTGCTGTTGTATTTTCTGCTAATTCTTTGTAAACCCCCAACCGCCACGTGTCAGGAAATACTGAACGTCTATCGGGATTATATAGCAAAGGATATTCTTGGAAACAAAGACGTTGCATCGCAATTGTCGTTGAATCTAGAAGCTTGGAGCCAGCTCAACCCCGAATTGATTTACCATTACATTGCTTTTTATAACCAATTGTTCCAGAAAGGGGAGTCACCGGATAGCCAGAGAGTTGTGGGGCTACGAAGGAACATAGATCTTGCGACCCAGCATTTTGTTTCCCTTCGCAATTCGTGGGCGGAAAGGCAGATTGAGATATTGGACACATTGGATACCCGGACGATTCTGAAGAACAAGGCTAAGCAGGAATTTCAAGGACTTATAACCGAGTCTGTTTTTAAGCAGACCAGAGCGGATTCAGGGGCTCCCGTCGATAGCAACAAGTTGAACTATTTCGTCGCCCTCTTTTATCGACAAGATGGGTTGGGACAGTATGATCCGAGGACGGATTACAGGAGAATAAGAACCTTACTCGAGGTACATCAACGGAAGTTACTGGTTGATCGCTCCGACAGTGCCACGTTTTTGCCAACGTCGTTTTCTTCAAACGCAATGAAGTCCATCCTGCTTAAATGGTATTTGTTTGACACAACCTTGAGAGAAGATGAATCTGATCAAATCAATTCTCAGCCGTCGGAAATATTTGTAAAATTGTTTGGGCAAGAATTGTCAACCCTGGATCTTCCCAAATGTCACCTGGGAATAGGATATACTACGTACTCCTTTCCCTTTGCAAACCTTCCTGCAGATATATCAATCACCGGCAGCTGGCTTTACCCTAAACCGACGGTGTACCCGATTGATGTAAAGATTGAACCGCGTTACTGCGCATCCGTTGGTTACAATATTTTTCTCAGCAACTATATGGATATTTTCAGCTATGTAGCTCTCAACCTTGACTATGCGGGTTCGCCATCTCCTTTTGAAGCTAGGCCAAACAATGCCGACTCAATAGCTGGAACCAACTCAAGAGGTGAGCCTACGATTTATGATTCGATAGTGTTTGACAATAATTCACAAATTCGGAAGTCTCTTCAACGTTACTCCGTCGGAATACGAGTTCCAGTCTTAATTCTTTTTAATTCGGTTTTTGTTGAGGTTGGAGTTTTGGGAGGCTTATATCATTTGACGTATTCGTTTGATTATCACTATGACCACAGTTGGGGCGAACTGACAAGACAAAATTCTTATCTTAGGTATGATGTTTCAGATAGTGGTACGGTCAAAGTAAATCGACAATTCACATATGTGTCTCCCGTGGTTGACTTTAAGGTTCAGTTAGCCAGGCATTTTTCAGCATTGGCCTACTTCTACTGGAAGCCCCACTCCTACTGGAAGGATTCTTCTTTAATACTGGAATACGACTTATAAAAGGCTGCATGTGCCTTCCGGATTGCACAGTTCAAGGCGTTTAATAAGGCGCTCTTGTCCATGATGGTCCAAAAGAGAAATCACACGAAGAACGGGATGACTAACACATTATTGATAGTAATTGTCGGATTGATACTTTTGTTAATTTATCCGCGACAGAAGAGTTTCGGGGACAGAATGCGGGCTCGCGCTACGTCCGACGAAGCGGATTCTGTCCCGCGTAGTCGGAAAGCTTGACTATAGTGCGGAGACGAATTAGATTTTCAGCGAAATGAATAGCGTGGTGTGGCACGGGGGTAGAATGAATGCAATCTAATCCTTAGATTTCATTGCAAAGGTGGAACGACGAAAAACGCAATACGTCGTTGCAGTAGGTAGGCGCCATGCAGCTCAACTTGAACTTCACGCTGAAGGGAGCATATAATGCAATTAGAAGAACTAGTCGTCTTTTTCCAATGGCTTAACCAGGAGGTGCGCAGACCAAAACTGGTCGACCTGTACCAACAACTTTACAATGTGATCAGCCGGAACGTGCAGCCAAACCAACCGAAGCAATCATTCGAGAGTCAGAGAGCTGCCCTCATTGATGCTGTAAGCAACGTTAAGGTCGATTTGCTGAACGATGCTCAAACACGATTTGCGGATCAAATTGGTTTGCTGAACTTCGTTGGTCCAAGGGCTAAAGACGCAATCGAGGACGTTCTTTTCAAGAATGTTATCGATCTGGCCACGGCGACCCAGAAGATCAAGGAATTCCAGAACTCTCTGTACACCATTCTCCAGAAGATGTCCCAGGTATCAGACGGTCTATCAGACTACGTAGAGGCAGCACCACCGGAGTACGAAGAGACACTTGTTCACATCCGTTTCCAACATAACGCAAGCATCAACAACGTTGTCGAACTCAAGAAGTGGAGCGATGCGTGGTATGACATATGGAGAGAGATTACGCTTGTGAACCAACTGGCTCCGGAAGATGTCAGAGTCATCGGAGCCTCGCGGGGTTCTCTCGTATGTGATTTGGCGGTTCCCTACTCGGCCGCCAATATGTTGATGACCATTGTCTTAGGCGTTTTAAAAGTTGCTGATCGTGTTCTTGACATCCGGAAGAAGGCCGAAGAATTGCGGGGGATGAAACTCTCAAATGACGAAGCGGCTCAAGAACTTGACCGAGAGGCCGAAAAGGTGAAGAAGGAGGGCCACGCAGTCGTTCTGGCCGCAGTCAAGTCCGCCAGGACCACCGACGGGAAGCAAAATACGGCGCTGTCCGACGCTATCGGCAAAATTTTTGACTTCGTCTCTGGCGGTGGAGAAATTGACATCCACATCAAAGAAGGCGAAGAACATCCAGCCGAAGGAGAAGCTGCTAAGCCAGATAATAAGCGGGTCATCGCTGAGATCAAAGAATCGTTCAAGGAGATCAAACGTCTTGAGAGAAAGGTAATACTGCTGAACGAAGAGAATGCGTAAGGAAGTTTCGTCGGGCTGGGTCTTTTAGAAATGGGCAGCTGTCGTCGCTGCCTTGTGTGGTGGCGCTCGGTGAAACGCCCTGCCTCAAGAAGCGAAAGACAACACAGATAACTCAACCAAATCTTAAACTACAGGAGGCTGATCACATGAAAGCAATTTGTCTTGCAATCCTGACCATTTCCATCATCACATTCGATTCACAAATGACGTTTTCACAGACGACCGATTCTACATCTTCTTCCTCGGCTTTTTGTGGTGCGCTTCAGTTCCAACTAACCGGGGGTGTGGGGATATACTACATCGGTGAGCTGAGTCAGTCGTCCTATTATCGTGTCGGTGCTGATCTGTCTTTGAATCGCTCAGACCAATC
>CAVYHK010000008.1:0-24386 GCA_963768145.1 uncultured Bacteroidota bacterium | reverse complement strand
GATTTTGCCGAACATTTAAATAAATGGCCGATAAGGCAGGACGGCAACATTGGGATGCCAGATGTTACAAAGTGTTGTTTTAGCTGAACTGAATCCGTTAAAGCCGGTGATAGCTGCGCCGTTGTTTCGTTTTTCAATAGACGGATACGAGATTATATTCAGCAACCACATGCTGATGGTAACGGTTGCTGCGGTTGTCTTGCTGATAATAATCCCTCTTGGGATAAGCAGGAAAAGCTTGACGCCTCGCGGGTGGCAGAACTTTGTCGAAAGTTTATGCGTTTTTCTTCGTGATGAGGTCGCCCGGCCAGTCCTCGGACATAACACAGACAGGTTCATCTTTTTCGTCTGGACGATGTTTTTCTTCATTTTGACGATGAATCTGCTCGGGATGGTTCCTACTGAAGCGATGGTTTATCTTATAACGGGCAAGGAGTATCGCTATGGCGGCGGTGCCACAGCCAATATCTGGATTACAGGCGCCCTGGCGATGGTGACATTCGTCCTTACTCACGCTGTCGGGATAAAAGAATACGGACTATTAAAATATCTCTCGATGCTGGCGCCGAAGGTGCCGTGGCCCATCCTGCCTTTGATTTACGTCCTGGAGATATTAAGCGCGCTGGTCAGGCCTTTCGCCTTGGCTGTCCGTTTGTTCGCTAATATGCTCGCGGGCCATATAGTACTGGCGACCTTCATCGGCCTGATATTGATTTTCAAGAACTGGTTTGTCGTAGCGGGTTCGGTTGGGGCGATAATAGTGATGTCATCTCTTGAGCTGCTTATTGCTTTTATACAGGCGTATATTTTCACTTTGCTTTCAGCTTTATTTATAAGCTTGGCTTTGGAATCAGAACATGAGGTTAATGTTTTTGGAGGTTTTGAGCAAATGACAGAATTAGCAGGAAGTGTGTTGGCGGCCGAGGCAGGAGTCGGCAATGGTTTGGCGATACTCGGCGCCGTCGTCGGTTGCGGCCTGGCGATTCTCGGCGCAGGTATCGGTATCGGTTTCATCGGCGGCAAATCAACCGAGGCGATTGCGAGCCAGCCGCAAATAGGCGGAAGAATCGTTTCGGCGATGATTATCGCGGCCGCGCTGATTGAGGGCGTTACCCTGTTTGCCTTAGTCATCGGCTTTTTGGCAATCTTCTGGATGAAGGGTTAAACAAGAGGGCAAATAAATGTTCAGATTAAAAACAACAGTAGTTGTGTTGCTGGTGCTTTCAGCAGGCGCGTGCGCATTGGCGTTAGCAGCACCTACGTTATCATGCCCGCGATGTAGCCGTGATGCGGTGCTCTGTCAACAAAGCCGTGGCGCTCCTTGGAAGTGCCACTCCGTCTGTCGAATCGTATTACAATTCGTTGAGCGGTAAATACACGCTACTCTCTCTACCGGACAGAGTTGACAACGCAAAGATGCCGAAGATCGAGATTATCGACATGAGAAAGAAAAGAAGGGAAAAACTGGTCTTCGGCAGCTTCTGCGATGAGTTCAGGACGAAGATCGATGACAGACTTCTCAAAAAAGAAGGAATTATCATACTCAGAAACCGCCGGGGATTCTTCACATATTTGCAGTGCAGCGAATGCGGCACTACGGAGATGTGCCCAAACTGTGATGTGGCTCTCACTTTTCACAAGACAAAAAAGCATTTGAGGTGCCACTACTGTGGCTTTGTCAAAGAGCCTCCAGTAAGATGCCCAAATTGCCGCAGTGAAAAACTTGATTATGGTGGCACAGGCACGCAAAAAGTGGAAGAAGAAATAAGCGCGCTTTTTCCGGAAGCGAGGATCCTGCGGATGGATCTAGACACGACCTCGGCACGCGGAGCGCATGACCGTATTTTGTCTGAGTTTGGTAATGGGGAAGCGGACATTCTTGTTGGGACACAACTGGTTGCGAAGGGACTCGATTTCCCGCGCGTTACTCTTGTGGGAGTAGTCTCTGCGGATTCAACCATGCTAATTCCGGATTTTAGATCGTCTGAAAGAACTTTTCAGCTTCTGACCCAGGTTGCAGGCAGGGCAGGTCGAAGGGAAAAGGAAGGCGAAGTAATAATTCAGGTGTCGAACAGCAATGACGATGTTTTGTCATTTGTGGCTACACACGATTATTTGGGCTTTTATGAAAAAGAGATTGAAGTCCGACGTCAACTTAGCTATCCTCCATTTTCTCGTATGGTGGTGCTGGAGTTTCGGGGAAAAGATCTGCGAGAGACTGGCGATGCTGCAGAAAAAGCGGCAAGGAGAATAAGAAAGGAGCTGCCCGTAATAGCGGTCCTCGGTCCGGCGCCAGCAGTAATTGGAAGGCTCCTTGGTAAATTCAGGTTTCAGGTCGTCATCAAAATGAGCAAGCAGCTTGACAAAGCCAGCGAGAGGTTAGAGAACCTGTTGGATGACATAGATTTGGATCTGAAAAAGAATTATGGGAGGTCGGTAAGCTTCTTTCCGGATGTTGACCCGGCAACTACGATGTAAGTCGCTGGCAGAGCTTGCCATGAGCTACTATGGAGGGGTTCGCATCCACCATACTCCACACAATCGGAAGGTGGACAAAAAGACATATTCGGATTGCTACGTTACTCGAGATGCTTCAGCATCAAATAAATAAATGGCGCTGAAAACAGGAGGCTGTCAAAACGGTCGAAGACTCCGCCGTGCCCCGGAATCATATCTGAAGAGTCCTTGACGCCTGCATCCCGCTTGAACATGGACTCCACGAAGTCGCCGGCTTGTCCGATTACGCCGACCACGATGCCGGTACCGAGAGCGAGGCTGAGACTGAGGCTGTGTAAGAATACGTATTTCGCCGTCATTGCCGTTGCCACTGCGAAAACGAAACCGGCGGCTGCCCCTTCCCATGTTTTGTTCGGACTTACGAACTTGCTCATCTTGTGCTTACCGACCGAAATTCCTACGAAGTAAGCGGCCGAATCGCAGATCCAGATGGTTACAAATACTGCGGCTACAAAGAGTCCGGCACTCTTTTCATCCGGGAAAATGGTTTCGAGCCCATAGCGCTGCCTGATTACTGTCAGCATCGACCCGAAAAGTCCGATGTAAACAATTCCTGCCAGCGTGCTGCCCACGTTTTCAAAGGTCCCTGCCACACCTTCGGTCCTCTTTTTTGATAATTCATAAAGCAAAACCAGGGCGACAATCAGGATCAGGACTTCAAGCAATGCCTCCAATCCGAAGGAGTACGCAATCGCATTCAGAACGCCGGCCGACGCTATGCCGGGTACTGCTGATGGGTCAAGATTTCTTTTCTTAGCGAGAAAATAGAATTCGTTCGTTGAAATGATTATCAAAGCTGTCGTAAACAAGAAGAAATACGGACCGCCGAAGTACGACGCAGCAAGGATAACAGGAATCGCGATTACGGCAACAAGAACGCGGGTAGCTAGATTGGACATTATTTTTGGTTCTCCCCCTCCTCGTCAAGTAGACCGAGTGACTTTACGACTTCCAGTGCCTTTTCAAAATTGAGAGAAGGAACCAGAACCTCGACCAGATTCGGACGCCCGGCAGCTTCCGTTTTATGTGGATTCAGTTTTAGAAAGACCTGTGTTTCGATGCCTTCTTGCTCGAGGTTTGCATAGAGCATAGCGGCCTCGTACTCGAAGTCGAAGGTGTGCAGCACTTTCCATTGTTCTAGATACTTCCGGTGGTCCGGGTCGTTGCACAGAACTCGATTGTTGAGGCTCTCAGCGCATTCTTCACAAACCGCGCGTCCGCATACGACGCAAAAACCCATCGCACGGTTTTCCAAATGTGTGTCACAAACGATACTCTCTTCAGAAGCCCCTTTGTCGTTTATCGCGCCACAATTCCTGCAATACAGGAATACTTGCGTGTCTAGTTCAGCGCCACAGTTGCTGCACGGCTCTAATGCTGTCATCGGATTGCCTTTCCACATTTCGGACATGTCGATAGATTGCCGTCCAAGTCACATCCACAATTCGGACAGATTAATCCTCTCTCCTGTCCCGTTCCATTGGTTCTCGCCTCACCCAGCGATGATTGAGAATTCTTATGGCTCATTGTTAATCTAATGGTTGTTAAGAAAATTAAAAACAGAATGACGGACCAAACGATGATGGAGCCTGCTCCCGCTCTTTGATCCTGTGACGCTATTAAGCTCTCCTTACCAAATTTATATAAAATTAACGTAGAAATGAAATTATTTGTGAAGTGCGCGGCCATTGGGACCAAAATACTTCCGCTCACCGAGACCAAGTAGCTCAAATATATCCCGAGGGCGCACAGCGCAACAAAAGTAAATGGATTGAGATGGTACGCAGCAAAGATCATCCCGGTCCATATTATTGCCCTATTTTTCGACATTGGCAGCTCGAAATTCGACTGGACCAAGCCGCGGAACAGAGTCTCCTCACATATCGCCGGTGTCAATGCAACCGCTAACACCACGAAACAGAATTCCATCGGCGAGTTCGCGCTTGCTAACATTCTTTCAGTCTGTTCTATAGCTTTTTCAAGATGATCGATCATATGTTTGATATGATCTGGCAAGGGAATCAAATCCTGGAGGTAAAGGTAGATTTCCAAAAGTTGCTGCAGCGTTATTACGCCAATGATTGCGAGTCCAAGATAATACCAGTCCGCTTTTCGAAGGCGAAGGAAAGATTTCCAATCCTTAACCTGCAGCTTTGTAAGAAAGAATGTGGGAATCAAAATAAACAGAATCTCGGCCAGCATCATGGTGAGTCTGAGGGCAGAAGAACTGTTGCCAAGGGGGACAGTCCCAAGAAGAAAGTAGGTAATTCCCCCTCCGACGACTTGATAGAGAAAAAAGATTGTGAGCAGGGAGATTAATGCGAAAACAACCGGTTTGTACTTAGTGTCTCCGCCGATGGCAGGTTGCACCAAAGGCTGTCCAGAGGTGTTCATTCCTTGAACTTAGCGGTCATGGCTCCGGCTAAGCCGCCATAACTGACAAGCTCGGCAGCAACGGAACCGATCATGACTTGAGTTTGCACTTTCACCGGCACTTTCACTGAATCGTCGGTTATCCATACGACAATCTTTCCCGTGTTCTTGAATAGTCCCCCTTCCACTATGACCGGTTCAATTTTCTGGCAGTGAAAGTTTCCTGCTTTCGTTTCTACGTCTTCACGTCCCAGGTATTTCACGTTTAGTGGATAAACCCTATCCTGGTAAAAGTTGGTCAGCTTAATTTCTTGACCAACTTTCATTGTGTCATAATTCAGTGTACGCGCGAAACAAAATGCGCTTACCGCATCCTGGGTATATGGGGGGATGTTGTATGGACCACCCGCGGTAGTCTTAGCGGTGTGGTGCAACTGGTCAAACCAGGTTTCGAAATCCTTTTTGTAACCGCCTTCTCTTATATGCTGTTCAAACTTCCAGGGGAAAAGGCCGTCCACGTCTATGAGCGATGAGTAATAATCCCTCACTTTGAAAAAAATGTCGAAGAACTTCGCTGAGTGCATTGTGAATTCGACTTTATAACATTTCCGATCGTCAATAGATTCATAAGATGATGTGGAGATGGTGGCACTGCCGGCCACGACGGGTCCGTACATGATGTCATAATCAAGTTTCTCGCCAACGGCAAATGCCGCATTCTGCAGAGTGCGAAAAGTGTCACCGACTCCCAAAGTGCTCCATGATATGTCCGGTTCGCAATTATTCTCAGCGTGCGGATTGTCGAGGGCAGTCAGATAAATCACAGGAATTGAAACGCTCACAAATAGAATCGGCAAGAGATTTCTCATCGTGGCTCTGTCGAAATCAGTTTTCGAATAGATCCCATCACATCTTCGACTGGAATTGTAGAAAGATCATCGGAGCCGTCTTTGGGCGTGATGATTATCTTTTTGTCCGTGAGCGGGGCCCATCTGACTGGTGTCATAGGTTTGCTGTTGGGGTAAAGCCCGATCACGGGGGTTCCAACTGCTGCCGCGACGTGCAACGGTCCCGTGGAATTTGAAATGAACAGCTCTGCCTTGGATACGAGGGCTATGAACTCCAAGATTGAGAATCGACCCGCTGTATTTATTGCGTTCCCGATTCCTTCGGAAATCTTCTTGCAAAGCGGGATCTCCGATTTCCCTCCCGTGACCACCACATTCAAGCCGAAAGTGTTGGCCACGTTTTTGACCACCTCGCGAAAATTAGCCGAGCCCCATTCAAAGGCGGAGCCCCCGCTGCCAGGATGGACAATAACGAATTTCGGCAGGCAATTCCGATTAAGGAACTCATTGACGTTGGTTAGCGCTGATTCGTTGACGCGGAGGGCTATGTCGAAGACCTTTTCTCTGCATCCTAGCGTCTCAAGAAGGGTCAGATTGTATTCCGCCTCATTTTTTTCGGAGACTCTTCTATGTTCGTAAACCTTTCTGTTGAATAGAAATGAATACCACCGGTATGCCGTGCCGATCCGGATCGGGACTCTTGCAAGAAAACCTGCCGCGGCTATCTTGAATCTCGGGAAAAGGACCAGCATAGCATCAGCGTCAGCGGCCCTCAGTTTCGTGCAGGTTGACAAAATGGATTCATTGGACTCACAGGTGACGACACCGTCGACATATCGAGAAGAACGCGCAACATCGGAGGTGTAATCTGTGACCAGTGCAACGGTCTTGGTCTCAGGGAAACACTTCTTCAATGAGGCGAAAACCGGTAGAGAAAGGACTACATCGCCGATACTGTCAGTCCGTGAAATAATGATTTTTCTAAATTCGTGAAACATCAAAAACAATATAACTTTTGCGCATATTTATTTTCAATTTGAGACTGATTTCCACCCTGCGAATGGAATTGGCGTGCTAAACCTCGGCTACGTTTCCGGTTCTTTGACACCTTTAACTTAATACGTAGAATGTTTATAATTCCTCAGAGATGAGGAGGATACGAAGCTTTCTTGAGGTTTTGTTTTTTTGTTCAAAAGATAACACGGTATTTAGCCAACTAGTGTAAAGGTGGCGTGAATTGTTAACGCGGCAGCGCGACAAGGGATCTATGGAACAGGTTGAAACTCCGGGCTTGTTTGATGTAGCGGAGTCCGCCGACCATCGCGTCCTGAAAGTAAAAGATCTAAATAGACTCGCGAAGGAAGTTCTTGAGAGAAATTTTCCGTTTGTTGTCGTTGAGGGAGAGGTCTCGAACTTCAAAAGACATTCACCTTCAGGCCACCTCTATTTTACTTTGAAGGATGAGGCTGCTCAAGTACGGGTTGTTATGTGGCGATCAGATGCGGCTCATGTCAGGTTTGAAATAACTGACGGGATGAAAATCATCATCAAAGGGAAGATTTCAATTTACGAGCCGCGCGGAGATTTCCAGCTTTATGCGGTGAGCATTCTTCCAGCCGGCCAGGGAGCGCTCCAGATCGCATTTGAACAGTTGAAAAGGAAGCTTGACGAGGAAGGACTTTTTGATGAGGGGCACAAAAAGCCGATTCCTGAATTTCCGAGGAGGATCGGTGTGGTCACCTCTCTCGATGGAGCGGCGGTTCGCGACATAGTCAGTATCATCAGCAGGAGATTCCCGGCTCTGGAAGTGGTAATTTATCCCGTGAGAGTGCAGGGTGAAGGCGCCGCCGAAGAAATAGCGGAAGCGATTGGGAATTTCAACAAGATATCCGACATCGACGTGATGATCGTTGGAAGGGGTGGCGGAAGTCTTGAAGACCTCTGGGCTTTCAACGAAGAGGTCGTCGCACGTGCAATCTATGACAGCAAAATCCCTGTAATCAGCGCAGTCGGTCATCAGGTGGATTTTACAATTGCCGATTTTGTCGCCGATGTCCGGGCGGCGACGCCGAGTGCAGCTGCTGAACTTGTCGTTCCCGACAAGGTTGAGGTAGTCGCCGCTATTCAGACTCTTTCACGTACCGTGAAGACGCACGTCGAGCAGTTGATCAGCGAGCTTTCCTTGCAGCTTGATAAGTTGACGGATCATTACGCGCTGCGCCAGCCGGCTTCGCTCGTCGATCAAAAATCGCAGTTTGTCGATGACTTGACGAGGCGGATGCAAACTCACGTGCAGCATTTTCTTGATACTAAATCGCAAGCGATGACTTCGGCATTCTCTCATCTGAACGCGTTGAGTCCTCGTGGAGTGATGAGGCGCGGCTATGCCATGGTAGAAAGCCCACGAGGATACGTTGGTTCAATAAAGAAGATTGATGTCGGGGAATTGGCAAGAGTGCACTTTCATGACGGAATCATTGATTCACAAATTATTGGCAAACATGAGCAAGACGAAGACCCTGCCCGCTGGGAGTAGCAAAACTGAACGACAGTTGACATTCGAAGAGGCCTTGAAAAGGCTTGAGGATATTGTCGAGACTTTGGAGAAAGGGAATACTCCACTCAAGGAATCGATAGACTTGTACGAGGAAGGTATGACGATAGGAAAGTCGTGCTTGGAGCGACTGAATGAGGCTAAATTAAGGCTGAAGAAAATTCAAAAGGGCTCCGGCGGCACCATCGAAGAAAAAGACGTCGAGATATGACGAGAAAGTAAATGGAGTATAAATATCTAAATTCAATAAACTCGCCGGAAGATATTCGCAAACTCGAGGTAAACGAGTTGAAGGCGGTTGCGCGAGAAATCCGGGAGTTTCTGATCGACACGATTTCAAGGATCGGCGGGCATCTGGGGGCTAGTCTTGGCGCAGTCGAGTTGACGCTGGCATTGCATTACGTCTTCGATACGCCGAACGACAAGATAGTGTGGGACGTGGGTCACCAAGGCTACATTCACAAGATCATAACTGGCAGGAGAAACGTTTTCCATACGATGAGACAATTTCACGGCATAAGTGGATTTTTGAAACGGTCCGAGAGTGAGTATGATGTGTTCGGAGCTGGACACGCAAGTACATCGATCTCCGCTGCGCTTGGAGTAGCCACTGCACGCGATTTCATGAACGGGAAATTCAAAGTCATTGCCGTGATCGGAGATGGCGCCATGACCGGCGGCATGGCTTATGAGGCCATGAATAATACCGGATTGCTGAAAAAGAACCTCATCGTTGTTTTGAATGATAATAGGATGTCCATTGCCCCAAACGTCTGGGCAATATCGAATTATTTCAGCAGCATCACTGCGACAGGAATATACAACAGATTTAAGAGCAACGTCTGGGAAATCACCGGCAAGTTGGATTCGGTTGGTGACAGGATAAGGAAAGTAGCAGGCAGACTTGAGTCTGGGATGAAAGCTGTCGTCACTCCCGGAATGCTTTTTGAAGCACTTGGCTTCAGATACTTCGGACCCTTTAATGGTCACAACGTGACACAGCTTGTCAAGACTTTTCGCGAGGTGAAAGATTTGAAGGGCCCAATCTTGGTGCACGTCACAACAGAGAAAGGGAAAGGGTACCTGCCCGCCGAGTCGGACAAGCAGAAGCTGCACGGGGTCGTCGCTTTTGATAAGGTTACGGGGACACAGCTTAAGAAAGATGGACCGCCGGCGCTCACAAAAGTATTTGGCGAAGCTCTCGTCGAAATCGCAAAGAAGAACAAGAAAGTAATCGGTGTGACAGCGGCGATGCCGGACGGAACCGGACTGAATATTTTGCAGAAAGAACTCCCGGAAAGATTTTTCGATGTCGGCATTGCCGAACAACATGCCGTGACATTCTGTGCCGGCATGGCAACGGAGGGCTACATACCGGTCGTAGCGGTCTATTCGACTTTTCTCCAGCGGGCTTTTGATCAAATTATTCACGATGTCGCTCTTCAGCACCTGCATGTCGTCTTTGTCCTTGACCGTGGCGGACTTGTCGGCGCCGATGGCCCAACACATCATGGGGCATTCGATTTGACTTATTTGCGGCTTGTTCCCGGGATGGTTGTAATGAGTCCGAAAGACGAGAATGAGCTTCGCGATATGCTATTTACAGCGGTTAATCATCGGGGTGGGCCGATTGCGTTGCGCTATCCTCGAGGAAACGCCGTCAGTTCTCCCGGCAAGGAGATGCAGGAGCTCCAAATAGGCAAAGGGGAAATCGTCCGAGAAGGGCGAGATGTTGCAATATTGGCCGTGGGCATAATGGTACAGCATTCGAATGAAGCGGCGGAGATTCTAGGGACTGAAGGACTTAATGCTGAGGTCGTAAACATGCGTTTTGTGAAGCCGATCGATGTCGAGCTTCTCAAAGAAATCGCAGAGAGGTTCGAGCACATCGTGACCGTAGAAGACAACACGTTGAAAGGAGGATTCGGCAGCGCAGTTTTGGAATCTCTGCAGGCAATTGGGAGGCCACGACCTGTCCTCGCGTTGGGGTTGCCCGATGAATTTGTGGAACAGGGCACTCCACAAGAATTGTACGAACTTGTTGGTTTGCATCCCGAAGGGATTGCGAAAAGAGTAAGGGATTTTGTCAAAATGGAAGGGACGAGAAAGTCGATTATGGTGGGGAAGTAATCTATGCCTGAGATAAGATTGGGCATCATCGGCGGGGGAGCGATCGCACAGGTGATTCACATCCCTCTTCTCAAGAAACTGGGGGGCGTGAAAGTCGCAGCGCTGGCGGATATGGATCGCCGGAAGCTACAAGTATTGGGGCAGCAACATAATATTCCCAAACTATACCCGAGCACAGACGACCTGCTGGCTGATCCCGAAATAGATGCGGTAGATATTTGCACTTCCACGGACAGCCATTTCGAGATAGCGATGAAGGCGATCAACGCCGGCAAAAACGTATTCGTCGAAAAGCCGCCTACAGTAAATCATATTCAATGTGACGCTCTTGCCAAAGCTTCAGAAGAGAAAGGGAGGACTGTTCTTGCCGCGATGAATAACAGGTTTCGCTCGGATTTTATGATGCTCAAAAGCTATATCGCCGACAAGCAGCTTGGTGAAGTATTCCATATTAACGCAGTATGGCACAAGCGCGAGCCGAGCACAAGAACGCACATCGACTCGAGGTCTCAGACGAGACGCGGCGTAATGCTTGATCTTGGAATCGTTCTTATCGACCTCGCATTGTGGCTTCTGAACTTCCCGAAAATAAGTGCGGTAAACTCCGCTTTCTTCAGTCGGAAATCTAGATCGGCAACGAAAAGAGATTCAGCTCATGATGTAAAGGTTGAAGACACTGCCCTTGTCACAATGCGTACCAAAGAGGGTGCCATGATACGGATCGATGCGAGCTGGGGACTTCAAGAGCCCAACGAGCTCTTTCACCTGGAAGTTTACGGAACCAACGGCACCGCCACTCTTAGTCCGCTCGTTCTTCACAGCAGAGTGAAAGACGAACTGGTAAGCCTGACGCCGGTCCAAGATTCAAGGTTCGAAAATGTTTTCAAGCGAAGCTACGAGGCGGAGCTTGCCAATTTCGTAAGGTACCTGACGGGTGTTAAGTCAGATGTCCCCACAATAGCTCAGATGTGTAATGTCATGAAGGTTGTCGACGCATCGTACGCTTCTGCAAAGCGGGGAAACGCAGTGAAGGTCTAATTTAGAGCTCCAATGGCTAATGTGGTCCTTCTCACCGACTTTGGGGCGAAAGATTATTTTGTCGGTGTTGTGAAAGGCGTGACTACTCGAATAAACCCCCTCTTGAATATTATCGATCTTACAAATGAAATCGAGCCGCAAAATGTCCGCCAGGCTGCCTTTGTCTTGTGGGCTGCACGGAAGGCTTTTGCGAAAGATACGATCTTCCTAAACATTGTGGATCCTGGGGTCGGTGGGGATCGTAGGATAATTTGTGGGAGAATTGATGGCCAAATATTCCTCGCTCCCGACAATGGTCTGCTCGATTACGTCGTGGCCGAAGCGAAGGAAGTTGAAGTTTATGAAGTGAAGAACCCGAGATTATTCCTGCCATCTGTCAGTCCAACCTTTCATGGACGCGATATTTTCGCTCCAGTTGCAGCGTATTTGTCTCTGGGCACAAAGTTGAATGAACTCGGTGATCGATTTGACTATCCGAAGGTCGCTACTTTCTATAAGAAAATCGAAAAGGGAGGAAATGTCGGCGAAGTCGTGTATCTAGATCGATTTGGAAATGTGTTCACAAGCTTTCTTTGGGATAATTCTCTGCTTTCTGGAAAGTCGAGCGTCAAAATCAACGCGAGAGTCATAACGGAATTTGTCCGGACATATTCCGCGGCGAAAAAGAAAACTCCGGTTTGTGTCGAGGGAAGCGGCGGTCTGATCGAAATTGCAGTTAATCTGGGCAATGCTTCGAAAATCTTGAAGTCAAAGATCGGCCAAAAGGTGTTTCTTACTCTGAAATGAGTTTAACGAATAAATGATGGAATACTGGAAGGGCGGAATGAAGTGATGCTTTCCAACGAAGAGCTGATGTTGCGCTGCATCCGACTTGCCCAAAACGGAAAAGGGAACGTGAGTCCGAACCCGATGGTCGGCTGCGTAGTTGCAAAGAACGGCAACATCATCGGGGAAGGATACCACGCGAGGTTCGGTGAAGCTCATGCCGAGGTCAATGCTATTTCTTCGGCTTCCGAAAGCGTCGAAGGCGCCGATGTTTATGTTAATCTTGAGCCCTGTGATTTTTACGGAAAAACTCCGCCCTGTGCTGACTTGCTTATCGACAAACATGTGAAGAAGGTTTACGTCGCGATGTTGGATCCAAATCCCCGTGTGAACGGGGGCGGAGCGCGAAGACTGAAAGAGGCTGGAATCGAGGTTGAAGTAGGTATCATGGAACAGCCAGCTCGCAGGCTGAATGAGGCGTTTATCAAGTTTGTCACGAAGAAGCTTCCGTTTGTTTCCCTTAAAATCGCGCAATCTCTCGACGGCAGGATTGCTCTGAAAAATGGGAAATCAAAATACATTACTTCAAAAGAATCTCTGCAAAAAGTGCATGAGCTCCGTGCGCAATATGACGCAGTCCTGGTTGGAGCTATGACCGTTAAGATCGACAATCCATCACTGGATGTCCGTCTGATAAACGGAAGTATCTCCGACGAAGATTATTCTCGACGGGAATTTGTCTTCTTCTGTTGATTCGAAAGTGTTCAAAACCGGCAAGACGATGCTGTTCTATTCGTCACGAATGGACAAAAGTCCAATGAGGAAACAAGGGAAGATTAATACTCTGAAAGCCAGAGGTGTCGAGGTTTTTCCGATGAAAGGCAATCGTCGTGGAATGATAGAGTTGAAAGACGTCCTGAGGAAGATAGCTTCGTTAGGTATTGCCTCCGTGTTGGTGGAAGGTGGTGCCTCCGTTTTTTCTCAGCTGCTTGATTCGAAGCTTGCGGACAAACTCTATCTGTTCATAGCGCCAAAAATTCTTGGCAGCGGGTTGAGTTTTGCGGATGGGATCGAGTTGAAAGATCTATCCAAGTCCCTGACTCTGAAGGACCTTGAAACGTCGAAAATTGGAGCTGATTGTCTGGTCACGGGGTATTTCTAAGCTCTTGCATTACAAACTTAGTTGAAGGGGAGAAGATGTTCACGGGAATTATTGAAGCGGTTGGCACTGTTAAACAAGTGATAGGCTCCGGGAGCGGCGCGAAGAAAATATTTATCGAATGCAAAAGGGTCTTCGATGATCTGAGCATCGGTGATAGCCTTGCCGTGAACGGCGTCTGCCTGACGATTGTTGGGAAAAATGGAGATCGGGTTGCAGTTGAAGCAGTCGAAGAAACCGTCAAGAAGACCATGATCGGCGCTCTTAAGCCGGGAAGCTACGTGAACCTGGAGAGATCCGTGCGGTTACAGGACCGTCTCGGCGGTCACTTGGTTCAAGGCCACGTCGATGCAACCGGAACAGTTGTGTCGATTGAGAGACTACCGATGAGCTTTATGTATCGATTCAAGATTCCCCGCCCCCTGATGAAATATGTTATTCCTGTCGGAAGCGTCTCCATCAACGGAGTCAGCTTGACGGTCGCGGAGAAGATGACAGGCTCTTTCAAAGTTGCGATAATTCCACACACTTTTGAGAATACCACCTTTAAGTTCCTCCATGTGGGCGATGTTGTGAATGTCGAGATCGACATGATCGCGAAGTATGTGGAGAGTCTGTTGAAGAGCTGATATGGCACGACGGATATTCTATCATGTCGTGGATGACGGCAGAAATTTTATTTCCGATGAAGAGTGGGACGAGATTCATTCTCTGCAGAAGTGGTACGACCTAGAATTCTTTTGGACTGGCGGAAAGCTGAATTTCAGACGTTTTGTAATATTTCCAAATTATGATTTGGTGGGAGCGGCACCCGGAAAGGTTCGCGAGGAGTTTTCTAAGTTGGAGAGGACTGGCTTTTCGGAGGAAGAAATTGTCGATAAGCTTGAGTCAAGGGGCTTGATTATTGTCAAGCGCGGCGGCTACGAAGACAGCATGATCGGAAGTGGTTTTACCCGCGTTGCAGATAATGAGTTTAATGCCTTTCTTGTGCTTGATTTCTTGGTCAAAATCTCTCGTATCGCGACAACGGCAACATTGGAAATTCTCGACGAAGGCAACTTTGTTAAGACGCACCGATTGAGTCTAAATCGCGGGGGTGCGTACGTGAAAGAAGCGGATGGTTCTTCAGAAATCATCGAAGAAGTCAGGGCGACTCGAAAAGTGTTTGCCATTGTGAATCCGGACAAATACAACGGGCACCCTGAGTTCACAAATAGTGTTAATGATTTTAATGAGCTTCTGCCGGACGAACGAGCCAGAATCCTTGAAAACTGGAACTGGCTCGGGCACGAAAGCAAGGCAAGCTTCGATTTCAATGGTGACGACTTTTTCGGATTCGATCTGAATCAGAAATTGTCATTTCTTCACATAGACAGGAAAGAAAAATGAGGACCAATATAATTACATCCTTGGTGATGTTTGCAATCGGTATCGTTTCTTGTGCCAATGCAAAAATCACGGTAAAGGAAGGAGAAACCGCTCCGGATTTTTCATTGATGGGAAATGACGGAGAAATGCACAGGCTTAGCGACTTTAAAGGTCAATATGTTGTCCTGTACTTCTATCCTAAGGATGAGACACCCGGCTGCACGACTGAGGCATGCAGCTTCAGAGACAACATTTCGGCGATAACAAAAACCGGCACTAAGGTTATCGGCGTGAGCGTCCAGGACGTTGCGTCACATAAGGATTTTGTGAAGCAATACGAACTCAACTTTCTCTTGCTTGCCGACGGCGAGAAAAAAGTTTCGGAGGAGTACGGAGTACTGAACTCGGTGTGGGGAATGGATAATAGAGTGACTTTCATTATTGATCCTGAAGGGAAGATCGCGAAGATTTATCCGAAGGTGGATCCGAACGGACACGCAAAGGAAGTTCTCGGCGAGTTAATGACTCTTCAAAACAAGAACTGAATGGCTGATGGCTCATAGTCATCAGCTCATATTTAGGAATAGGCGGCTTTCCGCCTGACTCATGTTCCCGAGCCAAATCAAGGAGAAATCTTGCATCCCGTAACGTTCAAAAAGGTCAACGCCGAAAACGTGTTTATCAGGTGGGATGACGGCAAAGAATTCACCGTCTCGTTACAGTACGTTAGGGATAGGTGTCCGTGCGCGTCATGCGCCGGGGAATCGGTTCTATGGCGCGAATACAAACCGTCACCGTTGCAGATTCTTACACAAGGGAAATATGAATTGAAGTCAGCAGAAGCCATCGGGAATTATGCCATAGCATTAACATGGGGAGATGGGCACAATACAGGAATATACGCTTTCGATTATCTGAGACGGATTTGTACTGAGAACGACAAGGCATCGACCGGAGCGGAGCGAACTCACAAAGAGTAGGACTGAGGTTTGTTAGGTGGAATCATTATTTCAAAAATAACAACGTCCCATTAAAAGGGACGTTGTTATTCTGGGGAATGGTGCAGAACTTTATTTCTCTGGAATCTCGAGAGCTAAGTATGCTTTTGTTTTATTTGAAGTCGTTACCCGGAAAAGCAACGCGTCGCCGGATTTGTGGGAATTCACGGATTTTTCAAGGTCATCAGTTGATTTTACGGGCTTGTTGTCCACGCTTGTGATTAGATCTCCTTGGTGTAGACCGCGTTGCTCTGCCTCGCTACCGGAGGCAACGTTGGTGACAACAACGCCGTGCTTTTCATCGTATTTCTGTAACGTTGCGTCGTCAGCATCCTGGACAGATAAACCTAACGATTCCAGCGTCGTTGAGGAGGATTCACTGGAATTATTGGATGCTATCGCTTCGCCGTTTCTTTCCTTCAACGTTATGGTCTTGTCCTCTGTTTTGCCGTCGCGTAGAATTTCCACGTCCACTTTGTCGCCGGGACGTCGCGACGCAACCAGGGCTTGAAGTTGGTTAGCTCTCTCGATTTTCTGTCCGTCGAATTTAAGGATCACATCACCCGCCTTGATGTCTGCGTTTTCCGCGGGTGAATTGTCTTCGACCGACTGAACGATTACGCCTTCGGCGTCTTTCATGCCTAAAGCTTTTGACATTGTCTGGTCCACATCCTGGATCTGTACCCCTATGTAGGGACGGATCACCTTGCCGTGAGCGATCAAATCCTTGGCGACCTTCTCAGCGATGTTGATAGGGATCGCAAAACCGTAACCTTCGTAAGTACCGGTGTTGGTTGCGATGGCGGTGTTGATTCCAACAACCTGCCCTTAAGATCGACAAGCGGCCCACCGCTATTACCCGGGTTGATAACCGCATCCGTTTGTATGAAATCTTCAATGCCATATTGATTCCGAATGATATTTATGTTTCGTCCGAGTGCGCTTATGATTCCCTGTGTAACAGTGTAATCCAGTCCCATCGGATTTCCAATTGCGACGACCCATTCGCCGACGTGAGCACTGTCTGAATTTCCAAGGGAGACCATCGGAAGGTCATTGCCGTTGACCTTTATTACGGCGACATCGGTTGTCGGGTCCCGGCCTATAAGCTTGGCTTCAAATGTCCTCTTGTCCAGCAGAGTCACTTTGATTCCATTATGGTCTGCTTCCTGGACAACGTGGTTGTTTGTAAGGATATAGCCGTCGGAACTCACTATGATTCCGGAGCCTACAGCCTTTTCGGGTGATGGCTTCGGAGTCGGGAAATTGAAATTATGAAAGGGGAAATCAGGCCCAAAGAAGAATTTGAACATATCGTTTGATTGATTCTGATCATTCGGGACGCTTACCGCTTTCGGAGTAGTCGTTACCTGAATTTGGACTACTGCCGGAGTGACGGCGTTCGAGACAGAAACGAAAGCATCGCTTAGCTGCTCAGCCACCGGCGAAATTTTCGAAATCGGTGGATTGGGCGCGCCCAGCTTGACGTCTTTGTCCGGGCTACCGAATTTTCCAAATGACAAGCCCATCGTCACGGCGATAACACCCCCTATTACAATGAGGACTCCGATTCCATAGGCAAGTTTTCTTTTTATTATTTCGACCATGTACTTTTCTCCTTTGTTTTTGTAGGAATAATATGGTATCACGGGAATGAAGCAGCAATTAAAATGAAATGAAAAGATTTTCATGCGAAACCGGAGACGGCGCACGGATGGCACTGATGAGAACGATTTTCAAGGATGAGACCATTTGCATCAAATTCATCTTTGAAAATCTGTTCTTTCCCGTAACTCGTGAGTAACCCTTTCCATCGAGAGTCTTGAGTTTATGCAATTGAAAAGATTGTGCATGAATTCTATATTATTAGTCAAACAAGAATAGGATCATGAACGAAGGGAAAATTGTACAGATAATCGGGCCAGTCCTCGACATAGAGTTTGAGACCGGCAATCTCCCCAAGATTTATAATGCATTGAATATTCCCCGCAAGAATATTGATGGCGAAGAAGATATTCTAGTCGTTGAAGTTGAGCAGCATCTGGGTGAAGACACCGTTCGAGCGGTCGCAATGGATTCGACCGATGGTTTGGTTCGCGGGATGAAAGTGATCGACACTGGCGGTCCGATAAAAGTGCCCGTCGGACCAAATCTGCTCGGCAGAATGATTAACGTCGTTGGCAATCCGATCGATGAGCAAGGACCAATCGAGACGAAAGAAAAGTATCCGATCCATAGACCACCTCCTAAGTTTGAAGACCTCAGCACACAAAAGGAGATGTTCGAAACGGGTATTAAGGTTGTCGATTTGCTAGAGCCATATTCACGCGGTGGAAAGACAGGTCTATTTGGCGGGGCGGGTGTCGGCAAGACTGTCATAATCCAGGAATTAATTCACAATATTGCGACTCAGCATGGCGGTTATTCTGTTTTCGGCGGCGTTGGAGAAAGAACGCGGGAGGGAAATGATCTCTGGATCGAGATGAAAGAATCAGGCGTCCTGAACAAGACCGCACTTGTTTTCGGACAGATGAACGAGCCACCCGGCGCTCGACAGCGCGTCGGATTAACTGCGGTGACTCTCGCAGAATACTTCCGTGATTCCGAAGGGAAAGACGTCCTTCTTTTCATAGATAATATCTTCAGGTTCACTCAGGCTGGTTCGGAAGTGTCAGCGCTATTGGGACGCATGCCGTCAGCCGTCGGGTATCAACCGACTCTTGCAACGGAGATGGGCGCGCTGGAGGAACGGATCACTTCTACAAAACGCGGATCGATAACTTCCGTTCAAGCGATTTATGTGCCTGCGGATGACTTAACCGATCCGGCGCCGGCAACAACTTTCACTCACCTCGATGCGACGACTATCTTGAACCGCGACATAGCCGCTCTTGGGCTTTATCCGGCTGTCGATCCGCTTGATTCAACATCCCGAATTCTTGATCCTCTTGATTGTGGGAGATGAACATTACGATGTTGCGAAAAGATTGAAGGAAATCCTCCAGACCTACAAAGACTTGCAAGATATTATAAACATTCTTGGAATTGATGAACTCTCTGATGACGATAAACTCACTGTGGCAAGAGCAAGGAAGATTCAACAATTTTTGTCGCAGCCGTTTCCGTTGGCGAGGCTTTCACCGGCAGGCAGGGAAGATATGTAAAATTAGCGATACCATTGCCGGACTTCAAGATGATTATTGAAGGTAAATGCGATGAATGGCCTGAGAGCGCCTTTAACATGGTTGGAACTATCGATGAAGCGGAGGAGCAGGCAAAGAAACTTCAGGCGGCCTGATGAAGCGGAGAGTGGATAACGCAGGTTGAAAAGTGAGTAAGCTCGAAGATTCCAAGGTAGATACCTTTGAACGGGTGCCCTCGACACAGGAGAAATTGTTCAAGCTTGAAATTGTAACCCCTCAAAAGAGGACCTTCTCTGGTTTTGTCAAATCATTCTCAGCTCCCGGTACGATTGGTGGATTTCAGGTCCTTTATGATCACGCGCCGCTTCTTACGACAATTTCGGTCGGTGAAGTTGAATTGCTGGATCAGAGCGGAAATGAAATAGTTTTTTCCACGACCGGCGGCTTCGTCGAAGTAAGTAACAACAACGTGACATTCCTGGCGGATACGATTGAAAAGAAAGATGAAATTGACGTTGAACGTGCAAGAGCCGCAAGAACTCGCGCTGAGGAGAGACTGATGAAAAAGGAAGCGGGAACAAACGTTGAAAGGGCACGTGCGGCGCTTGCGCGAGCAATTAACCGGTTGAGAACAGCCGACTCGCTTTGACCGTCATGCCCAGGTCCAGGACGTCAGACTTTAGTTATGAGAGAGCTGCACTTTCTCATGCACCTACTTTGCCGGCGGACGATGACGCAGGCCTGCAACTCTTTGGCAGGAGGGGAATTTATTTGGGAGAGATTTGTTTGGAAATTGGATCCTGGTCTTGAAGTTTGTTGTCTGAATTGCCATTCGAAGTTGAACTTACTAGAAAGAGAATGATCATTGCGTTACGTTGTGTTCCTTAGTGCGTTTGTGGTTTTTGCAGGTTGTGCCGGCGTGAATCAGTCAGCGAATAGCCCGGAGGGGAAGGCTCCAAAGTCCGATCTGATTGCAAGGGATCAGAATCATCGTGCGGCGATGGGCCATTTCGTGGATGGGAATTTGAATGATGCAGAGGGCGAATTTGCGCAGGCGATCCTCGACTATCAAGAGGCGCTTCGGTATTACAGGGATCCGGAAATACTTGACGCAATGGCACAAGATTATATGAAACTCGGAAAGTCGGAGATGGCAATTGAACAAGCTCATGAAGCCATAGCACTTTCTCCGCGAGACGTACGCCTCCGTAGAACACTCGCGCAGGCTTTTTTGGCTGAATATCAAGTTGACAGCGCCAGAGCTGAATATTCGAGGATTGTTTCGATTGATAGTACCCAGGCGGAAGATCTGATAATGCTGGGACAGCTTTGCCAGCAAAGCAGTCCCGCAAAGGCGGCGGAGCTTTATGAAAAAGCGCTGGAGCTGAATGGGCCAGACCTTCCAACAATGATGCAGCTTGTCCAGATTTATGATTCTATGAACAAGTTTGACAAATCGATTGGAATTCTGCTGGATATGTTAAAGGTTGATCCGGCTAATCAAACCATCAAGGAGACGCTTTCGGATCTTTACCTCCAAACGGGCAAGAACAAGGAAGCCCTGGGTATTCTCAGTGAGCTTATGCGATCCCACGGCGAAGACTTCAACTTGAAAGCACGAGCGGCGACTGTCTATCTCCGCATGAAAGACTTCGTGAAGGCAGACAGCTTGATCGATATCATATTCACTTCCGATTCAAGCAGGACACAAGCTAAATTTGCAATTGCACAGTTCTATTTGGATGAGATGCAGCATGACTCGGAGGTGGTCCCGTTTGCCGAACAGATATTTACGAGACTTGTCACGATGTATCCTGGTGATGCACGATCATATCTGCTAGCGGGTTTAGGTGCGTCTTATGCCGGCAAAGATTCAGTCGCAGAAGTCCTTCTAAATAGGTCTATCTCGATTGACTCGACCAGCCAGAATTCCTGGCAGGCAATTGCAGTTCTATATTATCAGAAAAATGATTTCGACAAGATGGCGAAGGCGATGTCGCGTGCCGTCAACATTTTTCCCCAGGATTTCAGAATCAATCTATTTTATGGACTTGCTCTTAATCGAGCCGGGAGAAATTCCGAAGCTGTCAAGCCGCTGGAAAAGGCTATGTCACTGAAACCGAGCGACATGGACGCGCTAAGCACCCTTGCTCTTGTCTATGAGGCACTGAGTAGGTACGACGATGCTTATCGAGTTTACGAAACCGCGCTCAAAATAGACGGCAAGAATTCGCTTATTCTGAACAACTACGCTTATAGCCTGTCAGAGAGAGAGATCGACCTTCAAAAAGCCTTGAAGATGGCACAGCTTGCCGTGCAACTAGATCCGAAGAATAGTGCATATCTGGACACGATAGGATGGGTTTATTTTAAACTCGGTGACTATGAAAACGCGGAGGCATACGTCAAAGAAGCCCTTTCAATCAGGACTCAACCGGGTGACGGTTCGCCGGCGACTTTGGAGGAGCACCTTGGAGACATTTACGCTAAAAAGGGCGACATGAAGAAAGCTGTCGAGTACTGGGAAAAGGCACTGGGGCATAATCCTCAGAGCGCAGAACTTAAAGAGAAAATTGCAAAAGCCAAATGATGACTCGATTCGTGATTCCGATAATGGCCTTTTTGGTGGCTGGTTGTGCCACAATGCATTATGTGTCGATGACGAGTTATACTGCACAGGACTTTGCCCGCAGCATCGATGATCAATCTCAATCTTTCAAGCTTTTTGCTTCGAGCGGGTACGGAGATTTTGAGACTCCGCGGGGTGAATACAGTGCCCGCTTCGATGTCTCGGTCCGCAGACCTTCTACCACCAATATTCGCCTTTATGGTCCGTTTGGCATCAAGATGGCACAGGCTGAATTAAGCGCCGACACATTAGTGGTTTATAACAGCTTGAACAATGAAGTGTTTCTCGGCAAACCTACCGAGGCTAACCTGAAGCAGTTTCTGATGGTCGCTGCGGACGGTGCATCGTTGTCAGACCTATTGCTTGGCTTCATGGTTCCGCTCACACATCTGGATAGTGCGCAATTGGTCTCGCGAGTTGACGGAAGACATGTGAGTTATGTCTATTCAAGTAAAGACACGGTTGAAGAATTTACGGTCGATGAAGAGTATTTGCGAACTATCGGATACAAGAGGCTCGTTAATGACAAACCAATATTAGAAATAGACTACTCTGATTTCACGAGCGTTGACAATATATTTTTCCCAAGGACCATTTTCTTTGAAGACTTGAAGCACAACGTCTCAGCAAAGCTATTCTATCAGGACATTGTATTGAACGAAAAAGAGGAAGTCCAAATTACTGTCCCGGCAGATGCAAAAGAGATCCTTCTTAATTAGTTGCTTCACGTTTGAGCGATAACATAAAAAGCCGCTTTACCGCAAAGGACGCAAAGATGCGCGAAGATAGTAAGCATGGAAAATATTCATGGCGGGTCTCGTCGGCTTTTGTGGTCAAGTGTCTTTTCCGGTGGGGCTGTATTGCATTAGGTGTAATCGTCTTTGGGTCTGCAATATCCTCTGGGCAGGAGAAGCCAAAACTCAACAAGAAGAAACAGGAGCTTCAGGAGCTTCGCGGAAACATACAGCTTTATCAAAAGAAGATCGAAGAGAGCACTCAGAAGGAATCTGCGTCTCTCGGAAGTCTCGATAGGCTCGAAAAACAAAACCTCCAAGCGCGGCAAACGATAAAGAAGATCTCGAACCAGATCACGGACAACTCGAAGAATGTTGCGAACCTCGAGAGCCAGATCCAGTCAGCTAGTAATAGACTTTCTTATCTGGCTGAAGAGTATGCGCATTTTGCCCGAAGTTTTTACGAACGAGGAAGGATGCATGA
This sequence comes from uncultured Bacteroidota bacterium, assembly GCA_963768145.1. GTDB lineage: Bacteria > Bacteroidota > Ignavibacteria > Kryptoniales > JAKASW01 > JAKASW01. The sequence continues at coordinate 1,646 of CAVYHK010000008.1, read as the reverse complement.
TCTGGAGCTCATGCTCACTGCCTCTTCAGTAAACGAGATGCTGATCCGTTATGAATATCTAAAAAGATTTTCGGACCAAACGAAGGCGGACATGGCATCGATCTCCTCTGAACGGGATAGACTTTCGATATTGAGAGGGCGGCTTGGCCGGGAGTTGGGACGACAGCAAGACTTTCTCGCTCAAAAGAATTCTGAGGAAAATAGACTATCTTTGAGGATCAAGCAACAGAAGGATTTAGTCTCGAAGCTTCGGAAGAACAAACAAGTCTATGCCGAACAATTGGAGAGATCGCAGACCGCTGCCGTTGAGCTCGAGAAATTGATTCAGACACTCATTGCTGAGGAGGCGGAGAGAAAGAGGCAGGAAGCGGAAAAGAAGAAGCAAGAAGCAGCGGAGCTTGCATTAAAGGCAAGAACCCCCAAACAACCGGAGACCCTGCCGGCTGCACCCATCAATGCGAAATCTGAGATTAAGGGACGACTGCCATGGCCTGTCACAAATGGGAAGGTCGTCGCCAGATTTGGTGAGCACGAGAATCCAATTTTAAAAACCGTTACCCTCAACTACGGGATTAATATCGCTGTTCCGGAGAATTCGGAGGTTGAAAGCGTCGCTGACGGTGAAGTCTCCAGAGTATTCTGGCTCCCTTCATACGGGAACTTGATTATCATTGATAACTACAACGGGCTTCGAACTGTTTACTCTCACCTTGCTGACATCTTTGTCAAGGAGGGGGACAAGGTAAAGGCTGGCGGGGCAGTTGGGACAGTGGGAGAATCGCTCGCCGGTTCAGTTTTGCATTTTGAAGTCTGGTTGGAGAAAGACAAACAGGATCCCGAATCATGGCTGAGCAAGAAATAGAGCTTGTCTCGAGGAATATCAGGGTGCTGTATTCTATGTTTTTCATTCCCCTCCTCCGATTTGTTTTCTTTGTCGCGTCTTTTGCTAATCCGAAGGTACGGCGCGGTTACGAGGGCAGGAAGACTCTATTTGCTGACCTGGAGAAAAGGATATCTAGAATCTCCGAAGGACCAAGGGTCTGGTTCCATGCGTCGTCTCTTGGTGAGTTTGAGCAGGCGAAACCCGTAATTGAAATTCTCAAGCGAGCCGGACACAGGATCATAGTTTCATTTTTTTCGCCCTCCGGGTATGAGTATTCGCTGAATTACCCGAACGCTGATGTCATCACGTATATACCGTTGGACAGTAAAGAGAACGCGGAGAGATTCATAAATCTTGTCAGACCTCGTGTCGTTGTCGTGATGAGATACGATCTGTGGATGAATCATTTGCTTGCGGCAAGAGAATCGGGGGCCAAGATACTCATAGCAGATGCGACCTTCCCGACGAAACTCTTGGCACGGGCAAGGCTCCTGAAGGTTTTTTACAGGCAGATTTACAGAATCGCCGATCTAATACTCGCGACTTCATTCGAAAACAAGAAACTTTTTGATTCATTTCTCGGGAATGAGAGGACCATTGTTGGTGGTGACACAAGATTTGATCGCGTTTACAGTCGCAGCATTTCCAATAATGTCGGTCAAACTATGCCGGTCAAGATCGACAAGTCTAAAAGAGTTGTATTGATTTTGGGAAGTACCTGGCGCCAGGACATTGAGGTTGTCGGCACCGAAATCATAAGGCT
>CAVYHK010000007.1:0-99569 GCA_963768145.1 uncultured Bacteroidota bacterium | reverse complement strand
AGCAAGACGACTGGTTAAACATGCCCGGCAACAACATTTACGCATTGAATGTGCCATAATCCGGATCAGCCAGTGCGTACTCAAGTCCTCCTCTAAGATTCAGGGTTGCCTGGTAGTCCTGCTTTATCTGAGCATTCAAATCGCTTATTGTATTATCGCCTGCCGGCAAATTCGAATTACTGAACTGCATTTCTGTCCAGTCCACGTATTCAATATCTGCCGCGAGGAGCAACCTCGAAAGACTACCTGACGCTCGACCTCAAACTTGAATGGTGTGGTCACGTCATAACGAAGTGCCGGCCCTCCCCCTTCAAGTTCGCCGTACCCATTGCTCGTTGAATAACCGAGAGGAGAGTAACCAGTATAGTTTCCTACCCCCGACGAGGAGTAGCCGTATGTGACTGTTAGAAATGTGGGGGATGTTACGGACAAACCGAACCTGGCCGACGTGTTACCGGACTCCCCTTCCAACCTGTAGAGAAAACCCACCTTCACATTCACGCCGCTTATATCCTGATTATCCTGGTCAACGAGAACGAGGGAATTAAAATACGATCCACCATAATTCCCTCCCTGCGATGTGGCACTCTCCACAAAGGTCCTGGTGTACTGGTATGAACCGCCAATGAGATTAAGCGTGCCGCCGATCGAAAAGTCGCTGGCAATGTCCAGACCTGCAGAAGCCGACCAATTGTTAAGTCCGCCAGATGTATATGTCTTCCCGCTTTGTTTGACGTTCTTCGTAACCACAGGATTCTGGGCGCCATCTTCCAGATAGAGCATGTAGGCGATGTCTGCTAATGTGTCTCCTGGATAATAAAGGGACGGGACAATAGAGCTATTGGGATTGGTGCCACTCACTGATAATGCCGAATTGAAATCCTGTCCTCTATTGTATCCTAAAGCAATTACAAAACTTCCTCTCACAGTCGGGAACGCATAGATCACGCCAAGATTGGACAGATCTGTCTGCGAACTCGACAGTGTACTATTGCTTCCCAGATATGTTGCATTATCATTATATCCGAGAAAGTTCAACCCGGTGGTGAATTCAGATTCACGCGACTGTGCCAGTCCCGCAGGGTTAAAATATGTCGCATCAAAACCGTCGGACACGCCGGTCATCGCGTTTCCCATTGAAATTGATCTTGCGCTCGCACCATACCCGCTTTGAGCAAGTCGAAGCGCGTCCTCAGGATACTGCGCGTAGACCCGAATAGATACACACAAGAATAATGACACTAACGTTATTCTGATCTTCATACTTTCCCCATTCAGTTAAGAACTTTTCAGGTTTTTCAAGTATTGACTCAACATTTCAAAAAAAATTATTGGGTCCAGCATTTCAAAAGAGAACTAACGTCTTCCCCTGCCGCCTCCATTCGAACCTCCACTCCTTGCCGGGGGTGGTGCAGAGTGGGCGACCGACACACTTCGTGGTGAGCTCGCCGCCCGAGCCTGACTGTACCCTCTCGACGGTTGTGCAGGTGCAGACTGATAACGGAACGACCTCACGTAGGCACGCGATTGTCCCGATGGAGACATAACTCTATGTGATGATGCACTCATTCCGCGCGGGCGAGGCTGAGAATTGCCATTGGAGTTGGTACTTCCCCGGGAGCTCCCGCTGCTGTTATTGCTGCCGGACGAGCCGTTATCTCTCGAACGCGGCTGGCCCTGTGTGGCAGGCTGAGATTGCGGCTGGGAATTAGGGGTTCTGGTTCTCGGCTGATCGACCGCTCCGCCGGAAGGACTCCCCGTCGACGAAGGCGTCGAGGTTCGAGCTCTTGTTGTTGGCGGCTGGGTTCTGTTTGCGCTCGCCGACCTACCGCCAGTAGCATTCGCACTGCCGACCCCCGCGCTTGATCCGACAGGCTGGACATACTGAACCGCTGATCCTCCCCCATAATTCTCTCTACCGTTTCGTGTATCACCTATGTTGCTCGGTCTTACTCGGGGGTTCCCAGCTCGATAGCCATAGCCAGTACCGTATGGATAGAACGGACTATAGTAGTCATATCCTCCCCGGTAGGGCCAACCACCGTACCATGAAGGGCCTGCATAAGCCCATGAATCCCATCCCCACCCAAGCCACAAATCGGTGTGCCACCACCATGGGCTTGGAGTCCACCAGTTGTCATAATAATCATAGTAGGGATAGCCGTAACCATAATAATTGTAGTTGTTGATGATCGGGGCACCAGTAGAGTCATACGCATAGCCTGAACTTGAACTATCGTAATAAGCATAACCTTGCGAGCCCTGATTGTAGTAATCGCTTCCTGTCGTCGCGAATTCGGTGTAACAGCTTGATAAGCCGATTGTGACAAACAGTGAAGCCGCCAATAGACCTATTCTTCTTTTCATGATACTCACCTCATTTTTTGGACGCAAGATTTTTCCTGACGCTTAATCACTTCTCGCGTCGGCTTCTGTCCAATAAGGCTCAAGGACATTTGATTGTTTTCAAACATTTCAAGATTCTCTCAAACTCATTTGGAAACCTTTGAACTTCCCACTTAAGCAAGAGCCAGGGAAACAATGACTTCGTTCCGGGCCTTTCTGCGTCTGACTCACCCGAGGGTCTTATACTCTCAAGATTTTTCAACGCTAACAGTTCCTGAAGCATCTCAACTTTCTCGGCTCAATTTCAACAACAATAGTGTTCAAAACAAGGTTCTTTTGAAGCCTTAAAATAATTTAATCACAACTTCATAGACGAACAGAGTGTCCAAGAAGTTGCGTTAGTTATCCGAAATTCTTCCGGTGAAGAAGAACTCCGAGCGAGAATCTCTGGGACGTGAGATGGCGCCACCCACCGCCAGTCATGCGTGCAGCCTGCCGCTGTGTTTAACTCCTTTTCGGGTATTGCACGAGCGACAATTCTGACAGCATTCTTCCCCCTTGGTGATAATCTTGACCCGATATCCGGACAGGCACATGCCTAAGTGCTAACAGCCAAGGGGGTAATGAAAAGCAACAGCTTTACATTGACTGCACGTATTCAATCCGAATTGTGCGAAGACTTCCGGTTTTCTTAAGATCGAACAAGTTCTTGTAATCGAACTCGACAGTAAAACCATTTCCGACACTCCAGCGAGCGCCTGCGTTGAGGAACCCCGGCCCTGACTTTGATAATACCCCGGAATCTCCCGGCATATAATTCCCAAAGTTATCGTTAAATCCGAAGTTATATTCCGCCATGACGGTAATGTCGTTCCCGACCGTCTTGTCTACCCCGACAGAGAAGTTGATTTTCTTGTTGCCGTCTTTGTTTTCCAGGGAATAATTGACCGCGCCATGTACACCGAGGTAGCCAAGCATGTTAAAGTATTTCGTAGCGGCAGCAAAGAAGCCTGGCGATTTGTAGAGATAGCGGTCATTGGTTGTGTCGTATCGGTCCTTCCCTTGCGAATCGAAACCGAGAGCGACCGCAGGAAATTCTGCCGTCTCGTCGATCAGTCGGAAACGAATATTTACCCCCGGCAACTTGTTCCAATCAACAGACCCTGATCCAATGATGTTTGTACCACCATAGCTCAACCCGAAAGTGAGCCGATTAAACGCTCCAGCTTCCAACGACATCAACAGTCCGCTTTCCTCATAAAAGTTTACGTTCATGCCGATCATGCCATTATGCAATATTCCTGCAGTAGGCATGTCGATCAAATATCGTGATTCAACTTGCGCACCGCTTCCCGCGCTCCCGCTGATGTCTCCCGCAAATGCTGCGGTACTTATCAAGAACGACACAGTGATGATGCTAATCTTCATCAGTCTCTCCTTTCGGTTTCAAGTGAATTATCAAGTACATTTAAAACTCATCCTCTCCGAAGACTTTTCGAATATTCTTAGGCAGCTCTACCTTGCCGCGATCCGTCTCCGCTTCCGCCGCATTTTCCTCCCGTGTCAAGGGCACTCTAGGTGACGGGTTTTTTCCTTCGGAAACCGGGACGGCGACTTCCTTACTTCTCATGATTGTTTCAACCAGATCGCTTTCTTCCACCATCAATTCAGCATCGTTGTACAGCAACAGTTTTCTGTCCCTATACACAAATTCCCCTTCGAGCATGACATCTGAAACATCCGAATCCGTGTAATCCTCTATGAGCGCAGACGCAGCCTCTTCCGGTGGAAATTTCTCGATCCGCCTCGCGGAGATTTTTCTTGCGTCTACAAAGGTCAGGTTTGCCAATTTACCGGCCTCTATGCTTCCCAGTCTTGACCCCATATTGAACATGTCCAGGCCATACCGAGTAACACAATTGAGGACCTCGTGCGGTGCAACGCCAAATTCGAGAAGACGTTTCATTTCATTGAAAAGCCCGGGCGTATTCCAATTCGAGCCAACGGCAAATCTATCAAAAATATTTCTGATGGCTTTAAAATCATGAAAAGTAAGTTCGGTGGGGATCAGGACAATCCTGGCTCCTTCGTTCCTCACTGCTTTTAGCGAATTTGACTGAGTCCCGTTAAGTCCGACCAGAATCGTGGTTCCCCCCAACAATCTACTTTTCTTCAGAAGCTGAATCAGACTAGAATTAAAATTCGATTTTGTCACGACAACGTCTTCATCGCTTTCGTCGGCATGTGCCATTATCCAGCCGGGCGATTCCGAATTAATTCGTGCGACTGCACTCAATCCGAAAAGCGTGAGATCCTTTTGATAAGGAATAAAGCATCCCAGCTTGAGATGCTTGTCGATCACTCTTTTCAAGAAGGAGATCTGGGAGTCGCTCTCGGCGAAAGCGACCGCGTCAATCCCGGCAAGCTTCAGGCCGGAATACATGCCGCGAACACCGGCTTCGTCGCCGACTAAGGCGAACGCGACTCCACCCACTCCACACTGAAGTGCGCTGAAAAATGCAAGATGGTACAATCTTTCGAAAAAGGCTTCACTTTGCGCTTCAAGCGAGGATTCTACACTCAGCAAAGATTCATCCCGCCATTGCGAGATGGGCTTCCTGGGCTCGATACTGCGACAGACAATCTCTTCAGGGTGAAAATGAGCATTAAAGAAAGTGGGGAGTATAATTTTCCCGCCGGCATCCACAATCTCTGCTTCCGGATACTTACGTTTCAAGCCGTCGAGGTCCTTAGACAGCTCGACGACAAGATTCGTCCGAACCACTATATTGAAAGGCCCTGCTTCTTTCCTGTCATTGCAACTGAATGTATAACCCCCTGCTATGATCTTTGTCGAGTTCATTCCAATTCCTCAGGACTACTCACACTTGTCAAAATTCACTCATATAGGCTTTTTGCGTCATAAAGCTTGTTTGAATCGTTGCGGCACAATGCGTATTGAAAACCTTTTCTGATGGAAGCACCGCCGATATCACCTTTGATGTTCATCCCAATATAAGCAAGTTGAAAAGCTTTATCAGTGTCCCCCTTCAGAATCTTCGAATGAACCTCGATAGCGCGTTTCACCGCCGCCTCGCAAGCTTCCTGCGGACTCAGGCCGTTTCTCATTCCCTCCACTACGAGATTGCTACCTACTATTCGTATGTTGGCTTCACCAAGCCCGGTCGATGCGGCCGCCCCCACTTTTCCATCGACATAAAGACCTGCGCCTATGATAGCGGAGTCGCCGACTCGCCCGTGAATTTTCCAAGCAAGACCGGAGGTCGTTACCGCACCACTGATTTTTCCATCCGAATCTACGGCGAGCATCCCGATTGTATCATGGTTATCATTCAAATCGTTCATGTCGTGCTCAGGAAGCCAGTTGTCGCTCCTCTTCTCTTTCCACTCGAGCCATTTCTCCCTTGATTGATCCGTAAGCAAATCCATCGGTTTGAATCCCTGCGACAGGGCGAACTTGTAGGCACCATCGCCGACTAGCATAACGTGCTTCGTCCTCTCCATTACCTTTCTTGCCACGCTTATCGGGTTCTTGATATTCTCAAGGCAACCGACTGACCCGCAATTTCCCCGCCAGTCCATTATGCAGGCATCGAGAGTGACCTTCATATCTTCATCCGGCAATCCGCCATAGCCGACACTCGTGATAGTCGGATCATCTTCGATCACTCGAACCCCTTGTTCGACGGCATCAAGAGAGTTTCCACCGTTTGAGAGAAGTTTCCATGCTGTCTCATTTGCTCTGATTCCGAAATTCCATGTCGAAATAATCACAGGGGAACTCATACCAACTCCGCTTCTAGTTATGATACCCGGCATCCCTAATTTCGTTGCCGCAAAAGTTCCAGCTCCAACAACAGCACTTTTCTTAATGAACTCGCGTCTTCTCATTTTTTCGAATTGATCTCTCTGGAGGAGATTTTATAAGATGTAGTGCTGTCTTTCCTGTCTTCCAGGATCACGCCAAGCTTTTGTAATTCGATTCGAATGAAGTCCGCCAACTTGAAATCTTTGTTTTTCCTTGCATCGGCTCGAAGCTTGATCATCGTTTCGATCAGCTTCCCCTCTAATTCCAGGTTGGAAAAACTCTGGCCTTCCGAAGGCAGAATACCAAGCAAATCGCCGGCAAGTCGTGTGAGGAATGAAAGCACCACGCCTGCAAAATCAGCGATGACCTGACCTCCCGAGGCCAGGTACGAGTTTACATCCTTCAACATTTCAAACAATGAGCCGATGGCAAGGGGAGTATTAAAATCGTCGGACATCGCGGCGAGAAATTCATTGTAGTATCGTCTAATATTGACGGGCTCTTCCGGAAGATTATCGAAATCGACCGATTTGCTGCTTCCTCGCGCCTGCTCCCTCAATTGCAGAACAACATTTGTCAAGCGTTCGAGTCCTTTGCCAGCGGCAGCGACTGCCTCATCGGAATAATCAAGTGGGCTTCGATAGTGACTCTGAAGGATAAAAAATCTTATGTCAATGGGATTGTATTTTTTGAATGCGTCTTTCAATGTGACAAAATTTCCGAGCGACTTGCTCATTTTCACGCCGTCCACTGTGACCAAATTGTTGTGGAGCCAATATCGGACAAACTTCTTCCCGGTTGCCGCCTCGCTCTGTGCGATCTCGCATTCATGGTGTGGAAATTCATTATCTATTCCGCCCCCATGGATATCGAAGGTCTCTCCCAGATATTTCATGCTCATCGTCGAGCACTCGAGGTGCCAGCCCGGAAAACCGTCCCCCCACGGGGAAGCCCATTTCATGGTGTGACCCGCCTCGGCTTTTTTCCACAAAGCGAAGTCGGCGGGATTTTTCTTGTCGTTTCTTATCTCGACTCTTGTTCCCGAGACAAGATCTTCGAGCTTCTTTCCTGATAGTCTGCCATAATCCGGAAATTTTGAGACATCATAATAGACGTTCCCGCAGGCTTCGTATGCATAGCCTTTCTCGATCAGCCTTTTCGTCAATTCAATCTGTTCCACGATATGCCCTGTCGCCCTCGGAGAAATGTTTGGCCGCTCAACGCCGAGTCTGTCCATGTCCTCGAAATAGCTTCTCATGAACATCTCGACGACTTCCATCGGATCGACTCGATCTTTCTTTGCTTCTTTCTCAATCTTGTCGTCGCCCTCGTCGGCATTATCGGTGAGATGGCCGACATCGGTTATGTTCTGCACATAAGTGACCTTGTAACCGAGGAATCGAAGAAATCGCACAATCACGTCAAATGAGACATAGCTTTTGGCATGACCGACGTGAGAATCGTTGTAGACAGTTGGGCCGCATACGTAGATTCCGACTCTGCCTTTCTCGAGCGGGATGAATTTCTCTTTTTGTCGAGTGAGCGTGTTGTAAAGAAAAATGTCACTGTTCATTTTTGTCCGATCATTTCCTTTGCCCCTGATATGCTTGCTTGTGTTACATCATCGCCGCTGAGCAGCTTCGCAACTTCGAGAACTCGTTCCTCTTCGGAAAGCTTGCTCCCTCGCGTGACTGCACGCTTCCCTTTGATGACTTTCTCCACCCTGAAGTGCACGTCCGCCATCCCGGCGATCTGCGGAAGATGAGTGATTGCAATTATCTGATGAAATCCCGCAAGATTTTTCAGGCTTCTGCCGACTTTGGCAGCAATTCTGCCGCTGATTCCTGTGTCTATCTCATCAAAGACCAGGAGCGGAAGCCGATCGCTCTTGGCCAGGATTGTTTTCAATGCCAGCATAATTCTCGAAATCTCGCCGCCTGAGGCGACTTTTGCAAGGGGGCGAGGTTCTTCACCAACATTCGTCGAAACAAAAAATTCGACAAGGTCAAAGCCTTTGTCTGTGGTTTCGTAGAAGCGTCCTGCAACCCTTGTCCCGACGGGATCCAATCGAACCAGAGGTCTAAGCCTGCCGTCTTCGCCTTTGTATTCCCTGTTCGTTATTTCAACCTCAAACCTTGCTTTCTCTATTCCGATCTCGCCAAGAACACCGACAATTCCCTTCGTCACCCGCTCGGCAACCTCCCGACGTTTTGTCGAAAGGCGCTCGGCAATCTCGGATGAGTACGCCCGCGCAGACTCACAGCCGGATTCCAGTTTTCGAATCTCTTCGTCAAAATTTTCCGCGAGTGCAAACTCTCTTCCGATCTTCTCCCTGTATTCGATCGCCGCTTCCAGGGAGCCACCGTATTTTTTCTTGAACATCGTAAGCACGCCAAGCCGTTCTCGAATCTCCTCAAGTCTCTGTGGATTGAAATCGATTTTGCTGCTGTAGCTCTGGACAAACCTTGTTATTTCATCCACGATCGCTCTCGCACTTTCACTTTCTTCCCTGACCGAGTCGAACGATTTATCGATCTGTGATAGATCCTCGAGCTGGTTCCTAACGACGACAAGCTGATCGTGAATTGAGCTTTCACTGTCATACAAAATCTCATAGAGCTTTGTCGTTGACTCATAGAGTCTTTCGGCGTTTTCCAGAATCTTAAGCTCTGCCTCGAGCCGATCGATTTCCCCCGGCGTCGGATTTATCAAGTCGATCTCTTTGATCTGAAATGCGTAGAGCTCCTGTTTTTCTTTCAGAGCATCGCGTTTCGAGATTAGCTCTCTGAGGTCCGCAAGTTTCGAATTCAACTCACGGTATGATTCGCGGAAATCTTTTATGAGATTGTCGAGTCCTCCAAATTCATCGAGGAGATCGATATGCGTCTCTGGCCGCAAGAGGGACTGATGCTCATGCTGTCCATGCAAATCGACAAGAAAATCGCCAAGCTTTTTCAACTGCGAAACAGGAACCGGGGTGTCGTTGACAAATGCGCGGCTTTGTCCCTTCTGATTCACCTCTCGCCTTGCAATTATTTCGTCATCGCACTCTATCTCCGCATCTTTTCCCGAAGGGATCCATTCGGAGAGAAGCTGCTGAACTTTCTTGTTCCCGGTAATCGTGAAAACTCCCTCGACGATAGTCTTCTCGGCTCCGCTGCGAATTTCTTCCGCTGTTGCGCGTTCGCCGAGGATCAAGCTCAAGGCATCTATGATTATGGACTTGCCTGCTCCAGTCTCGCCCGTAATTATGTTCAACCCGGTTCCGAACTCAAGCTCAAGTTCATCGATGAGTGCATAGTTTTTTATTGAAAGATTCTTAAGCATGAATACCTAGCTTGCTAGTGCATCAACAAACATATTACCACGAATTACACAAATCTGAAGACAGTTTCTTACGATCACGAATGCCAAATACAAAGATGACGGTTTATTCGAGAATAATTCTATCATTCGTGCCAATCGTATTAAAATTAGCATTATTCTCATTTATGAAATTCTGCCGCTCCGACATCATATTTATTTAATGATGCGGCATGCCGCAAGGCGGCAGTGGCCATTTCTTTTGCTTTTGTTACACATAATCAACTTCCAATTGCCTACTTGATGTTGAAATATTTTGCTTCCGGATGGTGGACGATAATTGCAGTTGTGCTTTGTTCGGGCACCAATTGGAATCCCTCTGTCAATGTCACGCCGATCCTCTCCGGACCCAGCAGCTCGAAGAGTTTTGTCTGATCTTCAAGATTCGGACATGCAGGATATCCGAACGAATATCGGGAGCCTTGATAGCCCTGCGAAAACAATCTTTTCATCTCTCTTGCATCATTTGAATCTATACCGAGCTCAGTCCTCACGATTTTGTGCCAGTACTCTGCGAGTGCCTCCGCGCTCTCGACACTCAGCCCGTGCAAATAAAGATAATCCTGATAACTTCCCCCTTCAAATAGATGTCTTGTGTACTCACTCGCCTTCGCTCCGATCGTCACAACCTGAATCGCAATGACGTCAAAGATTCCCGAAACAATCGGCTTGAAATAATCTGAGATGCAGAGAAACCGATCATCATTCTGACGGGGAAAACTGAACCGCAACCACTCAATCAGGTCCTGGAAACCAGATTTCTTTTCGTTTTTTCGTATATCCTTTCCCCCATCCAATGTTTTCCATTTACCATGGAGCCCCTTTTCGCCTTTCGGCCGATAGATAATTAGATCATTGCCGGAGGATTGACAGGGGAAATATCCATAGATCACTTTAGGCTCAAGTAGCCTTTCTCTCTTGACGATAAGCTTTTGTTTCTCAAGGGCAGGGTAAATTTCCGATTCAAGAAGTCTATTGTATTCTTCTTCCGACTTACCTTTTTTTGAAAATTGCCATTGGCCGCGCACAAGAGCAACTTCGTTCAGATATTCCCATATTTTTTCCAGTTTGATGTTCGTTACGACGGTGCTGCCGTAGAATGGCGGCACCGGAACTGCGACATCATCCCGGACTTTCGACCTTTTGATCGAGCTTTCTGACTTGTGAAGTCTTGCTTCTTGTTTTTGATTCAGTTCAAGAGATTTGTTCAAAGCGGTGGAGGAAGTCGTAACTCCCTTTAATTCCGCGACATCAACCTTCTCATCCTTGATTTGCTGCATGAAGTGCAAGCCGTCAAAAGCATCATTGGCATAAGCAACATAGCCATCGTAAACTTTCCGCAAATCTTGCTCCACGTACCTGCGCGTCAGAGCCGCCCCGCCGAGAACCACTGGAATCTTTATTCCCCGCCGCTCCATCAACTCAAGGTTTTCTTTCATCACGACCGTCGACTTCACGAGTAAACCGCTCATGCCAACCGCATCGGCGTTGTTCGCTTCCGCAGCATCAATTATCTGCTCTATCGGAACCTTGATCCCGAGATTGATAACTTTGTATCCGTTGTTGGTAAGGATTATATCGACGAGATTCTTGCCTATGTCATGGACGTCGCCTTTCACCGTTGCAAGAACCATGACGCCTCTCTGAGTCCCTTCTACGCGTTCCATGAAAGGTTCGAGGTACTTTACTGCGGCTTTCATCGTTTCCGCCGACTGCAGAACGAACGGGAGCTGCATCTGTCCGCTGCCAAACAGATCCCCTACTATTCGCATTCCATCGAGCAGAATCTCATTAATGATTTGAAGCGGTGAATATTGCTTAAGCGCTGCTTTCAAGTCCTCATCAATTCCTATTTTGTCGCCGTCAACGATCCGCCTCTTGAGCTTCTCTTCCAAAGGAAGTGATTCCCCCTTATTCTCCTTCGGTTGAGCCTTAGCATTAGCATAATAATTCATCAGCTCCACAAGCGGGTCGTATGTGCACTTAACTTCTGGCATCAAACTCCTAGGAACAAAATTCATTCAATAAATGCAACAATAGCCCCGACATTTATATCGGGGTTAAGCGGCTCTAATCGCCCTCGGGCTTTAGCCCCAAATTGCGATTTCTTTTTGGACTAAAGTCCTCTTTCTTGGGTCTCCTTGTCCACGACCCCGCAATAAACGCGGGGCAGGCTCTAAAGGTCGTGGCTATTAAGTCCTGTTTCGAGGAGGTCATTAGTTCACCACCGTCTCAAATTTCCTCTCGTCAAATATCAATTGCCGGCAGATCTCTCTCACACGCTCATCAATTTTGTACAAAGGCATGATCTTTTGGGCATTGACGATAGATAGGTCGAGCCCGGCTTCGATGGCGTAATGCAGGAAAACCGAATTCAGTGCGTGTCTCGCCTGAGCATTCAATCCAAAGGATGCGTTGGAAACCCCGAGGAGCGTGTACGCTTTCGGAAATTCTTTCTTGATCATCCTGATCGCCTCGATGGTTTCGATTGCAGCTTTGCGAAACTCCTCATCGCCCGAGCCGAGCGTAAAAGTCAACGTGTCGAAGATCAGGTCTTCCTCGCGCATCTTGTATTTCCCAATTGCAAGGTCGTGGATTCTTTTCGCGACTTCAAATTTTTGTCCGCGAGTCTTCGCCATGCCCGTTTCGTCTATCGTCAAAGCGACGACTGCCGCACCGTACTTCCTGCAGAGCGGCAAGACCTGCCGCAGGCGTTCCTCGCCATCCTCAAGGTTTATGGAATTGACTATTGCTTTCCCGGCGTATCGTTTTAGAGCCTCTTCGATGACTCTATGTTCAGTCGAATCTATCATAAGCGGGAGAGCGACTTGCGTGTTGAACCGCCTCATCACTTCTTTCATGTCGCGGACTTCGTCCCGCCCGACATACGCAACGCAGAGGTCGAGTATGTGCGCACCTTCCTTCATCTGCTCCTTGGCAAGCTGCACCATGCCGTCATAATCTTCAGCAAGCAAAAGCCCTTTGAATTTTTGAGAGCCGTTCGCATTGCATCTCTCTCCAACAATTACCGGCGGCGGATCGAGATGAAGTGCAACACTCGAGTAAATGGAAGAAACACACGGGGTGTAACTAAACTCCCTCTTCTTAGGACTGGATTCGGACGCGATCTTTGCGAGTCTCGCGATATGTTCCGGCGTCGTTCCGCAGCAACCACCGATCACACTCACGCCAAATTCGCCGACAAATCTTTTCATCCAGAGCTCAAGTTCGTCCGGTGAAAGATGGTAACATGCTTGCCCGCCGATGTTTTCAGGAAGTCCTGCATTCGGCATAACGAAAACGGGTTTCGGAGAATTCTCACATAGATAACGGACATCGTCCTCCATCTCCTTCGGACCGGTTGCGCAGTTCATTCCGAAAGCCGTGACGATATCATAAGGCTCAATCGTTGTCAGAGCGGCAGAGATTTCCGTTCCCATCAACATCGTTCCCATCGTCTCGATCGTGATTGAAACGATAACGGCAATATCAACGCCGATTTCGTCAAAGAACTCTTGTATTGCCGCAAGAGCTGCTTTTGCTTGAAGCAAATCCTGGCAGGTTTCGACAATCAGTAAATCCGCCCCGCCATCAATCAAACCCTTGACCTGAAGGCGGTAAGAATCGCGCATTGCATCGAATTCGATATGTCCCAGCGAGGGGAGCTTCGTTGTCGGACCCATTGAGCCGGCAACATATCGCTGCTTCCCTTCGGTAGAGTATTCGTTTGCAGCTTTCCGCGCTATCTGAGCGGCTCGCTTATTTATCTCGTACGACTTTTCCCCAAGTCCATATTCTGCGAGGACAATTGACGTTCCGCCAAACGAATTTGTCTCAATGATGTCGGCGCCAGCTTCGAGAAAACCACGATGCACCTCTTCGGGCGCCTCGGGCTTGAGGATATTAAGGTACTCATTGCAGCCTGCATATTTTTCTCCGCCAAAGTCCTCCGCCGTCAAATTCTGATTTTGCAGGCTCGTACCGGTAGCACCATCAAATACGAGAATTCTCTCATCGAGGATATTTAACAGCTCCTTACCTCTCACCTATCGACTCTCCTGCTTGAATGCTCTCTTTTTATTCAATTTAGCTTTAGATACGTGGAAATTCAAACGATGAGAGGAGAAGGTACTGCCTCAGTTTGGATTCTCCCGCAAATTTCGCAGACTTCGTCGTGAGCGTTCGACTGAGGCTCACGCCGAAGGCTCAGTCGAACGATGAACGCTGAAGACATATCTGCGAAAATCAGCCTGCCTGCACGAAGCGTTTCGCGCAGTCAGGCGCGATCAGCGGGAATTGTTTCTCCTACGACGGCTCCACAACCTGTTCCAGCTTTGTCTTTGCAACTAAATCCGACTCACGCAGCCTCGTCGCTGCGAAAATGCCAATCACGACCAGCCCCGTCATAACTAAGAGCGACGGCGTCATCGAACCTTTCGGACCGACTCTGAAGGCATCCATTCCAAATATAAATGCAATGCCGGAAATCTGACCCATGAGAAGGAGAAGACCGTTCGAGGTTCCTTCAGGTGCCGGCCTTCCGATCTCCGCACCGTATTGGAATCCGATGGGACCACAGCTCAAGAGAAAAAATCCGAGCGTGAAACACGCCGCATACAGCAGTCCGCTTGTGGCTGCATAAGTTATTCCGAGTAATCCAGGAATCGTGCCCGCAAGTCCTATGATGATAAACGGCACCCTTCTGCGGTATTTGTCCGACAGCGTCGGAAGTATCACGGCTCCGACAATTCCTCCCGCGATCATCAAGCCACCCGCCGTTCCGGCTTGTGTAGCCGAGAAGCCGCGCGGGCTGATAATGTCTTCGATCCAGGTCGTCACGCTGTTGAATGCTCCGAGCCCGATGAAGAATATGGACATGAGGAGAATGAAATTCCTATTCCGCAGGATCTGTTTCAGCCCGTCAAACATCAAGGCGCGTTCCTCTAATTCGGCAGGACCCGGAGGCGTAGCCGGGTGTTCGCGCGCAAATACGATGAATATGACTCCTGCGGCAAGCGCGCCGATGCCGTAGTACAGCAGCATGTTGTCGAATCCAACTGAGAGAGTGAGCGCAGGTGTCACCGCAAGACCCGCGAGTATGCCTAAGTACATTGCCAGCGAGCCGAGTCCCGATGCGGTGGCGCGTTCTTCTATCGGGAACCAGCGCGCCGCGACTTTGGTCAGTGCATTCAGGATGAAAGGCTGTCCGACTGCAGTGCCGACTTGTGCGATCATAACGAGAGTGAAGTTTGATGATACCATCCCTCGCATCAGGCCGAAGACGCCGGTCAGTCCTGCACCTATCCCGACGGCCATGCGGAAACCGTATGTGTCAATCACCCACGAAGCAGGAATTGACACGACCAAGAAAGCGATCATGAAGCTCATCGACAGAAGGCCGATGTCCAATTGCGATACGTGGTAGTATGCAGCGGCTGCGTCGGTTACCGGCGCGAAGGTGATCCAGACGAGCTGATTAAAAGCCGCAACCAGCATATAGACCACGAGTATGAGCCATCTATAGCGGTAAATCTTGTAAGAACCCATTGTATTTGTATCTCCTTAATAATTGGGAAAAGGTTAGTGAAGAAATAGTCCCGAAAAAATGCAATGCAAAAAGATGGCACACAGATGGGACGGATTTAAACCGATTCGCACGGATTTTTATTCCATTTCATTTTTTGATCCGTCAGCATCTGTCTTGTCTGTGTTTATCTGTGTTCTTTTTTTTTCTGCCATAGGCCTAATGCAAGATTGGGGATAGTAGCGTGACGTTTGAGCGGTAAAGAGTTCTGCAACTAACGAATGTCTATTGAAAGAAAAAACTTGATACGCTTCTGCTTGATCTGATTCGTAACAGTCTACTTGCGCAGCGGTTGGAAATCCTTTTCGTCGGTCTCCTCCTCTAAATGTTGCGTAGATTTTACACAGTGTCTATTTAATATTCAAGCGGACTTCCGAAAATTCTGCTTCTTACTTCACCATCTCCGCCCAAGCGCAGTGCGTTCGCTGCTTGTGACTAAAGACAGAGCGACCTCACGGAGCGTCTCAAGGGAAAGTACCCGGAGTTCTATAACGAGTACAATACGGCGGGGGTCATAAAAGCGACGGGCGGAAGGCATAAGATGCCGCTTGCTCGCCGTCCAGCCTACGTAGCCGAAGCTACTTCGGCGGAGTAGGCAAGTCCTAAGGACGTAGTCGAGCCGACCCCGCCGGACCAAACACAGAAGTAAAAGCAATTAAGCGCGCGCTTTGCGAAACTATATGGAGTTACAGCAGGGGCACATGTGAAGGTGCCCTTGTTTTGTTTAGGGGGAGACCGTTCGTCGAAGGTTCACTTTCGGAGATGAAACCACCTCTACTATTGTCATTCCCGGGTGCTCTTATGTCGCTCAATTATTTGTGTACGAGTGTGCAGCATGTCAAATAAACCCGAAAAATGCAATAGGAAAAGCTCGCACACAGATACCACAGATTCTTACCGATTTCCACTGATTTCTATTCCATCTTATTTTTGATCCGTGAAAATCAGTTTTTTCCCGTGTCATCAGTGTGCTAATTCTTTTAATGCATGATTCGGGATAAATATTTTGATTCCGGATTTCGCAGGAATGACATGGGCCATTGTATTTAGAGGCTCGGACTGAGCCTTTGCGAGGTCTTGACATTCCCAACCAATGTGGATAGATTGCGAGCACAGAGGGGTCTATAGGGACGAAGTAAGTCTATAATTACGCAGATGAACCTGTACGTCTCACATCGCCTTGCTTCGCAAGACAAAGTAAGTCAAAAGGAGGGTGCAATGAAGACGAAATGCATGGTAGGAATCGTGGTCGCCGTCATTTTGATCGGCACGGGGGAATCAATGGGACAATGGGTACCCAGTTTCGAATCGTATTGTGGAGGTATGTGCTCACTCGGTAAGAATAGCTTAACCGTGTTTGCTGGAGCGATTGGTGGCGAAATATTCTCCTCTACTGACGGTGGCAGCACCTGGCAATTAATCA
This sequence comes from uncultured Bacteroidota bacterium, assembly GCA_963768145.1. Taxonomy (GTDB): domain Bacteria; phylum Bacteroidota; class Ignavibacteria; order Kryptoniales; family JAKASW01; genus JAKASW01. The sequence goes on along the minus strand of CAVYHK010000007.1, from coordinate 83,024 downwards.
CGTCAGGAGAGATCAAGAATGCTGTGACGGCTATCGCCGCGGATGATTCCATGGAATTCGCGGGAACAAACGGCGGTGGAATCTTTAGCCGTAAGGCGACCGGCGGCGGCTGGACAAGTCTCCACAACGGTTTCTCCGATACGGTCACAAACGCACTTCTCGTCGGAGTTGGCGGGAATGTTATCGCAGGCACCGAACATGGAGTTTTCAGTTCAACCGACTATGGCGCAGCGTGGACATCCCACACATCGATGTTCGGCAATGCATCCGTCCTCTCCCTCCTTCAGGATGATTCGGGAACATATGCTGGCACAGCCGATGGAAGCATTTACTTCTCATCCGACCATGGCAGTAACTGGGCTCGAAGAAGTCTAATAGAAAACCACAAGGTCACTTCCCTGGATACACTCGGCGCTCAATTGTATGCTGCCACTGCCGATTCAGGTATCTTTGTGTCAACCGATGGAGGTTTCAATTGGGCTCCGGCGGATAGCGGTTTATCCAATCCCAGTATTGCCGGATTGACATCGCTTGGTACCACGATGATAGCGGTGACTTCAATAGGTTCGGGCGGAGCCTTCACTTCGGCAGACAGCGGAAAGACGTGGGCACCGGTGATGGGCCTGCACGATTCCGTCTTTACAGCTGTCCTTGCAGATGCGCATAATATATACGTCTCCTCCAATTTTAATCCCGGAGTGTTTTGTTCCACTGATGGTGGAACCAGTTGGTCGCAGGTCAACCTGGGAGGCGTCACCAACTCCCGCATCAATTCCTTTGCAAGACTTGGTTCAACCATATTTGCCGCAACATCGGAAGGAGTCGTGAGGTCAACCGACCTGGGCAAGACCTGGTCATTCACAAGATTCTGGTGGGGATATGTCAACAGTGTTGGCGCGAATGACTCGATAGCTCTGGCTTGTTGTTATCCCGGCATATACAGATCGAGCGACAAAGGGATCACGTGGTCGATCGTGGACAGCAATTTCGCTTACGGTAGCGGCTACCATATCCAGTACCACGATTCCACATTCTACGTGGCGCGGGGATTTAATGTACAGTACTCACGCGACGGCGGACTGACATGGCATGTCTGGACCATGCCGCAGGGTGTCGAGGAATCTGTAAACGATGTTGCGGTGATCGACTCGAATATTTTCGCAGCGACGGGAACTCTCGGCGTCTTCCAACGCACAAACAATGGCGGAAGCTGGACGAGTTGCGAATCGCCAGCAAATGATGTATGTCTGACGGCGATGGACACAGTTCTATTTATAGGAACTAGCGCCGGCGCGTATAGGTCCACCGATGCAGGAGTCAATTGGACATCGGCAGGTCTGTCTTCGGACTTCGTTTATACACTTGTTCCGTATGGAAGTTATTTATTCGCTGGAACGGACCACGGGATATTTGTTTCCTCAGATAACGGGAGTACATGGACCTTCAAAGGACAAGGTTTGAATGAGTACGTGGAAGCAATAGTAATTATCGATTCGACCGTTTATGTTGGAAACGATGTTGACGGCGTCTGGTCAAGGAGCGTACGCGACTTAGTCACCGGGATTGAAAGCGGCGGAGGCAGTCCTCCAGCGCAATTCGGTCTCCTTCAGAATTATCCAAACCCATTCAATCCGACGACAATCATCAGTTATCAATTATCAGTGAACAGTTTCGTAACGCTGAGAGTTTACGACGTACTTGGAAGACAAGTGAAGACTCTTATTAACGAACGCCAGACTGCAGGAAGTCATTCGGCGACTTTCAATGCGGCAGGCTTGTCGAGCGGAGTATATTTTTACAGACTTGTCGCAGAGTCCGCCGAAGGCGGACAAGCGGGAATGCACCGCGACACGAAGAAACTTCTTTTGCTTAAGTAGCTATTGAGGATGAAGTCCGCTGTCCTGTCGAGCGGGTTGGAGTGTTTCGGTGAAATAATGCAGAAGTGGTGATGCTCTTGGCCTTGCGAAATACCGACGCGGCGAACGCTCCGATAGAGTATTACGGTGCGGTCACCCGCTCGGCCGGAGTCTAGAGGACGCAGGGGCCTACGCGTTGGAAGTTCGTAGGACGTCTGTGGCTACGCAACCGAGCCCGCCTGACAATCCGACAAAGAAGTAAAGACAGCGCGCGATTCACGAACCTATATGGAATGTCTGCAGGGGCACGTGTGAAGGTGCCCTTTTTATTTATGGGGAAAGATAAGATCTCGCCGAAGGGGACGCTGTCGATGGGTAGAGAGTAAGCCTCAACTTTCGTGCAGAAAGCGATCAATCCTGGCTTTTAGTCTATTCTCTTTTGATTTCCCGATTTGACATTGCCAGACTTTTAAGTAGCTCCAACCGAGTTTCTTAAGTTGTCTCTCGACTTCTTTATCTCTCCTAACATTGCCTGCTATTTTCTTTTTCCAAAAAGTAACGTTTGTCGTGGGCAATTTCGATCTTTTGCAATTCTTATGGCCATGCCAAAAACAGCCGTTAACAAATATTACTTTTTTATACTTCGGCAAAGTAATATCCGGTTTTCCAGGAAGCTTCTCGCTATGAAGCCGAAAACGAAAGCCGAGGGAAGTCAAAATATCTTGGACAAATAACTCTTGAACTGACCCCTTTGGTCCAATCTTTTTCATGATCGCGGACCGTTTCCTTTTGGTAAATATATCAGCCAAGATATTTGTCTAGGTGCTTCTTGATATTAATAGATTGTATGAAACTGAAATGAGGTGGTAACGCATTTCCAATCAGAAGCGCTAAAGAATCCTTTGTTATATCTTCTGGAAATTTGTATAACTTTGGAAAAGATTGTAAGAGTGCAGCTTCTCTTGCCGTAATGCAGCGGTTCTCCTTCGGATGTAAGAACCGCCCCTTGGAGGGATTTAAGCAGCCTCCCGTTATCGTCGAAGAATAATCGTCCCAGCGCAAACGCCCGTAGATATCGTTAAATCCAACGCCCTCTTTGTCATGACATTTCAGAACGAAACCTTTAGGTAAGTCCTTTCTACTGCCGCCATCTTTCGGAGTAAGTTTTATGCGCTCCATGATTTCCGGAGTATGCGTTGCTACCACCTGATGAATTTTATCTCTGGTTCTATTAACAGGAGTCAAGTCACCAATAACATCACGAACAGTCACTTTTTTATCACGACCTGCAGCAACATCAATTTCTCCTAATAACGACCCGACGACCACCAACCTCTTTCTGTTTTGAGGAACACCGTAGTCTCGAACATTAACAACTTTATTCTTCGTATAGTATCCCAGTTCTTCCAACTCTGCCAAAACATTCTTGAACAAATAATAATCTTTTAGTCCAGGGACATTTTCCATCATAAAGGTCAACGGTCTCAACTCTTTTACTATCCGCAAAAATTCCAGTACTAAGTTGTTGCGTTCATCTTTGATATTCTTCCTTCGATTAAGTCGCCGCACAGAAGAGAATCCCTGGCATGGTGGACATCCGGCAAGCAAATGGAGCGATCCGTTTTTCAGCCCTTTCCTAATATCTTTTGCCGTGACCATCCGTACATCTTTTTCGATCACATAAGTCGTGGGATGGTTCATCTTGAATGCTCGAACCGCATCGGCCTCGATTTCCACGGCTACCTTTGTCTCGAAGCCAGCTTGACGCATTCCCTCGCTGAGGCCGCCAACACCGGAGAAGATATCTATCGCATTAAGTTTCATTTGGTTATCTTCTATCCAGGATTACGTATGCCGAATATGTCTTCTGAAAATATCCAATTACAGCAGCCCATTGTTCATCGGTGCAGTGTCCGTATCGATCCGATTTGTTGTTAACGAATATTCTGTTACCACAGAAGAATAACTCACCTCCGTGCAGAGCTTTCGCTCCTCCAGTGATATTTGTGTGAGTGACCCTCTTTTCACCTGTGTCATGAAAGTTAGTTGTCCCTTCCCACAGTATTTTTATACCTTCATAATCGATAATCCACAAGTAACAACATTCCTTCTTTTTATGATCGTTCCTACCTTCCCGAATCTCATTGAACTCGAATTCGGAAACTGTCTGCAGATCTGGCGGGTAACTAGGCGTACCATCATCTCTGGCATCATGTATCATCTCAATAAAATCGTGCTTAATGGTGTGGTATGAAAACAGATGAGTATCCTTCCTTTTATTTCTGCTTCTTTCGAATGGTTCTATCGGGGTTCCGAATTTTCGTAATTCTTCTTGCGTAGGGGATGCCATCGCGGACTATACCCTGGTGACCCCCCTTTCCAATAACTCGTTTAGTTTCTTCAATCCGTACTTCTTGAACACGGATCCGTAATCAATGCGATCAAATTTGCCAAAGTGTTCTGCATGAAAGGGAGTTACTTCAGTAACTAAGATTTTGTTCTTTTTGTTTATAAAAAGGTCGTCCTTAATTTCCGACAACCAATTTTCAATCTTCTCTTCGGTAACACTTCCCTTGGCTGCTCTAAGCTTTTCAATGGTCCTCTCCCGTCCGATAATTGATTCCAAATACAAAATATCAGTTGGGGATTCTAACCAACCGGATGAGTTAAATCTGATTTCCGACCGCCCTATTTTGATTATAGGTTTCTTTGAAATTGCCGAGGCAATGTATTGATAGATGAATTCCTCCGATGTAAAAATATCTTCTGCTGCCCCCTTAGGAAGGAGTTGAAACCGTTCCGCATATTCATCTAATTTATTCTTATACAGACTGATTGGAATTCTCTGTGCTTGATTGGAATAAATGAAGAAGAACGCGTAAGTCGATTTGATCAGATCAATGAGAAGCGAAACTGGGTTGATCTGCCCTATTCCATATTCCCAATCGTAAACAACAACGTCGGGTTTATAATTCGATTTTCTTACGGCTTCCAGACAAATGCTCGGCGCAAGTGCCCATTGAACGTTCAGCTTATTTCGATATCGAGAACGCAAGACTGTTGAAAGTAAGTCTCCAAGTTTCCTTTCGTCCGTCCAGTCGGCATTTTTTCCAATAAACCGTCTTAAGATTCCCGACTTAATGAGTTTATCGTCGTGAACTTTCTCAAAAGTTCTATTCCTTGGAAGCCAATTATCAATGAAGCAGATAACCAACTTTCGCTTTATCATTCCTCCGAAACCCTTGAAAAATCCAAAGTGAACTGGGCCCCCGGATATCCTGTCAGTCGGTCTTTCTCACTCGTTAAATATATCTCACCCTTTAATTCTCTCATATAATATTTACAAATATACAACCCTAGACCGCTTGGAGGAACTCTTAGGCTGTATCCAGGCTCGAACAAGTATGGCATTATTGATTCATGGATGCCGTCTGCGGTGTCCGCAAAAATCATACTGCGAGTAGTATGGTCCAGTTCTATTCTTATCTCGCGCTTTTCATTTTGAGTCAGGGCCAGCCAGTACGCACTGTTGTCGATTAGATTAGATAGAATCTGATTTATAGCACCATATCTTGCTTTCACATCAAAATCTTCTTTGCTATTTGAAGAAAAGTCGATCCCCTCTTTCTCAAAAGCTTGACCAAAAACTTCTTTGCAAAAATTGATGGATCTTGAAATTTTGAAACTTATGGGAGTCTCATTTTTGATCGCGCGCAGCGGACTAATTCTCTTTATCTCGTTTTCCAACGACGAGGCGGAATCCCTCAGTGATCTCAATTTTGCCTCGTCCCAGGAGTTTCCCTTCAAGATTGCATTAATGCCGTAATAAAAATTCGCGGTGGTTTTGGCAATTTCATGGATGACTACCGCCATTCCGAGACCGAATCCAGCATGCTCCGTCATCAAATCTTGATTTTGTTTTATAACCTCTAGGCTTTTTTCCAAATTTTTCAGGGACTTCCTCAGATTAACAAGATTTGTTTTGCGTTCACTCTTTCTGCCCAACTCCTCAAGAATACCCAGCGGATCATTTGGGATATCATAGTTGTCTTCCATTCTTTCAAATATATTCGACGCAACCCTTGATACATTGGAGAGATTCTGAGGCACCCGATCCAATTTTCCGACCAATTTTTCATATTGGTTTCTTTTGCCAACAAAATCGTTTTCGATCAATAGAATTACGCCTCTTACAAGGGCGCTTAAATCTAGAAACGCCTGATTTTTAACAAGCCCTTCGCGATCTGTTTTATCGATCAAGTCGACGTTGGTCGATTGTTCTAACTCAACGTTACCAATAAAATTATAATATGAAAGCCTTAGCCCCCTTTTTATGTGTCTCTTGCTAAGTCTCAACCAGTCGGTTTCTGCTCCCCATTCAGCCGGGAAAATATTAATTTTATCTCTATAGACAGATATGCCACCATAATCGTCAAGATAATCGGTAAACTCTTTTTTCTTCGGTCCTTCAATCCATAAGTCGAGAAATTCAGGATTAACTTCTTCGATCCATACTCCTCGCCGGTACCAGACCTCTAAGTGCACATAGAACTGTCCGCACACGGGTTGCCTCAACTTTTTAGGATCATCCTTATCAGCCCAGAATTTTTTCTCTTCGGAAATTTGTCTTAAGTCGGCCCTTTTATTTTTGCGAATATCTTTGGGAAGGGGGATTGTCTTAGAAGGCGGAATAAAACTAAAATCATAACTCAGAATTCCATTATCATCAACTATACCCAATATCACAAACGGAGGATCAAATGCCTTATACACTGGAGGCTCGTCAAGACTCGGCAACTGAGGACAATCCAAAGTAGCTTTAAACCCCTCCAAGTCGGACTTGGGTTCAGGAAAAGGAGAGTTCAATTTGTTAATGCTCCGATTGATCTCCTTTATTTCCGCTTCAGTGAGTTCATAATCTTCCCTCCCTCCGTAGATTATGATTTGTGTCCCAGAGTTCCTTTTACCGTAGTCTCGGGACGGAGGTCTACGAGTAAGACTCACGCCTACGGAATCAAGATCTGTTGTATCCTCTGATATTTCATCAAACCGATCCCAATCGATCTCCAAAATATATTCATATTCCAGCTCTTTCGTTTTTGTCTTTATGATCAGACTCTTGCCCAATCTGTGAGTAGCAAATCTCCCAACGCCTTTCTCGCCTAGGGGTATTCTTCCGTTATTTTCCTCTTTCAAAACCTTCACGAATTTCTCGAAGGTTTTCAATGTCCCCTTTTTGTCAGCCTGTTGGCGTTCTTCCTTCAATCGTTCTTTGACGTTCGTTTTTATGGTTGACGCAGGCCTAAGCCAACCGTTTTCTATGTCCTCCCAAGACATCCCCTTGCCGTCGTCCTCTATTACAATTACAGGACCTTCATAATCATTAAACTGATATAGCAAAGGATCAATAGGCTTTAAGGCAGGGACTTTCTCAATTCTTACTTTGCAATATGACGAGCCAGCATCATAAGAATTCTTTATCAGCTCAAGAATCCCTACCCTTTCCGATGCAATTAATTGCTCTCCCAGAACCTTTATGAGATGGACATCTGACTTAAATGATAAAAGGATTCCACCGTCAAGACAAATCTCTTCGATAAATTTTTTTGTCGTGCGCCGAACGGAATTCTGTGCATTATAGAATTTTGCCGCGTACTCCTGTTCACGAATTTTGTTCTTTTCATTCTTGAAATAAACCGGTTTTGAAAAAGGTTTGTACTCCGCGATTTCTACAAAATAATTTCCTTGTTCCCTTTTGTCTTTAAATGGAGGAGTCGTTATCCTGCCGTAGCCAAAAAATTCTCCCTTGCCTCCCTTTTCGGGCTCGTAGTAAACGAATTCAATTGGAAGCGATTCGAAGAGACTCAAATAGCTCTTTTTATCATGACCCGGAAAGTGATAGTACTTGCCGATAAAATCATTGTATTCACTCGTTTCACGATATTGGGTTAGGACAAGACAATTTGGTTTTGGCATTGGCTCGCAGTTAATGGTTGCTAAAAGTTATCAAAAATCGGGAGTAAAATCCATATTTGACGTGCCCTTTTCTACTTGAGACAACCCTGCAATTGCCTCCTTAGTGGACAGCCTATTCTCCGAACAAATCCCCCAGCGGGCTGACCTCAATTCTGTCGGAGAACTGGACACGCATTCCCCAAAGCTTCTTCGGATGTCAGAGTGGAATGATTGTGAAAGCGTTGGTTACCAGCAGCCTTGTTGAGGAATCTGTCGAGGGCATCGTCGATGACTTTCCCCTCCTTCCGTCTTTCATATTCTTGGAGAACCTTGTCTTTCGTCGGAGCAAGAACGCAATCAAAACGACGAAGGACGGTCATAGGCGGCATTACACGTTCATACTGCGGAGGACGATAGGGTCCTCTCAGAAGATCGGCCATTTGCCAAATGAAATTGGCTAGTTCATGATGGTTGGGCATATACTTACGCTGAGATTCTAGATAACATAGTGAATTTCCGTAAGACCTTCAATTGTCGGCAAGGGAAATTCACCATCCAACATACAAGGAAAGCTAGCACCTAACATCTTTGTGTTTTGATGAAGTACAACGGCATTTCTTCATGTAGATTTGTCGCTCTTTCCATTCGTCAGAAACTTTATAAGGACCGTTTGCCTGAATAACTTTTATGAATTTGTCCACGTCCCTTCCAGATATTTCCAGCCATGAACCAGTTCGACCGTAGGCGGAGCCATTTGTTTGACGACCGAATATGGCATAATCGTCTATGTCTTGTTGCTCTTCTTGCGGCTTCCTTAATATTCCCAGGATTTCATCTGTGATTTTGCTCCCTTCCCCTCGTGCGTAAAAGAGATTCTCCAATAATAGGCAGCAGTCGCGCGGGAACGCCTCGAAACGATCCAGCTCATGAAATCGCAGTTCCTCGCCACGTCTCTTTGTCTTTTCCGATTCATGGCTTATCAAATCCATTATCCAGTCATCGTCGCGCTCATGCAAGGATGAGGTGTGCTTGTATCCTAGAAATTTTCCCCCCGCATCATACAAAGGTCTCAGGTGAAGAGGTGAATCTGACAGACCACGCATCTCTTTGTATTTCGAACCACTCAAGTTGAGATAAGCGTGTTCGAAGGTCATCAATCGCAAGATCCTTCCCGCCCAAACGATCTTGCGACACTTTTGCGGATTACTTGCGTTGAATCCTATCAGGTAAATGTCATCAGGTGGCGAAGCTACGGACTCATGTTTCAGATATTCTTTTCTTAGTTTTTCGCGCAGGCGTCTTTTGCAAGGCCCGAAGAAAATCTCTTCTTCGTCAATAAGAAAAGGCACTGAGCACTCGCAGAAATCCGGGTCGCTCGAAGCCCCTAAAATGTAAAGAAATGCTTTTACCATCTCCCCTTTTTGCGGCGCCCTTTCAACGGCGTATTCTTTGTTAGCGGCGTGTTTGATTTGACAGCCCTTGATTGCGTGTAGATATGAATAATTTCCTCCACTATTTCCCGCCACTCTTCTTTTTCTGCCAAAGGCATCCTCCGAAGGAGTCCTTTGGACCTTCGGGACAATTTGGTTAAAAGTAAGCGACATGGGGGAGAGAAGCAAATTAGGTGATAGCTCATGACAATTTAGCTGATAGCTCATGGCAGTTTAGCTGATAGCTCATAGCAGTTTAGCTGATAGCTCATAGCAGTTTAGCTGATAGCTCATAGCAGTTTAGCTGATAGCTCATAGCAGTTTAGCTGTTAGCTCATGGCAATTTAGCTAATTGAGGAATTGGAGAGGAGAGAAGCAAGAATGTTGAATTCTCAATTTTAAATTTTAAATGTTGAATTGGTCAAGGAAAGAAGAAAGGAGAAAGAGAATTCTAAATTTTGAATTTTAAATGTTGAATTGATCAATAGGGAAACAGGAAAGTGAGGAGTTAATAGCGAAGTGTGAAAAGCATGTCCCGAAACGAAGTGAGGGATGAAAAGTGAATTCTCAATTTTGAATTGTGAATTTTGAATTGGTCAATAGGAGAGAAGAAAGTGAAAAGAGAAGTCTAAATTTTGAATTTTAAATGTTGAATTGATCAATAGGGAAACAGGAAAGTGAGGAGTTAATAGCGAATAGCGAAAAGTATGTCCCGAAACGAAGTGAGGGATGAAGAGCGAATGGCGAACAGCGAAGAGTGAAAGACGCGGACGGCGGTTAGCGATGACGGGCTAAGTGAGGGGCTTGGCATTTCCCCCAGTCCTCCTGTCATTGCGAGTGATGCTTCAGCATCACGTGGCAATCTCAGACTTTGTGGTTTCATGTTTGGGATCGCCACGGGACTTCGTCCCTCGCGATGACGAGTTGGGTGAGAGGACAGGGGCGCGAAGACGGGTGATTGAGAGCGCGAATTGTCTGAAAGACGACTGCAAACTGGTCGTCATATTTCTTCTCAAGCTCTTCCAACTTCCGGGCGAGGTCTTTGTGTGTCGCAAGGATTTCCCGGAGTCGAACGAACGCGCGTATGATCTCGACATTCACAAGAATCGCCCGCTCGCTATTCAGCACTGACGACAACATGGCGACGCCCTGCTCCGTAAATGCAAACGGCAAGTATTTAGCATGTTCACCCCTCTTTAAGGTGCCAAATTGGTACCTTAAAGATTCGTACTCGTCCCTGGTTAATTCGAACATAAAATCTCCGGGAAAACGGGCGATGTTTCGCCTGACTGCTCTTTTCAATGACTTCGTTTCCACTCCGTATAGCTCCGCAAGGTGGAAATGTAAATTCCACAGCGGAAATCGTTTCGCGCTTCTCCGTGCCTCTGTGACTCTTGTGGTTTAATCTAAACACATAGACGGAATAGCAATTAGCTGATAGCTCATAGCAATTTAGCTGCTCGAAGAGCTTGGTGAGCTAAATCCTCTGTGGCTCTGTGACTCCCGTGGTTGAATCAAAACACAGAGACACTGAGACACAGAGTAATCCAATCATCCTTATTCTCCGTGCCTCTGTGCCTCCCGTGGTTAAATCGAAACACAGAGATGGAATAGCAATTAGCTGATAGCTCATAGCAATTTAGCTGCTCGAAGAGCTTGGTGAGCTAAATTCTCCGTGCCTCTGTGCCTCCCGTGGTTGAATCAAAACACAGAGACGGAGGCAAATTCTCAATGTTAAATTTTTAATTGTAAATTCTACAGCGGAAATCGTTTCGCGGTTCTCCGTGCCTCTGTGCCTCCCGTGGTTTAATTTAGACACGGAGACGGAATAGCAATTAGCTGTTAGCTCTGTGCCAGAGGCGCATCAGCCTTCGGCTGAGATTAGTGTTCTTTGAACTCAATTGAAAAATAGAGAAGATGGGCCACTTGCGGCCGAGCTTCCCTGGCAAGCTGGACAAAAGGAAAGCCGTTTCGCACATCTATTTTGCGGCGAACCGCAGATAGCGCCACAAGAAGCAATGTACGCAGAAACAATAACACCAAAAACTGACCGCATATAAGCGATCGAAGAAAAGATAAAAAGGCTACGCATTGATGTAGATCTACTAAAAAAATCCTTCGAGGAATTTAAAAATCAGTTCTGAAAAATATGCATCGGTTAAATTAGAAGCCAGATGAATCTTGTGAAAAATCGATAGTGTATCATTTTGAACTTAACCGCAAAGACCGCCAAGAGGGCCCGAAGAGCGCAAAGGGATAGTAATCATTCTCGGCGCACTTGGCACATCCTTTGCGATCTTCGCGGTTAAAAAACGCCTAGGGATTTTGTAGAAGATTGAAACTGATACACTGCCAAAAAATCATAAGTGCATCTTTTAAATTGAAACTTCTTACATTATATTTCTAAAAATGTGCATGGCAGCATGCACGAGTATAATCACTTAAATTTTGGAGGCAGAAAATGAAATCCTTGCTTAGGAGGAAAACGATTTCCAGTTTCATCATTGCAGTGGTCCTTGTTTCTGGTATTACAGCTTATTCTGGTAATGTGAACCACAAACGCCACCCCAATCTCGCAGCAGCGCAAGCGCTGATTCAAAAAGCGGTAAAAAGGGTCGGCGATGCCCAGGTGGCTAACGAATTCGACATGGCTGGTCATGCGGCAAAGGCCAAAGCTCTTCTCGACCAAGCCTATGCTGAAATAAAGTTGGCCGCGGAAACTGCCAATAAGAAGTAATTCGTTTTGTAAATATTATTTGCTTTTGGCTTCGGGCATTCTATTTAGAATGCCCGATCATCCGTACCAAGATACCCTTCATGTCAACATGTTGTGATTTGCTTTTCCCGCTTTGCGGGATCCTGCATCATCTCATGTCGGATCGGGAAGGACTTTTCTTTTGCGCCAGAGGCGCATCAGCCTGCGGCTGAATAGCTGATAGGTGATGGCAGTTTGGCTGATAGCTCATGGCAGTTTAGCTGATAGCCCGTGGCAGTTTAGCCGATAGCTCATGGCTCGTAGCAATTTAGTCAGAGGAATAGGGGGCTCGCCTAAATCAGCGATAAGCAAAGAACAACGGAAAAAGCGTCCGTTACTTGAGCAGCACCAGCTTCTTCGTCTGCACGAACGAGCCCGCGGATAGCCGATAGAAATATACTCCGCTCGGCAAGCTTCCAGCATCGAAGGTCACAGAATGTTTCCCTGCCTCTTGTCTCCCCGCAACTAGCGTTCTCACCTCCCTGCCTAGAACATCATAAATCCTCAACGCCACGGCACTGTTCACTGCTAACTGATAACTGATCACCGTTGAAGGATTGAAGGGGTTAGGGTAGTTATCAAATAGCTCGAAACGGACCGGCGTGTTTCTCTCGACGACCGCCGTCGGTACGGCGTTCACCATGACAGGATAAGACTGAAGTTCTGTAGAGTCTTTCATAATCATACTCAACCGGTAATAATAGGCCGCCTTCGAAGTCACTGAGCTGTCTATGAACACGGAATCCGTTGGAGAAACTTCCGCGTAATTGACAAAACTAGGCTTGCCAACTCCGCGTTCAATAATTATGCTGTCGCTTTCAGTGTTTCTGTTGTGCCACTGTACTGTGATGGAAGTCCCGGAAGTCTGGCTTATCTTCATGCCGTTAGGCGATTCAGGATAAGTATGTATCAGTATATCTTTGATCTCGTTGAAACCGTATGTCGTCCTGTTGTATATAGGAAAATCACCGCCATCATCCCACGCATACGCCCCAACACCGTGCTCCAGCGCCTGATCCACCACGGTTCCATAAGCGCACATACGAGAGTTATAAGCGGCTGTGTCTATATATCCAAATTCATCGAGTATGACGAGGATATTGTTTTTTATCGACCATGTCGTAACCTCGTCAAACTTCGCCTTCGTAGCAGCTATATCGGAAGCGGTCCCATACGTTCCAGTACCTATAAGACCGAAGGGATACGGATCGTACGAGTGATAATATCCGATGAGATATTTGTCCGAAGAGTCAGGGATTTCGGCAGTGACAAGCTGGTCCGAATTCGACCACACGTATCCCGAATACGAAACGATGCGCGTCGGATTAGTTCGACGGATTATTTTCAACACCTGCACATTCAGTGCATTCACAGCAGCCTCCGGAGCGGGGTAGGGTTCGTTCAGGATTTCGAATATCAGGCTATCCGACCTGTTCTGGAAATGCGTAGCTATCTGACTCCAGATACTGTCGAAACGGGCGATGTCAGAATCTTGACGCGCTACACCAGAATCCGCGAGTGCGTCTTTAAGCCACGTTTCATGATGAGCATTGATAATGATTAACAGGCCGCGCCGGAGTCCCCAACTGACGACGGTGTCCACGCGGGCGAGCCACGTACTGTTGATTGTGTAGGGCGATGTTCCCGACGTGTGGCCATCCCATGTGATAGGTATTCGGATTGCTGTAAATCCCGCATTCTTGTAATCATCAAACGCGCGCTCCTTTACAGGAGGATTGCCCCACCCTCCTTCTGTCGGAGGTTCCATTGTGTTCCCAATATTAATGCCCCTGGACATTCCTTTTAAGGCATCCTGCGGCGACAACTGGGCTTTCAAGCTTGCCGCAAATCCAAACATCAGTAGCAATGCAATTCTAGGGTATATCTTCATTTTGACACTCTTGGTTTCTTGCGAATGAATCCCGGAAGTTACGGAGAGAATTCCCGTATCCAACAATCTAAAGTTAGTGACCAACTCGAAGATCGGCAAGGTCATGTTGCCACATCAGTGTGGAATCCGATTGGCACGCTGAATATGGGGCTTCGGATATTAGTGGCAGCTCAGCCGGAGTAAGCCACGTGCCCAATTTCAGAAGCGCTGAACTCCAAACTCACTGACCAGAAAAACTCTCGTGACCTAAGTTAATGATGGATTGCCTGAAGCGCCTGTTACTGTCCAAATAAGTCTTCCAGAGGGCTGACATCAACTCTTTCGGCTACCATCCCGAGTTCTGGAAAATATTTTAAAATGGTATCGGGGACGCGAACCTTTTCCTGATCTCGAAGCCGTCTAACGAGCTCCAACGCATTCGCAACCGCTTTCCCAAGCGGATGGTTGTTCATGATCAAATATGTCCTGGCACATCTCTCTTTGACGTTCCGAACCTTATTTTCGATTTCATCAAGCTCCGAACTGCTATAGAGATAGTTGTATCTACTGTTCCTGTCCATGTTTTCCATTTCCGATTCTGTAACGCTGCCGCCATTCAAGGCTTCTCGCCCCAGACTCCACATCTTCGAGTTCCTGCCGTGTAATCGCACATATCCGACCTTTTCGAGAATCGCAGTGTCGAAGCCTGCCATCCCTTGCAATTGCGGCTGGTCGATCGCAACAACATTGATATCATTATGATCAAGAAACTCCCTCGCATGCTTCGTGTACCATGATGTGTGACGCAGCTCAAAGAAAAGCTGATAATCGTGGAAGATGTCCATCATAAGAGCTACATATTTCTGCGATTCATAGCTTTCCTTATAATACTCGGAGAACTGAACCAGCAGTCCTCCAAGTCTTCCCTGCTCAACGAACGGCGACAAAAATTCCGAAACAATGTCTTTGTTCTTGAGAAGGTCCTTGTCTTTCGCCCGACTCCCGTGCGTGAACTCTTTGAACAGCTTTACGATGAAAATGAACTTCGGATTCTTTCTGACTTCTGCCAGCCACTTTTCTGCTGTGCTCGGAGGAAAATGACGATAGAACGTGCTGTTGATTTCGACGCAGTCGAAGAAATCCGCGTAGAACTTTAACTCCGAGAATCCCTTCTCTTTCTTTTCAGGATAGAATGGACCGTGCCAATCAACGTAGCTCCATCCTGCCGTGCCTCCAAATATTTCCATTCAGTTCTCCCGCGTCTGTTTGTCCGCTTCAATTGTAAACACCTTGAGATTTGAAAGTCAAGCCCTCAACTAATTTAGCAGTGGGGTACTTTGAATCTGAAAAGGATTCACCACGAATAGCACGAATTTCTTTCTTTGAATACGAGTTTCACGAATTATTTTTCCGTATTCGTGGCATTGAACGATTTATTCACTTAATTCGTCCTATTCGTGTTCAAAATAGCCCAGCACCACTAGTTTTGAACCACGATGTATCGGTATTATCTTAGCTTTATGAAGAGCAATCCAGTTTCCGTCTACGAAACTTGCAAGAAGTTCAAGAATAACCTCCGCGTCGGAACCTGCAGCTGGAATTATCCCGAATGGCAGGAGATCGGGATCTATTCGACAAAACAAGCAAAGCATTACGATTACCTCCCGGAATATGCGGAACATTTTAACACGGCGGAAGTCGATCAATGGTTCTGGAGCCTCGAATCCCCCGACAGCGTGAGGCTTCCGCGGGAAGATGACGTAGAGGCTTACGCAAAACTAACTCCTGACGATTTCAAGTTCACGGTCAAAGCTCCCAATGCCATTACGTTGACTCATTTCTATAAGCAAGCAGACAAGAAATACGCCGGGAAAACCAACCCGCATTTCCTAAGCAAAAAACTACTCGAAACTTTTGTGAAGAGTCTAAATCCCCTCAAAGAGAAAATCGGAGTCATAATGTTCGAGTTCGAGTACTTGAACAAAGAGAAGATGGCTTCCATCGACGCTTTCTTCGATAATGCTGGACCATTCCTGGACTCGCTGCCTGAGGATTTCTCTTTTGCCGTCGAAACAAGAAACCCGAACTACCTAAGGCCCGAATATTTCGACTTCTTGAAATCGCATAACACCGGTCATGTCTTTGCAAACGGCTACTATATGCCATCAGCCTACAGCGTCTATCAAAAATTCGGCAACGCTTCTTTGCCAACGAAGAAGGTCGTCGTACGGCTGCTCGGACCGGACAGGCAGGCGATCGAAAAGAAGACTGGCAAACGGTGGACGACGATTGTCGAGCCACGGGACCAGACGATTAAAGAGGTATCAGAACTGGCGAAAACTCTTCTCCCACAGAAGTTCGAAATCTACGCCAACTTCAACAATCACTTTGAGGGAAGTGCTCCGCTTTCGATAGCGAAGCTGATAGAACTCCTCGGCGAGTGATGTAAACGCAGTCATTCTCATGCCCGATATTGAGCAGAAAAAATCACTCAAAACAGCGGCGAGAAGCGGAGAATCATGGAAGAGATTATGAGCAGAGGCTTCACGACGAGATGACATCGGTGTCTAAAAGGCATCTAAACCGAGTTAGTTACCCTGGAAAGCTACAGATGTTCAGGACAACAATTGACAGATTCTGTCCCTTAGCGCGCGGAAAAACAAAAGCATGCCGGGCATGTATAAATAAATGCCGGACAGCCTGATGCTATCCGGCAAGAGTTTTCGTAACCGGAATTCCATTTACTTATGCGCCGTGGTGTCGAAGGTGGAGGGCGCGAAGTTAATAGATGTTATCTTGGTGATCGGTATGCTTCGGGATTGTCCATTCACACGGAACTGTATGCTGTCTCCGCTCGCACCTTCAAAGACGCCCGACAGCGTTGTCCCATCGGTGAGGGCGGCTTTGTCTTCATTGTCGCTAGCAGTACTCTGCGGTGCGCCGCTTGGCTTTTGAACTACAACGTAACAGCTTTGATCGGGCAGGTATTGGTAGTACACCCCGCCGTAGTAGTAATAAGGTAGTGCGCCGATGCTGAAGCTCAGAAACCCGAACGGAAGCCCTCTTATTCTGGCGCCGATGGGTGCCGGAATCATCATGTAGCCCCGTCCGCCGCCTCTATAAAAGAATCCGTCACGATAAAAGTATCTGTGTCCACCGACAATGACGGGCGAATAGGCTCGTGGAAACTGAGTGACACGGGCGCCCCTGTTCCTTTCTCCGCCGCCTCCCCTTCTCTGCGCACTCGCCTCGGGCGCGATGAAAAGAGACGTAAACAATATTGTTGCCGATATAACGGCGATTCCATAGGTATAAGCTCGAATGGTCCTCATAAATCTAACCCCGATTCTAAAGTTTAGGTGAAACATGGACTTCAAATAAGAACTACTTGCTATTATTTGACTTCGCCAAGGTGCAAGCAGTTTAATCACTGACGACACACTTTAGACAACGAAGCGTTGAACACGAATGATTCGCGACATTCGTCCCATCTTCCCGAGGGAATCCTTTCAGAATGCCACTCTCGCCTCTGTTGCCGGCGCACTGTCAAGTTGAGAGGATTTATCGCCGTTCCACAACGAAACCTGCGTCTGGATCAGTCACGTTTGGAATTCAAACCTTTTTTTTCTTTATTCGAGCACAGAAACCGACTTATCGGCAAAATAACCACGAACTTGTAAAAAGTTCACAGATCGTTTGCTAATTATTCAAATTGTGGATTCGCACTATATTGGAAGGATCCAACTCCGCTTAGCGGGTGCTCATGATAGACTCGCCGAATCATAAAACGAGCGAGTACAATAATCCGGGAGCGAAAAAATCAGAGAAGCCTTGCGAAGGTTTCTAAGCCTTCGCAAGGTTGAGAAAACAAGATTACAGCAAAACAGAAAACCCGAGCAGCAGCCGGCGACCAAATACCTGGTCTTTGTAACTGGCGTGATGTGCCGCATCTTTTGGAAACGTCCCGCTAAACGCTTGATACCGATATTCTACTCTCAGAAGCCCCCTTCCCCCAAATGTCATCACCTTCACCCCGCATCCGGCATTGATGAAGGAAACGCCTGTAGAGCTGGTAGTCTGCGGCCACGGATATTTGTTGTTTGGTACGTTGTATGGCACCGAGTTCCCGATACCATATCCAGCCAGAACAAATGGCACAACCGGCCAATATCCCAATTCATAACTGTAAGATAAATTTCCACTTATGTTTGTTCTGCTGATCCCACTGACTTGGGCATAAACCAATTCTGGCTCTATGGACAGCCCGACGTCAAGCATCGGATAGAAACCTGGACGGAATGCCAGAGAGAGATATTGAGCACCTCCGTTCCCATCTGATGAATAGGAATTCAAGTCGGTGGAAAGCGACATTTCCCACCTCGGCAAAAATCCCTGACAAAAAGCCATGGATGGGAAAAGGAGTATCAAAAGAATTTTTTTCATATTAATTCCCTCCGAAATTATTTTGTGAGAGTCATGAATGAGAAAGAAATGTCTGATCCAAGCATAGATGTCTTTGCCGACTCACTTATCGGCACCAGTCAATAATGCGGTTTCTGCTCGGCATTTATGTTCCGCACATTAAGACCGTTCCCGTTTTACGGAATCCCTTTTTTGTGCACAATGAAACTTCCACGTCAACTTGAAATTCGCCAAATTTTATTAATAAATCAATTGATACCAATAGAATTTGAAACTAAAGGCAAATCACTAATTCATTGAATCTAGCGTCACAAAGCGTGCCGGCACACGTTGAAAGCTTTAAAACGGGAAATCCTTCGTCTGGCTCTGTGTTTTCTTCGGCATTTCTTGGATTTTTGGTCTCTTCGCGGTGAGGTGAACGAAATTTGCGCTGACCCGTATTGCCTTTTGTGGCGTCACCGGACAGACGTGCTCGCACGCGCCGCAGCCGATACAAACCTCGTCATCCACCTCCGGCAGCATCAGATTACCTTCATAAGGAATCGTATGAACCGCCTTTGTCGGGCAGTGCTCGGAACACGCAGCGCAATCTTTTTTCTTGGAAACCACAATGCAATCGTCCTTGTCGAACTTTGCCTTTCCAATCTGTATCAGCTTCTTTTCATCCAGATCTTTTTTAGGATCGCACCGGTCGGGCATACATCGCCGCAAATTGTGCAATCATAATTGCAATAACCGGCTTCATAGTCCATCATCGGCTGCGACATGCCTGCAATTCCATATTCGAGGAAGGATGGTCTCAAGACATTTGTGGGACACGATGTCACGCATAGATGGCAAGCCGTGCAGACACTTGTAAAATGGCGGATACCCAGTGAGCCGGGCGGAGATACCGGCTGCTGCTTGCTTGAAAAAAGAAGCTTACTCTCGACAATCCCCGGAGCTAACAGCAAGGCCGCAGCGGGAATCCCAACGTTGCGCAGTAACTCCCTTCTTGACTGAAGAACTCCTTCAACTGGGATCAACTTTGCCATGGCAGGACGCGAGTCCGGCTTCTTTCGGGACCGCGCCAGTGTGGGCTTCATCGCCCGCTCCCTGGAATACTTGATGGCGTCGGTCGGACATGAGTAAAGACAATTGAAACACCCGACACACGCGCTGAAATCTATGCTCTTTACGTCGCTATCAATACATTCAGCCTTGCACACTCTGTCACAAGCTCCACAATCATTACATAAGTCATCTTTGATGACAAGTTTGAATATGGAGACACGCGAGATGAGACTCAGGATTGCGCCGGCGGGACAGAACGAATTACAAAACAATCGCCCTCTTGTGACACTCAGATACATAACTGTCACGAAAAAGATGAGGGTAAAGAGCAGTGTCCCAAGTCCCGCTGCGTACAATGGAATGCCATACAGAGAATAGACTTCGAAGTGTGTTAGCAGAGCCGCGAGAAAATTGTTCACTGAGATGAGGGGCGGAAGGGCAAAACTCGTCAATACCCTTCCATAATTACTGAATGGCTCAAGAAGATCTCCAACAATCATGCTCCCGCCAATAATCACAGCAACTGAGCAAACGACGAGGATCAGATATTGCAGCCATTGCGGTGACCTGTAATACTTGAAACGCTTGCGTCGATTAATCTTCTTTGAAAAATAGATCGCGAAATCCTGAAGCGTGCCGACCGGACAGACCGTCGAGCAATACACTCTGCCAAACAACAATGTAATAGAGACGATTAGGAAGAAGCCAATTGCTCCGACAGTGATACCTGCGACAAAGAGTTTGAGGAATCCCGGAACGATTTCGATTGAGGTGAGATAAAGGGGGACTTCTCTGGGGACTAGATGCCACGGATCGAGGAAGATTAAGCTGGTTAAAACCAGACACGAGACGGAGACAACGACTCGAATCTTCTTGGCTGTTTTCCAGTCCGTCTTTCGGCGAAATCTCGCCGAAGATGGAGCCGACGTCGTCACATCGAAATCCTCTTAATGTTAAGATTCTCCAGATCTTTCCGGCCGATTTTCATCTGTCCAGCGATTTCTAGATAGCGTACATCTTCGGGCTTTGTGCCGAAGAGTTTGGCGCCGGCTGTGTCCAATGCGACTATATCCGTGGAAATCAACTGTGCCATCATGACTGTCAGATCGTTCGTCGATAATCCGCGCGGGCCGTTTTGCATCATTACATTGTACGCATCAAGCACATTCAACGTTGGCTTGCGGTAAGTCGAAAAGTCGGCGATACATTGATGG
Source organism: uncultured Bacteroidota bacterium (assembly GCA_963768145.1). Classification (GTDB taxonomy): domain Bacteria; phylum Bacteroidota; class Ignavibacteria; order Kryptoniales; family JAKASW01; genus JAKASW01. The sequence continues at coordinate 62,469 of CAVYHK010000007.1, read as the reverse complement.
ACGTCCAGTCTATGCCAGGTCCCGCGGTCCCACACATTACCCATAAGATTCTTCATACCGGCAGTGATGCGCGTACCACTATGCGACTTGAGTACCGGCACGTTAATGAAAACGTCGGCATCAAGAATCACCTCATGCTCCTGGGCCGAAGTAAGTGTTTTGCCGCCTTTGACGGCAACCGAATGATAGTACCCCTCACTCGCACACGGAACCATTTTTCCGCCGGAGTCTCTTACCGCCTTTTCAATTCCGCTGTCCGTGTAACACCGCTGCCACTCATCGCAGGGATGATCGACTACGCTCACTTCCTTTGCGCCTGCCTCGAGACAGTGCCCGATGATTCTTGCCACCAACTTCGGGTTCGTATTCCCGCCCCGCTCAGCGGATACATCCCAACCGATGTTCGGTTTGACCACAACCTTGTCCCCTTTCTTGATAAATGCCTTCATTCCGCCAAGCGCCTTGATTCCCAAATCGAACATTGCTTCAGGTTCGCCACCTTTTATCGCAACGAGATCGTAGGGAAGAGCGGCAAAACTCTCTCCGAAATATCGCGAAGAAAAGATATTCCCAGTCCTGGCTAATGCCCCAAAAGCAATTGAAGCCCCAAAGCTCTTCTTAACAAACGTTCGGCGATCCATATATGTCCTCCGGTCATTTTTAGATTAATTGTCTCAAAAATTATACCATTCTCTCCGTTAATTCAACGACATCAGAGGGCGAACGGGCGCGACATGGATATTATTATGCAAAACGGGTTACTGGCTCAATTTCAATTCTTATGCTATCAGAAGGTGTTTGTTTCCCGCTGATCGCGCTGATTTTCGCTGATATATTCTCTGCGTTCATCTGCGAAATCTGCGGGAGAAACCAAACTGAGCCAGCACCCAAAACGGCACTTATGGAATCCTGGCAGTGTATCAGTTTCAATCTTCTACAAAATCCCTGGGCTTTTTTTAACCGCGAAGATCGCAGAGGATGCGCCAAGTGCTCCGAGAATAATTACTATCCCTTTGCGCTCTTCGGGCCCTCCTGGCGGTCTTTGCGGTTAAGTTCAAAATGATATACTACCGGAATCTTCAATTCATGAATATTTGTCAGCGAGTATTATCTTTTGTAAAGAGCGAACTCGATCATGATCTGTTACAGCGAAAGCATCAATTAAAATGGGAAAAATGAATTTCCATAGGTTTGCAACAAGCATCATTATCATATTGGCTTTCTCCTCGACAAAGACGAATGCGCAGCCCGCAAACACAAAAGACGCCGACATTTTGTTACGACTAGTACAAATAGACTCATCTCCTCCCAGTGAATCCATTTTAGCATTTTCTCGGCAGGATCTCCGCCTTCCCCCTGATTCCAATACGCCGAACAATGGAGGCACCGGTGGCAATCTCAATCTCTTCGGCAACTTCGGAAATAACATCCTGGACAGTTTCAGAGGCGGAAACATTTATCTTCATCTTGGCGCAGTAGTGTCCACTGCCCTCATTGTCACAACGGACGCGGATTATCACGTTGAACACTTCTTTAACCAAAACGAAGAATATGGGAACTGGGCTCGACCCATTCTGTACACAGGTGAATTTCTACCGCTTTTGGCAGGCGGTGGGTTGTTCGCGTATGCGAAGATAAGAAATGATAACGAAGTGCTTGGGGCATCTTTTGCTGTCATTCAGGCAAGTCTGATTGAATTGATGTACAACTCTACCCTGAAGGCGATCACCGGCCGGCCAAATCCTGATTGGCGTGACAATGACGACGTGGAAAGTCTAAGCAAAACTTTTCGTTTCGGCTTCCTGCGCGGCGGGATCTATTGGGGATGGCCATCGGGGCATACCGCCTCAACGATGGCTGTCGTTTCGGCTTTGACCAACTACTATCCCGACAAACTGTGGCTCAAGATTACCGGATACGGCCTCGTCGCTTACACCATGTTCGGCGTCAGCTCTGTCAATAGAGGCGGAATGCATTGGTTCTCCGATGCAGTTGCAGGAGCCCTGATGTCTTATGCGGTTGGTTCCACGGTTGGTAAGTATTATCGGAGGGTTTACGATTCTCAGAACTCAGCTGGCGGTATTCCCGCGGCTAGTATGCCGGCGCAAGACAGCATTCCTTTGGGAATGTTCACTTTCCAATTCTGATTGTGAGTCGACTTTGTCTATCTCTTGATATTCATGCTCAGCAATATTATGTTAGGAATGATTCTTATTATCAAATCCAAAACAAACAGGAGGAAATACGATGGCAAAACCGCTTAAAGGAACAAGGACTCACGACAATCTCAAAGAAGGATTCGCCGGCGAGTCGCAGGCTAACCGCCGATATCTCTACTTCGCACGCCACGCCGACATTGAAGGCTATCCCGATGTCGCAGGCGTCTTCCGCGACACTGCCGAAGGAGAGACCGGTCATGCGTTCGGACATTTCGATTTCTTGAAGGAAGTCGGGGATCCCGTGACGAATGTGGCGGTCGGAGATACAAAAATGAATTTGCAGTCTGCCGTCACAGGCGAGACATACGAGTACACTGAGATGTACCCCGGTTTTGCAAAGACTGCGCGCGCAGAAGGCTTCGACGAGATTGCCGAATGGTTCGAGACTCTTGCACGAGCTGAAAAATCTCATGCGGGAAGATTCACAAAAGCACTCGATACTCTGGGAAAGTAATTCAACTAACCTTGCGAAGGTCTCGAAACCTTCGCAAGGCTTACTCTTGAGGCACAAGATGGCATTCGACTTTAATTCTCCGGACTTCTATGACCCGCAAGCTTATGCGAAGGAAACGGGGCGCATCTTTGAAATCTGCAACGGCTGCAGGCTCTGCTATAACCTTTGTCCTTCTTTTGAAGTCCTGTTCGAACGCATAGACGAGCTTGATGGCGAAGTCGAGAAACTCGATGCGGGCGACACGAAAAAAGTGGTGGATCTGTGCTACGACTGCAAACTCTGTTTCCCGAAATGTCCATACACTCCGCCGCACAATTACATGCTTGATTTTCCGAGGCTCATGCTGAGAGGAAAAGCAATTGCCGCAAAAACAAAAGGCATATCCTTTGAGGACAAACTCCTGAGCAGGACGGATTTCCTCGGAGCCGTCTCGACGAAAGCAGCTCCACTCGTAAACTGGACACTTGAGAGCAAACCGTTTCGCTTCCTGATGGAGAAGACAATTGGAATACACAGGCATCGAAATCTGCCGAAATATTCAAGCAAGACTTTTGCTTCATGGTACAAGAGACATAAGAACGCAAAGTTAAAGACGCAAGATCTTGCGTCTCAACAACTCGGAGAATCGACCGGATCCCCAAAGGTAGTCTTCTTCCATACATGCTCAGTAAACTACAATGACACGGACACCGGCAAAGCAGCGATTCAGGTTCTGGAAAGGAACGGCATTGAGATCGAGGTCCCTCACCAGAAATGCTGCGGGATGCCGTACCTGGACGGCGGCGACGTTGACAGCGCAAAAAAGAACGCAGAGCACAACGTCTCGATGCTCGTGGATTATGTGAAGAAAGGGTACGATGTAGTCACACCGGGTCCAAGCTGCAGCTACTTGATCAAGCAGGAATACCCGATATTGCTTAATAGTCCAGATGCCAGGTCAGTCGCCTCGCACACATTCGACCTGATGGAATACTTAGCAAGACTCAACAAGGAGAACAAGCTTGCCAGGGACTTCAAGAATCCGCAGGGAAACATTACCTACCACCTTCCCTGCCACCTGAAAGCTCAGAACATCGGTTACAAATCGAGAGATGTGCTGGAACTTATCCCTGAGACGAAAGTTGAAGTCGTATCGAAATGTTCGGGACATGATGGGACGTGGAGCCTAAAGAAGGAATACTTTGAGCTTTCACTTGAAGTCGGCAAACCTCTTTTTGACAAATTTACAAATGGGAATGCCGCTGCGAGCGATTGCCCGCTGGCGCAGCTTCAAATAGAGAAGGGTTCCGGCAAAAAACCTAAACATCCGATTCAATTGCTCCGCGACGCGTACGGACTTGAAGAAGATCCGAAGAGATGATAAAACGACAGAATGTCCACAGTACAAGAATGAAAAACAGACAATGAAGAAAATTGAATTCAGCGATTTGAAAAATATATTGGATTACGAAAAAGTCAGGAACGACTTCAGGAACAAGATAATCGGAATGAAAAAAAGTCGAAGATTGAATGTCGGTAACAGGATAACGCTGACCTTTGAGAACAGATTCACGGTCACTTTTCAGATAGAAGAGATGATCCGGATCGAGAGGATCGTAGACGACGAAAAAATAAAATCTGAGATCGACTCCTATAACGAGCTAATCCCGGGAGAGAATGAACTGAGCGCAACACTTTTCGTAGAAGTCGACGAAAAGGATCAGATTAAACCGGTGCTCGACTCACTTGTCGGATTGAACAAGGATTGTCTTTTTCTTGAGGTCGGGAAGAGGATGATCCCGGCAGTTTTCGAAGAAGGGCACGCCACCGACGACCGCATCAGCGCAGTCCAATATGTCAAGTTTAAGTTATCGCCGACTGACGTAAAGGAATTTAGCAATCCTTTAGTTCCGGTTCGCATAGTCGTCGATCATGCCAATTACAATGCGACGGCCAATCTTCCCGAGGAGATGAGGAAATCTCTTTTGCAGGATTTTACGATGGGTACTACTGTGAACGTATGGAACTTGATCCTTACTGTACATGAATAGAAAAAGAAGGTAATACAGGTGGAGCTAACAGAGATGCAAAACGAAACGCACCAGCGAAAACGAAGCAAACAGCGCGAAAAGATTCTCGAAGTGGTACGCTCAACAAAGGTGCATCCTACTGCCGATTGGGTGTTTCACGCGGTACGCGAGGATATTCCCAACATAAGTCTTGCGACCGTCTATAGAAATCTCAACTTGCTCGTGGAGACAAAGGACATAAACGAGGTTCTTTCGGAGGGCCAGCTCCATTTCGATGCAAATAGAGAAGAGCATTTCCATTTCATTTGCAAGTCGTGCAAAGGGATCTTCGACATAGAAGAAACGCGCGTGTCTTCCCCGGACTTCAAGTTACCGCGTGGATACAAGGTCGAAGATGTGAGAATGGATTTCTACGGATTGTGCCCGGAGTGTACAAGCAAATGAAAAACAGAACCTTGCGAAGGTTTTGGACCTTCGCAAGGTTTGCAAACTAAGATTACTTCACAAGCAGCATCTTCTTAGTTGAAACATAATTATCCGATCTCAACTGGTAGAAATATATTCCGCTCGATAAACGTGTACCATCAACCGTGACGCTGTAAGACTTCTCGGATAGCCCCGATGCGATGATTCTTCTCCTCGGCTACCCCTCGCCCATATCTTAGCGCACCAAGGCAGAAAATGAGCTCCATGGCGATCAATCGTTCTATTGCGCTTTCACAATCCCTCTTGACGTCGATCCTGAACATCTCAAACGTACCCCCAGGATTTCTCGTTATCTCCTCACAAAACGAGTAGAAAATACGTTTTTGGGGAACTTGTTACACTCATTCATCTGTTGGGTATATAACTAAAGAAATTAGTCCGTTTTCCCCAAAGGGCTTGTCGGAAAAACGGGGGCAAAATTACAGAAGATAAAAAGAAGGAAACACCATGAAGGACTTGTTATTCACAAGAGGGTGCCTGCGCGAAGCGCGCGTTCACGTCAGGACCAATACTGGAAGGATCAAAATGAACACGTCAGTCAGAAGCGGTTTAATGTACTTGCTTCTTTTGGGCGCGGCGTTGTGGGCGGCAGGCTTACATGCGCAGACCCTTCAGAGCAATCTCTACGCGACGGACGGACAGGTGCTCGCTGTCGTTCTGAGCGGAAACACACTCTACATCGGTGGAAATTTCAATTACGTCGGTCCTACCACAGGAGCGGGCGCCGCCCTCTCAGCCACGACAGGCACGCCCGACCTTGCCTTTCCAGAAGTCGACAATGGATATCCACAAAGTACTTACGCACAAATCTTGGCGGTCGCTCCTGACGGTTCGGGTGGATGGTACATTGGGGGAGCATTTACTTATGTTGGAGCTACAGCTCGAAACCATATCGCTCACATTCGGTCAGACAAGACCCTAGATCCAAACTGGAATCCGAATGCGAACAGCAGCGTTTGGGCACTTGCGGTTTCGGGTTCAACAGTCTATGCGGGAGGATATTTTACCAACATTGGTGGACAAACGAGAGATTATATTGCAGCCCTTGATGCCACTACAGGCAATGCCACAAACTGGGATCCGAGTGCGACCAGCTACGTCCTTGCGCTTGCCCTCTCCGGGTCAACGGTCTATGCAGGAGGGAATTTTACCTATATCGGAGGACAGACAAGGGATTACATTGCAGCCCTCGATGCGACAACGAATACAAACAATGCCACAAGCTGGAATCCGAATGCGGACGGTTACGTTGTCACCCTTGCTGTTTCCGGCTCGACGGTGTATGCGGGAGGATATTTTACCCACATTGGCGGACAAACGAGAGACTACGTTGCAGCGCTCGATGCCACAACGAATACCAACAATGCTACAAGCTGGAATCCAAATGCAAGCGGCCCCGTTTACACGCTTGCCGTCTCCGGGTCAACAGTCTACGCAGGAGGAGATTTTACCGCCATTGGAGGACAAACGAGAGATTATATTGCAGCGCTCGATGCCACAACGAATACCAACAATGCTACAAGCTGGAATCCAACCGCAAACGGCGCAGTTAATGCACTTGTCGTCTCTGGCTCGACGGTCTACGTAGGAGGATTCTTCAATATCGTCGGAGGACAAACTAGAGATTGTATCGCAGCGCTCGATGCCACAACGAATACCAACAATGCTACAAGCTGGAATCCGAATGCGAGCAGCACTGTTTATGCACTTGCTGTCTCCGGATCGACGGTCTATGCTGGAGGAAACTTCGCAAGCATAGGAGGACAAACGAGGATCAATATTGCGGCGCTTAATACGTCAACAGGGATCGTGACAAGCTGGAATCCGAGTTCACAGGTATCAGGCTCTGTCTATGCACTTGCCGTCTCCGGTTCAACAATCTACGCGGCAGGAAATTTCAACAGCATCGGAGGACAATCAAGAAATAATATTGCAGCGCTCGATGCCACAACGAATACAAACGATGCCACAAGCTGGAATCCAAACGCGGATGGCGCTGTCAATGCCCTTGTTGTCTCCGGTTCAACACTGTATGTGGGAGGAAATTTCACCCACATTGGCGGACAAACGAGAGACTACATTGCAGCGCTCGATGCCACAACGAATACGAACAACGCCACAAGCTGGAATCCGAATGCCAACGGCTTTGTTTATTCGCTTGCCCTCTCCGGCTCGACGGTATATGCAGGAGGGAATTTTTCCAATATCGGAGGACAAACAAGGGATTACATTGCAGCGCTCGACGCCACAACGAATACGAACAATGCTACAAGCTGGAATCCGAATGCAACCAGCAGCGTTCGTTCGCTTGCCATATCCGGTCCAACGGTCTACGTAGGAGGCGCGTTCTACTCCATCGGTGCAATACCACAGTATAGGAATTACATTGCCGCACTCAGCGCTTCAACGGGGAATCCTACAAGCTGGAATCCGAACGCGAGCGGCACTGTTTATGCACTTGCTCTCTCAGGCTCGACGATCTTTGTGGGAGGAGGGTTCAGCAGCATAGGAGGACAAACGAGGAATAATATCGCAGCGGTCGATGTGTCAACCGGGGACGCTACAAGCTGGAATCCGAATGCGAACACCGCCGTTCACGCAATTACCCTTGACAATGCGAATCAAACCGTCTATTTCGGCGGACAATTCACGGACGTAATGAATACTTTATCCCCCTACTTTGCAGGCGTGACCGACCTGAATGACGTGGCTTTGCCTGTGGAGATCGCATCAATTTCGGCTACTCCAAGTTCGGGCAGCATAAAGATCCAATGGGAAACCGCTTCAGAGGTAAACCTTGCAGGATTTGATGTCCTTCGCTCGGCCAGGCCAAACGGTCCCTTCGCCCTCATTTCAGGTTATGCTACGAACAATAGCCTCCTTGCGGCAGGATCAACGTCTTTCGGTACATCTTACTCGTATACTGACGCGACTGTTGAGTCTGGCACGACGTACTACTACGATCTCGATTGGGTTGACAAAGATGGCACTCAGAAAGAAGTAGGCGGAGTGCTCCAGGTAACTGCAAGCCCCCCGAAGACTTATGCCCTTTTTCAGAACTATCCCAATCCGTTCAACCCGAGTACCACCATACGGTTTGATCTCAAACAAGCATCGACAGTGGTACTTGACATTTACAATATTCTTGGACAGAAAGTGGAAGAATGGAATTATGGTACGATGAACGCAGGAGAATTTAGCAAAGCGTTCGACATGAACCGGTTTGCGAGCGGAGTGTACTTCTACCGCATAAACGCGGTCGGGAACGACGGAGAGAAGTTCGTGGAGATGAAGAAGCTGGTTTTGATGAAGTAATCGATTCTCACGCACTTGCCGTAATTGAAGATCCCGTCATCAACATTGGCGGGGCCTTCCTTTTACAAGACGGCCGTACTGATTGGCGTCCGAGTCTGTGCAACCACTGCAACAAGCAAGAGGCAGCAGACTGACGCTAGAGGAAAAAATGTTTCCCTCATTTTCTTTGCCTCCTGTGATTTTGTTCTTTTCTCTGACCCTTCATTTCCATAAGCATTAAAAGTTTTGTCGCCATCATTGCAGACAACGAACGCCTCTGTGTCGTTTGTCCAGATGTCATTCCACACAAAACCCCAATTTGTTAAACCTGAGATTCCGTCCCAACTATCTCCATTACACCAAAACATTTCTCTCCCAACTGCAAGGATGTAATTCATGGCATGCCCTCCGCCCTACGGATTTGTTTCGCCCCAAAACAGCTCCACCCCCGACAAGAGATTTGTCACATCGGCGATAAACTGCAATTGTTACTTTGTCGCCTCTGTGCGCTCTCCCTCATCGAACCGCACCGTCTTTGACCAGGTCCTTTTTTCGCGCTTTATATAATCCAGGTAGATGGCTCTCCCGACTACATAAATCCAGAATTGACAGTACGTGAAGTACATCAGGAAAACAAGGAGAAAATTCTTCAATGTATCCTCGCCTTCGAATGAAAGCACGAGAATTATCTCGAAGACAAACAACACTATTGCTAGCACCCAAACAGTCGTGTAAGGACCGGGGAGCGGGATAGCAATGACTCCGGTGACACTCAGAATAAATATCAAATCGCTGACGCCGATGGCAAATAAGAAAACATAGTAGAGCGACAGAAGATACATTACCTCGAATCCGAGAAATTTATTCTGGAACTGTGGAATTTGTTTTATGAATTTCCCAACCACGTAATTGTTTCCTCTGACCCATCTTGTTCTCTGTTTCGCCCACACCGAAATTGTTTCAGGCTCTTGCTCCAGTGTTATCGCGAACGGGATGTATTTTATTTTATAACCCTTCATGTAAACCCTGATGCTAAGCTCTGAGTCCTCGGTTATCGCCTCTTCATCCCAGCCGTTAAGCTCATCTAACAAATGCTTCCATATCACAAAATTCGTCCCCGGAAGGGTGGAGACTTTCACCATTGCCCACCTTCCGGCTTGAAGAATTGCCTGAAAACTCAGTGTCTCGATACTCACAAACCGTGTGAGCCACGTCCTGTCTTTGTTTATAGTTCTGAAATTACCAAGCACGGCACCTAAGTCCGGGTGAATAAGCAACTCGGCAACGAGGTACTTCAACGCGTCCGGAAGCGGCTGGTTGTCGGCATCATAAACTGCAATGACCTCAGCGTCGGTCTGTTTCAGACCGAGATTCAACGCGCGCGATTTTCCTTGTCCGCCTTCACCTTTGGGAACATTGTAACACCGAACACGATTGTCCAGCCTTCCCAATTCTTCGACGATTTCCCCCGTCTTATCCGAAGAACCGTCATTGATGACGAGTATTTCCAAAGAATCAGAAGGGTAGTCAAACTCCATCATGGCTTCAACGGTTTTCCGGATGACCTTTTCCTCATTGTGCGCCGGTATCAGGACGCAGACCTTAGGCTGTTGAAGGTGTGTCATTCCGTCGATAGCCCTTTTCTCCTTCGCCGAACTCGAATTATGAAAGAACCCCGCTATCGTCAGAATTAACTGGTACGCGATCATGAACCAGATGAAGATTACCGACAGGACAAAGAATCCACCCAGGAGAGTGGAAACAAAATCATACACGAGCGAATGCCCTCCTTCCCCCTGACCCGATCAAGAATCGCTTCCCTTAATGTCCGGTTTTCCGACTAGCCCGTTCGGGAACCCGAATCTGCGCCTTCTCACCTTAGATACGACGTACAGTACAACAAGTATCCCGCCGGCAAATGAACCGAAAATTGCTATGAGTGCCGACGACCAAAGACTCGTAACGTCTATTCCATAGGAAACAGCATTTTCCAGGATCACCAGAGCTTTGTGCTGTCCTGGCGGCAAAATTATTCCGTAATGCTGCTCCTCACGTGCGACAGAGAAAGATATTTCATGGTCATCGACGAACACGGCAAAGGGCATTTTTCCGAACGACACCGCACAACGAGTTGGCGAATCGTAGGTAAACTCCACCCCTCTCTGGAACGTCCTCTCGCTTAGAATATTACAAGAAGCCGCCTCGATATGGGACGCCATCATCTCATCTTGAAAAGGATTGACACCTGCCGGTTGGATCTTGACGAGATGTTTTCCGGCTGGGATTGCAAAATAGCCGGGCTGGTATGGAAACGTGGTCGCATCGTCGACCAATATATACTTCACATCAGAATTGAGTCTCATCGAAGTGGAAAAGGGCGCATCGATTTCGTAACCATCGTCTGTAATTTCCACGTTTGCTCGCGTAGCGATTGCGTACGGGAAGTCGGCAAGATCCTGCGGCAATACTCCTGCCTCGTCGTAGATTGTCATTCGAGGAGCAGACCTGGCAGCAGAATTGACAAGCAAGTACGATTCTGTTCCGGTCGGGGTCTTGCTCGGAAAAATGCCTGCGTAATTCGAATCGCGCAGCGCATAAATGTTCAAGTCGAGCATGAGGCTCGAAGAGTCCGATCCCAGGAGTCGCCGGTAAGTATTGCCGATTCCAATATATCTTCTCGGATCGGTGTTCCAGTTTGATTGCGGATCTTCAACTTGCAAAGCGAAACCGCAATCGTTCCTCAATTTCATAATGTCATCGACATCGACTCCGATTGTAGTTCTCAAATCAGGAAACGTTTTCTGGTCCAGAATTGTCAAAATAATTTGCGTCCCGGGTTTATCTTTAAAAGCGTCCGTCACGAGTGAAAGAAAATGCGCGGTCAATTCCGTAACAAGCGAAACACGGAAGTCGGTAAAACTCTTCCAATCCTGTGGTGAAGTCTTGTAATAGTGCGGGGAACTCGGCTGAAATAATTGTATCGGATCAAAGCCATATTTCTTCTTGAACATTTCTCGCGCACTCAAATCAAATGGGGTGAGAAACTGCGGATTCCCGGGTGCTCCTAAGCCCCCAAAATATAATTCTGCGATGTTGACTCCGTCCCAGTCGTGTGACGTTAGGAAACTGCGAACCCAATCCGATGCTGCGCGGAGACAGGCCGTATCTGTCAGAGTCAGAGGATAACGCCAATCAGGCCTGATGTCCTCCCCCTTGTAGTTCTTTTCATGCCATTGCGGATGTTCATTGTAAAACTTCTGGCTGATTTGCGGGGGTTCGAGCCAGACATAGACCACGATGCCGTAGGCGTGGCACAAGCGGATCAGCCTATCGTAATCGTACGTGAACTTCGGATACTCATGCCATCCGGCAACATGGATCACCCTGATTCCCCTGCTCGCCCACTGTTTGACAAGGGTTTCGACGCTGGTCGATCTGCGACGACCCGGGTCGAAATACATCTCTACGTAGTCTCGCCGCAAGGTCGGGTACAAGTGAAGATAGCTCTTAATCCAATCTATCAGATAAGGAAACCTGGAGTATCCACCATCGGTGACCGGATCGAATCGAGCACTGAGTGAGACAAATTTTCCTTTACCATAGGTTCTGGCGACCGCAATAGGTGCATCGTTTATGGCGCTCGTGCAGACTATCTCATCGTTCTCTTGAACATCGATCCGATGAACCGTCTCGGACGTTCCCCACGTCATCAACTCTTCTGGGAAAAGCCGGTCACGGACCTTTTCAACTCTGATTTCATTCTTGCTGAAGTTAATTCCAAGATCCTCAGCAAGAGGATTTTTTGCGTCGGTAATCAGCGCGCCCCCATTAGACACAAAATTATCGATCACATCGTACAACGAATCGGACAAATGTTCGGCTGAAGCGTACGGAACAACTAATAGATTGTAATTTCTCGTTGCCTCAAGGTTACTGACAGAGAGCGTATCCACCGGGATTCCAACGCTGTTCAAAGCTGTCACATAGCTCTCTTCGTCGTGCAATGCGCCGCCGGTCGCCGTAGAATCCCACACTATAGCCGCAACTGCCGGAGTTATCACCTTTTTCTCCGGGAATAGTCCCTTCCAAAAATCACGAGCCATGATTCCTATTCTATCGATGAAGCCCAGTTCTTTTTCGCGGTACTCCACGGGCTCAGCGGCATAAATCCAACCCGGTTTCAAGTCTAAGTCCCTCTTAATATCGCCCGTCATTCTGTTCGAAGTTACCTCTAACCGGACACGTTGCCCATTCTCATCAAGGTAGGTTTCTTTGAAGTACTGATCTTCAATAGAGCACGAGATGGACCCTTTGCCTGAGACTATCGCCCGGTCCGGAAGCCTAACAGAGTTATTGCTGTCTTTGAGGTCAACGTAGGTGTAACCGAGATCGCGAATCCCGTCAACAATTTCTTTCAGCAAGTTAATTGGCATGAACGGATGAATGAACGCCGTCCCGTAACCATCCCTAACATATAGATTCGCCTTCGCGGCGGTCAAAATGTCTTGGACCGCTTGCTCCTCCTCCTCAGTTGTACCGAGTGGAACGTAACCAAGATTTTCGGGAATTATCTTTTCGCCGTACATGTCCTGGTTGATTACATACGGAAAGAATTGGCTGTAATCTAAGTCATTCATCACAATTCTCTGCTCGATAGCCGTTGAGAATACCTTGGCGATGGCCGCATAATCGATTTCAGAAGCGCCGTAGTGCGGGGTTTCCCATGCGAGCGGATAGACTCCGTTCCGCATCAGCTCCTCAACTCCGTCTTCCAATTTCTGCTGGACGAAGGCGGCATTGTCGTCCTTTATCGGGCGGTTCCCCGCCTCATCCCAAAACTCGAAGTCACTCGCGGTTACCCCATGATACTGATGAGTGTCACCATGCATAACTATTGTTGCACCATGAGCTTCTGCGTAACGAAGAGCGTCAACCATATCGGGTTTGTCGGAAAGGGATACACGCTCGTTGTTTGATGGATCGACATAGAATGGAACAACTGCGATGAGAAAAGGAACTCCCTCACTGTAAAGCAAATCCGAAATCTTTCTGATACTGTTCGGATCTTCCAAAGGATGGACATCTTCTATTCGAATAAGTGCAGCGTGGAATTCATCGTGTTCCTGGTTCAAAATATCATGCAACTTCTCGGCAAAGAACAGGTAGCGATCGGTTGCACCCATATAAGAGAATGGAGAATCGCCAAAAAGGTACAAATTGTTCGAATGAATCGCATACGGCAAAACGATGTGCCCCGGAGCGACGGCGTTCGCCAGGATTTCGACCTTCTTGTGCTCCACGATGGAAAGGACAGTGAGATAATGATCCCCCTTTGCAAATTTGAAATTCTTGTCCGTCGTGACAACGCTTTCAAAACCTGTTGTCGAGTCGAGTTTTTCAGGGACGAACCCATATTTGTCCTGGAAATTGTGATGCGCATTCATCGCGATGATTCCATTTCCAAGCCAAACCAGAGTTCCCTTGAAATTGTAAGCATCATCGAGGAATTTGTCGGGGGGGACGCAGTCGTTTGTGAAACCGATGAAGAAAAGACAGTCGAACTTGTTCGACTCGCCGGTTTTGTAATCATCCGCAGCGACCATAGTTTTCTGCAGATCGAAGTGGCCTAGAAGCTGAACCAATTGAAGCCCGTCCCCCTTTGCCGGATTACCCGGGTTGTCTTTCCCTTCATATACTATGAGGACCCTGTTGCCGCCAGCGAGCGCGCTTGAAGAAATAAGCAGAAAAATAGCAAAGAGGATTTTACTCAACACTGGTTGAAACTTGTTCAAATTTGTTTTCATGCTCATGTTAAGATTTGTGAGTAAGATAATACGACTTGCCGGTGAAAAACGAGTCTCAAGAAAATTCCGGATCTCAAATTCTCAATTCCAAAATTACAGCGCAAGAGGTCCTCGGTAAATTCAAGACTTGAGATTCACTACCTGAAACTCGTTTCAGTCTTTGCCATCCCAGCTATTGTATTTCTCGTAGGCGTCGATAATATCCTTGACGAGCTTATGTCTTACGACATCGGCCTTTTCAAGATAGACAAAACTAACTCCGTGGATACCTTTCAGCACTTTCTGTATTTCCACAAGTCCACTTAAGCTTTTTTGTGGAAGATCGATTTGCGTAATATCCCCAGTTACAATTGCCTTCGAATTGACTCCGAGCCTGGTCAGGAACATCTTCATCTGCATACTTGATGCGTTCTGAGCTTCATCCAGGATTACAAACGCGCTGCCAAGAGTTCTTCCTCTCATATATGCGAGTGGTGCAATCTCGATAATGTCCTTCTCTACGTACGACTTCAGTTTATCCTGCGGCAACATGTCATCGAGTGCATCGTACAAGGGCCGCAAGTATGGTATGACTTTTTCTTTCAAATCACCAGGTAAAAAACCGAGACTTTCACCCGCTTCAACCGCAGGCCGTGTCAGGACAATCTTCTGCACTTCCCTGTTCTTCAGCGCCGCGACAGCCATCGCAACGGCCAAATAGGTCTTGCCGGTTCCTGCAGGACCGACGGCAAACACAACATCGTTTTTTTCCACGGCTCTCACTAATTGCCGTTGTCCCGGAGTCTTTGGCCTTATGAGATTGTTCCTCGCGGACAATACGACAATGTCCCGCGAGTCACCGGATTCCTGCTTCGTGTTTTCCCCCGATACTAGCTCAACTACAGTGACGACGTCGTCTGCCTTCAGCACACCAGTCTTTTCAAGAACATACATCAGCTCCTTGAAAACTTTTTCGACACGATCTGTTTCCGACTCTTCACCTTTGATCAATATGTTGTCTCCGCGAACCACAATATTGGCATCAAATCTATCCGCGATGATTTGGAGGTTCGAATCATTGATGCCCAGAAGTGCCACCGCATCGACGCCCGACATCTTTATGCGTTTCTCGACAATACCCATGAGGTCCAAGATTAGCTTTTGAGGTAGGAAAATAGAAAGCGCTCCTGCTCACCAAAATTCTTGATAGGAGCGCTCAGATAAGTATTTGAACTAACCGTTTAAGTACCTTTTTTAGAAAGGGAACTCATTCTCCAGAATTTGATTTAGACATTCTTGCCTTCTTGGCGTAGTAGGCTTTAGCGGCAGCTTTCTCATTATCGTTCAGAGGAGCATTCTCGGGAACTTTCAGAACCTCTTTCGGATAAATCAAATCGGGATTCTTCATCTGGTCGCGGTTTGCCACATATATCTTCGGCCATTTCCAAGGATCATCGTAGATGGTCTCCTTCTTAGAAATGTTCCACAGACAATCTCGATTCCGCGCCCATGTGCCGACGGTATATGTTTTCATCGCAGCCGCCGCAACCTGAGCGCAATTAGCAACTCTTGCTTGAAGTTGTGCATAGCTGTTCTGAAGATCCTGGACTCGCGTGTAAAACTCCGCAGCCAAAGCGAGGCGGCTCGCCTTCAACGAATCAATCTGTGGCCCGACGGTCTTTACATCAGCTTGGTGAGCACAAAGATCCTGATCAGACATCTTGTTGAAATTATCAATCTGCCCGGCGAGTGAAGTAAGCGCCTGATCGAATGAAGTCATATCTGACTGTGTCGCACCCAGTATGCCCAAATATTTCTGCATCTCAGCTTGCTGCTGCTGGTCTATGCTTGCCGATTGACTTTTCAAATTGGCGACGTCAGTGTTGAGTTGATTCAATACGGTTTTCAGTGAATCGCGTTGAGCTGTCAAGCTGGTTATTTGAGCCTGCCACTCGTCGAACTTCATCTCTTGTTGTGTGGTATCCTGCGCGGACGCCAAAGAAGAAATCGCGAACAACATCGCGACTACGGCGAATAACGATAATCTTTTCATCTATGGCTCCTTGTTAATGTGTCTTTGTTGTGTCTGGGTGTGCTGCTTGCAATTTTTGTTGCGAAAAACTTTCATTTTCTTGCAATTTCTTGATTTGGTCCTGTTTGCTTGCAATTTGCTTTTGGAGATCTGACTTTTGCTGTTGTGCAGTTTGAATCTGCTTCTGGAGTGACGAGACCTCACTCTTCGTGTCGCTCATCTGCTGCATTTGAGTCTTGTCAGCGTACTTTGTGCATCCCGCAACCATCAACGACGCAACTATGAGCCCAAGAACTGCACGCATCGATTTTGTCATTTTTTCCTCCTTTCGATGTTTTATTCA
The DNA here is from genome assembly GCA_963768145.1 of uncultured Bacteroidota bacterium. Taxonomy (GTDB): domain Bacteria; phylum Bacteroidota; class Ignavibacteria; order Kryptoniales; family JAKASW01; genus JAKASW01. The sequence goes on along the minus strand of CAVYHK010000007.1, from coordinate 45,849 downwards.
GGTTAAGTTTAATGGAATCGTGCCATTTAGTCAAGGATTATCCCTCAAAAAGGCTTTAATTTTTTTTCATTTTTAATATAATCTAATTTGTTCATTTAGTAAATTCTATTTCCAAAGCAGGAGAATCGAGTTGCAAAGTGTGAGAAAAGTGGTACTCGCCTATTCGGGTGGGCTTGACACTTCAATAATAATCCCCTATCTCAAAGAGACCTACCACTGTCAGGTGGTCGCCTTCGCCGCCAACATCGGACAAGGGGACGATGAGCTTGACGGACTCGAAGAAAAGGCCAAAAAAACCGGCGCTGACAAGTTCTATCTGCTCGACCTTAGAAAAGAATTCGTTGAGGATTTCCTATTCAAGATCATAAAAGCGAACGCGATTTATGAAAGGAAATACTTGCTAGGCACATCGATCGCCAGACCACTCATCGCAAAGTACCAGGCACAGATTGCGGAGCAGGAAGGAGCCGATGCGCTAGCCCATGGGTGTACGGGAAAAGGCAACGACCAGGTCAGATTTGAACTAACTTACAAGGTCTTCACGCCGCATCTTAGAGTCATCGCACCCTGGAGAGAGTGGAAGATCCGATCGCGGGAAGACGCAATCGAATATGCAAAATCGCACAACGTTCCGATCAAAGCAACTCTGAAAAAAATCTACAGCAGAGATGGAAACCTCTGGCACTTGAGCCACGAAGGGGGCGATCTTGAAGATCCGTGGAACGAACCGAAATCCGAAATGTTCATAAGAACCAGATCGCCGGAGAAGGCACCCAACAAACCCACCTATATAGAGATTAGATTCCACGAAGGGATTCCTGCTGAACTTGACGGCAAGAAACATGAGGGGCTCCAGCTCCTCGAGAGGCTCAACGAAATCGGCGCAAAGAATGCCATCGGAAGAACAGACCTTGTCGAGAACCGATTGGTCGGAATGAAATCGCGGGGCGTCTATGAGACTCCGGGTGGTGAGATTCTTTATAAGGCCCACAGCGAGCTTGAACATATAGTGCTGGACAAAGATACGCTGCACTACAAGGACATCGTTGCCCAGAGGTACGCCGAGCTGGTTTACAATGGACAATGGTACGCTCCTCTTCGAGAAGCAATCGACTCATTCATAGATTCCACACAGCGGTTCGTCTCCGGGACGATTCGACTGAAGCTTTACAAAGGCAATGTTATCGTCGCAGGTCGAAAGAGTCCTTACTCACTCTACCAAGAGAACCTCGCAACGTTTTCGCAAGACAATATTTACGATCAGAAGAAGGCGGAAGGTTTCATTGACCTGTTTGGGCTTTCAATGAAGGTCAACTCCGAGGTCCACGGAAGGCCTTCACGGCACCCCCGGGTCACGACGGAACAGAAATGAAACTGCCTTTGCACGAAGTAAAGTATTCGGATGCTTTGAAGGAACTCCCCGACTCGGAGAATTTCTATATTTATTATTCTACGTTCCTCGGCGGCTTCACGCGAGATCGATTCCTGATGTCGGTCCCGATCGACGATCACATTGTTCATCGAGGAGACGGCGTGTTTGACAATGCGCTTTGTGTAGATGGAAATTACTATTTGCTTGACCAACATATAGAACGATTTTTCTTCTCAGCAAAATCGATCGGCATACAACCGCCGTTTGCCCAGCAAGAGCTAAAGGATCTTGCGATAGAACTCGGAATCCTCTCCGGAAAAAAGAATTTCATCGCCAGGTTCTTTCTGTCTCGCGGACATGGAAGCATGAGCGTTTATCCTCATGAGGCAATATCACCAAATCTATATGTGCTCCTTGACAAGTGGTCAGCTCCGCCTGATCGCTATTACAAGACGGGAATGACAGTCGTGACTAGTCCTACCGGAATGCGCTCACCGATTTCCCCTCAGGTGAAGTCCGTGGATTATCTTTCAAACGCTTTGATGGAGCTAGCAGCGAAGAACAGCGGGGCCGATTCCGCAATAGCAGTCGACGGGCTCGGGAACATTACGGAAGGCTCGAATAAGAATGTCGTGGTGGTCGGCAAGGACGGCATTGTTCGCGTTCCACCTCAGGAAAAAATCTTGCGCGGCACGACGCTGGCGCGCGCTCTGGAATTTGCTCCCGATCTTCAGAGAAGGAAGATCATCAGCGGCGTCAGCGTGGAGAATATCCCACTGACCGAGGCGTACAATGCGAGCGAAGTCATATTCCTCAGCACGTCGTTGTTTGTGGCGCCTGTCGTAAGATATGACGGTAGAACAATCGGCGATGGAAAACCGGGAAAGGTCTGGAAAAACCTCTACGAACTTTTCCAAAAAGACATCAAGTCCAGTAAGAAGTACCTTACACCACTCAAATGATAAATCCAAGACGCCAAGCTCCAAGCTCCAGACAAGTTCCAATAAGCAAAAATACAAACCACAAAAAGTTGTCGCCTCTACTTAGCTTTTTCTTGCTGGAATTTAGTTTTTGTTTGGAACCTGGGATTTGGAAGTTGGAGCTTATCTAGTCATGGCAAAGCTCTGGGGCGGAAGGTTCACAAAGAACTCATCTAAACTAATGGAGCAGTTCAATGACTCGCTCTCCTTCGACAGGAGACTCTGGAAGGAAGAGATCGAGTCGAGCAGAGCTTACTCGGTTGCGCTCGCAAAAGCCGGAATATTTCAGAAGTCTGAGTTGGCAAAAATAAGAAAAGCATTTGGAGAAATAGAGAAGGAGTTCGTCTCACAGAGATTCAAGTTCAAGGCGGGAGATGAAGACATCCACACTGCAATTGAGAGAAGACTTGTTGAGAAAGTTGGGGACCTTGGGAAGAAGATCCATTCGGGAAGAAGCAGAAACGAGCAAGTGGTAACTGATGAACGCCTCTTTCTCCGCTCGGCGGTCGGCAAGATCAAGAACGCTATCAGAGAACTTCAAGCTTCCGTTGTGAGGCTCGGAGAAGAAAACATTTCCGCAGTTGTACCATCATACACCCATTTGCAGCAAGCCCAGCTTGTGAGTCTGGGCCATTATTTTATGTCACTATTCTTCATGCTTGAGAACGACTTCGAGAGATTCAGTGAGAGCGAAAAAAGAACCTGCGTGTTGCCTCTCGGTTCAGGCGCCGTTGCAGGATCAACTATCAAAGTCGATAGAGACTTATTGAAACAGGAACTCGGCTTCGAGTCGCTCTCGCCGAACAGCATAGCAGCGGTAAGCGACAGAGATTTTATTGCTGAAGTACTGTTCGCTGTTTCTCAGACCGCGGTTCATCTGAGCAGGTTTGCTGAAGATTTGATTTTGTGGAGCTCTACCGAATTTGGATTTGTCGAGCTGGATGACCTTTACTCCACCGGAAGCAGCATGATGCCTCAGAAGAAGAACCCCGACTCGCTCGAGCTGATCCGGGGAAAGGCTTCACGAACAATCGCAAACCTGAATTCGCTCCTGACTCTCCAGAAGGGCTTGCCCCTCACCTATTCGAAGGATTTGCAGGAAGACAAGGCGCCGCTTTTTGATTCCGTCGACACTTTGATATCTGCCTTGAAGATTTTCACTGGCGTGGTCTCCACCCTGAAGGTTCGCAAGGAGAATTTGTTACGAAACGTCGATGATTCTATCTATGCCACTGACATTGCCGATTATCTTGTCGAGCGCGGCGTTCCCTTCCGTGATGCCCACAATATTGTCGGGAAGGTCGTTCTCCACGGAATTGACAAGAATCGACGACTGCGCGAATTTCGGTTGGAAGAGCTAAGAATTTTTTCATCATCGTTTGACGAAGATTATTTCCAAATATTCAACCCTGTTCGTTCAATAGAACGACACGATGTCTACGGTGGAACGAATCCGAAAAGAGTGAGAGAACAGATAGCTCTTGCTCATGAGATTTTGAAACTTCACTCTGCCGCCTCCTCGTAGGGAAGGGTCGGAGCGAGGTTTGTTACGCAATCATACCAATGAGGACAGATTTTCTAAGAGATTTAAATCCTGCACAAATCGAAGCGGTAAAAGCGGTAGAAGGTCCTGAGTTAGTCATTGCCGGTGCGGGAAGCGGCAAGACTAAAGTTCTCACCTATCGTGTGGCATATCTTGTTTCCATAGGGGTTCCATTCCGCAACATCCTTTGCCTTACATTTACGAACAAAGCCGCGAACGAGATGAGGAGCCGGATCGAAAAACTGCTTGAGCTTGACGGCGAAGGATCCCGGCCTGACGCAGACACGACTCCGGGTCAAAGACGACATTTTAACTGGATAGGAACGTTCCATTCCCTTTTTGGAAAAATCATGAGAATGGAAGCCGAGAAGATCGGATATACGTCAAACTTCACGATTTACGATGAAGAAGACTCGTTAAGAACAATCAAGCAGATTCTCAGAGAGAACAATTATTCTGAAGAAGTCTATCCCTCCGCGGGAATCCGCTGGCAGATTAGCAAGCTGAAAAATGCGCTGGTGCTCCCTTCGCAAATGGAACAATCCTCCAAGAGCAGGCTTGAACAGGTCACCTCGCAGGTCTATTCCATTTATGATGATCGACTTAAGAAGAACAACGCGATGGATTTCGACGATCTCTTGATCAAACCAATCCTTCTTTTCAACCGCGACCATGCTGCTCTTGAAAGATACCAGAACAAATTTCGTTTTATCTTAGTCGACGAATACCAGGATACAAACCGGGCGCAGTACATGTTGCTCAAGCTTCTCGCAGAAAAGCACAAGAACCTTTGCGTGGTCGGAGACGATTCTCAAAGCATCTATTCGTGGCGAGGAGCAGATGTCCAAAACATACTCGACTTCCAGGCCGATTATCCTAATTGCAAAGTTTTCAGGTTGGAGCAGAATTACCGGTCGACAGGTAAGATACTCAAGGCAGCAAACTCCGTGATCGTTCACAACAAGAGAAAATTAGATAAGAAACTGTGGACCGAGAACCGTGAAGGCGAGCAGTTGACCGCTTTGGAATGCGAAAGCGACCGCGACGAGGGCTACAAGATCGTGCAGAAGATCCGGGACGAAAGCATCAAAGAAAAACTGCAGCTGAGAGATTTCGTCGTCCTCTTCCGGACCAACTATCAATCGCGAGCATTGGAAGAGGCATTCAATCGTGGTGGAATACCTTACACGATAGTCGGTGGTGTCGCGTTCTACAGGAGAAAAGAGATCAAAGACATACTCGCTTACCTGAAGCTGATCTTGAACCATTCTGATGATGAATCATTTCTTCGAGTTGTGAACTTTCCGCCTCGGGGCGTCGGCGACGTCACCATAGACTACCTCCGCAGTTTTTCGCAGAAAAACAAAATTCCGCTCACTGACGCTTTGGCGCGAATCGATGAGATCGTCGAGATCCAGCCGCGACAACGAAACCAACTGAAACAGTTCGGAAAACTGATAGAAAAATATTCAAAGCTCAGAGATGAATTATCCATCAGCGAACTGATCCGTTCATTGACCGATGAAACACGGATCATAAGGACGCTGAAGGATGAAAGCACTCCGGAGGCTCAGAACCGCATCGAGAACATTCAGGAATTCCTTGCGGGGATAGAAGAATTCCACGGTGAAAATCCCGAAGGGACTTTAATGGATTTTCTCGCCGAGGTGGCATTGGTAGCTGACGTGGACAGGTGGGACACGGAACGAAATTCGGTTACCCTCATGACTGTTCATGCCGCGAAGGGATTGGAATTCCCCGTCGTGTTCGTGAGCGGTCTCGAGGAGGGACTTTTCCCACTCTCGTCAAAGGATCAAGACGAGATGGAAGAAGAAAGGCGTTTGTTCTATGTTGCGATAACGCGTGCGAAGAGAAAGGTCTATCTGTCGCACACAAAGCAACGATACCGGTTCGGAAGAATATCTTTTCAATCTCCATCACGATTTCTCTCCGAGATAGAATCCGAATTATTGGATCAGGAGCACAGCGGAAGAGCTGCCGTTCAACGATCCTTGTGGGAAACAGGAACTGCCTTCAGCTCCATCTTCCCAACATTGGATCACGTTGGGCAAGAAGCCGAAGAAGGCGCGGCGCAGCAACCCGAAACAAAAAAAGAACCCGAGATGCCGCCAATAAGAGTCGGCTGTATGGTTCAACATCAATTCTTTGGACAAGGCAAGGTGATCGATGTTTATGGGAAGGGAGACAACGAACGCGTCGTCGTTCTCTTCAGCGCAAACCAGAAAAAGCAATTGATGCTACGATACGCCAATCTTCGGATAGTGAGAGAGTGAAATAGAAAGGACCCCCCGGATATCGCAAATCGGATTAGTGGTACAGGCGCCGGATTCTCAAGACAATGGGCCAAGATTGAATATCATTTGGCTACTATTAGTCCACCCGAACAAACCTAAACTTTCCTTACAAACTCAAGTCTCCTGCCTAAAAACCTTTCTGCAACCTCGTTAAACTTCTGCGGAAAGTCACTCACGTAGAACTCGTATTGTGGTTTCGATTTCTGTTGATTCAACATATCCGAGGACGAAAGAAGTTCGCGGACTGCCTTTGCTGTCGCTTCACCAGCATCGACCAGCTTGACTTCATTTCCTAATGCTCGTGCGATCGCTTTGCGAAGAAGAGGGTAATGGGTACAACCGAGAATCATAACATCGATCTTCCCGACGAATTGAGAAAGGTACTCGCGAGCTAAGATATCAGTGGCGGGATGTTCGAATAGCCCCTCTTCAGCAAGCGGCACAAAAAGTGGGCATGCCTGTGTCATCACATTAATATTCTGTTTAATGTTTGTCAGCGCCGTCGTATAAGCGCAGGAATTTATAGTTGATAATGTCCCGATCACCCCTACCCCTCGCGTACCCACAAGTCTTATTGCCTCTCGCGCTGTGGGTTCGATAACTCCAATAGCCGGAACGGCCGAATGAGCCTTGACAACGTCCATGGCGACGGCCGACGCTGTGTTACATGCCACCACAATCAACTTGACTTTCTTCGTAAGCAGAAATTTCACGTCCTGAGCTGCATATTCCCTGACAACATCCGATGACTTATTCCCATAAGGAACTCGCGCTGTGTCTCCGAAATAGACGATGTTTTCCTCCGGCAAGAAATCAATTAGCCGGCGAACCACGGTAAGTCCGCCAATCCCGGAATCGAAGACGCCGATCGGTGATTCAGGATTTATGCCTGGAATTTGTGGGGAGCTCACTTGAAGATAAGTTCGGATTCGATTGACTCGTTAATGATCCGCATGATATTATCCCTCAGTGAGTCAAGCTCGTGCGGCGAAGGCTTTGATTCGTCGTTCCGCAAGACATAAAATGTGTCAACTATGCCGTCAACTCGTGTCGCGATCTTTGCAAAATGTATGCTTAACCCGGCAGAAGAAATCGCAGAAGTCACCTTGTACAAAAAGCCGAGTGAGTCCGGGGCGAAAACTTCAATCAAGGTGAAATCGTTCGTCTCGCTGGTCTGGACGTCGACTTTGATATTCGGATTGATTTCATTCTTCAGTTTTCTCTGCCAGCGGGAACGGTGCTTTTCAAACAGTTGTTCCGGATCCGTTTTACCTAAGAGAATCGCGCGCAGGTCGGACTCAATCTTTTGCATCTGTGCTTCAGTGAGATTCTTCCTCGTGATATTATCGTAGACTTTGAACCGGTCGATGATCACTCCGTCGTCCCTCGTAAAGACATTTGCATCTACTATGTTTGCATCGTTCGCACTGAGAGATGAACAGAACCGTGAAAGCTGGAACGGAGCGTCATGAGCAATAATAGTAACATCGGTGTAGTCTTCATTTTGATTGAAGCGAATGTCCACAGTCTCAAAATTTGATTCTATGACCTCTATGTGACTGACTATCTCCCTGTCCTCAAATATGACAGTGTACAGATCATTCTTTATGGAATCGAAATGTTTTCGAACGGCATCATATTTCCCCGAAGGCATTTTACCGATGATGTCTTGTTCACGCCGACCGCGCTGCTCTTCTTGCAGAGAAACGACTCCTTCGGCGTCCAGCGATTCATCAATAATACGGAGAGATTTTTTATACAGCTCGTGAAGCAATTGCGCTTTCCATTTTGTCCAGACGCCCGGGTTAACCGCGCTCAAATCAGCATAAGTAAGGAGGTAAAGCATCTTCAACTGCTCGCTGTTTGCGAAGATTTGTGCAAACGCGTAAATCGTTTCCGGGTCCCCGATGTTTCTCCTGAATGCGACCTGCTCCATCTTTAGATGGTTGCGCACGAGAAAACACACGTCATCGATAATATCGTCGAACCGCATTCGTGAAAGCGCCTTTTCCGCCACTTCCACGCCGACGATTTCATGCGTACCGATCGATATCGGCTTTGCTATATCGTGGAACATAACGCCGAGAAGCAGCGTGTCCCGCCTCAGCACACTTCCCAGAAGCTCACCAAGAATCGGATCATGATCCTCGATGCCTTCCAGGTTTTCGATTGCCGTCAGCGTATGTTCGTCGGCGGTGTAATAGTGGTACACATTATGCTGGAAGAATCCGATGAGCTTGCCGAACTCCGGTATGTATCGGCCAAGCACTCCGAGTTCATTCATCGATTTCAGAGTAAACGCCACCTTTTTCTTGGATAACAAAATCGACTTGAATATGGATGCTGCTTCCTTCGACTTCCTAAATTCAGGCTCACTAAAAACATCAAGCTCTTGGGCTATAGTCTCGTGAACGATTTCATCGAAGTGCAGACCAGTATTTGCCTTATGCTGAAATGCCTTGAACAACCGAACCGCGTCTCTGCCCACATCCCTTTGAAAAGAAATCTTGCCGCCGGCAAGCGCGTAATCATCATCGAGATACACTACCTGTGCGACAGAAGGCCTAGGATTCAGCATCGCTCTGATCTTGTCTGAAAGAACCTGATTGAGACGGTATATTTTGCGGGCATGACGGTAATAATCCCCCATAAATGTCTCGACGCCTTTTGAGTGGTCCTCGCTTACATATCCCATATCCGCCGCGACTTTCTTCTGTATTTCAAAATCCAGTAGATCATTCAGGCTCGAAGATCGATAATGGAGACTCTGCCGCGTCCTGAGCACGAACTCAAAGGCATCGCGTGTATGAGTAAATTGGAGCTGATTTATGAATTCCTTTTGCAAGAGTTTTTCGAGGAGATCCAAAAGAGCTAAAGTCACATTTGAATAATCCGGAACGGGAAGGAAGTCAGGATACATTGCTCTAAACATCCAGAGTATAGCGTGAAGATCACGCAAGCCGCCGGCACTCTTCTTGACATTAGGCTCGAGGAGTGAAGTCGATTTACCATATTTATTGTGGCGAACTACTATCCCGTCGAGGGTGGAGGTTACGAATCCACGGTCATCGTTGCTTGACACAAAATCGCGAATAGCCGAATCTAAGCTCTCGAAAATCGTTTTGCTCCCAGCGACGTATCGATACTCGAGCGTGGCTGCCCAGCTATCGTGGTCATTCTGATATGTATCTAAGACTTGGCCGATGTTTCTCACCGAATGGCCGATGTTTAGTCCCATGTCCCATAAGAAATGCATGACCCTTTGGGCAAGAAAACTCCCCTCAATTCCACCGGTCACAATGAAAGCAATATCAATATCGGAATGTGGACAGAGTTCAGCTCTTCCATATCCACCCACTGCCACTGCGGCAATCTTATCGGCGCTTTCCGCCGAGTCAGTGGCGAGCTTAATGGCTTCATCAACAGCCTTTGTGAGAAGCAGGGAAACCGCATTGCTGTCACCTTGGTTAACGTGGACGGCTCTCGCCTCTTCCCTTCGTGCGTTCAGTCTCTCTACTGCCGCTGCAATTTTTTCTTCCATCTCATGAAATATAAGAAAGAGTTTGGTGAAAACCTCAAAAGGAAGAGGTACCTAGCCGCCTTAGGAACACGGGGACACTCGGGATTCTGTCAGCGGGTCAATTGTCCAATCGAAGCGAACAGGCAGTGCGAAGTTGGACATCCCACTCCTGCTGCTACATCTTTCCGTTCGCGAGCCGGCGCCATGAACGATGAATAAGCAAATTCACCGACCAGACCCGGGATACTCTATTTTTTTCTTTCCCAAATCGTAAGCGCATTTCTCGACCGATCTTGCGACTTACGAATCATAGCTTGCTAAAGTCGGGTCGTTCTAGTGCTATCCTCACTTTTTCAATGAGCTGGTCGAAGTCAAAGGGTTTCTCTATCACTTCGACAACCCCTTTCAGACCTGCCCTCTCCTCTGACGTTATGTATCCGGTCGAAATCAACACTCGAACCTCAGGATTGATAATAAAAAGATTCTCGAGTACCTCCCTGCCGGAAAGTTCTGGCATGTTCAGGTCGAGCACAACCAGGTCAGTCTTTTCCCACTCTCTCTTGTAGATTTCAATGGCTTTCATTCCATCTTTAGCTGTTACCACGCTCAAGCCCGCCTGCTCCAGAAGGAATTGTGCTGCTTCCCTGATTCCCTCTTCATCATCAACGAAAAGAATCCTTTTCCCGTAGGGTAGAGCGGGCTCTTTTACGCGTTGAGGTAGTGAGACCTCTTTCTCGATTTGAGAAGTCAAAGGGAGGTAGATGTTGAAAACCGTTCCCCTCTTTAATTCGCTATAGACTTTCAAGAATCCTTTGTGAGAACGGACAATTCCATAAACGACGCTGAGCCCCAATCCCGTACCCTTGCCGGGCTCCTTTGTTGTAAAGAACGGCTCGAACACTTTCGTCATTAATTCGGGCGGAATTCCCTCGCCGTTATCTTTCACCATGATAAAGGCGTACTTGCCCTGCGCGACCTGATATATCTCCGCCTCGGTCAAAGACGTTTCTCGAATTTCAGTCTTGAGTGTCAGAGTTCCGCCGTGCGCCATGGCATCTCTGGCATTCACGGCAAGGTTGAAGATCACCTGTTGGATCTGGCTCTGATCTCCTTCGACATTAACCGAGTCCGGATTCAGTTGTGTCTCAATCCTAATAGTTCTTGGAAATGTTTCTTCAAACACTTTTAGCGACTCAATGATGATCGAATTAATATCGAATACTTTTCGTTCCTCCAAGCCTTTCTGCCTGCCGAAGGTCAAGAGCCTTTTTGACAGGTCGCTTCCCCGTATGGCGACATTGGTAATATTCTCGGCATGTTTTATCAGCTCGGGATCATTAAGCTTACGCTGGAGCAGTTGAGACGAACCGAGGACAACTTGCAGAATGTTATTGAAGTCATGAGCAATCCCGGCGGCCAGTGTAGCCATGGACTCTAGTTTTTCAAATTGCTCCATCTTCTCTTTCTCTCGGAGCTCGTTCGTGCTATCGATGATGAGCGACTGAACACCCATCTTGTTTCCTATGTTTATTATGCTGGAATAACCAGAAAGAGATACACTTCTGCTCGGACCTATCTTGGCTTCAACCTGCCATTTGTCGCCGGATTTTTCGCCTGCGACGATCGCCTCAAAAATATTCTTCAACGATTCGACGTCTTTCTCATCGATAAAAGAAAAGAAATCGCTTCCCGAAAGCTGTTCCACTCCAACCTCTAAAATACCTGCGAGGCGGGTGTTCGAAAATATTATCCGGCCGTCGACCATTATGAAGCTGCCGATATATGGATTTTCCACTATCCGTCTATATTTGTCTTCGGAGCTGCGGAGCTCTAGCACTTTCCTTTGCACTTCCTTTTCCAGCTTCATCGACCATCGGAAGGAGACGTAAATCAGCAGCGCGCCTCCTCCGAAAAGACCAAGTATCAGAAGACCTGCCAGTATCAACAGAGAATTCGTTGGCTGGAAAAGCTGGGATACACGATCTTCGCGTTCTAACGAAGTGAGTATCCACTCGTAGTTCTCGAATTCCAAAGGAGAAGTGACGAGTAAGTAATATTCACCCACGCCTGCAGGATTTTCGCCTCTGAGGATCTCGTACCCCTCAAAATTTGACTTGGACAATGCTCCCAGGTTACTTGAGAGTTCATTCATGTCCAGATTGTTTTTGCTTAAAATTATCCTTCGAAAATTTTCGCTGATATCCTTATCCGTTGGAGAGTAAACGGCAGCATAACCGAGCGACACAAGTGCAGAGTAACTATCAATGCTGTCGATGCTTAGCGCATTCCCCAGGGTTGTTTTTTGAATACTGATTAATGCGAAGTCGCTTTTAATGGAATCACTGCTCGATTTGCCTTTTACAAGGGCGAAGAACTCCAGCCCAGGTTTGTTGTCCTTGACAACTGCAATTGACACGTCTCGATCTTGAAATTGGTTTTCCTTCAGAAGCGACGTTATCATTGAATCGGAAACAACAAGTCTGCTTTTCCTCAGAAAGGTAATTTGTCCCTTCTCATTTGCACCGCCGACGACATCGATGTAATCATTATGATAGTGAAGATTCGACAAGAATAGTTTACGATCACTTGACTCTAAGGCGCCCTGAAGTTTGGAGGTCACATCCTGCAATGTGGATCTCATCCTTGCAGCCGCTAATTTTGTCGTAGATAATCTTGATTCGGCATAACCTCTAAGTGTAGATATTCTGAGGTTTTCATAGAACGACTCAGCCAATAATAATATCACGAAGATAAAAACGGTAATTCCGCTTCCGACTAGATAGAGATCGCGCAAAACATTTACCCTCAGAGTATCTAAATAGTTGGACCTGACTTGTCTCAGCACAATCGGGAGATGTAGTCGGATAAATCGCAGGATGACTAAAGCGACTACGGAAGAGACAATTGTTCCGACAAAGTTAATAGACACTCTCAGAACCGGGGGCACATAAAGACTTTTCGTGGAGCTGATCACAGCTAACCATATTAAAGGCCCGATCAAATAGTAGATTGAGAGAATTCTGGTAAGTCTGGCCTGTGCCGATGGTGACGGCCTTTCCACAATATCGAAGAACTCAGCTACAAGAAATCCGATCCCGAAGAGGAGAACCTGATTCAAAAGGTAACAGACCTCACTGAAGCTAAGGTATGCAGGGTGTTTCACAAGCACCAGGTACAGCAGAAACACCGCAGCATAAATAAGCGCCGCAATCCCCCCAATTTTCATTCCTCTTGTCGGGTACCTATTCTCCTTCAGTCGGGTTACAAGAAGAAAGGAATAAGTGCGGCTCGTCCCAACGAATGCGAAGGCCAAGCCAATTGAGGTCACAAATGTCAGGATGAAAAGCCAGAAAGAATCTGTGCTTCCAAAGACGAAATCAAAATAGATCTTGAATAGAAATGCGAAAGCCACAACACAACTACCGACGAAAAGTGGCGTGCCCCCTCTGCCTCTCCCCTGTGCAAGGCCTATTCTGAAGGCAAGATGGGACAAAAGAGCGAGTGGGAGAAATACGAACAAGAAATCAAGTATGTCTGCGACAATTGTCATAGCAATAGTAGAGGTTCTCAGTACTATAATACTCAGTTGGGAGGGTGCAATCAAGCATAGTGGAACAGGAAAAAGGGTAATTAGACGGACCGCAAAGGACCTCTTCACGCCCAGAACCTAGCCACAGTTTCAAACCTTGCGAGAGCTTCTAAGCACTCGCAAGGTTAACTTTCATAAGGCGACTTTGGCCCGGGATCAAGTCTGTCAAAATCTAAACTTCAGTATGCTCAACGTTATCGCCACGTTCTTTGTCGCTGCCGGCGCCACGAGCGCATTCAAAGTGCCGATCCCGATATCGATATCCCATGCCCACAGATCGAAGCCGAATCCTGCTGACCATCTGAAGCCGTAAGTGCCACCAAAGCCAAGCCCGGTCCTGATAGGAAATGGGTAAATGGGTCTCCACTCCAAACCTAAGATAAATTCTGGTATAGTTGAATTATTAAACTGGCTATTGAATCCTTGATGGTAGTCTATCGCAAACAGGAGCTGACCAGGAATTTTCGGATACAATTCATCCAGTTGAACTGCTGCACCAATGTTCATTTTTGTAGGCAGGCTTGTGGAAAAGCTCGAACCAACCGAGTCTCTGTTCTTGAAATAATCCTTGAACGCAGTGTTCAAGCTGTCAATGTTGCTCTTCGAGCCAGGAATATCGGTTCTGGCAGGACCAAATCCTCCGAAGACGAATGACGTGTCCCTGCCCGTTGTATAGATCACATCCTTGGACCATGAAATCGAGCCGATATCTGTGAAACTAATGCCAACCTTTATGAAATTCACCACTTGCGCGGTCAACCCGAAATCGATTCCAAGACCCGTCCCCTGAGGTTTGAAAGGGTTGAAGCTGATATTCGTGTCCCCCACAGTGCTCTTAGCAGAATTCGAAATAACTCTGCTTATCAAACCTGCACGCGTCGAGTTGAGGCCCAGATTTACATCTTCCGAGTAGGCTCCGTTTGTCGAATCCACGTAGATTGACGTGTTTGTCACTTGCATCAAGCTATAACTGAAGCCGGTTACATACTTGATTCCTATTCCGACTTCGAATGAGCTCGCAATCTTCTTAGGAATTCCAAAAACGTCGGGAAGCCGCATAGCGTAGTTTGCACTGTAAGTCCTGTACCAGTATGTCTCAAGGGCCAAGCCGTTCAGCGAAAGAGTGGACCCCCACGGCAAGCCGTAAAGCACAAGTGAGAAGGGGGAGTTGGGAATCGATGTGCGCGTTCCAACCTTATCATCGACTGAAAAACCCAGCGCGAAGTTACGCAATCTGACGCTGAGACCAAAATCTCGAATGTTCAAGTCTGTCCTGAAGTTCCCTATTCCGCCGGGAAAGGCGTCAAGTATGTTTTGCTTGTCTTGATCTGTAAGGTGTTTACCGACGGTGTTTCCCGCGCTGTCTACTACTCCAGTCATATAATTATTGTAAAGATTCAGGCTTAGAAAATCAGAGCCCGCATTGATCGCGAGCGGCAAGAACTCAATGGCGACGGTCCCTCTTGAAACGGCCATCAAGTTAGCAGGATTTGTGCCGATTGCGTCGATGTCTGTTGAAACAGCGGTGGACAAGCCTCCGAGCGAAGTCAATCTTGCACTCGCAATCTGCTGGGCGTTCACGTCGAGGAGCGGCAGCAGAATCAAAACTGAGACAATCAAAATATTCTTCATGGCAGCCTCACTTTCCGCCTGTTAAGTTTTTGTCGACTTTGAAAGTAAGGTCAGCGTAAACTTTTAACCTTATGCTGTAGTCCTTAGAAAACGGAACTGGCTGGCCACCATTCGGATAATCCGTCGGGTCGCTTACCGGCGTGATCACCGAAAAATTAAACTTCAAATAAGATCTGCTGAACTTCTTGGCTTGAGTTGGACTCAGCATGATCTTGTTTTGGCTTGGAATTGCCATTGTAACGATCCCGTTATTGTCCAATAGGGCCGCCGCAACGACAATACTGTCGAGGGTCGTGACAGAGTCCGCATAGCTGGTGTCGACTAACTGAGGAATAAACTTGAGCTGGAGGGGCAGACCGTTGGTGATATCAAAATGAACATCTCCGCTATCCACTTCGCCCAACTTTGCGCTCAACGAAGAATCGAAGGCTGGCTTACTAGTCATGTCGGTGTACGAGCCATTGACTATGCCAATTTCCAAAGGCATAGTTATGGTATTCGTTATGTTTATCTTGTCCGTGTCCGCGATAGTGCCGATCGCATTTGGATCCAGCGTATAAAGAGGCCGGATGTTCGCCGGAAGGTCCGTTGTTTGGGGATTGACGATGGCGGAACCGCCGATTATGAATTCATCAGGTATTTTCTGTTCTCTGATTGCAAAATTATTGATTGCCCTCACGAAGCTCGAGCCGATCCCGACAATGTTCGGCTGATCCGGACGGATGACTACAAACGTGTCCACCGAATCCACTGCCGGGTTTGGAAGGACGCTGCTGAACGGTTTAAGACTTAAGTGAACCAGATATGGAAAACCCGCGCTCCTTATCTTCAAATCGAGTTTTGTGGAGTCACCCTCCAGGGTTATCCCTCCGGTAAGATTTTTCTTAAAATCACCAAGGTCTATCGGCTGTGTGTCGTTGGCAATTTCAAATGTATTGAGAGGGTGAATCACTCCGCTAAAATAGCTGAACACCAGATTAGACATGCCAAAAGTGGCATTCACAGAGTTTGAGCTGTCAACGTCAACAAATCGGTTGTTCGAACCCGGGATTCCAACGGTGATTGTATAGTGAAGCGAATCGGTCGGCACGCCGGCATCGGACATATTCAACTGCCATCCGCTAAGATCAATGGTAGAGGAAATTGACTGACCTGAGTCCAGATTGAAAGTCCGTTTTAACGCAACACCCTGGCTGTCGAGGCTGTTGATTACCAGGTCAACTGGACTAAGGGACATATTAAAACCATTGGTAATAGTCAAATCAAGCTCACCGCTCTTGATGTTCGCAGTGTTCACTTTGGTTCCGGCGACAAGAACAATGCTCTGGCTCAGAGCAATGGGATTTTGTTGTGGCACTTTAGCAAACGCTTTTGATACTTCCAGCTTGCTAAATGACATGGAAATCGCAAGCAGAGTATCAGACTCATAGGTCGCAGTTTGAGGAGGCGGCAGCCCGTCGGAACCGTAGGTGAAGGATACGTTAGGACTCTGCGAAAGAGTGTGGTAATTCAATGAAATATCTGCGGACCATGTGGAGTTGGGCTGAACGGTATCGACTGGAAGCGAAATAGGATTGCCCGCTGCATCCAGTATATATATTTTTCCGTTTGCGAACCAAACCGGCGCAGGATAACCATTGTGAATAGCCAAATGGAGTACGCCGTTGCTAATTGTAGCAGATGCATAGTTCTTGAACCCGATCGTGGGCGCGAGAGATGTGTCTGACTGAAATTTTGGAACCAGAGTCGTCGTGTTAGCAGGCACCTTGTTTGGAATTCCATAATGGATCGAGTCTGGGGAATCAATCGTGAAGTCTCCTTGAGTCTGAGAAAAGGTTGCCCCTGGAACCGATGCCATTTCCAGGTTGTCTCCGACAGGGATGCCTTTAATGGCTTGACTCCTGGAAATCTCAAAGATCCCCGAAGATGTCGTGTCCAGGTACGTGGTGTCACCGCCCGCGGTCGTGACCGAGTCCTTATAAAGGATTTCTCCCAGTGTGTAAGTGCGGTCAAAGAGAGGGGCTGAAAACTGTGTGTCCCATGTAGGCGCCACAAACGGCGCAACCTTGAACTTCGAGCACCCCCAAAGTGCAAGAAGAGAGACAACAGCAGAAAGTACCAATCTCCTCCTCATACTATACTCCTTCCAATATCTAATGAATGAATTAGGCCGCTCTCGACTTGGCTGCTTCGGAATAACCCATACCTAGCCAACGCTCACCAGTTAAGTTACTTAACAAACTATTAAGAGAAATTGTTTCAAGTCACAGCTTAAAACGGGAGATAGAAACCCGATTACGCCTCAATTTCCTATCATCTAATTTGCTCAGCTTCTTTTCTTCTCTTTTTTTCACGCTCCTGGCGGCTGAAAACCGAAGGGGGCGTTGGGTACGGGACCCGCGAACACTTTGATTTCGCCGAAGCTGCGCTCGTATTTCTCGACGTTCTCCCGAAGCGCATTGAGGAGCATCTTTCCGTGTTGCGGCGTCATTATAATCCTCGCAAACACTTTCGCCTTCGGCACGCCAGGCAAAAGTCGAGTGAAGTCTATGATAAACTCTGCCGGCGAATGGGAGATGATCGCGAGATTTGAATAGATCCCTTCGGCCTCTTTTTCACCAAGCTCGATGTTGATCTGCTGTGGAACATTCTTTTCTTCTGGCATTAGCGGCTCCTCAATTCACATTTGGGCTCTTCAATAAATCCGACAAAAACAAAATGCCGCCCTGAAAACAGCGAGGAAGAAATTTGGCGGCATGATAACAGAAATAGCAACGGCAGACTAATGAACTTGCCTCAATGCATCGGCCTTCTGAATCGCTTCCTGTGCCTTTTGGACATTGTTCATGAAGGCATATACTTTCGCAAGGAGTTCCCAGAGATTCGGGTCATCCTGTTTATAGGTGGCATAATTCTCCAGATAAGGAAGGGCTTGCTCGAATTTGGCGCTCACTGCCTTATGCAACGAATCCGGATCACTGTTTTGCGAAGCTGTACTCTGAATATGAACACCCCAGTTTACGTAATTAGCACCTAGGTTATAAGTCGCATTCCAAATAGTAGATTGGGCTCTGTCTATGCCCTGACTCATCTTTTCCTTGTTCGCCGAAGAATCCGGATGAGACAACTTGTCTTTAAGTTGTTCCACCATCGCGTTGCCGGCGTCAATTGCCTTCTTAAACTGAGCGCTGGCGTTTTCAAAATCATTGGCCTTCAATAGAATGACGCCATAATTGTATTGGAAATCGGGGCTATCGGGATTCTTCACCGCGCCCATCTTGAATGTTTCGGTTGCCGCCTCCTCCATATCCGCGGCGATATAACAATTTGTCAACACCGTCATCAGCTCTCGATCTTCCGTGTACAGGTTTGTGGCGGGTAAAAGAATATCCAGCGCTTTCTTGAATTGAACGATTGCCATCTGATATTTTGTGGAATCGATCTGTGGATTGTAAACAAAATCGATCTTCTTTGTCTTTAACCTATCCTGATCGAAAGTCAAAGTTAATCCGTAGGTCTTGTACACCCAAACGTTATTCTGAGGAGCGGCTACGGATTTCTTCTTTCCCTTTTCCGTCACCGCACCTTTTTGATCCGGTTGACCAATCGTCGCTATAACCTCTTCCTCGCTCGCTCCCTCTTGAAAGGAGTTTAAGTTTCTTATGGAAGCTAATTTGTCTTCGTTGATGGTTTGAAAATCTTGTTTGAGCTTTTGTCCTTTTTCATAATAGACTTCACTCAGGAATTTTGCCGCATCTTCATCCTTATTTTTGCCCCAGAGAAAAGTCAGCGGTTCGATGGCGCTGTCTTCCATTGCCATATTGAGATAAGTGTAAGCAAGTCCCTTGTAAGGCAGCAAACTGTCCGGCTCAACAAGTATCGAATTCCTGAACGCCGAAATTGCTTTGTCGTAGTAAGAGCTAGTGTCCTTTCCAACTTGGAGAGCTTTTGTTCCTTCGTTGTACAATTGTATCCAGTAGTGTTCTTCAACGTTGATAATATCCTTCTTATCCTGATCTGATATGCTCAGTGCCTGGTGAAAAGCGTCCATCATGCCTGCCCAATTCTTTTTCTCTCCCCGCACTCTGCCCAAAAAGTACCAAGCTTCTTCATCCTGCGGATTGTTTGCCACATCTTTCAAAAGCTGTTCTTCGGCTCTGTCCCACTCGCTTCTTTGCATGTATAGTTTCGCACTTGTCAATTCTGCTGAGGAGCACTGAAAACCGACAAGGGCAAATGAGACAGCAATAGTAGCAATCAGAAATGCCAGTATCCTGTCCAGACGGATCCCTCTAGGATAATTCTTCATTTAATACTCCATTTGAAAGTTTTGTTAAACGATGATATCTAATATAGAATCCCACCTGCGCATTTTCAATCCTGCCAAACCTTCCAGCGCTCGACTGTCAACTATCAGCAAGCCAGCCGTTCGTTCTCAGCCTTTCATTTGTATATAGAATTCTCAAGTATATATTTCTCAACCTCTTCCGGAACCAGATATTTTATCGATCTTCCCGACTTTACTCTCCGGCGGATGATCGTAGATGAAATATCGAGATTGGGTACGTTAACAAGCTCCACCTTGCGCAGCAACTCTTTGTCAACTCTGGCTAGATCGGCATCTGGACGGTTCATCGCCACAAGGGTACATTCCTCCAGGATCCTATCCGGATTTTTCCAGGTGTCGAAATCAATAAGAAGGTCTATTCCCAGTAAAAAATAAAAACTGCTCTTCGGAAACCGACCTTTCAGCTCGATCAACGTATCGATGGTGAAAGACTGCCCTTTTCTATGCAGCTCGATGTCCGACACTCCGAAAAACGGATTACTTTTGGTCGCAAGTCTGAGCATCCGTGATCGTTGTTCAGCAGGAATGATTTCAATGTTCGTTTTGTGAGGGGGCGTCGCAGCCGGGATGAACAGAACCTTGTCCAACTTCAGACTGGTCACGAACGCTCTCGGCAACAATGAGATGTGCTATGTGGGGTGGGTTAAAAGTGCCGCCGAGAATGCCCAACTTTCCGACGGATTGTTCGGACATTAGATCTGGCCGTATTTTTCCTTGAGGCCTTGCAGAAACCCCGTTGTGCGGCGGGCGTTTTCAATCACCTGACCGTTGCTCAGGAACGATTTATAAAGTCTCTTCAGGCCGGCAAGGTCGCGGATACACTGAAACCTGCTCAAGGTGAACATCATCGATGAGAGCGGAGCCGCAATTTTCAGAGCAACCTCAAACGGATCTTTGGCATTCAATGCATCTAAAATCTGAATGTGAGGTTTCTTCAACCCGATAAGATATAGCTGGTCGGCGACATCGGGAGCTAGCACTATCACGTCGTCGTCCAGACTTAAGAGTTCAAATCCATGCTTGATTTCCTGAGATGAAACAAGCGCCGCATCAATGTCCAGATAGATCAGTTTCTTGACGCCATCCGAGAAGATATTTTCAATAGCATTGGAAATCTTGTCGGAAAACTTGCCCCCGCTAGCAGGCTTCAAATTGAAATCAAATCCCGCATGTCTGAAAATATGTTCAAAATCAGGCCTCGCGTCGGCCGGGTCGAAGTAAATGTACGGATGGACGTGGAACTGCGAGACTACCCGGTCCACGAGGTCAAAAAGAAATGATGCATGAAACTCCGCTGCTTCCTCGTGTGTTAATGGTGGTACAAAATTTGTCCGTACCTCCTTTGGCAACGGCGTCCGAGAGAAAACTAAAAGCGATTTGTCTGTCATGCTATGAAAAGTTATCACCCATGAGAATAAAATTCAAGAAAAGTCAGGAATCAATTTTCATCATCTTTCCACAAAGTTGAATCTCGTCCATGCGTTGATTAAGTTCTGTCACCGCGGGCACAAATAGAAAAACGCAAGTGTGCCTGGGGCGGTGCGCTCCGCACTGTGCTCTTTGCACCACGCAATCTAAACTTGGGATATATGAAGAAGTTCAACTCAGATAGCACCGTGGAAGATGTCAGACAGGCTACAGACATTGTGGATGTAATCTCCCAATACGTGCGCCTGCAAAAACGCGGAAAGAATTATCTTGGACTCTGCCCCTTCCACACGGAGAAAACCCCGTCATTCACGGTGAATCGAGAAAAAGGGTTGTACCACTGCTTCGGCTGCGGCGTCGGCGGAAATGTCTTTACGTTTTTGACACAGTACGAGAAAATCTCTTTCAGTGAAGCACTCCGACAGCTTGCCGCCCGCGCAAATATTACTCTCCCATCTTATAACAGGGAAAAGCAAAACGATGTCGACGAGGTCCTTGACGTAAACGAAAAAGCCAACAGGTATTATCGAGATATGCTTCGCTCGGACGAAGGTGCTGACGCGCTCTCCTACTTGCGAGAAAAGAGGAGATTCACCGAAGAAACCGTAGAAAAGTTTATGCTAGGATATGCTCCCGACAGATGGGACGGGCTTCTCAACTATCTTAGAAAGAAAGGGATCGACGAGAGGGTAATTGAAAAATCCGGTCTCATTCTGAAGAGGCAGGATGGCTCCGGGTACCACGATAGATTTCGCGCACGCATAATGTTTCCGGTCCAATCGCCGAGCGGAAGAATAATCGCATTTGGCGGCCGAACTCTGAGGGGGGATGAGAAAGCAAAATATATCAACTCCCCAGAGACGGCGGCTTACGTCAAAGGGAAAACTCTTTTCGGAATCTATCAGGCCAAAGACGCCATAATCGAAAAAGACGCTGCCATACTCGTTGAAGGATACGCCGACCTTATCGCACTTCACCAAGCGGGGATAAGAAATGTTATCGCATCAAGCGGAACGGCGCTGACCATCGAGCAGATCCAGTATATTTCAAGATACACTAAGAATGTTTTCCTGGTCTATGATGCCGACATTGCCGGACAAGATGCATCGCTTCGAGGCACAGACATTTTGTTGGAGCATGGTCTAGATGTCTTTATCGTCGAACTTCCTTCAGGGGAAGACCCTGATACATTCGTCCTTTCTCAAGGAAGCGAAGAATTCATGCGACTCATTCATGAAGGTGTGAACGTAGTGGAATTCAAAGCCTCGCTTCTTCAACGGAGAGGACAGCAAAACCAATTCACTGTCATTCAATCCATAGTCGAGTCGCTGTCGAAAGTTGACGACGCCATCAAGGTAAATTTGTATGTGAAAGACCTCGCAGAGAAATTCGGACTTCGTGAGGATGCGATTTATCAGGAACTGAAAAAGAAAAAACCGAACTCTCGACGACCAGCGGTGAGCTACCAACCATCTGGGGTTCATTCTCGACAATCGGGGGCGATCAATCATTTATCGCCTGCTGAACGCGACTTGATAAGCCTGCTGGCTAATGTTGACGAACCACTGTTGGAGGTCATAGTAAACCAAATCGACAATCTGGATATCCAGAATCCGACCAGCAAGGAAATAGTCCAGAAGGTGATAGAAGCGAGACTGTCAGGGAGACAGCTTTCTGCCGTGATTGATGAAATAACAGTAGAAGACATTCGCGAAGCTTTCGCCGAGCTGGCTTTCGCGACTCCGCAGCGGAGCAAAGTCTGGTGGGAAGAGATAAGACCGAGCAGTGAAACACCGGATTATCTGAAATGGATCGCGCAGCTTCTCATTTCAGTCGAACTCGAACAAATTGAGCAACAGCTAAAGCTGCTCAATTCAAAGACTGGAGATGCAGAAAAAAAAGGACTGACGACAGAAGAGCTTGACACACAGTATCAGGCACTTGTCGAAAGAAAGAGGTTTCTCACTGATACCTATCGCGATAAGAGTCTTTTGGAACAGTACTTCGAGATTTTGAGAACTTCGACGCAGAGCCCTCCAGATTCCATTGATGAGGAACCATCCTTCTAGCCAATACTTGATTCAAAATGGACTGTTTACCTTATTCGCGGTGAATTATATTCAGTGACCTAACAGCGGCGCACTACCAGGGTGAGTCGCTGTTTTGTCAAGGAGAAAGAATGATCGAGATACACGAAGATAAATGTGACTTGTGCGGTTGTTGTGTCGGTGTCTGCCCGGAGAACTGTATTGACTTGACCGAGAGCCGGATTTCAATTGTCGACGAAATCTGCACAAACTGTCGGAAATGTGAATGGGCCTGCCCGTTTGAGGTATTCGAATTCAAACTAGATGGGTCGAAGATGAAGCCCGCGGGAGTTGCTGCTTGAAAGAATATTATGATGTGATCGTGGTCGGCGCAGGACCTGCAGGCTCCACGGCGGCGCGATTTGCTGCCAGAGGAGGTGCAAAAGTCCTGATGCTCGAAAAAGATCGGGAGGTCGGCGTGCCAGTTCGCTGCGGCGAAGCCGTCGATCACGAAGGCCTTGTCCAGTTCCTTGAGCCCGACAAGAAATTCATCGCAAACGAAATCAGAAATTTCAAACTCGTCGCACCTAATGGAAAAATCGTCAAACCGAACATCGAAGGAGTGGGTTATATCTTAGACAGAAAGATCTTCGACTATATCTTGGCAAGAATTGCAGCGGATGAAGGAGCAGAGGTTGCCACAAAAGCCTACGTCGACGGAGTAACCCGGAATGATGGTACGGTTGACGGCGTCTCCGTTCAATATCACGGTGAGCGACGTGTCATAAAAAGTAAAATTGTGATTGGCGCCGATGGCGTTGAGTCGCGAGTCGGGAGATGGGCTGGAATAGATACGACGGTTTCTATGCACGACATGGAATCAGCGGCACAAATCACTGCCGCAAACGTCGACGTGGAAGAGCAAACATGTTATTTCTACTTCGGACAGAAATATGCCCCCGGTGGATACTTGTGGGTTTTCCCGAAAGGTAACAGGACCGCGAACATCGGTCTCGGCATTGCGGCGGACGAGAGCAAGAAGAAACATGCATTGAAGTTCCTCGACGAATTCATGCAGGAGACCTTCCCCGATGCCTCGATCTTGACGAAGATCGCCGGCGGTGTTCCATGCGCGGACTCACTTGATAAAATGACTACCCCGGGACTGATGCTGGTCGGAGATGCAGCACATCAGGTGAATCCTGTTTCGGGGGGAGGAATAATAAGCGGCATGATCGGCGGAAGGATTGCTGGAACAATCGCGGCAGAGGTTCTCAAGAAAAATGACATGCGCTTGATAGCGAACTACGAAACGGAGTGGATGAACTCGCTCGGCAGCCGGCACGATCGATACTATGAGATCAAAAAAGTCATCTATAAGTTCAAAGATGACGACCTCAATTCAATAGCCGACGCAATCACCAAGTTGCCCGAACCGCAACAAACTCTCGGTAATCTCTTCAAGCAGGCAGTGATAAAGCATCCGATGCTAATCGTTGACGTGATGAAACTTTTCTTTTCATGAAAATTAACATTGTCATCAACATCGGTGAGCATGTCAGGGGAAAAATAGAGTATGGATTTACCCTTCTGTTCCGCCCTCTTCGCGCTGAACTCATCTTTTCTGATGTGATTCAAGAAGGTGCGCTCAACTTTTTTTATGGAAACGAATTCCCTCCGATCAAACAGAATTTGTTTTGTCTAAGACCGTCGGGTGATTTTAATGATTGCATTAACAACTCTAAGCTCCCCGATATCTCGAAGCTTGACCGGTTTGAGTTTTCCGGCAAACAATTACCAAGACTGTTCCCGGTTTCAGATGCGTCGATTGACTTTGACATCGCTGCCGCAACTTTCATTCTCGCTTCTGAATTTCAAGATTTGATCAGTCTTGAGAGAGATGAGTTCGACAGACTTCGAGCCATGGACTCATTGCAGGACAAGCTCGGCGTTCTGGACTTTCCCGTGGTAAATTACTATTCATTGTTCCTGAAAAAGGAACTGGAGTCTTTTTTTGACGTAAAGATCGAATCAAGAAAATATGATGGCGCAGATTATGCACTGGCACTCACTCACGATGTTGACTACACCAGCTCGCTCAATCTGAGAATGATAAAAAGAAACATCTTTGGCCATGCGATCCTCAATGTCGAGGACCTCACTCTGAATGAGCGTGCCCTCAAATTGCTGTATCCTTTTTTGGCAGTTGGAGGATACGATCCTCCGAAGAGTGGGTTGAAGTTTCTGAAAAGCCTGGAGATTCAGAAAGGACTCAGATCTACATTCTTCATCAAGACAGGCACGACCGGAAAACAGGACATTAATTATAATTACCGATCACGGCCTTTGAGGGATTTCATCCATTCCCTGACGGAGTGTGGATTCGAGATTGGGATACATCCGAGCATGAAGACTTACATAGACGGCGAACAGTTTATTGCTGAAAAGATGAGACTTGAGAGACTGGTGGGAAATCAAATCGATTCGGTTCGGCAGCATTATTTAAAATTCACCGCAAGTAAAACAACGAGTATTTGGGAAAGTGCCAATATTAAACGCGACAGTACGCTCGGTTTTTCCCGCAAAGCGGGCTTCCGAAATAGCGTTGCATTCCCATTTCCTTTGTACAATTTTCAGAAAGACAGAATCTCATCCGTGACTGAATTGCCTCTTTTACTCATGGATGGAACGTTTGCAGATTCTCGAAATCTTACCACCGACCAAACCCTAAACAAGATGAAGGTCCTTGTCAATGAAACGAAAGCCATAAATGGAGCGGCCGCCATTCTTTTCCACAATTCCTTAACCGATCCAATTGATTTCCCCGGCTACAAGAAAATTTATGATCAACTCCTGACTGAAGCTGGCCAGGATGGATTCAGATTGGATACACTTTCCGGAATAATAGAAAACTTCCGGTGATGCCTCCACATGCAGAGACACAAAATTTTGTGTCTCCATGAATCCATACATAATTCTAGTCATCCAGCTTCTTCTTTCCGGCGGCAATTACATCATTGCAAATGAAGCAACCCAGTCAATCCCGCCCCCGAACCTCACATTCTTAAGGACCATAATTTCCGGAATCGTCTATCTCCTGTACATGCTTTATGCACAACTGCCATTCAGGTACAGAGGACGCGACTTAGCTCTCCTGATCTTTCTGAGTTTCATTTCCGTTTCTTTGAACCAATTCGTCTTTCTTTACGGGATGAAGTACACTACGGCTACGGAAGGTGCACTGCTATATGCACTCACACCAATTTTCGTGATGCTTCTATCGCGAACCTATCTAAATGAAAGAATAACATTACCAAAGATCGCTGGCACGGCCATGGCAATTACCGGAGTGGCCATGATAGTAATGTCCAAAGGCTCCGTTGAAGGAAATGGATTTCGCATCGAACTATCACACGTCAAGGGAGACGCACTAATCCTCGTGGCAGTGATGGCCTGGGCAACATTCACGACGCTCGGAAGAAAGCTGGTTGTGCGGCACGGGGCAATCAACAGCACTGTTTTCACTGCTCTTATTGGAACGGTAATGTTTGCGCCAATGGGGATATGGTCATCGATCGGATACAAGTACTCAGCGTTGTCAGGCGGGCAATGGATGGAAGTCCTGTATCTATCGCTAGGCACGTCGATCGCCGGCTACGTCCTGTGGTACTATGCCCTAGGCAAAATCGAGGCAAGTAAAGTTGCGGTTTTTACTAATGGACAGCCTGTAATTACCGCAATCCTTGCCTATGTTTTCTTAAAGCAAGGCATCGCATTGCCTTTCGCGCTCGGTGCACTCATTACAATAGGAGGAGTGATTATCACTCAGATTGATTTACGAGCAAAACACCCCAGTTAGGCTTTATCTCAACATTCAGCGAGCCGTTCTCTGTCGTAAAACTCCTTGAGTTTAGGATATCCTTGTAGACGTTAATTCCCTGCTGCAATGCAAGTGCAATTGTTTGTTTGTTGCCGGATAAGTTAAAACCGACAATCGCTTCACGACTTCCATATTTCCTTTCAAAAACAAAGACTTTTTTCTGATCGTCCGCAATAAGAGTCTTGTAGCTTCCGATTGTGAGCGAGGGATTTGACTCGCGTTCATGAATCATTGTCCTATAGAAATTGAACAGCTCTTGATTGAAAACATTTCTTGCCCCTTCCCTCTTGCCTCCCGGAAGAGATAAGCCCCGTTCGTCTTCATAGTTCAGATCGGGCCACAACATCGGCTTTCTTTCATCGGGATCGGTTCCTCCCCACATCCCCGCCTCATCACCGTAGTAAACCATCGGTGCACCAACGTATGTCATCTGGAAAAGGACAATCAACTCCTGACTTTGAATTGCTGCAGCATCAGGTTTGGACACGTCATACCTCGGGTTATTTCTCGGGCTGTCGTCGGAATTATATTCACGGTCCGGGTTCATTATCATCGATCCGAGCCGGTCGGTATCGTGGCTGTCAACCAGGTTCTGCAAGACATAATCGACGCTGTCGGGATAAGAATTCCTGATCGCTCTAAGCGTAGAATCAAACTGACTCGGCCCGACAGACATCTTTTTATCGATGAAGAATTTCATCACCGCCTTTGCTAATTGATAATTCATCACCGCATCAAATTCATCACCTTTCAGCCAGGGCGCACCGTCATCCCAGATTTCTCCTACGATGTACGCCTCCGGATTAACGCTCTTCACAAGTATCCGCCAGTCTTTCCAGAACGGATGTGGTACCTCGTTCGGAACATCCAATCGCCATCCATCGATACCGTTTGCAGGATTGCCATCGGGGGCCAGCCACCGCTTCGTGATCGCCATGACATGTTCATACGGACCATGGACAAGTCCCGTAATCGTATCTTTTCTGAAGACCGGCAGAGACCTGACTCCCCACCAGCCGACATAATCGAACTTCGTTCCTTTCGTGGAATCATCC
The DNA here is from genome assembly GCA_963768145.1 of uncultured Bacteroidota bacterium. GTDB lineage: Bacteria > Bacteroidota > Ignavibacteria > Kryptoniales > JAKASW01 > JAKASW01. The sequence continues at coordinate 18,160 of CAVYHK010000007.1, read as the reverse complement.
CAACTTTTTACAACGAACCAATCTTTATACTTTGATTTTTTTTGGTTTCTCTCGACATCTTTGAATGCCCAGAAATCAGTGCCAACATGGTTGAATACTCCGTCGAAGATCACCCGCATTCCCATCTCGTGGATTCTCTTCACAAGTTTCAGAAGTTCTTTATCGGCGAATGTCCATTTCCAGGTAGCGGGGTCCGCAGGATTCTCTTCCGACATGATTTTCAAATCGCCTGCCGGATCGGGGCCGAAGTTGTGATCGACATGAATGTAAGTCGCCGTGTTGTATTTGTGAAGCGAGGGCGATTCGAAAACCGGATTGAGATAGATTGCATTGACGCCGAGTGTTTTCAGATAAGGGAGCTCTTCGATGATCCCTTCTAAATCGCCGCCGTATCTTCTGTCGAAGACAACATCATAGAAGTTGTTTGAGCGCTTTTTTTCCCACGGCTGCAACTTGTACCAGTCGCTCGTCCAGGGAGATACTTGCCACTCTCCGCCACTAACCTGACCGTCCTTTGCTGTCGGATCATTTCGGGGATCCCCGTTCCGGAATCGTTCTGGAAAGATCTGGTACCACACGGCTTCCTTTGCCCAGTTGGGAACTTGTGCCTTAGCTACTGCGACGCAAATAGCCATCACGGTTGACAGCGCCAAAAGACATCTCATTTGGTAATTTTTTCCCCACAATTAAGTCTTGCGAAGGTTCGGAACCTTCGCAAGACTGGTTGAACTCCGGATTTAAGAAATCGGAAGAAGTCTATCCTTCAACCGGCGTGTCCAGCTCTACCTTTACTTTCTCTCTGGTTTTGGGTTTCGAAATTCTCCGCTTTCTCTCCCGAATGACAACAGGTGATTTCCTCAGGAACCGTGAATCGATATCCGAATGGACCGGCTCTTGTTCGTCCTTAACTTCAGCGTATTCGAAGACTTCATATTTGTAGTTTCGAAGAACCATCTTCTCATCATCATGGTACAGAACGTACTGCGGAAGAATTGGGATTTTTCCGCCCCCGCCCGGCGCGTCGATTACAAAATACGGAACCGCAAGGCCGGAAGTATGACCGCGAAGCTTATCCATGATTTCCAGTCCGACGCGAATCGGAGTTCTGAAATGATTCGTGCTTTTCACCATGTCTGCCTGGTAAATGTAGTAGGGCCTCACGCGCATCGTCAGGAGCTTGCGATTAAGCTCCTTGACAACTTCCGGATCGTCGTTGACACCTTTCATTAAAACCATTTGATTACCGAGGGGAAATCCTGCATTCGCGAGAAGATCGCAGGCTTGTTTCGCTTCAGGCGTGCATTCCCATGGATGATTGAAATGGACGCTCACATAAATCGGATGATACTTCTTCATCATCTCCACAAGTTGCGGAGTAATTCTTTGCGGCAAAACGCAAGGCATCTTCGTGTGGACGCGGATTATTTCAACATGCGGAATTTCTCGGAGTCCTTTGAGCACCTTCTCTAACATGACATCAGTCAGCATAAGCGGGTCACCGCCGGAAACGATGACATCCCTAACCTCAGTGTGCGCTCTAATGTAATCCAAACCATCCTGAATGTATTTCATACTGATCTTTGTCGAATCGCTGACTTTTCGTTTCCTGGTGCAGAACCTGCAGTACATCGAGCACTGGCTCGTCACGAGAAAAAGAACTCTGTCTGGATAACGGTGAGTAATACTTGGAACCGGGCTATCGTGATCCTCATTTAGCGGATCCAGCGGCAATCCGTCTTCTTCAAGCTCCTTTCCATCGGGAATACTCTGAAGCCAGATCGGGTCGCCTGGATAACGAATGAGATTCAAGTAGTACGGGTTGATTCTGATGTGGAAAAGGCTGTTAAGCCTTTCGGCAGTCTCTTTATCAAAGTTGAACTTCTTGACAAGGTCATCAGCACTATCGATACTCTGCCTCAGCATCTGCTGCCACAGTTCCATAAATTAGTCCTCCGATATTTGTTTGACATATATTACGAGATCATCACCCGGCTTATAGTAGTCGTGTATCCTCGCGCCTTCGAGATAACCTCGTTTTAAATAGAAACTCCGTGTCAGAGAATATTTCTCCTGCGAACTCGTGTAAACTGTTATCAGCCTTCCCTTGTGCCTCGATATATCGTCTTCGGCAAACGTCAACAGCTCACTTCCGATTCCCTTACCCTGGAGATCGGGGTCAACCGCGATCCAATAAACGTCATAGGTGCCGTCGGTCAAAGGGGTAGGACCGTAACATATATAGCCGGCGATCTTATCATTCACCGCCGTGTAAGTCCAATACCCACTGTCAAAAGATTGAGTGAAAAAAGAGTTCAACAACTCGTCGGCAATCTCTATTTCTTCCGCCGTGAAATTACCTGTCCGCTTCAGGATATCCAGGATAGAATCGTAGTCTTCCCGGATGGTGGGTCTGATTCTATCCAAGCCTTCTCTTAATAGCTGATTGGACAATGTTGTCTATGAGCTGGCCGTAAGACCAGCCGAACGCTGCCGCGCTTCTGGCAAATCCTGAACCGTTTGGTGACAAATCCGGATTGGGATTCACTTCCAATACAAACACGTTTCCCGTTTTGTCCATTCTCATATCGACCCTGGCATAATCTCTGCAACCCATCGCCTGATATGATCGGATCGCCGTGTTTTGAATCTTCTGCTCGATCCGTCGATTTATTTTTGCGGGACAAATCGGAACCGTTGATTTGTATTCCACGCTATCGGGCATCCACTTCGCCTCATAAGACACAATATGATGATAACCCGTCGGCATCGTGCTGAAATCTATCTCAGAAACTGGAAGGGCAACAACTTCATCGTTCCCGACGATGGCAACATTAAATTCTCTTCCCTCGACAAACTGTTCCACAAGGATTGGCTGTTTGAATTTCTTCAGCATCGTGGCGAGCAATTCCTGTAAATGATCGCGATCGTACACGACTGAAGAATTGGAAATTCCGATACTTGCATCCTCGTGTATCGGTTTCGCAATTGCAGGAAATCTGACCTTCTTTCTCGACACCTCATCGGGAGAGTTGAAAACTCGATAAGGGGGTACATTTATTTTGTGAAAGGTTAAAATCTCCTTCGCTCTGACCTTGTTCAAGCAGCTTCCAAGAGTCAGAGGATTGCTTCCGGTGTAGTGCAGTTGAAGAAGCTCATACAGACCAGCAACATTCATTTCCTGGTTGAATCGCCCTCGATGGATTCGCAGAAATTGAAAATCAAATCCGGTCTCTCTTCTCGAAGCTTATCGATGAGCTGGTTCATGTCCGAACTTGTGATGACTGTCGAGACATTGTATCCGGCTTCCATGAGGACTGCTACGACCGCATCGACTTGCTCGACGACACTTGTCGTGGAACTATCGAGCAATGGCGTCTTGTCACTCGGAGCACGCTTTCCGATTAAACGCCAATTCAAGCTCCGATGTAATGTCTAACGCCGCTTCGTCATAGACGACGCATATCTTTTTTCCGGACGTCTCTCGTGATTCCGCCATTCAGTGATTTTCTTGACATTTGCCGCCTCTATAAGTTCAACAAAACCAATAACTTACGAATAAGCAATTCGAAGCGAAGAGCCGAAATTTGCGCTTTTCACGTTCTACTTTTCGCCATTCACTCTTTTTAGTGCCGCATCCAGAACCGCATTCATCATTTGGCCATAATCTAAACCGGCGGCTCTTGAAGCCATCGGAAAGCATGAATGCTCTTCCGGATCTGGCAAAATTCCCGGAAGCGGGTTGACTTCTATTATGTTCGGCTCGCCTCCGGCATCAAGTCTCAAATCGATCCTGCACCAATCGCGGCATTTCAAAACTTCAAACGCCTTCCTGCAGACATCTCTCTATTTTTGTTCTCAAAGAACCGTCGATGGGAGCCGGGCATTTGAAGACTTCAATTGGGGAATCTTTTGTATCCCATAGCCATTTCGCCTCGTAAGAATAAACGGGCAGTGCTTCTGATGGCAATGAATCAAATCTTATTTCAACTGGGGGCAGAACTTTCAATTCATTCCCATTACCAAGCAGCGCTACTGTGAATTCTCTTCCTGGCAGGTATTCCTCAACAAGTGCGGGTTGGTCGTAACCATTTAGTATTCGTTCAACTTCTTGTTGGAGGGTTGTCGGGTTCTCGACGTAGGATGAGTTGTAAATTCCTTTGCTCGAACCTTCGTGAAGGGGCTTGACGAAGAGGGGATAACGCAAAGATGCTCTCAACGCGTCTCCGCAAGACTGTGCCACAACAAATCGTGCGGTCGGAATTCGGTGGTAGGTCAAGATCTCCTTTGTACGTGATTTGTCCAGGCAAATCGCAAGAGTGAGCGGGTCAGAACCGGTATAAGGTATACCGAGGAAATCGAGCATTGCGGGGATTTGTGCTTCCCTACTTACGCCGTTCATTCCCTCAGCGATATTGAAAACAATATCGAACTCTCCGTCGCGGAGTCTCTCGTAGGCATTTTCGTCAGCTTCGACCAGCGTGACTTCATGGTACAGCGACAAAGCTCTGGCAACCGCGTCGATTGTCTCCTGCGTATCCCACTCGGCATACTTATCGACAGCTTTTTTCTCTGCGCTTAACTCGCTACTGGAGAGAATATCGGATTGAGATGGAGGAACAAGTTTGGTAGGAGAAGAGACGGCGTTGACTTCGACGGTGCTCGCTCTTTTAACATTAAAGACAAGAGCAACGTTCATGAAGTCTTCCGACATTGGTTCGACTTCAACTTGGTCCGCCGAGCCCGTCGGTCGGAGAGTCTATATGTCAATGAAGCAATCATTGCTTGTGTTAAATATAACGCGTTTATTATTAATTGTCAAGCAAAGTGGCACAGAAAAAAAAGAAAGGAGCCAGAGGCGAGAGGTCAGAGAGCAGAGGGAAGAGTCAGAGGACGGAAACATGGAGTCGGGAGGAAGAGCGGAACGGAGGATCCATGGATGGAGCACGGAGGTCGGAAGAAGGACAACGGGAAGGCAGAGATCCAGGGCTGTAGTTTGCCGGCCGGCGACTTCCCAATTCTTGACTGTTGTCCCGTAGAGACAATTTCGCACGGGGGAACCTGCATCAGCAGACAATCAGCGCCTCGCTTCTTCCCGACATGTACCATGAACATTGAAGATATAACCCGTCGCTATTAATTTGTTAAAAAGCTCGGAGATAACATGACATCGAAAGCCCCTGCCCAGGTAAACAAGTTTGCGGACGACAGCTTAGAGGCAACCGCCTACAAGATTGCAGCACAATTCTCGACAAGGGAGTTCAACGATAACAACAGGCTCGGCTACCATATATATCGCTATCTGATGGGAACGATCCCAACGATAGACGAGGCAGTACGCGTGTCGGGTGTCAGATTGACGAATGGAGAGACGGTTGAAAGCGTTACCGAAAAAGTCGCGCAACGGCTCAGAGAATTGGGGAAGGAAGTAAGAAGAGATTAATTAATAACAGACTGTGCAGCACTAAGACGGCAAAATGACAGATTCATTCTGAAAAACCGATTTTCTTCTCTTCAGTTGTGCGCCCCTTCTTCCGACCCCTAGTTAGAAAACGGCCAATCACACAAGCAGTGATTATTACGAGCCCCAGACTTCATCTGAGGCCATGATTCTTGATGTACCGATACGCAAGATATGCCGCCCCGCCAATTTGGACCGACCCAAGAATTGAACGCCAGGTGCTGTACTTTTCCTCGTCTCTGAGCTCAAGGTTCCATGGGGACAGGATATCCGTTTTCTTCTCAAGCATCCATGGCCCCAAGTCATTCGCAAAGCTACCCGGTCGGAGAAGCAGATCGACGCGATCTCCGTATAAGATTTCGACTGAAAGAGGCGACAGAAATGTATCCCTCGAAACCTGCCACACAGGCTGGGCAATTGAAAGCCGCGTCGCTGAAGTATCTCCCGTGATAACTCTGTTTTGCTCCTGTCCATGCGCCGCAGGCGCCAAGACAAGAAGACAGACAAACGTTTTGAGCATTCTCATTTTCCACAGCTCACTTAGGCTGACCTAGAGGATGTTAAGTGCGGCCTCGTAGAGAATCAAGTGAGAAGTGGAGTTTAAACAAGCAAGGTGGAAGCCAGACATTCTGAAATTCTCACCTTCCTATGCCGTATCGTCCACTTTTATCACAAGCAGCGCAGCCACGACCAAAGACGCTCCACCAAGGAGCAACGCATAAATCGCTTCGCCGCCGAAAAGGGTTCTCACGAAGAATCCGAGAATTGCAGCCGCCGTAATCTGCGGAATGACGATAAAGAAATTGAATATCCCCATGTAAGTCCCCATCTTTTCCGCAGGGAGCGACCCGGTCAGAATCGCATACGGCATCGCAAGTATCGATGCCCAAGCTAAACCGATTCCCAGCTCCGAAATAATAAGGAGCTTCGGATCTTTGACTATGTAAAATGACAGCAAACCAACCGCTCCGCAAACCAAGCTAACCGCATGAACGGTTTTCCTGCTCGTCTTTCTTGCGAGCCAGACAAGCACAAACGCCATGACAGCAGCAAAGCCGTTGTAAACCGACATCAGAACACCCACCCAGTTTGCGCCATCGTTGTACAAAGCCGAAGCGGCGTCCGTTGCGCCATAAATGTGGTGGGCGACCGCCGGGGTCGTATAAATCCACATGGCGAAAAGTGCGAACCATGAAAAGAACTGCACGTAGGCAAGCTGTACCATCGTCTTCGGCATTTTGAAAAGATCGTTCATTACGACGACTAAGCCATTCGTGGAGCCATTCTTCTTTGAGATCAGGCCGGCAATGATCTGCAATACTCCGAACGCCGCTACGCCCCCGAAGAAAACGCCGAGTCCATAATCCATGTAAATGAAAGAGTAAAATATCAGAAATACCAAAATGCCAATGATTGTCCAGATCAATCCGTTCTTTAGAAATTTCGAGTAAACAATCTGATTCTCATTGCGGTGCGGAGTCCCATCCTCCTCGCTGAATCTTTTCAGTTCTTCGGGCGGATATTCCTTTGAGTTGATCACTGTCCACAAAACGGCGGCGAAAAAGACAATTCCTCCAATGTAGAATGACAGCTTAACTGACAAGGGAATCATTCCTGCTGACGCCGTATTGCTCACGCCGAACCAGTTGGTCATGACATAAGGGAGTGCAGAAGCAACGACCGCACCGACGCCGATAAAGAAACTCTGCATCGCAAATCCGGAAGTCCGTTGCTCGGATGGCAGCATGTCGCCGACAAACGCTCTGAAAGGCTCCATCGAAATATTTATTGATGTATCCATGATCCACAACATCCCCGCGGCGACCCAGAGGACCGGCGAGTTCGGCATGATGAACAAGGCGGTGGAAGCAAGGATCGCACCCGTCAGAAAATATGGACGTCGCCTGCCAAGCCTGTTCCACGTTTTGTCGCTCATGTGCCCGATTATAGGCTGGACAATCAAGCCCGTTATCGGCGCAGCAATCCATAGTATCGGGATGGCATCTATCTTTGCGCCGAGCGTTTCAAATATCCTGCTGACGTTCGCATTCTGCAGCGCGAAGCCGAATTGGATTCCCAGGAATCCGAAACTCATGTTCCAGATTTGCCAAAAACTTAGGGATGGTTTCTTCATTTGATTCTCAATTTTGAATTAGAGGTTTTGGCATCCAGCTATGAGCTATTCAATAAGAGCTAGATGCTATTCCTACCCTTTCACGCTTCCAAGTGTCAGACCTGAAATCAGCCATCGGCTCAGGAACAAAAAGAGTGCGACGGCAGGAATGCTAATTATCAATGAGCCTGCCGCGTAAAGTCCCCACTGAGTTGACATGCTGCCTTCAAACTGTTTCAACCCGAGCGGGAGCGTGAACAGGCTGGTGTCCTGGAGCACCTGAGCCGCGACGACATACTCCGCCCAAGCGCTCATGAAAGAGAAGAGCGCGGTGATCACGAGTGCCGGCGCCGCAAGCGGCAAAACGATTTTTGTGAATGCTCCCCACCGCGTCGAGCCATCGATCCGCGCCGCTTCTTCAAGGCTAAACGGAATAGTGTCGTAGTATCCTTTCATTTGCCAAACGCAGAATGGCAAAGCCGTCGAAGTGTAGATAACGATGATCCCGAGATAGCTGTTTATCAAATGCAGCTGGAGAAGCATGATATACATCGGAAGCAAAAGCATAGTTGGCGGAAACATCTGAGTCACGAGAAGCCCTACCATTGCACTCTTCTTTCCATAGAAGTTGAAGCGGCTGAACGCATAGCCAGCAGTCGATGCAAGCGTCACTCCTGTCAGCGTGACGACGACGGCTATGAGAACAGAGTTGAAGAACCAATGGATAAAGGGAGTTTGCGTGAAAAGGACTTTGTATGCGTTGAAGGAAGCATCGCCGGGAATAATCTTCAAAGAAGTCGAAAGGAGCCTGTCAGATGGACGCAGCGAAATGCTGAACACATTTATGATCGGATAAAGGACGGCAAGGGTGAAGCCGAGCAGAAGGAGATAGAGAAGCAAACCTAGAATTTTAGATTTTGATTTTTGGATTTTGGATTTAGCTTTCATCTTGCCAACAGCTGATAGTTTCAAATTCAAAATTGGGAATCAAGAGTTCAACATTCATTTCAGTATGCCGCCTCCGATGCCCTCGTTCTCTTCAAGAAGAACAAACTGAAAATCAGAAGTATCGCAAATATCACCATTGACAATGCCGCCGCGTAACCATAGCGATAGAGATTAAACGCAGCCTTGTAAACGTACGACACGAGGATATGAGTTTGATCCGACGGCTCGCCTCCGTTCGACACGAGCCAGATTATATTGACGTTATTGAACGTCCATATTATGCCGAGCGTGATAGCAGGAATCATCACCGGCCGCAACAGTGGGACGGTAACCGTCCAGAATTTCTGCCAGCCCGAAGCGCCGTCAATGTCTGCGGCTTCATAAAGTTCCTGCGGAATGCTCTGGAGACCGCCAAGCGCAATCGTCATCATGAACGGAAAGCCAAGCCAGATGTTCGTCATTATGCAGGCGCTAAAGGCTTCAAGGGGTTTGTCAAGCCACTCGACAGGCGTCATGTGGAAGTATTGTGCGATGAACAAATTGATCGCACCGTATTCGTAATTGAACATGCTTCGCCATGTCAGTGCGACTATCACCTGCGGAATCGCCCACGGCAAAATCAGCAGGGTCCGGACGGCAGCCTTACCGAAAAGCTTACGGTTGAGAATGATTGCAAGTGCAACCCCAATCGTAACGTGGAAAAAAATATTGACGAATGTCCAGACCAAGGTCTTGAAGAAAACAGAATAAAATATTTTCTCGCTAAATACCTGACCGTACTGTTTGAGTCCGATAATGTGCCAGTCTCTGAAATGACGCAGGCTCATGTTTGAAAAAGACAGCACGACGTTATAAAAGAATGGATAGACGACGACACCGAACATAACTAACGCTGCCGGAATCATGAGAACGTAGGCAAATACGTTAGGAGAGAGCTTTTCAGAATCAAAAAAAGATGGCACAAAGGAACAGAGCAACAGAGGGACAGAGTCCCCTTTCCTACTTTGTGCCTTTGCTTCTTTGCTTCCTTGTCCCTTATTATTCATTCATCTCACGAATTTTCTGAATCGCGCTTCTTTGCATCTCGTTTGCGGCCTGTTCAGGGGTCTCCGTCCCGCCAAGCACGGCTTGATAACTCGGTCTCATCGCATCCCAGATCGCTCTCAACTCCGGGACTATCGGCATCGGTCTTCCGACCTCCATTTCATCTTCCGCCCCTTTTACGATTTCATTGTTACGAATCAACGGATCATCGTAAACCTCAACCCGGGTAGGAATCGTGTCGAATTCCTCAGTAAATTCACCCTGGATTTTTGGACTGAGGAGAAACTTTACAAACTTGACGACCTCTGGAATTTTCCAGGACGGAATTGACGCATTTATTGAGTAGCCCATGGGGGACACCATCGGCGCCGGCCAGAGTCCTGTTTCTTTGACAAACGGAATTTTTGCAACGCCGAAATCTAGTCCTGCCCGTTCATAACTGCCGAATGACCATGGACCATTTATGATCATCTCGGCTTTCCCCTCCTTGAACAGGGCATCAGCGGTTTCATAATCACACGACTTCGGAATGATCTGATATTTATCGCGCAAGTCTTTCATGAACTTGAGTGCGCTGACCATCGCAGGTGTATCGAGTGTCGGATTACCCGAGCGAGTCCATGACCCATCCGCCAAAGCCAGTCAGGAAGGGAATAAAGAAATATGGCTCCGTGTAATTCCAAACCAGGGCGTGCCCGTTCGTTGCCTCGTCAAACTTCTGCCCATCAGCAATCAGCTCATCCATCGTCTTCGGCGGATCATGAAGGATGGATTTATTGTAAATCAACATGAGATGGTTGCCGATTTTGTCGGCGATGGCGTACAAATGCCCGTGGCTATAAACCAGTGCTTTAGGATTGAACTTCGAGAGATACTCCCTATCAAATAGGGTATCTAACGGCAGTATGATTTGCATCGCCTCAAATGGCCCGACCTGGTCAGATGGTCCCCAGACGACATCCGGCCCGGCACCTCCGATCGCGGCGATTTGAAAACCAGAACGAAGAGTCTCCGTTTCCTTATACAGAGCCGTTACTTTGATCCCAGGGTTTTGAGCCATAAACTCCTGCAAAACCTGAGCGAACATCTCCTGCTCGTCAGGATGCAAGGTATGCCAAATGACGATCTGGTGCGGATCTTCGAGCGAGCTTTTTGCACAAGAAGAAAGAAAAAGGCACAGAGTTACAAAGACACACAGGCACAAAGCAAAGGCAGAATTTTCGTTTATCGCGATCCCAAAACTCCTACTGGCCTTTTGTTCCATCATGGTGCGGGCGGTCGCTCGTTTCGATAATATTTGATCCAACTTTGACGCGGATAGAGCATTGGGACTGCAAGAATCCTTCCACCGAAACCGATGTACCGAAAAGTCAGCATCTGGATATCCGAGACCTTCATCGCACGGATATTCTGATAATTGAATCGAACGCCCGCTTTGGCAGCGAGACCGGCGATATACTGACTCAGCGCCTTCTCTCTTTTCATTTCAATTGCCATTTCCCTTGCGACGTCAATGCTGTGTCCGATGGTCGCCTCGCTCAGGGCCGAACGTTTGTCTATAATTCTGTAAATGCAGAACTTGCCATCATCGAAAATAGGACCGTACACAGTTCCGTTCTTCTGCTGGGCGAGCACTGCACCTATTTCGCCAAGCTGGGACGCCCTCGTCCACTCTCCGGACGTATCATCGGGACTCCTCATCTGATCATCCATGAGCTTATCGTACATCCTCACGACGTCGTTTATGTTTCCGGCCTCAAATTTCTTCAACTTCAGTTGGATGCCGTTCAGCACTTCATCCTGGTGGTTTTTGAAGAACTCGTCCACCTCCCGCTGGCTGACTTGAACGGTATCAGTGACCTCGTCTGAGATTCTGGAAGACCTGTAGGCATCGAGAAACATCTGGACGTTGTACTTTACTTCACCGGAATTGTCTAACCCAAGCTCACGTGCCTTCTCAGCGAGAAAATAGTTTTGGGAGATGAACCTCAGGGCCGAATGAAGCGCAACGGTAATCTGCGGTACCGTCGTATCGACGGCGTGAAATCCGGAGACTGGCAATTCTTTGAAAACACGATCCAACGTCAAGTTTCCACCGTTGAAGCTGAGTATCGGCGTCGACAACTCTGCCGCAAATTCATCTCTCAAAGTTAGAACGTCCTGCGCGCTCAAGTAATAATACGGATCGAATGACTCTGGATGCTTAACAGAAATCAGCTTCTGAATTGAATAAACCAGCGGCCGGAAAACGTCATAATTGACATCGACCTTGACATTCTTCATTACCCCAGAAAGATATTTTCCACCAAGCTCAGTCTGCTCCCTCGATTCAATTATCTTCCGCACCATCGCCGCCTTGTCCTCGGTTGCGACTCCAGAAAATTTCTTGTTCACTTCCCGACTGATGATCTTGAATAAAACCCAGCCATCAACCGTTATCGTCGGGCCCGACAGAAAACCTTTCCTATTTCCAAAGAAAGCGTTCTCAATTCCTTCAGTCGATTCTCCGTAGCCAATCTGAAGTGTGTCATGACTTACAGATAGACTGTCGGCTAATTCATAAATATTCTTCTTTTCCCTCGAAGAGAGATCGTAGAATTTGCGAGCCGACAGACTGTCGGGAAAATAGAACGCATCCAGGATGTAGGAGTACGTGGAGAATCTCAAACCGCGGGCAAGTTCTTCCCTAGAGACTTCCACCGCTGGAAGAACCTGAGTCCGGTAAAGCGCATCGCGCAGAAAGATTTCGTCCATTTCCTTCACAACATCGCTCTCGACGGGAGTCAACGGTTCATCAGAGCTTGCTCCAGCTTGAGAAAGCAGTTTCTCCGCAATCATGGAGTACAGGAATTCCATCTTCGTCGTATCACGGTAATCTTTGCCGGCATAAAGCGACAATTCATAACGATTTCGGAAATCTTCGGTCGTAATTGGCTGACCGCCCACGATGGCGAGAGTATCGACTCCAATTTTACCTGTATCAGGATGTTTCTGAGCGAACACGCTTGACGGCAGGGCCATCACAAAAAGCGCAATAAAGAGAAAAGAATATGGAAATGTCCTTGGTAATAATGAACTGACGAAGGAGTCCCTGCCCATATAGGTATCTACCTTCCGAATTGGCTTGCGGAGGTTTTCCTGCCGATGGCCAGGCTGATGATCAGAGGCCGAGCCTAATCTTAACCTCATTTCACGAGCATCAGCTTCTTCACGTCCGAGAAAGTGCCGGCGATGAGACGATAGAAATAGACGCCGCTCGAAAGCCGCGAGCCATCGAACGTGACGGCATGTGTGCCAGCATCTTGTCTCTCATTAGCCAAAGTAGCTACCTCTCTCCCCAAGATGTCATAGACCTTCAATGTTACACGACTGTCCTGCGGTAATTGATAGCTTATGATCGTCACCGGATTAAACGGGTTCGGATAGTTCTGCTCAAGCACAAAATGGGTGGGAAGTCCGCCCTCACCGCTTATCACCCCGGTCGGCACTGACAGCTTTACCAGAGAATCGCTCAGAATATAGACAGCCGAACCGTAGGCAGGAAGTGTCACGCTGATATTTAGCTGACCGTTAGAGAATGCTGCCGCGCTCGAGGTATCGTTGTAAACATCGTTCAAATAATAAGTCTTTCCGTCGGTGGTCCCCCCGTTGAAATAAACATTCGGATTACCCTCGTTCCCAACAAGCGTGATGTTTGCAGTTGCGGGTGAGCCGCTGAAATTTGCCAGCGCGATTCCGTTCTGGTCGTTATATGGGCGCGTGTACCCGTAAACCCAGCCGTTGCCGGTTGACAACTCGAAGAAGGCTTGCGTAGAAAAAGCCGGGTACGTGGCGCGTATCCAGGCGAGCCTTTGATAATGTGGAGTCAATAGTGACTTGCCGGCGCTATTCCAGTCAATGATCCCGCGGCGGCGAGTATCTAAGTCTGATATGCCGAGTCCCCAGCCGACCTCCTGGCCGGAATAAAGCATCGGGATTCCCGGTACAGTAAAGAGCACTGTTCCCATAGGCATTGTCTTTGCATAAGAACCATAAGTATATGCAATTCGGTCTTCGTCCTGATTCTCCATGCAGCGCATGAAGAGAGCGTTCGGTCCTGGCACAAACCCCATGGTTGTGCCACCATAGTTCGTGACATAATTGTTCAAGTTCGAGACGCTGGATGAACTACCGAAGCCGAAAGATTGAATCGCGTTATGCAGCAAATTCCAATCATAGGCAGCGTCGAGTCCTCCTCCGTCATCTGCATAATTGGCTTCTGTTCCGACCCCCGTACCTGCAGTTTCTCCAAGAAGAAACACATCGGGTTTAATGTGTTTAAGTAAAGTCCTTGTCGGAGTTCCCATTTCATTTTCCCCGCCGGTTCCGTTATTCGTGCGGTTATGGGGTCCCCAGTAGACGTCGAACCTGTATCCGTCAAGACCCATTTGCTGGACCCACCATTTGTAAGCGCCATCCATGTATGTACGCGCATCAACATCGCTCCAATTATAATTCAAGAGCTGGTCACTGAATCCGCTGTAGTAGAAAAAACCATCGCTGGTCAGGCTCGAGCCAAGACCGTTGTCGTTTCCGATAATCGAGTGGAGGTAGAATGTCCAGTAAAAAGAATTTGTTTTGAATAACCGCGCATCGATAACAAACGGATGATTGTAGCTCGTGTGATTGGGAGTGACATCGAGAATTACTTTCATGCCAAGCTGGTGAGCCTTATCGACGAAATTCTTGAAGTCCGCATTCGTACCATATTGGGGAGCAACAGTGTAGAAATCCACGATATTGTACCCTGGCCCGGAACCGTTATCGATTGGCTGATTGTTTTTCATAACGGGCATAACCCAAATTATATTGAATCCTACTTCTTGCAAGTAATCCAATCTCTGAGTCGCGGCGTTAATGGTCTGCTGTGAGGTGAAGGAATTAAAGAAGAGTTCGTATATTCTTCCCATCTTCGCCCATTGCGGATTTGAAGCGTAAGTCGGAAATGCCACGGAGTCATTGTTGTCAATCGTAAAATAAGAGCGAGTCGTGTCTCTGTTTCCATCCGGATCAGCCGCGATAAGAGAGAAATAATACTCGCCGGGCTTCGACGGTCGAGGGATGGTTATAGACGAAGATGTCGAGCCCTGCACTCCGCTTATCGCCGATGGATTACCGGGATCGACGTCCCAAGAATAGGTCAGCAACGCTGTCTGTCCTGAATCAGGGTCAACACTGTTTTGCGCGGTAAGAATTATAGAACTTCCGTTTGAAGAACAATTGATAGCCGCATTAGGAGAATGATTGACAAAGTACGTCATTGTATCCGGCGTAGAAACGACGGTGCTGCCGGTGCTGTCCGTAGCAGTCGCGACAAACGTATTCAGTCCCGGCGTGTATGCAAAAGCTTGCGAGAAATTCCCGCTACTCGCTTGAATGGCTAGAGTGTCTGTGCCATTATGGACAATATATACCTGATGGATCGAGGTGTCCTGTACAACGCCAACGATGGTGATACCCGGCTTTTGCGTTACATATCCACCCCGGTTCAAAATCTGGATGGGTCCTGCCTGTATGATTATCGACGTGGTGTCGGTGACCGAGCTTCCCGCGATGTTCTTCACCGACAGCTTGAGCTTTCTCAGCCCATTCATGACGGGATC
Organism: uncultured Bacteroidota bacterium; assembly: GCA_963768145.1. Lineage (GTDB taxonomy): Bacteria > Bacteroidota > Ignavibacteria > Kryptoniales > JAKASW01 > JAKASW01. The sequence continues at coordinate 2,955 of CAVYHK010000007.1, read as the reverse complement.
GGGCAGGCGGAAACTCAAGAGGCTCGCCGCTGTATCGTACGCAATTCCAGGAACATGATAAACAATTGTATCAAGCTGGAGGAAGAATGACGAAGTGTCCACGCCACTGGCAAGAGACCGATAAATGTACGCGGTCACTAGCGGATGCTGATTGCCTACAATTCCGGATTTTGAATTCGGCAGGAAATGAAAAATTGTCGGACTCTTCATATAGAGTATAGAATTATTATTGTCGGAAGAGTTTTGATAAGGGTTAAGCGGATCAGGAAGCCAGCCGGTAGAAGCACCGTTTTCATTAAACTTGTATTCATAGGCACCGGCGACACCGCCGGCAGGTATCTCCAAGTTTGTCATGAAACCCATGGTGAAGAAGGAACTGGCAGGCAGTGCGGCCACGTGTGGTGTCAGGGGCATGATTGCCGACTTCATCGCAATACCAAGCCATCTTCCCCCATGGTGCTTAAATTGACGTTAAGTCGGGTCGTTCATGAACGAACTATCGAGGAGGGCCAAAAATGGCGAATAAGACGCGCAATGGGCATGGTAATCGGTGTTGTCGTGATGGCCTGGTCCATGGTTGCGTTGCGGCAGGCGGAGGCGGCGGCCTTGGTCCCGATGAGGCGTTGCAAAAACTGATGGCAGGGAACAAACGCTTTGTACAATCTCAGATCAAGCACCGCTCGCTGACAATCAGGGAGGCCAGGGCGAAACTCGTGCAGGGGCAGAAGCCGTATGCAATCATCCTCTCCTGTTCGGACTCCAGGGTCCCGCCCGAAATCGTGTTTGACGAAACCCTCGGGCAACTCTTCGTCGTGCGCGTAGCCGGGAATGTAGTCGATCCGGTTGTACTCGGCAGCATCGAATATGCGGTCGGTCACCTCGGGTCTTCGCTCATCATGGTGCTGGGCCACGAAGCATGCGGCGCAGTGACGGCGGCGATGGATGCGACGGGGAAGACCGAAGGCAATATCTCAGCGATACTCGATGTGATCATGCCGGCAGTTCAAGACGTGAGAAATACCATGGAAGGCAGGAACCGGCCGGATCAGGTGGAGGCGGCCATCGACCGGAATATCGATCTTCAAGCCGAAAACCTGACGAGTCAGTCATCTATTATCAAAGACTATGTCGGCCGGGGAAAAGTAAGGATCGTGAAAGGCAAGTATCACCTCCATCACGGGGAGGTAACCCTGCTCAAGTAGCGACGAACTCGCTTTACAGACCCGGAAACGACCGTCGTACGGCTGGACTACCATAAGAGCCCATCTCTTGGAGCGCTATCGGTAAGTCGGGTTTATAGAGATAGGCACAGTTTGCACAGTCCGCTGCTAGAGGCTCTCTAGGGCTGTGATGCCTTTTGAGCTCCACTAGGTGGCAAAGGTTCGCGCAGGGACGTTTGGGGAGGGGCACCCTTGACAAGCATGCTCTTCGGCCACAGACTGTGGTTATAAGAGGCGATCTTGCGTTTGGGCTGCGGTATCCGCAAAAAGAAGCTTTCATCGCTTGTAGGCCGTGAAGACTCGGCGTTCATCCTGAGCGATATTCTCTATCTCCTGCTGAAAAAAGATAAGGTTGCGAGGTTCTTGCGGGCTTCGACGGTTGCCACATTCCCGGACGTGAAACCTCACGCCGAGGCAAACCTCCATCCAGGATCGCTTGAGTGGGAGGAAGGGTAGTGTCTCTTAGCTCCACGGACCGCACGCCGCGGCTTAGCCGCCGTGAAGGGACCCTTAACAGAAAGCTGACCGCACCGTGCGTGCTGCTCGTCGAGGACGACCGCACGGTTCGCGCCCTCCTTGCCGTGAGCCTCGAGGCTCTCGGCTGCAGGATCGTTACCGCGGGCTCAGGTGAGGAAGCTCTCCGGGTATTCATGCCAAACCGTCCGTTGACGTGGTGGTGACCGAGGCAACACTGCCCGTGATGGACGGTCTGGAGCTGCTCTGCATTATAAGGCAGACCGAAGGACTCGAGCAGCTTCCCGTCATTCTCTGCGCGGCATCCGTCGACGAGGCGATGATGAAGAAAGCCGTCGCGTGCGGGTGTGGCCGCTATCTCCTCAAGCCCGTCCACCCCGATTTTCTGTTCGAGCAAATTCGCAGCCTCATACAGCAGAAGGCTGCACAGCGCGCCGCTCCCGCGCAGACATGATGCACTTGATGCAGGGAGGAGGGCGCACCGTGCGCACGGAACGGCTCCAGAAAGCGCTCACAGGACTGCTGCGGCCACGACGATAGCAGGAAGCAGAGCATGCGCACTCACCACCCGTAATGTGGATATTTTTCTGCTGAAAGCCGACGCTCTGTTACAGCTAGCAGTTTGCGTGGGCGCCGCTTCGACGACTCTTGGGAATGCGTCAGCTCAATAGTGTGGACACCGGGATCAGGCGGTCTTATTCTTAATGGCAGATGGTATTGAACCGCGGGCGTCTTGAAAGGGCAAGGCTCAAGTCACCCATGCAACCTACGTCTGTGTTACGGAGAACCTTGCCTAGGCTGCTCGCGACCGCCATCGGAATCTTTCTAAGCAGCCTTATCGGCGCATCTCATCTCTCCGCTGGCCCACCTTTTCGCACTGACGACCCTGAGCCTGTCGACTATCAGCACTGGGAATTCTACACAGCGACGCAGTACCAAAATGACAAGGACGGGGTCTCAGGTACGGCCCCTCACCTTGAGGCCAATTATGGCATGCGCCCAACGTCCAGCTCCACATCCTCGCCCCCAACGCATACAGTCGCCCCCGGGGCGGACCGACTTCCTTGGGTCTGGGCGACGTCGAGCTCGGGGTAAAGTATCGGTTCATCCAGGAGCGTGACTATGTGCCGATGGTCGGAACCTTTCCCTTTCTCGAAGTGCCGACCGGGAGCCAGGCCAGGGGCCTGGGAACCGGCCGTACCCAATTTTACGTTCCCCTGTGGTTGCAGAAGAGCTGGGGTCCGTGGACGACCTATGGGGG
>CAVYHK010000006.1:0-11933 GCA_963768145.1 uncultured Bacteroidota bacterium | reverse complement strand
ACGCATTCCTTAAGAAGGCTGGCACCGCGCGCTCCAGGATGCCGAGGCAAACGCAATCAGAACGGCTCTCGGAATAACCGTGAGTGGACAAACTTTTCAGCTTACCTCCGAATCCACGAAGGGCGAGAAACCGACGGACTACCTCAGCACTTTCTCCGAGCTGAACACCACCACGACATCCGGCAGAGTCATTGCAGAACACATCGATACTTCTTACTTGAGCACAGAAGGAAATCTTCCTGTTTACAACGTCAGGATACGAGCCACCGTCGCGAAAGATAAAGGTGAGCCGGACCCGAGCTTTCAGCTGGAAATTCATTTGGACAAAGACGTGTACTATGACCGCGGCGAGATCGATCGCAATGACGCGGTGAAATTTTCAATTTCTGCAAGTCAGGATTGTTATCTGTACATCTTCGACATCATGTCGAACGATTCAGTAATGCTACTCATGCCGAACGTTTATTTCTCAGACAACTTTTACTCCGGTGCAGAGGGGACGGAAGGCTTTGCCAGGAAACTTGCAAAGCTGCCTTATGACATGAGAGTGGGTTTGCCGCCGAAGAAAGATCTAACGACCGAGATGATCTACGTCGTGGCCTTGAAGAAGAAAATCGATTTCCATTCTTCGAACATGACCGAAGAATCCTCCGGGATTCTGCCGACATACCAAGCCGCAATTCTCGATTTACAGAAATGGCTAGTAAGAATCCCGCAGGATTTGAGAACGACGGCATCCGCTCCTTTCACGATAAAAAGGTGGAAATGAAATTTCATATACAGCAGCTTCTACCCAAGCTGCCGCTTGGGAAAGGAAGCGTTGAAGCTCTGCTTCACCCGAATGAAGCAGACCCTGGTAAGGAGAAGGAGCCATGACACGAAGCAGTTATAAATTCATCGACAAAGACCAAGCGTATTTCCTCACCTCGACCGTGGTCGAATGGCTTCCCATATTCAGTGATCCACAGATCGCAGAGATACTATTCGAGTCTCTGCGGTTTCTTCAAAGAGAGCGGAGCTTGATCAAATATGCATATATGATCCTCGAAAATCACTTGCACATGGTTGCCTCCAGTGAAGACATGGGCAAGACCATGAAGGAGTTTAAATCATACACGGCAGCAGAAATCGTTGATTATTTGGAGAAGCATGGGTCGGTTGACATGCTTAAGATGCTGCAAAGGGCCAAGCTGCCGTACAAGACCGAGTCGAAGCATCAAGTGTGGCAGGAGGGAAGTCATCCTGAGCAAATAACGTCAGAGGAAATGTTGCGGCAGAAGATTGAATACATACACAACAATCCTGTTAAGCGGGGTTACGTTGATGAGCCTATTCATTGGAGATACTCCAGTGCAAGAAACTATGAAGGAGAGAAGGGGCGAATAGATGTTAAGACTGATTGGTGGGGTGAATGAAGCAGATTTTTTCTCATCCCCAAGCTCCTGCTTGGGGATGTCAGGTAGTTCCGGCTCATGTTCGGAAACGGTGCTTCCAGCCTTGTCTTCCCAAGCGGGAGCTTGGGAAGAAGACGATGGAACAATTACCGCCGATGAGTTGATCAAATACATTAATGATCAGAATGACGGTTTGCCGTATTATTCTAATCGTCTGTACCAGCGTCCACAGGAGGCACAGCTCGAAGGAAACGGGCAGACGGTTATTGAGAGAATAGAGAAATGAATATTTTAGAATGAGCGACAGCATTACTGGTTGCAATTTGATTCCTCTTATCGGCCCACCTCTCCCCGACCCTCTCCTACGAGGAGAGGGAACACTTGCTTCGTCTCGGGCGCAGAAGCTCAAGCGGTTAATTCCTTCCCCTTGTAGGGGAAGGCTAGGCCTGTCCCGCAATGCTCTTATGTGGGGATGGGGTGAATAAAACTCAGCCATGACCAACTATTGTTTGCACTATCCGAAAGGCAGCGTTGGCAGGGCCAGAGCATTCCGTTCCCATATGACCGATGCAGAGAAAAAGCTCTGGTCAAGGCTGCGAGCTAAACAACTTGGTGTGCATTTTCGACGGCAAGTGCCACAAGGTCAATACTTCTGTGATTTTGCCTGCATCAGTGCTAAGTTGGTCATTGAAGCTGATGGCGGTCAGCAATACACTAAGAGAGGCAACGCGCATGATGCAGAGAGAGATGAATTTCTACATGCCAGTGGCTTTACAGTACTTCGGTTTTCTGATAGAGACATTTTAACGAACATTGATGGGGTGGTACGAGAGATCGTGGAGCATACTGATGCTGACAAAACGGATTCACCCCTCATGTAATCCTCCCCTACGAGGGGAGGGCGTCGCGCGTTTTTGCTGGCGTTCGGATGAAGCAAATAATGCGTATTATCTTGAAGAGAAATGGTATCAACAATTTTCATTAAATAGAAGCAGAAGGAGAATGCTTATGAAATATATAATTCCTTTGATGGCATTGTCATTCCTTGTTTTCGGTTGTTCTTCGTCGCGGCAGGTATCCCGCGTTTCCACAGATACCGATGTTGACCTTAGCGGGAATTGGAACGACACAGATTCCAGGCTGGTCGCGGAACAAATGATATCGAGTCTCACAACAAAGCCATGGCTCGATAATTTCACTTCGCAGAATTCAAAAAAGCCGGCGGTGATCGTCGGGACTGTCCGTAACCTTAGCTCGGAACATATCCAGACGGATGCTTTCATCGAAGATATTGAGCGTGAACTGGTAAACAGCGGGAAAGTGACATTCGTCGCAAGCAAGAAGGAACGCCAGGAAGTCCGCCAGGAGCGTCTTGACCAGCAAAGCAACGCAACAGAAGAATCTGCAAAAAAGTTAGCTGCCGAGACTGGAGCCGACTACATGCTTCAGGGAAGCATCAAGGACATAGTGGACAGGGTCGAAGGGAAGGAAGTAAAGTACTATCAGGTCGATATGGAGCTGGTAGATCTTCAATCGAGTGAAAAAGTGTGGATCGACACAAAAAAAATCAAGAAGGTGATTGACCGTCCGGGCTCTTCGTGGTGAGGCAGTCAGGATGCAGACAAACGACACCCACCGCGCTAGTAGACCACCCCTATGAGGGGAGGATGAATTGTGTCATCATACTCGACAGTCCCTCTCTTATTAGGAGAGTGGAAGGCTGAGGTGAGTATGGAAATTAATCCGATCAACTGAGAGTAAAATGAGAAGACAGTCCAGTTTGATTTGCGGCAGATTGGCAGTGAAAATATTTGTCATTTTTTTTACGGTTTTCCTTTTTGCCTTTTTTCTTTCTGCTTGCTCCTCGGTGCAGACTCAGAAGAAACAGTTCGCCGAGGTGGACAAGGATGTTTCCGGCCAGAACTTTGTCGCGGCGGCAACTTCGCTTGAAAAGTCGAAAGACAAATACTACGACAAGAAGGACCGGGTGCTCTTCTACCTTGACTTAGGTATGCTGAACCACTATGCCCTACTGTATCCAAGGAGCAATGAGACATTGTCGTCGGCGGAAGACGGAATAGATCAGCTTTACACCACAAGCATCTCGAAAGGTGCGGCCTCGCTTCTCCTGAACGACAATGCGCTCGACTACAGCGGGGAAGACTACGAAAACGTTTATCTAAACATTTTCAAGGCGTTGAATTACATAAGTCAAGATCAGTATGACGACGCGTTCGTCGAAGTTCGACGGGCGGACAACAAGCTTTCTCAGCTTGAAGATAAATACCAGAAAATTGCAGACAATCTCAATCAATCCGGTGACGCAAAAAAGAAGTTTAAGGTTACGAAAATGCATTTCATCAATTCAGCGCTGGCAAGATACGTCAGCCTTTTGATGTATCGGACGGAAGGCAAGTTTGACGACGCGCGGATAGATGCCCAAAAGATCGGAGAAGCGTGGTCAACAGAGTCTCCGGTCTATGATTTTCCACAGCCCAATTTGGAGGGCTATCTTGATAATTCATCAAAAGCCAGATTGGATGTGGTCGGATTTGTCGGAAAGTCTCCCGAGCTTTTTGCACGGGTTCTTACGATCCACACTTTTAAAGACGCAATAGCGATCTATCAATCTGACGGGAAGAACGAACAAAAACTTGAGGTAATTCCTTGGCAGGACATGAAGGACGGCTATCATTTCAAGTTCTCTCTCCCGTACATGGAGAAGAAGGGTACTGCCGTTGGGAGGATATTGATTGAGCTGAACGGCGGCGAAGTCGCATCGCTGCAAACAATCGAGAGTCTTGAGAACGTTGCGCAGGAGACTTACAAGCTCCATGAAGGAATCACTTACTTGAAAACGATTATCCGGACTGTTGTCAAGGGATTACTCAACGAGAAAGCAAACGAAGAGCTTGACAAGAAAACAGGCGGAGGCGTTTGGGGAGATTTGACACGTGCAGCGACAAGCGTGGCTGTGGATGTCAGTGAGAATGCCGACCTCAGGCTCTCAAGGTACTTCCCTGCAAAGGCGTCCATTGGTGAATGTCTGGTCGATCCGGGTGCGTACCATCTTGTGATAAGGTACTATTCTCCTGACGGCAGACTCTTGCATTCTGATGACAGAGGCTCCGTCACTGTTAACGCAGATTCGTTAAATTTATATGAATCATTCTTCCTTAACTAAATCAAAATGAGGCGGCAATGACTTCCCTTGTGTACCAGTTTGTGTTCTGTGCAATGCTGTTTTTTTCCGGCACATCCGAAAGTATCATTCCGGGACAAGATGGCAAGCCCGAATGGATTAACAATCCCGAAAAAAGTTATCCAAATTCGCAATATCTGACCGCTGTCGGAACAGGCGATTCTCGGAAGGAAGCCGAGAATTCCGCAGCATCCAATCTGTCGAAGATATTTGAATCCAAAGTAAAATCTGAAGAGACAGTCAACGCTCGATACCAGGAGCTCATGAAATCGTCGAACCAGTCGACGCTTGAAAGCCAGACGAACATAAACAACAGTATATCCGTTTCCTCGGAACAAACGCTTTTTAATGTTCGCTATCCGGAGAGTTATACGGACAATCTCGGGAGAGTGTATGTACTCGGTGTGATCGAACGCGAGCCGACAGCTGCAATTTACAAAAGTAAAATGGATGACAACAACGCGCGGACTGCATCGTTCGTCAAGAAATACCTGGAGTTAAATGACCCGATCAAAATGTATGCAAATATTGGCGCGGCGGTTGTAACCGCAAAAGTAAACGAAACCCTCGGACAGCAGCTCGAAATAATCATGCCCGGCGCGCCCATCCCATCGGACACGGCATCCTCTCTGGAGCGAATCGCCGGGTTGTGCGCAGATGCGCAGAAGAGAATCCCATTCGCTATGAATATTTCCGGGAAACAAAAGGACGATGTAACGGGCTTTTTCAGCGACATGCTTTCCGGGCTTGGATTCCCGGTCGCCGAGAGAGGTCTTCTCACAATCAAAGGAAATGAAAGCGTTGAACCGATAGATTTGAAAAGCGATCAGAAGTTTGTGCGGTGGAGCTATGAGGTTTCCGTTTTTGACCCATCAGGTACAGCAATCATCTCCCTTTCGGAGAATGGGAGAGAGGCACACATAACGTATGAGGAAGCCGTTGCCCGTGCCCTGAGAACCATGCGGGACAAGATCAAATCGGATTTCGCGAAAAAGATAAACAGCTATTTTGATGGACTGGTAATGAAGTGACATGCTGGACGAATCTAAGTTCGTCAGACATTTCAAAAATTTGGCTTTACCACGACGACGCTTTGATCTGTCAATATGTAAACTTTCTGGCCGATGATTGAAAGGTCGTTGAAGTGCTTTATCTTCGCTCCCAGGACATCGTCCGTGGAGAACCGTGATATCAATTCTCCGTCCAGGTTAAAGAAGTAAAGAGTATCTGAGTCACAAACACCAATCTTGTTATCGCTGACGCTGACACCTTTTGGATCGTGGAGCATGCCGACACCGATTGACGTGAGGTAGCTTCCGAAATTATCATAAACCGCAATCCGTCCCTTATCAGAAACAAATATGTCGTCATGTTGTCCGACCGCAACCTTGCGTGGCATTGTGAGGCTGCCTGGACCTTCCCCGTAGGCTCCAAATGTCCGCTCTACCGTCGAGAAAGTGTTTACCTTGACTATTCTGACGTCTTCGTCGTCGCAAATGAAAAGATCGCCTAACCTCGACACCGCGACTCCCGAAGGATAGCCAAAGCGCTTTGAGTCGTCGTTGGACTCGTGCGATGAAAGGGTCGCAACGTTCGCAAGAGTCCTGTCGAACCGTTGGATCCGGTGATTGTTGTAGTCAGCGACGTAAATTTCAATGCCATTGGTCGCGCAGACGTCGTACGGTTGGTCGAATTGATAATCGCCCCATCCATAGCCACCGACTTCTCCTGTTGAATCTCCTGATGCGTTAAATCGTACAAGAAGATTTCTGCCTGCATCCACGATGTAAATATTGCCCGCCGGATCCACACTTATTCCTTTCGGGTCTCTGAACTCTCCAAAGCTGAACCCAGCTACGAGCGAAGGCACGACCTGGAATGAAGTCAAGAAAAGTGGAATTAACAGGAGTGTTGGAATTAGGGAATAGTGGATAATATCATTCAGTCTCATCTGATTAAATATTTCCATAACTGGGAAATCAATCAAGGGGAATGAAGACGGAGTTCAGTCTCCAAGGCTGTTTGAACTGTGCAGGTCAAATGCGCCATGATCGCTGTAGTATTTGTTGTCAAGTTGATTCACGATTCCGAAATAAACGGAATGGTAGCCGAATTTTTCCCGCAGCCTATCGATTCCAGCCAAAAGGTCAGCCTGTCTAATTTTCGACCAGGATCTCACCTGTGGGAATCGCTGAAACAATTCAAGCTGCTTGCATTCTTTTCTAATATTTGTGACGCCAACACCGACGAGCCGCACTTTGATTCCTTCTAGCCACAGACTTTTGAACAAAGAGAATGCTGTCGAGGCGATTTCGAATTCCGAATTTGTAGGCTCTTCTAGAGTATGACTCTTTTGGTAAGTCACGAACTTGCGGTCCATCGACCAGCTTTTTGATCTACCTCCGAGCATCGGGGCTCCGTCCGAGTAACGCATTTTTATTGTGATCGTTGATGCGGCAAGCTTCCCCTTGCGCATGGATCTTGCCACTTTTTCGGATAAATGGAAAAACACAGATGAGATGAAATCTACTTCATTGGAATCTTTGCTGAATGTTGTGCTTCGGGAGATCGATTTTGCATTGTGCTCGTTTTCAAGGAGGTCACTGCTTCCAATTCCATTCGCGGCATCGTGAAGGTAAACCCCTACTACTCCGCATATTCTTCTCAACGAATCAGGTTTTGAGTCAGCAAGTTCGTGGACGGTTCTGATTCCGAGCGAGCCGAGCGCTTCGGCTGTTCTTTTCCCGATTCCCGGCAGAGCCGAGACAGGAAGCGGCGAAAGAAAATTCTTCTCTTCTCCCAGCGGCACAACAAGAAGCCCGTCCGGCGGGGAACATGTTCCATGTTCTGTTGCCCGGGTTCCACGAATTACATCAAGGCTCATCTTCTTTGAATAATCTGAAGCGACCTTTGCACACAACTTGTTCGAAGCAGCGCCGATAGAGACTGTGATTTTTAGTTCTTCCCAGATGGCCCGTTTTATTGCCGTCGCTAGATTTCGTGGGTCGTAATTCCAAAAATGCAGACAGCCGTCTACATTGAGGAATGCCTCGTCGAGGCTTACCGCCTGCACTGCCGGTGTGAAGTCGTACAGTATTTCGATGAATCTTCTTGAATACTTTTCGTATTGCTCATAGTTTCCTCTAACGAAGATTGCGTTCGGTGCTATCCTGCGGGCTTGTGAAAGAGGCATCGCAGTCTTGACTCCGAGTCTTCTTGCCTCGTAATTCGGGCACGCGACAACCCCGCGTTCGTTCGGCAGTCCGCCGACAATGACTGGTTTTCCCTTCAATACCGGGCAAAGACTCTCTTCTACCGATGCGAAGAATGCGTCGATATCGACATGAAATATTGTTGGGAATTTGTCGTGATCCATGATAATTAGCTTGTAGTTGACAGTCGAAGGTCCATCATTGCTCGTGACTAGGTACGAGCAATGACCAATGAGCTATCGGCTATCTCAGTCTCTTCACAGTCAGCTGGTTATCGAGGAGCCTGAGCACTGCCAGTACTTTGCCGATAATCTTTATCGAAGCCGAATCCGAGTATATAGGTTCAAAATCCGGATTCTCCGGTTCGAGAACAACCTGATCTCCATTTAACCTGAATCGCTTGACAGTTGCCTCGTCGCCGATGAGTGCCGCAACAATGTCTCCGGATTCCGCCGTCGACTGTTGCCTGACTAGCACAAGATCCCCATCGAGAATTCCGGCGTCCTTCATGCTGAATCCTTCAACCATCAGCAAGAAACTCCCGTCACCTCTCACGAATGACGGATCTACCACAATTTTTTCCTCTACGTTCTCGACGGCGAGAATCGGTTTGCCTGCGGTTATTCTTCCCAGTATCGGCACCTCGATTCCTGATCGAGTGAACGAGAGCCTTATTCCGCGGCTCTTGTCGCGCACCCGCGTGATGTGTCCTTTTTGCTCGAGCGCTTGAAGATGCCGCTCGACTCCATGGCTCCATTTTGCACCGATATGGTTTCCGATTTCCCGAATGGTCGGCGGATAGCCGTATTTCTTACAGTGGCTCTGAATGAACCTCAAAACCCGTTCTTGTCGCTTGGTCAACTCTTCCATATGACCCTCCAAAGAGCTATAGTAGACATATTTCTACTTAATATGAATACTTTAGATTTGATTGTCAAGAGGGGGATTAATAATATTTCTGAGATATTTCCATAATTTGAGTCAATGCGGCGCTGACTTCGACCGTTGTTATAATTCCCTAACTTGATTAGATTCAGACGGAAGGTTCCGCTTTAACGGGAACGTTTACCAGAGCAAATCACACAAATTACGGCTTCGAATGGAAGATTTTTCCGAATATCTTAGAAAACAGAGGGAAGAGAAGAGAATTCGGCTGTCGGACGTTGCTGTGCAGACAAGAATCAGCCTGAAGTTTCTCGAGGCTATTGAGGCTGGAAATTTCGAGATTCTACCGGAGACCTACATAAGGGCGTTTATCAGGGATTATGCGAAAGCTGTCGGTCTCGACCCTGACGAGGCAATAAAACGTTTTGATCAGCACGTCGGCGCAGTGAAAGCCGCGGCTGAACAGACAGCGGTGACTGTCGCCGACAAAGCTAAGCAGACCCCAATCAGTCTTTCGACCACCCAGAAAATTCTCGCGGCAATCATCGGCCTGGGCATACTGGTCGGCCTTTCTTATCTTGCATTCTCACCTAACAGGAAACAGCCGATTGATGTTAACACATATGAAAACATGGAGGAGATCAATCAAAGGGCGTTTGATTCTGCTTATGCGGCGACAACATCTAAAACTTCAACGAAGGCAGACAGCGCTCGGCTGGTTCTGAGTGCTACTGACACTGTCTGGATTAACCTTGTCATTGACGAGGGAAAGACCTATGATCTTTTGATGAAGCCGGGAAATCGATTTATGTTTTGGGGGAGAAGAAAGTTTAATATGACTATTGGGAATGCCGGTGGTTTAGTTGTTTCTCTTAACGGCAAGGAGTTGCCGCCGTTAGGGAGACCCGGCGTCGTAATACGCAACATCACGATTTTCAAAGACGGTACAATCAAGAAGTGAAGACTCCCACGGCAACGAAGTCTCGAAATGAATCTCTTCGGGAGAAGACTGGTTATGCGACGGATGCCAAATCTGAAATTGAAGGACTGCGACGTCAGATTCGCGACCATGATTATCGCTATTATGTCTTGGCCGAGCCGTCGATCAGCGACTATGAATATGACCGGTTGATGAAGCGGCTCTCGGACCTTGAGTCGGGACACCCAGTGCTTATCACGCCTGAATCGCCGACGCAGCGAGTGGCTGGAGAGCCGACAAAGGGATTCAAGCGAGTCAAACATATCCAACCGATGTTGTCTCTTGAGAAGATTGATGCCTCCGACAATCCGACAAGAGATGAAGAACCCGACAGCGAGAAGCGGAATATCCGGCAGGACCAAGAGACTCTAAAGAGGTTGCAGACATTTGACTCAACGATCAAGAAATATCTGGGAACCGACCGAGTCGAGTACGTCCTTGAGCCTAAGGTGGATGGAGTCTCCATTGGCGTCCACTATCGGGATGGAAAGTTTGCTTTGGGAGTCACAAGAGGCGATGGTCAATATGGTGATGATATCACAGTAAACCTTCGAACTGTCCGTGCGATTCCTCTTGAGCTAAATCTGAAGAACCCACCCGCTCTTCTTGAGGTGCGCGGCGAAGCCTATATGTCCACAAAAGATTTCGAAGTGCTGAACAGGAATTTAGAAGCCGCAGGAGAAAAAAGTTTTCCGAACGCGCGCAATGCAACTGCAGGTGCATTGAAACAGCTTGATCCGCAGCTCGTGGCACAGCGACCGATCAGTGCGGTCTTCTATGGCGTCGGCGCTTGTGAAGGGATAAATTTCGAAACTCACGCGGAAATGCTCGAATCATTGAAGCGGTTTGGTCTGCCGACGCAGCGAAAGTGGTGGCTGTGCAGAGATATGAAGGAAGTGGTCGAGCGGTGCGATGACGATGTCGTATGCCATTACGATGAGAAAAGGATCTTCGCCGCGAGCTGCCGTATGAAATCGACGGGGTTGTCATAAAAGTGAATCGCATGTCGGATTGGGATCGAATTCCGGCAAAGAGCCGTGCTCCCGGATATGCGATAGTCCACAAGCCTGTTCCATGGATTACACCCGCTGAGACTTTGCTCAAAGGCATCACCGTCCAGGTTGGACGCACTGGAGTCCTGACACCGGTTGCGGAGTTGGAACCGGTTTTCCTGCAGGGCTCGACAATTTCACGTGCCACACTGCACAACGAAGATGAAATCCGGCGCAAAGACATTCGGATCGGCGACACTGTTGTCATTCGCAAGGCTGGGATGGTGATTCCTGAAGTCGTCGAGGTCGTTAAGTCCAAGCGACCAAAGGATGCGAGGGAGTTTAATCTTTTTGAACAAGTTGGCGGCAAATGCCCGATATGTAGAGGAAAAATTGAAAAGGAAAAGATTTCAACCGGCAACGAGAAAGGGGTTGCATGGCGCTGCCAGAACATAGCAGGTTGTCCGGCTCAAAAGACTCGGCGTGTAGAGTATTTCGCACATCGAAAAGCCCTCGACATAGAATCGCTTGGCGGCATTGTCGCTGAAAAGTTGGTTGAACGAGGACTTGTGAGTGAGCCACTTGACTTGTTCGATCTGAGCGTTGAGGAGCTTGCCAAGCTCAATCTAGGCACCGATGATGAGCCGCGAGTATTCGGCGAAAAGAACGCAACTAAAGTAATTGAAGCACTGGAGCGCGCGCGCACTTTGCCGCTCGACCGATGGATTCACGCGCTTGCCATACCTAATGTAGGCGAGGAAACTGCGAGGCAGCTTGCTCAAGTTCATGGATCGCTTGATGAGCTCGCCACTTCACCTGCACTACAGGATATCCGAGAACTCGGGACCATGAAGGCGGAGCGAGATATTGTTTCGCCGCGGTCACGTAGGAATCCCGCAAAGAATGCCTCGGAGCTCAAAGCGAGGCAACAGAGGTACGAAAAACTCGTCCATGAAATTTCTAAGATCGAGGATCGGCTGGAAAAAGTTAAGAAGAATCTTGTGGAGGTCGGACCCGTTGCGGCTTCATCGGTTCTCGATTTCTTTTCCTCGCCGAGCGGGAAGAAGGTTCTCCACCGGCTTCGCAACCTCCACATTCGACCTTCAGGAACTCCGACGGCGGCAGACAATGCAAGTCGGTTATTGGACAAAACCTTTGTTCTCACTGGTTCGCTTTCTTCGCTCTCGCGCGATGAAGCTTCTGAGCTCGTCCGTAAAGCCGGCGGCAGCGTCACAAGCTCCGTCAGCAAGAGCACCGACTATGTCGTTG
>CAVYHK010000005.1:0-24558 GCA_963768145.1 uncultured Bacteroidota bacterium | reverse complement strand
ATACTGTCAACGGTATGACTGTTGGTAATGGTACAGTGCCGGATGATGTCTTATCGCCAGGATAATGCGCATATGGACTCGTTCTTTCATAGCCTGAAAGGAGAGCTGATAAGGAATACTTCCATAGCAGATGTGAAGGAACTGAATAATTTACTGAAGGGATACATCACCCATTTTTACAATACAAAACGGATACACTCGGGGATCAATTACTGTTCTCCTGTTGAATATGAAGCACTGGCAAGGTAATACAAATACAGCGACTTTTCGATCGGCGGCACGCTTAATCTCATTGGCGGTTCATACCAGTACACCAGGACCTTTGTGGAGAGTGCCACATCGCAGGGAGGGAATTATGGTGGATCGTATTTTAATTCCCTCGTTCTCGTTGACCAGGATAATCAGGATATAAGCGGCGTGAATGTGAAGGTGGGTTTTCTCTACAGGTTGGAAGGGGAGTCCGGTAACACGTCGGCCAGGTTCGGTTTGTCCGTAACATCCCCCACATTTCTAACAGTCACATACGGCTACTCCTTGTCGGGGGTAGGAAACTATACTGGTTACTCTCCTCTCGGTTATTCAACGAGCAATGGGTACGGCGAACTTGAAGGGGGAGGGCCGGCACTTCGTTATGACGTGACCACACCATTCAAGTTTGAGGTCGGAGCGTCAGGTAGTCTTTCGAGGTTGCTCCTCGCGGCAGATATTGAATACGTGGACTGGACAGAAATGCAGTTCAGTAATTCGAATTTGCCGGCAGGCGATAATACAATAAGCGATTTGAATGCTCAGATAAAGCAGGACTACCAGGCAACCCTGAATCTTAGAGGAGGACTTGAGTACGCACTGGCTGATCCGGATTATGGCACATTTGTACCTTACCTGAGGATTGGAGGTCAGTACCTGCCTTCTCCGCAATCAGATGCAACATCGGGAATGGCTCAAAAGTACCTGAGCGGCGGAATCGGTGCCAAAATTCAAAATAGCATCAGCCTCGACTTTGCCTACCAATATGGGTGGTGGAACACTACTACTCTTGTGTATCCGTCTACCACAATCAACAATGTTGTCTATGCTTCTCAAAGCACAAGCAACGAGAAGATTACAAACACGAACTTTATGTTCACCTTCAAGTATGACTTCTGAGGTGTGTCATGGCACAAAGAAAATTGTTTGCGCTTTCAATCATACTGCTGATAACTGTGGCGCCGTCCATCCGAGCGCAGGATCTCAAGGATGGAATTTGTCCTGCGACCGTCGGTAATCGCAATTCCAGCCTCGGTGGCGGGGACAATTTCGCAGGTGTGGATGATTACACCAGCTTTGCAGGGCACTCTCTATTTTCTGCACCTGAATATTCTCCCGTAATGCTGAACGCCACTTCCTTTGGGGCGGGTGCCGTAGGGACCTTTCCGGTATCGGATGACTATATTATTCGCACTTCGATCATGAATCTTTCTTCGTCGTCCTCTTTGGGACTCGCGATGCAGAATTCCGAAGGTATTCTGATGCCTATTGAATTTGGATTAAGGATACCGATCATCCATTCGGTTTTGGGTACGATGGATTATTCTCTCTACGGCGAAACCACTGCCGGCCTCTTGCTCGGCATGGCGTTTCCAACTGGCGGTTCTTTTCTAAGTTATTCGATCCCGAACTCCCGGTTTTCGACGGGGGCGTCCGCATACCTGGGGCTCGGGAACACACTGCGATTCGACCGATATGTCGGCGTCTATTTGGACGCGGGGGCTGGATATCTTGATTTGTTTTCGTCGACATTCATGCCGCGGACTAACTATTTTTACCCTTCAGTTTCGGTCGGACTTTATTTTAATATTGCGCAATAGCCGGGCTAGGCTTCCTTTTTAGATTAGTCCTTCCTTCACTAAATTGTTTCCAGTGAAACGATTTAGAACTTTTCTTGCGATAACCTCACTCGTGCTTATCATCATCCTTGTCAGTCTTATTCTAGTCATAAAGAGGATAGGGACATCTTCACTGCCTCAGCTGGACGGCACGGTCTCGGTTCGAGGCATCGGCTCCATGATCGAAGTACTACATGATACTCTCGGAGTTCCGTACATCATGGCCGTGTCGGATTCTGACGCATACTTTGCTCTTGGATTTGTCCATGCCCAGGACAGGTTGTTTCAAATGGAAATGTACAGGCGCCTGGGCGAAGGAAGACTGAGCGAAGTTTTCGGAAAGAAGACAGTCGCAATAGATGAACTTTTTCGTGTTCTTAGGTTTCCGGAAATGGCCCACTCGGTTTACGAATCGTCTTCGCCGATCAGCAAAGACATTTTACAATGGTATTCAAACGGTATTAACTCATACTTGTCGACGGCGAGAGCGTTTCCTGCCGAATTTTCCATGCTTCATTTCGACCCGGCTCAGTGGCGACCGGAAGATTGCATTGTTGTAGCTCGCTTGATGGCGTGGGAGCTGAACATATTGTGGTGGACGAAACCCGTTTTTGGAGAAATCTTCAATAAGCTGGGACAGGATACAGCCGCTCTATTGATACCCCAGTTGCCGTCAGCCATTAAACCTGCTCATACTCTTCATAGGAAATCATTGAGTGCCCTGCATGATTTCATCGGTTTGAATTCTGAGGCTATGAGTTTTATTGACGGTGTACGGTCGCCTGACGGAGTTGGTAGCAACAATTGGACAATTTCACCGCTGAAGACAAACACTGGTGCCGCTGTCTTATGCAACGACCCGCATCTCGCTTTCATTCAACCCGCAAAGTGGTATTTTGTCTCCATCAACTCACCCGAGTTGCATGTCATGGGCGTTACCCTTCCTGGCACGCCGGGAGTGGTGATAGGAAGGAACAATGCCGTATCGTGGGGAATGACCAACGTTATGGCAGACGATGCTGACTTCTACACCATCCGACCTGATTCCGCAGACCCCGATTATTATTGGTATGATGGGAAGTTGGCTGCGTACAGAATTTCCACCGACACCATAAAAATAAGAAACGACACCCCATTCGTGTTTGCAAAACGAATGACGGTTCACGGTCCGATTGTGAGCGACATAACTTCAAAATCATACGAGCTTACCGCGCTGCACGCGGATGCCGGTCAATCGGCTGGAGTTGTCGCACTTCGATGGAACGCCTTCTGGCCGAGTGATGAAACAAAAACAATGTATCTGCTCAACAGGGCGAGAGATTTTCATGATTTCTTAGACGCGTTGAAATATTTTGGGACGCCCGCACAGAATTTTGTTTACGCAGATGTGGTGGGGAATATCGGGTACAAAGCTGCAGGAAACATTCCACTGCGGAATTATCCAATGCCGTTTCTCCCTCAGGATGGCACATCGAGCAAGTTTCGTCTGGCAGAATTTTATTCCCTTCGAAGCACTCCCGGAAAGTTACAACCCTTCTTCCGCTTTCATCGCAACCGCAAATAATAAAACTACGGCAGATAATTACCCGTTTTACTTGACCAATCTGTATGAACCGTCTTCGCGGATTGACAGAATCGAATCATTCTTAACCGAACATGATACTATGACGGTCGACCTGTGCCGGCGATTGCAGCTCGATTACCAATCCGAATTCATGTCTCTACTAAATACCAAAATTCTTGCCGCCTGCGATACTGAAAAGTATTTTCCAAAGGAGATGATATATCTAAGGAACTTCGAAGGTAGCGTCGATTCAAAAAGCACGGCGGCTTCAATTCTAAATGAAGCGTATGTGGACATTACTAGAAAGGTGTTCGAGCCGATTCTCGGAGATTCTTTGTATTCACGATACGTCCTTATCAGTAGCATACCCACCAGAATTCTCGAGGGCATACTGAGAAATCCTGGTGACCTCGCGAAGCTGTACGGTGTCACGAACGGAGACAGCTTGTTGAATTTTCGGCTGGCTGAGAGTCTGGAAGCTGCCCTGGAATCACTGCGGAAGGAATTCGGTCAGCAGCCTATTAACTGGACATGGGGAAGAATCCACACGCTTGAATTGAAACACGTTTTGAGTTCGAATTCGTTGATGAGGAGACTCTATGATCTGGGCCCATTTCCAATGGGTGGAAACAACACGACCGTGAACAACGGCGAGTATTCACTTGATGAGCCTTACGAAATGCTGATTGGTCCTTCAATGAGAATGATCGCTGACATGAGCAAGCAGGGAGTGTATTTCAGCCTGCCGGGCGGTGAATGCGGCCAGCTTCTGAGCGATCATTTTTCGGATTTTCTGAGCGATTATCAAGCTGGAGAATTGAGGTTTTTTCCGATGCAATTACCCAAGAACCAGATCATGAATAAACTAGAACTGGTCCCTGGACCATGAAGCTTCCTGACAGCATTCTCGATGATCTTTCTTCCGCGAAGAACGTTGTTGCGCTAACAGGCGCTGGTATCTCCGCAGAAAGCGGGGTGCCGACCTTCAGAGGCAGTGACGGACTTTGGAACAAGCTCAAGCCGGAGGAGCTAGCTGACTTCGGTGCCTTCCTGAGAAATCCTGAACTTGTTTCGGAGTGGTATAAACATCGGAGGGAAGTGACAAGGGACGTGAAACCGAATGCGGCTCATTACGCCCTTGTGGAGATGGAGAAGATGTTCCCGAGTTTTACTCTTGTTACACAGAATATTGACAATCTGCACAGGCGGGCAGGCTCCGTCAACGTCGCTGAGCTGCATGGGAATATCGAGAGAAATTATTGTCTCGACTGCGGCAGGCGGTACGACGGCGAAGAGTTCGACAGGAACGGGTCTATCACGTGTGGAAAGTGCGGCGGGTTGATCAGGCCTGACATAGTCTGGTTCGGCGAGATGCTTCCATCTGATCAGTGGGAAATTGCCGAGAATGCCTCCGAAAATGCGGATGTCATGTACGTTATCGGGACTTCCGCAGTGGTTTATCCCGCTGCCGAATTGCCCATGACGGTGAAAAGAAAAGGCGGAATGATTGTTGAAATTAACACGGAACGGACACCGATTTCTGATTTTGCAGACGCTGCCTTCCAGGGTCCAGCGTCTCAAGTATTGACAGAGCTAGTAACAAAAATAAGGGAGAAAGTTGCTGAAGAATCAAAATAGAAGAACGAAGATTGTTTGCACTTTAGGTCCCGTTTCCGACACGCCTGAGATGATAAGAAATCTCGTCGAAGCCGGAGCCGATGTTTTCCGGTTGAATTTCTCACATGGAACTCACGAGGAACATTCGCGGCAAATCGAGATTATACGACAGCTTGAAAAGGAGATGGGTAAAAGATTTGCCATTGTTCTGGATCTCCAGGGACCCAAAATAAGAGTCGGAGAACTAAGGCAACCTTTGGATCTCAAGAATGGCGCGGTTGTAACTCTTACCGTTGGAAATGATGTCGGCGATGCAGAGTCAATTCCAGTGACTTATGAGGGATTGATCAAAGATGTGGTCGTTGGAGGCCGGATTCTGATGGATGATGGACTCTTGGAGCTGAAAGTGAAATCGATCGGTGCAAAAAGTATTGAGTGCATAGTTGTGAACGGAGGTCTGCTGAGTTCGCACAAAGGTATTAATTTGCCGGGGTTAAAGGTGAGCATTCCATCGTTGACGGAAAAAGACAAGGACGATCTGACATTCGGAGTCGAGAAAAGAGTTGATTACATTGCGCTGTCTTTCGTTCGTCACACTTCGGACGTCCTCAAGCTTAGGAGGAGGCTCGACCGGCTGAATGGAACTCAGGGAATTATTTCGAAGATCGAAAAGCCTGAGGCCGTTGACGAAATCGATTCAATCATTGAAGTAAGTGATGCTATCATGGTTGCACGCGGCGACTTGGGCGTGGAAGTCCCAATTGAAGAAGTCCCTATCCTTCAGAAGGCTATTATTCGCAAGTGCAACGAATACGGGAAGCCGGTGATTACCGCGACACAGATGCTTGATTCGATGATTCGCGAGCCTCGACCTACAAGGGCAGAAGCGACCGACGTTGCAAATGCTGTATTTGATGGTACAGATGCTGTTATGCTTAGCGGCGAAACTGCTTCCGGAAATTTTCCCGTCGAAACCGTGAAAACTATGGTTTCTATCATAAAGGCAGCAGAGTCTCACCTGGGGATCGTAGACCGAAAATTGAACTATAAGAACGTTCGCGATGATTTCACTGATGCGATTGCTGAATCGGCATGCTCGCTCGCATCTTATGTTGACGCTTCATTTATCGTCACAATAACCAATACAGGGACGACGTCGCGCGCGTTATCGAAATACAGGCCGCTGGTTCCGATCTACGCGCTGACAGAAAGCATCGATGTGGCTCGGAAGCTCCATTTGGTTTGGGGAGTGATTCCAGTTGAGGTCGAATCGCTGTCAGATACCGATGCGATGCTCTCTCAGGTGAGTTCCATTTTGAAGGAGCAATCGCTCGCATCGAGTGGAGATACGTATCTCCTGACAGCAGGAACTCCTCTTCTGGCGCGGGGCACCACCAATACATTGAGAATCGAGAGAATCATGTGAGCGGATCTTTCAATGCCGTTCCACCGGTGTTTCTGCAAAATTCATTCAGGGAATCTACGGCTAGTGGTTCCTAAAATTGATAACCGAGCGTCATTCCATTAAATTCCGGAGCCGTGTTTTTGTCACTCAAACCGAAAATGCGAATTCAGCTGTCTAAGAAGACTGCCAACTTGAAATGTATGGCAAACGTTAGCAAGTATCGTTCGGATAATTAGGCCAACCAAAGGCGCGGATTAAATATCCGCTTATATCTCTGAATCCAAAAAGAAAAAGGAAAGGAATCTTAGCAATGGAAAGTCAGGACAATTTGCAGTTACTGTGGATCCTCGTGGCGATCATCATCGTGCTCATTTTCTTCTGGGGAGTAAGAATCATCAGGCCGACGAGCCGAGGACTCATTGAGCGTCTCGGGAAATATAAGAAGTTTGCTTCTCCGGGTTTTCACTGGATCATTCCGGTGATTGACAGGATGATCAAGATCAATATCACAGAGACGATGGTCGGGGCGGAACCGCAAGAGATTATAACCAATGACAATCTTAACGCGACTGTGGACGCCCAAATCTATTATAAGATCAAAGAGGATGAGGACAGCGTTAAGAAGAGCCAATATAATGTGAATAGCATAGTGTATCAGATCGTCAATCTGACGAGGACCACTCTGAGGAACATACTTGGAACCTTGACCCTGAAGTCTGCTAACAGCGAGCGCGGAAGAATTAACAAGGAGCTTATTGAAATTCTTATCAGGGAAACTGGTAGTTGGGGGATCGAGATCGTAAGGGCTGAGTTAAAGGAAATTGATCCTCCGGAAGATGTCCAGGAGACGATGAACAAGATTGTGAAGGCAGAGAATGAAAAAATCGCAGCAATCGATTTTGCAACCGCCGCCGAAACCACGGCCGATGGAGAGAAAAGAGCCGCGATCAAACGCGCGGAAGGTGTGAAACAATCACAGATACTGCACGCGGAAGGCGAGGCGGAAGCTATAAGATTGGTCAACGAAGCTGCGAATCAATATTTCGTCGGTAACGCTCAATTGCTAAAGCGGCTGGAAACGGTCCAGGCTTCGTTGCAGCAGAATACTAAAATAGTCGTGCCGGCAAATCAGGAATTGGTAAATGTGATCGGAGACATGGCAGGTATCGTCCCGATAAAGAAGGATGTCCCGGGAAATAAGTGACTTTGAATTCTCGGTCGGGTTGGCCGCGTCTTGTCCGAAGTGGGAGTCGCCCCCCGGAATTCTAAGTGGTCAAAAGTAAATGTGCGATTGGATTAACGCCTCGACGGGCCTTCTCTCGCCGATGACGTTGTTCAAGTTAAGCCGTATTTGGGGCATTAGATCGACGTGAGGAATCGGATAAATGTCGGCACCGATTACGAACCTTTCATAAATGGGGCCACCAGCAATGGTCCTGAAGTAATCGAATCTTCCGGTAGCAGACAGTCCGTTTGTAACGAAGCAGCTTAATTCGAGAAAAGCCGCATTTGATTTTGCCCCGCTATAGACCGCCGGCAATCCGGGAAGAGAGTTCGCCAAATCCCATTCTCCCAATATCGTTAATTGCTCACCAATCCCGGCGCCACCTTGCAGACCGTACATACTCAGCCTTCCTGCGGTGTAGCCAGAAGCGCCGATCATGAAATTACCTTTCATGAGGTATTCCGCTTTTCCGACGAACGCCTTCTTTGAGGCGAAACTTATCGGGCTCATGCCTGCACCGTTCGTCGCGTCCAAGGTTACAATCAGATTGTCGAATCGCGTGCCAACTTCAATCCCGAGATCCCAATAATTGGGGACAAAAAATAGTCCAACTTGATCGAGACCCTGCAGATATCCTAAGTTTCCGCCGCGAGTGTAAGCTGTGTGGTCGTCGAGCCTAATTCCGTAAGACGGCTCAAAAGCTCCGACCTTCACATACGAGTAATCATTGTTGAATTTGTAAAGCCCGTATGCCTCGTACGCGCTGTTTGCGAAATCGTATTTTACGAATAGATTTGTGGACGTGAAGAGTCTGAGCAAGGAATAAATCGACCCTTCCATGGATTGGAACGTCGTTTTCTTTTGGTCGCCGTCATATAAGTATTGAAATCTGACATCGCCCCCGAGTAGAATGTAATCGTTGATCTGGGGATTGAATTCGTAATCTGTGCTATCGCCATGCGCGGGGACCAAGCGTAAATGGTCATCGACGAAGTCCAGGCTTCCGAAACTGTTTCTCAATTCTCCCCCCGTAGGATTAGCGTGGCAGCCCGCGCACTGGATCCCTGTCAATAATGAAAAGCGGGGAAGCGCAAAAGCGGAGTTCGAAATAACCAAAGGGCCGAAGGTACAGAGGAGCAAAGGCACAAAGCAATAAAACTTTCTCGCAAACCTCATCTTTATTTCTTTGTCCTGATGTGCCTTTGTCACTCTGTTCTTTGTCGTTTTTCAGCCTCCGCTCTTGAAGCCCTCGGCAGGCTCGCTCGTCGGTTCCTTATGTCCTTGGTGGCAAGTGTAGCATGTCGGCTGCTTGGCATCGGGGTAAGCGAAATAGTCGTCTCTGACCTGCACCAACATTTTCAACATCATCCGTGCTTTTCGTTTCGCAGGCTTCTCGTCGCTGGCGAAGTTATCTGTGTTATGACAGTAGTCGCAGTCGACGCCGAGGCTGGTCTTGATCATCCGCATCCAGCCTTTCAGCTCATCCTTTGATTTGATGAACTTTAGAACCTGCAAATTCTTTCCGAATGTCGGCTGAGATTGTGGATCCGCGTAAACTCGATCGTGCTGAAATAGAAAACCTGCTGCACCAACACCAACTAGGGCTAAAATCAACAATCCCGAAGGGATCCTTTCGGACAAGGATTTTCTCTGCATAATCTTTCCCGTTTTTCTCTTTCTAACAGAGAAAATCCTTGTCATGGTTCCAATTCCTGACAAAAAGCTCGTTCCATATTCCGATTGTTTATGATTTCCAACTATATGCAAATAAGCGTGCGGCATCAGAAATCATGGAACAATCTCTCTTAGAAAGAAAAGTTAAACATTACTCTCGGCTCAACCCTTCTTTGAATGACGTACTTGCCATTTTCCGGGATGAAAGTATAGTAATAATTGAGACCGACAGTCATGAATGGATATGGCTTGTATCCGATGAATGCGTACAGCAATGAACGTGAGTCTCCGATTATGAATGCATCCTTGAGCGTGTTGTTGGTGCGCCTGTCGTAACCCGCGCTGAGCACGATACTGGGCATCAAGTTCGGAAATTGTGTCTCGAGATGTAATAGGCCGCCGTTAGGATCGTGGTCGATGCCGCGATAGCCGCCGACAATTCTGAAACTGGTCAGGACCGAAACCGTAATTTGGCCGTACCATCCAGCCGAGGTCTTCACAGAATCCAGTAACTTCGCCTTGCCAGAATTAGGATCTGTCTGACTGAAACGCTGCAACTCGTAGAACTGGTCGAAGTACTCTGGAATGAATTCGTTACCTATCCAATCGTGTTCGAGTTTTACCGACGCTTTCGCGATACCAAGACTATTGAATGCCAGAATAATGCCTGCAGACGATCCATTTCCGAAGTTGACTATCTTTGCGAAGTCGTAGAACAGATCGGCATCCATAAAGGGGATTCTCAAGAGAGGGAGGCCGGCGTCAAATCCAAACTCGCCGATCGTGCCATTTCCCAATTTTGTGGAAATTTTTGAAGTAGTGTCATAAGCTGTAACACTGGAGTTCTTGTTCTGGTCTGTCACATAAGTCGCACCAACTTCGAATCCTCCAATCACGGGAACTGCAGCAAGCTTCGTGAACTTTAACGGACGAACGTAGGCTCTTCCTCCGACCATACCTGCTTGCTGGAAGTCGCCATACATGGCTTCGAAGCCGTATTTCTCAAAGTCCACGTCAAGTTCTGCACCCATCCTTCTGTCTTCAAAACTCGCGCTGTTGTTGTAGTCGTACATGATGAAGCCGTGTCCAAGCGTAACGTCGGGGAGTTGACCGACCTGCGCATAGAGAGGGTCATGTTTCTGTCCCCATCGCACATACCTAATCATCTTCCGATATGCACCGTTCGACCAATCGTCCTTTCTGATTTTTCCATCTTTTGTCGAAATTCGGAGAGTCAGATCCAATCCCACTCCAACTTTGCCGAACGATAAGTCGGGCTGAACGCCGACCATGTAATAAGGTGTTCCATTCAACCATGATATGCCCAGGCCGCCGGCGATTTCGCTCTGACCGGGCATTAGCATCGGCTGTTGGTACATTTGTGCCGATGCCGACACCGACAAGATTAATGATGCAATAAATACTGCAATCAAAGTTTTCATAGCGATCCTCTCTTTTATTATGAAAATAAAACTCTGCAAATAAGAAGTGCACCGAGCATTCCGACCACATCAGCGATCAATCCGGCCGCCACGGCATGTCGAGTTCGGTAGACATTCACTGCTCCAAAATATACTGCAATTACGTAAAAAGTCGTTTCGCTGCTGCCGTACATCGTTGAGACCAAAACTCCTATGAATGAATCCGGACCGTATCTTTTCATTATGTCGCTCATCAAGTCCGAGCGAGCCGCTGCCGCTTAAGCGGCCTCAAAAGTGCCATGGGCAAAACTTCGGGCGGCATTCCGATCAAGTGTCCGATAGGAGCGAGCAAACCGACCAAAATGTCCATCGCGCCGCTCGCACGGAAAATTCCAATTGCGACAAGCATTGCGACAAGATATGGAATAATCTTTATGGCTACTTCAAAGCCGCCTTTTGCACCAGACACGAACGATTCATATACCGGTACTTTTTTCTTCGCGGCATAGAACACGAAGCCGGCAACTATTAACGGAATCGCAATTATCGATATAGCTTCTAAGATTTGTCTAATCAATCGTTGCTTTGCTCAATTGCTCTTGTGTTTTCTAAACTTCCCATCGTCTTAACTTGTCAGTTTTGTGCACCTGTGTCATTATTTCCACGTGTAAGCTCCATCCGATAGACTTTGAGTCTCTGAAGCAATTTTGCGGATGCGATGCCCGCTATGGTCGCCAAGCCTGCACCAAAAAAGGAAGTCATGAGAATGATGGTTGGCTCCTTCGAGCCGAGCGCAGCACGCACTGCAATTGCCGTAGCCGGAATCAGAGTCAGTCCTGCAGTGTTTATGGCAAGAAACGTCACCATCGCATTTGTCGCAGTTCCTTTCTTCGGGTTTAAGCTGTTAAGCTCATCCATCGCTTTCAATCCGAGCGGAGTGGCTGCATTACTTAGTCCGAGAACGCTGGCAGCAATATTCATTATCATCGCTCCGATTGCCGGATGGTCAGGCGGGACATCGGGAAATATCCACGTCATAACAGGGAGCAAGATTCGCGATATAATTCTGATGAGTCCGCTGTCCTCGGCAAGTTTCATAATGCCGAGCCAGAATGCCATTACCCCAACCAGGGCGATTGCAATTTCGACGGCCGTGCCACTATAGCTGACGATTGCGTCGAGCACTGCTTTTGTCTTGACAAGTGAGGTTGTTGGCAATAACACCGAGAGGTTGGAGCCGTTCCTGTTGACAATCTGTGCCGTGATCTGCTTTTCATCTCCGGCAGACCTGGCGATGGTCTTCCAGAGTTGCGGAGTGGAATCATCCAACTTTATTTGGATCGAGTTGTCATTTAAAGAAGCGGAGAATTTCAGGATTTCATTTGACTCAATGTTGACGTTGTAAAATTTCTCGAAGTAACTCTTGCTGACTGCAGCCCCTGAAGTCGTAGTCATATCGAAGCTCGAAGTCCACTCCGTTTCGGTACCGGTTTGCTGCGGAGTCATAAATATCATTGCCGGCAGCGGTCAGAACTCCGATGATCACCAATCCAATCCAAACGTAATTAAGCATTTGGTTGTCCCGATATTGCTCTATGACGTGCGCGGGGAAGCAAGAGCAGGAGACTACAAGCGTTTGGATTCAATTGCATCTTTTCGAATGTAAAATGAGTCGCTGAGCCATGACCAGTTAAATATAAAGGTTGGAAGGGGTGCTTTTCAACTGGTTAGTTCAGAGTTCGTTGCCAGGAGCGGTCAGCTCAGGGTGAAGCGGCCTTATCTTGGAGGCTTCACAAACCTCTTGAGACGAGATCACCCACCTCAGCAGTGGAATATCCCATCTTACCAGCGCTGAGACTTTTCACCTTATTGGCGGTCACATCCATCACGGATTTTTCTATAGCGGATGCTGCATCTCTTTCGCCGAGGTGCTCCAACATCATCGAACCTGCGCAGATCGACGCGAGTGGGTTGATCACATTTTTCCCGGTGTATTTTGGGGCGG
Source organism: uncultured Bacteroidota bacterium (assembly GCA_963768145.1). Lineage (GTDB taxonomy): Bacteria > Bacteroidota > Ignavibacteria > Kryptoniales > JAKASW01 > JAKASW01. The sequence continues at coordinate 11,782 of CAVYHK010000005.1, read as the reverse complement.
AGCCGCCGATAGGCTCGAACATGCTCACTCCTCCGGGATTGATGTTTCCACCTGCGGCAATGCCCATCCCGCCCTGAGTGATGGCACCGAGATCGGTAATGATGTCGCCGAACATGTTGTCTGTCACGATGACGTCGAACCATTCAGGATTCTTCACCATCCACATGCAGGTCGCATCCACATGGTAATACTCTCGCTTTATGTCCGGGTACTCTTTTTCGCCCATTTCATGGAACGCCCGTTCCCAGAGATCGAAAATATAAGTCAGAACGTTTGTCTTGCCGCAAAGTGCCAGTTTCTTCCCTTTGTTCCTCTTGCGCGTGAACTCAAAGGCGTAGCGCAGGCAGCGGTCCACCTGGAATCGGGTGTAGACAGCACTCTGTACGGCGACTTCGTTCGGCGTTCCTTTCATGGTGATCCCGCCAGTCCCGGTGTATATGCCTCCGGTATTTTCGCGTACTACGACGTAATCGATTTGCTCAGGTCCCTTGTTCTTGAGCGGAGTATCGACGCCGGGGTACAGCTTGACCGGACGAAGGTTGATATATTGATCTAATTCAAATCTAAGTCGAAGGAGAATTCCTTTTTCCAGAATTCCGGGTTTCACGTCCGGATGACCGATGGCCCCAAGAAAGATGGCATCAAATTGCCTGAGCTCGCCTGCTGCTGAATCGGGCAGCACTTCACCGGTTCTTAAATACCTGTTTCCGCCAAAATCATAATGTGTATAGTCCAATTTGAAATTGAATTTTCTTGCTGCCGTATCCAAGACTTTGATGCCCTCCCGGACAACTTCGGGGCCTGTTCCATCACCTGGTATTACAGCAATCTTGTAAGTCTTTGCGTTCACTCGCGTTCCTTTCGTCTACTTATCAGAAATTGAATTGTAGGATGAATGAAAAATCTATTGACAAGCAAAAAGCTCAGGCCTTGATCATGCCGATCTTTCTGGCGTAGGGAAATAATCCGCCAGCATTGATTATCTCGGCTGCATCCCCAAGCGGGCGCAAGATAAATGATCTTTTTGAAGAAGAATTGGTGATGGTATTTTTCTCCAGATCTATTGTCGCCTCATTGCCAGTTTTAAAATCCTCGTAGATATTTTCTACAGATTCGAGCGGCATGATGAATCCGCCATCGACGGAATTTCTGTAGAAGATTCGCGCGTATGTTTGTGCCACAACAGCCTTGACACCAGCGACCTGCAATGCTAACGGCGCATGCTCTCTTGAAGAGCCGCAGCCAAAATTTTTGCCCGCAACGACGATACTGAATTGAGATTCGTGACTACCTTCTTCGACGAACTTAATTCCGCCGCTGGGCAATCCCGATTTCTCTTCAGGAACTCCGCTCATTGCATATTTACCGTAGAGCTTCCGCTCCTCCGGCGAGTGCGTATCATAAACGAGGTGCTTTGCCGGAATAATCTGGTCGGTATCGATGTCGTCGCCAACCACAAATACTTTCCCTATAATTTTACTTTGTGACATTGTCTGTCGGCCTCCTATTTGTGAAAAGTTCCAAGTTCCAATCGTCAAGTTCCAAACAAAAATAAAGTTCCAAACAGCAAAATGGACGAGGCGTGAGTTTTGGAATTTGCAGTTTTGGTCATTGGATTTTGTTTGGAGCTTAAACCTTGGTCTTTGGATCTTTTCATTGCAGATGGAATTTGTTGTTTGTTTATATGAGGTACTTCCTTGGGTCAGTGATCTTACCCGTGACAGCCGAAGCTGCCGCAGTCAGCGGGGAAGCCAGGAACACCTGCGCCTTTTTCGAGCCCATCCTGCCGGGGAAATTGCGGTTCGTCGTCGAGATGCAAACTTCTGCTCCATTCAAGCGCCCGAACGTATCGTCCGGTCCGCCAAGGCATGCTCCGCAGCTTGCGTTACCAATTCTGCACCCCGCCTGCTCAAAAATAGTCTTCAGAGATTTACCGTCGATCTTGATTTCATCTAAGCCGCGAGTTATGTCGGTCGTTGCCGGGACAATAAAGGTGTCTACGACGGTTTTTCTTCCCACCAGGATCTTCGCTGCCGCGAGGAAATCTGTCAATTTCCCGCCGGTGCATGAGCCGATATAGACTCGATCTACTTTCACATCCGACAGATTCTCTGCCGCATCGACGTTTTCAGGTGAATGCGGTTTTGCTACGAGCGGCGGCAATTTGCTCACGTCATATTTTCGCTCGGCGGCGAACTTCGCATCGTCGTCGTTTTGGACGGTGGTGAAAGTCTTCTTCGTTCTGGCCTTAACGTATTCGTTGGTTTTTTCGTCCGGTGCGATGACACCGTTTTTGCCGCCAGCTTCGATGACCATATTGCAGAGCGTCATTCGCTCTTCGATATTCAAACTGTAGACTGCATCTCCGGCAAATTCCATTGCCTGATAAGATGCGCCATCGACGCCTATGTCGCCAATGACTCTGAGAATTAGATCCTTTGCCATCAAGTATTCGGGCATTTCGCCGTCAAAGACAAACCGCTGGGTGTGTGGGACTTTCACCCAGAGTTTCCCAGTGCCCATGATGAAGGCGCCGTCCGTGTTACCGATGCCGGTCGCAAATTCTCCAAACGCGCCGGCAGTGCAGGTGTGAGAATCGGTCCCAAATAGTACTTCCCCAGGCCTCGTGAAGCCTTCCTCCGGAAGTGCAATATGGCACACACCTTTATAACGCGGCGTATCTACGTCGTAGAAATTTCTTATCTGCTGATCCTTTACGAAGTCTCTCAAGAAAATCACGTTCCGTTTAGCGTGCTGATCGGCAGTAAAGATATAATGGTCTGGAATCACGACAACCTTCTCGCTGTCCCATAGCTTTGCATCTTCGCCAAATTCTTTTTTAAAGATTGAAATTGTGCCTGGTCCGGTGACGTCGTGCGTCATAAGGACATCGACATCGACCCACACATTTTCCCCCGGTGTTACCTTTTCTCTGCCAGAATGATTAGCAAGTATCTTTTCCGTTATTGTCATTCCCATTTGGTTTATCTCATTTTCCTATTTTTATGGTTGAAGGATCGCATCTGGTATTAAAGCCATACGCGAGGCACAAAGTGGCAAAGGCACATAGGCACAAAGCGGACGTGATTCTGGTTAGCAATCTTCCTTTGTGTCTCTGCTCCTCTGCGTCTTCGTCCCTCTTTTGTCACACAACATCGACTTGACTGGTTGCAGGTTTTTCCGCGGCTATTTTCTTGTTCCGTGCAGACATTGCGCGGTTTGCTGCCTGCAGGTATGCCTCAACACTGCCGGTTACGATGTCTGTACTTGCCGCATGTCCTGTGAAAATTACGTCGTCGAAAATGACTTTCACAAAGACTTCGCCGACGGCATCACCGCCCCAGGTTACCGAATTGATAGTGTAATCCACGAGCTGGCCGTTCATCTTCGTAATTCTCTCAATGACGTTGAATGCTGCGTCAACGGGTCCGTCACCGGTTGCAGAATCACAGTGCGTTTCCTTCCCATCGGTCAACTCCATCACCGCAGTCGATTTGACGCCCGTTCCAGTCATGACCTGCAAACTTGAAAGGGCATAGCTTGACTCCTCACGCTCGGACTCATTATTGAGGATTGCAATTAAGTCTTCATCCAAGACTTCTTTCTTCTTGTCGGCGAGTCGAATGAATTCCTTATAGACATTGTCGATTTCTTCCGGCGACAGAGAATATCCTAGCTCTTCATATCTTTTCTTTATGGCGTGTCTTCCGGAGTGTTTGCCGAGAACAAGAGTCGAGTGTTTTATTCCGACGGATTCCGGCGTCATGATTTCGTAGGTCATTGGACTTTTTATCATGCCGTCCTGATGGATTCCGGCTTCGTGAGAAAAGGCGTTGGCTCCAACGATTGCTTTGTTGCGTTGTACCGTCATGCCTGTCAGAGTCGATAGAAGCCTGCTTGACTTGTATATCTCTTCAGTCTTAACATCGCATTGGAATGAGAGAATGTCCGGTCGGGTGCGCAGCGCCATTACGAATTCTTCGAGCGAAGCGTTGCCTGCCCGCTCTCCGATTCCATTGATGGTGCACTCGACCTGTCGTGCTCCATTAAGGATTGCAGCGATTGAGTTTGAAACCGCCAATCCGAGGTCGTTGTGGCAGTGGACGCTAAGAATTGCATTCTTAATGTTTCTTACTCTTTCGCGGACGGTCTTGATCAGATTTCCATATTCGAAGGGAATAGCATAACCTACCGTGTCAGGAAGATTTACGACCACTGCGCCTGCGTCAATGACAGCCTCGATAATCTTGCATAGATAATCCAAGTCGCTGCGGCTCGCGTCTTCACAACTGAACTCCACGTTGTCCGTCAGCTTTTTCGCATAAGTCACCGCATTCACAGACTGCTCAAACACTTCTTCTCTGGTTTTCTTTAATTTGTATTTTAGGTGAATGTCGCTGGTTGCGATAAATGTGTGAATGCGAGGCTTGGAAGAATACTGGATCGCCTCGAACGCGCGGTCGATATCGAGCGGCGTCGCACGTGAGAGCGCGGCGATCTGGGGGCCACTGATCGTCTTCGCAATTTCTTTTACTGCCTCGAAGTCTCCTTGAGAAGCAATCGGGAAACCGGCTTCGATGACATCGACATTCAGTGCCTCGAGCTGCCGCGCCATTTTCAATTTTTCTTTGGTGTTCATACTGCAGCCAGGAGACTGTTCGCCATCCCGTAGTGTCGTGTCGAAAATATAGATTTTGTCTTTCATTTTCTTTTGATCCTTCTTACGCTCTTAAGAATTTTGACCGCAAAGAACCACCGGACTGTGCAAAGAAAGTCATACACAAAAGACCGATGAAACCTTTGCAGTCGTGGCAGTTTACCATTCTCTGTCTTACTGAAACATGCTGTTAATTGCGTCAGTTATGTCGTTGTTTGCTTTCAAGTCTCTAAGGTGTTTTTCGATTTGGAGGTAGTGCTCATACTTCTGGCTTGCAAGCGAACGGAACAAGCGTTTGGTGTCAACGTCGTCGGAGACCTCCGCTTGATCGTTGTATTCCTTGATCGTTTCCATTTCGCTGGTCAATGCCTTTTCCAGCATTTCAATTCGCGTCTTGGGCTTCATTTTATCATCTCCGTTTCGTTAAGGTCCCGCTGAACGTTTCCATTTTGATCGAGCGGGATGCCGTTCCTTTTCTTCTTCTCGTTGTCCTTCATCATTTTGAAAACTATTGAATCAACCAGCGCTTTCCAACTGGCTTCGATGATATTTGCGGAAACCCCAACTGTGGTCCAATTGGTTTCCTGGTCTGTCGTTTCTATTAGGACTCTCACTTTGCCGCTAGTGCCTTCTCCGCCGTCGACCACCCTTACTTTGTAGTCCGTCAGCTTAGTCGTCGAAAGATGCGGGTAGAACTGGAGGAGCGCTTTCCTTAACGCATTGTCGAGAGCGTTGACCGGGCCGTCGCCTTCAGCGGCGGTGTGCTCAATTTTGTCGCCGACTCTCAATTTGATCACCGCCTCTGTGTAAGAGGCACCGTGGTTCGTGTTCTTCTCGATAATTATCCGCAGCGCCTCAAGCTCAAAGGGTATCTCTACCTTGCCCGTATCTTTTTTCATCAAGATCTTCCAATGAAGCATCGGCATCTTCGAATACATAGCCATCGTTCTCGAGTGACTTCAACTCATTCACAATTGCGTTAACCTGTCCGTTACTTCCACTCAGGTCAATCCCAAATTCTTCGGCTTTGTAAAGGACATTGCTCTTGCCGGAAAGATCGCTGACTAAGACTCGTCGAGAATTCCCAACCAGTTCGGGTTCAATATGTTCGTAAGTCCGCGCGGACTTCATAACGGCGCTTACATGCACTCCACCCTTGTGTGCGAATGCGCTCTGACCGACAAAAGGCAGATTTTTTCTCGGAAGTAAGTTTGCGACTTCGCTGACAAATCGGGACAGCTCGGTCAAAGATTTCAATTTTGCCGCCGGCACAATTGGCAGGCCCATTTTTATCTGCAGGTTTGGAATGATGGAGCAAAGATTCGCATTTCCGCATCGTTCGCCGAAACCGTTTATTGTGCCCTGGACCTGAGTACATCCAGCACGGACACCTGCAAGTGAATTGGACACAGCAAGTTCGGAGTCGTTGTGCGCGTGGATCCCCAGCTTTGTCTTAACTGACTGCCTAGCGGTATTCACGATCGCTTCGACCTCATTCGAGAGTGTTCCACCATTGGTATCACAGAGGACAATGAAATCGGCTCCGGCTGCTCCCGCTGCCTGAAGTGTCTTCAGTGCATACCCGGGATTGGATTTGTAGCCGTCGAAGAAATGCTCTGCATCATAAATGACTTCTTTGCGGTTGTCCTTAAGATATTTCACGGTTGATGAAATCATGTCCAAGTTTCTTTCAAGAGTAGTTCCTAAAGCGGTGGTCACGTGCATATCCCATGATTTTCCGAAGATCGTGACGACCGGAGTTTCCGCCAGTAACAGCTGGTTGACATTTTCATCCGAAGTGGGGGAAAGGGATGGACGGCACGTACTTCCGAAGGAGGCTAATTTTGCGTGCTTGAGTTTTCTTTTCTTCATCTCTTCGAAGAATTCCATATCTTTGGGGTTCGATCCGGGCCAACCCCCTTCGATGTAATCGATGCCAAAGGCGTCAAGGCGATGAGCGATCTTAATCTTGTCCTGGACGCTGAAGGAAATGTCTTCTCCCTGTGTCCCATCGCGAAGTGTTGTGTCGTAAAGATAGACCTGCTGCATACCAACCTCGTTTTTTATTTTCGGTGAATGCATAATCCTATTTATTTTTTCCAATTTTGGGGGCGAAGTGAACGAACGGCAGCGCCCGCTATCCACATTTCCGAATCATGAATTTCTTTCAATTCTTTGTTCAATAATTCTCTGTAATTTGGACCGCCGGTCGATTCCAGAACGCGTTTCGTTTCAGCGCCGCTGGCAACAGCTTCATACAATTGCTTGAATACCGGTGCAACAGCCGCTTTAAATCTTGGGAGCCAGTCAAGCGCTCCACGCTGGGCAGTCACACTGCAATTTGCATACATCCAATCCATGCCGTTCTCATCGACTAAACGGATCAGACTCTGCGTCAATTCTTCAACTGTTTCATTGAAAGCTTCACTTGGAGAGTGACCATGTTCTCTCAACACATCATATTGAGCCGACATAATTCCAGCAAGTGCTCCCATCAAAACACCGCGTTCGCCGGTAAGGTCGCTGTAAACTTCCTGCTTGAACGTAGTCGGGAATAGATAACCGGAACCAATCGCAATTCCGATTGCCAGTGTTCTCTCGGTTGCTTTTCCTGTTGCATCCTGGAAAATCGCATAGCTTGAATTGATACCTGATCCTGCCAGGTAGTTGCGGCGTACACTTGTTCCTGATCCTTTTGGAGCAACCATTATTACATCGATATCAGCTGGTGGAACAACTCCGGTTTGCTCTTTATAAGTAATGGAAAATCCATGTGAAAAATAAAGTGCTTTCCCCTTCGTAAGAAACGGTTTCAACTTCGGCCAGATCGCCCTCTGTGCAGCATCGGAAACCAGGTATTGGATGACTGTTCCTTTTTGTGCGGCCTCCTCGATTGAGAACAACGTCTTGCCCGGAACCCAGCCGTCTTTCACGGCTTTGTTCCAATCATCTTTAAACTCGTTAGTCTGACCGACAATCACATTAAATCCATTGTCGCGCATGTTTAAAGATTGCGCAGGACCCTGAACACCATAGCCTATGACAGCAATGACTTCTTTCTCTAATACTTCTTTTGCTTTTGCCATCGGAAATTCTTCCCGAGTTACGACATCTTCAATCGTACCGCCAAAATTGATTTTTGCCATTTCTATTTTCCTTCCTTCAATTTAGTTGGTTCATTTTGCAAAAAAGGACAAAGGCACTGAGGCACAGAGGCACAAAGCAAAATATAAAGGACCACGGACTGTTCCACTTTGTGCCTTTGTCACTTTGCACCTTTGTGCCTGTATCCTTCATACCAGTCCTTCGAACTCTCGTTTCAATGCCGCGCGCCCGGTTCTCGCAATTTCTTTTATGCCGAAAGGCGAAAGCATTTTTATCATTGCGTCGACCTTTTTTTCATTGCCGGTGGCTTCGATAGTCAGAGAGCGAGGACTTATGTCGACTATTTTGGAGCGAAAGATTTCGGATATTTGCATGAGCTCCGACCTTGAATTCCGATTTGCCGAAACTTTGATCAATATCAATTCTCTCTCCACAAAGCCTTCGTAGGTCAGGTCAACGACTTTGGTAACGTCGATAAGTTTGTTAAGCTGTTTTATGATTTGTTCGATGACATCATCATCACCTTTGGAGACAATCGTTACTCGTGCAACGGAATCATCTTCACTCGTGCCGACAGAGATGCTGTCGATATTGTAACCGCGAGCACTGAACAGCCCGACGATTCTGTTCAAAGCACCGAATTTATTCTCGACAAGGACAGATATAGTGTGCTGTTTCATTTCACAGCCTCCGTGTGGGCGTTCGCCACCTTTAACTCCTTAACTGATTTGGGATAGTCCACTATTTGAGCGACGCTCGTGCCGGCAGGAATCATCGGGAAAACATTATCCTCTTCCATCGTCTTGAAATCTATCAAAACCGGCCGATCATTTATTCTCAATGCTTCTTTCAAAATTGGAACGACTTCATCAGTCTTGTCTGTCGAAAATCCTTTCGCTCCGAATGCATCGGCGATCTTTGCAAAGTCAGGATTCGTTCCAAGCGACACGTGCGTGTAGCGTTTCTTGTAGAACATGTCCTGCCATTGACGGACCATTCCAAGGTATCCGTTGTTGAGTATGACGATCTTTATCGGTAATTTATTTCCGACTGCAGTCGTCAACTCCTGTATGTTCATTTGAATCCCGCCGTCACCGCTTATGCTGAAGATGGGCCGATCTTTCACTCCGAATGCCGCACCGATTGACGCGGGGAATGAGAATCCCATTGTCCCCAATCCGCCGGAAGTGATATATGATCTAGCGTTTTTGAACTTATAAAATTGTGCAGTCCACATTTGATTTTGTCCGACATCGGAAGTGACGACGGCCTCACCGTTCGTGAGCTCGTCGATTTTCTCGATGACATATTGTGCCCTGATTTGATCTGCCATTCTCGTAGCGCAGCGGATGTTCTGCTTCCCATTCCTTTATTTGGCTGAGCCATTCCTTAGTGTCTAACGGTTGAACCAGAGGAATGAGCCTTTCAAGTACATGGCGAACGTCGCCCACTATGGGGACATCGACTTTGACATTCTTGCTTATCGTTGACGGATCGATGTCGATGTGGATTTTCTTTGAGTTCGGTGAAAATAGTTGAGGGTTGCCGGTGACACGGTCGTCAAATCGTGAGCCAACGGCGATCAGGCAATCGCATTGGTCAACGGCGACATTTGAGTACCACGTTCCATGCATGCCCAGCATTCCCATGGACAGTTCATCGTCAGCGGGGAAGGCACCCAGTCCCATCAGAGTCATCGTCACCGGCGCATTCAACTTCTTTGCGAGGTTGTACAACTCCTTTGAAGCATTTGAATTAATGACTCCGCCGCCGGCATATATGACGGGCTTCTTTGATGAATTGATGATTTCCACGGCCTTGTTGATTTGTCCGATGTGTCCGAAAGTAAAACGGGTGATAGCCGCGAAGCTTGACTTCCTTCGGATAATCGAATGTCGTCCGGGATGCCATGACGTCTTTCGGCATGTCGACGACAACCGGTCCCGGTCTTCCGGTGGCTGCGATGTAGAAAGCGGTTTTTATCGTTTTTGCGAGATCGCGGACGTCCTTAACGAGAATGTTATGTTTAGTGATCGAACGTGTTATGCCGATTATGTCGGCTTCCTGAAATGCATCGTTGCCGATAAGATGAGTGGCAACCTGACCTGTGAATACCACAATTGGAACTGAGTCCATATAAGCATCAGCGATGCCGGTTACGGTATTTGTAGCGCCTGGCCCGGATGTCACCAGAACTACGCCGACCTTGCCGGTTGCTTTCGCGTAGCCTTCGGCTGCGTGAACTGCACCTTGCTCGTGACGTGTCAGAATATGCTGGATGTGCGACATGTCGTGCATCGCATCGTAAACACCAATAACTGCGCCGCCTGGATATCCGAAAATGTATTCAACATTTTCTTCCATCAGGCACTTGACAAAAATCTCGGCGCCTGTCACTTCATTGCTACTCATCGTTTAAGTCTCCTCCGAAGGAGTCCTTCGGACATTTAAGTTTTTGAAATTGATCCAGTCCTCATTTTGTCGTACAAAAATCTCGGACCGGTCAATCATAAATTTTGTTCAGCCTCGCCTTCGGCACAGTCTTACAGCCTCAGGTTATTCCCTTTACGCCAATGTGAGTTTTAAGTTAGGTTTGCTGCGGGGGAATAACCTTCGGCTATTTAGCTAATAATGCCGAGAAGTATATTCCCCTCGCTAAGGAGGAGGATAAGAATTGATACTACAACTAAGAGGCTCAGGACAAAGGGATTGACAGACTCGTCCAGAAGCAACATGGTTGCTGCCGAACCGGAGGAACTATATGTTGAGCCGCTGTCAGTCATTTTGCCTGTTTACAGTATAAGGAATTGTTTACATGTTGTCAATAGTTTTGTAAGAAAAACTTTGAGAAACTTTCGGCCCAAAGGACCGCGATCAGCGATGTCTCACCTTGTCGGAATGTTGCAATAAGTCGCTTTGGGTGAAGAGCGGTGATATGCGATTTCGATGGTAGACAGCCCTTCGGTCACATTGTGTTTGCTCCGTACTGTTTTGCGATTAGAACAACTGCTTAACCTCAGAATACAATTCTTTCCAGAAGCCTTGTCTAATGCGAAACTTAGTGCCGTGGTTGTGGTGAGTGCGCGCATCGAAATCAACTTCAATGATACCCCTCTCGATGCAGGAGAGGAAGTTATCGAAGGAAAAGCCGGAGAGCATGAGCAAATTTCGGTATGAGAAATATTCTCTCCCTTTTTCGACTTTGCTATCCGCAATGAGATAGAAACAGTTCCGGGCTTTCTCTCCCATTAAGTCTCTTAGATCGTCAAAGCCCCAGTACGGTTCGGGATTTAATGGGCCAAGACCCACTCGGCTTTCGACCGATTTTAGCCATCTTACTATCTCCGAATGTGAAGAGTCAACTTTGGTTGAATCAAAAATGAATCGGATTTTTCGCTGCTCATGATCGACCACGACCGTGAAGCCGCGATTCGTGAATTTTGTTGCGCTCGTTGTCGAGCGGAAACTCATTTCGTTTCGTGGATATTTCTTTCCCGCCTGTTTGTGAGGCCAACCATAGAGGGGCAGCAACATATCCGATATAGTAAGACTACCTGACGGAGATGGATCGCAGTGCTTAAGGGTGACCAATGAACCTGACCCTGCTCGTTGACCTTTGAGTTCCCAACCATTCGCGTTTGCAATGGGTAGATTGTTCTCAGGGATGCCAAGCAACTTCTCAAGCGTGTTTCCGACAGCTCCATCGTTTCTGGTATTCTTCGTTTTCTTTACGCTCTTGACCCAACCTTGTTGGCTAATCTTTCTGATTTCTTCAATAAGTTGATCTTTGGTGATTGTTCTGATCACTTAGGCGGTCTCCAAAAGTCTAGTAGGTACTCGAAGGTAACGCCCATTGTTATGTAGTTGCTCGGCCAACCAAAGATGCCGATTTGGTTCACGATATTGGTGCGGTCCCAAATAATGACGTTTCGAAGTTCGTAGCCCCGTTTGCGGAATTCCTGAATCAGAGAAACATGTATCGTGATACGCTGATTTTCCCACCACATATCGGGAACGTTT
>CAVYHK010000004.1:0-19609 GCA_963768145.1 uncultured Bacteroidota bacterium | reverse complement strand
TTCTACAGACTCGAAGCAGGAACGTACCATGATACAAAGAAGCTTTTATTGCTCAAATGATGGAACGGGCAACTGCAACTAACAGCCAGAAAGAAGACGCTCATCGTTATATATGCAAGGTGGTCGCTTCATCCCGATTGCCATGGTCTGGTTGCTTCGCAATTATTTATAATGGCAATCGGGACGACTTTTTTGCGCGATACGTTATGCGTTATGCCCCCCCGCCGGACTCGGTGCTTGGAAATCCGATCAAGCGGTTCTTGAACTTTTCATTTAACGTCATGTAAGGAGGTTTATGAGAAAGGTTGTTTTTGCGATCAATATTACCACTGACGGGTACTGCAACCACACGGACGTCGTTCCCGACGACGAGGTGCTCTAGTACTTCACCAGGCGCCTTCGCGACATGAGTCTCCTCATGTTCGGGCGGACCACGTATCAACTCATGGTGCCCTTATTGGCCCGACATCGCCAGGAACCAATCTGAGTCAGAAGCAACCAATGAGTTCGCTCGCGTGTTCGACTCGCTCGATAAGGTCGTATTCTCCACGACATTGAAACAGGCTGAGGGAAACAACACGAGAATCGTGCGCGCAAACGTTGCGGAAGAGGTGCTCGCGCTGAAGCAGCAGCCTGGGAAAAACATTTGCGTGGGCAGTTTGAGCATTGCGTCCCAGCTTTCGGATCGCGGTTTGATCGACGAGTATCATTTCGTGGTTCATCCGGTTGTTGCCGGAAAAGGACCGCGGTTATTCGAAACCGTGAAGCCGCAGGACAGGCTTCAGCTAGACTTTATTGGCTCGGAAACTTTTCAATCCGGCGTCGTTGCCCTTCAATACAGAAAGCATACGTGAGTAGGAACGGCATGCGAAACCTCGCGTATTTGACCATATCTCACTTGACAATTGCTTCGTGGGCGCCGACGGCGATCATTCGGTGTTGCTCCCGATGCGGCGTTCAACTCTTCGTCGAGAAAATGCACCTGGGCGGCGGGGTACGAACGCATAACAAGCCGGACAAAGGCGCTTCCCGATCGGGAGCATATCGGGACAGGCTTGCGTGCCGAAGGGCACTTCAGCCCGCAGGCAGGCTATTTAAGGATCGCTTCATTGCGCGCTCATACAGTACCCCAACATAGGATGCGCGCGACGACTTTGTCCGGAGAGACATTATGTGAAATTTTGCCGCATTTATCAAAGAATTGAAAGGAAGTAAGATGGATGCAACTTCGTCAGATAGACATGCAGGGCCACCCATATGGGCATTAGCAATAATCTTGGCTCTTCTTGCGACGCCATTCTGTTTTGGTTTCGTATTTAATACAATCATTACAAATCAATCCAAGGAGCAAACAAAAATGAAAAGAGTAACAGGTATTGGTGGTATCTTTTTTAAGTGCAAAGACCCAAACAAAATGAAAGAGTGGTATAAAACACATCTGGGTTTATCCACTAACGATTACGGGGCAACCTTTGAATGGCGGCAAGATGCAGATTCTACTAAGAAAGGTTCTACAACGTGGAGTCCATTTGCTGAAACAACAAAATATTTTGAACCTTCAACAAAGGACTTTATGATAAACTACCGAGTAGAAAATTTGGAAGCACTTGTTGAAGAACTGAAAAAAGAGGGAGTTACAATTACAGATACCATTGAAACATTTGATTACGGAAAGTTTGTCCACATTATGGATATTGAAGGAAACAAAGTTGAATTGTGGGAACCGAAAGATTGAATTTGAAAAATTCGGTGTCCAGATGGGCAGCAAGACGCCTAAGTGATTTTACAATTATCGCTCCCAGACACCGTGCGCGGACATGAAACAGTTGTGCCTCCTTGGAAAGACTAGCCGGATTTACTGGCTTTGTTTGGCTAATCATTGCAGGCTTTATTTTGCCAAGAAAGTATAAGGCAAAACTGGACATAACAAACGAAAGAAAGACGCTCATCATGAATAATACGTCGAGTTCGCTTCATGCCGATTTGGCGAGAGCATCGGAGCTTCACGCATTTATAGCGCCGAATCGAGACGACTTCTTCCGGCAACACGTTGTTAGCCATTGACTGTTGCAAGAAAACCCGGGTGCGAAGAAGGCCGTCCATCCATGGGCAGCCTGTTCAATAGCATGCAAATAACATCTCTGGATACCAGAAACATCGAATACAATTCAATTAAGAAAAATGATCTCGATATGAATCCAAATAGAACGATGATCAAGATTGGCATTGTAGTTTTAATCATGATCATTGTGATTAATTCATTTGGATGGTATAATGCCGTTGGCGGTAATGTCATGAAGACCACACTTTACATATTGGCAGCCTTATTGGCTGGACAAATATTTGCGCAAACAAAAAAGGCAGAAGATTTCGGTTTTAGACGTATGCAAACTATTTGTCAAGGCGACACCTCGCTTTAATTCGGAGTATCAACAAATGAATAGAATGAATCCTAAGGTTGATAAGTATTTAAGCAAAGCCAAAAAGTGGCAGAAGGAATTTGAGAAATTGAGAATGATAATTCTTGACTGCCAGTTGACCGAAGAATTGAAGTGGGGTGTTCCTTGTTACTCGCTTCAGAAAAGAAACATAGTTCTAATACATGGATTTAAAGAATACTGTGCGCTTCTGTTTTTCAAGGGTGCCTTGCTGAAAGATGCCAATGGTGTTCTAATCCAACAAACGAAGAATGTGCAGGCTGCACGCCAGATTCGGTTCACAAATGTTGGAGAAATAGTTGAGATGGGACCAATCTTGAAAGCATATATTCATGAAGCCATTGAAGTGGAAAAAGCCGGTTTGAAAGTGAATTTTAAAAAAACTTCAGAATTCACAATTCCTGGAGAATTTCAAAAGAAATTGGATGAAACCCCTGCCTTGAAAACTGCATTTGATGCATTGACGCCGGGCCGGCAACGAGCGTACATTTTTTATTTTTCTCAACCCAAACAATCCAAAACCCGGGAGTCAAGGGTTCAGAAATGTATGCAGCAAATTCTCGATGGAAAGGGATTAAATGATCAGTAATTCGATGAGAAAATAAATCGCCCCGCCATTCGATACGCGACCGACAAACGTCGTAAAGCCGCACCGCTAGCTGCAATTGCCGTTCAGAAAGCGAAATGGTTCAACGTTAAAGGAATACTTAATTCTTGAAGAGATTATCATGAAACAAAAGTTCATTCAGGTAACATTGATCTTCGCGGTTGCTTTCATTTCTGTAATAAGTGTTTCTTCTTTCAGGGGAAAAACCGGATCAGCAGACGCCGACAGTCTGACATTGAATAGTCTGCGAAAGTTGGACAGGTCTCCGTTTTACACGATGAATTTTTACGGCGATTATAACTTTAAAGATTATTTAGACGGACGAATCGAATTTCCGAAGTTAGACAGCACGGACGCGAAAATAAAATGCACCTGTTTCGCGGCAATGGGCAATGGCGACTCGATGCTGTTCGGAAGGAATTTCGATTATCCCAACTCAATTCCTCTGCTCCTCTTTACTCATCCAAAAGATGGCTACGCATCCATGTCAATGACCGATCTGGATTATTTTGGATATGGCTACAAGAATTTACCGGACTCCTTTTCAAATAGAAGACAATTATTAAAAACGCCATGGTTACCGATAGACGGGGTAAATGAAAAAGGGGTTGCGATCGGTATTATGGCAGTTGAAAAGACGGAGCCTCCAAACAATCCGGACAAGCGCACGATAAATGAAGCGGCAGTGATAAGATTAGTGCTTGACTATGCCGGCAGTGTTGAAGAAGCTATTGAATTGATTCAACATTACAATGTCAATACTACCCTAATCGATCCGGAACCTGAACATTATTTGATCGCAGATCCAACTGGAAAATCGGTAATTGTTGAGTTCCTCGAAAATGACACGAAGATAATTCGGAATCAAAGCCCATGGCAGGTCGCGACAAATTTTAACGTTTATGGCAAGAGCATCTCAGAAATAGATGACGAAAGATATTTACTGGCATCCGCTGAATTAAAGGCAAAACTTGGTAACGTTAGCATGAATGAAGCAATGGTAATTTTGAAAGACGTTTCGGGGATGAATACAAGATGGTCGGCAGTGTATAACATGACCACAAAGGAAATTGCAGTCAGTGTCGGGCAGAATTTTGAAAACGTCTATGACTTCAATCTCATAAGACTAATGAACGGCGGCAGCAGATAACAAACGGCAATACTACTCTCGCACACTGGATAAGCGGAGGTGAAAATAAGGGCGCTAAATGTAAAGTGCTCGCTCCACTGCTCGCCGCTACAGCAATTGGGCATTTCGATAGTGGCGGCTCGCAACGGCGGCTTGGCTAAACGTTATTTAGCCTTCTCACCCATTGTGCTGTCGGCAGATGGAGTTGCTGTCTGATCAACCATCAGAGCGTAGCCTTCTCCAAAATCATTGAAGATGAGGAGCTTCACGTTGTTTCCGTCTTTGAACCATTTCATTTGCTGATCGAAAGGTCCCTGTGGTGCCTCGATTTTGGCGGTCATGGTCAGAGTATCTCCGGCAAAATTTCCTTTGTAGGTGGGCCGATCTCCAAAGTTGTTGAACATCGAAAGCACATATTGGCCGTTTTGAGAATCGTAACCCAGTACGCCGAACCCCTTGTAGGTTCCGAATGCCTCGTTCACTTCTTCAGATGAATAGAAGACGAACATCGAATCCAATCCCCAGTGGGCTTTTATTGCGCCAGTAC
This sequence comes from uncultured Bacteroidota bacterium, assembly GCA_963768145.1. Classification (GTDB taxonomy): domain Bacteria; phylum Bacteroidota; class Ignavibacteria; order Kryptoniales; family JAKASW01; genus JAKASW01. The sequence goes on along the minus strand of CAVYHK010000004.1, from coordinate 14,888 downwards.
CGTTTGATGAGTTGTCTCCCATCATTACGCGAGTCTGGGTTTTGAAATGGCCGACTATAAAGGACAGCTTTGCCCGTTCCGGCCCGAAACTCGGCTTTTGCATCTGCGCAAATGCTGGCGCAGTCATTATCGCAATTGCTGCTGCGAGAGACGCAACTTGTTTTCCCGCCAGCGGGGCCTTTGATTTCATGTTTCCTCCTTGTTGTTGTTTTCCGAATATAGTTTTTCGTGGTCGAAAGTCCAAGACTTACAAGGCGTAATCAGTCAATCGAGCACCTTTGAGTCTTGTTCACAAGACCGCTTTCTTGAGTCAAACTCTCGTTTCTTGCACTGTGACTTAGTAATTGAATATTTTCTTTTGCTGTCCTATATTTTTTTGTTCTAAGAACACATCTAAGGAAAACGGTTGAATCTCGAGTTGATGCTCTTTCTGGTGCTTTCTGTGGCTGCTGTAGTCTCCGCTATCCTGATGATAACCCGTCGAAATCCAGTGACGAGCGCTCTCTTTCTGGTTTTCAATTTTTTTATCATCGCGACGCTGTATCTTTTCCTCCGTGCACAATTCATCGCGATTATCCAGATCACCGTCTATGCCGGCGCTATCATGGTGCTATTTTTATTTGTGATTATGCTCCTCAATCTTGGAGAAGACAAACTTCTCAAGTGGAGATTGACTTCCGGAAAGACGGTTGCTGTACTGGTAGGCTTCGCGATGCTGCTGGAGGTTCTTCAATTTGTCACTAGCCTGACCTCGAAGTCGGGATTATCTCCTAGAGCGGAATCCATTGGAACCGTCGAGTCGATCGGCAAGGTTTTATTCAGCAGTTACATTTTTCCCTTCGAGATGACTTCTATGTTGTTGCTCGCAGCGATCGTCGGGGCGATTCTGTTGGCAAAGAAAAAGTTTGAATAATAGCGAATGATACCATTAAGCTACTACATTGGACTGAGTGCAGTGCTCTTCACGATCGGCGTCGTGGGGGTTCTCACTCTTCGAAATGCCATTGTGATTTTTATGTCCATCGAGTTGATGCTCAATTCGGTGAACCTCTCACTTATTGCATTCTCGGCATATTCGGGAGATCCGGCTGGACAGATACTCGTCTTCTTCGTCATTGCAGTGGCAGCGGCAGAATCAGCCGTCGGACTTGCAATAATTATTGCGCTCTTCCGCAACAAACTGACCGTAAATATAGACGAAGTGAACATTCTGAAATGGTAGGACGGGTTATTGAATGCAAGGGTATGAGATCGGAACGTCTCGATCTGCGACATATTTCGTCTTGCGCCTTGGCGAGGCGGCGGTTTTCTTGATGGGTAATTCATGCAAAATCTGATTGTCTGCGTCGTCGCTTTTCCAGTTATCGGGGTTTTGATTAACGGCCTTCTCGGCAGCATCATCCAGAAAAAGCTCGGTGAGAAGGTCGTCGGGGTTATAGGCAGCGCTGCTATTGGGCTCTCATTTCTTTGCGCAGTTGTTATTTTTGTCAATATGCTGGGCCAGCCAGTCGATCAGCGTAAGCATGTATATGATCTTTATAATTGGATATCAACCGGCGGGTTGTCTGCCGGGATTTCATACTTGGTTGACCAGCTATCAATTGTAATGCTACTTGTCGTCACGGGAGTTAGTTTCTTCATTCATATATATTCAATCGGTTACATGCATGGAGACAGGGGCGTCTTCAGGTTCTTCGCATATATGAACCTTTTCGTCTTCGCAATGCTGAATCTGGTTTTAGCAAACAATTACCTTCTGATGTTTCTCGGCTGGGAAGGCGTCGGACTCTGTTCGTATTTGCTGATCGGATTCTGGTACGACAAAAAGTTCGAGGGCGTTGGAATCACATGGACAGGTGATGCCGCGATGAAGGCGTTTATCGTAAATCGAATTGGCGATTTTGCATTTCTGATCGGGATGTTTCTCGTTTTCTCGAACTTCGGATCGTTTAATTTCGAGACGATATTTGGCGGTGCGGCGGCGCGATTCACGACTGGAGATCCAACTGTAACGTGGATTGCAATTCTATTCTTCATCGGCGCAACAGGGAAGAGCGCACAGATTCCGCTCTACATCTGGCTTCCTGACGCTATGGCAGGTCCGACTCCGGTATCTGCGTTGATCCACGCCGCAACAATGGTTACCGCCGGCGTATATATGATTGCGCGAAGCTCTGTTCTCTACGCACTCGCCCCGACAGCCATGCTAATTGTGGCGATCGTTGGGGCCGCTACTGCGATTTATGCCGCAAGCATGGGTCTTGTCCAGAATGACATCAAGAAAGTCCTAGCATATTCGACGATAAGCCAGCTTGGTTACATGTTTCTCGCAATGGGAGTCGGCGCATTCGGTGCAGGAATGTTCCATCTTATGACGCACGCATTTTTCAAGGCGCTTTTGTTTCTGGGAGCGGGCGCGATCATTCATGCACTCCATGACAATCAGGACTTGCGCAACATGGGCGGTCTGAAGTCTCTTATGCCCGGAACGTACAAGACATTTCTTCTTGCGAGTCTCGCCATTGCAGGAATTCCTCCTCTCTCCGGTTTCTTCAGCAAGGATGAAATCCTGTCGTACGCTTTCGATAGTTCGCCGATTCTCTGGACGGTAGGTGCGATAACCGCTTTCCTCACGGCGTTTTACATCTTCCGCTTGTTCATTATGGCATTTGAGGGGAAGCCGCGATTCGACATTCATCACCTGCACGTCCACGATGCGCCTTCGACGATGTTGATTCCGCTCTGGGTTCTGGGGATACTCTCGGTGATTGGTGGCTGGATAGGTGTTCCATCTTCGCTTGGCGGAGGAGAACACTTTGCGAAGTTCCTGGCGCCTGTTTTTGAGAACGCGCAGGCGAAGATGTCTTCGATATTTTTTGCCGAAACTTCGACTGAGTACGTCCTTATGTTAGTCTCTGTAATTCTAGGTCTGGCGGGAATTTATCTCGCCTATTTCGCCTATGCAAGGAGGCCCGAATTTGCGGCAAAACTCCACAAGGCGGCTGGAGACTTTTACGATATCTTGCTGAGCAAATATTACATCGACGAGATATATCGAGCAATTGTGGTGCAACCGATCGTTTATGTGAGCGACAAATATTTGAGGCGCGGGCTGGACGAAATCATAATTGATGGTAGCGTTAATGGAACTGGGAAATTGGTGGAGTTCTTCGGCAAAGTGTTACGGAGGATCCAGACCGGGTTTGTACAGAACTACGCACTCGTCTTTGTAATAGGAATAATCATTATCCTCGGGTATCTCATCTATGGACATTGACCCGAGGTTCGCGGCCAGAAATTGAAAACTAATGATTGACTACCTGCTGACTTACGTGATATTTACACCGCTCGCTGGAGCATTGTTGCTTCTGCTGATCCGCAGCAAGAGCCTCGCAAAGATCATTGCTGCCCTGTTTGCGGCGGCGACGTTTGCGCTCTCGATTTTCTTGTATCTGAAATTTGACCCAGCGAAACCGGGCTTCCAATTCGTCGAATATGCGCCATGGATATATAGCCTCGATGCATCCTATCATCTTGGGATAGATGGTATTTCCCTTTTGCTTATCGTTCTCACGACTTTCTTGACCTTGCTCTCGTTGGTCGCGTCGTGGAATTCGATAACAACAAGAGTCAAGGGGTTCAATTTCTTTGTGCTGCTGTTGGAAGTCGGTATGCTTGGTGTTTTCTCGTCGCTGGACCTGTTCCTTTTCTATATTTTCTGGGAAGCCATGCTAATTCCAATGTACTTCATCATAGGAATTTGGGGGCATGAACGACGAATTTATGCTGCAGTGAAGTTCTTTATTTACACGATGTTCGGAAGTCTGTTGATGCTTGTTGCAATCATCTGGCTTGGAAATTATGCTGGTACACTTCCCGGTGGAAGATTCACGACCAATCTGGTCACGCTCTACCAGATCGGTCCCACAATTCCCATGGCCATACAGGTTTGGATGTTTCTGGCGTTTACATTGAGTTTTGCAATCAAGGTTCCGTTGTTTCCGCTTCACACCTGGCTTCCCGACGCGCACACCGAGGCACCGATGGCAGGGAGCGTGTTGCTTGCCGGCGTTCTCCTCAAGATGGGGACCTACGGTTTTCTCAGATTTTCGCTGCCGCTTTTTCCCCAAGCTACGTTCAAGTATCTGCCATTTATGGCAATCCTGGCGATCATTGGAATTGTCTATGCAGCACTGGTTTCCATGGTTCAGAAAGACCTTAAAAAGTTGGTTGCATATTCGTCAGTTGCACATCTTGGATTCGTTGTCCTTGGAATTTTTGCAATCACTGTCGAGTCCATACAGGGCTCGGTGATACAGATGGTAAATCACGGGCTCACGACCGGCATGTTGTTCTTGTTGGTCGGAATGCTTTATGATCGAAGACACACGAGGTTGATTAGCGACTTTGGGGGAATTGCGCGGGTTGTTCCGATCCTGTCGACATTCTTCATGATTGCGATGTTGGGATCGGTGGGATTGCCGGGGCTCAACGGTTTCATCGGGGAGTTTTTGATTTTGGTGGGATCGTTCAAGAGCGAGTTTCTGGGAAGCAGCGCTTACGCTATAACAGCGACGAGCGGTGTTATCCTCGCGGCTGTGTATATGTTGTGGATGTACCAGCGCGTTTTCTTCGCCACTGTTGACAAACCAGAAAATGAGAAGATTGTCGATTTGCATTACCATGAAATTGCGGTGCTTGCTGCAATCGTGGTCTTCGTCGTTTGGATTGGAGTTCATCCGAACACTTTCCTGTCGAAGAGTGAACCCGCGGTGAGAGCATTGGTTGATACTTTGACTAAAGCAAAGGTCGGCAATTTTGCACTCCAACAATGAAATTGAAAGTTGAGAACCTAAATCGTGAAGCTGCATGATTCCATTTGACTATGCGGACATAGTGTCTGTAAGTCCGATAATATTCTTAAGCGTTTTCTCATTGCTGCTGTTGATTGTTGACGCTTCTTTCAAGAGACCTGCCAATGTAGTTTGTTGGATAACTCTTATAGGTTTGATAATTACCAGCCTGTTGACGGTGAACACGTATTTCGCATCCGGCCCGTCGGCGTTTAATGGGATGGTCTTCGTCGGGAAGTTTCCCGCGTTCTTTGAAAATGTTTTTGTGATAAGTGCTGCGTTAACCGTTCTACTTTCCAAACCATATCTGGAGCGTGAGGGGATGCACTTTGGCGAGTTTTATGCTTTGATAGTATTTTCCACGATCGGGATGATGCTCATGGCAAGCGCGAGGGACTTAATGGTTTTGTTTATCGGGCTTGAGCTGATGTCGATTAGTCTCTACGTCTTGGCAGGATATATCAGGCGAGACGCCAGATCGAACGAAGCATCTCTGAAATACTTTTTACTGGGCTCATTCGCAACAGGATTCTTTCTTTTCGGAATCTCGCTCGTTTACGGAGCAAGCGGGACTACGAATCTAACGGCGATCTTGAACAAATTCCCGTCGATTCAGAACAACCCGATCCTTTGGATTGGAGTGGCCCTAATTCTCGTCGGATTGAGTTTCAAGATTTCAGCGGTTCCGTTCCACATGTGGGTGCCGGATGTCTATGAAGGTTCTCCAACTACCGTTTCCGCTTTTATGTCAACCGGAGGCAAGGCGGCGGCTTTTTCCGCACTGGTCATAGTATTTAGTTATTCCGTACATCCATCGTGGGAGCTCCGATCCGTGATCGCGTACCTAGCGGTATTTACCATGATACTAGGAAATATTGTAGCTCTGGTCCAGCAGAGCATCAAGAGAATGCTAGCATACTCGAGCATTGCTCATGCGGGATACGCACTGATTGGAGTAGCTTCAGCGAATGCGCTTGGCAGAACAGGAGTTCTCTACTACATGCTTGCATATACGTTTATGCAGATTGGCGCCTTTGGAGTTGTTTCGGTTCTTGAAAGCAAGGAAGGGAAGTATCTGTCGATTTCCGATTATGAGGGATTGTCTTTTCGGCACCCGATTATTTCAGCCTTGATGGCGTTGTTTATGTTCTCTCTTGCTGGTCTGCCGCCATTTGCGGGTTTCTTCGGAAAATACTATTTGTTTGCGTCGGCTATCAAAGCGAATTTCACTTGGTTGGCTATCGCAGGAGTCCTGGCAAGCGTAGTTTCCGTATATTTCTATGTAAATATCGTTGTCAATATGTATTTCAAGGATTCGTCCGAAGGAACTGCGCGCTCTACGGTGTCGAGGCTGGCGGCCACTGCTCTCATTATTGCAGCAGTCGCTGTGGTCCTGCTTGGTATCGCCCCGGCTTATGTCGTCGCCCTCACCGAAAACCTATTTTGAAAAAGAGGGTGCTGGCTCAGTTTGGTTTCTCTCGCAGATTTCGCAGATGAACGCAGAGAATATATCAGCGAAAATCAGCGCGATCAGCGGGAAACAAACACCTTCTGATAGCATAAGAAGTGAAATTGAACCAGTACCAAAAGGAGCAAATAATTTCCGGAGTCACTTCATTTTTGAAGCGATTTCATTTATCTTGTAACGGAGTATAATATGGAACGCCTTTTAAGTGCAGATGAAATGAGCCAGTGCGACCGCGAAGCGATCGAAACCAAACGGGTTAGCGGCGAGTCACTAATGGACAAAGCAAGCCTCGGGGTGTCCAAAGTGGCAGCTAGATTGGTTAGAGATATTCAGGGTAAAAAGATTGCGGTCCTTTGTGGAAAGGGAAATAATGGCGGCGATGGGCTTGGAGCTGCTTACCACCTTGCACAGATGGGAGCAAATGTCAAGGTGTACTTGGTCGGTACCGTTGATGAAGTCACTGGCGATGCCCGAGTTTTCCTGGATAAGATCAAGCAATTGCCGATCGATCGTTCAAGAGTCGAGATTCTCGAACTTGAAAAGAGCCAGATTAATCTTGATGACTGCGACCTTGTTGTGGATGCGGTTCTTGGCACGGGGATTTCTGGTGACCCCAAGGATGCGGCGCGAAAAGCGATTGATATGATGACTACCACAATTACCCCCGTTCTTGCGGTAGATATTACGAGCGGAATTGATTCCAACAATGGTGCTGCCCATGGCACGTGCCCGAAGGCTGCTGCAACGGCTACTATGGGATACGTAAAACGCGGGCTGATAATGAACGACGGGAAAGATGACTCCGGGAAGGTTTTCGTTGTGGACATAGGCCTCCCTACAGACCTTGCGGCACTCGACAAAGTCAACACATTTATCATAAACTGCCGTGATGTCGGGTATTCCCTCCCGATGCGGAAGGCGGAAACTTATAAGCACGCCGTGGGAAAAATTTTCGGTCTGGTTGGTTCTGTGGGCATGACAGGCGCCGGCGTACTGGTCGGCCAGGCAGCCATGCGTGCTGGAGCGGGGGCAGTGGTGCTCGGAGTGCCGTCGGAGCTGAATCCGATTTTTGAGACGAAGTTGACAGAGGTGATGACACTCCCGCTTCCTCAAACAAGAGATGGCAGTCTTTCGCTTGCGGTGCTCTTACAAATACAAAAAAATCTCGAGTGGGCAGATGTTCTTGTGGTTGGGCCGGGAATTTCGAGAAATCAGGAAACGTCCGATCTTTTGGTAAAACTGCTGCGCGGCTATGCCGGGAAAGCGGTGATCGATGCCGATGCGCTGAACCCTTTTGCGGACCATCCTGAGATATTACTAGAAACTCATGCGGAAATAATAATGACACCTCATCATGGAGAGTTCAGCCGGATAAGCAGGATATCTCCTGGAGACATAGCCAACAATAGAATAGAAGTTGCCCGTCGGTATGCGAGGGAACATCAGGTCACGCTTGTTTTGAAAGGATCTCCAACGGTAATCGCTGCGAAGGACGGCAGAGTGTTCGTCAATGTCCATGGTAATCCCGGGATGGCCACTGCGGGTATGGGTGACGTCCTCACCGGGATCATCTCTGCACTGCTCGGACAGAAGTTGGATCCATTGGATGCTGCCATAGCAGGAGTCTACCTGCATAGTGTCGCGGGCGACGTCGCTCTTGAATCAAAAGGAATGTATTCTCTGATGGCGACGGATGTGATTGAGAGCCTGCCGGCAGCTTTTAAGAGGATTCAAAACGCAGAGGTGGTCGAATTTGAAAAAATATCCTGATTTTGTCTCCTTCGAGTTGCCCGCCCTTGTTTGGATGGCACTGATCTTCACGTTGTCTTCAATTCCAGGTTCAACTCTCGACAAAATTGAGTTTCCCTACGCACACCCAATTGCACATTCATTATTGTATGGGATGCTCTATTACCTTTGCTACAGAGCTCTGAGTCACCATCGGATAGGACGACTGAATAGTGACCTCAGCCTCGTAATCGCCTTCCTGATTGTTGGGGCATACGGCATGAGCGACGAGTACCATCAGTCTTTTGTGCCGGGACGCTCGGAAGAATTGCGGGATCTCTTGATTGATTTGACTGCCGCGTTCGTAGTTCTGGCTGGGATAGTGATTATCAGGAGAATCCGCGGTAAGAAGTAGGACGCGAAGTTTACCCGACCACCTGCACGATCTACATTCGGATTTCACATAGGGGGAGAAGAAGAAAACGAACATGCAAAGGAGTCCTACTGATCTGATGCCGAGAATCCTGCCGCTTATTCATTTCCATTTAAGTGCGTCTGCAAGACGCGCAAAGGCGACACGCAGCCGTTTGTTTGGTTTGTCATGCTGGTTTCGGCGTCGGTTTTTCCAGACCTGATTTGCAGTCGGGATTCAATCATGAGCTGTAGGTCGTGATGGTTTTCATAATAGTCATTTCTCTAATTCTTGTCGCGATCTTCTCCGCCGCTGAGACTTCATTCGTGGCGGCTGACAAGGTGGCGTTGGCGATAAACCGCGCCCCCAGGATCGAGACCAACTCGGTACTCTTTTTCCTTAAAGACAATGAACTGTTCTTTGCTACCGTCGTGGTTGCGAACTCGTTAGCAGTGACTACTTTTTCCTCAGTCTCGGAAATCTTTTTCCACGAACAGCTCGGAGTTAGCACGTTTGTTTTGCTTCCGTTGACGACCTTGATCGGATTTCTATTGGGAGAGCTCGTTCCCAAAGGTCTCGCGCTTGAAAGTCCGGAAGCGGTCTCCGGAATCATGCTTCCATTTGTGCGGTTGTTTTACTTCGTCGGAAAACCGCTGGTGAATTTGACGGCAGTGTTTTCAAAGTTCATCGTGCGTGTTGTGTTTGGGTCACCAGAGAAAACGGCAATCTTCCAGAGGCGCGATGTCTACCGCTTCCTCGGAAGTTCGGTGGCAAGTGGATATCTCGACAAAATAGAATCGGATATTATCAGGAGATTGCTTGTCAACGCGAGCATGCCTGTCAGAAACTTCTTGGTTCCTCGGACCCAGCTTGTTGGGGTAAATATCCACGCGGGGGTTGATAGACTTCGTGAGACATTCGAGCGAAGCGGGAAAACAAAGATCATAATCTTTGATTCCACGATCGACAATGTTGTCGGCATTGTTCATGCAAAAGATATTTTCAAGGAAGTGGAGGCGGTGGGCCAGTTGATTAGCGATGTGCTCTTCGTTCCCGAGAGCATTTCGGTGCTCGATGTTCTTGAAGAGTTTAGAGCAGAGAGAGTCTATTCTGCAGTGGCTATTGACGAGTTCGGCGGCACAGCAGGGTTGGTGACGGTGTCCGACATTATGGAAGTATTCCTGGGTGACATTGCGATTTTGGGTGCGGAAGAGGACGTGAAGCAGATAAGTGGCAAGCAATTTCTGCTTCATGGTGGGACCGCCGCGTCCGAGGTGGAGAAAATTGCTGGCATAAGATTACCCAAAGGTGACTTCACGACTATTTCCGGTTTGATTGTTTCACAGGTTGGAAGAATTCCGTTGCAAGGCGAGAGAATTTATATCAATGGAATTGAGTTCCAGGTTCTTGAATCGGACGGCCGCAGGTTGGAGACATTGAAATTGGCGCTGAAGTGACGTTTTTTTCAACAATGAGGAATTGCTTTGATGAGAAGGTCTGACAAAGAAATAGCCGACTCCGACGTAGTGCAAGAAATCCTGCTCAATTCCAGGATCTGTCGACTGGGCCTCGTCGATAAGGGAGAAGCCTACATTGTGCCGGTCAATTACGCATTCAAGGACGGATACATCTATGTTCACTCAGCCGCCGAAGGAAGGAAGATGGAGCTCTTGAAAAAGAATCCCAAGGTGACTTTCGAAGTTGAGTATTCAAGCGAAATAGTGAAGGGAGAGGTTCCGTGTAAATGGGGGACAAAATATCGTTCCATCATGGGGAAAGGAATAGTTGTGATCCATGACGATATTGAGTCAAAAAGGAACGGGTTAGACTTAATAATGAAAAAATATGGGGGAGAGGTCTCTCCGGAGTATGATGAATCGGGATTGGCAAAGGTCGTTCTCTTGAAAATCAAGGTGGAATCACTCTCCGCGAAGCAATCTGGAAATTGGTAGGAAATCATGCGCAAAACGCGCCCCTTATCTAGCTTTCCCCGCATTGCATTTCAAACGCTCCATGTTTAATTTAGTAGGGTAAAGGAGAACTGATGGTTTCGCTTATTTTTGTAGTGCTTCTGAGTTACTTGTTGGGATCCGTCCCGACAAGTATCATCGTTACCAAGGCACTCAAGGGTATCGACATACGAAATTACGGAAGCGGTAATGCAGGTGGCACGAATGTTATTCGCGTGCTCGGCTGGGGACCGGGGGTTTTCGTAATCCTCTTTGATGCACTGAAAGGCTTTATCGCGGCGGTCGTGCTTTCTCGTTTGTTCTACGGAAAATTTCCACTTGATAATGCGACACCCTTCTCCGATTTCACTGTTGTGCAGATCATTGCAGGAATCAGTGCGATCCTTGGTCATACCTGGACCATCTTTGCGGGATTTAAGGGTGGGAAAGGAATCGCAACGGCAGGCGGAATGCTCGTCGGCATCGCTCCCACGGAAGTCGCAATTGCCGCTGGCGTCTTCGCCCTCGTCGTCGCAAGCTCCAGGTACGTTTCGCTTGGCTCAGTCAGTGCGGCGGTGGCTTTTCCGCTCTCAATGTTTGTAAGGGCAAATGTTTTCGATGTGGCCACGCGATATTACCACTCCATGATTTTCTTCAGCATCGCCATCTCCGGCTTTTTGATTTACAACCATCGCGCAAACATAGATCGTTTGTTACATGGAAAAGAGCATCGTCTGGAGCGGCTGAGATTCTTTCATAAGAGTAAGGCACACGCGCCACAACCGGGGTCCTTGATAAATTCCGGTAAATGAGAGTTACGGTTCTTGGCGCCGGGGGTTGGGGAACGGCGCTGTCAATTCTTCTTCACCACAACGGATTACAAGTTACACTTTGGGCATACACAAAAGATTTTGCCGATGAGCTTTCTTCTACGCGGGAGAACAAGACTTATCTCCATGGGGTTTCAATTCCCAAAGACATAGAAATAACTTCTGACATTGAAACGGCCGTCCGCTACGCCGAAGTGGTCGTCGCATCCATTCCATCACAGTTTCTTCGTGAGCAAATCGAGAGCATCTCCGGTATCGATTTTAAAGACAAGCTCTTTGTAAACACGGCAAAGGGGATAGAAGCCTCCACTTTCTGCACGATGTCCGATGTTGTTTTGTCTACATTGAAAAAATGTCCAATAGAGAACTATGCCGTTCTTTCAGGCCCCAGCCACGCGGAAGAAGTGAGTCGAAGAATGCCGACGGCGGTCGTTGTTGCGTCTCACCATCAGAGGAGTGCGGAACAAGCGCAGAAACTTTTCATGAACGCGTATTTTAGAGTTTATCTAAACCGAGATGTCAAGGGCGTTGAGTTGGCTGGAGCATTGAAAAATGTTATTGCGTTGGCGGCGGGCATGAGTGATGGAGCAGGATATGGCGATAACACCAAAGCCGCATTGATGACCCGCGGTATGGTCGAGATTACACGATTGGGCGAAACTCTCGGCGCACATCATAAAACTTTCTCGGGGCTTGCGGGGATGGGAGACCTGATTGTAACCTGCATGAGCCGTTACAGTAGAAATAGATTTGTCGGTGAACAGGTCGCTGCCGGCAGAAATCTTGATGAAGTGTTGGAGGAGATAAAAATGGTTGCGGAGGGTGTGCCGACAACCAAAGCTGCAAAGAAGCTTGCGGAGAATTTCAAGGTCGAGATGCCTATCATGGAACAGGTCTACAATGTCCTCTTCCATGGAAAGGACCCGCAAAAGGCTGTCCTTGAGCTTATGACGAGACCAGGGAAAGAAGAATACTAGCACGCCGCCTTGCAGGTCCGAAGCGGCAGGGGGAGTAACTAGTTCTTGGCAGGAAATTCTTAATGCGCTGAGCTTGACAAGCCTATGAAGGATCCATTTCAATATTCCGCTGATGCTTGCTATCTATTAGTAAACCTCGGCATTGTTTGCTATTTTTCAGCGCGAACCAAATTAGGGAAAAGCAGAATATGAAAGTAGCGTATTTCGACACTTTTGCCGGAATTGCAGGCGATATGGTGCTTGGCGGATTTGTTTCCGCGGGCGTCGAAGCGAACGAATTGAAGGAGCAGCTTGCGAGACTGAGTCTCGGGAATTTTGAACTCCGAGTAGGAAAAGTCGTGAGGAGCGGAATCACTGCGACAAAGGTCGACGTTGTAGTATCGGGTGAGGTCGAAAATGTCGATGATTTGGGTTCGAAGATCCACAGACACGCTCACAAACACGACGAATCCAGTAGCCAACATGGGGGCGGGAAAAGCTATCTGGAGATAAAATATCTCATTGAAAGTTCTCATCTCTCAGACCTTGTGAAATCGAGATCACTCGCTATCTTTCTGAAGCTTGCTGAAGCGGAAGCGAAGATTCATGACACGACAGTAGAGAAGATTCATTTTCATGAAGTCGGTGCGGTAGATTCTATTGTTGACATTGTGGGCACTGCAATTTGTCTTGAGAGTGCGGGTATCGAATCAGTTTTCACGTCTCCCATTCTTCTCGGTTCTCGAGGATATGTTGAGGCAGAGCATGGTGTTCTTCCGGTGCCAGCTCCAGCATCAATCGAGATTCTCAAAGCTTATCCTGTTGTATTCAACGATATTCCCTTTGAATTGACGACGCCAACGGGCGCTGCCATTGTCTCGGCACTTTCGAAAGGACTTCTGGATGACAAGCCGATTGAGATCGAAAAAATAGGATACGGGGCTGGCACAAGAGATTTGGGTCGCCTGCCGAATCTGTTAAGAGTCGTCATAGGAGAATTGAAATCCGAGCTTGAAGAAGATCACAATGTCCTGGTTGAGACCAATATGGACGACATCAATCCCCAATTGATTCCGTTCGTAATTGAAAAAGTGTTATCTCTCGGGGCGACTGACGCATTTGTTACTCCATTGATAATGAAGAAGGGGAGACCGGGTTTTATGCTCTCAGTTCTAACGTCCGAATCTATGCTGAGCAAAATATCTTCCGAAATCTTTTCACAGACAACGACGCTCGGTCTTCGGATTCAAAACATAAGAAGGCTGAAGGTTCACAGGGAGCTGAAGATTGCTAAGACAAGTTTTGGAGATGTCCGGGTGAAAGAGAGCAGTCTTGATGGTAGGAAGAGGATTAGTGTCGAATTTGAGGAATGCAAGAGAATTGCTGAGTCGACAAATATTCCACTTGCGGAAGTAATGCAAAGACTGAACGCGGAGCTGAATCGGGAGTGAAGGCGAAGATCACGTTTGTGGGAAAGAGGTACTGTAATGTTGCATTTCCCATCCCGGCCCATAGGGAATTTACCTACGAAATACCGGGTGATCTTTTTGAGGCAGTCAAGGTCGGGGTTAGGGTAGTTGCTCCCTTCAGGAAAAGATTGATGACCGGCGTGGTAGTTGGAACGCCAGCGCAATCAGAGCTTCCGGAGGTGAAACCGATCCACGATATCATCGATGACAAACCGGTTTTTTCCGGTGATATCCTCTATCTTACGCGATGGATTTCCGATTTTTATTTGAGTTCATGGGGAGAAGCGCTAAAGGCAGCCACTCCCGCGGGGACTTCTATTGAGAGCGCACAATTTGTACGGCTTCTGAAAACGAACGCGGCAGAGAGGAATGAAACTAGGAGAAAAATTATTCAGGCGCTTGAGTCGAAGAGAGAGTTAACGGTAAGACAGATCGGGAAGAGAATCGGGGGCACTGCTCTAAGATACCATTTGAGCAAGATGAAAGCAGACGGGTTGGTGGAGGTGACTGAAAAAATTACAGAGCCTCGCGTTTCGATCAAATATGAAGAATACGTCCAGTTTAAAGAAGAATACAAAGCTCCTGAGAAACTATCGGAAGTGTTGAATGAGCTCGATAGGCGCGCCAAGAAGCAGGCCGAAATCTTGCTCAAACTTACTCATCTAACGAAGATTTCAGAAGGCGGGGTGAGTGTCGTTCAACTCCTCGCGCAGTCTAGGGGGAACATGAGCTCTCTTCTTGCTTTGTGCGAAAAAGGGATCGTTGAGCTTTACAGCAAGGAGAGTTATAGGAAACCTGAATTCAGCTATCATGAAGCGGATACGAGTTTCGATCTGACGCCGCGGCAAAGCAGCGTCGTGAATGAAGTCACGCAAGCGATTTGCTCAAACGAGTACGCGGCATTTTTGCTCCATGGCGTAACTGGCAGCGGAAAGACACAAGTATACATTGAGTCGATCGATCTGGCACTGAAGCAAGGTAAAAGTGCGATTGTGCTTGTTCCGGAGATTTCCCTGACGCCGCAGATTGTCGATCGGTTTGGACGACGTTTTGGCGACACGGTTGCTGTACTCCACAGCCGTATGTCTCTCGGTGAGCGATATGATTCATGGCGCAAGATTGAAAGAGGGGAAGCGAAAGTCGTGATCGGAGCACGAAGCGCAGTGTTCGCTCCAGTGAAGAACCTCGGAATGATCGTGGTCGATGAAGAACACGAGTCGAGC
>CAVYHK010000003.1:0-39596 GCA_963768145.1 uncultured Bacteroidota bacterium | reverse complement strand
CATCTTCTCACTTTTTCGCTATTTTTTTGTCTTGATCGGGCGGAGAACCAAAGTTGCGATCGCGCTGTCAGTCTGAAAGAATGGCGATCACCGAAACTCCGCCAAGACCACTCACCCTCTCGACGAACAGCCTGCGCATTTCATCACGCAACGGCCCTGGTTCTGCTCCGACAAAGAGTTGTAATTGAAAGTCCACATAAGATAAGAAAAACTTAATATCAAGATAAGAAGTATAGAATTCAATCGGAATAAAGATCGCGAAAAGAATAATCGCCATAAAAGCATTCGGATGATCTTTCATACGAAGTTCTGACTTCGTCAGAAAAATGACAAATCCAATCAATGCGAGCAGATAACCAAAAACGATCAAAAGTGAAGTCCGGGCGAGCAGGTTATATATTTCTTTTTCAGCATCAAAGGGAATGTCTTGCCGGAACCTTTGAGTCCCGATTTCCACGAGATCGTTTCCGATTATTCCTCTCGCAGTCGATCCGCCAAGGTAGAATATTCCACCCACAACCATGACAAAAAGAGCGACTTTGGCTCCCGTTTTCATCCGTCCGTGACCGAGATTGTCACTCGCCGTATCGTATAATATATTCCCGGTGGGATCCATGCGGCCACTATTCACTTTTGACCCAATTTATCCGGTGTCTCAACAAAGTCTACCTTGCATCTCATCCGCAAAAGCTTGCGTTCATAAGCCAGGTCCAGGAACAGCTGGATGGCCTCTTTACCTCTTTTTCCATAATCAAGCGTCCAGTCGTTCACGTACATTCCGACAAATCTATCGGCGAGTTTCCGGTCCATTCCTCTCGCAAATTTCTCAGCGTATTCCAATCCTTCTTTTCGGTGATCGAGTGAGTACGCAACACTTTTCCTTAGATAGTAAGCCACTTTCTTCTTGACCTCGTCAGGCAAGTCGCGACGAATAACATTGCCACCGAGCGGGAGAGGCAAATTGAACTTGTCTTTGAACCACGCA
This sequence comes from uncultured Bacteroidota bacterium, assembly GCA_963768145.1. Lineage (GTDB taxonomy): Bacteria > Bacteroidota > Ignavibacteria > Kryptoniales > JAKASW01 > JAKASW01. The sequence continues at coordinate 38,611 of CAVYHK010000003.1, read as the reverse complement.
CCAAGGTCGACTATGTTATGAAGTCCATGGCTTCCGTAAGTAAGCTGTCCTTCGTGGATGATGAGACCGGCATCGAAGTCGCCGGACAAAACTCTGTCGATTATCTGGTCAAAAGGTACGACCTCATACTGGAAGGTCCCCGCAAAAATACTGAGAGCGAGAAATGCCGACGTCCGCTTGCCAGGGATCGCGACCTTCAAGTCATTGATGTCCTCGATTCTGTACGGTTTCTTGCCCACAAGCATCGGACCGTAGCCGTCTCCCATGCTTGCACCGCTGCTGAGCATCTGATACTTGTCGGCAACATAGGGATAAGCATGAATGGACACCGCGCTTACTTCATAGTCTCCTTCCATCGCCTTCAAGTTCAGTGTCTCGATATCGCTGAGAATATTCTCGAATTCAATTCCATCAGTGTCAAACTTCTTCTTTGCAAGAGAGTAAAACATGAAGGCGTCATCCGAATCAGGACTGTGTGCTACTCTAATCTTCAAATTAACTAATTCTTCCTTTCGCTGTCCATTCCTTTCCTTTGTGCATAAACGCTGAAGGACATATCTTGTTAGCCACGCAGATTTCGCATTTCGGAAGCTTTGCTACACAGACCTTTCTGCCATGCGACATCAGCAAATGACAAAGGACCGTCCAGTCTTCCGGAGGAAACAACTTCATCAAATCAAATTCAACCTTTGTAGGATCTTTTTCCTTGCTGAAACCGAGCCGCTGTGAGAGTCTCCTGACATGAGTATCTACCGCAATACCGGGAATCCCGAAGGCATTTCCGAGAAGGACATTAGCAGTCTTGCGACCAACGCCATCAAGCGTTAGAAGCTGTTCCATGATGTGAGGCACTTTCCCGCCGAACTTCTGAACGATAGCCTTACTGCAGTTTATCACCGATCTTGCTTTTTGGCGAAAGAATCCAGTTGACCTTATCTCCTCTTCAAGCTCCTTCTCATTAGCTTCCGAAAGGATCTCCGGCGAAGGGTATTTCCTGAAAAGCCCCGGCGTGACCATGTTCACCCGTGCGTCGGTGCACTGCGCGGACAAAATCGTCGCGATGAGAAGTTGGAATGGCGAATTGAAATTCAGCGCGGATTTCGCTTCCGGATATTCATTTTTCAATAATGAAAGTACCTTCCGCGCTCGTCTCTTGGAAGAGACACCTCCGAATTGTGATTTCGTGCTTGCAGGGACTGGTTTCCGCGTTCTCCGTTTCGCTTTCAAGACATAGAAATTTAGCTAAATGCCGCGGAAGAGACAACCTTGTCAAGGTCATTCTGACCCTTACAGGGCTAAGAATTGTTCCACTTAATTCGCTGCAACTGGATCTGCGACGGCACCCATGAACATGATCGTGCTGTCATAGTTTTCCCGTTTTGATGTTGCACGATCCAAAACTTATGGCTACACGTATCCTAGTCTTCGCCAAAGCCTAATTAGCATGAGAATATAATGCAGGTCAATCACCAAGGCTCATTTCCCGACCGATTTGGAAGTTTCTTCGCGCAACGGCTCGTATCTTGTCTTCTCAGGTTTGTATCGTGGATCAGGCAAAAGCAACCGCTCAACGACTTCCCCCCTGATTATGTGCTTCTCTATTATCTCGACAACATCTTCTTTCTTGACGCGAGAGTACCACACGCCTTCCGGATAAATCACGACGTTCGGCCCATGTTCGCAAACATCCAGGCAGCCCGCTTTGTTCGCCCGGACTTTTGCTTTCAACCCGCGTTCATGCAATTCTCTCTTGAAAAGCTCGCGGATCTCTTCGCTTCCCTTCTGTGCACATGAGCCTTTCGGATCATCATCCTTTCTTCTGTTCGTGCAAACGAAAATGTGCCTAGTATATCTCATAAGAACAATTCTAAATTCTATGTACTAAACTCTTAATTATTAATTGAGAATTCAAAATTCATATTTTAGAATTCCCTTTACCAATATCCTGTCGTTATGCTCACGTCTCCATAAACTCTCGTCCTGCATGCAACTCTTTCATTCTTTTCATAACTGCCAGAATTCATGAGTTTCTTTTCGCATTCTTCCGGTGGAGAAAGATTTTCCATCCCTTTGAGTATTTCGACCTTACACCATCCGCAGACACAATCCCCGCGGCAGGAACTTCCAATTGGAATGCCGTTCACCCGTGCCGCCTTAAAAAGAGTCTCCCCGGTTCTTAATTCGACGATCCTATTCAGAGGAATAAACGACACTTTGGGCATTCGTCAGCAGACTCGAGAACATTCAGGTTCCAAATGTTGAACACATAATTCAAAACCTAAGATCTTTCAATCCAGAATCGCATTCACCCCTTGGCATTTTTCAGAAACTTTTTCATCTGGTCCAAATCCATTGTGTTCAAAAGGTCATCCTTTGTGAGCCATCCCTTTCTCGCGATGTAAACTCCGTAGATGAAGTCAGCTAATCCTGCTTTCGAATGTGCGTCCGGATTAATCGAGAACTTCACCCCGGCTTCTTTAGCCTTCCTTATGTTCCGCCAGTCTATATCGAGACGATGAGGATTTGCGTTAATCTCTATTACTTTTTTGTTTCGCGAAGCCGTCTTGATTATTTCCTCAACGTCAACTTCGTAACCGCTTCTTCCGAGGAGCAACCTTCCAGTCATGTGCCCGAGAAAAGTCAAGTATGGATTCTTTAAAGCATTGGTCAATCTCTTCGTGGCTTCGTCTTTCTTCATGCTGAGTTTGCTGTGGACCGAGCCGACGCAAAAGTCGAGCTTTTTCAGAACGGCATCCCCAAAATCAAGTTTGCCATCTGCCAGGATGTCAACCTCGCTTCCTTTGAATACGAAAAAGTCTTTCTGCTCAGAATTGAGTTTGTCAACGGCATCGGATTGGTCCTTTAACCTTTTTTCATCCAGTCCGTTTGCGTAGAACGCCGCTTTGCTGTGATCACTTAGTCCAAAATATCTGAGGCCAAGCTTCCGCGCGGCTTTGACCATTTCCTCAAGCGAGTCTGCGCCGTCACTCCAGTTTGTGTGAACATGGAATAGCCCGACAATATCTTCCGCCTTTACAAGCTCCGGTATTTCACCTTTAGAAGCGGCGCTGACAGAATCATGGCTCTCTCTCAACTCAGGCGGAACAAATTGGAGACCGAGTTCGCTAAAAATGTCTTCCTCAGATTCGAATTGTAGTTTCTCCTTGCCTTTCTTCAATTCACTTAATGACAAGGTGTACCCGCGTGATGAAGCGTACTCCTTTAGACTCTCATAGAACTGTTTGCTTCCAGTCGAATGCAAAATGGCAAAAGCATTCTCCGCTTTGTTTGCGATGATAAACTCGACCTTGATTCCATTTTTCCAGATGACTGAGACAAGATCATTTTGGACATCTTTGACTTCTCGGACGCCTTTGAGTTTCTGCAGAGAAGCAAAAAGGTTGTCCCGCTCACCGGACTTGAATTTTATAACGCAATCAATGTCGCGAATTATTTCCCTTCTGCGCCGATAGCTTCCGGTAAATATATATTTCTCCACTCCGGCCAATTTCTCAAGCGCACCAGATATCTCAGTTGCAGTTTCGTGAATTACGTTCAGGAGATGAAATTCACTATTCACTTTTAGCTTCTCGATCTCAGAAGAAATCTTGTCCTGAGTTTTCTTCCCGAAACCCTTCAGGGTGACGAGTCGGTTTTCGTGACATGCATATTCTAATTCTGAAATTGACTTCACATCAAGTTGCTCGTAAAGCGCGCGCACCTTGTTGGGGCCCAATCCCTGAATTTCAAACAATTGGGTGAGGCCTGGAGGAAAAGAGTTTCGGAGTTCTTCAAGGTAGGAAATCTTGCCGGTTTCAACAAACTCCGATAACTTTTTTGACAGAGCCTCGCCGACGCCGGGAATTTTCCTCGCTTCCCCCTTTTTGACAAGCTCCATAACATCGGATGTATTTTGCGCGATCGACCGAGCCGCTCGCGAGTAGGCCGCGGTCTTGAACTTGTCTTCACCCTTCAATTCGAGCAGTTGAGAAATCTCCTCAAGAGCGTGAATGATTTCTTTCTTATCCACCTAAGAATTTAGCTTGATGTGCGCTAATACGCAATTGAAGGAAGTGATTGTCGGCATCATTCACGAAAACCCTTTTTCCAAACTACTTCATCGGTTATATTGTATGTTGTTCGCGGGGCGTGGCTCAGTCCGGTTAGAGCGCTTGGTTCGGGACCAAGAGGTCGTGGGTTCGAATCCCACCGCCCCGACAATTTAGGTCCAGGGATGTATCTAAAAATCAAGGTTCACCCATCGTCTAACCGTGACGAAGTGAAACAAAAAGCTTCAGATAGTTTCGAAGTATCCGTTCGAGAGAAACCCATCGATGGAAAAGCAACTGAAGCCGCACTAATCGCCGTAAGCGAATTTTTGAGAGTTCCACGTTCGCGAATTCGCTTAATTAGAGGTTCATCATCTCATAACAAGATTGTTGAATTGGTAGAATAGCGCTGCGATTGGTCTTATTTCCCGATTCAGTGATTGCTCGCTGTGAGTTGACCGGTCGCGGCCATGGATGTGACTGTTTCCATCGGGCGAATGGCTGCCGCGAGTCATTATCACAAGAAAACTCCACACAAGAATTGTCATTCGCCTGCGTGGTCCTTGCTTGTATTAATTTGACCTGAATTGGATGATACTTTGTGAAACGATGGAACATGAGCTATAATCAGGAGAATATGGAACCGGCTTACCTTCTTAGACGTTGATAAACCTATACATGAAGACCTTCCTGTTCTTAATTGTCACAGCCACAATTCTGTCCGTTGCTTCCAAAGCATCGGCGCAGATCAATCACAATTACACTTTCAGCGGCTTAATCAAGAACTCCGAGACGGGCGAAGTTCTCATCGGAGCGACCGTCATTGTCAAAGAACTGAAGAACGTCGGCGCATCCTCGAACGCATATGGGTTTTATTCCATCACCCTCCCTGAGGGAGTTTATGTGGTCAACGTCCAGTATCTGGGATTCAAAACCAGGATCGACACGATCACTCTCGATCAAAATCGAACAAGGAACTTTGCCCTCGCTCCACAGCCGATTACTGAAAGAGAGGTGGTCGTCTCCGGGGAGCACCACAACGCTAACGTTACTTCCACGAACCTGAGCTCGAATACACTGCAGGTGGATCAGGTGAAAGCCATTCCCGTGATCTTAGGGGAACAGGACATATTAAAAACCATCCAATTCCTCCCCGGGATCGAGGCGGCGGGCGAAGGGAGCACCGCCTTTTATGCACGGGGCGGCAGCGCAGACCAAAACTTGATCGTGATCGACGAGGCGCCTATTTATAACCCATCCCACCTTCTAGGATTCCTGTCGGTTTTCAACTCCGACGCCATAAAGGATGTAACCGTCGTCACCGGAGGCATCCCTGCCGAATACGGCGGACGCTTGTCGTCGGTAGTAGATATCCGAACGGATGACGGAAACGACAAACAATTCGGGGCGACAGGCGGAATCGGCCTTCTTGATTCGAGACTTACAGTCGACGGCCCAATTGTAAAAGACCATGGTTCCTTCATTATCTCCGGACGAAGAACGTATGCCGATCTTTTTCTCAGACTCTCGAGCGATACGACAGTAAACCGCGTTCGGTTATACTTTTACGATCTGAACGCAAAAGTAAATTATAATTTCGGTGACAAAGACCGTGTTTTTCTCTCCGGATATTTCGGAAGAGACAACTTCAATTACCCTGATATATTTGGATTCAATTGGGGCAACACCGACGTCACTCTACGGTGGAATCATATCTTCGGTGATAAGTTCTTTTCCAATACTTCACTGATCTACAGCGATTACGGATACACAAACGACATCGGAGCAGGCACGAACCAATTCGAAATCACCTCCGGAATCCAGGATGCAAATTTCAAAACCGACTTCCAGTACTTCATGAACTCCGGCAACACAATTGATTTCGGCATAAACTCGATCTACCATACTTTTTTCCCTGGCGCCATCACATCGGGACCAACAAGTGTTGTTAACGGCCTGTCACTCGAGCACAGGTATGCTCTGGAAAATGCCGCCTACATTTCGCATCAGACCGATATTCTTTCTGATTTGAAACTCGATTATGGCCTGCGGCTTTCATCGTTTACTTTGTTTGGACCCGGTACAACCTACACTTATGACGACCTTGGCAACATAATGGACACTGCAACCCACAGCTCAGGAAAATCCATACGAACTTACGTAAGTCTTGAGCCGCGGGCAGCCGCGACTTTTGTCCTGGATCAGGAAAACTCCCTCAAATCATCCTACAACAGAACAGTTCAATACCTCCATCTTCTCTCAAATTCGACATCAACCAATCCGAGCGATTTGTGGATTCCCAGCACAAATAATGTTCCTCCGCAATACGCAGATCAGGTTGATTTAGGGTATTTCAAGAATTTCAGCAACAATGAATATGAATCATCGTTGGTTCTGTACTACAAGAACATGCGAAATCTAATCGATTATAGGAACGGCGCCGATTTACAACTCAATCCGACTGTGGAGTCACTCCTGTTATACGGGACGGGATGGAGCTACGGTGCCGAATTGCTCGTAAAGAAAACAGTAGGCCCAATTGCCGGATGGGTTTCTTACACACTTTCAAAAACAGAAGAGAGTTTTGCACAGATAAACAACGGAGATCCATACCCTGCCCCGCAGGATAGGACACATGATTTTTCGATTGTCGTCACTTGGGATTTCAGCGACAAGTGGACGTTCGGGGCCACTTGGGTTTATTACACCGGCAATGCAGTGACATTTCCGAGCGGCAACTACATGATCGACGGACGGCTTGTTCCATATTACACATCAAAAAACGCATATCGAATGCCAGCCTATCACCGTTTGGACTTGTCTGCGACGTGGACTCTCAACAAACATTCAAATTTGAATTTCTCAGTGTACAACGCCTATGATCGCCAGAACGCCTACGCTATCACTTTCCGGCGCAACCCGGACAATCCAAACGAAACGCAGGCGCTTCAGACTACAATATTTCCTATCATGCCGTCAATAACTTATAATTTTAATTTCTAGAATACCAAAATGACACACAAAGATAAGTCGGCAGAAAAAAACAGGAGAACGTTTGTCCGGTTTCTTGTTTCTTGCGTCTGGATTCTCGTCCTTTCTTCCTGTCAAAAAGTTATCTCTGTCGATCTCAACCAAACAAATCCGCAGATAGTCATCGAAGGCCTCGTGAACGATCAAGGAGGAACAGATTCTGTTGTGATTAACATGACCGGCGACTACTTCACGCCTTCTTTATATTTCCAACCGGTGACAAATGCGACGGTGGTCATCTCCGATAATGCGGGAAACGTCGACACACTGAAGGAAGTAACTAGCGGGGATTACTATTCAACAAGTCCTTCCGGCATCCCCGGGAGAACTTATTCGTTGAAGGTTGTTTCAAACGGAAAGGAGTATGATGCGGTTTCCTCGATGCCGCAAAAAGTAAAGATCGACTCCTTATACAATCTTCCTTCGATCAACACATTTGGCGAGTCCGGATATGATTTTTACGTTACATTCAAAGACCCGCCCCAACCTGGCAATTATTATCGCATCATACCGCACGTGAGTTCCCTTCCGACAGATTCAATAAGTGGCGGCCGCGGCGGAACCTTCATTGTCGATGATGAATTCACGAATGGCAACGAAATTACATTCCGATTCGGCATTAGGAACAATCCCACCAGAAAGCTGGGTCCCGGTGATACAGTAAAAGTCGACCTCCTTTCGATCGACAAAGCCACCTACGACTACTACTACACCTTGAGAAACATCATAGCCGCCGACCAGAGCCCAACCTCTTTGTCACCAGCGAACCCGAACACGAACCTGACCAACGGATCTTTGGGGTATTTTTCAGCCTATGCGATGGATTCCAGAACGATCATTATCAAGTAGCTTCAGACACATCGCGTTTGCGGAATTGGTCGGAACGGATGTGCTGCAGACACAAATTTGATTTCTGAAAGACTCAGTCTTTGATTTTTCGATCTAGCTTGGCTAAATTCACTGCAGTTGTGCTCTGAAAGATGTGGGAGCTTTTCAAACGCCCCCAAAAGGTCTGGCAAGGCGCAAAGTGTGTGGATAATGAATAGGATTCAACGACACTTGTTTCATTCGTTATTTGGATTAGCGATCCGAGGAGTAAAATTATGAGTTCCCAAATTCTACCAATGACCCTTGGCAATATCTTCGAAAGAACCTTTGCGATGATCGGCAGGACAATTGTGCGCAACCTCATTGTTGCGGCAATCTTTCTCGTCATTCCTGTCGTTCTTATTACCATCGCAGCAGATAATTTTTACTCCTCAATTGCAGACATGGGCCTCTCATCCACTGGTTCTTTTGGGCAGAGCCAACTCAGTTCGCAATTCTTCTCCATGTTCCTCGGCGATATTGTCTTGTTCATAGTCTCAATTCTGGTCTTTGCGCTTGGCACACTCCTCGCGGAGATCACAATTAGTTATATTGTCGGTAAAGAAATGATGGGCGAGCCGGTAAGCCTCAACCAGGCCGTCCAGGAAACTTTCTACATGAAATGGCTCTACGGAATTGGTCAGGGTCTGCTTAAATATTTGATAGTCATAGGAGGGGCCTTTGTCCTCGGCTTCTTCTTGTGGACCCTTTCGGTGGTCATCGATAGCCGAGGACTACTGTTTTTTTTGATCACCCTCTCGATTATTGTCGCAATGCCGGTGTTAATCTATGTGATTTACAGGTGGTACTTCTCTTTGACGGCTGTCGCTGTCGAGGATCTTTCGCCCGTCGACGCTCTCCGGCAAAGCTGGACGCTTGTCCAAGGCTATTGGTGGCGAACATTTGGCATTCTGATTCTTCTCTCGATGCTATCACAATTCGTGATCTACATTGTCTCTCTCCCCCTGGCATTCGGCAGCATGTTGGGATTCTACAAGGAAATGTTTACAGCAATTGGAAGGGCTGGCGGCGAACCGGATCCACAGGCCTTGCGCGAAGCGATGAAAGCCGTGGGACCCGGTATCGGAATTGGAACTGGCATCACCTCGCTATTATCCCTTCTCCTCACGCCGGTGTTCACTGTCGTCATGTACTTCGATCTTCGCGCTCGGAAAAACGATCTTCCGTTTGCGCAAGCACCGCCGCCACCCGAGGTTCAACCCGTGCCGCCTGAAACGATTGATCCAGCATCAGGCGGCGGGATATCTTAGAGAACCAGCCATTCGTTAGAGTCCTGCAGGGGGCTGAAGGCCGAGAACTGAATAAGGTACGCCTCCGATTCCCGAGGCGACTGAAAGAAAACCTATGACAGAAAATACTAGCGAGCTGATCTCCCAAACTCCGATTGAAAGATATGATGGATCGTGGGAGCGTCCGGACAAGAGCCTTACCACAGCGGCAATCCTGGGATTGGTCATTGTCGGCATAATCTATTTCTATGGGCTGAACATGGTCGCAGGAATAGCAGTCCTCACCAAGGCGTCGGTGCTCCGCGATAATACCGGCTCATTCATAAAAAGAATGACGACTACGGTGATGGCAACGAAAAATCCTATTCGGTTGTCCGTCATGATATCCGAATTTGTCTTCATGCTTCTGCCAACAATCTGGCTCATAAAACGATGGCATACGAAGAAAATTCTTTCTTATGTCCAGTTTAAGCGCGTGCCGATCCTCGAGATCCTTCTTGCCGTAATCACGGTCATTTTCTTCATACCGGTGAGCAGTTACATCGGCGAATTTGTTCTGAGGCAATTGAACTTCCCTGATTTCCTGGCACAGATCAACGAGCAAATCTTCACTTCCTACAGTACGAGAGAAATGATTTGGTTGTTGGTCGTCGTCTGCGTTACGCCCGCGATATGTGAGGAGACGCTCTTCCGCGGATATTTTCAGCGAACGCTTGAGCGTACTCTCGGAATGAAGAGTTTGTTCATCGCCGGAATAGTATTCGGACTTTACCATATGGAGCCGATCAATTTGATTTCCCTCTCGCTTCTCGGAATACTCATCGGATTTTTCTTCTATCGCAGCAAGAGCATTTTGCCCGGCATGGCAGCGCATTTCACTAATAACTCTCTTGCAGTCCTTTCGTTGTACAAAATGCCGGACGGGCGTCCTGTCGTGGCTTTCCTTTCCAGCTCAACTCCGTTCCTCGGATTTCTCGCAGGGATACTACTCTCGGGAATCTTTGTGATTCTTTATCGACGGGCCACGAAAAGTAATTTTGTGGAGAAAGAAAGTTCCAGTGTTGCAGCGGGACAATAATTAATGTGGGAAAAAACGACTCCTTTACAGCACCATAGGAAGGTAGGTTAGAATCATGGCAGGCAATTCCGACGATGACCAAAGAGAACTCGATAAGGCGTGGAATGCGGCAATGGAGGAAGAATGGAAGATGAAGACCTTAGAAAACGAACTAACTCCGATGGTCAAGAGAATCATTGTGAAGAATTATCCTGAAACGTTCCATCCTGAGTCCGAGCAGTACAAAACCCTTGACGATGTAATTTGGAAACACGTAGACAAGCTAGTCAGAGAGGTAAATGATATCGCGAACACTCCACCCGCGGACAGCAACTCAACTGAAAATGCAGTGTAGAGAATGGGCGATCGGTCATTGATCAGGTCCCTTGCGGGCGTGAACATCACCTTGTGACGGGGTGGGAATTCGGACCATCAAGTGATGTGCCCGAAGATTTCCCATCACCGCGGAGCTGCAACACGAGGTTTGTCAGCTTTGAAAGGACTTTACTCGTGGCAGTTTCCTACGGCAGCGAGCTGTTGAACTTCTTTCTTCTGTTGCGGATATAATCGACAAAAACATATTCACCAAGCTTGTTCAGCGACGAATAGTATGCGCGGCCTTTGTTCGCTTGCGTAAGCTCCTCAACAAAGTTGATTAGATAAGGATCTTTCGCAACCATGAAGGTACTTATCACCACTCTCTCCCGCCTGCAGGCGACTGCCTCGTCAAGCGTTTTGTTGACGATTCGCGGATCGAGTCCGAATGAATTCCGGTACAGTCGCCCGTTGTCTTCAAATATCGCAGAAGGCTTTCCGTCCGTAACTAAAAAAACTTGTTTATTCACGTTCCCCTTCCTGCGCAAAATGCTTCTCGCGAGTCGAAGAGCGGCACGTGTATTTGTGTGATAGGGTCCGACCATAACAAACGGAAGCTCCGCAAGAGTTATCTCCTTAGCGTCGTCGCCGAATGCAATGATATTCAAATGGTCTTTCGGGAATTTCGTGCGTATCAGCTCTGCCAGCGCGAGCGAGACCTGCTTTGCCGGAGTTATCCTATCTTCGCCGTACAAAATCATAGAGTGACTTATATCGATTAAGACCACCGTGGCACAGCTCGTCATGTGTTCGGTTTCATAGACTTCAATGTCTTCTTCTTCCAATCGGAAATTATCTAAAGTGTCATGCTTCAGGGCATTCGTGAGAGTGGAGGTTAAGTCTATGTTTGTCGGCTGATCGCCAAATTTATACTTTTTCGTCTCGCTCAATCGATCGACGCCCTGCCCCGTATGCGGCGATTCATGTGAGCCTTCCGGTGCCTTCTTAAGATTCGAGAAGACTTCACGGAGCGCATCCTCGCGTATGCGCTGAACCCCTTTGGCAGTCAGGATAATGACGTCTTTCGCATCTTCGATGTAGCCAAGTTCTTTCAACTTATTTATGAAATCTTCGAGAGTCATCTCCTCGTCGAAAAGCTCGTATTCCTGTCCCAATTGACGCATCCAGTCCAGTGCCTCTTCGGGGTCGCCGCTCGTCTGCAAAAGAAGATAGCTGAACATGGACAGCATGCTTTGCAGCCGCTGCTCATCCGTCATCGAGTCTTCGGTCCACTTCGAATACCAGAATCTCATCATTTACCTCATAATCATCGTTAACCTTGTCAAGGTTTCTTCTTATCCTCGACAAGGTTCATACAGTCATTTTTCAGCAAACATCTCCTGAACAAATGGATTCTCCGCCCGTTCCTTCTTCAAGGTGCTATCCGTACCATGACCTGGAAATATTCTTGTCTCCTCCGGACAAGAGAATATTCTGTTGGAAATGCTGTTCGCTATCTCTTCGTAAGAGCCCGATGGCAAATCCGTTCTACCGATCGAGCCGGCGAAAAGTGTATCCCCGGTAAACATTATTTCATCAATCGCATCGTGGAGACAAATCGAGCCTGAGGAATGGCCGGGAGTATGAACGACCTTCAGCGCACACCTGCCAAACCTAAGCTCCATAGAGTCTTCTAATGGGATGTCAATGCTCACAGCTCCAATGGGCGTTGGTGGCGGTATCAAAGATCCGTTCGGATCAAGCATCATCCAAGCGTCAGCCGCGTGGGCACAAACTCTCGCGTTTGTGAGCAACTTCAGCTGGCTCATCTCCCCTATATGATCCCAATGGCCATGGGTGGCAACAATAAACCTTACATTTAGATTAAGCTCCTTGACTCGCTTGTAGATCGCGTCCGACGACCATAGCGGGACGTCAATCACCACTGCTTCGAGCGAATCCGGATCATAAACCAAGTAACCTATTGTCCAAACAGGACCGTTTTCAAACTTTTCAACGAGTACTGACGATTTGCCGGCTGCTCTGTTCGTATGGGGTCTCGCTGGCACTTCAGTCCTCGTCGTACCTTTCTTTCGGCTGAAAGATGCTCCCAACCAAATCCTTGTAGGAGACGACGTTCGCGGTATCATCTTTTGCTATTCGGGAGAATTGATGCAAACCATCCAGCACAAACTCCATCGAGGTTCCAAGCTCGTACTTCTTGGATTCATCGATTTTCATATGCCTCTTCACGACTTCTTTGAGATTTGTAACCTTGCAAAGTTGAGCGTAGAAATCATCGAAGGGCATGTCATCCGCGACTTCAACCTTGTTTCCGGATTCAAACCAATTAATAATGAGAGTATACTCGTCTTCTTTGCTGTACGATCCAGTTTCAGCCTGCCTCGACCCTTTCTTTATCTCTTCGCTCTGACTGACGCGAATTTTCTTTTGCAACGGATCAGGAAAATATTTCTTGAAAGTCTCTCTGACCGCCTTTCCGATGAGCGCGCGGCTTACTTTCACCGATCCTTCCTGTTCCCCTTCAAACACTAGTTCCAATTTCCCTGTCATTCCCGGAAGGACCTGCTGCAAATCGCATATTCGAGGGACGATTGCTTTTTCATTATTTACGATTGCGCGCTGCTCCGCACTGCTTATGAGATTCTCCATAACGGCAATCGTCATCCTGACACTCACCCCGCTCTTCTGATCGACGAACTCGCTCCCGCGGGCCTGGAATGCAATTTCTTCGACGATTTCTTTGAGATAATGAGGCATCACGATTTCTCGGCCGCTGTCGCGCTGCAACCACGCCTCCTGGTCGGTTATCTTCATGGCTTCTTCGATGTTCCGCGGATAGTGCGTGAGAATCTGAGAATCAATCCGGTCTTTCAGCGGCGTGATAATATTTCCCCGATTCGTATAGTCTTCCGGATTTGCGGTGAAAACCATCAAAACGTCCAGAGGAATCCGGACATTAAACCCTCTAATCTGAATATCTCTTTCTTCCATAATGTTGAAGAGACCAACCTGAATTCTCGGCTGTAGATCGGGAAGCTCATTTATCGTGAACACGCCGCGGTTTGTCCTTGGAATAATTCCAAAATGTATTGCTCCCTCATGTGAGTAGTGGAGTTTTTGCACCGCCGCCTTTATTGGATCGATATCTCCGATGAGGTCGGCGATAGTCACATCGGGAGTCGCGAGCTTTTCTCCGTATCGTTGGTCCGGCGTAAGCCATTCGATTTCGACATCATCACCGTGTTCGTTTACAAGATCGACACATCGTTTGCAGAGCGGCTTGAATGGATTATCATTTATCTCACAGCCTTTCATCACCGGGATCTGCTCGTCAAGCAGAGAGATCAAGCTTCGCGCGATTCTGGTCTTCGCCTGCCCACGTAGCCCGAGAAGGACGAGATCATGCTTCGCGAGAAGCGCGTTGACAAGGGCGGGTATTACTGTTTTCTCGTATCCGATTATTCCCGGGAAAAGTGTTTCACCTTTTCTTAGTTTTTCCCTCAGGTTTTTCCTGATCTCTTCCTTTACCGGGATTACATTGTATCCCGATCTCTTGAGCCCTTCAACGGTACGTGGCATTGTTGTCATAACTTCCCTCGCATCTCTTCTGAGAATTTATTTTTGTATCGATCAAGATGCAAACCAATCTTTTTTGAATAGCATTTGAAACTTCATTCGCCAATTCATAATTTCTAACGATGCAATCGTCAAAAAAACTCCTGATCAGACTAAGTTCCGCCGGCGATGTCATCCTGACTTCCCCTCTCTTGAAGCTGATAAAAGAGAGAGAACCGGACTCGGAGATTCACTTCGTCGTAAAATCAGACTTTTCTGACCTCGTTCAATATAATCCTAACATAAGTACAATCCATTTGGTTCAGAGCCACGCTGACTTTGGCGAGCTCGAACAACTCAGGCAGCGGTTGCTCAAAGAAAATTTCGACCTCACCTTGGATCTCCACAACAACTTCAGAAGTATTTACTTGAGACGGGGAACGTCAAGAAGAATTCAAGTTATAAGCAAAGAAATTCTGAAGCGCGCCGCTCTTGTAACGATGAAACTCAATCTGTACTCCGAGATAATCCCAGTGGCGCTCAAGTACGCGCGGGTTTATGACAGAACTCTAACGCAGGTGGCGAGACCCGAGATTTTCTTCAAAGCAGAATTACTGGATAAGGTAGATGAAATTTGGAAAAAATCGGAAGTAAAGGAACAAAATGTCGTGTTCCTCTGTCCGGGTGCCAGACATTTCACAAAGCGATGGCCCGCGGTAAACTGGAAAGAACTTGCACGAACATTGGCTGCAGATAACCAAGTCGTTCTCATTGGCGGAATTGAGGACAAGAGCATCTGCGACCCTATCGAGGAAATCGTCGGGGTGATTAATTTCAGTGGAAGATTGGCGTTACTTGATAGCACAGCGATGCTTTCTCACGCAGACTTGGTAATCACAAATGATTCGTTTCTAATGCATGCGGCAAACGCTTTGGGGAAAAAAACCATAGCGATCTTCGGATCAACCGTTAAGGAATTTGGATTCTTTCCTTACCAGGTTGACAACCGAATAATGGAAGTGGACGGGTTGAATTGTCGCCCTTGCTCACATATCGGAAGACCGTCCTGTCCGAAAAGCCATTTTAGATGCATGCTCGGAACAACTCCGGAAAGAGTTTACAGAGCTGCTATGGAGTTAATGGATTGAAAAACCGCGAAACACTGTCAGAAGTATTGGATTTCCTACGACCCTAACTCAGAGATGCGATGAGGATTCCTGCACGGTATCCACAGCCCGAGCGAGGAATAGTCTTTTGTACATTTATTGAAGCGTTATCCCTGTCAGCATCTGCAAGGCTTGTAAGTACTTTTCACTTGTTATGCGAATGATCTCATCCGGCAAATTAGGTGCAGGCGGCTTTTTGTTCCACTTAGTCTCGAGTAAATAGTCGCGAACGAATTGTTTGTCAAAGCTGGCCTGGGATTTCCCAACTTCGTATGTTTCCTTGTCCCAAAATCTTGATGAATCAGGCGTGAGCAATTCATCTATCAAAATGAATTCTCCACTTTCATCTACGCCGAATTCCATCTTCGTGTCGGAGATAATAATTTCCTTGCTCTCAGCATATTCCGCGGCAGCCTTATAGACCTCCATGGAATAATGTCGGGCCTTTTCCGCAAGTTCTTTCCCGACCAAGTCGCAGGCATCGTCAAAACTTATATTCTCATCATGGATTCCAATCTCCGCCTTCGTGGATGGAGTGAAAATGGGCTCAGGGAGTTTCTCGGATTCTCGCAATCCGAAAGGCAAAGGTATTCCGCAAATAGATTTGGTTCGCTGATAGTCGGTCCAGCCCGATCCGCTCAGGTAACCTCTGACAATGCATTCGATTGGAATTGGCTTCGTTTTCTTAACGATCATGCTTCTGCCGATCAGCACATCTGAGTACTGTTGGCATTCCTTGGGAAATGCTTCAATGTCAACCGAGACAACGTGGTTCTTGATGATCTTCTGCGTGAAGTCGAACCAGAATTTTGAGATCTGGTTTAGCACCTTTCCTTTGAAAGGAATCCCATTCGGCAATATTACATCAAATGCACTGATCCTATCCGTGGAAACGATAAGCAACGAGTCCGGAAGTTCATAAATATCTCGCACTTTCCCACGGCGCAGCAGTTTGAGATCCTTACACGCAGTAAATTGAACTACCTTTTCCATTTTTCTCCCTAATTTAAGAGTTCTAACCCAATCACATAGACCGACAAATCTCAGGAAACTGTCGGCAGAAAGTCAAAGACTTTCCACCAATTTCCCGAAAACCATCAGTCTACATCATACTTGATCAATGAAAACACATCTTTATCTGGAATGACTTTTCTGCCGTTCAAAGGAGTCAGCTCGATCAAGAAACATATTCCTTCAATTTCGCCGTGAAGTCTTTCGATTAGTTTACAGGCAGCAGCCACCGTTCCGCCGGTGGCAAGCAGATCATCATGCACCAAAACCTTGTCGCCGGGTGTGATCGCATCTTTGTGTATCTCCATCGAGTCTGTACCATACTCAAGCTGGTACTCCTGCCGGATCACCTCCGCAGGGAGTTTCCCTGGCTTTCTTATCGGCACAAACCCCGCTCCCAGCTTATAAGCGAGGACGCTTCCGAATATGAATCCCCTCGATTCTACCGAAACCACTTTGTCTATCCGCTTGTTTTTGTAGTGCTCGTAGAATTCATTAACCACATAATCAAATGCATCTCTGTCTTTAATTAGAGTCGTGATGTCCCGGAAGATAATTCCCTCCCTTGGAAAATCCGGGATACTCCTAATCTTGCTTTCGATGTCCACTATTCCCACTCCAGATGTTTCTTGTTCACAAATGCTTCTATCCCTTTTTTAAAATCTTCTGTGGAACGCGCCTTTGCGTTCATCATCGCACCGTACTTCAAAGCATCTTCCAATGTCAGGTCCTTCACCTGAGACAGTACCTCTTTTGTAAGTTCCACCGCCTTCTTACTTGTACCTGACACGAACTCTTTTAGAAAATTTTCCGCACGCATCTCAATTTCGTCGTCATCGATTATTTCAGAGATCAAACCTATTCTGAGCGCCTCAGCCGAATCAATCATCTTTCCCGTCAAGACCAATCGCCTGACGTTTGGCTCTGTCATCTTTCTAAGTGCCATCTTCAGAACAAGAGCAGGCACAAATCCGACTCTCACTTCAGTAAAACCGAATTTTGCTTTTTCGGATGCAAATATCATATCGCATGAAAGAACGAGGCCGAAAGCTGAAGCAAGAGCCGGACCCCTTACAGTAGCACAGACGAGCTTCTTGCTCACATAAATAGATAACAGGAGATTCTTGAGTGCCATGGAGTCATCAAGATTCTCAGAACGCGAGCTCTGCGAAAGTTTTAATATATAATCGAGATCAGCGCCGGACGAAAATGCAGGTCCCTTTCCGCCAAAGACAATTGCCCGCACATTTTGGTCTGAATTCGCCTGCCTAAAATATTCCGTCAACTCGTCAACGGCCCAATTGTCGATTGCATTTCGTTTCTCCGGTCGGTTCAACGTCAAAAATGCAACCTTATCTTTAATGAGAAAATCTACTCTCTTGCCCATGACTTAGTCCTTTTCTAAAACCTGTTTGATTGCCAAAAGAAAAAGGCATGTAGCTCCTTTTCGATCCATACAATGAAATTACCGCCAAGTTGTCAACGCTTGGCGTTTTGAAACCTGTCTCCGAACTTATAGGAAATATGGTCATTCAATAGAAAACTAACAACACTTTACAAGCGCTGGAATAATTGATTTTCATTTAGCGAGGAGATATTTTTAGAGAAATAGTTGGAAATGAATGACGATTTCTGGCATTTCTCAGGGACTTGAATCATTAATCCTACAAGCCGCAATTGACGAGGACTCGGAATATGCGAATTCTGGTAGTCGAGGATGAAAAGAAAGTTGCTTCTTTCATTAAAATGGGTCTTGAGGAGCAGTCCTATGTAGTGGATGTGGCGTACGATGGCAAACAAGGTGAAGATCTAGCCTTTCAAAATGAATATGACCTTATCATCCTCGACGTGCTTCTTCCGAAACAGGACGGCGTCGTGACCTGCCAGAAAATCCGCGCCGGAAAAATCGACGCGCCCATTCTCATATTGACAGCAATTGGAGATACCGAATCAAAAGTGCGCGGTCTCGACTCAGGCGCAGACGATTACATGACAAAGCCGTTTCACTTCGAAGAGCTGCTTGCAAGGGTTCGGGCACTGTTGCGGAGAAAAAGCCAGGATAAGTCCGCAGTTCTCAAGGTCGGCGGCCTGCTTCTCGATCCTATGTCCCGAAAAGTGGAGCGCGATGGCAGACAAATCAGGCTGACTTCAAGAGAGTTCGCACTTCTCGAGTATCTAATGCGGAATAGAGGAAAAACTCTTTCCAGGGTTCAAATCGCTCAGCACGTCTGGAACGTCAGCTTCGATATGGAATCAAATGTAATCGACGTTTACGTGAAACTGCTGCGTCAAAAGGTCGACAAAGATTTCGGAAGACAGATGATCCACACTATTGTCGGAGCAGGTTACGTTCTCAAGGGTGAAGATGAGGTCGATCAGATCTAAAATAATCTTTCTTTTTGTGGTCATTTTCGGCGCAATGCTCTCGATTTTCGTCGGCGCGTTGTACCTGGTTTATGCGCGCCAGAGCGCTCAGAATTTTGATCTCAACTTGAGTAATGACGCCCTGGAGGTCATTGGTCTCATAAAGGGAGATGAGATGCTGGAGCAGGAAATCATATCCGGATTGATCCAGCGCCCTCTCATTATTCCTTCAGGAACAAACAAGTACATCCAGGTTTTGTCGTTCGACGGTTATGTCATAATAAAATCCGCCGATCTTCAAGGCTTGACTCTGCCTGTTGATCCGAACATTCTCGCTCTCGCATTGAGCCAGCATCAAGTATTCGAGACCCTTGACAATTCGATCGCAAAGCGGCTGACCGCAAGCGGACGACTGCGGATGGTCACGTATCCCGTGCTCGACAACGGAATTCCGAGATATCTTGTCCAAGTAGCTTCGAACACAGCCACTCTCGACAATTCTCTATTCGAACTTAGGCTGTTGCTATTCATCTCGGTGCCTCTCACGATATTGTTAGCCGCTCTCGGCGGTTTCTTTGTGGCAAAGAAAGCATTCGACCCAGTCGACAGGATAATACGAACCGCAAAATCAATTTCTGCCGACCACTTAGACAGGCGACTTGAAAGAGGAAATGTCGACGATGAGATCTCGCGACTGTCGGGAACGCTCAACGAAATGTTTGATAGAATTGAAGAGGCATTCACACTCCAGAAACAATTTACCGCAGATGCATCACATGAATTGAAGACACCGCTCACTATCCTGCTGGGTGAAATAGAAGTCGCTTTGAAAAATCCAAGGACGCCTGAAGATTATCAGAATATCCTGAAAAGTGCGGTGGAGGAAATCAAGAGGATCACGAATATTGTCGACGACCTGCTGACAATCGCCAGACTCGAGAGCGGGCAGCTTCCGCTTCAGAAGCATCCAGTCAGAGTCGATGAACTTTTGCTCGACGCCATCTCCAAAACCTCGGGGTATGCTGCCCAACACGCCGTCAGCGTAAACTATGAGGTCCAGAATTTGTCTGCACACGAAAGCGAGGAGGTTTTCGTACAAGGCGACGTCGACAAACTACTTAGCGTATTCATGAATTTGCTCGACAATGCGATAAAGTATTCGAAGCCGAACGGAACGATCAGGGTGGTTCAGAGAATCGAGGATAAATTCGCGAAGCTCGAAATAGTCGACAGGGGGATCGGGATTTCTTCAGACGATCTTCCTCATGTGTTCGATAGATTTTATCGGGCTGACAAATCGAGATCCGGGGATGGAAGCCAACGCGGAGCTGGATTGGGCCTTGCCATATCCAGATTTCTAGTTCAAGCGCATGGTGGGACAATAAATATTGCCAGCCGAAAAGGAGAAGGGACAACGGTGACTGTCAGCCTTCCTATTCTGCACACAGATGAAATTACAGAATCGGAGCGAGGGGACTCACTGACCTCATAATATCCAGGGTTTTCTGAAGAAGTTCCTTTGAGACAAGGTCCCAAGGGGGCGTTTGCCGCAACACCATCCGGGTAGTTCAAGTGTCACGAAGTGCAGTTAAACGAGGGAAAGGCGAGTCCATTATCATATTGCATTGGAACATTCGGGCGGGACAAGTGAAAACGACAAGAATTTGAATACCTCCATTCTTTCAGCCTCCGAGGCAATCTTGCTTAATCGGATTTCTCACTTGTATGTATCCTGGCCATTGGAGTTTGAACCTCCTCTTAGCCAGCAGTCCAAAAATCAGACTTCCATTATCTCTTTTTCTTTGATGTTCAGAATCTCGTCGAGGTGTTTAATATATTTGTCGGTCAGTTTCTGCACTTCCGCCTCGCCGTGTTTGCGCTCATCTTCCGAGACATGCTCGTCTTTTTCTGCCTTCTTCAGATGCTCGTTTGAATCGCGGCGTATGTTCCTAATCGTGATGCGTCCCTCTTCGGCGAATTTTCTTGCCACTTTCACAAGCTCTTTCCTTCGCTCTTCGGTTAACGCTGGCACAGGCAGTCTGATCACTGTACCATCACTCGCAGGCGTTAATCCCACATTTGCCGCCAGTATCGCTTTCTCAATGTCGCCGATGATAGATTTGTCCCAAGGCTGCACCGTGATAAGATGGGCATCAGGTGTGCTGACCGTGCCGACCTGCGCAATCGGCAATTTTTGACCGTAGTAGTCTATCCGTACGTCATCCAACAATGCTACGGTTGCTTTCCCTGATCGTAGTTTTGACAAATCTTGCCTTGTGTATTCAACAGCCTTTTTCATCTTATCTTCGGTTTCACGGATGATTTTTTCCAGCATGAGGATCTTCCTTACAATTGTGAATATTGAATGCTGAATTCTAAACTTTTCCCTAGAATCGGATCTCTCGTCAGTTCAAGATCGAAAATTTCATTATTCAAAATTGACCCACGACTGATCCAATTTTTTCACCGGTTACAATCCTTTTTAGATTACCGGGTACGTTCATGTTAAAGACGACAATTGGCAGCTTATTCTCCCTGCAAAGAGTTATTGCAGTCAAGTCCATAACCTTCAAGTCTTTTTTCAGCACATCCATATAAGAAATCTCTTTAAACTTTAATGCGTCAGGATTTTTTTCCGGATCAGAATCGTATATCCCATCCACTCTCGTTCCCTTGACAATGGCATCTGCACTTATCTCAACAGCGCGCAGGGCAGCGGCTGTGTCGGTTGTAAAATACGGGTTGCCCGTTCCGGCTCCGAAAATCACGACTCTTCCTTTTTCAAGATGACGAATAGCCCGACGTCTAATGAACGGTTCGGCGATCTGTTCCATGGTGATAGCGCTCATCAACCGCGTGAAGATTCCTTTTCTTTCAAGGATGTTTTGCAAGGCAAGCGCGTTGATGACTGTGGCAAGCATGCCCATCTGATCACCAACGACTTTGTCCACTCCGTCTGCTGCCGCAGCGATGCCTCTGTAAATGTTGCCGCCACCGATAACAATCCCAACCTCAACACCAAGTGAACGGACGGAGGCGATTTCATCGGCAAATTGGCTAAGGGCTCCCGGATCAATTCCAAATCCCTTTTCCCCCATAAGTGATTCCCCGCTTAACTTCAAAAGTATCCGCTTAAATTCAAGTTCCACTATCGCTCCTCCCTAGGCAATTTTGCAATTCATTCATGAAAAAATCCCTCGTGAGCGCGATTCAGTCGGGACAAGCTCTCAAAGTCGGGTGCCGCGCCTTTCTAGATTATCGGCACGAAACCCAGACATTTACTTACTGCTGTCGACCCCGAGTTCAAATCTCTGGAATCTTCTAATCGATATACTCTCACCCGTCTTTGCTGCCATCTCCATTATAAGATCCTTAATCATGCGCTGAGGATCTTTGATAAATGCTTGGTCAAGAAGGACTACTTCCTGGAAAAATTTCTCAAGTCTGCCCTCAACCATCTTTTCTATGGCATTTTCATCTTTTCCTTCGCCTTTGGCTTCCTCCCTGTGGTTATCTTTTTCTTTCTCGAGCAGCGGCGGAGGGACCTCTTCCCTTGCAACGACGAGAGGATTCATCGCGGCGATCTGCATAGCGATGTCGCGCGCCAACGATTTGAACTCATCTGTGCGTGCCACAAAATCAGTTTCACAATTGATCTCCACCATTGCTCCTATTCGGCCGCCCGCGTGAATATATGCCTCGACGACACCCTGTTTTGCTTCACGTCCCGCCCGCCTTTCCGCGACTTGCGCGCCTCGTGCCCGGAGTATTTTCTTAGCCTGCTCTACGTCCCCCCCCGCTTCTTGTAGTGCCTTTTTGCAATCCATCATTCCGGCTCCGGTAACCTCCCGAAGCGATTTCACCATTTCAGCATTTATTTCCATTTTCAATTTTCACTCTCTTCTTTTTTGGAGGTACCTGCAGATCTTGCGGACTGCTCCATCATGGCCTCGACTTTCATTTCATGTGCACGTTGGCTACCCTCTATGTATGCATCCGTTAGCGCCTTCAGTACCAACTCAATTGCGGTCACCGCGTCGTCGTTCGCCGGAATCACATAAGTAATCGGATCAGGATCGCAGTTCGTGTCCACCATAGCAAATATCGGTATTCCAAGTCTTGAGGCTTCAGCAACGGCAATATGCTCCTTCTTAATATCGACGACGAAAACCGCTCCCGGAAGCTTGTTCATCTCACGAACACCGGATAAAATTTTCTCCAGTTTCCCCTTTTCTCTCGTTAAATGAAGTCCTTCCTTCTTAGTCATGCTTTCGACGGTGCTGTCTGTTTCCATCTTCTCGATATGCTGAAGGCGGCGTACGCTCTTTCGGATTGTGCTAAAATTCGTCAGCATTCCGCCGAGCCAGCGTTCAGTGGCATAATAAAGTCCAGCACGCTCAGCTTGTTGACGGATTATGTCGCGTGCCTGCTTCTTGGTTCCAACAAAGAGAATCTTTTTCCCCTCGGCTGCGAGATTGGCTAGTGCCTCACAAGCCTCATCTAAAAGATGTTGAGTTTGCCTCAGATCTATGATGTGGATGCCGTTGCGTTCCATGAAAATGTAGGGTTTCATCTTCGGATCCCAGCGGCGTGTCAGGTGACCAAAATGTGCACCTGATGCAAGGAGTGCTTCTAAACTTGCTCTTGGCATGAATTTTCCTTTGGTTTTTTCACCCGAAGGCTAGGCTGCCTCCGGCGTGACTTCTACTCCCGTCACTTTCACGCAGAATGGCACTTTCAGTAGTCCACACCGCCGCGTGAATCCCCGTTCGAAAGAAGCAGAACGGGAAGTCCACCCTCACTCATCGATGGGCTCGGGGGGTATGATTATTTGTTCAGTTAATTAACGCTTTGTCCACTGAAAGCGTTTGCGCGCTTTCTTGCGGCCATACTTTTTTCGCTCGACCATCCTCGGATCACGGGTCAACACGCCTGCCGCGCGCAGACGTGCACGCATTTCTTCTCCCTCTTTGACCAGAGCTCTGGCAATCGCGAGCTTCAACGCTCCAGCCTGCCCGCTCAAGCCTCCACCGTCAACTGTGGCATGTACGTCGTATTTGCCCTGGGTTTCAGTGGCTTCGAAGGGTTTGAACAATTCATTCTGAACAGAAACGACCGGGAAATATTCAAAATGCGGCTGCGTGTTTACGAAGATTTTTCCTGTTCCAGGGACAAGCCTTGCTCTTGCAATAGACGTCTTTCTTCTTCCTACTGCGAAAGATGTATTTTGTGTGGAAGCCATCAATACTCCAAATTAGATTTCAATAGCAATCGGCTTCTGTGCCTTGTGGGGATGCTCTGAACCAGCGTAGACTTTCAACTTCATAAACAGCCGGGAACCTAAACGGTTCTTCGGAAGCATCCCTTTGACGGCATGTTCGATGACTGCTTCAGGCTTCCTTCCAAGAAGCTCCTTGTACTTAACGTATGTTGCGCCACCCGGATAACCGGTGTAATGGAAGTAAACTTTTGCGTCAGACTTCTTTCCCGTAACTTTGATTTTTTCGGCGTTGATAACGACGACAAAATCCCCGGTGTCGTTATGCGGAGTAAATTTTGCTTTGTGCTTGCCTCTTAGAAGAGTAGCCACTTTCGCGGCAAGTCTTCCAAGAGTCTTCCCTTCCGCATCGACAACGAACCAGTTTCGTTCTACAGCTTCGGTAGTAAAACTCTTTGTAAAATAATCAGATGACACTTGCTTTTCTCCAATTTTGCCCAGTAATATAGCTCTCCAGCGTAAATTAGTCAAGATAAACTCGAAGCCCCATTGTCAGTATGCATCTCGACCACCGATGCTATGAGTCTCACTGATGCAACTAAGGCGGATCAGAAACCTCCTTTTCGCTCTGAAAGCTTTGCAGTTTTGTTTTATTAATGATAAATTTATTCCCAACAAAGGAAAAATCGTGGCAAAATGGACATGGCGCGGGAGGATGGTAAATGGAAAGAATTTGCCTTCTCATACTGAAGCAGGTCATATCCCGGGCGGCGGAATTATTCGTGAACTGGTGTTCGGCGCAAACGACGGGCTCGTCGCAGCTTTTGCAGTTGTCTCGGGAGTCGACGGTGCAGGCGTTAAGAGCAGCGTTATCCTTATCGCGGGACTCGCCGAACTGATTGGTG
The DNA here is from genome assembly GCA_963768145.1 of uncultured Bacteroidota bacterium. Classification (GTDB taxonomy): domain Bacteria; phylum Bacteroidota; class Ignavibacteria; order Kryptoniales; family JAKASW01; genus JAKASW01. The sequence continues at coordinate 13,800 of CAVYHK010000003.1, read as the reverse complement.
GAACAATCTCCATGGCGTTAGGAGCCTACCTTTCAACAAAATCTCAGATCGAATACTACCGGGGGGAAATGAGCCGCGAAGCCTACGAGGTGGATAATTTCCCAGAGGTTGAACGCCAGGAGATACGTGAGATATATGAATCGAAGGGATTCAAGGGAGATATCCTGGAGAAAATTATCTCACACATAACCTCAGACAGGAAACGCTGGGTAGATATCATGATGAATGAAGAACTGGGTCTGTCGCTCGACCCGAGTACCTCTCCGCTGAGATCGGCCGTCGCAACAGGCGGCGCGTACGCTTTTGGCGCTCTCATGCCAGTGATCCCCTATGCATTTGCGCAACCTTCATCCGGTCTGGTTGCGAGCGTGATAATCACTCTGTCAGTTTTGTTTGGAGTTGGAGCCGCCAAGACAATCGTAACGGGGAAAAGTTCATTCCGGAGTGGTTTCGAGAGCATGGCGATCGGCGGCCTCGCGGCTGCCGCCACGTTTCTAGCTGGAAGGATCTTCGCCGGTTAGATCTTCCATCCTATCGACACGCCCCGTGTTTGCATGAACAAACCGCATCTGTGCCGGCCGAATAGCCTCGTCATTCGCTATTCAGGGAAAGAATTCAGTGATCGGACAAATCTCAAAAGCTAGAACCCTAATCGACGTGTGATTCGCATGAATCGTTCCATCACATTGTTAACAGCGACTTCAAATGCGGTTTTTTGTTCTAAGCCAGAAGCATATTCCACGATGCGCTGTGCAATCCTTAAATGCACAGCCCTCTGATAGTGCCTTATCGAGTCGACAAAATCATCCCGCGATGTCAGAAGATCATCAATGTTCAAGTAATATGTATCGGGCCTCTCCTTTTGGAAGACCTTCAAGGCTTCATTAAGATTCAAATGCTGGGAAAGATATTTTTGTTGATCGATCGGCACGTACTTCGACGCACCTCCAAGCAGAATGAGTTTTCCCAAGTAATCTTCGAAGATTGCCCTCAGCTTGTTCAAGAACTCTCCCGGACTTATGGGTCCAAGGGAAACCCACTTTGAAGAGATCTCCAGTATCCGAGCATCGCTCAAACCCATTGAATTCAGAAACTCTTTCTCGTCAATAATGCTTCCCGTCGCGCTAGTGAAGTCGCCCCACGAAATTACGGTTTTCAAATCCCCCTTGAAAGCGTAGGTGTTTTGGAGATAATCTACCAAGGGACTGTAAATGACGAGATCGTAATTGTCAAGTTCCGGAAACACAAAGAATTCAGGTTCCACGAATGGGAAATTCTCAATGATGGTCTCTTTTTGACTGAGGCTGTAGTGCTTTGAAGCATACAGATATATCAAACTATCCCTGTGCAGTTCGACACCGTATTCCTTAGAGGGGTAATTGAAATATGTTTCCACTTTAGCTTCGGATTTCAAAAAGTGGCTTGTCTGATAGAGATCGCACCCTCCCGCTATCAGAACCCGTGGGGCTCCCTCCCGCGAATGCACAGCCCCGTTGTACGGAGCTCGACTTTCCTGTATCCAATCAATTTCCCGGTTGTCAATTAATCTCGTGGAGACCTCTCCGACTATCTTGAGCGTCGGAAATTCTAACTTTCTGTAAATGTATTGTTCAATCCCCATGTTAAGTATGCGACAAGAGAACACAAAATGGTCGAGCTCGTTCGTGCTCCTGTTCAATGAAACAAAGCCTATGAGGCCATAGTCGCCAAACTTATCTTTTGCAAATACAACGATATTTTCGTTCCTGCTTTGAAGCAGCAGTTTTAGCTCGTCGAGCCTTAATCTCCTTTTTGTGAAGTTCAACTGATTGGTTCTGTTGATAAGCTCGTCAATGCGCTCAAGGTAGGGCTCGCAGCGACGATCCAGGAATACCACGATTTTGCTTTCTCTCAAAAATTGTTTGTTGTCGTTGAAATTCGTTCGGGCGATGCTCTTCCTTTCAAGACTCCTATACTGGTTGAACCGTCTGCGGCCATCGAGACGATTCTCCGCCATGATACCCTTTAGAACTGAATCTACATTTTTACTTCGGGAATTTATCGTATTTATCTTCTCATTGTAGAATGCCACTTCGTTGAGATTCGATTCTTCATCATCAACAAACAAAACATTCTCTGCCCTTAGCTGAAAAGAATCTATTATCGATTTGACGGTCGGGCCTTTGGCCTCCCATGAGATTTTTGGAAATATTAGTTCATCCGATAGAGTCATCTCTCGAATCTTTGCTGTGGCTTTTTCAAAGTCATTCTTTGAACACACGCTGTTGACAACTCCCCTATCATTCAATTCCCTGATGATCTTGACGCGTCTCGCATAAGGTGTGACCTCACCTTCGTCGAGAACACCAGCCCACAGGGTGTTGTCCAGATCCCAAATTACGAGCTTGATCTTCATTTCACCGTCGGATTAATAATTGACCTCAACATATGAGACAAAGAGAAGTAATTGTGTGAGACTGCCAAGTTCCGGTATCTTTTAAGGGGGGTTATTTCCCACATACCTTGATGGGACGCACTTAGATATTAGACCTTCAAAGTCCCGAATATCCTATCCCCCGCATCTCCGAGACCTGGAAGGATGTACCCATTTGCGTTAAGCTCCCTGTCAAGTGCGGCGGCAAATATTCTCACATCAGGGTGGTCACGTTCGAGAAGCCGTACTCCTTCTGGTGCAGCAACAATGCAATTCAACCTGATGTTCTTTGCTTCACGAGCTTTCAGATAATTTATTGCCGCCGAAGCACTGCCGCCCGTTGCTAGCATCGGATCGATCAGAATAACAACGCTCCTAGATAGGTTCGGTGGAAACTTAGCATAGTAGTCCACCGGCTTCAATGTGGTTTCATCTCGATACAAGCCGATGTGTCCGACCTTCGCATTCGGAACAAAACTCAAATACGCCTCTAGCATTCCAAGACCCGCACGAAGAACCGGCACTAAAATGACTTCATCAGCAATTACAAAACCTTCCGTCTTCTCCAAAGGCGTTTCAAGCTTACTTGAATTCACCCGCAGGTCCTTCGTCACTTCGTAGACCATTAGAGATGTCAGCCGCCCCAGGACAATTCGGAAGTCCTCGCTTGATGTGGATCTATCTCGCAAGATACTGATATCCCGCTTGATAAGAGGATGTTCGATCACATAAAGATTGTTCATGTCATTAAAGAATATGGAAACGGTTTGAAGTAAAAGCACCGGAAAAAGACTGCCCGTCGGACCTTATCACTGACTCGCCCCGTCGTCACCTACGGTTCAGCCAAGACTTTCGCTGATTTGCTGGACAGATTCAAAAGACCAATCCGGCACAATCCCAAAATGCTCGCTGTAAGAGTCGTTGTGCTTGCCTGTCCTTACGAGTATTCCAACGAGGCCTGCGTCCATCGCTCCTTTAATGTCGGCTTCGATATCGTCTCCTACCATAGCAAATTCTGCTGAGAGCCATCTCTCGCCGGTTTCAACCCTGATGCCGTGAACCGCAAGATTAAAGAACTGCCTCGAGGGCTTGCCAATTATCCTCGCCTGCTTCCCCGTCGAATACTCTATACCAGCCACAAATGAACCGGCATCGATCTGTAGTCCGTTGGCATCCCTGTAGAAGCGGTTCTTTTGCAGAGCAATCAACTCTGAGCCGCCCATCACGAGTTTGAATACCAGGTTCATCACATCGTAATTCATCGCACTTCCGATGTCCCCGAGAACAACATAGTCCGGATTCCTTTCGGAAATCTCAAGCCCGCTGAATTCTTCGATAAGGTCCTTGGCCACGACCAGATAACACTTCACTCCCCCGAAGGTGCGAAGGAGTTCGGCCGTCGCAGAAGCCGCCGTAAAGATTTCTTTCTCGGCCACATCGATATTAAGTCGATGCAGTCTCTCCGCAATCTGCTTTCTGGACAAGACAGTGGAGTTCGACACGATCCTAAAGCTTCGGTTTTGCTTGCGAAGCTTGTCTATGAATTCGCGTGCGCCGGGAAGGAGTGAATCTCCAACGTACAGGGTACCATCCAAATCAACCAGCCATCCTTTCACGCCTTCAAGCGTATTCAATTCTTTTCCTCTCCAAATTGAGACAAGTCGATGCGGATGTAACGTTTTTCATCAATTAAGACACCTCAAGTCTTCCGCCTAATTTATGCAAAAAGATTGTGCCTTTCCAGATACCTATCCACTGGTAATGATTGGATGGAATTCAAGAGAGTTCTACCATGAAGCGCGAGAGCTTCCATACAGTTCGAGTTTCCCATCGACGTGGAGAGAGCTGTCCTGGATGCCGGTTTGCCCCATCATTGGCTCATGACAAAAATAGCAATTCTGCTCATCCGCCCCTTTGTAAAACGGAACAATCCCGTTAATTGAACCGTGCGGCGGCAAACCATGGCAGGTTCCGCAGGAATCCTGGCTTCCATCGACAACATTCCACTTCGGTGAAAAGTCATTTCCGCCCTTGAAGTCGCCGTGACAATATGTGTTCGAACACTGCAGCGTCTGACTATTGAAGACAGGTGACGGCACGATTGTCGTCATGCTGTCGTCGTAATACTGAGATCCGGATACATTGGTTTGCGCCAGGGCCAGGCTCTCAAAAAGGACCGTGGGCTTGCCACCGCTGGGATGCAATCCAGGTCCTGCCGCCTGAGGGACAAGATGACAAGACGAGCAAGCCACACCATCAAAAACCTCATTACCCGCTAGATGACTTTGATGCGCGCCGACGCCCAAATCTAGCGTAAGTGAATCTCCGGACAAATCCTTTGGTGGAGCTGAATTTGCGGAGTTGCCGTGGCAAGTGTTACATGCCAGCGTCCCATTGCTGCCCTGGTGACATTCATAGCACCGAATTTCCGAGGTGCCCCCGTTAAGGTCATTGCCATGACACGAAGTGCAAATCGTCAAATCGTAATTATGGTTCTTAATATAAATACCGTGAAAGTCCGCGGAACTTGGTGTCGCCCAACCAGCCGGATGGATGACTGACTGTGATTGGACGGGCGTCAGTACATCACTCTGTAGTTTGCTGCAGGAACTGAGGATCAATGCTCCCGCGATAACTAAGCTGACGACTGATAGCTGACAACTGATTGCTAAATACGTTCTCATTTTCAGTTTCCCGGTTTGCTGCCATGACAATAGCCGCAAAATCCAATGCCTGGCTTCCCCCCCGGATGTGCGTTTGGATCGGTGTGACAGGTGTAACAAACCGCTCCCGCGCCGCCGTGCCAGTCTCCTTCGACATCATGCATGAAAAAGGCCGCATGAGTCTTCGGATCGTTTCCCCTTATTCCGTCAGGATCGCTGTGGCATGTTATGCAAGTCGGGTCCGCTCCCTGGGCATCGTGGCAGCTCGCGCAACTTTCTACATCCTTGCGCGCGTACTGTGCGTGTCTTCCACCGCCGCTACCGACCCCGAACGTAGTAAAATCCCCGCCATCGTGCCAAACCGGTTTGATCCGGGGACCATTCGCGTTGGAATTGTGGCATTCCGCGCAAAAAGTTTGTTCGTCGTGACATGTGTAGCAATTGCTTTCTCTACCCTTGGCGTCAATTGAATGGGTAAACCGATAATTCTCAGGATGAATCTTCTGAACTGCAAGCTTGTCGTGCGTCGTCAACGGAGACAGCGAGGGAGTCGACGGAACATATATTTGCCCAGGCGTTAGGTCTCTCGCCATGTTTGAAGCATCATGGCACTCTTGACAAGTTGCAGGACTGTGACATGATTTGCATTCGTTCTGTGGTCCCAATGCGTTCACAAAATTCTTGTGTCGACTCATAAAATCCGTTTGCCGATGAGATTGAGGTACCAGCTTTGTCAGGTCCTTGTGACAGGTCTCGCAACCAGCCGGCGCTGCTCTCAAAGTATAATCGACTTTCTCCGCCTCAGCATTTGTTTCAACGAGCCCATGGCACGTTACGCATCGTTCCATCTTCGGAAGCGCATCCGGATCTTGCCCGGCATAATCAACCTTCTCCAATCCTTGATGACAAGTTTCGCACCTCAATTTCAAATCACCAGTATGATGCTTATGCGAGAAGAAAACCTGGCCGTTTGTCTGAACGAGGCTCTGATATGTCGTGGTGTCAGATGAAGTATGACAAAACTCGCATTTAGTGCTCGCTTGGTCATGACAGGTGTAACAGGTTTCCATCTTGGGGAGGAGCGGATCGGTCTCCTTCGAGCTCGTCAAGACTGCCGTATGGCAATCAGCGCATGCCACGCCAACATCGGTGATGTGTTTAGAATGTGAGAACTTAATTAGACTTGAATTTTCCACCTCCGGTCCATCCTTCACGGCGAACAGTTCTGGAACCGATAAAAGACCAGCCGCGAAAACAATTCCTAAGATGGCAAGATTTTTCATGGGTATCTCCATCAGTCCACGCCAGGTTTATCGAAGAAATAGTAGCTGAACTGCAAATATCCACGAAGATCGTTCTTGTAAACTGGATCCTGGTAATATTGGCATTGCAGAGTGATGGAAAGAAGGTTAAGTGGCCGGTATGTCAATCCAACGGAGCCACTGTATAACCGACTCGTCGGCAAAGAATCAGCTTGTAAGATCTTGTAGGCCGTAACCGCACCAGATGCAATCAGCAGGAGTTGCCGATCGATGAAAGGATAGATGATTTGTGCACTGAGTCCATTTAAGTTCCCCGCAAATCCGTCATCATGTGAAAAATTGAGATTGATTAGGTAGATATTCATGCCAATTGTAAATTGGGTCGAGTTATCGCCGGCGTAGTAAATTTTGTTAATAGAGCCGAAAGCAGTGAAGTCCTTTGCGAGGATGTAGTTCAAACCCAGATCGTATTCATCCGTGCCACTGTGATCGAAAACTGAGAATATCGAATTGAAAGGCAGCCTGGAATCACGATGAAAATACCCGAGATCGGCAGATAAGGATGTGACAGGTGAATATCGAATCGTAGCTTCCGTGCGGTTCCATTCGTCAAAATTCAAGTCGTAATCCAGCCGGAGATAACCGGATACATTCTGAGTGTAATAAAGCACGTCGCCGGAGACAAATTGGCTCGCAACCGATGACGGATCAATAAAGATCTGACGCACATCGCTCGGTGCATTGATACTGTCTCTCCTTAAAGCAATGTAGCTTTCAGGTTTGAAAGTCTTGTCTACGTATGCGCTCCCCATCCGGAGACCTTCGAATGGTGAGTAGTCTGCTTGAGCACCATAGACCATGTTATCCTTCAAATTTGAATTTACCCTAAATCTTTCATCGAGGGGAGGGAGTGCGCCGCCAAACGCAACTAGGGAAACTTTGTCACCGAGAAGCTTTGCATCGGCGCTCAAACCGTCAAACGATGAGATGCCTACACGCTGAAAAACCGGCTGTCTGCCAAATTTGACGTTGAAAGCATCCGCGATGTTATCTGCCTCAAGATATAGATTCCCTGCGCGGAGTAAAGGGTCATTGGGCTGACTTGTAACGAAATCATTCGTCGCGAGAAGATAAGTGTGCAACTGATAATTGCCGCTGCCAAAATTCAATTGCATCGCCTCAAAACCACGCAGGCTCATCCTTGATACGTTGGTGGAATCATACTGCTGATACGAATAAAAAGTCGTAACGAATCTGCCCGTGAGAGATTGCGCCGCAGCCTCACCAAAAAGGGACAAACCCGCGAGTATTCCCAATAACGCGGTTCGCCTCACGGACGATCGCAAATGACTGATCGCTGACCGCTGTGGCACAGCACTCACGTACCACCTTCCTCTTTGGTCATGGGAAATAGATCCACAAAGAATGCCAAAGCAGACGATTGCTATTGCTTGGGAACTGGGTGAGCTATTTCAGCCCACATCTTCTTAAAGTTGAACGACTTGAAAGTAGGACTCTTCTTATTATGGCAGGTTTCGCAAAGTTTCTCGGCGCTGCCGTCATTCACTGATAAAACCGTCAATCCTGCTGCAGTTGCCTTCTGATGGTCCTTCATGGTTGCCATCGTCTTGTAGTCATTTCCAGCACCATGGCACGATTCACATTGTACTCCGTCTTCTTTGCTGAACTTAGGCCCAAGCAAGGAAGCTGGCACATCATTTGCGGTTTGATGGCATTCCAAACATTCCTTTGCCTCGCCTGCCTTCCCTTTCACTCCATGAGCTGCTGCGATCTTGTCGGCATCGGGTGTCTCAAGGACTTTCATGGCTTGAGAGTGTTTGCTTGCCTGCCACTTTTGAAATTGCTCGCCGTTTTTCTCACTTTTATGACACGTGCTGCATACCTGCACACCGACATATTGGTGCTTGTCAGTGCCAGCCATGGAGACACTTACTAAGAATCCAACGGCCGACAAAATCACTACTGCATTTTTCATCTTCTTCGCTCCGATTTCAATTAATACGTATTGGGTTTTCAGTTATGCTACTTTTTCTCATTTCAAACACTCGAAGATTCCATCTTAGCTTAGTCCAGCACATGAATCGCAGACAGTTCGAGTTAGCATTTTTTCCAGTTCCGCTTTGCCGATAAACTCGTAGCACCTTTCACAAAAACCATAATTGCCATCCCGTAACCGGGTTAAGGCAAGTTCAAGTTCCTTGAATTCAGTTTCAAGTTTTCTCGCAGTTTCGCATCGGTACTCCGGTTCCACTTCGCACCGCTTGCGATCTAAATCGCACACGCTGCAAATATATTTTTCTCCGCTCTCCAGGTCGACCAGTTCCTCCGGACGCATGTACATCATTTCCAGGATCAGGCTGATTCTTTGCCGTATGAGAGTCTCAAAGTGATTTTTCAAGCTCGAGCTAATTTTAGTGCTTGTCGTCGCCATTTTCTTTCTGGGCGATTTCAATTCCATTTTCGATAACGATTTCATCTCTGTTCTCATCTTTTTCTTTCAGCCGCTCCAATTCCAGCGGATGGTCGTTAAGCATTTCCTCCTCGGTTATAGTTCCGAACAACCAGGAAAGGTTCATCGGATAAACGTCAGGATTAAAGATAACAAAATATAGATGCCAGAAAACAATTGCCAAAGAAGCTAATATCGCCTCATAGTAATGGATTAAAGTTGCAGCATCAAGACCAAGTTTTGTGAATAGACCTAGCGAAAAATTATCGAACCAAAGTAGCAGACCCGTCGTGACCATTACAACAGTCCCCCAAATCAGTGCCCAGTATTCCCCCTTCTCGACGTAGCTGAACCTCCCAAATTTAGGCGGCTCATTTTGCAGCCCAAAATAATATTCTACCGCATGTCCAAAGTCACGTGCATCCTTAAGCTTCGGGAGCATGTCGCGGATGAATTCTTTTCCTCGCACTGTAAATAAAACGTAAAGAAGATGAAACAACGCAGTTACAATCAGCAAGACCGCGCTGATTCGATGAACGAGACTCCTCAGTTCGAATACCCTTTCTCCCCCGCCAATCTCACGGATAGATCTTACCCACCACGAATCGGGAAACTTCAACATGAAACCGGTCAAGACCAGGAGGGTGAAGCTAACAAGGAGTCCCCAGTGTTGAATCATCTCCGGCTTTGTCATTCTCGTAAACAGTCTCGCGCCTATGATTCTGTGTTCCGGAATTGAGCTTCGTCTCGCCTTGAGTTTTCTCCTCGACTTTTTCGCGAAATCAAGCAGGTTATGTAGAACCATCGAGCCGATAATGCTGAGTATCAAAACCCCGTAGATCTGAGAAATCCAAAACAGCAGGGGCTCTTTCCGTGAATCAGGCACAACGTGAACTGATGCGGCTGCAAATTGAGCGTCCGAACCGGGATGGCACTTCCCGCAAGTCCTCGCAAGGTGCGCCCGATTAATCGGCGAACTTGGATCCGAAGACGGCTTTATGTCGTGCGGGCCATGGCAGCTCGCACAATTTGCAACTGTCGTCAAACCTCCAGTGCTTGCAAGGCCATGGTAGCTGTCCAGATAGCTTCCGACAGATTGAGAAGGTAGCCCATATCTCTGCGTGAGTTTCACCGACCCGTGGCAATTTGAGCACACCTGAGCGACATTTCCACTTGAAACCATCGAACTCGGATTACTCATTGCCAAAATCTGATGGTCTCCATGACAATCGACACAAACAGGTGCGTCCTTATTTCCTTCTTGAAACGCCTTTCCGTGAATGCCGTCAAAATATTTGGCGGCGACATCTTCATGACATCCGCCTTTGCCGCATGTGCTGGGGATGTTGTTTCTGAAAACATACGATTTCGGGTCACCAGCAGGCAGCATGTCATGTGCACCATGACAATCACTGCAAGTCGCGGCTTTCAAATTTCCTTTCGAAAGTGCCGCAAGGTGAACGCTGTACTTTATGCTCTCCAGGAACGTCACCGAAACGCCGGTCAACTTCAAAACAGTTTCGTTTTCAAGATGACAACTCAGACAGACTTTCGGTTCGTTCACGCGGCTCACCGGTGAATTGGGATCGCTGATCGAATTTATACTGTGCTCATTGTGACAGTCAGTGCAAACCGGAGCTACGGTAATCCCGTTCTGGAAAGCTTTGCCATGGGCTGAATTCAAAAAGTGCGTTCGAACTTCCGCATGACACTTTCCGCATGTTGAAACGATATTCTTGCGATTTACAGGAGACGATTGATCATTTGCCGGCTTAATGGTGTGCGAACCATGACAATCTACACAAGTCGCACCTTTCCCGCTCTTTCTCGCTGACTCTTCATGTATGCTCAGATTGTACGATTGCACGAGAGAGGTCAACACTTCGCCACTTGTCGACCGAACTCCATCAAAAAGCTTCGCATTTGTGTGACACTTAAAGCACGCGTTCTGTGAAACTGCTTGTCTAGAAACTTGAGCTTTGTGTGCCGTATGACAGCTCACGCAGGTGACAACGCCAATTGCAAACGGCTTCTGATGGATCCCAGCATTGACCTCACCCATCATGCCCTTATGGCACCGTTCGCAGAGCGTGTCTCCGGCGGCTCTCCTGCCAATCTTGACGAATTTTACTTCATGTGCCTTATCATGGCACGTCTCACAGTCCATCCCAATTTTGTCGATTACGGCTTTCGAATGTGCAGATGAAAGGAACCCCTTTTCCGTCGAATGACACGAGACACATTTTTGGTCCGGTATGATCTTATCCGCCGCCTGGATGTCATGTTTCCCGTGGCATTCAAGACAATGCAGCGAAGAATGCGCAAGATCTCTCGAGCGAATCCCGTTCTTCGCTAATGAAACATCATGGCAATTGCTGCAGTCGACCGGCGAGATGTCTTTCTTATGCGGGACATTATTCGGATCGAATCCAACGTGGCAATCGACGCACGATACATCTCCGTGAACAGATGCCTTGAAAGCTCTTTCATCGACAAAAAGAGTCAAGCTTCTTCCGCCCTTTTCCATTGTCATGGTAGAATCTGAATGGCATGTCAAACAATCTTCATTAGAAGATTTTGCGTATGTCGAACGAACCCCTACAAGCAAGAAAACAAAAAGAGATGATAGAAACAGAGGCTTCATCTCGACCTATAGCTCTTTCCAAGCAGCGCTGTGGGGCATGCCCCCTCAACCGCGGCTGCCAGGTGACCCTCAGAGATCGCGCTAGCAAAGTCATTCCCGCAAACAAGAAGCACGCCGGATACTCGACCCTTGTTTTTCCCGGACGCGAAAACCAATCCATCGAGATCGGGGGCCTCGTTCCTCGGAGCGGCAGAAAAAAACCTAGGCTCATGAGTTGCTGCGTGTAAGTTGCAGCGGGTGGAAGGCACCTCACGGGTCCTCCTGACCAAGGACCTGTTAATTTTCAAAAGCTCTTCTGTTTTCACTAGGTCTTCCCATGTCAATGATCATGCAAGCTTGCACGGTTTGAAAGATAACCATGATGAAAATTAAATGATATAATGCTCAACCGGATCTTCACGTCTCCTATAATTCTCCTTGAGGGCTCGGAGCGAAACTTGACCTAGCTTTCCACACTTCTGAAAGGAGACTGCTGTCAGGGATGTTGGGTATTCTCCCTGACAGCAGCAGGAGGAGGAAAAAGAGATAATCTATTCCTAGGAAAAACTTTTGGGCCGCCGAAATATGGCAGTGCCTTCCCCTGAGCGAGTGGCATTTAAGTAGATCAGCAGCCCAAAACTCATTTGTGTAAATCGTGCTTCTGCAAACCTTCCCATGAACAATATTGAATCAATCGAAGAATTCAAACTGATCTTGCTATTCGTGACAATTTCAGCAGGATACTTCCTTCTCAACGAACCGCCTCGACGCGGACGGCCTTCGCAAGAGTCGTCTTTATTGTGTCACTAAGTTGTTTCAGATTAAGAGGCCGCTCCGACAGCACAACAGCACTCTCGTCAGTCTCAGCAAACTCTTCGTCTCCATACTGGACAATGATGAGTTTCTTCGTCTTCACACTTCTTAAGAACAGTCTTGACCGGTCGGAAGATCTTGTCGGCGCATGAATAACCAGGGCAATACCCTCTTCGTCGCTTATTTCATGCTGGACTCGCCTTACTTGATATCCTTCTTTAGTCAGGAACTTGGCGAGGATATTGTACATCGCATTCTCTTCAGTAACGATCCCCAACACATATTTCTTTTCGACCGCATTCATCCGCCATAATAACATCAACCCACATGCCAATGCGGTTGGAACCGAGAAACATTTGAAATTCTTGCTTTTTCGGGGATGAATACGGCTTAGGAGACCCTGACTCTGCAACATGCGTAATTATTCCTTCAGTTCAAGTGGAATAATTCCGCAGGAATAAGCTCATAGCGAATGGCTCCCGACTGGTTGTTAGCGCAACCGTGCATCACGCACCTTGACAGCTACAGAACCAACTCGCGGGCTTTGTTTATTGAAACTTAGCAGCGGGTTTGCAAACTTATATTTCGTAACTTAGGTGAAGATATGTTCAGTACCATTCGAGCCAAAGTCGCAGCCGGGTTTACCGTCTTAGTAATCATTAACGTCTTAGTCAGTGTTTGGTCAATATATAATTTCCACAAGTTGACTTCTGCTGTGACCACAATGATCAGACAAAACTATCAGAATGTTATCGCTGCGCAAAGTATGATCGAAGGTCTGGAACGAGACAACAGCGCCCAATTGCTGATGCTTGGCGGCTACAGCGATGCTGGCTACATACAATTCCATGAAAACCAGAAGAATTTCTTCGCGGCATTTCAGCAGGCGGTCAGCTCCAACGCATCGCAGCGTGGAACCGAGATATTGAGTCGGATTGATACCCTTTACTCAAAGTATTCCAACGATACCGACACCCTGCAATATACTATTGAACATGAGGGTCACAGGGCGGCGCAGGATTACCACTATAACAATATCCTCCCACTTTTTGACAGGATGAAACTGGAGTGCCTCAAGTTGTTAGACATGAACAACAGCGCCATGGTTCAAACCGATACAGATGCCAATAGTATCGCCAATCAGGCAACTCTGGCTGTCATTGGCGCTGCTTTGTTGGCGGTTGTGTTGAGCCTGGTAGCGAGTTGGCAGTTTTCACGTTACATAATTGAGCCTGCAGAAAAGCTAACCGACACCGTTAGAAAAATAGGCGGAGGCTTTCTTGACGTGAGGGCTGACGTGGATTCGAACGATGAGATCGGCGAACTGAGCCGTGAGTTTAACAAAATGGCCGTGAGACTTCAGAGATACGAAGAAATCAACATTGAAAAACTAATATCTGAGAAGATGAAATCCGAAGGGATTGTCGGCACAATATCGGACCCAATAATGGTTGTTGATGAGGATGGAAGACTCGTGCTCATGAATAGTTTGGCGGAAGAATTGTTCAACTTGGTGGAGGCACAAGTGCTCGGCAAAGAATTTCGAGACGTTGTCC
>CAVYHK010000002.1:0-9457 GCA_963768145.1 uncultured Bacteroidota bacterium | reverse complement strand
AATTCCACGAATCGATGGATACCATTAGCTGATATGCTAGACAGAAACGCCTTCAATTATACGGGGGTACTATCACTTGCTCTTGACCCAAAGGATTCGAACCGCGTTTATATGGAAACCGGCATGAATTGGTATGGCGAAAATGGCGCGCTGTTGTCTTCAACCGACAAGGGGAACATCTGGAATATAATTCCTCTCCCGGTTAGGGTCGGCGCTAACGAAGACGGCCGTGGGTGCGGCGAGCGGCTGCAAGTCGATCCGAATGCTGACTCTATACTCTTCATGGGATTATCTTCCGGTTCATGGATAAGTCCTTCCCAGGCTGGGCTGTGGCGGTCGACCAATTTCGGCGCATCATGGTCTAGCGTTTCTTCATTCACTCCTAATGACGTGAACTTTGTTCTCTTTGATCCTACAAGCTCGACTTCTGGAAATCCCACCAAAAGGATATTTGTCGCTGCGGTCGATACAAGCGGAGAGAGTCTCTTCGAAAGCACAGACGGCGGGAGTACATGGGGCACTGTTTCGGGCCAGCCGCATGGCGTCATGGCAATAAGAGCTGCCATCGCAGGAAACGTTCTCTATATAACCTTTGCGGACATCAAGGGTCCTGGTAATCCAACGGCAGGATCGGTATGGAAATACAGTATCATCGACGGTACGTGGACAAACATCAGCCCAACTCCGGCGCCACCTGCTCTAGGGGGATACAGCGGCATATCAGTATATCCGAAGAATTCGAACTATGTGATTGTCAGCACGATGGGGTGTTATATTCCGATGGATGAGGTCTATTTGTCGACGGATGGGGGAACAAGCTGGACCGGCAAACTTCGCAGTGCAAACTTGGACCACAGCTACGCGCCTTACACCTCAACCGTTAATCCGCACTGGCTTGCATGCATCGTGATGGACCCATTTGATTCGAGCAAAGCCATGTTTGGAACCGGATACGGTATCTGGGCTTGCGATAACCTTTTTGCCTCGTGGCCAACCTGGTATTTCAGAGACCAGAACCTGGAGGAAACCAATCCATTCCAGCTCATCAGCCCACCTTTCACAAATTTGCTCTCTGTCATGGGCGACTACGACGGTTTTAGACATGACAATCTGAATATGTCGCCCCCGCAGGGAAGATGGAATCCTGTGAAATGGACGGAGTATTCCATTGCCTTCGCAGAGAAGATCCCGTCAAAAATAGTGAAGGCGTATCGCCCAGGCTCTGGCAACTATAGCCCCGGTCCCCCCCCGCCTTACGGAGCATACTCGACGGATGGGGGTACGACATGGAACGACTTCGCAGGGTACCCAAGCGGGGCAGTCGCAGGAGCCTACGACGGTCAATTGTCGATTTGTATTTCGGCAGACGGGGGGACGATCGTATGGTCACCCCCAGGCGCATCGACATCTTACTCCACTGACGATGGAAAGACCTGGAGGGGCTGTAATGTCGCTCTGCCGGATTCCGTGCAGCCGGTGGCCGATCCCATCAATCCCAAGAAGTTCTACATTTTCGAATGCCTCTCGACAGGGCAACTCTGGATTTCCACAGATGGAGGCAAAACGTTCTCAAAGGGTGCCGGAGGTTTGCCAACAGTACCGTCCTGGCGAGAACAAGATGGGCGTGCGACCACTGTCCCGGGACACGAAGGGGATTTGTGGATTTGCACAGGGGGCGGAGGTCTCTATCACTCGACAAACTCCGGATTGTCGGCATCGAAAATAAGCAGCGTAGGTACGGCTTGGAGGCTAGGAGTGGGCAGATCTTCCACTCCGGCAGGATATCCTGCACTTTATTTGTGGGGAATCGTCAATGGCATTCTTGGTATTTTCCGTTCAGACGATGCGGATGGATCATGGACACGGATAAATGATGATGGTCACCAATTCGGCTTTTTGGAGTGTGTAACGGGTAACCCAAGAGTTTACGGCAGATGCTACATCTCGACCATGGGACGCGGGATTCTCTATGGCGAGCCTGCAAACAGCGATACAACAGACAATCCGACGACATTCAATTTTTCTGCAAAACCCACCGACAGCTTGAGATATTTTTATCAGAAAGTCCCCATTTCCTGGTCTGGGTCCATCGATGCGCAAAAGAATCCACTGACTTATATTATGCATTTTTTCGGGCCGGGGGTGGACACGACCTTCACGACTGTCGTTGGGATCGACATGTTTTCCGTTGGCCATATTCAGCCATCGAGCAACTACGTTCTCACAGGATTCGTCACAAACGGATTCGACACGACCGCTTCTGCAAATGCCATTTGGTTCACCTCAGTATCTTCAATAACAACCGACGTCAGACAATCGCCGGAACTTCCGACAAGTTTTGTGCTCTACCAGAATTTCCCGAATCCATTCAATCCTAGTACCAGGATAATATTTGATTTGAAACAAACGTCGATTGTGACACTCAAGGTTTACAATGTGCTTGGGCAGAGAGTGGAATATTGGAATTACGGAACGATGAATGCTGGTCGATATAACGAGAACCTAAACCTTGATGCGTTTTCCAGCGGTGTATATCTCTACCGAATAGTTGCAGTTGGAGTCGACGGACATACTTTCATCGCAACTAGGAAGCTCGTATTGATGAAATAGCATCAGTTGCGATTATTGTAACATCATTTGAGGCCCGATTCCCCTTTCCGATAATTGGGCCTCTTTAATCTCTTGAGAACTTGAGTTACTCTAGCCCGCGATACTCCCAGGTATCTTGGCAGCTCAGCTCTTGAGCGAAATGCTCCGGATCCGGCAATGAAGAGTACCGTTTTGCCAGAATAAGCCCATCACGGTTGGGCCGAGGATCTATGTTCTGCTCCGTTTATGAAAACCGGTCCGCTAACCTGTTGATGGCCTCTGAATCCAGTGACAGATAATTCAGTATCCTGGAGCAATCGACCACGATATTCTTCCCGCCGAATCTGACATTTTGAATCAGAATCGGCAGATTTAACTTTAAGAAGTTCGAGTTTCCGTGTCTTACGGGGAGCCAAGCCATCCAGATGTGCGAACTTTCCAACGTAAGTTTCTACAAATCCTCTTCCTAATCACTAGTCTTGTTGAGGCTGACAATGCTCAGCCAGGTTACTAACTTATCATCGGTGCATCAATCAGGGGCAGGTCGGTGCACTGCTCGCTTGTATCCCGAGGTTGATTAAGTCCAGGCGGTTCTATCTGGTAGTGGGCTACTTTGAACAGGGCCGAAGTCTAATTGCGATCTCTGCGCCTTCTCAGCGTTCTCTGCGGTAAAATCTAGCCGCTGCCGCCTTGCGGCATGCCGCATCATTTCATGAAGATATAATGTCGGGGCGGCAAAAGGGCACAGAGGAGACGCAAAGGACGCAAAGAAAATATTCGTGACTAAAATAGCCCACCACTTTCTATCTCGAAAATTGTATTTTCCGATGGCTCATTCTATATTTACCGGGTGCCTTCGCCGTGAAGCGAAAAATGGAGGGGAGAGCGAATCTACGTCGACAAGGCGAGATTCCTCTGAGACGGAGTCTCCAAAAATGTGCTAAAAAATTATTCACGACTAGGAGGACACCTGAAAGAAAGCTACTGAGATGTTCAGGCAATATTGATGCATAATTTAGTGCAACGGCAAGTTCTCATCACATTTTTGTTTGACATAGTTCTTAACAGCAAGCGGAGGAACCGGTTTGATGATTAAGGCTGTGCTGTTTGATCTCGATGGAGTGTTGGTCTCTACCGATGAATACCACTACAGGTCATGGATGGAGCTGTCTAAGGAGGAGGGTTTCGATTTTTTTGATCATGAATTCAATCATCAGTTTCGCGGTATCGCTCGGATGGAGTGTGTCGAAATTCTCACGAGGGCCTCGGCACGCACATTCACCCCGGAACAGAAACAGGAACTCGCTGATCGAAAGAATAGATATTTTGCCGAGTCGTTGAAGGCGGTGACCTCCGATGAGCTTCTTCCGGGGGCCTTGAATGCATTGAAAGAACTCAGGCAGCGCGGCATCAAAGTCGCCGTCGCATCGAACAGCCGGAACACGAAAATGATCATCCGCCAGGTTGGCATCGAGCAGTATCTTGATGCCATTGTCGACGGCCATGATATCAAGAACAACAAGCCTGATCCGGAACCGTTCCTGTTGGCTGCAGAGAAAGTCGCGGTTCCTCCGGCGAACTGCCTCGTCGTCGAAGATGCTGTCGCCGGAATTGAAGCTGCCCGTCGGGCCGGTATGAAGGCTCTGGGCATAGGCACAAAAGAACGCCTTCCGAACGCAGAATATCGTGGTTCCCGATCTCTCTGCTATTCCAGTCGAGAAGCTCCTGTCGTTGTAAGCCAAAGACAGGATATTGGTTCCGCGGTACTTGCTGGGTTTGCCGTTGCGGCTCGGATGATAGCACCGGTAATCAGTAAGATGGCTGCGGATAAGAAGGCTCCAGCGAAAAAGAAAAAGGCAGCAATAAAAGATTCCACAAAGTAGGTTAAACTTCCTACGTTCCAATTTCAGTTTTCTAGCTCTTCCTCTCGGAGTTTAATTCTTGAGCCAAACCTTCCAGATGCGTGACCCCTGCGCTTGCGCAAAGCTAATCCTCCGATTACACTTCTATCCATGGTAACGATGTCCTGACCTGTTTACTTGGAAGATTTGATTCTTGAATTCAAGTATGCTACATTACGGAAGTTCCGCCGAATAGACTTTTGCGATTTCGTCCGCTGGCTACGGAACAAGAATGAGATTTAGTTTGCAAAGCAGACGTTCGGCAACACGCTCATTAATGCAGATTTCCTTCCAGGGGGAGCATTCCGAAAGCTTGCGCTGATCATTACGAAAGTTGATGATAAGTGTAAATATATTGGACATTGTCGTGGAGGCAGCGGCATCATTGAGGGAGCATCTTCTCTTTATACGTCATTGTTTCCCATTCCTATCTAGACACGCCTCAAACCGGTTGGAGTTTATGCATTTCGATTCTGGTGTCAGGCGATCAGAAAGTTGTCTCTCAATCATTTGGGACAATGATGAGCGCAAGGAGATATAGACCGAGAATTTAGAGGTCTCAAGTAATTATTTTGCAAGCATCTCAACCAAATACGGAGGAAATATGTGAAAGCAAAAGTTGTGCTATTCTTGCTTGCCAGCTTGTTGATAACAAGCTTCGCAAGTTGCTCTGTTGCGCAAGTTCCCGCAAGACAGGACACCATGTCATTCACGGTGTTGTTGACTTATTAGTAAATCAAAGTGCTTATCAAATCAGAGAGGAGAATTCCCATGCATAAGAGAGTGGTACTCAGTTTTCTTGCCTTTGTGGTGGTTGGTATATTTCTTGATTTTTGTTCCTGTTCTCACTCGAGCAGTTCTAATAATTCTATTACACAAAGCAGCGTGGTTGGGACATGGACATTAAATTACCAATGGCAAGGTCGTACACCTAGCGTTCTTACAGTACTTAATTTTCCCGATCAAACCTGTCTGGTACCAAGCGGACAGAACGGAGGGCCTACTGCGATTGTAACGGGAACTACAACTGTTAGTGGGAACCAGTTTACGTGGCTGTGGTCTGAAGGTTCATCATGGACTGGAAAGGCGACTTCCAGCACAAACTTGTCAGGGACTATGGTGAATAATTCAGGCAATTCAGGAACATGGACTGCTCAAGAGTCAGGTACATTAATAACACAAAGCAGCGTGGTTGGGACATGGACGATGGTGTACCAATGGCAGGGTCGTACAGCCGGCGTTCTTACAGTAGTGAATTTCGCCAATGGAACTTGTCAAGTAGCAGGCGGTCAAAGTGGGGGTCCCAGTACAACTGTTTCAGGAACAATCGTGGTTAATGGCAATCAATTCACATGGGTATGGCCTGGTGATGGTTCATCATGGACCGGCATGGCGACATCCAGTACAGTCATATGGGGGAAATCGGCTAATAACTCCGGCAATACTGGATTCTGGACCGCTTCACAAGATTAGAAGTGGAGTTGGAATGGACCGAAAGGAAATATCGGGCTTATGAAATCAATCAATCGGAACACATAGGAGGAAAAAAACATGAGAAAAATCTACTTCTTGGTATTAACCCTTTTGTTTGCTGGGGGCCTATCGGCGCAGACTATAACCGCGTCGTCAGCAGGCATCGGGATGAAATTCAGGCCCGCGATCTCGCCCGGAGCGGGAACGGCGCTGAATTTCGACGGCTCCAATGACTACGTCTCTGTTCCCGACAACGACGCACTCGATCTCACCAGCAACTATACCATTGAAGCATGGATCAGACCTGCATGGTTTCCTGCGCTGGCCGGGATAGTCTCAAAATACCAGACCGGCAGCGGCGCTGGCTATTTGTTAAGGTTGAATGAGGGCGGTCAGCATCGGGATATTGACTTTGACGGGACGTCGACTTCCGAGAATATCCTGAACGCAAATCAGTGGTACCATATCGCCGCCGTGAACGATGGCGGAGCAAGGCGTTTGTTCGTGAATGGCGTCGAGCATACGCTTTATGACTCTCCGATAACAGTCGAGGCAAACAGCGATTTCCTGGGCATCGGAGTGGATTTTGAGAGCAGGTACTTTGCCGGAGAAATCGATGAAGTGCGTGTATGGAGTGCCGCGCGCACAGCGCAGCAGATTCGCGAAGACATGCACAGGTCACTCGGTGGTGCCTCGAACCTGGTGGGTTACTGGCAGATGAACGACGGCAGCGGCTCAGGTACTTTGAGCGATGCATCAGGCAACCATCTGAACGGGACACTGACCAACATGGATATTAACACAGCGTGGGTAAGTTCCACTGTTCCGGTTGGCGAAGGCAGCAGCAAAAGCGAGAACTCCTTCCAATCAGGCACAGCAGATCTTGGCAGTGTACAACTGACAGCGACGGATGACTTCGACAACCAGGTGAATCTGGTCTGCACGAGGATTGACAACTCGCCGAACGTTGAGCCTTCGACTTCGGGCGTGAATCTGAACGACCGCTATTGGGTCGTGACGGCATATGATGGCACACCTGGCACTTTCTCGGTTGACCTGACATTCACTGTTCCGTCGCTTTACACCAATGACGGTACAGAAGATAAGAGCAGGTACACTTTGTTCCGAAGGGACGACAACTCTGATGGAGATTGGACGACTGTAATTTCCGGTGCTGCCAGCGTGACGAGTACAGCGATCGAGTTTGACGGGATTACTTCCCTCAGTCAGTTCATGATAGGGTCATCGGCGACAGACATTACCCTTCCGGTTCAGGCGACCGATTTCCTTGCGAAAACCGATTGCGGCTCGGTTACACTTTCATGGAATACGCAATCTGAGGTCAATAATGCCGGCTTCACCATACTCCGCGAAGACCCACGTACAAGCCAGTTCAAACTCATCTCAAGTTATCTGAGTAATGACAGTCTAAAAGGCCTCGGCACAAGCAGCACCGGACGAGCGTACCAGTTTGTTGATGCCAAAGTAAGATGCGGCTCAATCTACAATTACAAGATACAGAGTGTCTCGACAGATGGGAAAACAGAAGATGTATCCACGCTAACCGGGATTAAGGTCGATATTCCGAAGGATTATGGCCTCTTCCAGAATTATCCGAATCCGTTCAACCCGAGTACAACGATAAGATTTGATCTCAAGCAGCAATCGACGGTGACACTGGAAATCTACAATGTGCTTGGACAGAGGGTGGAATATTGGAATTATGGAACGATGGATGCCGGACGATATAACGAGAACGTAAGCCTTGATGCGTTTGCCAGCGGAATGTACTTCTACAGAATCAGCGCTGTCGAGAGTGATGGACAGAGATTTGTGTCGACTAAGAGACTGGTGTTGATGAAATAGGATTCGAACAACTCACCCCCTTTTAATTCCCCCTCTCTAATATTTAGAGAGGGGGACAAATAGGGTGAATATATCCGGCAGAGCATATTACTTCAGGATCAATGCCGTCGGTAACGACGAACAGAGATTTGTGTCCATTAAGAAGCTCGTATTGATGAATTAACATGGATAGAGACTAACAGGTAGAAAACTTCCCATCCCTTTCAGATATGCTCTTGTTTCCACCATAACCGGTACTCAAGTATGTCATTATGACATGCCCTCCATATTGAGCTGAGATTTTGGTGTTATTTATGCAGATATTCCTGGTGCGATTTTTGATGTATTTGTAATGCTATGAACTGTTGAATGGTTTGATATCGCGATCAACAAATTCAGCACGGAAAGGAGAGCAGTCTAAACATGAATTACCTACTTGTCGACTGGCAGGTGAGAGTGTCGCGGAACCTCGAGGTCATTGAGATAAGACCAATGAGCTTGAATATGTCCAGAATTCGCCTAAAACCGATATTCTTGGAAACTGGTGATCTTTCCATCGTCATCCCCGCTGTATCTAGAATTGTCGCAAAGGGGAAAGCTGAAAACATCGCACGGCACATTGCCTCTGCCGGGGTTTGGGGGATGGAAATAGACCATGCCGGTTTCGTAGCTACGATGGAAAGACTGTTGTGACACAAATTGAGAAAAGATGAATTAATATTGACCTGCCCCCATTTTGTGTAGCAATGGTAAGTTAATGATTCGGCATTTATACCCATTAAATACCGCATCCGTTTTTGGAGGGGCCGTCAATTTCTAAAGGGCGTTGGCTACCGTTGTTGAGATCTTTTGGTTCGTCAACGACAGGGATGGTACTCTCCCCCGCATCAAGGGTCTAAGGAGGGGGGCGAGCCCAACGGAAAGTGAAACGATTTTCCTCTCAGGGCTGTTGACATGGTCAACAGGATACAGGTAACTCTGGCGAAACCAAGCGCCATTTCATTGTATGAGAGGAGATGCAAAAATGTTCCATTCTACGGGGAAAGCTAGAAGGTTAACTATCTTTATGCTGATTTGTGCCTTTGCGTCATGTGTCACTGCCCAGCTTAAGGTAAACCGTTCTAACATCACGTTCAGATTATTAGGAACCGTAGGCAAAAATACGGTCCGAATAAAGAGAGATCCTACGTCCGGCAATTTGTACATTTTGCAGAACGATGGGATAGTTCGGCGCGTCAATTTCAATTCCGACAGCACATCGGCAACCTTTACGACGGTCTATCGGACATCCGACCATCATTTGAATGCTCCGTTAGGAATGACGTTTGGCAGTGACGGCACGATGTATATGGTAGGAAATGATTCGACAAGCGTTTTAGGAACGGCCACCATAGTAAAGGGCGTTCCGGTTGCCCCCGGCAGCGAGAACCGCATGTGGAGCATGATCGCAACCACAGTACCATATCCGTATGGCAATGTTTACAATCATAGGATGAGTGGCATCGTTCTGAATCCAACGGGAGATTCCCTTTATGTAAATAGCGGAGCTGCTACGGATCATGGCGAGGTCGAGAGCGGCGGGTTCCGTGAATCGGGTTTAACTTCTTTAATCTTTAGACTCCCAATCGACGGGGATAGCATCATTCTTC
>CAVYHK010000001.1:0-88941 GCA_963768145.1 uncultured Bacteroidota bacterium | reverse complement strand
TACGATTCGTAGAAGATAATTCGATCTCCCTGATGAGAGAACTAACAAACTCGTTTCGTCGAGATTGATTTTCTATTGAGTAGAAGTCGCAGTAAAAACACTTTTTTTCGCAAAAAGGGATGTGAATATAGAGACCAATGAACCTTCGACCATAGTCAGAAGCTGCCGCCTCCATGTCTACCTTACCAGAATTCCGATTCGATTCCATTTTATCGATGACATCTTCGAGAACAGATCGTAGAACGGGATGTTAGGGTCCGACCAGTAGGCTATTAATGCTTTGCCTATGATGCTTTGTTCGGGAACGAATCCCCAGAACCTGCTGTCAAGGCTGTTCTCACGATTATCTCCCATCATGAAATAGTAGTTTCGCTCCACGGCATAATCTGTCACGGACTTTCCATCAACACGAAGAGATGAGCCGGAAAATTCGCAAGTATGCCCTTCGCGTTCGATGAAGGTTCTCCATCTCGCAATAGTCGTTCCGTCAAGTTGCAAGACATCACCCCTCTTCGGGACTATTATTGGTCCGTAATTATCTTGATTGAAATTTGTGCCTGCCGGGAAAATCTCTGGATCGGGATAGCCCTCAGGAAAAACGGTAGCAGTCTCGAACTTAGCATTAGGCGGGAATGGGATCATCTGATGATTCACATAAAGAATGCGATTGACCAGTTGCACGGTGTCTCCTGGAGTGCCGATGCAGCGTTTGACATAGTTTTCATGATCATCGGCTTTGACTTGATCTCTGTTTCCAGGCCAATCGAACACCACGACGTCCCCGGTTTTCGGATGAGACAGCGCCGGCAGTTGAAAGAAGGGGATGCTGATATTTGTGAAGGGCAAGTATTGAGGCGATTTTGCGCCGTAGATGAACTTATTTGCAAAAACAAAATCGCCCGTCATTACGGTGTTTTCCATCGAACCCGTTTGAACGCCGTAGCCTTGGACGACAAAAGTAATGAGGACCAGAGCGATTATTATTGGGACAAGATAGCTCATTATGACATTGCCACGAGCTTTAGCTCGTGGATGAAGATCAATTGTTGACACGGGTTTTAACCCTCTTTTAAGAAATGATATTTGTTCAAGAATTCCTGGTATTCATCCGCAAATGATTTTACTCGATGATGTTCTTTTTGATTCCTGATATATCCTCTCACGTTGTCTACCATCGATTCGCTTACCGACACCGCAATGTATTCGTCCTGCCACTCCAACTTGCCGTTCTTAATATTCTCGTTTGCCCAATGAGACGATTCTCCCTTTAGAAGTTGAGCGACCTTTGCGATTGTTTGATCGGATTTCAGCGATACTAGACTGTGAACATGATCTTCCGTGCCATCAATCGTATCGAGATAGATGTTCTTCTTCGGAGCATTTTCCTTGATGTGAGAAAATAGCCTTTCTCTCAATTCGTCTTTCAGAATAGCCGCCCTGCTCTTTGTTGACCATATTAGATGAATCCATATCTAACATACGGCATAACAACTTCTCCTTCGTTCCCGTTGGGCTAAAGCCCGTTGGAGTTTTTGAACCGCCATCCACGACATGAATGTCGTGGCAATAATCGCAGCAAGTACGGTGATCATGAATGTCATAAAATCTTGTATCGGGTGTTCTTATGTTATTTATCGAATGCTCCCTATTGTGCGTCCCTTATTAGGAGATTTTCTCACTTTATCAGCATACCGATTCTGCTGAACTGCACGCTACCTAATTTTGCAAGAATGCTATATATGGGAATGTCCGGATCCCATGACCAATACACTATCATGGCCTCGCCGACAATATTCTGGTATGGGACAAACCCCCAGAAGCGGCTGTCGAGACTGTTCTCGCGATTGTCTCCCATCATAAAGTAGTAATTGCGCATCACCGTGTATTCGGTTACCGGTTTGCCGTCGATAAAGACACTCGCGCCTCGCAAGTCGCAAGAATGCTCTTCACGTTCGATGAAGATTCGCCATCTTGAGAAGTTCCCGGCGCTTAGGTGAATCACGTCGCCTTTCCTGGGAACGACAATCGGGCCATAATAATCTTCGTTAAAGTCCGACTCTTCTGGAAAGATTTGGGGATTAGGGTAACCTTTCGGCAGATTTGAAACAGATTCAAACTTCACGCCCGTCGGAAAAGGAACAAGATTTCCATTTACATACACAACTCGATTCACTACCTGAATTGTGTCACCCGGAAGCCCTATGCATCTCTTAATATAGTTGATAGGCTCCGGCGTCTCCACTTGATCTCTATCTCCAGGCCATTCGAAGACAATCACGTCACCTCGTTGCGGATACCGCAGCGCGGGTAATCTGTAATATGGTAACCGCTGATCATAAAACTGCCCGTCCCGGAACGAAAATAAGGGAACGGACTTTGGTGTTGTGGTGCCATAGATGAACTTGTTTACGAGAAGGAAATCGCCGACGAGGAGGGTGTTTTCCATCGAGCCGGTCGGAATTCGGTAAGCCTCGACGACAAACACCTTCAGGAGCAAAGCTGCGATGATTGCGAAAACTAGCCCTTCAACCGAGTCTCGAAGCTTTTTCTTCTGTGCTTTTGGCCTTCTTGTTGTCGTTTGTCCCGGCTTCTCGGTACGGCCTGCTGTTGGTTGACTCAATTTTTGTTCTCCATTTCAGTTATCAATGGTCTTATTCTGCATTGGTTGAGAATAGACCCGATCTCCGCACTGTTTCTGTGCGGGGGTGAGGTCTGAAAATTCGTTGACTAATTTTTCTGGAATTACTCTTCATCGTTCAATGATAGCACGGCTAGGAACGCTTCTTGCGGGACTTCGACCCGTCCAATTTGTTTCATGCGTTTCTTACCTTCTTTTTGTTTCTCAAGAAGTTTTCTCTTTCTTGTAATGTCTCCCCCGTAACATTTTGCGAGGACATTTTTTCTTATCGGCGAGATAGTTTCTCGCGCAATTACTTTGCTCCCGATGGCAGCCTGAATGATGACTTCAAAAAGTTGTTTGGGAATCAACTTGCGAAGACGTGAGCTGAGCTTTCTTCCCCAATCGTAGGCTTTGTCACGATGTACAACAGATGAAAGGGCGTCAACGACTTCACCGTTCAAGAGTATATCGAGTTTCACGAGGTCAGATTCACGGGAGTCCAAATACTCGTAGTCGAAAGAGGCATAGCCGCGGGTAAGGGACTTTAGCTTGTCAAAGAAATCGAAAACGATTTCCGCCAGAGGAAGCTCGAACCTGATGTCGGCCCGTTTCGGGTCGATGTAGGTCGTGTTCTTGTAGGTCCCGCGTCTCTCCATACAGAGTTTCATCACATTGCCAATATATTCAGACGGACAAATGATCTGTGCGGTTACATACGGCTCTTCGATGTGATCGATCTCTGCAGGCGGCGGCATATTTGCAGGATTGTCAACCTGAATTATATCGCCGGAGCTCTTAACAACTTTGTACTCGACATTTGGAACGGTCGTTATGATCGTTTGGTCGAATTCACGCTCAAGTCTTTCCTGGACAATTTCCATGTGAAGCAGTCCGAGGAAGCCGCATCTGAATCCGAATCCCAGCGCGGTCGATGTCTCGGGTTCGTAAACGAAAGCTGCGTCATTCAGCTTGAACTTCGCAAGCGCATCTCTCAGCTCTTCAAAGTGCTCGCTCTGCGCGGGATACAATCCGCTAAAGACCATCGATTTGACTTCGCGGTAACCCGGAAGAGGTTCTCCGGCAGTGTCGTCAGCATCCATGACGGTATCGCCAACCCGGGTCTCTGTCAGCTCTTTGACGCCTGCGATGAGGTACCCGACGTTTCCGGCTTCGAGTTCGGTCGCTGGGTGGCGATCCATTCCAAGTATCCCGACTTCCTCTGCAAGAAACACTTTACCTGTCTTGTGGAATAAGACTCTGCTATTTGTCCGTAATTTGCCATCGACAATCCTGATGTAAGTCACTACTCCGCGATAAGAGTCGTACTTTGCGTCGAATATCAGTGCCCGCAAGGGTGAATCTGGGTCTCCCGTAGGCGCCGGAATTCTCGTCACTACTGCTTCCAGTACGTCCTCGATTCCTATTTTTGCCTTTGCGCTAGCGAGGAGTATCTCCTCCTGTTTGCAGCCAATCAGGTCGACAAGCTGATGTTTTACGTCGTCGATCATCGCGCTCGGAAGATCGATCTTGTTTATGACAGGGATAATCTCAAGTCCTGCATCTATGGTCATATAGACATTGCTTATTGTCTGCGCCTCGACCCCTTGAGAAGCGTCCACTACTAGTATGGCGCCTTCGCAGGCCGCGAGAGAACGGGAGACTTCGTAAGAAAAATCTACATGGCCAGGAGTGTCGATTAGGTTGAGGGTGTAGGAATTCCCGTCATGCGCCTTGTACTTCATCTGGATGGCATGGCTTTTTATGGTGATGCCGCGCTCGCGTTCGAGCGGCATATCATCTAGGATTTGATCCATCATCTCTCGTTCCGTGATGGTGCCCGTCAATTCGAGGAGTCGATCAGCGAGAGTGGACTTGCCGTGATCTATGTGGGCTATGATGCAAAAATTTCTAATTAGTTGGGGAGAGAGACTCATTGTCTTTGTTTGCTCAACCTTGTCAAGATTGCTATTGAAACGCTCATTCTATCAATTCTTCACTTTGTCCTTACCAAGATTCAAAGCCTTGACAAGGTTAGTATCAGGTGAATCAATATACGCACCAGGGCGCGTTTTATCAATTTACGCGTTGACACCGTGAGGCATTACCGAGAATCGGTCTTGCCGATTGGCGAGATTCTCCGACAGTTGCTTATTCTATGAAAAATTGTTTCTGAAAAGGGAACAACTTAACTTTGTTCGAAATTGGAGAATTATGGTAACAGGTCTAAATACTGGCTTGAATGTTGTTTGACGTAAGAACGAAGGGGCTGAGATTGAAACGATTTATCTTTGTTTCGGTTTTGGTTTTGATGTGCGGGTGTGCAAAAGATTATCCCGTATCGGTTCCCAATCTGCCAGCTCCACCGTCCGCCAATGGAGGGTGGTTAGGAACGGCCCAAGGCTCATTCACGATTTATCTGTGGATCCAAGAAGACCGAAACTATATCAAAGGATCTGCCTGCTTGAGAAGTGTTGCGGGCGGACCAAAAAGCACAGGAGGTCTTGTGGGAAATGAGAATTTTCCGGACTTTTCCGCGAGCATATACATATATGGCTATGAGCAGGTTGACATAACCGGAAAGTTCTTATCGCCCACGATAATCGACGCGCGTCTGAACCACTCCGGTTTCGATAATCTCAGGGTGGTATTTCAGAAACAATGAACTTTGTGAGTTGGTTTACGTTGCGGGATACGAAGAGGAGAACAAGGAAAAAATATTTCTTTCTTGTTGCATCAATCACTCTTCTGGCGGAAAGTTGGGCGAATGGCCAAGGTCTGAGAATCTCCGAGTACGATGTTCAAGCTGGAGTAAACTTACCTTCGAGTCCGAAGTCATTTTATGATTATTACCAACAGGGAACAGCAATCGGCGGGGGAGTAGGATTATCTTTGAGTTCCTGGTGGTCAATTCTGGCAGTGGCGGACTATTCGTGGTTTCCTGTGGACGGAGGGAGGTACTTTTCCTGGTTGAAGATGAAAGGTGACAGCAATTCTATCAGCGGCGGGACCACCAACAATATCGCATTGTCGGGGCTCATGCGATACTACCCGAGGGCAGACCATGGTCTCTCGATTGAATTACTTGGTGGTTTTTCCGCGATATACTCAGATGTTGGAGAAGCCACGGCAGATTATAGTGGCTTTTATTTTTCCCAGAATGCCCGGAGTTATTTTGGCTTCTCTTTGACGTTTGGAGGAGGTCTCGGTTATTCGGTCAGCAAAACAGTAGACCTTTACCTGGAGGGGAAGGACTGTCTCCCCCTTTTGCGAAGCGCCAATGCCAATGTGGGCTTCAGCTCATTCATGGTCGGCGTGAGAATCTATAGGCAGTAAGGGCAGCAACAGAGTTCAAGACTTCAAAAGTCAAATGTTGTGCGATTGAAAGGCGTAACAATGCAATGAAAGTGCGTCTTTGATCCAGATATGGTACAAAAACAGGCAAGACGTTATTGAAGGGGTTATGCGGATTTGTCGCCGAAGTTTCAAGTCGAATCGTACCTTATTGAAGTCTCTAATATCATGAAAACTCCGTTATCATTCATCAAGTCCGTTCGAGTTCCCACACATACCTTAGTTATCGTTGCCTTACTAGCTTCTCCTTTACTTGGTCAAGGTAGAAGCAAACTCACGTATTTTCCCAGGGACATCTTAACCGCAGCGGGAAACTATGTCAAGTACATTTACGTGGATGACTCAACATACGAGATTGCTTGGGGTAACCATGACGTCAAACGAACGATGAAGACCTGGATGGATGGAGTTCCCGATCGTTTCGCTGAGTTTATTAAAGAGAACGACAGTGTAATTATATTGCAGAGATCTTGTGGTTCGCCATGCTGGACCAATTTGATCCTCCCACTTGATTCCGTCAAGCAGCCTTTCGAGATAGAAATGCCAGAAGCGTACGATATGAAAAACAATTTGGTAGCTTACAATGGCGATCAGGATACCATTGTTTGGGTGGAAAATTTTCTAACTGGTCACAAGGCACCTGTATTAGGCAAACCTTGCGGCTCCGCATGCAATTGTTACTGTGTCCAATCGATATTTATCAACGACCGTGAACTCTACATCAAATGGATGACGGAGTATGATTTTTATAAGCCAAAAGAAGAATGGCATCTGAGCGAGCGCCATGTACATATAGATTTCTGAAATGCTGCGCACGAATTTATTTTGTTGGCAGTGGGCGATGACTATTCATAACACTTGCACAAAAGACCCTTTCGGATTGGCAACATATCGGGCTAGCCTTCTCCACATTTGCGTAAGTAAGATACTCGCTTTGTGGCACCGCGATCCCCCCAAAGAGAAATGCGCTGGCCATGGGAAGACGATACAACCAAAGTCTCATTTCTTGCCCGCCCCCCTTTTTCACTGAGCCCCGCCAAAGGCGGAGCAGCGAAGCAATGCCTTGGGGTCAGCCGGACTAGTTCAAGGTGATTGCTTCGCTTGGTGCGCCTGGTTTCCATTACCAGATTTTCGCTCTTTCGGTTTCCGCTCTGTACATTGGATCGCCCGGCTTGCAGCTAAATGCTTCGTAGAAAGCAGGGAAGTCAGAGAGCGGTCCATTACACCTGTACTCGTCCGGGGAATGGGGATCGACAATGATCCGCTGGCGCAATGCCTGTGGAGTGTCGTTCTCACGCCACATCTGTGCCCATGCAAGAAAGAAGCGCTGCTCGGCCGTGAAGCCGTCAATGATACCGGAGTGGGGTACATTCTTAAATGTGTTTTCGAACGCGTCATAGGCTATCGAGACACCGCCGAGATCTGCGATGTTTTCCCCTTCTGTGAGTTTTCCATTGACGTGCATTGAATCGAGGACGGTGTAGCTATTAAACTGGTTCACAAGGACTTCGGCTTTCTGCTTGAAGTTGGTTGCATCGGATTCGGTCCACCAGTTTTTCAGATTTCCTTTGGCGTCGAATTGGCTCCCTTCATCATCGAAGCCGTGCGTCATCTCATGTCCGATGACCGCACCCATCCCACCGTAGTTGACGGCATCGTCCGCGATAGGATTGAAGAATGGCGGCTGCAGTATTCCACCGGGGAAAACTATTTCATTCATGGACGGATCGTAATAGGCGTTGACAGTCGGGGGAGTCATTCCCCATTCAGTGCGGTCAACGGGTTTGCCTATCTTGTTGATGTCATAATTGAAATTGAATTCCCTTGCCCGCATCACGTTCAATACGTAAGCACCTCGATCGATTTGCAGTCCTTCATAGTTTCTCCATTTGTCCGGATAGCCAATCTTGTTGACAATGGCTTTTAACTTATCAACGGCCTGCTGTTTAGTCGCCTCGCTCATCCAATCCAGACTCTTAATCCGCTCTGCAAATGCCGCCTCAAGATTCCGAACCATTTCGTCTGCACGTTTCTTTGCCTCCGGTGAAAAATAGCCCTTGACGTAGAGTTTGCCCAAGGAGAATCCGATTTCACGGTCCACCGTGTTCAAAACTCTCTTCCACCTGGGTTGCAGTTGTTTTGCGCCAGTTAGAATTGTTCCGTAGAAGCGGAAATTTTCGTCGACGAGATTTTGCGAGAGATAAGGAGCCATAGAATGAACCAGATGCCATCTTAGATAAACCTTCCAGTCTTTAATGGATATCGCCTTCAGCATCTTGCCGATTTCACCAACGAATTTTGGCTGGGCAACATTCATGCTTCTCACGCTCGGGAGATTGAAATACCGGAGGTAAGTGTTCCATGAGAACGGTGGCATCAAGGCGTTGACTTTCTGGAGCGTCATCATGTGGTATGTCGCCTTGGGGTCACGCTGCTCAACACGCGTCATGGATGCTTCCGCAAGCTGATGTTCTATCTTCATCACAGTCTTTGCTTCGGCGGCAGATTGCTTGTCGTTGTCCCCAAGAAGGATGAACATCTTAGTCAGATGGGTTTCGTATTCCTTCAGCAGATCTTTAGATTGGTTGTCGGTCTTTGTGTAATAATCTCGGTCAGGTAGGCCAAGCCCGGCTTGATAGACTACAGCTATCATCATGTCGCTGTTTTTGAAATCCTGCTGGGAACCGAAATCAAATAGGATATTTACGCCGAGTCGTTGAAGCTCGGCCATCGTTGATTGCAGATCCTTCGGGTTGCGAATAGATTCGATTCTCTTCAGGTAAGTCTCAACGGGTTTGGCGCCCAGTTTCTCGACACCATCCGTGTCCATCCCGCTGTGGAAAAGGTCACCGACCAGTTGAATATCGCTTCCTTTGGCTGCGCCTGTCTCAGCGGCCGCGCTGTCCACAATCCCGTGAAGCTGGACCATGTTGCGATCATAAAGTTCAGTGAAGGATCCCCATCGGCTGTATTCCGGCGGTATCGGATTTCTCTTTAACCATCCGCCATTTGCATAGAGGTAAAAATTTTGCCGCGGGGAGACTGTTGTGTCTAAATTCGAGGGGTCGAGTGGTAAAATGCTCTCTGTTTTTCCCTGTGCCATCACATCACGAGCCCCAACTTTCAAGTTCCACAAGTGGATTCCTGCGGGATAGACTCCAATTCCGATGACAAAGGAAATGGTGAGCAAGTAAGAAGAAGCATGATTCATCTTCATGCGCATTCCTTTCTCTTTTTGTTGCGGAGCGACTTTGTCTGAGAGACTCGGTCGCTCGTGTTTTTTGTTTAGCGTCGGTCGCCGATTTCTGCCAAACAGATTTATCATAGGGACGATCTATTTTACTACTCATTATTCTCAGAAACCACTACTCTATCGTTGCCGATAATTTTTGGTTTACTAAACGGAGCCATCGCAACGGTTGTTTAGTTCTTCGCATTGCAGCTTTTGGTTTTTGAACCAAGACATAATGTAACTTATTTAGTCTTTTGGTGAAAGTTCATTGTGCCAAACGAGTGGCAGTGGCTCAGCTTGGATTCTCGCGCGGACCTTGTCGTGAGCGTTCGACTGGGGCTCATGCCGAAGGCTCAGTCGAACGATGAACGCCGAAGACCCATCTGCGAAAATCTGCACGATCAGCGGGAAACAAATATCTTCTGGCAGCTCGAAAATTGAATTTGAGCCACCACCAAACAAATTGCTTTTTAAGGTCAGGGGGGATAAATTTTCAGTATGGAAAGCCTTCAGGGAAAAGTAGCGCTGGTTACAGGCGGCTCAGTAGCTACTGCAATTGCCGACTCTTTCTTGAAGTCCGGCGCCAAGGTAGCATTGGTCTATCGAAATCCTGCTCGCTTGGCTTTGCTGACCGGGAAGTTCGCGGAATTTCAAGGGACATTCTTGCCGATCAAAGGCGACCTGTCCGATTTCAGCAGCGCAAAGAACACGGTCGATCTGGCGAAGGACAAATTTGACGGCGTCGATTTCTTGGTAAATAGCCTTGGCGGATGGATTGGAGGTAAAAAACTGCACGAGCACTCGACAACTGAGCTGCACCACATGTTTTCTGTCGATGTCGTGCCAACTTTCAACATAATGTCTGCTGTGTTGCCTCTTATGATTGAACAGCGTTTTGGCAGGATAATAAACTTCGTTTCAATGCAAGTCTTTGGAGACGGCGCGGGGAATGCAATTTATTCAGCCTCGAAATCCGCAGTTCTTGCTCTGACAAAAGCCGCGGCTGAGGAGTACAAGAATTTCGGGATTTCGGTTTACGGAATCGCCCCGTCCACGATAGATACCGAAAGCAACAGAAATGCCATGCCAAAGGCTGATGTAAGTAAATGGGTGAGGATTGAAGAGATTGTCGATGCGGTTTTGTTCTTATGTCGCGCTGGCGATTCCTCAAACGGAACAATATTAAAATTTCGAGGGAAACTATAATGACTTTAAAAGAAAACATCGATGCGCATATCAAACAGGCAATGTTGCGGAGAGACGCATTGCGTCTCAGCACCCTTCGGATGATCAAGGCGAAATTGCTTGAAAAAGAAGTTGAGAGGCGGACGACTCCGGGAGGGATGACCGCCGCGGACGAGTTGCAAGTTCTCATGAGCGCGGCAAAGATGCGGAAAGAATCGATAGAAGAATTTGATAAAGCGGGTCGAAAAGACCTCGCGGATAAGGAACGCGCAGAGCTTAAGATTGTTCAGGAGTACCTTCCGAAGCCGCTTAGCAGGGAAGAAGTCGTAAAGGTGGTCAGCGAACTTGCAGTGCAAATGGAGGCAAAGTCACAACAGGATTTCGGCAGATTGATGAGTGCGGCAATGAAGGAGCTGCGCGGAAAGGTTGACGGAAAGATTGTCCAGGAAATCGTGAAGGAGAAATTAAGTTGATAAACGGTGTTGATATTGCATTGATTCTTGGGCTATTAGCTTTTGTCGTTCATGGTTTTTCAAAGGGGTTGGTCAACAAGCTCCTGTCCCTCGGTGCAATCCTGGGGGGAATCATAATTGCCGCGAAATACTCCAAGACAATCGCCATGATGATAAGAGATGTCATAGGTGCGTCGGAGACAGTCTGTGGCATTATCGGGGTTGGCTTGCTGTTCCTGGTTCTTCTCTTGGCGGCTTCGTTGCTGACTAAAATGTTTAGAAAAATGTCGATCCTGGAATTATGGGACAAGATCGGAGGAGCGATCTTTGGACTCTTTGAAGGAGGGTTGATGTTGAGTCTCCTCCTCCTTTTCCTTTCGATTTTCGATATTCCTGCGGCGGGCTCATCCGCTGATCGGTCTTTTCTGTTCAGCCCTTTAAAGAATTTCGCAGGCGAGGTATATAGAACTTTCGCCGCAGGTGGCTCGGCAGAAAAATCGATTGACGAATTTTTCCTAAAAGGGATAATTGGACACACCTCGACAAATTGATTTTCAAGGCGAAGGTTCGCCTGGGGCGCCCGGTTCGGACGGCAAAGCGGATAGCAGCCCAAGCGCCCCAGCTTCCACAATGGGACGATTTGCACCGCAGGCGGAACTCATTCGTTCATTCGAGAAATTAGAGTTTCCTCGACTCATCTCGTATTTGAAGACTCTCTGCCAAACGGAGCTTGGTGAGAAATACTTCGAAAACGTCCCATTGATCTTCGACAAGTCCTCCCTTCAAAATGAATACCTTCTTGTCGATCAAGCTCATTCTCTTTCGGTTGGAAATATCTATCCTGATTTGGCCGGGGCAAAGGACGTCCGGGGATCGCTGGTTCGCGCCTCGAAAGAAGGAAGCTTTCTTCAAGGGAAGGAGCTTCGCGATATCTCCGCTTTGCTGCATGTTGCAGAGTCGACCCGCAAGAGTCTGTTGAAACAAAAAAATGACCTCCATGAGATCTCCCAGATAGCATTCCGTCTTTACCCGGATTCAATTCTGGAATTCAATATCAACAGGGCAATCGACGAGGAGGGAAATGTCCGGGACGACGCCACGAAAGAGCTCCACAAGATAAGGACTAGTCTTAATCGCACACGCGGGAATCTTCGGAAAAAAATAATCTTGATAGCTCGGTCTTTTTCCGAAATGGAATATTCAGAAGATGATATTTTTACTCAGCGGGACGGTCGCTTGGTTCTGCCGGTGAAGGCGGAGTTCAAGAAACAAATCCCCGGTCTGATACATGGATCAAGCGCAACGGGGCAGACCGTTTTTATCGAGCCTTCTGCAACGGTGGAATTGAATAACGAGGTCATCTCTCTTCAATTTGAAGAACAGCGGGAAATAGAGAAGATACTCCGCGATTTGACGGATAAAATTCGCGAAGTCGTTCCGCAGCTTCTTCAAGATGTCGAAGTGATTTCGTATCTGGATAGCCTTTCGGCGAGGGCGAACTATGCGATTCGACTCTCCGCCGTCGTGCCGGCGGTTGATGCGGTGAAGGTGCCCCGGCTCGTGAAAGCGCGGCACCCGCTCCTCGTCATAAAGTTAGGAAGAGAAAGGGTGACGCCGATCGACATGTTCCTGGACGACTCGACTCGTGTTGTCGTTATCAGCGGTCCGAATTCCGGCGGAAAAACGGTAACGCTAAAGACCATAGGACTATTTGTTTTGTGCAATCTTGCCGGAATTCCTCTGACTGCAGATCCTGGTACGGAGCTTCCAATTTATGAGAATATATTTACCGAGATTGGCGACGAGCAATCCATAGAAAACGATCTCAGCACTTTCACTTCCAGAATAAAACACATGGTTTTGATAATCGAATGGTCCCGCGAAAGGTCGTTGGTCCTCGTTGATGAATTCGGCGAAGAAACTGAGCCTGCAGAAGGAGCTGCGCTTGCTTCAGCAATATTGGAGGAACTGCGTGAAAGGAATTCCATGTCATTTGTCACGACCCACAACTCGGGACTGAAGGTGTTTGCGAGCGATGCGCCCGGTATGATAAATGCTGCCATGGAGTTTGACCAAAACACTCTGACTCCAACCTATAAGCTCGTTCTCGGAAGACCCGGCTCCAGTTACGCGTTTGAAATTGCGCAGCGAACCGGCATTGATCCAGCTCTCGTGAACCGGGCAAGAAAATACGTCGGCGAAGGAAGAGACAAGCTGGAAAATCTGCTCCTGAGAGTTGAAAGACTTGAAAATGAACTCCGGGACAGAGTCAGGGAGATAAAGAGGGAACAGGAGCTTGCCGAGACAATGAGACAGGAATATGAGAAGAAGGTCTTTTCGGCGAAAAAAGGAAGCCACAGAGATAAAAAGCAAGGCAGTCGATGAATCGGAGAAGATCATCACGGAATTGAACAAGAGAATTGAAAATATGATCCGCGAGATTCGGGAATCGAATGCCGATAAGGAGACGATAAAGCGGTCTCGTGTTCGCATCGATGAGATGAAACAAGAGATAGCTAAGATGCGCGATTCTGAAAGACCTGGACAGCGACGGAGCTTCAACGTCGGTGACACCGTCGCGATCGGCGGAACACTCCTTGTTGGAGAAGTAGTGGAGAAATCGAACGAGAAGGGCGAGTTTCTTGTAGAGGTGAACGGTCTGAACATGCGTCTCCATGAAAGCGAGCTCCGTGAAACAACCAGAAGTAAGATTAAAAAAGGCGAGTCAACTGTCGATGTACACTCCAGGGTGATGAACAAAATTGATATCCGTGGTATGCGACCTTATGAAATTCAAACTTCCGTGGAAAAATTCTTAGATGATGCATATTTGGGGGCTTTGAAGCAGGTGGAGATAATCCATGGCACAGGAACCGGCTCTTTAAAACGGGCGGTCGAGCAACTGCTGAAGATCCATCCGTTCGTGTCTTCCTTTCGCTCCGGTGAGCTTGGCGAGGGTGGGCAGGGTGTTACGATCGTGGAGCTGAAGGCGGATTGACCGCAGGGTCGAGTCTTCGACAAGGTGCGCGAGTTCTGGATGCCGTTGCACTGATTGAGATGCGGCAAGATGGTTGGGAACGCTTGATTGATTCGAAATCATGACGCGGGACCTGTGTGAACGAGGGCGCGAAAATGATTTGGGATCTGCGTTTTTCAGGAACTTTTTCCTTGAATTTGGTATTGTAGGTTACGTGAGTCCCAATTAATTTCTTCCCGAGGTTCTCAAAGATGATAATGGTTCGTAGTAAGGGATCCGGCGTCATCGCGAAGAAATCGTGGAGGAACGGCGTAACACGACTCAAGGCTATCGAAGCAAATTCCGGCAGTAAAAAAACAAATTTGGTTGTGTTCAATCTTATTGTCAGTAGGATGAAGTGTTCATCCGCGGCGTAATGTCTTGGTGAATAATTAGATTTGTCAACACTCTGGAGAATCATTGGAAGTTCTGTACCCTCTTAGTTCTTGCCGTCAATTTATCTCGCGCAGCGAATGTTCGAATAATGTTCCCTGGACAAAATCCGGATTCAGGGTTGGATTGGTCGGGTGACTGCGAGTGAACAGAACACTCCTTGAATATACTTTGCGGGTACGGCTTCCAGTGCTCATATTCGTCGCCCTGGCCTCGATCACAGTCACATATTTTGCGTCAAGGCCGACGAGAGAAGGCATCGGATATGAACCGAAACAACCTATAGCTTTTTCTCACAAACTTCATGCTGGTACAATGAAAATAGACTGTGCCTACTGCCACATCGGAGTTTATAAATCCAGATACGCGGCTGTTCCGCCCGCAAGTATTTGCATGAATTGTCATTCTATAGCGCGAAAGAACCAGCCTGAAATTGTGAAGCTCGCCAAGTTCTATAGGGATGAGAAGCCCCTTCCCTGGAAGCGAGTACATAGGCTGCCCGATTATGTGTACTTTAGCCATAGTTTTCACGTGAATTCTGGAATCAAATGCCAGGAGTGTCATGGCAATGTCCAGGATATGGATGTGGTTAAACAAGTTTCTTCATTTACGATGTCAGCCTGTTTGGATTGTCACCGGAATGCTCCTGCTAGACTTGCGTACATTCCGGACATCAAGCAGGGTCCGACATATTGCGTGGCGTGCCATCGGTGACCATAATTGAATCACGGAATAATGGAGTGAGGAAAATGGCAAATTTCAGAGAAGAAGAAACCAAGGGACTGGAAACGACTAGCAACAAGCGAAGAGCGAGAAGAAGAATTCTTGGATGGCTTGGGCTTGGAGTGGCTGTAGCAGTCGTTGGAAGGGCCTGGCCGATCAAGTTGTTTTCTAAAAAATCTGAGCCAAGGAAAAGCGAAAGAATCTTGATATTGATAAACAAGTCGGCTGTGAAAAGGAACAAGAAGGCGGCGGGAAATGTCTGACTTTCAAACAGAGAATCCCAATAAGAGCAGTTCGTTTTGGAAAGGACTGAGAGAATTCCATAATGACCCAGCGTTGGAAGAGGGCAAAGCAAACGAGTTCATGTCAGGGGTCAGCGCGGATTTCAAGTTATCTAGTATGCCCGAGATTTCCCGAAGAAAATTCCTTGCACTTTTAACTGCCTCGGCTTCGTTCGCCGCAGCAAGCTGCTCGTCTTATGAGGATAAAGGCGAGATTGTTCCGTACAATAAGGAGCCGGTGGGAGAAATACCGGGAGTTGCCAACTATTACGCTTCGACTTGTACGAGCTGCAGAAACGCCTGTGGAATCCTGGTGAAAACCAGGGAAGGGCGTCCAATCAAAATAAATGGGAACGACGAACATCCTGTCAACAGGGGAAAGGTTTGTGCGAGGGGTCAAGCTTCTATCCTGAATCTGTACGATCCCGAAAGATTTCGCGAGCCGCAGAAGAGGAGCGGGAATAATTTTTCGCCGGCATCATGGGCATCTGCTGACGGCGAAATCGTTGATGCACTTAGGGCCGCGGCGTCTAACGGTAAAGAGATTGCTGTCATATTGAAAACCCTTGTCTCCCCGACTACCAAAAGGGTGTTCGAAGAATTTGCACGGAAGTATTCACGTGTGAATTTTTATTCATATGAGTTGTTCACCGACGTGAATAAGAATTCAGCGTGGCGGAAATGCTATGGTAGTGGAAATTTCCCGTTAATAAACTGGAAAAAGGCGAGGCTGATCCTCGCGCTCGAAGCCGACTTTTTGGGAAATGAAGGGAATATGGTCGAGCAGACAAGAATGTACGTTGAAACACGGAACAATGCCGACACGAAGAATTTCAGTCGTCTAGTCGTTGCTGAATCAGCCATGAGTATCACAGGAATGAATGCTGACGTCAGACTCCGCCTCAAGCCGGAAGAGCAGTTCAATTTTGTCATGTCACTGCTGAACGAATTTGTCGTGAAGCGGCAATTATCCCGATATGCGCTGGACAAGAATGTCGTGAGCTCACTCCAGGCTTATTCACTGGAGAAATTTGCAGCTGGAAACGAGATAGATCCGACGACTATCGAAAGCCTTGTATCCTACATGTTGAGCCAAAGAAGCACCGCAATCGTTTACGCCGGTGACAGGCTTCCGGAGCCCGTTCACATAGCGGCAAACTTCCTGAACGAGGTTCTCGGCAGCACTTCTCTTTATAGAACCGACCAAAAGAGATTTGAGCTGATGCAATATGCGACGGTGCAAGATTGGGAAACGCTTGTTTCGAAAATGAATTCCGGCAGTGTGGGCGCGATTGTTCACTTTGATTCTAACCCGGTGTACCATCTTCCGCAGGACCTCGGGTATTCGGAAGCTCTTAAGAATGTCCCTATGGTGGTGACTCTCGGAAGATCGGCGAATGAATCTTCGGCGGCGAGTAGATTTGTTCTTCCAATTACTCATGACCTTGAGTCGTGGAACGATTTCAAGACGAGAACCGGGTTCTATAGCCTTCAACAGCCTGTTATTTATCCGCTTTATCAATCGAGGCAAAAGGAAGCCGTTTTGCTGACATGGGCCACGGGGGACGATAGTGCATACCATGAAACCCTTTATCACGATTACTTGATGAAGCGGTGGCAGAAGGAGGTTTACCCCTCGATGAGATTATCGGTCGACTTCAATACGTTCTGGTTCAGTGCATTGCATGATGGAGTCGTAGGCTTCGATGAAAGACTGGAAGGTATTGGTCCATTCGACGTCGAAGCGTTCACTTCTTCAAAAGCGCCACCCACGTTGAACGGATATAGCCTGGTTCTTTCAGAAAGCTACGCTTTGGGGGATGGTGAATTTGCTGAAAACGGCTGGCTGCAGGAACTCCCCCATCCCGTAACCAAAGTGGTATGGGACAATTATGCGAGCGTAGGCCCTGAAACAGCCAAAGAGCTCCAGGTCGATTACGACGACCTGCTGGAAGTTGTAATCGAGAACCGCAAACAAAAGCTACCTGTCTTCGTTCAACCTGGGATGGCAAAGGGTGTTATAGCGGTTGAGCTCGGCTACGGAAGATCACATGTCGGTACGGTAGGAAAAGATGTCGGGACAAACGCAAATGTGTTACTGAGTAAGCGGGGCTCATTGAGTCAGTGGATCTACTCTGGTGCATCTGCGGCAAAAATGTCCGGGGAGTATAAGCTGATAACAACCATGGAGCATAACTTCATCGGTGAACCGATTACAAGAGATATGCAGTCTAGCCGTGGTATAATTCGGGAAAGCACGGTCGAACGGTACGGAGCTGATCCGAATCTCATCAAGGAAGAACGGGCTGAAGATGCGCCAACTTCAATCTACAAGAAATTCGAATATGCCGGCGTCAAATGGGCGATGGCTATTGACCTCAACAAATGTACGGGATGCAGCGCCTGCGTAATCTCGTGCAATGTTGAGAATAATATTCCGGTCGTAGGCAAAGAACAGGTCGCCGTGAGCAGGGAAATGCAGTGGATCAGGATAGATAGGTATTATTCAGGTACCCCGATAGAGCCGAAGGTTAGCTTGCAGCCGATGCTTTGTCAGCATTGCGACAATGCACCATGCGAAAATGTCTGCCCGGTTGCCGCGACGACTCACAGCCCTGAAGGATTGAACATGATGGTCTATAATCGCTGCATTGGTACTCGGTATTGCTCCAACAACTGCCCATATAAAGTTCGCCGGTTCAACTTTTTCAATTTCAGAAAACATTATGAAGGCGGATACTTTGAATTGCAGCCTGCGCCTATGGTCAGCAATCCTGAGGTGAGTGTCAGAACTCGCGGAGTAATGGAGAAGTGCACTTTTTGTGTGCAGCGGATCGAAGAAGCGAAGCAACAGTCGCTGCAGAATGGGAAACCTCTGAAAGGGAGCGACGTGATAACGGCATGTCAGGAAGCGTGCCCTGCAAACGCGATTGTATTCGGTGATTCGAATGATAGAGAGTCGGAGGTCTCGAAGATGCGTGAACACCCTCTCGGTTACTACGTGCTTGAGCAGCTTGACGTAAAGCCGAACGTGACTTATTTAGCGAAACTCAGGAACATCTGATGGGTAAGCGAATTGTCTGAAGTGATGCAGTCCCGAGGACAGGATCTTCGACAGATGTCGGAGGAATTGATCGATTACACCAAGGTTTCGCCTCTACTCGAGGGAAACCCCACGCCGTCGTCTCTCGGCGACTCGGTGGCGGCGCCCATGGAAAAATTTCCCTCAAAGAAATATTTCGCTGCTTTGTCGGTTACCCTGACGATGCTTTTGATCGGGGCAGTTGCACTCGGATACACATTTTACTACGGTATTGGAATGTGGGGGAACAACATTCCTGTCGGCTGGGCGTTCGACATAACCAACTTCGTGTTCTGGATAGGGATAGGACATGCTGGTACGCTCATTTCAGCAATCCTTTTTCTCTTCAGGCAAAGATGGAGAACGGCTATCGCGCGGAGTGCCGAGGCGATGACTATTTTCGCCGTGATGTGCGCCGGTCTCTTCCCGGTGATTCATCTCGGCAGGCCGTGGTACATGCCGTTCGTCTTTCCACTTCCTAACCAGCATGGGATCTGGATCAATTTCAATTCGCCGTTGGTGTGGGACGTTTTTGCTGTCTCGACGTATTTTACAGTTTCACTTATGTTTTGGTACATCGGTCTGATTCCGGATCTTGCGACGCTGCGGGATCGAATAAATCCGGTGACTGTTACCGACAAGATCAAGAAAACCGTTTACTCGATCTTCAGTCTTGGCTGGAGATTTTCGAACCGGCACTGGCAGCATTACGAAAAAGTCTATGTCATTCTCGCCGGACTGGCTACGCCGCTGGTCCTATCGGTTCATAGTATAGTGAGTTTCGATTTTGCGGTCTCGATCCTGCCGGGCTGGCACACCACCATTTTTCCCCCGTATTTTGTGGCAGGTGCAATCTTTTCCGGATTCGGAATGGTGATGACGGTCATGATCATTGTCAGGAAAGTGTTCAATCTGGAATATATAATCACAAAAGACCACCTTGATAAGATGGCTAAAGTGACTCTTCTTACCAGCATGATCGTAACATATGCTTACCTGTTGGAGCCGTTCATAGCATGGTACAGCGGTGACACGGTTGATTGGTATCTTGTAATTGCACGAGCTACCGGGCATTATGCTTTTGGATTCTGGGTGATGGTGACCTGCAATGTATTGGTACCACAGCTATTCTGGTTCAAGAAGATCAGGAGGTCGGTTCCTGCTTTGTTTGTTATATCTCTTCTAATAAATGTCGGGATGTGGCTTGAACGGTATATTATCATAGTCACCTCTCTTTACAGGGATTTTCTTCCCTCGTCATGGCACACATACACGCCGACGATTTTCGATTTCGGAATTTTGATCGGAAGCTTCGGACTATTTTTTACGCTCGTACTGCTTTTCTTGAGAACGCTGCCGGTTATCTCTATGTCGGAAATCAAGGCAGTTATCGAAAATGCCCAGCCGGCCCATCAGGAGGGTGCCGACAATGGCTGATCGACAGCTTTACGGAATCACTGCACTCTTTGATAATCCGGA
Organism: uncultured Bacteroidota bacterium; assembly: GCA_963768145.1. Lineage (GTDB taxonomy): Bacteria > Bacteroidota > Ignavibacteria > Kryptoniales > JAKASW01 > JAKASW01. The sequence goes on along the minus strand of CAVYHK010000001.1, from coordinate 69,127 downwards.
AAAAGTTCTTTCCGCGGCAAAGGCGGTGACAAATGCGGGCTACAAGGAATTTGATACTTATAGTCCATATCCCTTGCACGGCCTCGACAACGCCATGAAATTAAAGCGTTCCATGATAGGCAAGGTCACGCTGATAGCAGGGCTGACAGGGGTAGTTTCCCTTATCCTTTTCACGTGGTGGGCAAATTCGGTCGATTATCCGTTGTGGATTGGCGGAAAGCCGTATTTTGCGTGGCCGTCCTATGTGCCGCTGATGTTTGAAATGGGAGTTCTATTCGGGGCCGTCACAACAGTCATTTCGCTCTTGGCGATCTGGCTCGGACTTCCAAGGAACAGTCACCCGCTCAGTGATACGGAGTTCATGAAGAGAATATCCGATGACAGGTTTGGAATATGTGTCGAGGCATCGGATCCAAATTTCGACCCGGAGAAAACGGTTGAATTCCTTAGGGATATTGGCGGAGAAAGCATCGAGATTGCGTACCACGAAGTACAAGAGGTATCGTTCAGGAGTGCAGTACTAGATCCGAAGTTCATTATCGCAGTAATCATTGTCGCAGTAATTTCATCTGCTTTAGTGTATCTCGGTTTGAATAAACTGCTTCTCCTGCGGCCCTGGAGCTCTTTGAACGATCAAGAGAAGGTCATGCCCGAAACACGGAGCGCATTCTATCCTGATGGTTTTGCGATGAGACCGCCGGTGGAGGGAACCGTGGCACGCAGCCAAATGCCGTTCGAATTTGAAAATGATCTAACTTCGGCGGAGAAGGATTTGAAGAATCCTCTCCTGCCATCAAAACGTGTCATGGATCTTGGGCAAAGAGACTTCAATATTTACTGCAGTCCATGCCACGGCTATTTTGCCAATGGCGATAGCCGCCTTCAGGGACAATTTCCGAATCCACCAAGCTTGCACACGGACAGTCTGCGGCTCGCGCCGGACGGACTCTTTTACCATGTAATAACTAACGGATTTCAAAACGTAATGCCGTCCTATTCAAGTCAAATTCCGCCGGACGAGCGCTGGGCAATAATATGGTACATTCGGGCACTTCAGAAATCTCAACACCCCGGGGGATCGATCACGAAATGAACGTCTCAATGGAAATCGACAATCAGAAGTTGAAGAATACTCCGGCATCATATTCCAGGCTGGCCTGGGTTCTGCTGATTCTTGGAATCGTCCTCGCGCTTGTTTCCTTTGCGATAGACTCGAAGCATGCGTCCTTTGGACTCATAATGGCGTTAACTTTTGTGGCGACCGTGGGCATTGGAGCGCTCTTCTGGGTTGCGGTAGAGTACCTCAGTTCAGCCGTTTGGAGCACGGCAATGAGGCGACCGTTCGAATTCATATCGGGCGTGATCCCGTTCTTGATTCTTTTGGCCATGCCGCTGCTTTTCAACATGAATACTGTTTTTGACTGGACCCACAAAGCCCTGTACAAGGACGATCCTACGCTGCTGCTCAAGGCGCCGTACCTTAACGTTCCTTTTTTCATAGTACGTACCATCTTTGTATTTTTGGTCTGGGGAATTTTCTATCATCTGATAATTCGGAATTCAAGGAAGCAGGATTCGACTCACGACCAGCGGTTGACCACTCGTAACGTCAAGCTCTCGGCAGGTTTCATGCCGCTATTTGGATTTACAATCACGGTTTTCTCGATCGACTGGTTGATGAGTCTCAAGCCTGACTGGTTTTCCACCGTTTTTGGCGTTTACATTTTTTCCGGTGCAGCAGTTGCGTCAATGGCAATTGCAACGTTGTTCACAGTAGATCTTAACGAGAAAAATCTGTTTCCTGTGAAACTGACGCCCGACCACTATTACAATTTGGGCGCATTCCTTTTTGCGTTCGTTAACTTTTGGGCTTACATCGGCTTCAGCCAGTTCATGCTGCAGTGGTACGGCAACCTTCGAGCAGAAACATCATGGTACATTCCGAGGATGCAGGGAAGCTGGGCGGTGGTTTCAATAATACTCGTGTTGATCCATTTCGTGGTACCATTCTTTGCATTGATCACGAAACCGGCAAAGATGAATCCACGCCGACTGATTTTCATTTCAGTCTGGCTGCTGGCCGCACACGCGCTGGACATTTATTGGATAGTGATGCCGGTATTTAATCCGGATCATGCGGTGTTTGCGCTCAGCGAAGTGTCATTCATTGTTTTGTCGGTTGGAATTGTTCTTACGGTTTTTGTTTTCATGGCTAAGAGGAACAATTTGGTTCCCATTGGCGATCCCAAGCTGAAGCGCAGTCTTGAGTTTCACATATAAAGAAAAGCTACAATCATTGAGCAAAGAAATTATAGAGTACCGAGATCAAAATTCAGGTGAGGACAAGAGATCATTCTTCGTCCGAAAAGTTTGGTTGGCTCCGATCTTTTATGTCTATTTCCTGATTGTGTTGATTGCGCTCGGCCTGCTTTACATTCGCAGAGAAAACATGGTAAACAGGAATTCTATACCACCGGACATCACCGTGGACTCCGTCTATTATGCCCCAATAATGGAGAGTCCCACGGGCGCCGGGAGCGCCTCAACGAAGATCGATTTGTCCACTCTTCTCAAGCCGTCAAAAGAGCAAATTGCAAGAGGAGAACAGCTTTTCAAAATCAACTGCTCGTCATGCCACGGTACGATGGGAAAAGGTGATGGTCCGGCGTCGGCGAATCTGAACCCGAAGCCGAGAGATTTTCATTCAGGAACAGGATGGATAAACGGGAGGAGATTGTCGCAGATGTTCAAGACAGTCTCTGATGGAATACCGGGAAGCGCCATGGTATCGTTTGCGGGGGCATTATCGCCGAGCGACAGAATCGCGGTAATCGATTACATAAGAACCTTCTCGAACGATTTTCCGACCGATTCTCCTGAGGAAATCGAAGCGATGAATAAAGCCTATCATCTTCAAGAAGGGGAAACTGTGTCTTTGCAAATTCCTTTGAGTGAAGCAATGAGACAGATCGAAGAAGAGGCTATTCCAGTGGCTAAAAGTGTCGCTGGCGTCATGTCAAGGATTTCTCAAGATCAAACCGATCGGGCGGCTCTCCTTTTTGAGAGTGTAACGACTGATGAAGCGCGGGCGCTTGCAATGCTCGCCGCGTCTGGTTTCTGGAGCAAAACCGAGTCCGATTTTGTTATGTCAGTGACAGCAAACACAATTCAAAACGGATTCAATCCGAATGTTGCGCGACTAAATGCTGAAGATTGGGACACTCTTTATAAGTACTTAAGAGATCTATTTTTGAAAGAAAACATTGCAGAGAAGAACGGTTAAAATGGAAAACCTTGTCCTTATGCCCTTGCTTCTCCGGCGGAAGACCATCGGACTTTTATTTCTGCTTTTCGTTTTCGCCGTGCCCTCGAAAAATGTCCGTGCGGACGAGGCGGCCGACCTCGGTCATGTGAAAGTCGGAATCGACGAGAAGCTCGGTAAGCAAATACCTCTCGACCTGATATTCAAAGATGAAGAGGGAAATCCGATTTCGCTTCGTCAGGCGGCCAATGGCAGGCCGCTGGTTATCGATATGGCTTACTACACCTGCCCAGGGATTTGTGACAATGTGCTTGCTGGCCTCGCAGATGTGCTCGATAACGTGGATGCTGTTCCGGGAAAAGATTTCGATGTCGCCACCATAAGTTTTGATCCGGAAGACGATCCGAAGGTTGCGACGGCAAAGAAAGAACAATACTGGGGATTGTTGAAACGCCCGTTTCCCGCAAATGATTGGAGATTTCTCACCGGCGACAGCGCTACAATTCACAAGCTGACGGACGCACTGGGTTTTTATTTCACACGGGACAACTCCATGAAGTTCATTCATCCTACTGCTCTTATTATCGTCGACGGGAATGGGAAATTGATTAGGTACATCCAGGGAACGACTTTTGCGCCGGTTGATCTGAAGATGGCAATAATGGCCGCAAAGACTGGGACGCCCGAACAGATTATCAGCGCGGTGCTTTCTATATGCTTCGGCCGTGACCCGGCAAGCAATCAACTGGTTTTCAATGTCCTGCGAGTGGTCGGTGCTGCTACAGTGGCCTTCCTGGCAGGGTTTGTCGTGTTCCTCAGATCGACGAAGCGCATCGGGAAGTCAAATCGAAAATCTCGTGATACGGAGGAGTTGAGTTAATGGCAGATTTTGTGCTAAAGCATGGAGAATTGCAATCGGAAGAATCTTCTGATGCTTTAGGTTACTTGAAGAACGACGGAAAGCGAAAGGGAATTGCCGCCTGGATTCTTTCAACTGATCACAAAAGAATCGGGATACTCTATTTAATTTCGCTCTTTTCTTTTTTTACCGTTGGCGTTATTCTAGGCGTCTTGATGAGACTTGAGATGCTTGCTCCGGGAGGTAAACTGTTCAACGCTCAAGATTACAACGCCCTGTTCACCTTGCACGGCGTGGTCATGATTTTCCTGTTCGTTATACCCGGTATACCGGCAACTCTCGGCAATTTCTTTTTGCCGATCCAGATTGGGGCTAAAGATGTCGCATTTCCTCGGTTGAATCTTCTGTCGTGGTATCTCTACGTAACGGGCGCGATTGTTATTCTATTGTCACTGTTCCAGCATGGTCTGCCGGACACGGGTTGGACATTTTACATCCCATACAGTGTGCGGAACTGGTACGGACGTGACGATGGCTGTCTTTGGTGTATTTATTCTCGGTTTCTCTTCTATTCTTACGGGCATGAATTTTCTCACGACGATTCATCGGATGCGAGCGCCCGGGGATGACCTGGTTCAAGATGCCGCTTTTCGTTTGGGCGTTATATGCGACAGCCTGGATTCAGGTAATAGCGACGCCCATACTTGCGATCACACTGCTGCTCATTATTGTCGAGAGAATCTTCAGTGTGGGGATTTTTGATCCATCGAAAGGCGGGGACCCGGTTCTGTATCAGCATCTATTCTGGATTTATTCTCATCCTGCAGTTTATATCATGATCCTCCCGCCGATGGGAGTTGTTTCTGAAATCATTGCCACATTTTCTCACCGGACAATATTCGGCTACAAGATGGTTGCGATGTCGAGCTTAGCGATTGCATTTATCGGCTATCTAGTGTGGGGACATCACATGTTTATTGCGGGAATGACAACAACTGCCGACTTTGTCTTTTCGCTTTTGACTTTCCTTGTCGCAATTCCAAGCGGAATAAAAATCTTCAATTGGATCGCGACGATGTACAAGGGCTCGATAGACTTACAGCCACCGTTTCTCTACGTGATGGCATTCGTGGCTCTGTTCTCCATCGGTGGATTGACGGGTTTAGTACTCGGGTCACTGGCGACCGATATGCACGTGACCGCAACGTACTTCGTCGTGGGACATTTCCACTACATAATCTTTGGCGGAGGCGTGTTCATCTTCTTTGGTGCACTTCACTATTGGCTCCCAAAAATGTTCGGAAGGATTTACAACAGGAAGATTGCCAACTGGGCGTTGGGAATAATCTTCGTCGGCTTCAATATGCTCTATTTTCCCATGCTCATTCTCGGTTACGAAGGAATGCCGAGAAGATACTTTACGTACCTGCCGCAGTACGGAACATGGCAGAGGATTTCGGTGGTCGGTTCATGGGTGTTGGTGATCGGGCTTGCGCTGATGTTTGCGAACTTATTGCGGGGAATATTCAAAGGTGAAAGAGTTGGGCCTAATCCGTGGGGTGGCACAACTCTGGAGTGGAGTATTGCATCGCCGCCGCCTGCCGAAAACTTTGAACAAATTCCCGTCGTCACCCACGAACCATATTATCATCCGGAGGCGGAAGAACCACCCCGGCGCCGCGCTGAGATTTCTCCAGGAAAGGCTGTAAGATGAGCCAGATTGCCGAAACCGAGTCAATCTCAGGAAATATCTCTTCTTCCCACCAAAGCCATCACAAGGATGTTGAAGGTGCCAAACTTGGGATGTGGCTTTTCCTGTTCACTGAGCTCTTGCTTTTTGCCGGTCTATTTCTAGTCTATTCCGTCTATCGGTATCTCAATAGCGCTGATTTTCATCGGGCTGGGCTGGAGACTCACACTCTTCTCGGCACTTTGAACACCATGGTGTTGCTGACAAGCAGTCTGACAATGGTTTTGTCAATCGCCACCTTACGTAGAGGGAAGAAACAGCTTTCTGTATTTTTCTTGACTTCCACAATTTTATTGGGTTGCGTGTTCCTGGTTGTAAAATATTTTGAATGGTCCTCGGAGATACTGAGGGGCATTTACCCCGGTTCGGCCGTCCTCCTGGACAGAAGCAATGGAGAGGTTCTTTTCTTCGGACTCTATTACACGATGACCGGACTTCACGGTCTTCACGTGATCGCAGGAATGATCGTGTTGAGTTTCATGCTGGTCTTCATTCTGAGAGATAAGATCACCAAGGACGACTATATCAAGCTTGAAAATGCGGGTCTATATTGGCATTTGGTCGATATTATCTGGATTTTCCTTTTCCCACTTTTCTATTTGATCAATTAAAGAATGATTTTGCCGCGAATCTCGCGAATTAAGAAAGGATAATTTTGATGCGAATTACACGAATGAAAGAATTATCGCATGACGAGTCACCGTCTTTCCACTTGTTATTCGTGATATTTGTGTTTTCAGGAAGATCATTATCAAATTTGTGCAATTCGTGGTTAATTCATTGGAGTTGCGGTCTGCCGCATTAGGAGTCTGACTAATGGAGAATTTGAAGAAACATGCTGAGCGTGTGAGCTACGGAACTTACGTTCTCGTTTGGCTCGGATTGATTTCATTGACAGCAATTACCGCGGTGGTGTCAGGAATAAACCTTGCCGCATTCACGATCGTGGTTGCCCTCCTGATCGCCTTGACAAAAGCTTCTCTTGTCGTAAACATTTTCATGCACATAAAATTTGAAGACAAGATTTTCAAGGTGTTTCTTGGCATAGCAGGATTCACTCTCGTCGTTATTTTTTCATTGACTTTTTCCGATGTTTTCTTCAGGAGGTAGAGTTTAGGTGTTACCCAACGCACAAAATCACGCTCGCGCTGTTGACGACATTATGCGGTTCATCGTAGGCGTTGACATAGTTCTGTTCGTTTTGGTTGTAAGCACCATGCTGTATTTTGTTTACAAGTACAACAAGAAACGGCATCCGAAGGCTGTGAGCATTCATGGGAGCGTGCCGCTGGAAGTATTGTGGACGGTAATTCCTGTAATATTGGTGCTTTACATGTTTTATCTGGGATGGGAAGGATTCATTCAGACGCTGATCGTCCCCGATAAGGCAATGCCCGTGAAAGTAATCGCGAGGCAGTGGTCGTGGAATTTTCAGTATGAAAACGGGAAGCAGTCAGATACACTTTACCTTCCACAGGGAAGACCGATCAAGTTCTTGATTACGTCGCTCGATGTCATACACGGATTCTACATCCCCGCGTTCAGAGAGAAGCAAGACGCTCTGCCGGGGAGGGTCAGAGAAATGGTCCTGTATCCTGAGACGCTTGGTACATATGAGGTGACCTGCAGCATGTACTGCGGACTAAACCACGCGTTGATGGCGACGAAGATGATCGTGATGCCGGAGAGCCAGTTTATGAAATGGATGAATACCGGAGTACAAGGACCGAAGGTTGCGGGTACCGATACGGCAAAGACAACCGGATTGTAGTAGAGGGATTCATGAAAGAAAAATCGAACTTTATGGGAATATTTTTTGCAGCGAACGCAGAGAAAAGGATTTCGCAAAGGGTACGAAGGCAGGTTCACTTGCGTGGTGCAGAAAATGACTCTCGACCTCACCCGAAAGAGGAAGTCCGAAAGGAAGGAGGATGTCATTCTGAAGGAGTTCGTCGAGTTTCCACAGACGAACGACTGAAGAATCCACTTTCTTTTGATGTCCGCCGGATCCCCTGGAACAAATGGATGCTTCGCGGAGTCTATCCCGCCTATAGTGGGACTCGGCATGACAATTCGCACCATCTAGACAACCCGACTCGTTCCCTTTTCCAAGAAGCCAAGATCCGAGGTATTGCATGAGGCGGTTTCATTCGGACATTACGACCGTCGCCGCAAGCAGTTCAGCCCGGGAGCGTCGCCTTATTGAGCTGACCGCTGCCGTTCTCGAATTGGCAAAAATCAGGATAACATTTTTTGTCGGCATGTCTGCCATTTTCGGCTATGTCCTCTCAGCGGCCGACGTTTCATTGGCGATGGTTTTGCCGGTGCTCGGAATATTTCTCCTTTCTTGCAGCTCAGCAGCGTTGAATCATTACCAGGAAAGAGATACCGATTCGCTGATGCATCGTACCAGCAAGCGTCCGCTTCCAGCGGGAGTCGTTTCCCCGCGAGCCGTTCTTTCCATGGTGATCGCACTTTCAATCGTGGGAAGCGGACTTGTTCTTTTAGCGGGGAATACCATGGCGTTGGTCTTCTCCCTGCTGGCGTTTCTTTCTTACAACGGCATATACACTCCACTTAAGAAGATCACGCCGTTTGCAGTGATACCAGGTTCGTTCGTTGGATCATTCCCCGTGATGGCGGGCTGGGCTGCCGCCGGCGGATACGCACTCGATCCCAGGATTCTTGCCATAGCATCTTTCTTTTTTATCTGGCAGATCCCGCATTTCTGGCTGCTAATGGACATGTACAGCGCAGACTATGAACGGGGAAATTTCCCAACGCTTCGGATGTACTTCAGCGAAAAGATGTTGTCGGTGCTTACCTATCTATGGATCGTAATTTCGGTTCTTACTTCCGTGTTTTTCATTACCACCGGAGTTGTTGGTAATACTCCTACACAAGTCGCGATAGCTGCACTCGGATTGTGGCTTCTCGCCGGGACGTACAGAATGGTTTCACTCGGTAGCGACAACAGAACCGAGAAGTCTGCTTTCATGAAAATAAATGTTTATGTGCTGGCGATTACACTGGTCGTTATGATCGACAGACTATTGAGCTTACCGTGGAGAAATTTTTGACAAGAAAAACAAGAAACCTTGTCAAGGTTAAGAGCCTTTCACCCTTGACAAGGTTTGGCACAGGAGAATTGTTGTAAATGAATTTTCTCGACAAGCTTGTTATTCCTGAATCGAATGAACATCTGATGCTCCTGCGGTATCTGCTTGTCATGGTGACAATCTGCTTCGTGACCTACTCGAGCGTGGTGCTGATTGCGTCGACCTTTTCGGCGGTCTTCGACTGGAGCGGAAGAAAAAACGGGATCAAACATCACTTGAGATTTGCACGGATCTCGCCGAGCTTGCTGCACCGAGCAAAGGTTTTATCTTCGCGATGGGGGTTCTGCCTCTCATCTCGATGATCTTGATCTATGGACAACTGCTATACGGTACAAACGTGGGTATTCCATCTTACGTGTTTTACTCCGCACTTCTTTACTTTGTAGGCTTCTACTTTGTCTATGCGTACAAGCGATCGTTCCGTCTTGATATCATCTTCAAAAACTTTCAGACACTTGCAGTTTCATCGAACCGGGAACTGGAGCCCGATGTAGCAAGAGATGTCGAGTCTTTTGGGCACTCAGCAGAAACGGCACGAAGTCGCGATGGTGGTCGAAGCGCTATTCTATTTTGGATTGCAACATGGATCTTTGTTGGAGCGACGCGGCTTGCTTTTGCCCCCGGTCGCTGGCATGATTCATCGCTGGTGACGGTTCTTTTCGCCGGCGAGACACTGTGGAACCTTCTCAGCTACGTTCTCACCGCGCTTGCCGTCACAAGTGCTGCGGTCTTGTTTTTCTTTTTCAAATGGGAAAATGGTATCGCGGTCTCGGCCGACGATTCGTACAAAGCATTCGTGAAGAAACACACGCTTCCTGTCGGTCTGGTTGCTGTCGCTGTTCAACCGTTGTTGATTTTTCTCGAGATACGAAACATGCCGCGGACCGGAGTATCAGATGTAACTTTTACAGTGGCTTATGCCGGAATGTTCATTGCACTTTTGGTGGTCTTGCTATTTTATTCCATGTCGAAGGACACACGCGTAAATCTTGGCAGTTACACTTTTATCGGCGTCGTAGCGCTGGTGTTCGTTTGGACAGCGAACGATGAGATCGCATTCCGTTTCGCAACACGTGAGCAGAACCAGGTGCTCGGGCAGAGATATGAGACGATGCTTGCATCACTCAATCCCAACACCGTGCAGCCGGTGGTGAGCGGGGAAGACATCTACAACGGGAGGTGCAGCGCATGTCACAGGTTCGACATCAAGCTTGTGGGACCCCCTTACAATCAGACTCTTCCTAACTTCGTCGGCAAAATGGATTCCCTCGAAGACTTTATCATGAATCCGCGGCAAGTCGTGCCGGGATACCCACCGATGCCGAGCCAGGGCTTGAAGCCCGCAGAAGCAAAGGCCATCGCAGAATATATCATGGGGGTTTATCTGAAAGCTCATCCGCAAGATACGCTGAAAGCCGTCGCGAAGAAGCCGGCATGAGTTTCTCTAAGCCAAATGGAGACTAAACGAATGACAACAATTACCGATGAATTCATGCGCGCAATGCTTCAGAAGACCAGGAATTATTGTATTGTCATTCTGAAACAGGGGCCCAACAGGAACATGGCCGGCGTCGAAAAGATTATATGGGAACATGGACGGAGAAATTTTGCCCTGCGCGCCGAGGGAATCCTGCCAATTGTGTGTCCTGTTTCCGATGAGACTGAACTGGATGGTCTCGGGATTCTCAACGCAAGCCTGGACGAGGCGAAAAAGATAATGGACGAAGATCCCGGGGATAAAGGCGGGAATCTTTGTTTATGAAGTACATCCATGTCGCAGTTTTCCGGGGGACAGCCTGCCGAAATAGCAAAACGAGAATTTTGAATGTTGAATTCTAAATTTCGAATCTAAGAGAATTGATCGACTGGCATCGAGTCAGCTACGTTTATTGAAAAAAACTCTCGGATTGTCGTTTCGAGGAGCTTTCCGACGAGAAATCTTATTGGGGAATACATGAATATAGCTTACACGATGTATGCAGAAGATTCCTCCGCTCCCCTTCGCGGAGTTTACGCTGAGCAACGCGAAGTGCTCGGGGTTGGTCGGAATGACAGTAGGACCAATTCTCATTCTCATTTCGTGTCTGATACACTTTACGGATTAGACCTCTCACCCTGTCTTTTCGTGCGAAGGTGGCGTTGACGCCGGGGACTCAACCGGAGGATGCTTTCGGCAGAATTTCACGGATAACCATTTGTGTCATTCGAGGCTCCGTCCATTCGAACAACTCGTGTGATTCGTGGTTCATTTTGGTTTCTAAGGGAAGGATGGAATTCTTGGAGCAAGTGTTTGCTTTTATCCCGACAGTATATATATTTACGGAAAGATGATCTGATCATTCGAACCCGCTTTTGGGACGCGGATGTTCTTAGGGTATAGGTTACTGAAGTCAGGTTTCAGGCGGGCTTGTCTCAGATACAGTTAAATTAATCGACATAAATACATATTCACTTTCAATGGCTTAGAGTTAGTTAAGCCCCGCTAGGATAACATCCCGGCGTGCTATAGTGGCGAGGCTTCCGAAAGCGAGTTTGAAGATATGAGTAGTAAGGTGTCAAGGGAAATAAACAAAGTTCAGATTGTCAGCCCTCTCGACCAAGCGGTCAAACAGATAGAAAGCAGATGAACGACATATGTCGTATAACATCCCATACTGGCACAAAAGACGACATAGTGTCGTAATTCGAGGAGTTATACGCAACGCAGTACCCACTAGCTTAGGACTTATCGGAGGAAATATCAGATGACAGACGATCAAAAGGTTGACGGCTCCATTCCGCAATTGGTTTCCTCAGAGGAGGAATTCCACAATCCTTCAACGAACTTCTGGAGTTGGAAAAAGAATGTGGTTGGTGATCCAAGTGCACCACAGCTATACTCTGAACGCGCGATTTGGGGATTCTCGGTTGTCGTGTCAACGATCTTCAGTTCCATCCTGTTCTCGATGAATCTCAAGCGACTCGGGAAGGTCAGGTTCATTCCGTGGATTTTACTCTTCGGGATTGTGTGGACGGGTATTCCTATGCTGGCTTTTCCCGACTCTACCACCACTTCTATAGTATTCCTATGGCATATGCTGGGAGGGCTATTGCTTGTTTATGGATTCTGGCCACCTGTCATCGGGAAGGAACTCAAATATCGAACCAGAGCCATTCGGATTCCATTGGTTGTGGCGGTAATTGTGCTTGCATTTTTTCTCCTCGTGAATATCGTCGCCATGATTTATGGTGGGCACTCATGAATGATTTATCAACAGATGGATCACATGTTGCGCTGCGTATAACGCGCCGGACAAAGACGCTCGTGATTTGTATATTTCGATCTCGCTTCATGGCACGCACATTATATAAAGGAGGAGCGTGCCACGACTTTGTCCGGCCAAACGTTATGCGCAAGCACGCTGTCCTGCAGTTAGCTACTACTGACAAGGAAAAACATGAGAGCAATTGTTTTCTTATTAATGGCAATATCTTGTAACGAACTTGGGTTCGCTCAAGATTACGACGATGTTTTCGAGCATTCCGCGGCGGATACCGTCTCCAACAGCACGGACACCATGAGCATGGGCCACTCGAAGACGCTTGTATTTCAGACCATCACACTGAGAGATACAAATAAGTCCCACGACGGGCTTCAATACTTTCAGGTGATCAAGATATCTGATCCCGTTGGAGGGCGCCTCGTTCAGGAAATTGCAGACTCGGGACATTCAACACATGAGATAGAATTTGATGATTTCAATTCCGACGGCTACAAAGATCTTCATGATTCACGAAGACCCTGACCGCATGTCCCCGCCTAGTAACGTATGGTTGTTCAATCCACAGGATGGTCAGTTCCGTTTCTCAAAAGAACTTTCGGGCATGCGCGAACTTTCAGTGGACTACGATGGCACGATCACGTCCCAGAACCTGTCGACCGGTGGAAAAGGTGGTGAATACTGGAAATACAGGTTTGAACATGATTCTCTTGTGATGGTTGAGGACGAGTATTGTAATCGCTTTGACTACCAAAAGGAAGTCCTTGTTGAAGGCGAGATGAAGACAATCGAACTTGATCGAAGTGACTATCGCGGAGATACTGAAACAGTTACTTCGAAGCGAATAGTGTTTGACTCGCTCCGCATTGTGAACAAGAAGATAATAGAGGATGCTTACGGAATGGACTTAACGACCGTAAACAAAGAGGCGATTCTTGATGAGCCTTTTGGAACGTATATTCTTCTGGAGGAACATGAATTCGAATACAAGAAAACCCGGCGTGGGAAGTTGGCAGTTCATGAGACAATAAAGAAGCTCGTGAACAACAGATTCATAACAACCACTGATGACTTTATTGAGCAATAGCGTGCCTGCGCATAACATGCGGGACAAAGACGCTTCCCGATCAGGAGCATATCGGGACAGACTTGCGTGCCGAAGGGCACTTCAGCCCGCAGGCAGGCTACCATGGATCGCTTCATGGCGCGCACATCATGTGAAGAAGGAGCGCGGCACGACTTTTTTGCGAATCACGTTATTTTTCTCTAACTACAACTTCCAAGGAGAACAAGATGAAATCTAGAATTTTTCTGATGCTTTTGACAATCGCAATTTTCTGTTTATGTCAATTTGAAATTCACTCACAAACGAAAACAGCCTCGACAAAAATGGGAGACAGCACATCCGTTTTGCCGGCGGACTCCCTGAGATATGGCATGGTTTACGTTAGCCATATTGTACTGGACCACGTCTCTGTACTTGACCCCGAGAATAATAAAGTCGTCCGGAAAATCAATTCGGGCATGGGCGCTTGTTGTGTCGAACTTTCTTCTCAGCTTGACCATGGATACATTGCAAATTACAAATCCAACGACGTTACTGTCTTTGATACAAAAACTGGAAAAACGATTGCAACAGTAGCTGCAGGCGAACATCCATCTCACCTCGTCTTGACAGCCGACGCACGATACCTGCTAATCGGTCATGAATCCAACGATGGTCTTTGGTTCCTAGACACGCGCACCAATGAGGTGGTAAAGAAATTGGGGGACGGAACCGGTATCCTCTGCAGGCCCGAAAAAGGCAAGAAGATATACCAGAGTCAGATTTTTACTCCGTTTGTGTACGTTATAGATCCGGAGACACAATCTGTTCCGAAAAGAATTCAAGTTGGGGGGCGGCCGTTAGATGTCGCATTCTCCCCCGATCAGAAATACCTTTATGTCGCTAACTATGACCTCAACGAGGTCGAAAAAATTTGCACCAAATGCGATTCTGTCGTTGCGAGAATTCATGGGGTAAATAGCGCGCGGGGGATAGGAGTGACGACCGACGGGAAATTTGCCTATGTCACAAACGTTCAGCCATCCAGTGTGACCGTTATAGATCTCGATTCCGCAACGGTTGTAAAAACGATTCCTGTGGGCACAATGCCCACCTCAATTGCGATGGGTGCCGACGGCAGATACGCCTATGTGGCTTGTCAGGGAAACGCTTCTGTTTTTGTCATAGACACAAAGACGCAGGAAATCGCTCGCTCGATCGTAGTTGACAGTAACCCAATCACTGTGCAAGTGAGGTGAGAGCTTGAATATTTGGAGCTTAAGTAGCAACCTGAAAGTTGATGACTATAAATGAGGAGAATAGAAATGTCAGGGTATCAAATCCAATTTGAAAAAATACCAACCTGGTCAGTTGTTTTGGGATTAGTTCTTCTTTGCGGCGTATTGTCAATGGCGTATGGTTTCTATCAGAATAGTCAGACAGCGTTATATGCCGGCTTGGCAATCACGATCCTCGGTGCGTTGGATGGAATTATTTTCCTTACGATCCTGTCGGGTGAGTTGAGATTCACAAGACACAGGCACTGAAATGCCGACCGGCTCAGTGGCACGAGACCAGAATTCTTCTGTAACCCCAGAGGTGATGCGCGAAGTAGCCGTGGTCCCCTCAGAAATTGATAGCAGTTTCATCTTGATATTTGAACAAATGAGGTCGTAGCCTTGTGGTGACAGAAAGGGAGGCAGCGGAAAATGCGTTGTCATGTGAACCAAAGTCGACAGAAAGGTGCCGCCATCGAAACCGGAGCCACTGGATTCATCCTGAAGCGATGTGAGCAAATAACCGGAGGACAAATGATTAAGTTTCTTTTTCTTGCCTTAACCCTTTTTGAAAGCGTAGCAGTTTTCGCCCAGCAGGATCAACTTGTGGAATACGCCAAAACACATCGAGGCAATGCGCTTTACACGCGCTTCGGGATTCACGACGGCAATAGGACAGCCATTTCCTTCAGGAACAACGGCTCCATTTCTGGTACAAGCCCAAATGACATACGTGGTGCGTGGCCCTATCCTGCAACGATGGATACCTACATTGGAGATGTGACACCAATGATTGGTGTTGAGCTGCCCCCAAGAGATTATGATGGAGATGGAATGGTTGATATCCTCCATTCGGTTACAATCACTCCCGGGCCGAGAAACGGACAAAGTGCAAAGGTCGATCCAGTTGATGGACATTTTCAGGGTTTCGAGCCTGAGCCTGGCTATGTCAATGTCGGGCAGGATACGGTCGCCATGAGCAATGTCCCGACAAGCTGGCCATCTGTCTGGCCCGACCATCCGGATTGGGTTGATCCCGAGACGGGCAAGGCCGTCTGGAATAGCTATTTCGGGAAAGGAACAACAATCAAAGGCCAAGAAAGCTACTTTGTGATGGATGATGCACAGGATAATAGCGTTCAATTGCGGACGTCGAATTTGTTTCATCCTGATTCCACCGATACGACACGCAACGGAGCTGGTCTTGTTGTTCGGGTCCGTGGCATGCAGTCCTCTAATGAAAGGCTGCAGGACATGATCTTCTGGCTCTATGAGTTCACGAACATTGGCACGACAAATTACAAGAAGGTTGTTTTCGGGACAGTCTTCGGAGGCTGTGTGGGAGACGTGGGCCAGAGTTACGTAGATTGCCAGGACGATCTCGGATTCTTTGATCTGAATAATAACCTTGTTTACAACTGGGATTCAGATGACAAGACTGCTGACGTACAGTGGATTCCAATCAGCAGTGTTCTCCCTGGCGCGACCACGAACATGGGGTATGCGGGCTATGCCTTCCTTGAGAGTCCCGGAAACGAACACGATGGGATTGACAATAACAATAATGCAGTTGACCCGACCAGTCCCCAGTTTCAGGAGTCGGATTTCACATTCAACTCCACATTTAATTCCTACGAAGTGTCCAGGACCCTGTCCCGTACCAGTCCGGTACCAATTCCAATTGGCCTGACGATGAGATTATTCTAATCGATCCGACAACTTACAAGAGAACAATCGTTCGGCTGGACAGCCTTCTGAAGAGCGACACAGACACCGCGACAGTCTACTCGCTAGGCGTACCATGTAGGATCTATAGCGGCGAAACGCTTTCGGAAATTTCAAACAATGGATTGGATGATAATCTCAATGGTCTGATAGATGAAGACTACAGCATACACTATCAAAGAGTGTTCAAGACAAGCACAGGAACAGTTTACAGGACGGATCTTCGCCCGCTTTATTACAGGAATTACTTTACGGGTGCTGGTCTCAATAACACAATGATAGATGAGAGTCAAGATAGCGGGCCAGGTACCGTGGTGACGGGCTGGGTTCCGGATTACACCCAATCGAGAGACCCTGTCACAGGAAAGTATCCTGGTGTCATAAAGTCTCATTGGTCGGGTGATGAAAACGGCAACTGGGATTTCAAGACTGATGACGTTGGGGCTGACGGAGTGCCTGGCACTCATGATCAAGGAGAAGGCGACGGAATCCCGACCGAAGGTGAGTCCCACTTTGATAAGACAGACGCAAATGAAGCAGATCAAATAGGACTAACAAGCTTCAACTTCTTCAACCAGACAGCTTCACCGGCGATGAATAACAGTGAGCTGCTCTGGAATCGCATGCTCCCCGGATATTTCGATGTTGTTCCCGCTCTTCCCCAGGATGGGGATTTCATATTTTCATCGGGTTATTTCTCCCTATCATCACTGGAAACTCAGAGAGCATCGCTGGCACTGATTTTTGGACAGGATAGCGCTGCGATTTTTGAAAACAAACAGATTGCCCAAGCTTTCTATGACTCGAGCTACAACTTCATTCCGACTGAGGTTTCAGAGTCTCAAGCGGGCCGTCCATTTAGATTTTCACTTTCCCAAAACTATCCTAATCCATTCAATCCGACAACAGCTATCAGCTATGAGTTGTCAGCCAATGGCTATGTTAGTTTGAAGATTTTCGACGTGCTTGGAAGGGAAATCAAGACACTAGTTAGCGAACGCCAAACAGCAGGAAAGCATTCTGTCACCTTGGATGCAAGTGGCTTGCCGAGCGGAGTGTACTTCTATAGGCTTCAAGCAGGAACATACAGTGAGACGAAGAAACTTCTTCTGCTTAAGTGATGGGTACCTGGAACCAACAAATTCAGAGAAAGACGCTTGCCTGTGGCGAAGCGGTTTCGCATAAGCGGGTTCGGCATCGTCTTAGCTGTGTGGTCGGTTCATTGCGCTTCCTGGGAACACAATTGAGGAGCCATTAATGAAAAATCTATCTCTACAGTTGGGACTATGGATGGCCGTTCTGTCCACCGCGGCTTCTACATCAATTGCCCAATGGGTCCAAATCAACGGACCTCAACCCCCTGTGGACGAAGTGTTGTCTCTTGCCGTCAGTGGGACGTATCTCTTT
Source organism: uncultured Bacteroidota bacterium (assembly GCA_963768145.1). Classification (GTDB taxonomy): domain Bacteria; phylum Bacteroidota; class Ignavibacteria; order Kryptoniales; family JAKASW01; genus JAKASW01. The sequence continues at coordinate 51,423 of CAVYHK010000001.1, read as the reverse complement.
GCGGGTACTCTAGGCGGGGGGGTCCTTCTATCAACTGATACCGGGACAAATTGGACTAGGGTCAATTCAGGGCTAGCGAACGCGTATGTCCGATCTCTTGTCATTGATGGGATAAATCTCTATGCGGGCACTGATGACGGCGTCTTCCTTTCGAGTAACAACGGTGCAAGCTGGACTGATGTTGATTCAGGTCTAACCGATACCTACGTCTGGTCTCTCGTCGCCAGCGACACAGATCTCTTTGTGGGCACGGGTGGCGGCGGGATCTTTCTCTCCACCAATAATGGGACAACCTGGACTAATGTCGATTCAGGACTGACCAACATGTACGTCCACTATCTCGTCGTTGATGGGACTAACCTCTTTGCAGGCACAGGGGGTGGCGGCGTCTTCCTTTCCACCGACCGTGGAGTAAGTTGGACTGCAGTGGATTCCGGGCTAACGAACAACTTTGTCTATACTCTTGCAGTCAGCGGGACAGATCTTTTCGCAGGTACGAGTGGCGGAATTTTTCTTTCCACCGATAACGGCACAAGCTGGACAGCGGCCGACTCAGGACTGACGAACATGACTGTCTTCGCTCTTGCGGCAAGCGCCACCGATCTGTTTGCGGGCACATATGGCGGCGGAATCTACCTCTCCACCGACAACGGGGCAAGCTGGTCGTCGGTATATTCAAGCGCACACGTGCGATCTCTTATCATGGATGGAGCGAGTCTCTTTGGGGGCACGGACAATGGGATCCTTCAATTCACCAAGGACGGAACAAGCTGGAACAGTGTCAGCCCAAGGCTAACAAACATGCAAGTCCGCTCCCTCGCCTTCACAGGGGAGAATATACTTGCAGGGACGAATAGCGGCGTTTGTCTCTCTTCAAATGGCGGCGCAACCTGGAATAATATCAACTCAAGCCTGACAAATACAGCCGTTTTCACTATCATTAACAGTGGGGCGAAAGTGTTTGGCGGCACCAACGAGGGTGTCTTTGTTTCGGCTGATAGCGGGAAAACCTGGACTGCAATTGATTCAGGCCTATCGAACGTGCAAGTGCGGTCTCTCGCCTTCAGCGGGACGAATCTTTTTGCGGGCACATATGGCGGCGGGATCTATCTCTCCACCGATGACGGGACGAGCTGGAATGGCCTAGATTCGGGCATAACGAACGTGTATGTCAATTCCCTTGCCGTCAGTGGTATGAATCTCTTTGCAGGTACAAGTGGGGTCGACATCTTTCATTCGACCAATAACGGGATGAGCTGGACGCTTGTTGACTCAGGCTTAGCGAATATGGACGTGTGGGACTTCGCCTTTAGTGGAACAAATCTCTTTGCGGGTACATATGGCAGCGGCGTCTTTCATTCAACCAATGAGGGGCTAAGCTGGACGAGCAGCGATTCAGGCTTATCAAACGCAAATGTCCTTTCTCTTGAGGTCATTGGGAGTAATCTTTTTGCAGGCACCTATGGTGGCGGCGCATTTTTGTCCACAAACGACGGCAAAAGCTGGAGCAATGTAGACTCAGGGCTGACAAACCTGAACGTTGTATCTTTTGCCTCTGATGGGGCGAATCTCTTTGCTGGCACGTGGTATGGAGGGGTATGGAAACGCGCACTATCTGAGATGATAACCGACGAGCGCCAGGAAGCGCAAGACGTTCCTGGACGGCTCTCTCTTTCCCAGAACTCTCCAAACCCATTTAATCCTTCGACGGTGATAACTTACGAATTGCCAACGAACAATTTTGTTACTTTGAAGATTTTCGACGTGCTTGGAAGGGAAATCAAGACACTAGTTAGCGAACGCCAAACAGCAGGAAAGCATTCTGTCACCTTGGATGCAAGTGGCTTGCCGAGCGGAGTGTACTTCTATTGTCTGCGGGCAGGGAGTTACACTGAAACGAAGAAACTGGTTTTGCTAAAGTGAATGGACAACCTCAGACGTGAGGATGAATAGTCGATCCCCGTTTTCGCGGGGGCAGGCTCCGGATTGGAAGCGTATCGAGGCAAACTTGGTTCGCGTGAAGGTTGGTTGCAATTACTTTTCACTATCAATGAGAAATGGGAACAGATGAAAAACATTTTCCGACTGATAAGGAACTCTGTTTACTAAGAAGTGTAGACCAGCAAACACTATAAAAACGGGGCGACACCGAAAAGTCAAAAGCGTAGGATGAAATTTGAAGGACAAAAAAATGAATAAGAAACGTTTATCAGTAAGTTTACTAATGCTTTTGGGCGTAACGATGTTCATGTTTTCTTGTAAGAGTAACCCAGCTAACTCGGGAAACGCGAGTAGTTCGCTGAGAATTCTGCCCAACCAAACGATTTCTGGAAATATTGATAATACAGGATATACTAACTTTAATGCACAAACCATACTTGCAGATGGTGGTAGTCCTCTTCACAATTATGGTTGGTCTGTGGAGTCTAGCCCGACTCCTCCTTCCGGCGTCATCTTTTGGCCTCAGACCGGTATCATTTGTAGGACTGGCACATCGAGTACCGGACTTTCGGTAGGTACAAGAACGTTTAATGTAACGGTTTCGGATGGCAACTCTACTGCAACCGAAACTGTAACTCTCAATATAACTGGCTATACTCCCGGTCCAGCCGCGGCGTTCCAACAATGGCCTCTAGCTGAGTTTCAATTGAAGGATGGCGAGGCGAACAAATCTTATGGCGCATCTTTATTTGCGATGGGGGGCACGCCTCCCTACTCATGGAAATTGGACAATACATACTCAGGAAGCAGCGATGTTACAAATGCCAGCCTCATACTAGACGCAGCCAGCGGTCTAGCAAGGGGTACCATTGATCCTAGTGCATCTGGTAAGACTCTTCGATTTAGAATTATTGTTACGGATAATGCAGGAGAGGTCGCTTCTGACGGCCCAATTTACACCATCAAGGTAAATTGATTGAAATAAAATGGCTCACGACGGCTTGTGGCGCACGCGCCGCAACACGAATCGTCGACCCGATTTGAAGAATATCTGCGTAGGGGAGACGTTCGTTGCAATCTTATTCTTGGCTTGATCTCCACAAAAACAAGCAGCACAGAAGAACAAGTTGTGGTTACGGTCTCTCGGGTTCCGCAAGAGAGGGAACTTACCTTAGCAATTATCAGTTTTTAGTTAATAGAGCCAAGCTTGAGAACTTGGGTAAGAAGACTGAAATATGCAATAAGGAGGAGAAGTCATTGAAGAAGGCAATCATTTTTTCGCTATTCATACTTGCAAGCACACGCATTGGTTTTTCGACGACGCACATCATAACCAATTCCGGTTTCACATTCTCGCCAAGCAGCATCACGATTAGTCTTGGCGACACGGTTGAATTCGTTCTTGCGTCGATTCATGCTGCGCGCGAGGTGAACCAAGCAACATGGAACGCAGATGGAAACACTTCAAATGGAGGTTTTGACCTTCCATTTGGCGGCGGAACAGTTGTCCTTACTCAAACAGGAATACACTATTATGTTTGTCCCCCTCACGCTTCGTTAGGGATGAAAGGCACTATTACAGTGAATTCTGCTACACATGTAATGACCGCAGGCGGAGGAATCCCAGTTAAGTTTGCCTTGATGCAGAACTACCCTAATCCTTTCAATCCGACGACGACGATTCATTATGAATTGCCCACAAGTTCAAAAGTGACCCTCAAGATCTACGACGTTCTTGGTCAGGAAGTCAAGACTTTGGTTGACGGCGTCGAAGCAGGAGGTTACAGGTCCGTTACATGGGATGGTACCTCAGATTCCGGGACGCGCGTTGCGAGCGGAGTGTTCTTCTACCGCCTCGAAGCAGGAATTTTCACCGATACGAAGAGACTACTCTTACTGAAGTGAACTTGTCTGCGCGCCGCTGAGCCGCGGCGGTGACGTAGCTCGTTTGGAGAGGTAGTAGAACATCGGCGAGAGTCTCAAGAAATTACATGAAAAGTATTGACGTTGTCATCTACGAGAAGAGGGCTTACGGCAGATTTGGTGCTCGGAATTATTGATCGAATTCCGACGCTTCTCATGGAATTCCCGAATCGCAAGCTCACGATGGAATGTGCTTTTCTGAAGGGACTTGCCCTCGGTTTTCTCATTCCAAACACGGCTTCCTGACTCCCAGGATGGTCGGTCCGACTTGTTATCGGATTATTCTTGAATCTTCCAGATGCAATCATGACCGGTGCATTTGGTCCGATACTTGGTTTCGGAGTGACTGGTGAGGTTGTTGTCGGCATCGTCGTGGTTGGAAACAAGAAATAATTCTTGTCTTTTCGGACTTTGAAAGGGAGCCTTGATCGGAAGGAGCGATGCTCCAGCTAAATTGCCTCAGCGAGAGTGATTAGCAGCCGCGAGAATTCGTTTTCGACTTTGGCCCCTATCTCAGTCACTTCCTCATGCGAAAGCTTCCCGGAAGTTATTCCTGTGCTGTAGTTTGTAAGGCAGCTAATTCCCGTAACCTCCATCCCCGCGGCACGTGCGAAGATCGCTTCATGAATCGTTGACATTCCTGCAGCGTCTCCGCCAAGACTTCTGTAAAACCTTACTTCCGCAGAAGTCTCGTAAGATGGCCCGGTCAAACCGAGATACACGCCGGACTTGAGATCTATGCCGGATTCTTCTGCAGCGGAGAAAGCCGCCTCTGCAAATCTCTTGCTGTAGATTGGATTCAAGTCCTTTACCGGCATTTTCAGATCAAGCAAGACATTTCTAAAAGTAAGATTGACCTGATCTCTTATGAGCATCAGATCCCCCGGAGCGAACTTCTCATTGAGAATCCCGGCGGCGTTTGTTAAGACGATGTTTCTTGTCCCGAGTTCGTGAGCGATAATGGCAGTAACCGCGGCATCGACGGTCGAAACGGTCTCGTAATAGTGCACGCGTCCGCTGAAGATGAGAACCCTCTTGTTGCCGATAGTCGCGCTTATGATTTCCCCTTTGTGTCCTGCGACATTTGAACGTGGATAGCCAGGAATTTCGTTCGTTCCCAGAATCATTTTTCCAGAAATGTGTCTTGTGAATCCACCGAGTCCGCTCCCGAGAACGATGGCAATATCGTGCTGCACATTTCCAAACCGTGAGGAAATAAAGTCTGCGGACTTCTGGAAGGGAAGGGAAGCCATCACAATATCCTCATCTTAATTATCTCCCATCGAGGGGAAGATACCAACTTTCCATCAATTGAGCTATCATTTTGTAACTATATTCTGATATTCTTTCTATTTCTCCTTCTCATAAGGGATTCCATCTGCCGCAGGAGCTACGGATTTTCCGATGAATCCTGCAAGGACAATTATCGTAGCCAGATAAGGTATCATCTGAATGAATTGTGTAGGCAAACCGGCACCCTGGAGCTGGATTTCCAAACTCTCCGCGAATCCAAATAGCAGGCATGCTGCCGCCGAACCGAGTGGATTCCATTTTCCGACAATCATTGCGGCGAGCGCGATAAATCCCCGGCCAGCCGACATACCGTCGGTGAATGAGTGTTGGTCGAATGCCAACCACGCGCCACTGAGCCCTGCCAGCATCCCGCTGATCATCACGCCATAATATCTGTAAAGGTTTACGCTGATTCCGACAGTGTCCGCCGCCTCCGGATTTTCTCCCACCGCACGGAGGCGCAAGCCAAATCGTGTCTTAAAGATAATAAAGTGACTGGCGATGACCACTAACAAAGTAGTAAGAACGAGCGGGTTGCCAAGAAGTCGTCCGATTTCAGAAGAACTTTGGATAAACGGTAAACTTTATTACGGAAGTCCGACTATTCGTTCAGAGTTGCTAGAGCTGTGGAATAATATTTTTAGGACAAACTTGGTAATACCTACTGCGAACAGATTTATGGCAATTCCGGAGATGATCTGGTCTGCCTTAATATTTATCGACACAACAGCGTGTATGAGCGCTGTAAGTAAACCGACGATGATTCCGCAGATTATGCCGATCAGCGGATTCCCGGTATAGTACGTCCCGACAGTAGCGCCGAACGCTCCGTTGAGCATAATCCCCTCGAGCGCAATATTTGTGACACCACTCCGCTCGCTGTAGACGCCGCCTAAGGACGCGAGTGCATACGGAACGGTTATCCGAATTGTTTGTGCGAGAAAAGCCAATGAAAGAATCATTTCAGTCAAAATTCAGAGCTCATTCTCGCGATACACTCAACGTTCTTTTTTTGAGGTAATTCACAACAATTCCTCTGAATATCTTGTTCGAAGATATAACGAATATTATGACGATGGCTTGGAGGATGCTGACCAATTCCTTCGGGACCATAGTATTTATGACCAATCCCCCGTAATCCAGCATGCCGAAGAGTAACGCCGCGAGGATAACCCCGAAGGGATTGTTTAGTCCTAGGAGGGCAACGGCAATTCCCATGAAGCCGGTGCCACTTGAAAATCCTTCCTCAAAATAGTATTTGTATCCCATTACGAAATTCGTCCCCACGAGTCCGGCAATCGCGCCGCCGAGCGTCATGCTCAAGATGACATTCTTGGCAACGCTTATGCCGCCATATTCCGCAGCTTTTGGACTCAAACCGACGGCGCGCATTTCGTAGCCGTATCTTGTTCTCTCGACGTAAAACCACACGAACAACGCAGCAATGATCGCGATGACGATTGACAAATTTGCAGGTGAACCTTCGAAGCCGGGAAAATACTTGTCGAAACGGGGAAGAGTCCCCGCGGGTGAAATTGGCGGAGTGTGCACAGTTGCGGGAACGTTGTAAACGTTTGTGACGAAATAGCTTATCAGGGCGGCGGCGATAAAATTGAGCATGATCGTGTTTATGACTTCGTGCGCTCCCAGTTTTGCTTTCAGGTATCCTGGAATGAACCCCCATAATCCGCCGCCCAGCATCCCGGCGAGAATAAGCAGTGGGATTTCGATGTATGCCGGCACACCGAATGTCTTCATGCCGACGAGCGCAGTGACGAACGCTCCTATTTGCAACTGTCCCTCAGCGCCGATGTTGAACAAGCCCGCACGGAAACAAATTGCGACAGAAAGGCCGGCAAAGATGAGCGGAGTCGATTTGAAGAGGAGTTGTCCAATTCCGTACCAGCTTCCGAGTGTCTGCGAAAAAAGTAATGAATAGACCTCGACAGGATTTTGTCCGGCTATGAGGATGAAAATCGCCCCGACGGCAAATGACAGGACGACCGCAAGGATCGGGATCAGAAAATTCTGAGTGATCGGATTTTCAAGAAAAGGCTTGCTGGTTCTCATTTCCTTTTCCCGGAGGGATCCATTTGGATGAACCCGTCATGTAAAGCCCAAGCTCGGTCTCCTCAACATTGTTGTCGGGGAATATCTTAACGATTCTCCCGTTGTACATCACCGCTATCCTATCCGACAAGCTCAAGATTTCATTTAGATCCGCGGAAACGAGCAGGATCGCTTTTCCCGAGTCACGAGCGCCGATGAGAGTACGGTGGATGAACTCGATACCCCCGATATCAACTCCGCGAGTCGGCTGGCTGGCGACTATTACCTGCGCATTTCCTGTCCCGAAGGAATCTCCCGAGCGGGGTTCTTCCGACAATCGGAAAAGCTCTCGTGCAATGATTACTTTTTGTTGATTGCCGCCCGACAAGCTGCGAGCCCGAATGGAAGGATCTGCGGGGCGTATATCGAACTTTTCTATTAGAAGCTCTGCGTTTTGTCTGATCTCCTTTCGTCTCATCAAGAAATTTGGACTGAATCGGGTCTCCATTCCGAGTATCAGGTTTTCCTCGACTGAGAAATCCAGCACCAGCCCTCTCTTTATCCTGTCTTCCGGCACGTGTGCAAATCCGAGTTTGAAGATTTCCCGGGCGTTTAAACCCACAAGCTCGACGCCGTCAATTTTTATGGAACCCGATGTCGGTCTGACCAGCCCGGCTATGCATTCTACAAGCTGAGATTGTCCATTTCCTTCAACGCCGGCTATCCCGAGTATTTCGCCCGATGCAACCTCGAATGAAACGTCGTTAAGCACTTTGACGCCGCGGCGGTCAATGTACTCGAGGTGATTTACGAAAAGTCTCGTCGACGATCCCCCCTGTGGTGGAGCTCCGATCTCTTTTTGGGATTTCTCGACGTGGAGCAAAACCGGTCGTCCAACCATGAGTTGCGCAATTTCCTGCGGGCTGGTTTTCAAGGTTTCAAGCTCACCGACGATTTTTCCTTTCCGCATTACAGAAACTCGCCGGCTAATCTCCATTACCTCGTTCAACTTGTGTGTAATGAACACGATGGTTTTCCCTTGGCGGTTCAGCTCCGACATTATTTTGAAGAGCTGTTTGGTCTCCTGGGGGGTCAGCACAGCGGTTGGCTCATCGAGTACCAGGATATCCGCTTTCCGGTAGATCGCCTTCAGGATTTCGACACGCTGTTGAATTCCAACTCCGATGTTCTCCACCTTTTCAGTGAGAGGAACGTTTAACGAAAATTTCTCGGCGAGTGCCGAGATATCCGTCGTGGTTTTTCTAAGGTCAAGGAGGAAGCGCTTTGTTGTCTCTGCTCCAAGGACAATGTTTTCGAGCACCGTAAGCTTTGGAACAAGCATGAAGTGCTGATGGACCATACCAATTCCGAGTTTTATCGAGTCGTGGGGAGATTTTATCGTTACTTCTTTTTCGTGGATGCGAATTCTTCCGCTGTCGGGTTGGTATAGTCCATAGAGTGTCTCCATCAGAGTGGTCTTGCCCGCGCCGTTTTCACCGACGAGAGCGTGAATGTCGCCTGTTGACACTCGTAGATTCACATCGTCATTCGCCAGTGTTCTCGCGAAACGTTTCGTGATGTCGAGGAGTTCTATTGAGTAGGACACGATTAGAAACGAAGAGTTAAGAACGAAAAATGAATAATAGAAAGCGGAGAGGTGAAAGTGAGACTTTTGCCTGCTGGTCGCTCATGCTTGATCTTTCACTCTTAACTTCTCACTCTTCACTCAATTAGTTGGTACTTTGATTTGGTCGCTGATTATTTGTTCCTTGAGGGACTTAATCCTGTCATAAATGCTTTGTTGAATCAGGGACTTGTTATTTTGATCGTAAACGATATCCACGCCATCATGAGCGAGCCCAAATACCTGAGCCTTTCCGCCGTCAAATTGTTTTTCTTTCCATTCCCTGATAATGTCGAAAACAGCGACATTGCCTTTCTTGATCATGCTGGTCAGGACATAACCCGGGGCTTCGTTCCACTGATCCATGTCGACCCCGATTGCATATTTCTTCATCTCGCGTGCAGCCTCAAATACGCCGAGCCCTGTCACGCCGGATGCATGATAGATGATGTCGGCACCTTGCGAATACTGGCTGAGCGCAAGCTCCTTTCCTTTTTCCGGATTCTTGAATGCGTCGCCGGTCACGCCGGCGTACGCGACCAGAACTCTGGCTTTGGAATTGACATGCTGGACACCCGCTTCATAACCAGCCTGAAACTTCTTGATGAGGGGAGATTCCATTCCACCGACAAAACCCACGATATTGGTCTTGGTGGTCAAGCCTGCTACCGCTCCGACCAAAAACGAGCCTTCTTCCTCGCGGAATTCAATCGCGATGAGGTTCGGGGGCAGCGGTTTGTTCGGATCGTAAGAGTAATCGATACAGGCGAACTTCTTATCGGGAAAATCCTTCGCTACGTTCGTGATATCGTCGGTGAAAATAAATCCGACTCCAAAAATCAAGCCGATGCTTTCCTGGCTAGCGAGCTGGCGCAGAGCCGACTCGCGGTCCGAACCGCCACTCGGCTCAATGTATTGGAAATTGACCCCGAGGCTGTCTTTAGCCATCTGAATCCCTAGATAAGCGGCGTCATTGAAGGACTTGTCCCCACGTCCGCCGACGTCGAAAACAAGCCCGACTTCGCTATTTGGTTGAGCAGCCGGCTTGCTCTTCCCACAAAACTGAAACAGAATCGGAACAAGAATCGCGGATATGATTGCAAGAGAAATTGAAGTGTAGCCGCAGGCTTTATGCCTGCGTTCCGCAACCATGATGGTCGCGGCTGGCGATTCGCAATCATTACGCTTGCGGCTATGATTACCATTCATTGAGATTGTGAATAGTCGAGCCCTTGATTGGATATGGCTGCCAATCATTTACCAAGCCCTTTCTGACCGGATTATCGAGAATATAGCGAATACGCTTGCTAACATCCTCTTCACGCCTTTCATTATGATCATAAAAATCTTTCTGCCAATGCACCTCGGGATAGTGTTGACATAACCAAAATCCCGATCGCTGCTTGTATGCTCTCACAACATTTAGGACGTCTGATGTTTCCATTACCCCTCGGAGAAGAAGATGGACATGTTCAGGCATGAACATATACACTTCAGCTTCCGCGAGGAATCTTTTCAATTCCATCAAAAGGACATTTTCATTGTGTCTGAAAATTTCCTCGGATATGAAAAACTGTTTACGATTTTTGATGCACAATGTGAAAGAGACTACACGAATGCCCTCGTAGAGTTCGGCAGGCAATCGGTGTTTACGTTCGCAAACTTTCTCTTTCATCCTGATTATTGAGATGCGCAACCATAAAGGTTGCGGCTACTCCATTATTCCATCATTTCGACGGTGGTACGAAGCATTTTCTGCAGCGCGCTTCGTAAATGTCTTTTGCGCCAACCAACACACGTTCGCCGGATTGCGTCTTTCTCTGGGTGCGATCGGCAGGGTTGCCGCAGACGACACAAATGGCGAGTGTCTTGGTTATATACTCTGCGATCGCAAGGAGCTGTGGAATCGGCTCAAAAGGTTTCCCGCGGTAGTCTTGATCGAGACCCGCTACAATAACCCTTTTTCCTGCAGAAGCGAGTGAGTTGCAAACCTCCACGAGATCCATTTTGAAAAACTGCGCCTCATCAATGCCGACGACAGCCGCGTCTTTGGCAAGGGAAGATATTTCGAGCGAAGAATCTACAACGACCGACCTTAATCTGTCGTCGCTGTGCGAAACGATGTGATCGTCGCTGTAACGTTTGTCGATTCTCGGCTTGAAAATAGCGACATTCTGGCGCGCGATCTCAGCCCGGCGCAGGCGACGAATCAGTTCTTCTGTCTTGCCGCTGAACATGCAGCCGCATATTACCTCGATCCACCCGGTCTCACGCGGCGCATAGTGGAGACTAATCTCTTCCATTTGACATCGTCTTTGACGTGAAAGCCTGTGGGAGCAACGAAGAGAGTTTTTCCTTTTTCACATTTCCACTTTTGTTTGTCATGTAAACGTCAATATCGCCCGCAAGCTCGAACATGACTTGCCTGCAAGCGCCGCAGGGTGGACAAAAATCTTTGGCATCAGACACGATGGCGATCCGCTTGAACTTGGTCTCGCCGGAACTGATTGCCTTCCAGAGGGCTATTCTCTCTGCGCACATTGAAAGTCCATAACTGCTTGACTCGATATTGAACGCCGAATAGATCTCGCCGGCTTCAGTCTCGATTGCGGCTCCAACTCTAAAATGAGAGAACCCCGCCTCTGATCTTTCTTTTGCTTTCTCAGCCGCCGCTATGAGCCCGGATACGGATTTGTTGATTGCCATCTCAAAAAAATATACCTGGGAGTGTGTACAAAATCAAGGTTCCCGGTGCCTTGGAATGGTGCAATTGATGAGATGAACCAAGAAAGTTAAAGAGATTTCCTGCGACAAATTGTCTCTGAGCGACCTTGAGTTCAGCCGCATTCTCAATCACCGAGTCGATACCTGTATATCGTGGGTAGATCCAAACCTCTTTCGAAGTCTGAGGAGAAGTACAGATAATCACCGCCTGGGATGTTTCCGTGTCCAACGGAGCGCACGATCTCTATGTCCATTATGGCGCCATGAACAGAAAATAACTTCTTGGGTTGATCGGCGTCTCGCCCAGGATCGTGGTCGCGCGATTGGGACCATACGCTGGTAGAATCGTTGTCTTCAGAAGTCAAATACAATCTGTCGCCCTCTGCGGAAATCAACGAGACGGGAAATGCCGCGTGGCGGGTTCCCAGTTTGTGGGTAGCTAGGTCATAGGTTCCGACTGAGTTTGCCCCGTTCAACGAATCGATCAAAAAAACGATCTCTTCTGCAGAATTCTCCCCGCTGCTAAAACTACAGCGAGTCACCTTGAAAGGTAGCACACTCACGGTGTCAACTATCGGAAGACGCTCCGACCCTAGATCGACTATCAACAGACTACCTTTGCTTACGAAGGCTCCGAGATCTCCGTCTCGGCTCACCGAGCCGGCTTTCCCTGGGTAGGATCTTTTGCCCAATTCAGTGTGGAAGATAACGACATCTTCCTGTCCGGTTATCGTTTCAATCGCGGAGTTCCTCCCATTCTCATCAGTTGACACGCCATAGCAGTCGCCTTGCAGATCCTGTCCGAGAGGATGAACGAAAGATTGAAGGTTTCGTCCTGACAGGTAGTCATTCCTCACCACGTAGTTTTGTGAAGTTGAATCCATGCCGATATAAGATATCTGGTCTCCGTGCACGGCTGGGCTGAATGCCGCATAATGGAGTTCGTTGCCATTCAACACTGGAGGCGCATTAAATATCCGCGCCGGTTCCGCCGTTCTGTCTCCTACATAGAGGGTTACGGTTACGGCCGCTATGATTGCAGTCGTGATGCTCATGCGAACGACCAGCAGATGCTTTGGCAGAAGCCTCAACTGGAAGAAAAGATAAAGGACGTAAATGGAAAGAAGGATGAAGAATCTTTCATACAAAAGGAATGGAGTCCGGATATTCAGAGAACTTTGGAAGAGTGAATGAATCGGCAAGCATCCAATCGCATACAGCGCCATGAAGGCCCTTGCAGTTCTCACTCGTTGTTCATCAAGTGCGATACGAGCGAGACAAAGGATTGCCGGAGCTAAAAGCAAGAGTTGGAATAACGTGGCAGTCGGTGAAAGAAAAATTATAGGGAAAGTTGACGCAATAATAGATTCTCTCGCATCCTTTTTCTCCACACCGCGATAAAAGAAATATGCTGACGGTACTGCGACAAACGCTTTAAAAAGAGAAATCGAAAACACGTATGCGTTCCTAGAGGCGAGAATTGGGTGCGGGTTGAGGGTCGGATTGAACAAGAAGATAGTTCTCAGGAATGACCAGGCTGTTTGATAAGAAACGGAAAATGGGTCCTGCACTCTGCCGTTAAGATAAAACGGGAGCACGCGCTGGAGATAAAAAGTCATTACCGGTTCTCCTGCCAACACATAGGTTATCAAGAGGAGAAACAGAGACATGAGGAGGAAGTAAATGAAGACCCGCCATCTCTTTGCCAAAAGAAACAGGATTGCCGGGATTGCAGTGAACAACTCAAATGGGAAGATCGCTCCAAGAATAACCCCGGTTGCCCGTTCGGCACCAACTGAAAATGAAAAAAGTGCCGCGCAAAAAAATAAAGAAGTGATTATGAAATGTTCACCCGAGCTGAAATTTGTTGCAAGTGCAAATGAAGAGCTGAGAAAGACCAGGTAGGCGGTCTTGGTCGAAGCGTTTGCAAGTTTTGCCGACGCGTGGACAAGAAGAAAGAATGCGCAGAGATTAATCGCAGTCAAAATGAACTTTGAAAGACCGGCAGGCGGAATTGCAACGAGAGCTGCAATTAGATATGACGCGGGTGTCGATCCCGTGAGGGTGTATACGCCTGTCGAGAATCCACTGGCATCTATGAGCTTCTGGAAATCAGGAAATCGATAGAGAGTGACGGGGTTGATCCCATCAAGAAGACTCTTGCCCGCCGCATAAAAGGGGACAAATCCTCCTTCAAGCCGGAAGAATCCCGGGAGGATTCCGTATAGAATTATGAACAGGGAGGAGGCAAAAAGGAAGATCCTTGCGATGAGCCTCATCGTCAAGATTTCTTTGTGAGGGTGAACACCGTTATTTCCGGCGGACAATTGACGCGGACAGGCAGCCCTACTGTGCCGATCCCGCGGCTAACATAGAGAAGCGCATCACCACGACGGTATTTCCCGGAAATGTATTGAGATGCAAAAGCCGCCGGTGTCAGCTTTATCCCGAGGAAGTCGACAAGGACTATTTGCCCGCCGTGGGTGTGCCCGCTCAGGGTGATGTCGAACTTTCCCGCGACTGCAGTCTCAAAGTAATATGGCTTGTGACAGAGGAGGATTCTCGTCGTCTCCAGCGAAGTCGCCTCGTAAGATACTTTCTTGAAATTGGCATGTCTTCCATCATCGACGCCGGAGAGCATCAGTCTAGCTCCGTTGATTTCCAGTTCTTCGGTTTCGTTCCTGAGGACCTTCATTCCCATGCCGCGGACCTTTTCGGTGATGACATCCGGATCCCCGAAAAAGTCGTGGTTGCCGAGACAAGTGTATATTCCATTCCTGGATTTCAAGCCCGAAAATGCCTTCACGAATGGGAATATCTCCTCCGTTTTTGACGTGACGAAATCGCCGGGAATGAAGATCATATCCGGATCGAGTTTATTTATAGCTTCTGTGTACTTGATCATGTCGTCTTCGAGCATGTATATGCCGACATGGATATTGCTTATCATTGCAATTCTCAACCCGTCGAGCTGGGACGGCAGATTCCTGACCGGCAATTTCACGTTTTCGATTTGGTACTCATCGCGCGTGTAGATGCTATGCAGGGAACCGGCGAAAGTGTACACCCCAATTCCACCAAGCGTTGTCGTTTTTATGAATGATCGTCGGGACAATGAAGGCAGAGTATTCAAAGTCCGCCGAGGTTTTTTTTCTGCCACTCGGTTGAGAGCCCTGACGACGAATCTAAATGGAAGTACTATTAATGCGGCAAGAAGGATCGCTACGCTCAATGTCTCATATGCGTAGAACGGCCACATTATAAATCTCCGCATAAACCCGTGGTAGAACAACCATGGCACATACGCTATGAAAGGAAATGGGATGTTCAATATGACGAGGATTATCGGGAGATAAAGATTCGTCAACCGTGCACTCGCTCCGATTCCCGTCAGATAGCGAGAGATGATCCTATACACAATCAATTGCGAGCCCGCCATCAAGGACAGTAAAAGTATTCTGAAAAGATGAAAAGGGATTAACGGCATTTCTTTAAACTAATTTTTCTCCTGTGTCTGTATAATCTAACAACTACGGGAGATTTTTGATAGCCAGGGAAGAGGAGAATGAACATTGATGGCGCCGATGGGACGGATATTCGCGGATTTTTCACTATTTTTATCAGTGCCGTATCAATTCCGTTCAAACGACGAGAGACGAAGCTTATGACCAGCGAATCACGAGTACGAAAATTTATCGGAAGTTTCCATCGAGCCTTCTGGGTTGCAAATTCGCTCGAGCTTTTCGAGCGGCTGGCTTATTATGCACAGGCTGCGGTGATGAGCATATTTCTCCGCGACTACCTGAATTTCAACGAAGTAGATGCGACCACGCTGTCATCGATCTTCGGTCTTCTTGTTTATCTCCTCCCCATTTTCGCTGGGACTTTCGCCGACAAGTACGGATTCCGCAAGTCGTTTTCATTTGCGTTTTTCGTCATGGCGATCGGGTACTTTTCAATGGGGGCAATCGGCTCGCCGATTCTTAGACCTCTTATTCAAAATATGTCGCTGTTCTGGCTAATTGTGGTTGTGCTGGCATTCACTGCAATAGGCGAGTCTTTTATTAAACCTTCTGTTCTTGGAACAGTAGCCTTCTCCACGAATTCTGAGACGAAGTCGCTCGGTTATGCGATCTACTATACTTTAGTGAACGTCGGCGGTGCGACGGGGCCTGTCATAGCATATTTCGTCCGCAACCTTGTGGGAATTCAGTGGGTATATATGGTTTCCGCTTTGAGCTGTGCCATGATGCTAATTGGGACGATTTTGTTTTATCGCATGCCCGAATCGGCAACGGCAATTTCCCAGCCATCGATAAAGACAAAGCTGTTGGACATGGTGAAGGTCTTGGCCAATGGACGCTTTATGGTATTCTTACTTATTTTTTCCCTATACTGGATGACGTTCTGGCAGATCTTCATAACGCTTCCGTACTACCTCACAGATTTCATTTCGAAGAAGGCGCCATTCGACCTGATCGAATCGATAGACGCGTGGGCAATAATCTTCTTGCAGGTGGTCATTAACAGATTGACGAAGAAGATGCCTCCAATTACTGCAATCGTTCTTGGATTTTCGGTGTCGGCATTATGCTGGTTTGTAATTGCGATGCAGCCGAGTATTGCCGGGGTGATGGCGGCCATGGTGGTCTGGTCGCTGGGTGAAATGTCCATGGCTCCGCGTTATTACGAGTACATTGCCGATCAAGCGCCGAGAGGGCAGGAAGCACTATTTCAGGGATATGCATTCCTTCCAATCGCGCTGGGATATTTTGCGGGCGGCATAGCGGGAGGGAGGCTTTACGCTTCGCTGGCGAAGCAAACACAAAGTCCGGCTGCGTTTTGGCTGGTATTCGGCGCAATCGGGATCGTGGCTACGATACTGATGCTTGGGTACAACTGGTATCTGACGAGGAAAAAGAAAACTGAGGCGATCTCGATACAAAAGGATCCAGTGTAATCGCAACCTCTACAGCTCAGGACCAGCCTCGGACCGCTTGAGGCGCGGCGGGAACGGCAAGGACCGCCAAACCTCCTATGGCGGGAAGACTCGCATCCTGCCGATGGCGATTCCCTGGTTGATCTACTTCAAGGGCACTCATCCTCCTTACTGTAACATGGTTGGAGTTCATATTGTGGAACGGGGGCGATGAAACCCATGGGATACTCCGAATCAGAAAGAAATGGAAGAGACGGAGCATCAAGGAGCCACTCGGATTCCAATACGTAAATACGGGGAACCTTGATTCTCAAAGCGACATGCGTTAGACTTTTAGAAGGAGCGAGGTGCCATGGTGAGGCTCTTAATGGAAGGCAGCATTTCGATTCACCTCAGTGAATTATTTTCAGTATCCCGGCATCAGGGTCTCCTTTGGATCTATCGATTTCTGTAATTGAGAAATAAGGAGAGAACATGGTAGAAGTAAAAGGAACAGTGGTGAGCGATTCGATCAAAGCTGTAAAGGCGCGACATGGGGAGCAAGCATATGCCAGCATCGTCGGTCTGCTGAAGGGAGAAACGAAGTCGCTTTTTGAAAAGGGATTTGTTATGCCAATAGGTTGGTACCCTCTGGATGCTTTTGTCGAGTTCCTCGAGATGGACATAAGGGTGACGGCGAACGGTAACGGACAAGAGTTGATCAGGCGGTCGGAAGTGATAATTGAGCAGGAGTTGAAGGGAATTTACAAAGTGTTCGTCAAGCTGGGATCACCTAGGTTCGTGCTCAATCGGATTTCCACTGTCCATCAGACGTATTTTCGGGGAGTGGGAATTGAGGTTTCTCTACCCGGCCCTGGACAAGCCAGCTTGAAGTACACAGGATTCGAAAGACGGCATCGACTCATTGGCTTTAGCATTATCGGATTTTACCGGAAGGCGTTGGAGAATCTCCGGCGCCAAGAATGTCAGGGCCGAGTTTGCAACTAAGATTGAGGATGACAAAGGATACTGCGAACTGATCCTCACGTGGAGTGACAAATAGTAGGAAGGCACCGAGGGAGTCCTGACTTGCTTTATCCCCATGAATTGAAAAATGGTTTGATCAGTTCCGTGACCGGCATGAAATGGCAGCTCTTCCAACCGGTTCGCAAGCCGACGGTGGCTGGTATGGGGGAGATAAATTCCGAATGCAAATATCGTTGATCATGACCTTGATTCAGGAAGGTCAGGAGAGTGTCCAAAGATGGCATTCCCATTCTTGACGAAGCAGGCTAAGCACTTTCTTGTCAAGCAATTGCCTATGTAACTTGAGAAATCGGTGATTACAATAATTGCTTCAAGCGAAGGTGATTTCTTGCCTTGCCAAAGGAAAGATATGCTGAATCGGAAAGCGGGCCGCAAAAGAAGCGGGGGAAAAAGATCGTCGCTGAGATCGACAAGTCAGCTTCATTCGCGCCTGCTCATGACTCGACACTCCGACTGAGTTTCATCAGTCTGATGGGGCATTGAGAATTGATTGGCTGAATGATCGACATAGCTCTGGGTTCAACCGTGTTCTTGACACAGCCCAAACTCTCATCTCAGCGGTAGCTCTGGTTACATCAAGGCGGTTTGATTTAGAGGGTTACCATCAGTTATATTTTCACGCAGTCACGGTGATTATATCAATTTGGTCCAAAACAAAGGACCATGAGGAAAAAATGTCCCGCCGAACTATTTGGTGCTATGCGGGGTGCCGCTCTGAAGGAGTTCTTCGGAAGAGGCAGCGTTAATCGATCAGAAACTGCAAATGATTAGTCCGAAAACAGCGGACTCTATTAGTTCTTAGGAGGAATGATGGCTGAATTGAAAAAGTACGATCTTGTAGTGCTCGGCGGAGGTCCCGGCGGGTACGTTGCGGCAATTCGAGCCGCTCAACTTGGAATAAAAGTAGGATGCATCGAACGCGACAAGCTCGGTGGCATTTGTCTCAACTGGGGCTGCATACCGTCGAAAGCGCTTCTCAAGAGTGCGGAAGTGATGTCATTGTTCAAAGAGTCCAAGGATTATGGAATTAGTTACGAGAACCTAAAGGTTGATTTTAAGAAAGTCATAAAAAGAAGCCGTGATGCCGCCAACAGATTGTCACAGGGAGTGGAGTATCTCTTCAAGAAGAACAAGATTGAAAGGATCAGTGGGATTGGTAGATTCATGGCTGCAAAAACCCTTTCTGTTGCGGATAACTATGGCAAGGAATTGGCACAAGTGGAAGGAAAGAATATCATAATTTCCACCGGTGCAAGGCCTCGTGAGTTGCCGGGAATCAAAATTGACAGGAAAAGAGTCATTACAAGCACCGAAGCTATGATCCTGGAAGCTATCCCGAAGGACATGATAATTATTGGCGCAGGTGCCATTGGAGCGGAGTTTGCCTACTTCTATAACGCTTTCGGCACCAAAGTCACTTTGGTTGAAATGATGCCGAGCATATTACCCATTGAAGATAAAGAAGTTACAGCTCAGCTTGAAAGGGAATTCAAGAAACAAGGAATTGGAATCTTGACAGATACCAGAGTCGAATCTGCTGCTGCCTCTGGGAACGGCGTGTTGGTCAAGGTCAGTAACAAGAACGGTGCTCAGGAACTTGGGGCCGAAATCGCACTTGTCGCAATCGGGATTCAAGGGAATTCCGATGGCCTCGGTTTGGAGAAAATCGGCGTCCAGGTTGAAAAATCATGGATTAAAGTTGACAAGACAAACTACAGGACGGAGGCTGCTGGCATATATGCGATTGGCGATGTCATCGGGCCGCCCTGGCTCGCTCACGTTGCTTCGGCAGAAGGAATCAGATGCGTTGAGCGCATTGCCGGAGTTGAAACCGAACCGCTTGATTACAACAGTATTCCCGGTTGCACGTATTGTCAGCCTCAGGTGGCAAGTATAGGAATTACGGAAGCGAAAGCAAAAGAGCTTGGTTATGAAACTAAGATAGGCAGGTTTCCGTTCACAGCTAATGGAAAGGCAATTGCAACAAATGAAGCTGTCGGCTTTGTGAAGCTGATTTTTGATGCAAAATATGGCGAACTCTTAGGTGCGCATATTATCGGCCACGGAGCGACTGAGTTGATTGCCGAATTAGCTGTGGCGAAGAAACTTGAAACCACACCGTATGAAATCATAAGGACCGTCCACGCACATCCGACGCTGAGCGAAGCGGTCTCGGAGGCCGCCGAAGATGCGCTGGGACACGCAATAAACATATAGCTACGTGAAAAACGTGACGGACGGATTGCACAGAGAATACGGATTCACACCGATCAATCTGTTGGAACTGTTGTCATTTGTGTCAATCCGCTGCAATAGCGTTGTCACTGCTTCACAGCATATCTGTACGCAATGTTGAGAAAAATCATCTTTACTGACATAGGGACTACGGAATACGCATTTGCGTGGGAGCTGCAGAAGCTCTTGCACCGGGAAAGGACTGCCGGTAATGCCCCGGACATGATTCTTTTCACCGAGCACTATAACACGTACACGATTGGGAAGTCAGGCGGCGAGGATCACCTTCTTGCGTCGGAGAATGAACTGGCCCAAGGAAACGTAGCAGTGATTAAGACCGATCGTGGTGGAGACATAACATACCATGGTCCGGGTCAGATCGTTTGCTATCCGATAATTGATTTGACCGACTACTACCGTGATGTGCACCGCTATCTTCGCAGTCTTGAAGAGGTTGTGATACGGACATTGGGACATTATGAAATTGAGGCTCACCGAGAACCAGAATACACGGGTGTCTGGGTCGGGAGCGAGAAAATCTGTGCTATCGGAGTGAAAGTCAGTCGGTGGGTCACCATGCATGGATTTGCTTTTAATGTCAACACCGACCTTTCCTACTTCGGACGAATAATACCATGCGGCATTTTTCATAAAGGAGTTATCTCGCTTGCAGGGCTCCTGGGAAGAACCATCGATCTTGCCGACGTGAAGAAAATAATTACGGAAAAGTTTGCGGAGGTCTTTCAGACAGAAACCGAATCGGTGAACTTCGAACAATTCGCAGAACAATATCACATACTGGTAGGGAATGAGCATGCCTCCAGCTAGGGAAGGGATGAAATCAGCACAATCCGAAAAGGAAATCGACACCGTGAACGTGCATGAACCAATCGTGACAGAATTAGGAAAATATACGTTGCCTGCCAGCCAGCTTGTTGAAGCTTATAAGCTGATGTCATTGGCGCGGCGCCTCGACGAAAAGGAACTGGCGCTGTTGAAGCAAGGCAAAGCTTTTTTCCACATTGGCGGGTCCGGTCACGAGGCGATTCAAGTTGCATGTGCGATGAATCTGAAGCCGGGTTACGACTGGGCTTATCCATACTACAGAGGTATGGCCTTCGCGGTCGCAATCGGATTTACTCCCGAAGAGATAATGCTCGGGCAATTGCACAGAGCCGAGGATGTAATGACAGGTGGACGGCAGATGCCGGGGCACTATGGAAAAGCCTCCTTGAACATTCCCACTCAATCTAGTCCAACGGGGACGCAATTTTTACAGGCAGTGGGTACTGCTCTTGGCTGCGTAAGAGACGGCAAAGATCAAGTCGTCTACGTTTCGTCGGGTGAAGGGGCGACCAGCGAAGGGGAATTTTCGGAAGCGCTGAATTGGTCTGCGAGAGAAAAGCTCCCGGTGATTTTTTGTATTGAAGACAACCACTATGCTATAAGTGTACCAGAATGGCAGCAAACCGCAGGCGGATCGGTTTATGAAATCGTAGGAGGTTATCGGAATCTTGGGCGCGTGAAAGTGGATGGAACAAATTTTGTTGAGAGTTTTGAGGCGGCGGAGCAAGCCGTTGCGCGGGCACGACGGGGCGATGGACCGACTGTGATCGTAGCTGATGTCGTCAGGCTTCTTTCACATTCCTCATCTGATGACGACCGGAAGTACCGAGCCAAAGACGAGATCAAGAGGGACCACGCGAGAGACCCTTTGCTTGTAATGGAAACCGAATTGGTCGGAGAAAAGATACTCACTCGCTCGGAGATTGAGAAAATCCAGGATGAAATTAAGAAACGGGTTGACGACGCTGCGGACTGGGCGGAGTCACGTCCGTTGCCTGACGTCTCCACAGCTCCTCAAAACGTGTATGCTCCGACGGATTTATATTCTTCATTTGAGCGTGAGAAGGAGTCACCTATCGGTAAACCGGTTGTGATGGTCGATGCGATAAACCACGCCCTTCATGAAGAGATGGCCCGAAACTCAAAAATGTTGATCTGGGGAGAAGATGTGGAGGAGGGGAAAGGCGGTGTTTTTACCGCAACGAAAGGACTCTCCACAAGATTTGGGAGAGAACGAGTTTTCAATTCACAGTTGGCAGAAGCAAGCATAATCGGAGCTGCGCTTGGCGCGTCGGTTCGAGGATTCAAGCCGGTGGTCGAAATCCAGTTTGCGGATTACATTTTTCCGGCAATGATGCAGCTCAGAAATGAAGTGGCGATGCTGCGATACCGCTCAAATAATACCTGGGCGTGTCCCATGGTGGTACGGGTGCCGGTCGGTGGTTACATACATGGGGGACATTATCACAGCCAGAATATCGAAAGCATATTTGCGCATTGTCCGGGATTATACATTGCCTTTCCATCGACAGCAGCCGACGCGAAAGGACTATTGAAATCCGCGATCAGAATGGAGGACCCGATTATGTTCCTTGAGCATAAAGCTCTTTACCGTCAGAGCTATGCCATGTCTCCGGAACCCGACGACGGGTACCTCATTCCGTTCGGCAAAGCATCTGTCCGTCGTGGAGGAACTGACGTAACGGTGGTGACTTACGGAGCTACAGTGTATATTGCTTTGGGCGCCGCGAAGAAATTGTCGGAGAAGGGGATCGAAATAGAAGTCATAGATCTGCGGACCATAGTTCCCCTCGACAAGGAAGCAATTCTTCAGAGTGTCAGGAAGACGAATAGAGTTTTAGTGTTGAGTGAAGACACACGCACTTCCGGATTTGCTGCTGAACTTTGTAGCATTGTTGCGGAAGAAGCCTTTGAGTTTTTGGATGCACCGATTAAACGAATTACTGCGCAAGATGTTCCAATTCCTTACAGCCCTGCTCTTGAAGCCGCAGTTTTGCCCAGCGAGGCTCAAGTCATGAAAACTCTCGAAGAACTGATCGCCTATTGAACGGAGTGACTGAAGATGACAATTGAGGTCTTGATGCCGAAGATGGGTGAAAGTATCACCGAAGGTAAGATCGTCAAGTGGCATAAAAAGCCCGGCGAGGCCATAAAGAGAGATGAGATATTATTGGAGATAAGCACAGACAAAGTCGACACTGAAATTCCTTCCGTTGCCTCCGGGGTCCTTTCGGGCATCCTTGTTCAAGAACAGGAGGTTGCACAGGTCGGTGCGGTGATAGCTTATATAGAAACAGAGCTTGAGAAGAAAAGCCATCACGAACAGGGTTCGGGAGGGGCCTCGACGAAGCCGGGAGGCGGGGAAGTTGACAAAGTTCTGCACGAGACCGTCGAGGAAGTACCGGAAGAAATGAAGGGACCTGCGGCCGGGAAATTAGAAGCGATGCGTCAGGTTTCAGGCGGACACGATGGAGATAGGTTTTTTTCGCCTTTGGTTAGAAGCATCGCCAAAGCAGAGGGAATTTCAGAAGATGAGTTGATGACAATAGGTGGCAGTGGGTTGGCGGGACGTGTAACGAAGGACGATTTGAGAAATTATTTGGAGACGAAAAGTCAGACGCATGGAGTTCTGAGATCAGAGCCTGAAGCCGGAAACAGAAGACAGGAGGGGGTTGTCCAAAAACCCGGGATGGGCCGCGAAGAGTCGATCCCGATGGACAACATGCGGCAGCTCATCATGGAACACATGGTGAAGAGCCGGGACACCTCCGTCCATGTTGCCGCTGTTAGTGAGGTCGATATAACGGTCGTTGCCGACTTCCTTTTGAAACGTGGGGAGGAGTTTGAGAAACAGGAGGGCTTCAAGCTGACTTTCATGCCGTTCATTGCGTACGCTTGCGTCAAGGCATTGAAAGATTTTCCCCTGGTGAATAGCAGCATAAGTGGAACGAAAGTCGTTCGACATAACTATGTGAACCTGGGGATTGCGGTAGCCATTGAGACCAAGGGCCTCCTCGTGCCAGTCATTAAGGCGGCGGACGAGAAGAGCGTGCTCGGATTAGCCAGAGCGATTCGTGATCTTGCTTCGCGCGCTAGAACGAAGAGACTCACGGGCGATGACACAATTGGATCGACATTTTCAATCACGAACTACGGCGTGTTTGGTAATTTGATCGGCACGCCGATCATTAACCAGCCAAACGTTGCCATACTTGGCGTGGGCGCCGTGAAGAAGAGACCTGTCGTAATAAACGACGCGATTGCAATTCGTCAAATGGGATACTTGAGTCTTTCGTTCGATCACAGATTGATTGATGGCGCAGTCGGTGGACAATTCCTGGAGAGGATCGTCCAGTATCTGGAGAACTTCGACATAAAACAAGTATTTTGATAATTCAGGGATCCAAGTTTCAAATGGTGAATTGAAAGAATGGCAGAAAGAGACGATAAAGCTTTAGTCGAGGAAAAACCGAAACCGCGAAGACCGGAGTGGATTCGGGCGAAGCTTCCGTATGGTGCGAACTACACCAAGCTCTTGCACCTTATGAGGGGCAAAGAGCTTCATACGGTCTGTGAGGAGGCACGCTGTCCAAATCTCGGCGAGTGTTGGGGACGTGGCACAGCGACGTTCATGATCCTCGGCGACATTTGCACTCGTAGCTGCGGATTTTGCGCCGTGAAGACCGGGAAACCGTTAGAGGTCGACACAGGTGAGCCGCGCCGCGTGGCGGAGGCGGTTGCGTCAATGAAATTGCGGCATGTCGTGATTACATCGGTGAATCGCGATGAACTACGAGATGGCGGAGCTTCGATTTTCGCGGAGACAATAAGGCAGATCAGGATCCTGGAACCGAAATGCAGAATTGAAATTCTGATTCCGGATTTTAAAGGAGAGAGGTTTGCTCTCGACATCGTGGTCGACTCCGCACCTGATGTTCTAAATCATAATGTGGAGACAATCCCGCGGCTCTATGCTGTCGTTAGACCGCAGGCAAAATATGACAGATCATTAGAAGTTTTGAAATATTTCAAAGAACACGGCTTGGCAACGAAGAGCGGCATGATGGTCGGTATTGGAGAAAAGCCCGGAGAAGTCCTGGAAGTAATGGAGGACTTGAGAGCTTCTGATGTCGACATACTGACGATCGGTCAGTACCTGCAGCCGACAAA
Organism: uncultured Bacteroidota bacterium; assembly: GCA_963768145.1. GTDB lineage: Bacteria > Bacteroidota > Ignavibacteria > Kryptoniales > JAKASW01 > JAKASW01. Next base: position 26,632 of record CAVYHK010000001.1, on the reverse strand, counting down.
GGACCATCTGCCAATCGACCGCTATGTAACGCCGGAAGAGTTCAGAATGTACAGGCATAAAGGACTCGAAATGGGATTTAAATTTGTCGAATCTGGACCCTTAGTTCGGAGTTCGTACCATGCCGACGAGCAAATCTTGTCCTAAGGTAAAAAGTTTATCTTTTAACGTAATGACGCAAGATGAGCGTCTCAAGATGGAGAAATGAAGGTGAGCGATTATGCAGTCGAGACAAATATGGAAGAATATTTGAGCCTCGGCAGAAATAAACTGGTTGGGATGTACCATACGATGATCCTGATCAGGCGTTTTGAAGAAACAGCCGCGAAAATGTACAGCATGCAGAAGATTGGCGGCTTTCTCCATCTTTACATTGGACAGGAAGCGGTAGCCGTCGGCTCGCTCGCCGCAATCAGAGAAGACGATTACATCATTACCGCATATCGCGACCACGGTCACGCCCTTGCTCGCGGGACAGACCCGAAGTTCTTGATGGCGGAGTTATTCGGCAAGTATACCGGTACCAGCAAAGGTAAAGGCGGCTCGATGCATTTCTTCGACGTTTCAAGGAACATGCTTGGAGGACATGCGATTGTCGGGGCTCAGGTACCGCTTGGAACCGGAATCGCGTTCAAGATAAAGTACAGGAAGGAAGATCGCGTTTGTTTGACATACATGGGAGACGCTGCCATGAATCAGGGAGCGTTCCACGAATCATTGAATCTGGCGTCGCTCTGGAAACTCCCCGTTGTTTACATCGTGGAGAACAATATGTATGGGATGGGTACGGCCGTCGATCGCGCTTCGGCGGTAACGGAATTATATAAGCGCGGGTGCTCGTACGGGATCGAGGGAATGGTCGCTGATGGAATGAATGTGTTTGCGGTATATGATGCGGTCAAGGAAGCCGCAAAGAAGGCGAGGGAGCTGAGTTTGCCTACACTGCTTGAGGTGAGGACGTACCGGTATCGCGGGCATTCGATGTCGGATCCAGATTCTGTTTATCGAACAAAACAGGAAGTTGAAGAAGAGAAACGGCGTGATCCGATTGAACAGATGAAAAAGTTTTTGCTGGATGAAAGAATTGCGACGCAAAAAGAAATCGACGAAGCAGATGCCGACGTCAAGAAGATTGTGGCGGAAGCGGTTGATTTTGCTGAGAATAGTCCTAACCCCCCGCTTGGCTCGATGTTCGAAGACATATACGTTTAAAAAATGAAAAGCCAAAAGCGAATTGCGAAAAATGAAAGACAGAAGGAACCTTGAAGTCAAAGAAGCATTGGCCCCTAGCCAAGAGCTGGGGACAAATTGCTTTCATGGAGTCTTGATCAATGCCTGAAATAACGTTCAGAGAAGCGCTCAACCAAGCAATTTCCGAAGAGATGGAACGCGATGATTCTGTTTTCATCGTCGGTGAGGAGGTGGCACAATACCAGGGCGCCTACAAAGTAACTCAAGGTTTGCTTCAGAGGTTCGGTCCTCAGAGAGTCCTCGACGCGCCCATCTCTGAGTCGGGTTTTACCGGCCTTGGCGTCGGCGCAGCGATGGTCGGATTGAGACCGATCGTCGAAGTGATGACGTTTAACTTTTCGTTGGTTGCCTTTGACCAGATCATCAACAATGCGGCGAAGATGCGGCACATGTCCGGCGGCCAGCTGAAAGTCCCCATGGTCATCCGAGGGCCGAACGGTCCGGCGCACCAGCTTGCGGCGACTCATTCACAGGCACTTGAGAGCATGTATGCTCACGTTCCGGGATTGAAGGTCGTCTTACCCGGCACGCCGAAAGATGCGAAGGGACTTCTAAAGTCGGCAATCAGAGACGACAACCCTGTGATCTTCATGGAAAGTGAAGTGATGTACGGCATGAAGGGTGAGGTCCCTGAAGGTGAATTTACAATTCCCCTCGGCAAGACCGATCTGAAGCGCCAGGGCAAGCACGTGACTATCGTTGCTTATGGGAAAATGGTTGGGGTGGCGATGAGCGCGGCAGAGACTTTGGCGAAAGACGGAATTGAAGCTGAGATTCTGGATCCGATGACGGTTCGCCCACTCGATGAGGAGCCGATTATCGAGAGCGTAAAGAAAACGAATCGATGTCTTGTGGTCACGGAAGCATGGCCTTTTGCAAGTGTAGGAAGCGAAATCGCTTTCAGGATATCATCGAAGGCATTTGATTATCTTGATGCGCCAGTCGAGCTGGTCTCGTCTGAAGACGTCCCGATGCCGTATTCAAAAACTCTTGAGCACGAAGTTCTGCCCACATCGGAAAAAGTTGTTAATGCCGCTTTGCGCGTATTGTACAAGAAGTGAGGTTTAACTTATGGCAACTAAAATTCAAATGCCCAAACTCAGCGACACGATGGATACGGGTAGAATTCTAAAATGGTTGAAGAAAGAAGGCGAGAAAGTAGCGCCGGGGGACGTCATTGCAGAGGTTGAGACGGACAAAGCGAACATGGACATGGAGGCTTATGACGAAGGGATCTTGTTAAAGGTGGTCGCAAAAGAAGGGGACCGCGTTCCCATAGGCGGATTGATTGCAATCTTGGGAAACGCAGGCGAGGATATCTCGGAAATCACCGCCGAAGGTGGAAAGGTTGCCGTTGCTAAGGAATCAGGAAAGCAAAACCTACCGTCTTCGCTGGAAAAAACGCAGGCAACGTTGGCTCCATCTTCATCTCCTGAAAATATTGAATCTCCTAAAGACAATGGCAAATTAAAAGCTTCACCGCTGGCAAAGAGACTCGCTCGTGAGCAGGGAATCGACATTGGAGCTGTGAAGGGAAGTGGTACCGCAGGAAGAATTATAAAACGAGATGTAGAAGACTTTGCTCCTTCACAGCGGAAACGCAGCGTGGTCTCGTCAGGAGAATTCAAAGATGAACCTTTGACAATGATGCGCGAAGCGATTGCGAAACGATTAAGCCAAAGCAACGTTGAAGCGCCGCATTTCTTTTTGACAGTGGAAGTAAAGATGGAGAACGCGATAGCTTTTCGTGAATCGCTGAACAGCTTCAATGAGGAAAACAAAATCAGCTTCAACGACATAATAGTTAAGGCGTGCGCATCTGCGCTGCAAGAACATCCGGCAGTGAATGCGACCTTCATGAAGGACAAGATTAGAATTTTCGGAGACGTTCATATCGGTGTCGCGGTAGCGATTGACGAAGGACTCGTCACGCCTGTAATCCGCGATGTCGAGAAGAAAGGCCTTCGAGATATTTCAGCTGAAACGAAAGAGCTTGCGACAAGAGCCAGGCAGCGAAAGTTGAAACCCGAAGAATATGCCGGCAGCACTTTTACTGTAAGCAATCTTGGAATGTTCGGAGTTGACGAGTTTACCGCAATTATCAATCCCCCAGAAGCCGCGATACTCGCCGTCGGAGCAATCGTCGAAAAGCCGGTAGTTGAAGAGGGGCAGATCACGATCGGGAAGAGGATGCGGATGACTCTTTCGTCGGATCACCGTGTTGTTGATGGTGCGCTCGCTGCCGAGTTCATGCAGACACTGAAAAAAATCCTGGAGAGTCCTGCAGCACTTGCTTTGTAACGCACGGGCGCGGTTTTGTTTTTTGGCAGTCCTTAGTTAAATTTTTTCATCTGACTTGGCAATCCCGCCCGCATTCAAGGCTTGGCGGGTTCTTTGGGCCCTTAGCTCAGGTGGTTAGAGCAGCTGACTCATAATCAGCGGGTCGGGGGTTCAAGTCCCTCAGGGCCCACAAAAACACATCAAACTCAAGCCCTCCATTTGGCTCAATTTAGTTCCGTTACCATTCACAGTGAACGTTTTGCGAACACCTCCGTGAGTGCCTGGGGGATGACTTTTTCTTGGGGGGGGCAATACGTTTCTGTCTAAGCGTAGCAGCGTTTTCCATAGAGCGACTGGTCAGCCATACGCTGTTAGCTATTTGAGCAACAAGTTCAAAGACGTTTCGAGAAAAGCTGGAGTCGGGGAACATATTCGTTTCCATGACATCAAACATTCCTTAGTTTTGAATCTTGTCAAGTGCGGCTTTCCTATCGTAACCTTGAAAGAGCTTTTAGGACAAATGGACATTTAAGCGACCATGATTTAAGGCCATGTTTGCCGTGAAGATTCAGTAAACGCTGGCAAGGTGCTAAAAGGATATTGAGCGTACCGCCATCTCAAACGTTTGTTTCTTACAATTTCGTAGAGTAAAATACACCGAGAGGAAGAGCGTGCGAATATTGCTTAGAGTTTCTTCAGACCCCCATCGTTCCCCAATATCCGGGAGTGCCTACAAGCCGGGATCGCAAGCGCGAGGGGTATTTTGTTCATAAGGAGAAACGGATGAAAAACATTTTCCGATCACTCTTTTTTGTGTTTTGCATGTTCACTACCACGAATCCAGTGCATGCCCAATGGATTCAGACTAATGTCCCCGACACCATGCAAATCAATGCTTTTGCTGTCTCCCCCAGCGGGGCAGGCCAGACAAATCTCTTCGCTGGAACCTCTGGCGGCGTTTTCGTCACGACGGACAATGGCATAGGCTGGACTGCGGTCGATTCAGGTTTGACGAGCACCGACGTACTTTCTCTTGCCGTCTACGGCGCAAATGTCTTTGCCGGGACTCTTGACGGCGGGGTCTTCCTATCTGCCAACAATGGCACGAGCTGGACTGCGGTCGATTCAGGCTTGACGAGCACTGATGTCGTTTCTCTTGCCGTCTACGGCGCGAATCTCTTTGCCGGGACTAATGACGTTGGCGTCTTCCTTTCGACCAACATCGGTACGAGCTGGACACCCGTCGATTCCGGCTTGGCAAATTCCATTATCCTTTCACTCGCCGTAAGCGGGAGTGATATTTTTGCAGGAACTTATAACGGCGTTTTTCTTTCGACCAACATCGGTGCCATCTGGACAGGTGTCAATTCCGGCTTAGGCAATCCTTCTGTTGTTGCTCTTTCTGTCAACGACGGTAATATTTTTGCAGGAACTTATAACGGGGTTTTTCTTTCGACTGACGGCGGCACAAGCTGGACAGCCTCCGGCTTGACCGAAAGCGTTGTTCATGCTCTTGCCGTCAGCGGCAGTGATGTTTTTGCAGGAACTGGCGGGGCAGGCGTTTTTCTTTCGACTGACAATGGCACAAGCTGGACAGCTCGAAGATGCCGGAATGACCTTCAATGGGTACATAGTTTACGCTCTTGCCGTCAGCGACGGTAATCTTTTTGCGGGCACTCATGGGGGCTTATGGCGACGGCCACTGTCGGAAATGATTACCACAGTGAAGAATATACGAAACGATGGTCCGATGCGTTTCTCGGTTTCTCAGAATTATCCCAACCCGTTTAACCCAACGACTGTTATCAAATATCAGGTGGCAGCAAATAGTCTTGTGACGTTGAAGGTGTACGATATGCTTGGCAGAGAAGTGGCGACTTTGGTCGATGGGAGGCAGACAGCAGGATACTACAACGTTAACTTTGATGGAAGCAGACTTGCAAGCGGCGTGTATCTTTACAGGCTTCAAGCAGAAACGTATAGTGAGACAAAGAACTTTATGCTGTTGAAGTGAGCTGGCAAGACTCGCGCGTACTCTTAAGATCGATTACGTTATGTGTTCTCAAGAATGTCGGACCGCCAACTTGTCATTGGTAGACAAAATGAGGGCACGCCTCATTAACTTCGCTAGTTGCAAGGGAGTTTTATGGATAATCCATCTTTGATCGTTTTTGTAACTTTAGTGGCCCTCCGGTTGTTTGGTCCGCAAGCAACCACCCGACAAGAAATGGATAAGATGGACTACAAGGGTACGCCATATCTAGATTCGATCTCCGCACTCTCTGTTCAGAAAATACCGGGCAAATTGAAATGTGCGTTTTACGATTTTGGAGGCGAAGGAGTTGCTTACCACGATGGCGACAGTAAGAATAGTGGAAGCGGCGGCCTAAATAAAGGACCAGGATATTTAGATAATTTCAGGATTAATGAGGCGGTTGATATTTCATTTACGAAGTACCATGACAGTATTGATAGTTCAGTCTACAACAAAGTGCAACCCAAGGTAGACCAGTTGTATCTTGGTTGGACTGAGCCGGGAGAATGGACCAAATACACTGTTGAAGTACTAGAGTCTGCTGATTATAAGGTTGGTGTAATGTATACCTCTAACCGCGGAGGCGCCATCAGATTTCTTGTAGATAACATGGATTCTACCTCATTGCTTGACATACCAACGACATTTGATGCAAGAGATCCGATTGAATGGAGACAATGGCACCACTGGAATTATGTTGATTCCCTCACTGTAATGCATCTCAACAAGGGGAAGAGAGTCATTAAGCTTGAGATCTCAAAACTGGGGAATTTTAACTTTGATTATTTCGAATTTCAAAAAGTTAGCCTGCCTCCCAAAAACTGATCCAGTGCAGTGTTGTCTGACGGAATTTTATGCCCCTTCACTTAAGTATCAGTGAGAGTCGTCTGCACTGGACGCTACCGGAACGAAAACATGGCTGCGTCAAAGAATGTCTAAGACAAACACAATCCAGCCGAAAAGCCAAGTGTACCATTATGGCGTGATTGGCACAACTTGGAGCGTTGGCTTGAGGGATAGCTGACAGGCTCTGATCGAACGATGGGGGAAATGCATTCGAAAACATAGTGGGCAGTGAGGGAATTCTCCAATGGAGTCCCTTCGGGAGAACCCCCGACCCTCCCGATTCAATTAGCTTGAATCGGGATGCTCTAAACCGGCCTGCGCTTCCTCAGAAGATTCTGTATGTAGGTCTTACTCTTTTCTGACTTGATCTGTCGTTCTCTTCCAACGGCATCTTTGCGAGTAGGAAACTCTTCACAGTATACCAATTCCCAGGGAATTCCGCTCCTTGTTGACTCAGTCTTCCCTGAGTTGTGTTCAAGTAATCTGCGAACTAGATCGGAACTGTTCCCGATGTAGTACTTATCCTTTTTGGAACTCTTTAAAATATACGTGTAAAACATAGTGGGCAGTGAGGGATTTCTCCAATGGAGTCCCTTCGGGAGAACCCCCGACCCTCCCGATTCAATTAGCTTGAATCGGGATGCTCTAAACCAGCCTGCGCTTCCTCAGAAGATTCTGTATGTAGGTCCTACTCTTTTCTGACTTGATCTGCCGTTCTCTTCCAACGGCATCTTTGCGAGTAGGAAACTCTTCACAGTATACCAATTCCCAGGGAATTCCGCTCCTTGTTGACTCAGTCTTCCCTGAGTTGTGTTCAAGTAATCTGCGAACTAGATCGGAACTGTTCCCGATGTAGTACTTATCCTTTTTGGAACTCTTTAAAATATACGTGTAAAACATAGTGGGCAGTGAGGGATTTGAACCCCCGACCCCATGCGTGTAAAGCATGTGCTCTAAACCAGCTGAGCTAACTGCCCGAACGAACCCTGTGGCGAGCTTGCCTAAGCATTTGAGCGCGAGACGGGACTCGAACCCGCGACGTCCAGCTTGGGAAGCTGGCATTCTACCACTGAATTACTCGCGCATAAACGAACTTGCCTCACAAATCACGCAGTGATTGGAAGCTGGCGTTCGGACTTTATCCCGCATCAAGCGGGAACTGAATTACTCGCGCATAAACGAACTTGCCTCACAAATCACGCAGTGATTGGAAGCTGGCATTCGGACTTTATCCCGCATCAAGCGGGAACTGAATTACTCGCGCATAAACGAACTTGCCTCACAAATCACGCAGTGATTGGAAGCTGGCGTTCGGACTTTATCCCGCATCAAGCGGGAACTGAATTACTCGCGCAATCTTATAAAAAAATACGAATTTGAAGCCGTCTAAGCAAGTCGGAGGCACCGTTCGTCCTCTCGTTGATCATGGCAAACAGACCTTTCCGAGTGCTGTTGCTTTTGAAGCTCCGGTCACCTGCGGGAGATTCGTCGGATTTCCTGAGATGGTTTCGTTTGCAAGAACAGCGAAACAAATTGCCTCTTTCGCGTCTGAAGATAGACCTAGTGTTTCCGCATTTCTCACGTCAGTGCCCGTGAAATGGCGTCTCAGAGAATCCATCATAAACTGATTGTGCGCTCCGCCGCCGCTAACGTAAAGTCCGTCGAGTTTTCCTTCCGATGATAAGAACCGTTTGAAATTCTCGTGGACCGCAACAGATGTAAGTTCAGTTATTGTCGCGGCTATGTCTTCCTTTGGATAATTCCCAAACCTCAGGAGAAGGTTTTTTACGTAACTGTTTCCGTATCGTTCTCGCCCCGTCGATTTTGGTGGTGGACTCATAATAAATTCATCCATCAGAAGATATTCTAGCATATCTTTTTTGATAGAGCCTGAAGAAGCAACAATTCCGTCCTGGTCAAAGTCCTTCTCATAAAACATCTTCATAAGCTGGTCCATGACCATGTTGCCAGGTCCGGTATCGAATGCCATCACATCGTTGACTTGACAGTCCTTCGGCAAGAAAGTAATGTTGGCAATCCCGCCGATATTCAGAAGCGCGCGGGACATTTTGTCAGAATGAAATAGGATGTAATCAAAATAAGGTATCAACGGAGCTCCTTGTCCACCGAGTGCCACATCACCGACTCGGAAATCGCCGACTGTGATTATCCCGGTGAGCTTTGCGACGACGGATGGATCGCCAATTTGAAATGTCGCTGCGACCTCCTTACCGAACATCTTGATTTTTTGCGGGAGGTGATGAATAGTCTGTCCGTGAGAGCCTATCAAATCAACCTTTTCTTTCCCAACTCTTGCGTGCTGGCACAACGCATTAACTGCGTCAGCGAAGAGTTGTGCCATCAAGAAATTCAATCTCGCAATGTCCGCGACGTCGCTCGTGCCGCTCGTTGAATTCCTTAAGACGAAATCCTTGAATTCCGCAGGGAAGGGAAGAGTGATGAAGTCGATTTGGCGTAGTTTTGTTTTGATTCCGCTTCCTGTAATTTGGACGAGGGCAGCGTCAATCCCATCTACGCTTGTGCCGCTCATCAAGCCGATAGCCAGGCGCGTTTCTTTCTGGAAAAGATCAAAAAGTCGTTTCATTTTCGGACGCCGTTAAACTAAATTGATTTATGAAGAAGAAGACCACCGAAGGCAACTTATTGCTCGGTGCCCATATGTCCATTGCAGGCGGTTTGTACACCGCTTTCGAAAGGGCGGAAAGAGTTGGCTGCACTGCAATTCAAATCTTTACGAAAAACTCCAATCAATGGAGAGAACCGGTCCTTTCATCTGATGATATTGCAAAATACAGAGCGGCGAAGAATAAATCAAAAGTGCGAGTCGTGGTTTCTCACGGTTCTTATTTGATTAACCTTTGCGGAGCAACCGACTACTTGCTGGAGAACTCACGGAACTCTTTCATTGAAGAGATAAAACGGTGCGATGCGCTCGAAATAAAATATCTCATCTTTCATCCAGGAGCCCACACCACCATGGGTCGAAAAGAAGCCGTGAAGATTGTTGCCGACTCACTGAACCATGCTCACAACGCGACGAAAAAGAGCCAAGTGGTCACCTTGATCGAGACGACGGCTGGGCAAGGAACAACGTTGGGGAGCAGCTTTGAAGAAATTGCGCAAATGATTTCCTTCGTAAAGGACAAAGAGAGAGTTGGAGTTTGCATCGACACGTGCCACATTTTTGCGGCAGGTTATGATGTTCGAACCAGAGGGAGTTACGACAGAACGATGTCTGAATTTGACAGGGTAGTCGGTTTCGACATGCTGCATGCCATTCATCTGAATGACGCTAAGAAGCCTTTGAAATCTCATGTTGATAGGCATGAGCAAATTGGAAAAGGTGAAATCGGGAAGCCAGCATTCGGGTTCTTCATGAACGAGGACAGATTTGTGGACATTCCGAAAGTGCTTGAAACTCCGAAGGGCGACGACGGCTACAAGATGGACATCGTCAATTTGAAAACTCTGAGGTCTTTAATTCAAAAATGAGAATTTGGAATTTCGAATTCCTATTTTAGGACTGCCAATTTCTTACCAATCTTGTCGAAGGCGTTGATTGCTTTGTCCAGGTGTTCCTTTTCATGCGCAGCCGATATTTGCACGCGAATTCTTGCCTGTCCTTTTGGAACCACTGGGAAAGAAAAACCGATTACGTAAATTCCTTCGCTGAGCAGCTCATTAGCGAAATCTGTTGCCAATTTTGCATCGTATAGCATTATCGGAACAATCGGGTGATCGCCTTGCCTTATCTCGAACCCGCGCTTCGTCATTTCTGACCTGAAGTATTTTGTATTTCGCTCCAGCTTGTCACGCAGGTCGGTCGTCGATTCAAGGAGATTGAAGACCGCAATTGCCGCATTGACTATCGGTGGGGGCAGAGTATTCGAGAACAGATATGGACGGGAACGCTGCCTCAGGAATTCGATTATCTCCTTCCTCCCGCTTGTGAATCCACCCGATGCCCCTCCCGCGGCTTTTCCTAGCGTACTCGTTATGATGTCGACGCGTCCCATCACGTTCTTCGCTTCGATGCTTCCTCGTCCGGTTTTGCCGACGAAGCCCGTCGCGTGGGAATCATCGACCATCACAAGCGCCCCGTATTTTTCCGCCAGGTCACAGATCTTGTCAAGCTGCGCAACGTCGCCATCCATCGAGAACACTCCGTCCGTCGCAATCATTTTGAAGCGAGTGCTCTGAGATTCCTTAAGCTTCTCCTCGAGGTCGCCCATATCCGCATGTTTGTATCGGTATCTGTTTGCCTTGCAGGAGCGGATTCCATCTATGATGCTCGCGTGGTTAAGCTCGTCTGAGATTATCGCATCTTCTTCGCCGAGAAGCGGCTCGAAGACTCCGCCGTTTGCATCGAAGCACGCCGCATACAAAATCGTATCCTCTGTCTTCAAGAACCTGGAGATTCTCTGCTCAAGGGTCTTGTGAATGTCCTGTGTTCCACAAATAAATCTGACAGATGACATTCCGTAACCGCGTTCTTCCAGCCCGCGCTTAGCCGCTTCGATTACTTTCGGATGACTCGACAGCCCCAGGTAATTGTTGGCGCAGAAATTCATGACTTCCTTTCCGGCCTTCAGTTTTATGACCGCACCTTGTTGTGAAGCGATGACACGTTCTTCCTTGTATAGTCCGGCTTCGCGAATTGCTTTGATCTGATCGGCGAGGTATTCTTGAAAATTTCCGTACATGATGGTCTCCTTTGAGAATGAATGTCTAATGTTAGCCAGCGTGACCCGAAAAATCAATTATGATATTTGGCAAGGTTGAAAGCGCTGGCATGTGAAGAATTTCTTCCAGCGTGTCCGGGACAGTCTTCATAGGAGATTCCTGCGCCCTGTGGAAGTGCAATAGAGATCAGCGCTTTGGGTTTCTAGGTAGGTTCGCACAGGGATCGCAACGGGTCGCCAAAGCCCTCAGGATAAGCCAAAGTGCATCAGCGGTTTACTCTTCCGTTTTCAATTCCCGCTTGAATCTCTCTTCGAAGATTGTGTAAAGGGTCGGAACGAAAATCAAAGTCAGGAAAGTGGAAGCCGTGAGTCCGCCGATTACTGCAATCGCAAGCGGCGCTTGAGATTTGTCGCCGCCCATTCCCAATGCCATCGGGATCAAACCGAAAATCGTTGCCAATGAAGTCATCAATATTGGGCGGAGTCGCGTTCTTCCACCCGTCATGACGGCTTGGTGCAGCTCCAGTCCTTTTTTTCGCTGGCGGTTGATATAGTCAATCAGCAATATGCCGTTTGAGACAACGATGCCGACCATGACGATCACTCCTTCAAATGAAGTAACCGAAAGCGTCGTGCTGGTAAGAAATAATGCCCACAGTACGCCGGCAACTCCAAGTGGAATGGTGAACATGATAATGAACGGATCGACCAGCGATTGAAATTGAGAAGCCATGACCATATAGACCATGATGATCGCAAGGAGAAGGGCGAGTCCCAAAGACTTGAAGGTGCTGTTTTGCTGATCGATATTTCCGCCCATAACAACCTGGAATCCGCTCGGAATGACCAACGTATTGAGCCTCTTTTGTATGTCAGCTGAAACGCTCCCCAAATCTCTGCCGGCAACGTTCCCTGTAACGTCGATGATTCGCTGTTGATACTTTCTGTCGATCTCAACGGGAGACGCTGACATTACAACCCTTGCGATATTGCCAAGTTTTACCAGCTGTCCCGAGCTGCTGTTCACAGCGAGACGGCGGACGTCATCAATTCTATCGCGGTCGCTTTCGTTAAGGCGTACAAGTATGTTATAGCTGTTTCCATTCTGGGGATCTTCATACAGTGACGCGATGTTTCCGTCAATCGCAGTTGCCACGGTATTTGCCACATCGCCAACGTTTACTCCGAGAGCACCGGCTTTGTCTCTGTCAACGATCACTCGCAACTGAGGCAAGTTCGGATCTTGACTTATTTGGACATCAACCGCCCCAGGTGTTGATCGCACCATCTCATAAACCTGGTGGGCAAGACGTGTTGAGGTCGGTTGATCAAATCCCATTATTTGAACATCAATTGGTGCCGCGGAACCAAAGTTCAGCAGAAAATGGAGAAAGCCACCTGGTGTCATGTAGATCCTTGCTCCAGGCAACGCCAATAATTTAGGTCTTAAAGCGTTTATGATTTCAGCTTCAGATCGCTGTCTCCGCGTCGGTTCCACGAGCTGCACTGAAATGTTTCCGGCGTAGGTTCCCGGGTTCTGGCCAAAAAGGTTGCCGCTCTTCTGGCTGGGAATTCCAACGTCTGCAATTATTGTTTTTACTTCCGGGACATTTCGTCTTACAACGTTTTCAACATTAGCCACATACTTTTCTGTCTCCTCTATACGAGTGCCGACCGGAAGTTTAATTGTTAAACTGAACTGGCTTTCGTCGCTGTCGGGGAAGAATTCTGTTCCAACAAACTTGAACAACACCAACGAAAGAAGGGCGAATCCCAAAACGCCAAAAACCACGTTCCGCTTATGTTTCAAAGTGTATCCAATAATTTGTTGGTAAGTGTTGTCGACTTCCTCAAAGAAATTCTTTGAGCTTAATCTCAACCTGTCGAAATACTTTGTTGAATTTGGATCAATCTCTTTTTCTGGCTCTATGATTCTAAAACAGAGAAGAGGTGTGACTGTTCTTGACACGAAAAATGATCCGAACAGTGCGACGGCAATGGTCAACACGAGCGGCATGAAAAGTAGCTTTGCAACCCCGCTCAGGAAAATAACCGGCAAGAAAACTATAACGGTTGTCAAGGTGGAAATGAAAATCGGTCCCGCCACTTCGAGTGCGGCATCAAGTGTCGCCTGAATCCTACTTACATTTGCGGTTGCCATCAAATTATAATGACGAGTTATATTCTCCAGCTCGACAATCGAGTCGTCAACCAACCTGCCGACCCCAAGCGCCAATCCGCCGAGCGTCATTATATTTAATGTGGTAGCACTGAACCTGAAATAAATGAACGCAACTAAAATTGAAAGAGGTATCGCTACAAATATCACAAGCGCACTTCTCATATTTCGGAGGAAAAGGAGAATAACGATTACAGCGAGCAAAGCTCCCATGGCAGCTTCCTGCTGAAGACCGCTGATTGAGTCTCTGATGTACAGGCTTTGGTCGAAAGCGAGCGATGCTTTGACAGATGGGGGAACACCCTGAAGTTTGGGAAGATTTTTTACCACTTCGTCAACCACATCGACAGTATTTGCATCGGGAGATTTCAAGACTCGAAGCACAACCCCGTGCTGTTCGATTGACTCTCACTAATTCGGTCTGTTCCTGGTATGAATCTTCAACATAGCCGATATCTTTAACACGAATCGGGACTCCATTGATAACCTTCACCACCATGTTTTCCATCGGCTGAACAACATTATACTGGCTTTCGCGTCGTCAGTGAATAGTCGAAGACTCCTGTTTTCAAATCTCCTGATGGAATGATCAGATTCGATTGAGCAACCGCATTTGTAACATCTTGCAATGGCAAGATTAAGCGCTTCGATTTTGTTTCTGTCAAGAACGACATGAATTTCACGGATCTTTCCGCCGGTAACTGCAGCCGATGCGACACCATCCAAATGTTCGATTTGCGGCTCTATGACGTTGTATGCGAGGTCATACAAACTTCGCTCGTCCATGTCACTGCTCAATACAACGGTGCAGACGGGAAGGTTTGATATATCAAATCGTAGAGCAATCGGCTGGGACACACCCGTTGGGAGCAGACTGAATGCTCTGTTTATTTTTTGAATGACGTCAACTAGTCCGACGTCCGTGTTTGCATCCCAGTTGAAATAGATATATATCCTGTCAACTCCCTCACGCGTCTGAGACTGGACGTAGTTTACATCGTTCGTACTGCTTACTGCCCGTTCGAGGGGAACCGTCACGGTCTGTTCCATGTCGCTTGGAGCAGCGCCGTTGTAATATGTTATCACCGACACAACAGGTATTTGGATGTTCGGCAACATGTCGATAGGGAGTTGAAGAAAAGACACCAATCCCAAAACAAAAATGGCAATCGCACCCATCAATGTCGAGATGGGATATCTCAGAGCAAGTCGCGTTAACCACATATTCTTATCTGCTTATCTATAATTTGACATTCGAATTTTGATTAATAAAAGAGGCACACCGTTGACTTAGAGCAGAAGCTCAAAAGGTGAGAACATCAGAGGTTATGCGTATTCATTCAACGTGCATTTCTTGTTTCTCATCTTCAGAACTTCAAACTTTCTTCCCTTCCGTGTTCACCTCGCCACTCTAACTTTCATTCCATTCTGTACCAAATCCTGCCCCACAGGAGATTATTTGTTGTGAATCTGTGATTCCTGACATGATTTCATTTTCGTTGTCTTGTGAGATCCCAACTTTCACATAAGTCTTCGTACGGTGCTATCTCTCAAGAGGGTATAAACATAATTTCCGGAATCATCTTTCATGATGTCTTGGGTCGGAAGAATCAGAACATTATTTCTTTGTGCGAGAACAAGATTGATGTTTGCAAACATTCCCGGTTTCAACAGATGCTGTGAATTATCGAGGTCAACTTCTACAGGCATCGTTCTTGTCGCAAGATCAAATTGCTGGCTGACTCTAGTAATTCTACCATTGAAAACTTGATTGGGATACGCATCGACGCTCACGCCAGCGCTTGAAACATTCTCCAGGTATTGAACATCACTTTCAAGAACATTTACCATTATTTTTACTTTTTGTATTTCGGCAAGAATAAACAAAGTGGAGCCCTGGGCGTTGGTCGATGCAGCGACGTATACACCGGGGTCAAAGTATCGCCTGGTTATGAAACCGGCGAAAGGAGCAGCTATTTTACAATAACTGAGTTGAGTAACCGCATTCTTGTAAGTCGCCTTGGCAGCCTCGTCCTGCGCCTGTGCCACCTTGTACGCGGTTTCTGAATTATCAAGGTCCTGCTTCGCGATAAGGTTCTGATCCAGGAGGCTCTTGTTGCGTTCGTAGGTGATCTTTGCATTTGTCAGAGTTGCTTCGGCTTGCATGAAAGTGCCTCTGGCTTGTCCGACGTTTTGTGAGTAAATAGTTGTGTCAATCAGGGCGAGCAATTGGCCCTTTTGAACATAGTCCCCAATGTTGACTAATTCCTCCTCGAGATTTCCGCTTACCTTCGGGTAAATGTTAGCTGTTTGATAGGCATCAATGTCTCCAGTGAACTGAATCGTTCTCGATATCGAGCCACGTTGCCCGGTTGCAACTTGGACGGCCGGAGTGGGTCTCGCATTTCTAACTGGATCATCTGCATTGGCTCTAATTCGCAAATATGTGAAAAGGACAAGAAGAATCACTACACTCGAAATAAAAGCATAAGCACGTTTTCTATTCTTACTCATCTATTTAGTATCCTGGTGATTATCTGAGTTGGCCTTTGTTTGGCTTAACATAAGTTGAAATTTTTGTTTTTGTTCGTTGGTCAGAATATAGGCGATCATCTTTCGGGTCGAATCTACTTGACCCTGCAGATCCGCATTGAAATTCTTCCGGATTGCTTGAAACTTCGGATGGATATATGTGATTATCGAGTCAAGTTGTCTCTGCTGTACTTGGGTCAGTTCAAGCTGTCTTGTCATGTAATTGATATATCTCGTTTTCCCGAAGTGCATTTCGCCGGTCTCTATGCGGTATCTTTCAATAGCAAAACCTGCTACTAGACCGACCACCATTGAAACAATTATTGATATCCAAAGAGTTCTCTTCGTAATCATTTTATTGGCCCCTCTGAGCAGGAGGCTCATTGGCCCTGGGCTGAATGACCATTTCCAGTACTTGGTCATCAGAAAGAGTTTGCTGCTCAACCGAGATTTTTTCGATGTTTGTCAGAGAGCCGGCCATTTCCGCCGACGAAACCGTTGGTCGGTCGAATATCTGCATGCTTATGATGGCAATTATAAGAAGGGTGGCAAGGCTTATTATTATGTCCTCCGCCGCGATGCGTACTTCTTTTACTCCGCTTGGCCTCTGGCTCGCGCGAAGAGAATTTATTACGGAATAGTTGAAAGTTTCATCGAGATGAGCGGAGTAAGCGGCATTCAACGTCTCCGCAAGATGACTGAGTCGCTCGACCTCGCCGCGGCATCCGCTGCAGGATTCGAGGTGGATATTGAACTTCGATTGTTCATCCTTGCCGAGTTCACCGTGAACAAAACTGTCTACGTAGGCAATGTCGCAGCAATCAGTTTTCATGTCTGAGCCTTTCACTTAGTTTGTCTCGGAGTATCTGCCTCGCGCGGAACACACGTGTCTTGGCGGTTCCGACACTAATCTTCAAAAGTTTTGCGATCTCATCGTAGCTCAACTGGTCAATCTCGCGAAGAGTCACGGCATCGCGCAGTACGGAGGCCAGGTTTTGCATTTCTTCACGGACGATTTGAATCGTTTCGCCGACATCATAGATCCTTGCGGGGTCCACTGATACATCTGATCCTATTTGCTCCTGTGCTGGTGAATAGCCAGTTCCTCCGGAAGAATCACTGTCCTGATTCCTGCCGAAGACCTCGGTGAAATTGAAGATTCGTTTTATCTTTTTTCGTCTTATTTCGTCGCGGCATAAGTTGACCGTTATTCTTATCAAATATGTATAGAATGATGAATCACTCCGATATCTTCTGATCGAGTTGAAGGCTCTGATGAAAGCCTCGTGCGATATCTCTTCGACATATTCTCTCCCGAGAATCGAATAGACAGTCGCGGCGACTTTGCCTTTATAAAGAGACACGATTTCCGAGTAAGCGGTCTCGTCGCCGCCCAGTGCCCGGTCAATGAGTGCTTTTTCCTTGACTCGTCTATCATTTAACTTCGAATTATTAGACGAATCAGAGGAATCGTAGTTCATTTCACTGTTCTTCATTTCTGTGTTGATAATTTTGCTCAATGGGGATAAATTTGCAACCGTTATGAGCCTAAAAGTTGCTGAATTGACCAAGTTTTTTGGGGCGGTCGCAGCCGTTAACAACGTCTCTTTTGAGGTGAATGTTCCAAGTGTCGTCGGCTTTCTCGGTCCAAACGGAGCGGGGAAGACCACAACAATGAGAATTATCACGGGATTTCTCGCCCCTTCAAGCGGAATGATTTCGGTTGATGGTGAAGAAGTAAATGCTGACAATTTCAAGCTAAGATCGAAAATCGGGTATTTGCCTGAAAGTAATCCCTTATATGCTGAGCTTGAGGTTCATGAATATTTGAAATTTGCGGGCAAGCTATCGGGACTTGGCGTGGAGAAAATTGAGGACAGGCTTGATTATGTGGTTGATCGCTGCGGTTTGAAAGAGGTACTCTGCGAGCCCATTTATCAACTTTCGAAAGGATACAAACAGCGTGTCGGGCTTGCCCAAGCAATAATTCATGATCCCGAACTTCTTATTCTGGACGAACCGACTTCCGGTCTCGATCCAAATCAGGTGATAGAGATTCGCCATTTGATTTCCGAATTGGCCCGCGAGAAATTTGTAATTCTCTCAACGCACATCCTTTCTGAAGTTCAAGCTTTATGCAATCGGATGCTGATAATCAACAAGGGAAAACTCGTTCTCGACGCGACGACGGAAGAAATGCAGCGTAGTGGAGTTGGTGGTCTGTCGTTGGTCATCAGGACAGAGAAGCCAGCAGAACTAGTGAAAGATGCAATTGGGAATGCGGTCCAGGCAAGAGGAATTTCTGCGAGCGTCGAAGCAGGACTGATCTCCTTACGGCTTTCAGTCGACGACAACAACCAGACGAGAGAAGGGATCTTCGATGCCTGTGTGGCGAACGGATTCAAACTTCTCGACATAACCAATTCGGGCTCAGATCTTGAAAAAGTATTCAGAGAATTAACGGTGGGAGACAATGAAATCGGAAGGTGATAGCTTCAAGGTTCTCCTCAAGAAGGAGCTGCTGATTTCACTTAAGACTCCATCTGCTTATGTCGTAATTATTGTGTTCCTTCTTATCTCCGGATATATGTTTGCACAGAATCTCTTTCTTGCAAACGTAGCCTCCCTCAGACCACTCTTCTCTTTGACGACAATCTTGTTTTTGTTTTTCATACCAGCTTTGACAATGCGCTCTTTCGCAGAGGAGTTTCGGAGTGGTACGATTGAGATCATAATGACTCATCCGATCAGCAGGGGAAAGCTCGTTCTCGCAAAAGTGCTTTCCAGCTTCACAACGGTTGTGGCTGCCCTTATTCCGGCAGTGATTTATTACGCTATCATTGCCGGGCTGGGGGAAATTGATAGTGGTACGATGATCGCGGGCTATCTTGGGCTTCTATTCTTGTCGGCGGGCTATGTTTCGGCGGGAGTTTTTGCGTCGAGCCTGACACAGAACCAAATCGTGGCGTTCATCATCGCTCTCTTTATTCTATTCGTCTTTTTCGTTCTCGACAAAGTCACGTCGCTTGCGACTGGGGAATTCGCTTATTTACTCCAATATGTTAGCTCGGATTTTCATCTGGAGAGTTTCTACAAAGGAGTGATTGATCTCAGAGACGTAATCTATTTCTTCGGAGTGGCAGCGTTTTTTTCAATCCTTACAATGAAATGGCTGGAGCTCAAATCTAAATGAAAAGATCTGCTCGCGAGGCTTTGTTGCAGGCGTTGCTTTATCTTGTGGTAATCGTTCTGGTCAACGTCGTCGTCTCTGGATTGTTCGTAAGGCTTGATCTGTCCAGAGGGAAGATAAATACTCTGTCGCCAGCCACCGAAAGCCTGCTCAAAACTCTGCGAGATCATTTGATCGTCAAAGTGTATTTCAATTCGGACCTGCCGTCTCCATACACCAATAATCGTCGAGCAATGACGGATATTCTTCAAGAACTGAGAAGTTTTTCCAACGGCAAATTGGAATATGAAATCATCGATCCAACAAACGACGCCGACGTAAATAAGGCAATATCCGAAGGTGTTCCACAGGTTCAAGTGCAGGTAATAAATAATGACAAGCTCGAAGTGAAACGGGCATTCATGGGACTGGTTCTTGAATATCGTGCACAGAAACAAATCATTCCTGTCATTGAGGACCTGTCAAACTTCGAGTATGAAATTGCTTCGCGTATCGATCGTATGATAAATACAGGGAAGAAAACTGTCGCAATAGCCCAGGGAAACGGCGAACCATCTTTTGAAGAATTCCAAAAAGCACAGGAGGCATTGTCAGATAGGTACAATCTGCTGCCGGTAGATTTCAAGCATCCCATTCCCGATTCTGTCGATGCTTTGATCATGATCCAGCCGACCATGACCTTTTCGGATTCACAGCTCTTTAGCCTGGACCAATTTATGATGAAGCGGGGTCGTGCCGCGTTTCTGATGAGCATGGTGAATGCAACAATGCAGAGTCAATTTGCTTCCGGTCTCAATCTGGATCTTTCGAAAATCTTCAGCGGCTATGGATTTCAGATAAAGGAAGACCTCGTCCGAGATGCGCAGTGTGCGTCCGTTTCAATGGTACAGAGAGAAGCCGGACTCACGTTTCAGACCGAGGTACCGCATCCCTACATTCCGATTGTCAGTAATCTCGACAAGTCTTTTGCCGTTACACAAAACTTGCATCGGGTGATACTTCCCTTTGTAAGTGAAATCGACACGACTTTCGCACACAATCTTCATTTTGATGTAATCCCATTCGCGGTCTCGAGTCAACGTAGCGGAACACAGACTGGATTCTATAACTTGGATCCGAGCGGCCAATTTACACAGGCAATGTTTGAAAGCCGATACCTCCTTCTCGGTGCCGCGATCAGTGGAAAAATCAAAACTACTATCCCGGACAGTGACAAGTACATGAGTGGATTCTCGAAAGACTGGAGGAGAAGAGAGAATAATTGTAATGGGTAACGGCAATTTTGTGAGGGACATGTTCCTGAGCAATCCGGAGAATCTGTCTCTCTTTTTGAACATTGTCGATTATTTGACGGATGATTTGGGCTTGATTTCCATTCGGTCGAAGTCTTTCTTGCCTGGACCATTGAAGCCAGTATCCGACGCGACCCGCAACTTAACAAAAGACACGATCGTGGGACTTCCGCCATTGCTTGTTCTCGGCTTTGGGTTGATCTATTGGCGAAAGACCATCAACCGCAGGAAAGCTTATCGAGCGAGTTTGTCTATATCGGAGCAGAGTGCGTCGGGACAGGACAAATCAACCAATGAAAAAATCGACTAATATCCTAATTGGCGTCCTGGTGCTGCTAGGAATTGTTTACGCAGTCCAGCGCCTGACCTTCACGACATCGACTACCGAGAATTCCAATCCCTTTTCAACGCTCGACACCTCAAAAGTCAATCAAGTTTCTATTACTGGTTCTCCGGTCGGGAGGGAAATCTTGATCGTGCGGGAGAACCGTGGGTGGTTTATCGTGAACCCAATTCGATTCCCCGCAAGTCGCAGCCAGATAAGCCTTTTGCTATCTGCGATTGCTGCAAATCCTTCAGCTTCAGTAGTTGCCGACAACTTGACGGATAGTCTTGCATACGGTTTGAGTGTAACTGCTCCGACTCTGAAAATTTCTGAGAATATTCAAAAAGAGATTTCGGTGCGCGTTGGCAACGTGACTCCGGATTTTGACGGATGTTATGTCGAACTCGATGGGAATAAAAAGGTGCTCGACTTGACTAAGAACATAAGGACTTATGTTGCCGAGTCACTCACGAACTGGAGAGACAAACAAATCTTTGCGTTCAGCCTTGATGATATCCAAGCGGCTGATTTCTCGCTTGGGGATACGCTCTTTCATTTCTTCCACAAGGATACTGTATGGCAGGTCAATGGAATCAACATACCATTGACAGAGATTCAATATGTCGTCGGAGATTTCATAGGCACCATGGCGACGGACTTCGTTGACACGTCGCCCTCTGGTGAAAAGGCGTTGATCGATTTTGGATTTTCACTTTCGACTGGGGCCCGCGAGGCAGGGAAGGTGATGAAATTGCCTGCGGCCGGGCCGGCTGAGCAGACACTTGTCTCCACCTCAGCCAACGACCAGGTTTATGTGGTCGCATCGCCGATTGCCGACAACCTACAGAAGAAGCTTAGAGAAATCAACCGCGACTACATAAACAAGAAAGAGATAGGAAAGTAACCCTGACCGCAAAGATTGCAAAAGATATCCACGAAGTATGCTATTCACACGATTCGCCGGGGCACTTTCGCAAACTTGGCGGTTAGCTATTCCTCTCAATACTCATTTTGTGAAAAACAAATCGTAGTTTGTTTTCTGGCTTATCGGGATTGTCATTGCATTCTCTCCGGCAGTTGCCATGACAAAGTCTTGACTCGATGCACCGCTTACCTTCATCACCTTTCCACCAGCATAATCGAATAAAGTGGTTCCCGTGATTGTTCCGTTCCCGTCTATCGCCAGGTTCATTCCCTGAATGGATGCCGAGCCTTTCATACCTACTTTTCCCGAAAACTCTATCTTGGCACATGAGACACCGCCAACACTTTCTTTTCCGACCAATTTGTAGTCAGTATTTGAGTTGACCACAATTTTGCCTTGACCACCGGGAACTCCAACAGTGTCTGTTTTCTCTTGATTCCATGTCACGCCTGTGTCCACGTTGGCAGATGGCAATTTGAAAAAGAAGCTTCCGAAATCTCTCATCTGCCCTGCCTGCGAACTGGCAAAGGCGGTATCCAACCATCTTGTTGAAAGTTCTTCGCCATTCAGACGTATGCGGGTTTCCTTGGTTTTTCCCGCAGCGGGGGACACGGTCCGATTGGTGTCGCCGCTGGGCATTATTGCCAGGTTTTGGCCGGAATCGATGACTGTAGAAAAAATTAGCACACTGTCGGCCTTCACACTGGAAACTGTGAGAAACTGGTCAGACACCACATTGATCTTTGTTTCTTGCCCCATCATGGTTTGGACGGTCTCAAGTGTAGTGTGGGCTGCATAATGAAGCGGAGTCGAGCCAGATGACTTGTACTCAAGTTTATACTGCGCCGACCCGCTGATGGTCATTACTAAAGCGATAACAACAGTAGCTCCAATTGATTTCACCTTTTTCCTCCTACGTTTCTTAATATCAGATTGCCGCGCTCAAATTTCGTGCAGTCGCATCCAGGATTAACTCAGCCACATCCTTCACGACGACATTAGCCTCTTCTTTAGCCTTAAGCCCGTCGCTCATCATGGTCAAGCAGAAAGGGCAAGCTGATGCGATTACATCCGGATTCGTTGTGAGGGCCTCTTCTGCTCTTTCGACGTTCACGCGCTTGCCGGTTTTCTCTTCCATCCACATTCTCGCGCCTCCAGCTCCGCAACAGAAACCTTTGTCCTTCGAGCGTCTCATTTCAAGTACTTCAACATCGTCTATCGCTCCAATTGCTTTTCTCGGGGACTCATAAACGCCGTTGTACCTACCAATATAACATGAATCGTGATAAGTAACTCTCTTTTTCTTTGGCTGATTCGTCCCATCTTGATTTTTGTCAACTGAAGTCCGGACGGAAAGTCTTCCCGACTTCAACAATTCCTCGATCAATTGTGTGTGGTGGACAACTTCGTAGCTCCCTCCGAAATCGGGATATTCGTTCTTGAGCGTGTTGAAACAGTGCGGGCAGGTGGCCACAATCTTCTTTACGTTGTATTTTTGTAGCGTATCGATATTCTCCTTGATCAACGTTTGGGCGAGGTACTCGTTTCCGCTTCGCCTCGCAGGATCGCCCGAACACTTCTCCTCGTTTCCCAATATCGCGAATTTTATTCCAGCCATTTTCATGAGTTGGGCAAAAGCACGGGCCACTTTCTGGTATCGAGCATCGAAGCTTCCCGCGCATCCGACCCAATACAAAATATCGAAATCACCTTTCACATCAGCCGCGAATGGGACATCAAAACCTTCAGCCCATTTCGCGCGGTCTCTCCAATTGAAAGGCCATACTGTATAGTTATTTTCCAGATTTCGATATGCTGCCGCTAATTCTTGAGGGAAACGAGATTCATTCAGGACAAGGTAACGACGCATGTCAATGATTGAGCCCACGTGTTCAATCAACACCGGACATTCTTCCATGCACGCCTGGCAAGTGGTGCACGCCCACAATTCATCCTCGGTGATATAAGCATCAACTAAATGTTTCTGGTTTGTTTCCCCAACGGGATCTTTCGTGAGCTTTTGAGCGGAAAGAGCCGGCGCTCTTTCCATTGTCCGGCGGCGAATGTCAGTAATTATTTTCCGCGGGGAGAGAGGCTTGCCTGTGATGTTCGCCGGGCACACCGAATCGCATCTACCGCACTCGGTGCACGTGAATCCATCGAGGAGCTGTTTCCATGAAAGGTCGTCGATGTCGCCTGCGCCAAATCGCGTAATGTTCTCGGCCTCCAGGTTAATTGGGGTCAACTCGCCGCGCGGCTTTTGACTTGAAAAATACACGTTAAAAAATGATGATCCGATGTGAAGGTGTTTTGAGTACGGCAAATAATTCAGGAAAACGAGGACGATTAGAATGTGTGTCCACCAAAAAACCTGAAATAGAGTCGAGAGAGTTGCTGGAGACAGAGAAGCAAATAAAGATGCCAATGCGGAAGAGAAGAACCTTGCATCAGAGTCTAACGTATCCAGTCCCAGGGATTTCTCAAATGCAATATGCAAAGCATTCTGCACGAACATCGATACCATGACGAAGAAGATAAGGGCCAATATAAAATTTGCGTCAAATCTCGAATGAGTTTTGAACTCGAGGCGTTTTACTTTGGCTATGTTTCTCCTATAGAGCGCAAACAGCACGGATGCGATGACAAGCAGGCCGAAAGTATCCTGCAGAAAGACGAGAGGGGAGTAGAGAGGGCCGAGAAATGACAATGACAGATTTTCACCAAAGCCCTGCAGAATGCCTTCTAGGATCGCAGTGAGGAGAATGAGAAATCCCCAGAATATGAAGAAGTGCATGAGTCCTGCGACCGGTTCTCTCAGAAGTTTCTTTTGACCAAATGCAATGGACAGGACATTCATGAATCTAGTTCCTGCCATGCCTGAACGGTCTTCTTCTCGGCCGACTTTCAAGTATGAGACCAGTCTTAGAACATTTCTCACAAAGAATGAAACCGCTGCAAGAAAAAGAACAGTGAAAACAGTTGTCTTAATCATGGCTCTTCGCTTCCTAAATTGTCCTGACCTTCTAAAATATATTCTTACAGTGGTTGATAATCAATTGAAAGATGAGGAGGGTGGTAGTGTTCCCGAATAGCTAAATCGGTCCAGTCCCTGTTCGTCCGTCCCTTTGTTCCGACGACCAAAGCAGCAATGCGTCAATTCTGCAAATCCATCTAATTGAAATTTTCCACCCCTGAGGTTATATTTTGGTTACATGAAACATTCTATCACCGAGAAGCGATAAGCTATTAGCTATTACAATGGGAAAAGTAGTCTCAGTCACAAATCAAAAGGGCGGGGTAGCAAAGACCACTACGAGTGTCAACGTTGCAGCGTGTATTGCCGCGTTGGAGCACAAGGTTTTGCTGATTGATATTGATCCACAATCCAACGCAACGAGTGCCCTTGGATTTGACAAGAGTCAGCCTCATATAAGCACTTATGACGTCCTCATCGGGTCATCTCCAGCGGCGGGGTCGGTCCGTGATACCTCACTGTCCTTTCTAAAACTTATGCCCTCGGACATTAATCTTGTCGGAGCCGAGGTTGAACTAGTCGGATTGGAGGACAGACAATCTCTTTTAAAGAACTGCATTGCCCAAGTGAGGGACGACTTCGAGTACATTTTGATAGATTGTCCGCCCTCTCTGGGTCTCTTAACGGTGAATGCGCTAGTTGCCGCCGACAGTGTTCTCGTTCCAGTGCAAACCGAATACTTTGCATTGGAAGGGCTTGGACAGCTTCTCAATACGATATTGATCGTCAAAAGAAACTTAAATCCCGGCTTGGAGCTTGAGGGGGTGCTCCTGACGATGTTTGATTCGCGGTTGAAACTGTCAAATCAGATTGTTGATGAGGTGAGACGCTACTTTGACCAGCGGGTCTTCAGGACTGTGATTGGAAGGAACGTACGGCTGAGCGAGGCACAGAGCTTCGGCAAACCGATCATTCTCTACGATGCAGCTTCTTTGGGAGCGAGACACTACATGGAGTTAGCGAGGGAGTTCCTGGAGCGCAGCAAGTCGAGAATGAAACAAGAATCACTGCAAGCCAAGCCGCTGGCTGGAGAGGGTTCGGGGCCTTTGAAAGACATGGAAGGAACCGCCGTTCATCGTGACACTAGTAGAGAAGATGCGAAATTATGAAATCTAATATTCGCTTAGGCAGGGGCTTAGACGCATTGATAAAGAAAGAGTCTATCCCGTTTGACAATATTCCGCCGGAACTTACCGACCAATTGGCTGTTCATCCGTTCGCGAAAATTTCGGTCACCAAGGTCGTTGCAAACAGATTTCAGCCCCGGAAGGAGTTTCATCAGGAAACCCTCGAAGAATTAAAGAACTCCATTAGAGAGAACGGCTTGATTCAGCCAATAACGGTACGCCGGACTAAGACTGGGGATTTCGAGCTTGTGTCGGGAGAAAGACGTTGGCGAGCTGTCAAAGAGCTAGGCATTCGTGAAATACCTGCCTATGTGCTTCAAGTTGATTCGGACGAAAAGATGCTTGAGATGGCATTGACGGAAAATCTCCAGCGGGAAGACCTGAATCCGATCGAGATTGCGCTCGGTTATGAAAGGCTCATTGACGAGTGCAAATTGACGCAGGAAAATGTCGCAGACAAGGTGGGCAAGGATCGTACAACTGTGTCAAATTTCCTCCGTCTCTTGAAACTACCGGCGCCCATCCAGAAAGCGCTGGTGTCTGGTGACATCACTGCGGGTCACGCTAGGGCGCTCCTGTCGATCGAGAATTCCGATGAACAATTTCGGCTCTTTAACAAAATCGCCCGTGACAATCTAAGCGTTCGCCAGGTTGAAAAAGAAGTCCAGCGGCTTCAGAATAGAGGCAAGGGTGAGAAGAAGCGTTTAACGGCTGGGTCGACACAAAGTCTGACCATGACCGACCCCGTGATTGCAGATCTTGCCGACAAACTGCGAAAACATTTGGGGACTCAGGTGAAAATAAACTGTGGCGAAAAACACGCGGGCGAAATAAAGATTGAATTTTACAGCGATGAGGACCTGGAGAGGTTGATTGAACTCATTCAGCAATACGTCTGTCGCTTCGACCAGAGAG